>NZ_UUIS01000042.1 GCF_900589395.1 Pseudomonas viridiflava
AGGACTTGAAAAGGGAGTGACCCTTTTCTGCGTCCTCCGCCTGGCCTGGCGAGATTGGGCCCAGCAATGCGGCTCGTGCTGAAACGGCAACAGACCCTAGCGTTACGCCAAGGCTGATTGTCCGGCGACAAATCTGTATCGTTTGCACCCTCTTTGAGCGACAGCCCCGGAGCAGCGTCGATGATGCCGCCTGATACAGCGTCCCCCGTTCCCGGTTATCGCCTGCGACAGAAACGGCGTGACCGGGTCGGCCTGGCCCTGGCGGCCGGCCTGTCGATGCTGGCCGGCATGACCGATGCCATCGGCTTCATGGCCACCGGTGACTTCGTGTCGTTCATGAGCGGCAACACCACCCGCCTGGCCGTGGCCATCAGCGAAGGCGAGCTGGCGGTCATGGGCCGCCTGGCGCTGGCGATTGTGATCTTTGTCATCGGCAATGCGCTGGGCATCGTGGTTGCCCGCCTGGGCGGCAGACGGGCCTTGCCGCTGCTGTTGGTCATCGGCGCCCTGCTGTGTGCAGCAGCGCTGCTGCCGGTGCAGGCACATTTACCGACACTGGTGTGCGCCATCCTGGCCATGGGCATGCTCAATGCCGCCGTCGAGCAAGTCAGCGGCATGGCCGTGGGCCTGACCTACGTGACCGGCGCCCTGTCGCGCTTCGGCCGCAGCCTGGGCCGCTGGCTGCTGGGCGAGCGTCGCGCCGGCTGGGGCGTACAACTGGTGCCCTGGGCCGGCATGTTCGTCGGTGCCGTGCTCGGTGCGCTGCTCGAACATCGGCTGGGCATGGCCGCCTTGCTGGTCAGCGCCGGGCTGGCTGGCGCATTGGGCCTGGTGACACTGGGCATTCCCCGGCGCTGGCAACGCTGCTACATGCCACGCTGATTGGCCTGTACCCGATCAATGCGTTTACCATGCGCGCTCGTTTATCAATGACCGCTGCCATGACCCCGCAATCACTCGCCACCCTGCACCAGCACCTGCTCACCGCCCTGGACCCGGCCCCGGCCGAAACCCGGCGCCTGTTCCACGGCCGTGGCCGGGTCTGGCCGGGGCTGGAGCACATTACCGTGGACTGGATGCAGGGCGTGGTACTGGTCGCGCTGTTTCGTGAGCCGGCCGAAGCGGAACTGGCCTCGCTCAGGCAACAGTTGCTGGAACTGACCCGCTCGGCAGCGTGGCACGCCAGTCACGCCCATGCCCTGTTGCTGCAACATCGCTATCGGCCGCAAAGCACCACCGAGTGGCTGCTGGGCGAACCTTTTGATAGCCATGTCATCGTCGAAAGCGGCCTGCGCTACAAACTCGATTTCGGCCGCAACCAGAACACCGGGCTGTTCCTGGACATGCGCTTTGGCCGCGACTGGGTCCGTGCCCAGGCCCGCAACAAGCGGGTGCTCAATCTTTTTGCCTACACCTGTGGCTTTTCCGTGGCGGCCGTGGCCGGTGGCGCCGAACACGTGGTCAACCTGGACATGGCCAGGCCGGCGCTGAACCGTGGCCGCGAAAATCACAAGCTCAACGGCCATGACATGATCCGCGCCAGCTTTCTGGGCCATGACCTGTTCAACTCGTGGGGCAAAGTCACCCGCAGCGGTCCCTACGACTTGATCATCATCGACCCGCCGTCGTTCCAGAAAGGCAGCTTCGTGCTCGACAAGGACTACCAACGGGTCTTGCGCCGCCTGCCTCAGTTGCTCGAACCCGGCGGCAGCGTGCTGGCATGCATGAACGATCCGGCCATCGGCCAGCAGTTTCTCATCGAGCAAACCGCCCGCGAAGCACCGCACCTGCAGTTCATCGAACGCCTGGACAACCCGCCGGAGTTTCCCGACATCAGCGCCGATGGCGGCCTGAAGGCGCTGGTGTTTACCCTGACCCCCTGATGCCGCGCCTGGACGCGGCCACCGGCCATCATCAAGCCGATCGATCATGTTATTGTCACAACCGATTGGACTGTGACGGGGTCCAACACGCAAGCTGGTGCCTGTCATGATTTGCGAGGGTTAAATGGCTGATTCCGTCCTGCTCGACCGCTTTGCGCGCAAGGTCGATTATTTACGCCTGTCGGTGACCGATCGCTGTGATTTTCGCTGCGTGTACTGCATGGCTGAAGACATGACCTTCCTGCCGCGCCAGCAGATCCTGAGCCTGGAAGAGATCTTCGAGGTGGCACAAAGCTTCGTGAAGCTGGGCACGCGCAAGATCCGCCTGACCGGTGGCGAGCCGCTGGTACGCTCCGGCATTGTCGGCCTGTGCGAAAACATTGCCGCCCTGCCGGGTCTGCGCGAATTGTGCATGACCACCAATGGCTCGCAACTGGGCAAACTGGCCGGGCCATTGTTCAAGGCCGGGGTCAAGCGCCTGAACATCAGCCTGGACAGCCTGGACCCGCAGCGGTTTCGTGAACTGACCCGCACTGGCGACCTGCACCAGGTGATCGACGGCATCGACGCGGCCATCGCGGCCGGGTTCGTGCACACCAAGCTCAACTGCGTGGTCATGCAAGGGCGCAACGACCACGAGATCAATGATCTGGTGGCCTTTGCCATTGAGCGCGGGCTGGACATCACCTTTATCGAAGAGATGCCGCTGGGCTCGATCAGTGAACACAGCCGCAAGGAGTCGTTCTTTTCCAGCGATCAGGTACGGGCGCGCATTGCCGAACGCTACACGCTGTTGTCATCCACCGACTCGACCAACGGCCCGTCGCGCTACTGGCGCATCGCCGAAGCCCCGCACAGCCGTATCGGGTTCATTTCACCGCACAGCCACAATTTCTGCGCCACCTGCAACCGGGTGCGCATGACAGTCGAAGGCCGGCTGCTGTTGTGCCTGGGCAATGAACACTCGGCTGATTTGAAAGCTGTGCTGCGCGCCAACCCCGGCCAGCCGCAGGTGCTGGAAGATGCCATCGTCAAGGCCATGCAGCTCAAGCCCTGGAGCCATGACTTTCGTATTGACGATGACGTGCAGGTCGTGCGGTTCATGAACATGACCGGCGGCTGACGCTCGCGTCAATACGGGAAACGCAAAAGCCAGCAAGGGGGTCCAGATCTACTGAAAGATCACTGCGGCGCCACCTGCTGGCTCTTGGCCAAGAAACTTAGCGCAATCCGCTTCGCTTGTAAAACCTGCGTAACAGACACTTACATAAACAGGGGCCCGGTCTCTGTGCCCGATAACGAGCGCAAAAGCCGGGCCTTGTCATGTCACACCTCAGGCCACGCGAGCACTGGGACGTGCCTTGCGCCAGGCCTGGCGCAGCTCATCGAGCTGACATTCGATGAACGCCTCATCGGCAGCGGCCTTCTTGCCTACGTAGCCCAGACCACGGCGAAACATCTTCACGGCGATGCACAGGTTGCGCTGGGCAGCGCAGAACTCGCTTTCCTGGGTGTAGGGGGTCATCGGGTCCAGACGGACTTCGCCTGAATGAGTGATCCACAGGATATGGCAGTCCAGCGTGTCTTTGCGTGCGGCAAACAGACGAGCCAGCTCATCAGGGGTCATGTGATTGATAGTCATGGTGATGCTCCTTAGCTCGTTCACTGTTCAATGGACTTGATCGTCGACTTGCACATCGAATCACCGACGAACGCGACGGTCAGTAACGTTCGTGAGGTGACACCCGGGCTTGAAGAAGATGCAGGTAGTCTCGTCGAGAAACCACTACACCGACGGGTCGGCTTCAGAGAGGAGATAGCGAAGGCCAAAGACTGGGCTGGCAATCGAGAACCGATCAACCACAAGCACGTCATGAGGTCGTTTCGCCAGCTGCGCGCCTGTCGCGACGTTGGGCCGGTTCATCTTCTTCAATCTGCCTTGTGGGCAGCCTACATCCTGAAACACCCCGACGGCTTGCCGGGACTGTTGAGTACCGCTTTTCTGCGCTCCCGATCAGGGAGATGGCTGCATCATGCAAAATGAAAAGGCGGCCGTCAACCAATATGTAGTGATTATTTTTTATCACTACATATTGGCGGATATGGCACAGGACAGGCGCGGTGATGCTCCGCCGTGGCCTGGAGTGGCGGGGGTAATGCTTAAAGCAATCAGTGCGAAGCGGTGAACGTCGTGTAGCTGTTGATCAGGTTGCGGTAGTTGGGCAGCCGCTGGGACAGCAGGTTGGCCAGGCCTTCCATGTCGTTGCGCCAGTCGATCTGCAGCTCGCAGGCCACGGCAAACCAGTTCATCAATTGCGCGCCGGCCGCGCTCATGCGCGCCCAGGCGGCCTGCTGCACGGTTTCGTTGAAAGTGCCGGACGAATCGGTCACCACGAACACTTCAAAGCCTTCGGCCAGCGCCGAGAGGGTCGGGAACGCCACGCACACGTCGGTGACGACGCCGGCGATGATCAGTTGCTTGCGACCGGTGGCCTTGACCGCCTTGACGAAGTCTTCGTTGTCCCAGGCATTGATCTGGCCTGGACGGGCGATGTACGGCGCGTCCGGGAACTGAGCCTTGAGCTCCGGCACGATCGGGCCGTTGGGGCCTTGCTCGAAGCTGGTGGTCAGAATGGTCGGCAGGTTGAAGAACTTGGCGATGTCACCCAGGGCCAGGACATTGTTCTTGAACTCGTTAGGCGAGAAATCCTGGACCAGCGAGATCAGGCCAGTCTGGTGGTCGACCAGCAGAACAACGGCGTCATCCTTGTTCAAGCGCTTGTACGGGGTAGTAGTGCTCATGATTGACTCCTGTGAATTTCAAAGGGAGCACCGGGCTGCATGGCAACCCGGCGTTTTCACGCAGGTGACACAAAATCAGAATGCGAAGCACGAACACCCGAAGGCGCCCCAGAAGCCCTGGAAGTCGCTGACCGGGGCATTGGACAGGCGTGCTTTCTCATGGCTGTGCGAATGCACCTTGCACGGGCCGCTGCACTGGTGAACCTGGGCCAGCACCGGCGAGGCCGGGCGCCAGTGGCCCTGCACCTTGGCCACCGGCGACCAGTCCGGCAGCACCGGAACGCGCTTGGGCCCGAGCGGTTCGAAGTCATCGGCGCCGTACACCACCTTGCCGTCGACGACGGTCAGCACCGACTCGATCCACTTGATGGCCTCAGGCTCGACGCTGAAGAAATCGGCCGACAGCGCCGAGAGGTCGGCCAGTTGGCCCACGCGGATCTGGCCTTTCTTGCCCTGTTCGGACGAGAACCAGGCGCTGCCATGGGTAAACAGCTCCAGCGCGGTTTCCCGTGGCAGGCCTTCGGGATAAAGCTCCAGTCCGCCGACGGTGCGACCGCTGACCATCCAGTACAGCGAGGTCCAGGGGTTGTAGCTCGACACACGAGTGGCGTCGGTGCCGGCGCCGACCGGCACGCCCTCGGCCAGCATGCGCTTGATCGGTGGCGTGGCCTGGGCGGCCTTGGCGCCATAGCGTTCGACGAAATACTCGCCCTGGAACGCCATGCGGTCCTGGATCGCGATACCACCGCCCAGGGCCCGGACGCGCTCGATGTTGCGCGGGGTGATGGTTTCGCAGTGGTCGAAGAACCACGGCAGGCCATTGAACGGGATGTCGCGGTTGACCTTCTCGAACACATCGAGCATGCGGCTGATGGATTCGTCATAGGTGGCGTGCAGACGGAACGGCCAGCGCTGCTCGACCAGATGACGCACCACCGGCTCCAGGTCGTCTTCCATGCCTTGCACCAGGTCCGGGCGCGGCTCGCGGAAGTCTTCGAAGTCGGCGGCCGAGAAGGTCAACATCTCCCCTGCCCCGTTGTGGCGCAAGAAGTCGTCGCCCTGGTGCAGCTTGACGCTGCTGGTCCAGTTCTTGAAGTCGGCCAGTTCTTCCTTGGGCTTCTGGGTGAACAGGTTGTAGGCGATGCGCACAGTCAGCTGCTTTTCGCGGTTGAGCTGTTCGATCACCGCGTAATCGTCGGGGTAGTTCTGGAAACCACCGCCGGCGTCGATACAGCTGGTGATGCCCAGGCGGTTGAGTTCACGCATGAACTGGCGGGTCGAGTTGACCTGATACTCCAGCGGCAGCTTCGGGCCTTTGGCCAGGGTCGCGTACAGGATCATGGCGTTGGGTTTGGCCACCAGCATGCCGGTCGGGTTGCCATTGGCGTCGCGCACGATCTCGCCGCCGGGCGGATTGGGCGTGTCGCGGGTGTAGCCGGCCACACGCAGGGCGGCGCGGTTGAGCAAGGCGCGGTCATACAAGTGCAGCAGGAACACCGGGGTATCGGGCGCGGCCAGGTTGATTTCTTCCAGGGTTGGCATGCGCTTTTCAGCGAACTGGAATTCGTTCCAGCCGCCCACCACGCGTACCCACTGCGGGGTCGGTGTGCGGTCAGCCTGGTCCTTGAGCATGCGCAAGGCATCGGCCAGCGACGGCACGCCTTCCCAGCGCAGTTCCAGGTTGTAGTTCAGGCCGCCACGAATCAGGTGCAAGTGCGAGTCGTTGAGGCCCGGGATCACAGTGCGACCCTTGAGGTCGATGACTTGGGTAGCACTGCCGCGCAGGGCCATGACTTCGGCCTCGCTGCCGACCGCCACAAAGCGCCCGCCACTGATGGCTACTGCACTGGCGGTGGGTTTTTCACGGTCGACCGTGTGGAATTTGCCGTTGAACAGAATCAGCTCGACGTTATTCATCGCAGTTCCTTTGTCAGAAAATTGGGAAGCGCCCGCATGGCCTGCGAACGTGAAGGCAGGCAGCAGCGCCGCCGCTGCGCTAAGCAGCGAACTGTTGGCGATAAAGCGTCGGCGCTGCAGGTCGGTCTTGTCGTCATCACTCATGGCTCATTGCTCCTGTTTGTCATTGGCAGGCGCGTTCAGCCAGGTGGCAAACAACCGCGTGGCGGCGGGCATCATCAGGTACACCACCAGCAGGACGATGGTCAGGGTGATCAGCACGTTGCTCATGAAATACCCCGACAGCCACGGGCTTAGTTGCAGCAACGGCCCCCACAGCATAGGCACCAGCAGGCTCAGCGGCAGGATCACCAGATAGGACACCACCGCCTGCTTCCAGCGCGGCGGTGGCCCGGCTTGATCACTTTCGGGGCTGAACCAGAATTCGTTGTGGGTGGCCACCTGGGTCTGATCGCCGTCGGCCAGCATTGGCTCGGCCTCACGCAGAAGCTCGCGCCGCTGCTCGGAGTCCAGCCACTGTTGCATGGCGGCGGTTGACGAAAAGCGCAGCACCGAGGTGAAGGCCTGCAAGCCACCGGTACGACCGCGCATCACATCGACGCCCAGATGACCGGGTGCCTGGCTGGCAATGCCGACGACACGCCGCAGCCATTGTTCGTATTGCGCTTCAAGACCGGCTTTGGCCCGGTGACGGATCACCAGGGTGACGACTTCATGAGAAGGCTCGTGCGCAGGGGCGGCGAGGCTTGAGGGTTCGGACATGACCGGCAGCTCCGTGACACCAGAAAGGGATGCCTGGGCACCCGTGGTTCGAATCGAAACTGATAGTGCCGCCGTTTGCCGGTCGAGAATTGGACGCATGTGCTGTGTTTGCTGCCACGCCCTTATCCGATGGGCAGTGTCGCCGACATGTACTCATGGATCATGCCGCGCAGCCAGCGCTCGGCCGGGTCGTTGTCGTGCACCCCGCTCCAGACCATCGACAACTCGGCCGGCACGATCGCAAAAGGCGGGTCTTCAGCGCGCAGCCGGGTGCCGTCGACCAGCGCACAGGCGGCGTAATCAGGCACTGTGGCAATCATTTCGCTGCCGGCCAGCAAAGCGCGCAGGCCATTGAACTGTGGCACGGCCAGCACCACCTTGCGGCTGCGTCCGACCCGGGCCAGGTCCAGGTCGATATTGCCCGACAGGTCGCCGGAGAACGACACCATGGCATGCGGCCGCGCGCAGTACTCGTCCAGGCTCAGCGAGCCGGGACGGTCATCGCCACGAATCACCTTGCACGGGATGTCACGCAGCTTCTTGCGCTTGGCGTTGGCCGGCAATTCCACCGTCCAGCTGACGCCCACCGAGATTTCGCCTGAGGCCAGCAACGCCGGCAACAGCAGGTAATTGGCCCGGCGAATGACAATGATGACGCCCGGTGCTTCGGCCTGCAGGCGCGCCAGCAACAGTGGCAGCAGGCCGAATTCGGCATCGTCCGACAGGCCGATGCGAAACACCTCGGTGCTGGAGGCGGGGTCGAAATCCTTGGCGCGGCTGACCGCCCCGGAAATGGTATCCAGCGCCGGGCGAATTTCCTTGAGGATGTCCAGGGCCCGCGCGGTGGGCTCCATGGCGCGCCCGTTGCGCAACAGCAATGGATCGTCGAACAGATCGCGCAAGCGCCCCAGCGCCGCGCTGACGGCCGGCTGGCCGATAAACAGTTTCTCGGCCACCCGGGTCAGGTTGCGCTCGAACATCAGCGCTTCGAAAATCACCAACAGATTGAGATCGACACGGCGCAGGTCGTTACGGTTCATGGTTCGGGACTCTGAGGGTCAAAGACAGGACTTTGCCATCAGTAGGCACGAAACCGGGGAACTGCACTTGTACCTGTGTGCGCTTCTTGTGCAATACGGACGGCCCATCGGCGCGGCCCGAGGCAGTGGCTCCCGGAAACACCACAACCGGCCCGCCCCCCCCCCCGTCTGGTCCCCCCTCGCGCAACAAAACAGCCTTCACCACACACAAAATAACTCACTGATTTTATGTGATATCAAATTTACCCTTGTAGGAGCGAGCTCTGCCCGCGACCGGCTGCGTTAGCAGTCGTAAATTCGTGGCGTTTCATAGATCCCTGATGGGTTCGCAGTCGTAAATTTTCAGCGGCTACACAATTTCTGCGAGCGCTGCGCACTCGGTCGCGGTGGTCCGGCATTCCGGCAGAGCGCGCTCCTACAAGGTCACGCAGCCCTCATCAGCGCAGATTGGTCTTGGCCAGTTCCAGCACTTCGCTGCCGCGTCCGCTCATCACCGCCTTGAGCATGTACAGGCTGAAACCCTTGGCCTGGGCCAGTTTGATTTTCGGCGGCATGCCCAGTTCCTGCTTGGCGACCACCACATCGAGCAACACCGGCCCCGGATGATCGAACGCCTTGCGCAGGGCGCCCGGCAGGTCCTGGGCGTTCTCGACCCGGATACCCAGAATGCCTGCCCCGAGCGCGATACCGGCATAGTGCGTCGGATTGAGGTCCGTGCCGAACGGCACATAGCCGCCCGCCTTCATCTCCATGTCGACGAACCCCAGCGAGCTGTTATTGAACACAATCAGCTTGATGGGCATGTTCAACTGCCGAATGGTCAGCAGATCGCCCATCAGCATCGACAAACCGCCGTCGCCGCACAGCGCCACCACCTGTCGCTGTGGATGTTGGGCCTGGGCACCCAATGCCTGGGGCATGGCGTTGGCCATCGAGCCGTGATTGAACGAACCAATCAGGTTGCGCTTGCCGTTCATCGACAGGTAGCGCGCCGCCCACAGCGTTGGCGTCCCCACGTCGACGGTAAACAGCGCATCGTCCGCCGCCAGTTGGTCGACCATACGCGTGAGGTACTGCGGGTGAATCGGCTCGCCGGCCGGGGTCGGGGTCGCCAGTTCGTCCAGTTCGGCGCGAGAGGTGGCGTAGTGCTTGAGTGCCTTGTCGAGAAACCGCCGGTCGGCATGCGGCTTGAGCCTGGGCAGCAAGGCATCGAGGGTTTCGCGCACGCCCCCCACCAAGCCCAGGTGCACTGGCACACGGCGGCCGATCTGGGTCGAGTCCAGATCGATCTGCACAATGCGGGCCTTTTCCGGGTAGAAGTTGCGATACGGGAAGCTGCTGCCCAGGATCACCAGGGTGTCGCAGGACAACATGGCGTGATAGCCGGAGCTGAAGCCGATCAGCCCGGTCATCCCGACATCGTACGGGTTGTCGTACTCGATGTACTGCTTGCCACGCAGGGCATGCACCACGGGGGCGTTGAGACGTTCGGCCAGGGCCACCACCTGTTCATGGGCGCCGGCGCAACCCGCGCCGCACAACAGGGTCACCGCTTTGCTGGAGTCAAGCAGTTCGGTCAGGGCCTGCAGGTCAGACTCGGCCGGAACCACTGTCGATTGCTGTGGCTCGACCTTGCTCAACGGCACCTCGGGTGCCGGTTGCAGGGCCACATCGCCCGGAATCACGATCACCGCCACACCCCTCTGGCCGATGGCAGCGCGCATGGCTCGCTCCAGCACGCGTGGAAACTGATCCGGGTGGCTGACCATTTCGACGAAATGGCTGCACTCCTTGAACAGTTCCTGGGGATGGGTTTCCTGAAAGTAATCCAGGCCGATCTCGGTGGACGGGATGTGCGCGGCAATCGCCAGCACCGGCACGCGGCTGCGATGGCAATCATAAAGGCCATTGATCAGGTGCAGGTTGCCTGGTCCGCAACTGCCGGCACACACCGCCAAGGTACCGCTGGAAGCGGCTTGCGCACCGGCGGCAAAGGCGGCGACTTCTTCATGGCGGGTGTGCATCCAGCGAATCTTGCCCATGCGTTGCAAGCTGTCGCTCAGGCCGTTGAGGCTGTCGCCGGACACGCCCCAGATATGAGTGACACCAGAGGCGGCGAGGCTTTGCGCAAGATGGTCGGCAATGGTCTTGGACATGCAGGGCTCCTAGAAAGCAACAGGATTCAGGGTCTGCTGTGGTCGACCTCCGCACCTTGCCATCAGTTCAGAAAAGCTGCGGTTTGCCATCCAGGCCCTGGAAAACCCGACTGTGCGCAGGGGTTTATGCAGATAGGTGGAATGATTTGCGCCCCAGCCTGTCCGACTTAACAGGTATGGCATACAGCCGCCATCTTGTAGACCGATAGGGAAAATACCCATGAAAAAGACTTCGATGTTCGCCGCCCTCCTTCTGGCTGGCAGCCTGTGTGGCGCCACCCTGAGCGTACAGGCCCAACAGGCCGAAGCCGAGCCCAAGGGCGGCTCGCTGCACCCGGCCGAAATCAAGGTGGGCGAGAAAGCGCCTGAAGAAGCTGATCGCAAGAGTGAAGCCATCGACTGGAAAAAAGCCGGCCTGACCGAACCGGAAAAGGAAAGCCAGTGGGTCAAGCATGAGGACCAATACCTGCGCGTGCAGATCACCAATGGCCGGATCATGGAAATCGTGCCGGTCAAACAGACCAAGAAATAAGCAGGCACGCAAAAAAAGGCCGCCCCCTATGCCTTGCCGGGACGGCCTGAAGCTCACTGTCTTGAAGGGATGATCCGGCTTATTTGGCGGTGATCACCGACAACCTGGTAATGCCGGCACGTTCGATGGACGCCATGGCACGCGCCACCTCGCCGTAGTTCACACCGTCATCGGCCTGCAACTGGACCCGCACCTGTGGGTCCTTGTTCTTCGCCGCCTGCAGGTTGGTCTCCAGCAAGTCGGCCTTGATCTCGTCCTTGTTGATGAACACCTTGCCGCTGCCATCGATGCTCACCACCAGCGGGTCTTTCTGTTCGGCCGGGGCCACTGCCTCAGTCTTGGGCAGGTTGATCGGGATCGAGTTGGTCAGCAGTGGCGCGGTGACGATGAACACCACCAGCAGCACCAGCATGACGTCGACCAGCGGCGTCACGTTGATCTCACTGAGCACTTCATCGCTGTCCTGGGTTGAAAAGGCCATGTCAGGACGCCTCCTTCACTTTCTGGCCACCGACAGTGGCGCCGGACTTGAGCACCGGGTGCAGCAGCACGCGGAATGCATGCTTCTGGGCCAGGCTGTAGAAGTCATGGGCAAAGTCGTCCAGGTCAGCGGCGGTCAGCTTCAGGCGCCGCAGGAAATAGTTGTAGACCAGCACCGCCGGCACCGCGACGGCGATCCCGACGCCCGTGGCCACCAGCGCCGCGCCAATGGGGCCGGCCACGGTTTCCAGGCTGGCCGAGCCGGCGGCACTGATGCCCTTCAAGGCCGACATGATGCCCCACACCGTACCGAACAGCCCGATAAAGGGCGAGGTGCTGCCGATACTGGCCAGCACGGCCAGACCGGTTTCCAGCGAGCGGCGCTCACGCACGATCTGCTGACGCAAGGCACGCTCCAGGCGGTCCTGGTGGTTGATCGACTGGCTCAGGTCATTCTGGGCGTTTTCCTGCACCTGGATGGCGGCATAACCGGCCTGGGCCACGCGGGCGGCGGCGCCGGGCTTGTCATGCGCCAGCTCGGCAGCCGAATCCAGGCTGGACGCGGCCCAGAACTGCTTGTGAAAAGCCTTGTCCTGGCCCTTGAGCCGCGCGAACTGCCCGCCCTTGAGCAGGGCCAGGCCCCAGGTCACGACAGAAAAACCGATCAGCAGCCAGATGACCGCGTGTTCAACCGATTCGAAGGGGGATGCCAGTAAATTCATGGTCGGTACTCTCGTGCAAATGCATCAGGTCGGGATGCGATGCTCCTTGTGCCAGGTCGCCCGCTGAAGGTTGAAAATCCGGGTAAAGCGCTTACTTGAGCTTGAAATCGATCGGCACACTGACCCAGCCATCGACCGGCTGGTCACCCTGCTTGCCGGGCACGAAACTCCAGCGCTTGACGGCAGTGACGGCGGCCTCATCGAGTTGATCGCGACCGCTGCTCTTCTGGACCTGGATATCGCCGGGGCGACCGCTGGCCAGCACATGGACGCGCAGCAACACCGTGCCCTCCCAGCCACGACGCATGGCCAGCGACGGGTACTCGGGCGCCGGATTACGCAAGTAGCCGGCGCTGGCCGAAGGCGGTGTGACCGGCTTGGGCGCAGGGGGTGCGGGCGGCGCAGGGGCGGCTACCGGCTGGGGAGGTGGCGGCGTCGGCACCGGCGGCGGTGGAACCGGCTTGGCCACAGGCTTGGGCACAGGCTTGACAACCGGCTTGGGCTTTGGCGGCGGTGGCGGCTTGACTGCCAACTCGTCCTCCACCGGCGGTGGCGGCTCGACCACTGGCGGTGGCGGGACCGGCTCAGGTGGCGGTGGCGGGGTTTCGACCACCGGTGGCGCCGGGGTGGAAAACTCGATGGTCATCGGCGGGATTTCCGGCGGCACGACCGGCAGTACAGGTGTGGGATTCTGACTGACCCAGTAGATCACCGCACCGTGCAAGACCACGGCGAATACACCCAACAGAATGCCTTCGCGGCGACCCAGCACCCGCTTTGGCGTGCTGTGCAACCGCGACAGCGCCAGGGGGCCCCGGTAAGCACGGCCCAGGTCGACCAACTCGCCACTTGGCGCATGGCGCCTGGGCACCTCACGTGCGCTGGCAGCGGTCTGGACATTGCCCATTGATTCACTCCTGCATTTTTTCAATAAAAATCCAGGTTCTGTTGGTCTCAGTCACCTTTGCTCAGTGTGTTGCGTCGAAGGCAATCATCACCGAAACCCTATGTTCCCCAAAGGAATGTTTAGTTCTCCATTTATGCAAAAAATGCATATGAGTAACCGGCCCCTTTCAAGCCGGCCACGAAAAAGCCCCTGATCGTCCACGACGATCAGGGGCTTTTATCAGGCGCTTATCGGGGCGCACTCAGTGCTGCGTGTCGGCCTTGGCCTTTCGGGTGTGCAGGCTGACCGCATAGGCCATGGCCTCGTCACGGGTATTGAAGGTGGCCAGACGGTCATGATTGGTGCAGACCCGCCACGGGCCGTTATTGACACTGATCACCTGATAACCGTTGACCTGCTGCTTATGGAGCGTCGGTGTACTCATGTTCACCTCCATGGATACGAGTGTGTTGCAACGCCTACCTTACACCTGTGAAACGCACCTGTGGGCACCGTTGGGCAAACCGTCCAGCCCTCAATGCCCCCTGTGTTCGCCGTGTCCGGCATGGGCATCGTGAGCGTCGCTGTTCAAGGCCCGCACGGACGCCTGCACCGTGAGCGTTTGCGTGACGCCCTTGGCGTCCTGCACGGTGAGGGTCAGCGGGATCTGGTCGCCCTCCTTCGCCTGGGCCACCAGGCCGATCAGCATCACATGGTAGCCATTGGCGTCAAAGGCCACGGGCTTGCCGGCCGGCAGCTCGACACTGTCGACCTTGTTCATGCTCATGCGGTCGTCTTTCATCGACGTCTGGTGGATCTCGACGATTCTGGCGGCCGTGGAAGCCACGCCGACCAGCTTGCTGTCGGTGTTGGCGGTCAGTTGCATGAAGGCACCGGTGGAGGGCTGGCCGGGTACGGTGGCGCGTACCCAGGCGTCCTGCACCTGAGTGTCGGCCAGGGCCGGCAGGCTGAGGCCGATCAGGGCCAGGGCGGCAAAGGTGGTCTTGAAGGCGGTACGGGTCAGAATATTCATCAGCAGACTTCCATAAGCGTAAGCAGGTCTTCAGCGCATTGTTGCGCGGTGAGCTTGTGCGACAGGCTCAGGCGCAGTACGCCACGCGAGTCGTAGACGTAGCTGGTGGCGGTGTGCGACATCGTGTAGGTGTCGCCCAGCGGCACCTTTTCATAGAACACCCCGAACTCCTTGGCCACCGCAGCGGTTTCTTCCAAGGTGCCGGACAACGCCTCGAAATCGGGGTCGAAGGCCTTGACGTATTTTTCGATGATCTGCGGCGTGTCGCGCTCCGGGTCCAGGGTAATGAAGATCACCTTGAAGATCGGCGCGTCGGCCCCCAGCAGCTTCTTGATCTGTGCGGCGCGAGCCAGCGCCGTGGGGCACACGGCCGGGCATTGGGTAAAGCCGAAGAACACCAGCGGCATGTAGCCGCGATAGCTCGACAGGCTCTTGTAGTTACCCTGGGTGTCGCGCAGTTTGAAATTGCGCCCCAGGATCTCGTTGCTCATGTCCTTGCCATGTTTGAACGGCAAGGCATTGGAATTTCCGCAACCGGCCAACAGGCCGCCCATGCTTAGCAAAGACAGCCCGGCGACCACTTGGCGGCGGGAGAAATGATGGTTCATGCACTACGGTCCTTTTCCAGGATCGGGACACAACAGCATCCCGTGTGTCAGGCAGGCGCGCACGACGGCGGGCCCTCGGCAGGTCAGCCTGGCGCTCAGGGGGCCTGGGCGACCCGGCCTGGCGAGGTGTGCCGGCTGGGGCTTCGGTCGAGGCGTTCATGCAGGGGCAACCGGCGCAGCAGGCGCCGCAACAGCCAGCCCATGGCGGCGAACGAGACCAGCGCGGTGCCCAGCTTGCCGGCAAAGGCGCAATCGAACTGCGCCAGTTGCATGATCAGTCCATGGCTGCCCGGCACTGCGGGGTGCCCGGCCTCGGCATGACGCTGCACCGCCAGGGTGGCGGCCGGCGTGTCACCACAGATTTCCAGCCACGGCGCTGGCATGAACGCCGCCAGCATCCGGCCGTGACCCAGGCTGCACAGCAGCGCACTGAACAGCACCAGGCCGGTCAGCGTGCAGGCAACGAAAGTACGGTGGGTGCGCACGAATGTCATGGCCGCGAATTTACCATTGCCCGGCCCGAGCGAACATCGCCATCACCACCGGTACAGGCCTGACCGCCCTGTAACCCCTGACAGGGCACGCTCGCACGCCGGTGCGGCAAAATGGCGCACGCGTATGGCTGGGGACGATAACGACCCTTGGCCTGCCGGATGGGCATCCTTTGCTACGCTCTGCTGAAACCCCGAGGAGTCAATGCCATGTCCGAGAACCTGCCCGACGATCCGCTGGTCACGCTGCTGGACCGGCTGATCGAAAACAATGCGGCGCTGGTCGGCGCCGTCCAAACCATCGCCTTGTGGATTGATCGCCAGAACGACCCGCAGACGCTGGCGCAGATTCAGCAGCACCTGGGCACGATTCGCGCCAATGACCCAGTGGTGCAAGAAACGCTGGCCGAACTGGGCGCCCGGGCGGCGCTCAGGCATGAGCAAGACAACGAAGACTGAGCCTTAACACCGGCTGGCGCCGTCCAGGAAAAACTGGCGCAGCAAACCGGGCATCGCCGCACGCGCCACGCGGCCGCGGCGTTGCGACTCGACCAGGCCGAAGATCAGCGAGGCGAACACTTCGGTCAGCGCGGCGGCGCTGATGTCGATGCGAAACACGCCCTCATGCTGGCCACGCAGGAAGAAAGCATCCATCGCATCGGAATAAGGCTGCCAACGACGCACTTCGGCGTCTTCCAGCAGGCTGTCGGGGCGCCACTCGGCCATCATGAATAGCAGCATTTCGCCGTTTGCCAGGTGCCCGTCGATCAGGTTCTGCAGGGCATCCAGAACCGGGGCCTGCAGCAGGTCGGCCTCTTGGATAATCTGGCTCATTTGCGTGGTGCTGTGGTCATGCAGCATGTCGATGAGGTTGGCGCGAGTACCGCAAAAGCGATTGAGGGTGGCCTTGCTGACGCCGGCAGCCTCGGCAATGTCCTTGAACGTACCACTCTGGTGGTCGACCACGGCAACGGCCAGGGCCTTGAGAAATTTTGCATCGGCGGCGGGTAAATCCATGGGGCGGCTATTTCACTCGGCTGAACAGCGTGGGCGACATTTTGCAGAAAAAGCCTACAGGCACAACGCGCCTTACACAATTGCACACAAATGCTTCATATGAGTCAATATTGACTCAAGCTCAACAAAACCAGATCATTGCCCGCTTTCAGGCACTGACGGGCCTTGTCCCCGGGGAAGTAATGAACAACATGCACAAAAAGCGCGGCGCTTCGGTGATCGCGCTGGTGGCCCTGCTGAGCCTGACCGGCTGTGAAAAACAACCGCCAGCCGGCCCGCAAGGTGCAGCCGCCCCCCGGGAAGTCGAAGCCACCACGGTCAACCCCGAGTCGTTCACCGTGATCAGCGAACTGCCAGGCCGGGTCGAGCCGGTACGCGTCGCGCAGGTCCGGGCACGGGTAGCAGGCATCGTGCTGAGCCGCAACTTCATAGAAGGCAGCGACGTCAAGGCCGGCCAGGTCTTGTTCCAGATCGACCCGGCGCCCTTCAAGGCCGCCCTGTCCAAGGCCCAGGGCGACCTGGCGCGGACCGAAGCCACCCTGGCCGAGGCACAGGCCACGCTCAAGCGCTATGAACCACTGGTCAAGATCGAAGCGATCAGCCAGCAAGCCTACGACACCGCCAAAGCCACCCAGCTCAATGCCGTGGCCGCGCGCCGTGCAGCACAGGCCGATGTCGAAACCGCTCGCCTGAACCTGGGCTATGCCACGGTCAATGCGCCGATCTCCGGGCGTATCGGTCGTGCCTCGGTGACCGAAGGCGCGCTGGTCGGCCAGAACGAGACCACCCTGCTGGCGACCATCCAGCAACTGGACCCGGTGCATGTCGACTTCACCCAACCGGTGGCCGATGCCTTGCGCATGCGCGCGGCCCTGCAGGACGGTCGCCTGCCCAAGGGCGGCGAGGATGCCCTGACCCTGAGCGTCGAGGGCACCGACTATAAACGTCGCGGCACCTTGCTGTTCACGGATGTCGATGTTGAACGCAGTACCGGCCAGGTAGCCCTGCGTGCGCGCTTCGGCAACCCCGACGGCCTGCTGCTGCCGGGCATGTACGTGCGGGTCCAGACCCCGCAAAGCGTCAGCGACAAAGCCATCCTGGTGCCGCAGCGCGCCGTGCAGCGCGGCAGCGACGGCAGCGCCAAGGTGCTGGTGATCGGCACCGACGGCACCGTTCAGGCTCGTCCGGTGAAAACCGGCGTGATGCAGGATGCGCGCTGGCAGATCCTTGAAGGCCTCAGCGGCGGCGAGCAGGTCATCCACGGCGCCATGACCGGCCTGAACCCGGGTGACAACGTGGTGGCCAAGGCCGCGCAGCCCAAGAACGCTGTTGCCCCCCAGCCGTCCAGCGCCCGGTAAGGCCGCCTTCGAGGAACGCCCATGTCACAGTTTTTCATCACCCGGCCCAACTTTGCCTGGGTCGTCGCCCTGTTCATCCTGCTCGCCGGGTTGATTGCCCTGCCGCAACTGCCGGTGGCGCAGTACCCGGTGGTGGCACCGCCGCAGATCACCATCACCGCAACCTATCCCGGGGCTTCGGCCAAGGTACTGGTCGACTCGGTAACCAGTGTCATCGAAGAAGAACTCAATGGCGCCAAGGCCATGCTGTACTTCGAGTCGACCAGTAATGCCAACGGCATTGCCGAGATCAACGTGAGTTTCCAGCCCGGCACCGACCCGGACCTGGCCCAGGTCGAGGTGCAGAACCGGATCAAGAAGGCCGAGGCGCGGCTGCCGCAGGCGGTACTGACCCAAGGCTTGCAGGTCGAGCAGGCCAGCTCCGGCTTTCTGCTGATCTACGCCCTGAGTTACAAGAACGATGTGGCCGGGCGCGATACCGTGGCGCTGGCCGACTACGCCGCACGCAACGTCAACAACGAACTGCGCCGGGTGCAAGGCGTCGGCAAGCTGCAGTTCTTTGCCTCCGAAGCGGCCATGCGCGTATGGATCGACCCGCAGAAGCTGGTCGGTTATGGCCTGTCGCTCACGGATGTGACGACGGCCATCAGCGCCCAGAATATTCAGGTGCCGGCCGGCAGTTTCGGCAGCACGCCGGGCGCCAGCGGGCAGGAGCTGACCGGCGTGCTGGCGGTCAAGGGCACGCTGGATAACCCTGAAGAATTTGCCCGCATTGTGCTGCGCGCCAACCAGGACGGCTCCAATGTCACCCTGGGTGACGTCGCACGCCTGGCGGTCGGCAGCCAGGACTACAACTTCGATGCGCGCCTGAACGGCAAGCTGGCCGTGGCCGGCGCGGTGCAACTGTCGCCGGGCGCCAACGCCATTGCCACCGCCGAAGCGGTCAGGCAACGGTTGCAGGAGCTGTCCGCGAACTTCCCGGACGAGGTGGAGTTCTCCATCCCCTACGACACCTCACGGTTCGTCGACGTGGCCATCGACAAGGTGATCTACACCCTGATCGAGGCCATGGCGCTGGTGTTCGTGGTGATGTTCCTGTTCCTGCAGAACATCCGCTACACCCTGATCCCCAGCATCGTGGTGCCGGTGTGCCTGGCCGGGACGCTGGCGATCATGTACCTGCTGGGTTTTTCGGTGAACATGATGACCATGTTCGGCATGGTGCTGGCCATCGGCATCCTGGTCGACGACGCCATCGTGGTGGTCGAGAACGTCGAGCGGATCATGGCCGAGGAAGGCCTGTCGCCGCCGGCGGCCACGGTCAAGGCGATGGGCCAGGTGTCCGGAGCGATCCTGGGCATTACCCTGGTGCTGTCGGCGGTGTTTTTGCCGCTGGCGTTCATGGGCGGCTCGGTGGGCGTCATCTACCAGCAGTTCTCGTTGTCGCTGGCGGTGTCGATCCTGTTCTCGGGTTTCCTGGCCCTGACCTTCACCCCGGCGCTGTGCGCCACGCTGCTCAAGCCGATCCCGGAAGGGCACCATGAAAAAACCGGCTTCTTTGGCGGTTTCAACCGGCTGTTCGGGCGCCTGACGCAACGCTATGAGCGGCTCAATTCAAGCCTGCTCAAGCGCACCGGCCGCTACATGCTGATCTACGTCGGCATTGTGGCGCTGCTGGGGTTCTTCTACCTGCGCCTGCCGGAATCCTTCGTGCCGATCGAAGACCAGGGCTACACCATCGTCGATGTACAGCTGCCGCCGGGCGCTACCCGGGCGCGCACCGATGTCACCACCCGGCAACTGGAACAATGGCTGGTCGACCGCGAGGCCACTGAAGCGGTGACCATGATCCTGGGCTTCAGCTTCTCGGGCATGGGCGAAAACGCCGCCCTCGCCTTCCCGACCCTCAAGGACTGGTCGGTGCGTGGCGACGGCCAGTCGGCCGGCGATGAAGCGGCAGCCTTCAACCAGGCGTTCGCCAGCATCAGCGACGGTACAGTCATGGCCGTGACCCCGCCGCCGATCGATGGCCTGGGCACCTCGGGCGGTTTCTCGCTGCGCCTGCAAGACCGCGGCGGCCTGGGCCGCGAGGCATTGCTCAAGGCCCGTGATCAGTTGCTGGGCCAGGCCAATGGCAACCCGCTGTTTCTCTACGCGATGATGGAGGGCCTGGCCGAAGCGCCGCAATTGCGCCTGGACATCGACCGCGACAAGGCCCGCACCCTGGGGGTGAGTTTCGAGTCGATCAGCAATGCACTGTCGACAGCCTTTGGCTCGGCGGTGATCAGCGACTTCGCCAACGCCGGTCGCCAGCAACGGGTGGTGGTGCAGGCCGAATCGGCCTCGCGCATGACGCCCGAAAGCGTGCTCAAGCTGTTCGTGCCTAACAGCGAAGGAACACCGGTGCCGCTGGGCGCGTTCATCACCACGCGCTGGGAAGAAGGTCCGGTGCAGATTGCCCGCTACAACGGCTACCCGTCGATCCGGATTGCCGGCGATGCGGCACCGGGCGTCAGCACTGGCGAAACCATGGCGGAACTGGAGCGCATCATTGCGCAGATGCCGGTCGGCATCGGTTATGAGTGGACCGGCCTGTCGTATCAGGAGCGGATTGCCAGCGGCCAGGCCACCGTGCTGTTTGCGCTGGCCTTGCTGGTGGTGTTCCTGCTGATGGTGGCGCTGTATGAAAGCTGGACGATTCCGCTGGTGGTGCTGCTGATCGTGCCGGTCGGCGCGCTGGGCGCGGTGCTGGCGGTGACGGCGGTGGGCCTGCCCAACGATGTGTATTTCAAGGTCGGGCTGATCACCATCATCGGGCTGTCGGCGAAAAACGCCATCCTGATCGTCGAGTTTGCCAAGGAGCTGTGGGAACAGGGCATGTCGCTGCGCGAAGCGGCCCTGGAAGCAGCGCGCCTGCGTTTCCGGCCCATCGTCATGACCTCGCTGGCGTTCATCCTCGGCGTGGTGCCCCTGACCCTGGCCACCGGCGCCGGTGCTGCCAGCCAGCGCGCGCTGGGCACCGGCGTGATCGGCGGCATGCTCAGCGCCACCCTGCTGGGGGTGGTGCTGGTGCCGATCTTCTTTGTCTGGGTGCTGAGCGTGTTGCGGCGCAAGCCGAAGTAACCACCGGTTGCGCGCGTGACCGCCGTAGGAGCGCGCTTGCCCGCGACCGAGTGCGCAGCGCTCGCAAAATTGATGCAACGCCACAGATTTACAGCTGTGAACACACTCAAAATCTGCGAAACGCCGCAGATTTACAGTTGTGAACACACTCAAAATCTGCGAAACGCTGCAATTTTACGACTGCTAACGCAGCCGGTCGCGGGCAAGCGCGCTCCTACCAGGGGGTCGTGGCGATGGTGGGGTGTCAGGGGTTTTACAGGCCTTGCGCATTCACCGGCGGTACCCTGCCCCGCCACGGTCGGGCGCGCTCCAGTTGGGCGGCCAGGGCCATCAGCAGGGCGTCCTCGCCGAAGCGGCCGATGAAGTGCGCGCCCAGTGGCAGCCCTTCGGGGCTCCAGTGCAGCGGCACGGACATGGCCGGCTGGCCGCTGGCGTTGCACAGCGCGGTGTACGGCGAATAGCTGTGGAAGTGCTCGATCAATCGCCCCAGCGACCAGCTGTCGTCCTGCACATTCAGCTCGCCGATGGCCGGGGGGATGTGCGCCAGGGTCGGGGTCAGGATGATGTCGTAGTCCTGCATGAACACGGCCATGCGCCGGCCGAAGGCATGTATCCATTCCACGGCGGCGGCGTACTGCGCACCGCTGACCTGGCCTTTGTCGCGCAGGATGATCCTTGTGCGGGCTTCGACTTCGGACTCGCTGACCGGGGCGCCGCGCATTTGCCCCAGCACATCGAGGTAATTGCGCGTGCTGGCGCCGATGATGGTGAACACTTGGTCAAGAAACTCCGGCAACACCACCGGCAAGCGCTCAGGCATCACCCGATGGCCCAACGCTTCGCACAACTGTGCAGCGTCATGCAGGGCCGCACGGCTTTGGACCGACACCGGCCACGGGCCGACCTGTTCAACCAGCGCGATGCGCAGCGGCGCCGGGTCGTCCTGCACCGCCAGCCGGTAAGGCTGCGCGGCCAGGGGCGCGGCATAGGGTGCGCCCAGGTCGATGCCGGCGGTGGCGTCGAGCAAGGCCGCACTGTCGCGCACGCTCAGGGTGATGGCGTGACCGGTGCCCATGCCGGCCCAGCCCTCGCCAACCATCGGCCCGGAGGGCAGCAAGCCACGGCTGGGCTTGAAGCCGAACACGCCACAACACGAGGCCGGTACGCGTAACGAACCGCCGCCGTCGTTGCCATGGGCAAATGGCACCACTCGCGCCGCCACCAGGGCCGCTGCGCCACCGCTGGAGCCGCCGCTGCTATGGCCAAGGTTCCAGGGGTTGCGCGTGGCCCCGAGGCGGTCCGATTCGGTGGTGTACGAGGTGCCGAATTCCGGCGAGGCGCTGGTACCCATCAGCAGGCAGCCGCTGCCCCGCAATCGGGCCACCAGCTCGCCATCGAAGTCCGGGCGCGCCAGGCCCAGGGCGTGCGAGCCGTTGCTCATCAAGGCGCCGGCCAGCGGCGAGAACAGATCCTTGATCAGCGTTGGCACCCCGGCAAACGCACCGTTCAGGGCCTGCGGTTGTTCGGCCGCCTGGCGGGCCTGGTCGTAGAGGCGCTCGACCACGGCATTGAGCTGCGGCTCGACCCGCTCAAGGCGCACGATGGCCGCCTCCAGCAGTTCAGCGGGATGAACCTCGCCGTTGCGCACACGGGCTGCCAGCGCGGTGGCATCTTCCTGGTCGAACAGGGCCTGGATGTCTTGCATGATCGTCATTCCTGATTATTCAAGGGAGAAACCGCGACAGGCACGGCCTGCCGGTGTAGCACCGCCACCACGGCGCACAGCAGCGCCAAGGCAAGACCGGCCATGGCCAGGTAGAGAATCGCCTGGGCAATCGCGCCGGCATGCGCGGCCACGGCAAGCACCGCCACCGGGCTGATGAACTGGCCCAGGTACAGGCAGGCAGTAAAGCCGCCCAGCCCGCGACCCCGGGTTCGGGGGGTCAGGGCATTCATCACCGGTGCCATGACATTGGGCACCAGCAGGCCGGCGCCCACGCCGTGGATGAACACCGCCAGCAACACCGCGTTGTAGCTGTGCGCCTGCGTCAGCAAGCCCAGGCCGAGGCTCATCAACACCAGCAGCGCCGCATTGCAACCGGCGACACCAAGGTGTCGACGCAACAGAGGCCAGAGCAATGCGCCGACCAGGGTCGACAGCAGCCCCAGCCCGGCCGACAGGCCGATCAGCGTGCTGGAGGTCACGCCCTGGGCCACCAGCAGGCCCGGTGTCTGGATCGGCACCACGAAGGCCAGCAGCATGCCGCTGAACACCAGCGCATAGCCCAGCAGCACACGTCCAAGGGCAACCTGGCCTTCAGCCTCAGCGCCCGGCGGTGGCGCCTGGCGATCCGGTTCCCAGAGCCAGCGCATCATCAGCGGCACCAGCAACAGCGGCAGCAGGTACAGGGCAAACGGCAGGCGCCAGGAATGCTCGCCCAACGCCCCGCCGGCCACGAAGAACAGCGCGCCGACCACGCTGATGGTCACCACCTGGCGATTGACGTAGCGCAAGCGCTGCTCGCCATGCCAGTAGTCGGCGATCAGGGCCGCACAACAGGTCATCACCGCCGCCTCGGCACCGCCGAACAACAACCGCACGCCGACAATGACGCGCAAATCATCCAGCAGCAGCGGCAGGCACCCCAGCAGCGCATACAGCAGCGTGCCGATGATCAACAGGTTCTTGCGCCCGACGCGATCGGCCAGCCAGCCGGCCAGGGGCGCAAACAGTGCAATCGCCAGCGCCGGCCCGGTCACCGCCAGCGGCACCAGCACCTCGGCATGTGCGGTGGTGGGGCCGAATTCGGCGCCGATCTGCGGCAACACCGGTGCAATCATCACCGCGCCCATGATGGTCAGGCTGCTGCCAAGCATCAGCACCACGCCTTCGCGGCGCCCACGGGCCAGCCGTGGGCCGCCCTCGTTCAAGGTGGTCATCGATTAGTCCTCAGAAACTGTGGGAGATGCGCAGCCCGACCGTATAGCCCTCGGCACGGTGGCGGGCATCGAATTCCTTGTAGGCGTGCAGCCAGATGGGTGGCAGGCCCGGCTTGAAATAGCTCAACGCAGGGCCCACGGCCATGACCCGGGCGCGATTGCCGCTGGTCAGGTTCGGCGCGTCGTCGTCACTGAACTGGCGGTAGTAATAGCCGCCAATGCCGGCCGTCCACGGCCCGAAGTGCTGGCCCACGGCAAACTCATGGCGGTATTCGACGCCGCTTTTATAGTCAGTGGCCTTGTTGCGGGTATTGATGTCGACCTCGACGCTCGACGACACCTCGAACCCGGTGTCGCTGATCCAGGTGGCATTGACGATTGGCGAGAAGGTCCAGTGGTTCAGGCCCGGCGACACCAGGCGGTTCTCGTCGTAGTCGCCGGTGGGTGCCTGGATCTGGAACTGGGTGTTGATGAACAGGTTCGGCGACAGGTTCCATTGCAGGATCAGCGGAAGGATCTGCAGGTCGGCCATGCGAAACGGATCGGCCTCCAAGTCAAGGCGGCCCACTGGCGTGTCGACGCCCAGACTGGCATCCATCTTGAAAAACGGTGCCACGCCGCCGAAGCCGTAACGGGCGCCGAACACGGTGTAATCGGTCATGCGGATATAGGCCAGGCCCAATGACAGCACGCTGAGCGAGAAGTCGTTGCCGGTGTCCTGGCCGTGGCGATCCTTTTGCACCTTGGCCGAATACCAGGCCGTGCGCAGGCCCAGCGTGCCATTGGGCGTGACCGGCGGCATCATCCCGGCACCGAAGTCGTAGACCCCGACGGCGGTAGTCGGTGCGCCGTTTTCAGTGGCCTGTGTGTGGGTGGCCAGCACGCCCAGGCTCAGCAGCAGCGTGGAGCAGAACGCCAGCTTATAGTTGTTGTGGTGCGTCATCGGATGCCCCCTTGCATCGTGTTGGTGGGGCTATCCTGAAACCTGCCGGGCCGGTGCCGTTATCCGTTTTCAGCACAGCTGCTGCGGCGCAGGGTCTGCGAAGGCAACTCGCCGAACAGTTGGCGGTATTCACCGGAAAAGCGGCTCAAGTGCCAGAAGCCCCAGCGCGCCGCGACCGCCTGCACCGAGGCGCCGGGGCGACCCGCCAGCAGTTCGCGGCGCACCGCATTGAGGCGCACCGCACGCAGATAGGCCACCGGGTTGATGCCCAGCGCGTCCTGAAAGCAATACTGCAACTTGCGCCGGCTGGCGCCGATGCTGTTGCACAGGTCGAGCATCGAGAAGGGCTGATCCAGGTGGCTGAGCGCGTACTCCCGGGCGCGGTCGACCATGCGCTTGCGCGCCGTGGCGTTCAGGGTTTCCGGATCGTGGGCGACCTGTTCGAGCAGCTGCAGCATGATGGCATCACGCAACGCATGGCGAATCGATTCGTGCTTGAGCGGTGAGTGCGCCGCCTCGAACCCCATCAGGTCATCGAGCAACCGGCGCAGCTCAATGTGTAACCCGTTCTCTTGCAGGCGGTAACAGGTGGGAAGCGCGGTAATCCGAAACTCGCTGTGCTGACGCTGCAACATGCTCTCCAGCGCCTGGCGATCGACGGCCATGCACAGCAGGTCGATGGGCCCTGGGGTGCGGATCTGTGGCAGGTCCTCGGCAGGGGCAACCAGCAGGCTGGGGGTGCGAATGATGTGCCCGGCACAGTACACCTCGTCGTGCGATGCCAGGGGCAGGCTGAAAGCCACCGCCCCTTTCCAGGCCTGGCCACTCTTGATCATGGCCTGATTGGAGCGGTCTCGGACCAGTTGCATCCAGCCACAGCGCAACTCGGTCAGCTCGCCATCGAAGCGTCCGGGGGTGAGCTGGTCGTAGCGCAACTGCCAGTTGGACAGGTTATGGGCATGTTCATCGATGTCGGATGCCCGCCGGTGAAGAAGGTCACTGGAGGTAGATACAGGCTCAAGGCCTGTGCTGCTGAGGGTGTTCATCGCCTGTCACTCCCGACGTAATCGAAAGGCTCAAGGCAAGTTTCGTTCCCTGCAGCAAGGCACCAGATTATTTGTGCCGAAAACGGATAGAGGACCCGATCTGGATTCACCCCCGGTAGGAGCGCGCTCTGCCCGCGACCGGCTGCGTAGCAGTCGTAAAATCTGCGAAACGCCACAATTTTACAGCTGTGAACACGTTAAAAATCTGCGAAACGCCACAATTTTACGACTGCTAACGCAGCCGGTCGCGGGCAGAGCGCGCTCCTACCAGGCGTATGAGGGTAAGTGCGCAGGGATTTTTCAGAGGTCACAAGAGAAAGCACTTGCACGTCCGATCTTATGGTATACCATCATACGAAATACAACAGCCCACCTTCCGGGAGTCCCTATGAGCTTTGAAATTCGCAAGATCGTCACCTACACCGAAGAAACTCTGATCGAAGGCGGCAAGGCCACCGACACGCCGGTGACCATGGTCGGCCTGGCAGCCGTGATCAAGAACCCATGGGCAGGCCGCGGTTTCGTTGAAGACCTCAAGCCGGAAATCCGTGCCTGGTGTTCGGACCTCGGTGCCTTGATGGTCGAGCGCCTGACCGCCGCCATCGGTGGCGCCGACAAGATCCAAGCCTATGGCAAGGCCGCTGTGGTCGGCGCCGATGGCGAGATCGAGCACGCCTCGGCGGTGATCCACACCCTGCGCTTTGGTAACCACTACCGTGAAGCGGTCAAGGCCAAGAGCTACCTGAGCTTCACCAACAAGCGCGGCGGCCCGGGCACCTCGATCCAGATCCCGATGATGAACAAGGACGACGAAGGCCTGCGCTCGCACTACATCACCCTGGAAATGCAGATCGAAGACGCACCGCGTGCCGACGAAATCGTCGTGGTCCTGGGAGCTGCCAACGGGGGTCGCCTGCACCCGCGCATTGGCAACCGCTACATCGACCTGGAAGAACTTGCAGCTGAAAAAGCCGGTCAGTGATCCACGCCCGCGCCCATACAAGAACGCCCATAAAAAGACTGTGCAGGAGCAATCCATGATTCAGCTCACCGCTGAACGCACCCCGGCCGGCACCAGTTACCTGGAAACCGGCCATGGCCATCCTGTGGTGTTGATTCACGGGGTGGGACTGAACAAAGAGATGTGGGGCGGCCAGATCGTCGGTCTGGCGCCGCACTACCGGGTCATTGCCTATGACATGCTCGGCCATGGCGCCAGCCCGCGCCCGGACCCGGACGCCGGTCTGCCAGGCTATGCAGCTCAGTTGCTGGAGCTGCTCGATCACCTGGGCGTGCCGCACGCCACGGTGATCGGTTTTTCCATGGGCGGTTTGGTGGCGCGCGCCTTTGCGCTGCATTATCCGCAGCGCCTGGCCGGGCTGGTCATCCTCAACAGCGTGTTCAATCGCACCGCCGAACAGCGCGCCGGGGTGGTCGCACGCACCAGCCAGGCCGCCGAACACGGCCCGGATGCCAACGCCGGTGCCGCGCTGTCGCGCTGGTTCAGCCGTGAATACCAGGCGGCCAACCCGGCGCAGATCGAAGCGCTGCGCCAACACCTGGCCAGCAATGATCCGCAAGGTTACCTGACCACCTACAAACTGTTTGCCACACAAGACATGTACCGTGCCGAGGACCTGGGCAGCATCGATGCCCCGACCCTGGTCGCCACCGGCGAACTGGACCCCGGCTCGACGCCTGACATGGCCCGTCAACTGGCCATGCGCATCAAGGGCGCCGAAGTGGCGATCCTGCCCGAGCAACGGCATATGATGCCGGTCGAGTCGCCGCGCCTGGTCAATCAGGTGCTGCTGGACTTTCTCGACAAGTCCGCCGTTTTACACAACCCGATCAAAGGGGACGTTGCATGAGCCTCACTCGTTTTCAGATGTGCATCGACGGCCAATGGGTCGATGCCCTTTCCGGCAAGACCTTCGACAGCCTCAACCCGGCACTGGCCGAGCCTTGGGCACAACTGCCCGATGCCGATGAAGCTGATGTCGAGCGGGCGGTCCAGTCCGCGCAAAAAGCTTTTGAAAGCCCGGCCTGGCGCGGCCTGACCGCCACCGCGCGGGGCAAGCTGCTGCGTCGCCTGGGCGACCTGATTGCTGAAAACAAGGAACACCTGGCCCAGCTTGAAAGCCGCGACAATGGCAAGCTGATCCGCGAGACCCGCGGCCAGGTCGGCTATTTGCCAGAGTTCTTTCATTACACCGCAGGCCTGGCCGACAAGATCGAAGGCGGCACCCTGCCGCTGGACAAGCCCGACCTGTTTGCCTACACCGTGCACGAACCGATGGGCGTAGTGGCCGGGATCATTCCCTGGAACAGCCCGCTGTACCTGACCGCGATCAAGCTGGCCCCGGCCCTGGCGGCCGGTAACACCATCGTGCTCAAGCCGTCCGAACACGCCTCGGCGACCATTCTGGAGCTGGCACGCCTGGCCCTGGAAGCGGGCTTTCCGGCCGGCGTGGTCAACGTGGTCACCGGCTACGGTCCGACCACCGGTGCCGCCCTCACCCGCCATCCGTTGATCCGCAAGATCGCCTTCACCGGTGGTGCGGCCACGGCTCGCCACGTGGTGCGCAGCAGCGCCGAGAACTTCGCCAAGCTGTCGCTGGAGCTGGGCGGCAAGTCACCGAACATCATCTTTGCCGATGCCGACCTGGACAGCGCCGTCAATGGCGTGGTCGCCGGCATCTATGCCGCCTCCGGCCAGAGCTGCGTGGCCGGTTCCCGCCTGCTGGTGCAGGACGAAATCTTCGATGAGTTCGTCGAGCGCCTGGTCGAGCGGGCCAAACGCATCCGCATCGGCAGCCCGCAGGCTGAAGACACCGAGATGGGTCCGATGGCCACTGCCCAGCAACTGGCGGTCGTCGAAGGCCTGGTGGCCGACGCGCTGGCCGAAGGGGCGCGCCTGCGCCTGGGTGGCAAGCGCCCGCAAACCGCCGAAGCCGGCTGGTTCTACGAGCCGACCCTGTTCGAGTGCGACAGCAACTCGATGAAGATCATGCAGGAAGAAGTCTTCGGCCCCGTGGCCTCGGTCATCCGCTTCAAGGACGAGGCCGAGGCGCTGGCGATCGCCAACGACTCACAGTTCGGCCTGGCAGCCGGAATCTGGACCCGTGACCTTGGCCGTGCACACCGGCTCGCTCGCGACGTGCGTTCCGGTATCATCTGGGTCAACACCTACCGCGCGGTGTCAGCCATGGCACCGATCGGTGGCTTCAAGAACAGTGGCTACGGCCGCGAGAGCGGCATCGATTCGGTGCTGGCCTATACCGAGCTGAAAACGGTGTGGATCAACCTCTCGCAAGCCCCGATGCCCGACCCTTTCGTGATGCGTTAACCGAGATTGCAGCAATGATCGAACCCGGTATCTACAAAGAAGTCATGGGCTCCTTTCCCTCGGGCGTGACCATCGTCACGACCCTGGACCCGGAAGGCAACCTGGTCGGTATTACCGCCAGCGCCTTCAGTGCCCTGTCCATTGATCCGGCGTTGGTGCTGTTCTGCCCCAACTACGCATCGGACACCTACCCGATCCTGCGCGACAGCAAGCGCTTTGCCATTCACCTGCTGTCGGCCGAGCAGACCGCCGAAGCCTACGCCTTTGCCGGCAAGGGCAAGGATAAGGCCAAGGGTATCGAGTTCACCCTGAGCGAGCTGGGCAACCCGCTGCTGGCCAAGGCCACAGCGATCATCGAGTGCGAGTTGTGGCGCGAATACGACGGCGGCGACCATGCCATCATCGTCGGCGCCGTGAAGAACCTGATCCTGCCGGAAACACCCGCCACCCCGATGATCTACCATCGCGGCAAGCTGGGTGCCCTGCCGGCGATGACGTAAGGACCGGCCGGGACAGGCGCCCCGACGTGAGGGTGTTTGTTGGTTCGGGGCAAGTGCGTGATAAACTCGGCAACGGCCCGGGCGCCCCAAGGGTGCCCGGGCTTTTGCATAAGCCCAGTCCACCCCTGTCTGCCTGCGCAGTGAGCGTTCGAGCCACGAACCGCCCCCTGGCCTGCAGTCAACCCCACTCCGAGCCGAACCCATGAAACGCCTGCCCCTCGACGACACCTTCAAGGTCAACCGCAACCCCGTTACCCTGCGGGAAATCGTGTTGGACAAACTGCGCAGCGCGATCATGAACTTCCAGCTGTTGCCCGGCGACCGCCTGGTCGAGCGCGACCTGTGCGACCGCCTCGGGGTCAGCCGCACCTCGGTGCGCGAGGCCTTGCGCCATCTGGAGTCGGAAGGCCTGGTGGAGTTTGCCGATGCCAAGGGCCCGCGCGTGGCGATCATCACGTTGGCCGACGCCTGCGACATCTATGAACTGCGCTGTGTGCTCGAAGGCATGATCGTGCAGCTGTTCACCCTGCGCGCCAAGCCCAAGGACATCAAGGCGCTGGAAAACGCCCTTGAAGAAAACCGCCAGGCGCTCAAGGAAGGCGAGCTGCAACAGGTGATCGACTCGGTGCAGGGCTTCTACGACGTGCTGCTCGAAGGCTCGGGCAACCATGTGGCGGCCACCCAGCTGCGCCAGTTGCAGGCCCGTATCAGCTACCTGCGTGCCACCTCGGTGTCCCAGGAAAACCGCCGCGGCGCCAGCAACCAGGAAATGGAACGCATGGTCGAGGCGATCAAGAGTGGCGACCCGCAGGCGGCGCACCAGGCCTCGGTCGATCATGTGCGCAACGCTGCACGCGTCGCCCTGGAATACCTGCAATCGAAACAGGATGACGGCACCCAGCCGCGTGACATCGTGGCCCCCGTCGCACTCAAAGACCCACGCATAGGTCACTGACATGCCGCTGCCGTGTTACTGCCCGCAATGCGGCAGCCAGGATCTCGCCCACCGCACACCGGACGGCGACACCCATGAACGCCTGATGTGCGGCGCCTGCGCGTACATCCACTACATCAATCCGAAGATCATTGCCGGCTGCATCATCGAGCAGGACGGCAAGTACCTGCTGTGCCAGCGCGCCATACCGCCGCGCCCCGGCACCTGGACCTTGCCAGCCGGCTTCATGGAAGGCGGCGAGACCACCGAGCAGGCGGCGCTGCGTGAAGTCTGGGAAGAAACCGGCGTGCGCGCCGAGATCGTCTCGCCGTATTCGATCTTCAGCGTGCCCAGGATCAGCGAGGTGTACATCATCTTCCGCGCTCAGGCCCTGGAGATCACCGGCCAGTACGGGCCCGAGACCATGGATTACCGTTTCTTCGCGCCTGAAGACATTCCGTGGGACAGCATCTACTACCCGGCCATCCGGCAGATTCTGGAACGCTACATCTGCGAACGCCAGGCCGGGGTGTACGGTATCTACATCGGCAACGATGACAGCGGCAAGGTGCATTTCATTCGCTGACCGGTGCAAGACAACACGCGGCATCGACCAAGGACCCGGACATGAGCAACGCCACCGCCCCTCGCCCCGCCACCCGGCCGTTCTTCTGGCGCGATGCCGAGCTGCCATTCATTGAGGCCCGTTCGGTCGAGGATGGCCGGCAGGTGTGCTATTCGCGCCACTCGCACACGGTGTTTTCCATCGGTGCGATCACTTCCGGGTGCAGCACCTACCTGCTGGAAAAGTCCACGCAGACCATTCGCGAAGGCACCGTGGTGCTGATGAATCCCGGCCAGGTGCATGCCTGCAACCCCATCGATGACCAGCCCTGGTCGTACATCATGCTATACGTCGATCCCATGTGGCTGGCCACCCTGCAACACGAGCATGAAGGATCAGTGCCTTTCCAGCCGCTGGCAGCCTCGCACAGCCATGACCGGGCCCTGTTCGACGGCCTGCTCGAACTCTATGCCACGCTGATCGACGTCGATGCCAGCGTGCTGCACAAGCACTGCACGGCGGTGGCGTTCTTTGGCCTGATGCAGCGCCTGCTCGGTGGCGCGCAAGCACTGGACGACAAACCGGCACCGCGCATCGAGCGGGCGGCCGACTACATCGATGCTCATTTCAGCCAGGCGATTCGCCTGGACGATATCTGCCAGGCCGTGCACCTGTCGCCGTCGTACCTGATCCGGGCCTTCGAACAGCGCTACCACATGACGCCACACGCCTACCTGCTCAACCGGCGGATCCAGCAGGCACATCGGCAACTCAGGGAAGGCCGGCTGATCGCCGATGTCGCCTGCGACACCGGGTTTGCCGACCAGGCGCATTTACAGCGCGAGTTCAAGAAGCACCTGGCCGCGACCCCAGGGCAGTACCGCCTCTGACCCACCCGCCAGTACACGCAACCTTGTGCCTGGCACCCAGACAGTGGGAGGCGGCTTGCCGGCGATGGCTATGGGACAGGCACAGCAAATGTACTGGTCTTGCTGGCCTCATCGCCGGCAAGCCGCCTCCCACCGGATTGATGTTGCCCAGGATTTCAGGCCTGGCACCAGATTGTGGGAGGCAGCTCTGCTGGCGATGGCGATGGAACAGGCGCAGCAGATGTACTGGTCTTGCTGGCCTCATCGCCGGCAAGCCGCCTCCCACCGGATTGATGTTGCCCAGGATCTCGGGCCTGACACCG
>NZ_UUIS01000079.1 GCF_900589395.1 Pseudomonas viridiflava
CAGAACCATGCCTGCTGCCTTGAGCTTGAATTCATTCGAGTAAGAATTACGCATATTCATAAACACCTCGGATTTGGGCGCAATCATAGCGCCCGATAGAGGTGTCCAGAATCATTAGGCCAGTTCAAGCCGCCTCCCACAGGTCTGTGGTGGGGCTGGTACCAATCACTTGTGGGAGGGGGCTTGCCCGCGATGGCGGTGGTAAAGGCTCAGCCGCCATGTCCGGTAGCCAGCCAGACAGACGGCAGCCCTGGTGCGACAGGAGCAAGGGCTGGGTGTTTCGGCCACGCATAAAAAAGGGCCGATCAGATCGGCCCGAAAAACCCCACTCAGGGATGTGCAGGTATCAGCGATTCGGTTGTGGCGTCAGGCGCAGGTAGGGCGTGACGGCCTTGTAGCCCTTGGGGAAGCGTTGTTTGATCTCTTCCTCATCCTTGATCGACGGCACGATGACAACGTCGTCGCCGTCCACCCAGTTGGCCGGGGTGGCCACCTTGTGGTTGTCGGTCAGTTGCAGCGAGTCGATGACCCGCAGGATCTCGTGGAAGTTGCGACCGGTGCTGGCCGGATAGGTAATGGTCAGGCGCACCTTCTTGTTCGGATCGATCACGAACAGCGAGCGCACGGTCAGGGTGTCGCTGGCATTGGGGTGGATCAGGTCGTACAGGTCCGAGACCTTGCGGTCGGCGTCGGCCAGGATCGGGAAATTGACGATCGTGTTTTGAGTGGCGTTGATGTCGTCGATCCATTTGACGTGGGAGTCGACCGGGTCGACCGACAGCGCGATGGCCTTCACACCACGCCTGGCGAATTCATCCTTGAGCTTGGCAGTAAAGCCCAGCTCGGTGGTGCACACCGGCGTGAAGTCCGCCGGATGAGAAAACAGCACGCCCCAACTGTCGCCCAGCCACTCGTGAAAACGAATGCGGCCTTCACTGGAATCCTGTTCGAAGTCAGGGGCGATATCGCCAAGTCGCAGTGTCATGGTGTAGCTCCTTGTGGGCAGGTGGACAATCGAGTGCGTTCAGATAGGAGTGCACTGTGCACCGATCTGTTGAAACTTAAAAAGAATAAATACAGATTTATATATAGCCATAAAGAATATAAAAATCCGGGCAAAAAGAACCCCGCACCAGGCGGGGTTCCTTTATGCACCGTTCAACACACTTACATGAAGTTGTAGGTGTAGTTGAAGATCAGACGGGTCTGGTCGGTGTTGGTCGAGCTGGCCAGGGCCGCGTCGCCACGGTAGGTACCGTGACGCAGAGTGGTGCCGAAGCCCTTGAGCGGACCGCTCTGGATGACGTAGTCAACGCGCATGTCGCGTTCCCACTCGGAGAACTCACGACCGGCGGTGGCGCCAGTGCCCTTGATGTCTTCGGCATGCAGGTAGGCGATCGCGGCTTTCAGGCCCGGGACGCCGGCCTTGGCGAAGTCGAACGAGTACTGACCGAAGGTAGTGTTCTCACCGGCGCGGGTGAACTGGTTGATCATCGAGTCGGTGAACAGATAGAAGCTGCCGCCACCGTTGCCTTCTGCACGGCCACGGCCGTCGGCGATGGAGCCCTGGTTCAGCGAAACGAAACCGCCGTCGTCGCCCACTTGCTGGTGACCGACCATGACCGCATGGCCACCCAGCGAGTAGGTGAACATGGCCGACCAGGTGCTGTTGTCGACTTCACCCGGGGTCTTGGCATAGCCGTTGTTGTTGTTGAACAGGTAGCCGGAAGTGCCGCTGCTGTTCTTGCCGTCGGAGCTGCTGTTGAAGTAGCGCAGGTCGGTCTTGAACGACTGGTTCTCGGCGATCGGGTACACGTGCACCAGGCCCAGGAAGTGCTGCTTGTAGAAGTCTTCCAGGTTGGCGAAGTAGTACTGCAGGGTCAGGTCTTTGGTGACTTTCCAGTCAGCGCCGGCGAAGCGGAATTCATCGCTGCCTTTAGTGGCGCCGCCTACGGACAGGTCGGTCCAGTTGGTCGACGCACGACCGATGCTCTGGGTCAGCTGACCGGCGGTGAACGTCACGCCGTCCAGTTCCTTGGAGGTCAGGATGCCGCCTTCGAACGCCTGAGGCAGCAGGCGACCGTCGTTGGAGACCAGAATCGGCAGGTTCGGGGCCAGGGCGTTACCGATTTTCAGCTCGGTCTTGGAGATGCGGGCCTTGGCGTTGGCGCCGGCACGGCTCCACTCGTTGACAGCCGAACCGTCGGTGTCGCTGGGCGTCACGCCGCCGTTGGTGGCAGCCGAACGGTAGCCACGACCGCCGTCCAGGTGGATACCCACCAGGGCCTGGGCGTCCAGACCGAAGCCGACGGTGCCTTGGGTGTAGCCCGAGGTGTAGTCGAACTTCAGGCCAGTGGCCGTCTCGCGGTGAGTGTGGTTGGTGCCTTCACGAAAATCGTTGTTGAAGAACAGGGTCCGGGAACTCACGGACGCCTTGCTGTCTTCGATGAAACCGGCAGCGCCGGCCTGCTGGGCCATGACGCCGAATGCTACGGCCAGGGCCAGGGTAGATTTCTTCATTACTTCGCTCCTCGTGAATCTAATTTTTGTAAGCCATGGCTCCGACTCCTCGAAGGCATGGTCGCGCGATTGACGCCAGTGTCGACCTTGAGGTCGATCGTGTACCGGACATCTCACGACTAATTGACTAGACCGCGTTGCTTCGGCCCGCTGCACGGTAGTGGAAAAAGCCCGAATCAAAAAGTAACGATTTATGCGACTTTTAGATCCGATCGCTATATACAAAACCGGGTAAGCAACCGACCGCCACGGAGTGTATCCACCTGGCAGGCTAATGCCTAAAAAATATTTTATGGCCGTTCGTCCGATTCTTTGCCTGTGGATGACCGAGCAGTCATATCTGATCCGCTTTCCTGCACGGCATGTTCCGTACGCCCGCTCTCTTATGAGCCTAACATTCTGTAAAACAAGACTTTTTTAATCACTAGCAGCAATTATGACAATTGCCACCACCTGAACAGCAAGCGCTGTTGTCGGCCGGCAAGAAATAAGCGAATCGGCCTTCGGACGGTTCCTGAGCCTGTTTATACGCCTCGAAAACCAGGGTGCGGTTGAGACAAAGGGGAACAAACAGGACAGGGTCCTGTCGCGGTCCATCCGGCAATGCCGGACACGGCACAGGTGCGCGCGAGCTGACAATGCCATGCATCACCTTGGGTTCAGGCACGCCGTCAGTGCGCTATAGAGGTGCAAAAACCGCATCAAGCGTGGCCGGACGACAGCGTTCATGTCGTTCAACCTGTTCAGGCAGGCGCGGTAAGCCCCCGTTTCAAAGGCCCTGCAGGATTTTTCGCAATCCAGTGGCAGAAAACTCAAAACCTGGCACGCCACCTGCAATATCTCTTGCACCTACCAGTTTTGGGGGCCTTGGTACAGGCAGGCCGGGGATTCCCCTCTTTTATTGCTCACGGAGGCTGACTTCCAGCCTCCAGCGCCCGTCCACCTCGGCAGCGTTCCAGTCGCCGTGCAGTGGCCGGGCCGCCAGCAGCGTCAACACCAATCCTTTTTCAGCCCGTTGCAGCGTCCAGCGAGTCACCTTGCCGTCGGCGCGCAACTGGCCGTTCCACGGCTGGCCGGTCGCGTCCAGGCGCAACACGATGGCACCGTCGACCGTATCCCCCTGCACCTTCGGCTCTTCGTCGAACCATAACGCCAGCCCGCTGGGCAGCTCTTCGATCTGTTGCAGTTGGGCCGGGTCCGATTGCTGCACCCGGCCGATCATCATGCCCACGGAAAAGCCGACAATCGCAATCGAGCCCAGCACACGCGGCCAGAACTTCGGCCTGGGGTCTTCTTCGGGGGTAGAATGCATCCCGTCCTTTCGTTCGGAGCCGTGCATGTTTCACGTCATCCTTTTTCAACCAGAAATTCCGCCGAATACCGGCAATGTCATCAGGCTGTGCGCCAACAGTGGCTGCACCCTGCACTTGATCGAGCCGCTGGGTTTCGAGCTGGACGACAAGCGGCTGCGCCGCGCCGGGCTCGACTACCACGAGTATGCCACGCTGCAAACTCACGCCGACCTGCCCAGCTGTCTGGAAAAGATCGGCCATCCGCGACTGTTCGCCTTTACCACCAAGGGCTCGCAGCCCTTTCATGACGTCAGTTTCCAGCCCGGCGATGCCTTTATCTTCGGCCCGGAAAGCCGTGGCCTGCCGGGCGAGCTACTCGACACCTTTGCCGCCGAGCGCCGCCTGCGCCTGCCGATGCGTGAAGGCTGCCGCAGCCTGAACCTGTCCAACACGGTGGCGGTGGCCGTTTACGAAGCCTGGCGCCAGCAGGGTTTTGCCTGAGGACAGGTCGGCTGACGAGCGCCCACAAAAAAGCGCCCGTCGAGGCGCTTATTTGTGGGCCCGCGAATCGACTCAGGCCGATGGCGCTTCGCCGGACTGCTGCAAACGCTGCAGTTCTTGCGCATACAGGGCGTCGAAGTTCACCGGGGCCAGCATCAGTGCCGGGAACGAACCACGCACCACCAGGCTGTCGATGGTCTCGCGCGCGTACGGGAACAGGATGTTGGGGCAGAACGCGCCCAGGGTGTGGCTCATCGACGAAGGGTCCAGGCCCTTGATCAGGAAGATACCGGCCTGCTGGACTTCAACGATGAAGGCCACTTCGTCGCCGTTGTTGACGGTCACCGACAGGGTCAGCACGACTTCGTAGAAATCGTTCTCAAGTTCTTTCTGGCGGGTGTTCAGGTCCAGGCTGACCGACGGGGTCCACTCCTGGCGAAAGATGGCCGGGCTTTTCGGGGCTTCGAACGACAGGTCGCGCACGTAGATACGCTGCAGGCTGAACTGCGGTGCGTTTTCTTCGTTGGCAACGGCGCCGTTGGTGGTTTGTTCGGTCATGCTCGGATCCTTCTCGATAATAGGGACTTAACAGGAGTTTGAATCAGCCTAGAAGCATTGCATCGAGCTTGCCGGCGCGCTCCAGGGCGAACAGGTCATCACAGCCGCCCACATGAGTGGCGCCGATCCAGATCTGCGGAACCGAAGTGCGCCCGGCCTTCTGGGCCATTTCGGCACGTAGCTGAGGCTTGCCATCGACGCGGATTTCTTCGAAGGCGACGTTCTTGCGCTCGAGCAACTGCTTGGCACGAATGCAATACGGGCAATAGTCACTGGAATAAACGAGAACGTGGGTCATGTCACTTCACCAATGGCAGGTTATCGCCGCGCCAGCTGGAAATGCCGCCCGACAGTTTGGCCGCCTTGAAGCCGGCCTTGATCAGTTCGCCTGCGGTGCTGCCGGCATGCTGGCCATGGGCATCGACCAGAATCAGGGTCTTGTCCTTGTACTTTTGCAGGTCGGCGGTGCGGGTCAGGATCTTTTCCTTCGGGTAATTGAGCGCACCGACGATGTGGCCAGCGGCGAAATCCTTGGCCGAGCGCATGTCGATGACCACGCCCTGGTCGCTGTTGACCAGTGCGGTCAGCTCGCCGGTGCTGACGCCACGGGCGCCCTTGCTCATCTCGTAGGCGATCAGCAAGGCCAGCAGAATCACGAAAGCGCCCGTGATCAGGTAGTGGTGGGTGACGAATTCAAGCAGGTGAGCAACCATGTCCAGTTTCCAGGGCGTTAAAATGCCGGCCAGTATACACAGCACCCAAGGTCGGCCAAAGTCTACCCGGCGTGACGCGCCGGGAACTTACACCTAAAATGCCTATCCTTTTGCTACTTCCCATTTTGCCAAGCAGGCCGCGTGAAACCGGGTCACTTCATCCGGCTCGTGCGCCCGCAAACGAGGGTTCCCATGACTGCCACTGCAAAACCACTGGTCCTGATCATTCTCGACGGCTTCGGCCACAGCGAGAACCCTGACGGCAACGCCATCATGGCAGCCCGCATGCCAGTCATGGAGCGCCTCTACGCCACCAAGCCACATGGCCTGATTTCAGGGTCGGGCATGGATGTGGGCCTGCCGGACGGGCAGATGGGTAACTCGGAGGTCGGCCACATGAACCTGGGCGCCGGCCGTGTGGTTTACCAGGACTTCACCCGCGTGACCAAGGCTATCCGCGACGGCGAGTTCTTCGAGAACCCGACCATTTGTGCCGCGGTCGACAAGGCCGTCACTGCCGGCAAGGCCGTGCACATCATGGGCCTGTTGTCCGACGGCGGCGTGCACAGTCACCAGGACCACCTGGTGGCCATGGCCGAACTGGCGGTCAAGCGGGGCGCCGAAAAGATCTACCTGCATGCATTCCTCGATGGCCGCGACACCCCGCCGCGCAGCGCTCAATCGTCGCTTGAACAGGTCGACGCCGCCTTCGCCCGCCTGGGCAAGGGCCGCACCGCCACGATCATCGGCCGCTTCTTCGCCATGGACCGCGACAACCGCTGGGACCGTGTGTCGGCCGCCTACAACCTGATCGTCGACGGCCAGGCCGAGTATCACGTCGACAGCGCCGTGGCCGGCCTGCAGGCGGCCTATGCGCGCGACGAGAGCGACGAATTCGTCAAGCCCACCGCCATCGGCGAGTCGGTTCGTGTCGAAGACGGTGACGCGGTGGTGTTCATGAACTTCCGCGCCGACCGCGCCCGTGAACTGAGCCGGGTATTCGTCGAGGACGATTTCAAGGAATTCCCGCGCGCGCGCCAGCCGAAGGTCAACTACGTGATGCTGACCCAGTATTCGGCCAGCATCCCGGCGCCGTCGGCCTTCGCCCCGGGCAGCCTGAAAAACGTGCTGGGCCAGTACCTGGCCGACAACGGCAAGACCCAACTGCGCATCGCCGAAACCGAGAAATACGCCCACGTGACCTTCTTCTTCTCCGGCGGTCGTGAAGAGCCGTTCCCGGGCGAAGAGCGCATCCTGATCCCGTCGCCAAAGGTCGCCACCTATGACCTGCAGCCGGAAATGAGCGCACCGGAAGTCACCGACAGGATCGTCGACGCCATCGAGCACCAGCGCTACGACGTGATCGTGGTCAATTACGCCAACGGCGACATGGTCGGCCACAGCGGCGTGATGGCGGCAGCGGTCAAGGCCGTGGAATGCCTGGACGAATGCCTGGGTCGCATTACCGCTGCACTGGAGAAGGTCGGCGGCGAAGCGCTGATCACTGCCGACCACGGCAACGTCGAGCAGATGACCGACGACCACACCGGACAGGCCCACACCGCCCACACCTCGGAGCCGGTGCCGTTCGTCTACTTCGGCAACAAGCCGCTGAAAGTGCGTGAAGGTGGCGTGCTGGCCGACGTCGCCCCGACCCTGCTGCACCTGCTGGGCATGGAAAAGCCCGAGGAAATGAGCGGGCATTCGATTCTGGTGGCTGAATAAGGGTCACAAGCACAAGTAACTTATTGATTTATTGGCTATCAAATTCACGCCTTGTAGGAGCGCGCTCTGCCCGCGACCGAGTGCGTAGCGCTCGCAAGATCTCGGAAACGCTGAAAATTTACGACTGCTAACGCACTCGGTCGCGGGCAGAGCGCGCTCCTACTGCGTCAGGCGACGCTGAACATTTGTTTTGCTTGATATGACGGGCATACTAGGCCCGTCGCTTTTTTCACCTTGCCCGGTATCGCTTATCCCCATGTTTCGCGCCTTGATCGCCCTTGTTCTGGTCTGCCTGCTCAACCCGGCGTTTGCCGAGGATGAACGGGCACAGACCCAAAAACAGATAGACGCCGCCCGTCAGGACGTTGCTGAGCTGCAAAAGGTACTCAGCAAGCTGCAGGCCGAAAAGAGCGGCGTCCAGAAAGACCTACGCGCCACCGAAACCGAAATGGGCAAGCTGGAAAAGCAGGTCGAGGTCCTGCAACACGAACTAAAAAAGACCGAAGTCGAGCTCCAGAGGCTCGACCATGAAAAGAAAAAACTGGGTGAATCAAAGGTCGAGCAGCAACGCTTGATCGCCATCCAGGCTCGCGCCGCCTACCAGGGCGGGCGCCAGGAATACATCAAGCTGCTGCTCAACCAGCAGCACCCGGAAAAATTCGCCCGCACCCTCGCCTACTACGACTACCTGAGCAAGGCGCGCCTGGAGCAGTTGCAGCAGTTCAACGAAACCCTGCATCAATTGGCCGGGGTCGAAAAGGACATCGACCTGCAGCAGGCGCAATTGCTGGTGCAGAAAAGCAGCCTTGAAAGCCGTACCCAGGAACTGGGCAAGGTGCGCGAAGAGCGCCAGAAGGTGCTGGCCAGGATCAACCAGGACTACAAGGCGGGCGATCAGAAACTGCAGGCCCGCCAGCAGGACCAGGCCGAGTTGAACACGGTGCTCAAGACCATCGAGGAAACCCTTGCCCGCCAGGCCCGGGAGGCGGAGCAAGCGCGCCAGAAAGCACTGATCGCCGCCCGCGAGGCCGAAGCCCAGGCGCAGCGCGCCCGCGAGCGTGAACAGCAACTCCAGCGCGAGGCCGTGGCCCGCAACGAACGCGAGCAAAGCAATAGCCGCCGTGACGATGAACCCGTGCCGCCGCGCCCGGTCCAACCCCCCGGCCCTGTCGTGTCCAGCAGTGGCGCTGCCTATGGCGGTGCTTTTGCAGAGGCCAGGGGTAAACTTCCGTGGCCGATCAATGGTCGACTGTTGGCACGCTTTGGCGAAGCACGCGGCGATGATGAGCGTTCGCGCTGGGACGGCGTGATGATCAGCGCTTCCGCCGGCAGCCAGGTGCACGCCGTGCATGGCGGTCGGGTGGTCTTTGCCGACTGGTTGCGCGGCTCCGGACTTCTGGTCATTCTCGATCACGGCAACGGTTACCTGACCCTCTACGGGCACAACCAGAGCCTGCTCAAGAAAGCCGGTGACATCGTCAAGGCCGGTGAACCCATTGCCACGGCCGGCAACAGTGGCGGCCAGGAAGCAGCAGCGCTGTATTTCGCCATACGTCAGCAGGGTCGCCCCAGCGACCCGGCCCAATGGTGCCGCACTCAAGGGTAAGCGGCACCACCTTCTTCAGGAGCTTGTCAGCATGCAGCATCTGTCCCGCCTTACCTCGCTGGCCCTGGCGGTTGCCCTTGTGGTCGGCGCGCCGCTGGCCCTGGCCGCCGAGAAAATCGCGCCAGCCCCGGCAGTCGCCCCCGCCAATGCCAAGGCGCCATTGCCGCTGGACGAGCTGCGTACCTTTGCCGAGGTGCTCGACCGGGTCAAGGCCGCCTATGTCGAGCCGGTCGACGACAAGACACTGCTGGAGAACGCCATCAAGGGCATGCTCAGCAACCTTGATCCGCACTCGGCCTACCTGGGCCCGGAAGACTTCCAGGAGCTGCAGGAAAGCACCAGCGGTGAATTCGGCGGCCTGGGCATCGAGGTGGGTGTCGAGGACGGTTTCGTCAAGGTGGTCTCGCCCATCGACGACACCCCGGCGTCCAAGGCCGGCATCGAGGCCGGCGACCTGATCGTCAAGATCAACGGCGCGCCGACCCAGGGCCAGACCATGCAGGAAGCGGTCGACAAGATGCGCGGCAAGATCGGGGAAAAAATCACCCTGACCCTGGTGCGTGACGGCGGCAACCCATTCGATGTGACCCTGGCGCGGGCCATCATCCAGGTCAAGAGCGTCAAGGCTCAACTGCTTGAAAGCGGCTATGGCTATATCCGCATCACCCAGTTCCAGGTCAAGACCGGCGACGAAGTAGGCAAGGCACTGGCCAAGCTGCGCAAGGACCACGGCAACAAGAAGCTCAGCGGCGTCATCCTCGACCTGCGCAACAACCCCGGCGGCGTGTTGCAGTCAGCGGTGGCCGTGGCCGACCACTTCCTGACCAAGGGCATGATCGTCTACACCAAAGGTCGCATCGCCAACTCCGAGCTGCGTTTCTATGCCGACCCGGCCGATGCCAGCGAAGGCGTGCCCCTGGCCGTGCTGATCAACGGCGGCAGCGCCTCGGCGTCGGAAATCGTCGCCGGTGCCCTGCAAGACCAGAAGCGCGGCATCCTGATGGGCACCGACACCTTCGGCAAAGGCTCGGTGCAGACCGTGCTGCCGCTGAACAACGACCGCGCCCTGAAGATCACCACTGCGCTGTACTACACGCCCAATGGCCGCTCGATCCAGGCGCAGGGCATCAACCCGGACATTGTGGTGCGTCGCGCCAAGCTCACCAGCGAGGCCGATGGCGAGAACTACCGCGAAGCCGACCTGCTCGGTCACCTGGGCAATGGCAACGGCGGCGCCGACAAGCCGACGGTCAAGAACACCCCTGGCAAGGCACGACCACAGGATGAGGATTACCAGCTCAATCAGGCCCTCAGCCTGCTCAAGGGCCTGAGTATCACCCGCGGCAACTGATGCGCGGTTTCCCTCGACTGCGGCTGGCGCTGGCACTGCTGCTGGCCGGCCTGACCTTCAGCGCCGCCGGCCAGCCACCGGCGCGCGCCTACCTGAGCGTGATCATTGACGACCTGGGGCAGAACCCGGCCAGGGACAGCCGCACGCTGGCCCTGCCGGGGCCGGTAACCCTGGCGATCATGCCCGACACCCCGCACGCCACCGACTTCGCCCGACAGGCCCACAAGGCCGGCAAGACCGTGATTCTGCACATGCCCATGGACCCGGCCACCGGGCCCTACGCCTGGCATCCCGGCCTGCCGACCACCGAGCTGCAAGGCCGCCTGGACGCCGCGCTGCTCAAGGTGCCGTTCGCTGCCGGCGTCAATAACCACATGGGCAGCCGCATGACCGCCGAGCCCGGCGCGATGGCCTGGCTGATGGCCGAGCTGCAGCGCCGCCATCTGTTTTTCGTCGACAGCCGCACCAGCGCCCGTACCGTGGCCGCCGCCGAGGCGCAGAAGATCGGGCTGGCCAGCCTGTCGCGGGATGTGTTTCTCGATGATGAACGCACCGCCGAGGCCATCACCCGGCAACTGCACACAGCCATCCGCGTAGCGCGTGAGCAAGGCAGCGCCGTGGTCATCGGCCATCCTTATCCGGTCACCCTGGAGGTCCTGGAACGCGAGTTGCCCAGGCTCAAGGCCCAGGGTGTGGAGTGGATCGAGCTGAGCCACATGATCAGCCTGCGCGGCAACAAGGCCATGGCCGGGCACGGCAAGGACGGCGTGTACCGCTGACACAGCCTGTCGCGGTCACGCAGCCACCTCGTAGGAGCGGCTTCAGCGGCGACCGGCTGCGCCAGCAGTCGTAAATTTGCAGCGCTTCATGGATTTCTGTGAGCGCTTCGCGCTCAATCAAGGGGGTCCGGCATTCCGGCAGAGCCCCCTCCCACCACCGCGTGTCAGTCCGGATTGATCGGTATCGCGCGCCCTACAAGTACTTGTCCATGATCTGTTCGATCAGGCCTTCGGCGCGCATCTGGTCCAGGGCTTTTTGCAAGCGGTCCACCAAGGGTTGCGGGGTGTCCTTGTTCAGCGCCAGGTACAGTTCGGCCTTGTTGAAGCGCAGCACCGTCTTGAGCCCGGTGATGCCATCCTGGCGCGCCAGCCAGCGGCCGACCGGGTCGGCGGTGGCCCACAGGTCAAGCTGACCGTTGACCAGCCGGCGCGGGTTGTCCTGGTCGCGCAGCATCAAGACCGGATCGAAGCCCTTGAGCAATAAATGCTCGGCCAGGGCATCGCCCTTGTAGGCGCCCACGCGGTAGCTTTTGGCCTGTTCCAGATCGGTAAGCGCCACGATCGGGCTGTCAGCCCGCGCCAGCAACACCCATTCGACCGGAGCAATCGGCCCGACCCACTTGAACAGTGGCTCGCGCTCGGGCGTGCGCACCGTGGAGAACACCGCGTAGCCGGGATTTTCCAGGGCCAGCTTGTAGACCCGCTCCCACGGAAAACGCAGCGTCAGGTTGTACTCGACCCCGGCACGCTTGAAGGTCTCGCGCATGATCTGCACCGAGATGCCGTCGAGGTTGCTGTCCTGGGCGAAGTTGCGGCCGTCGACCGCCATGTTGTACGGCGGGTAGTTCTCGGTGAGCAGGACGATCTTGCGCACGCCCCCCTCGCCGCCACGCGCGACGGCGCTCAGCAGTGGAATCAGACCCAGCAGGACAAGCAAAAGACCCTTGAGCATATTCCGGGACTCGAACATGACGACCGATGCAGAGTGCCGCGAAGCAGCCAGGCTGTCTACCGGGGGCGCACCGGTGCGCACCGGCAGCCAACCGGATCAGCGCACCACGATGCCGCGCTGGGCCATGTAGGCCTTGGCTTCGGGCACGGTGTACTCGCCGAAGTGGAAGATGCTGGCGGCCAGCACGGCACTGGCATGGCCTTCGAGCACGCCGGCCGCCAGGTGCTCCAGGTTGCCGACGCCGCCCGAGGCAATCACCGGAATGCCCAGCGCATCGCTGATAGCGCGGGTCACGCCCAGGTCGAAGCCATTCTTCATGCCGTCCTGGTCCATGCTGGTCAGCAGGATTTCACCGGCGCCCAGGCCTTCCATCTTTTTCGCCCACTCAACGGCATCCAGGCCGGTCGGCTTGCGACCGCCGTGGGTGAAGATCTCCCAGCGCGGGGGTTCACCGGGGCCGGAGACTTTCTTGGCGTCGATGGCGACCACGATGCACTGTGAACCGAAACGCGAGGCGGCCTCGCCGACGAATTCGGGGGTGAATACCGCGGCGGTGTTGATCGACACCTTGTCGGCGCCGGCATTGAGCAGGTTGCGGATGTCCTGCACCGTGCGCACGCCACCGCCGACGGTCAGCGGGATGAACACCTGGCTGGCCATGCGCTCGACAGTGTGCAACGTGGTGTCACGGCCATCGACGCTGGCGGTGATGTCCAGGAAAGTGATTTCGTCCGCGCCCTGCTCGTTATAGCGCCGGGCGATTTCCACCGGGTCGCCGGCATCGCGGATGTTCTCGAACTTGACGCCCTTGACCACACGGCCGTTGTCGACGTCCAGGCAAGGGATGATGCGTTTGGCCAAAGCCATGGGGTCAATCTCCGGTTGTAGGAGCGCGCTTGCCCGCGACCGAGTGCGTTAGCAGTCGTAAATTTTCAGCGTTTCGCAGATTTACAGTCGTAAATTTTCAGCGTTTCGCAGATTTACAGTCGTAAATTTTCAGCGTCTACACAATTTTTGCGAGCGCTACGCACTCGGTCGCGGGCAAGCGCGCTCCTACCTGTTAGCGAGCGTTGTTATCGCGTGTAGTTATCGCAGAAAGCCTGGGCCTCGGCGACGTCCAGGGTGCCTTCGTAGATCGCACGGCCGGTGATCGCGCCGATGATGCCGGGCGCCCTGGCGTCCAGCAGGGTCTTGATGTCGCCCAGGTTATGGATGCCGCCGGAGGCGATCACCGGAATGCGCGTGGCCTGCGCCAGCGCAGCGGTGAATGGCACGTTGCAGCCCTGCATCATGCCGTCCTTGGCAATGTCGGTGTAGACGATCGCCGAGACGCCATCGGCCTCGAAGCGCTTGGCCAGGTCGATGACCTGCACCGTGCTGATCTCGGCCCAGCCGTCGGTGGCGACAAAACCGTCCTTGGCATCCAGGCCGACAATCACCTTGCCCGGAAACGCCCGGCAGGCCTCGGCCACGAACTCGGGTTCCTTGACCGCCTTGGTGCCGATGATGACGTAGCTGACACCGGCCTTGACGTAGTGCTCGATGGTTTCCAGCGAACGAATGCCGCCGCCGATCTGGGTCGGCAGGTGCGGGTAGCGCCTGGCAATGGCCGTGACCACCTCACCGTTGACCGGCTGGCCTTCGAAGGCGCCGTTCAGGTCGACCAGGTGCAGGCGGCGGCAGCCGCCCTCGACCCATTTGGCGGCCATGCTGACCGGGTCATCGGAAAACACCGTGGAGTCTTCCATGCGGCCTTGGCGCAAGCGCACGCACGCACCGTCTTTGAGGTCGATTGCAGGAATGATCAGCATTGTTGTTCCTTGATTCGTAGGAGCGGCTTGAGCCGCGAAACAGACGCCACCGCTCGCGGCTCAAGCCGCTCCTACGGGTCGTCGTGCGCTCTCTTAATCTTTTTCCAGCGCCCACAGGTCGCTTTCGATCATTTCGAAGCGTTCCTTGAGCAACTGCTGGGCATCGAACAGGGCTCGATTGTAGTAATGCGGTGCGATCTCGCGGCCAAACAGTTCCAGCACTTCGGCCACCTCGAACGAGCCCAGCTCCAGCTCGAAACGCTCGGCGAACAGGCGCTTGAGCGTGTGGATCGCGTCCTGCTCCTGTTCGGGGGTCAGCTTCAGGATGGGCGTGCGGGGCTTGGCTCGGCTCATGCGGCTTACCAGCGCCCGTCCCAGGCCACGAAGTTCTGCAACAGTTGCAGGCCGTGGGTATGGCTTTTCTCGGGGTGGAACTGCACGGCAAAGCGCGAGCCTTCGGCCAGGGCGGCGGCGAAGTCGACGCCGTAGTGCCCGCGGCCCACGACCTGGCGCGGGTTGCCGGCGGCAATGTAGTAGCTGTGCACAAAGTAGAAACGCGCCTGGTCCGGGATGTCGTGCCACAGCGGGTGGTCGACGGCCTGGGTGACCTGGTTCCAGCCCATGTGCGGCACCTTGAGGTGCTCGCCGTCTTCGTGCAAGTCCTTGCCGAAGAACTTCACCTGGCCGGGGAACAGGTCGATGCAGTCGACGCCGTCGTTTTCTTCACTGCGCTCAAGCAAGGCCTGCATGCCGACGCAGATGCCCAGGAACGGACGGTCCTTGCTCACCTCGTGCACCAGCGTGTCAAAGCCCAGGCGGCGGATCTCGGCCATGCAGTCGCGGATCGCACCGACACCGGGAAACACCACGCGGTCGGCTTCGCGAATCACCTTGGCGTCGCTGGTGATGATCACCTTGCCGGCGCCGACGTGCTCAAGGGCCTTGGCGACCGAGTGCAGGTTGCCCATGCCGTAGTCGATGACGGCTACTGTCTGCATCAGAGCACACCCTTGGTCGACGGCATTTGCCCGGCCATGCGCTCGTCGAGCTCGACGGCCATGCGCAGCGCGCGACCGAACGCCTTGAAGACCGTCTCGATCTGGTGGTGCGTGTTGGTGCCGCGCAGGTTGTCGATGTGCAGGCTGACCAGGGCGTGGTTGACGAAGCCCTGGAAGAATTCCTGGAACAGGTCGACGTCGAAACGACCGACCACCGCACGGGTGTACGGCACATGCATCTGCAGGCCCGGACGGCCCGAGAAGTCGATGACCACGCGCGACAGGGCTTCATCGAGTGGCACATAGGAATGGCCATAGCGACGGATGCCCTTCTTGTCGCCGATGGCCTGGCTGAAGGCCTGGCCCAGCGTGATCCCGACGTCCTCCACGGTGTGGTGGTCGTCGATGGCCAGGTCGCCCTTGCACTCGATGTCCAGGTCGATCAGCCCGTGCCGGGCGATCTGGTCAAGCATGTGCTCAAGGAAGGGAACACCGATATCGAATCGGGCCTTTCCGGTGCCATCCAGGTTGATCGAGACCTTGATCTGGGTTTCCAGAGTGTTGCGCTCGACGGATGCCTTACGTTCGGCCATCACCAGCTCCGCAAATCAGTAGCGAAAAAGGCGGCCATTATAGGCCCAGAAGCGCCCGGCATGAAGCCAAGAGACGACAGGAAGGCGATTTGATGGCGACCGGCCCGCCGAGCGGAGGGATTTACAGAGGATCAATGACCTTCACAGGTGGGCCGGTGGGTGAGCCCAACCCGTGTGCAGCGCACAGCCACACAGCCTGTGGAAGCGACCAACGGTCGCGAAAGGGCCGGCACATCCAGCCCCTTCAGCGCCTGAAGGGCCGCATTCGCTGATCGGCATTACCCCGTAGGAGCGGATTTATCCGCGAAACGCGCGATACGGTGTTGAAGCCATTTGCAGCTAAAACAGCGCCTACGGATTCGACCGGTTTATCTGGCGAACAGGCTGGCGATGGCGTCGGCGACGCGGTCGACGTTGCTGTCGTTCAGGCCTGCCAGGCACATGCGGCCGCTGCGGATCAGGTACACGCCGTGCGTGTCCTTGAGTTCCTCGACCTGCTCGGCGGTCAGGCCGGTGTAGCTGAACATGCCGTGCTGGCGGGTGATGAAGCTGAAATCGTGCTGCGGCACCTTCTCGGCCAGCACCGTCACCAGGCGCTGGCGCATTTCGATGATGCGCGTGCGCATGGCTTCGACTTCAGCCAGCCACTGCGTGCGCAGGGCGGGCGTATTGAGTACGCGGGCCACGATCTGCGCGCCGTGCACCGGTGGGCTGGAGTAGTTGCGACGCACCGTGGCCTTGAGCTGGCCCAGCACGCGCTCGGCCAGTTCGGCGTCTTCACACACGATCGACAGGCCGCCGACGCGCTCGCCGTACAGCGAGAAGATTTTCGAGAACGAGTTGCTGACCAGCGTGGTGACGCCAGCCTCGGCCATGGCACGAATCGCGTAGGCGTCCTGCTCCATGCCGTGGCCAAAGCCCTGGTAGGCGATGTCCATGAACGCGATCAGCTCGTTGCGCTTGACCACCTCGATGACCCGGTCCCATTCCTGGGTGCTCAGGTCGGCACCGGTCGGGTTGTGGCAGCACGGGTGCAGCAGCACGATGCTGCGCGCCGGCAGGCCCTGCAGGGTGGCGAGCATGGCCTCGACATCCACGCCACCGGTGCGCTTGTCGAAGTACGGGTAGGTGTTGACCTTGAAGCCCGCGCCGCTGAACAGCGCGATGTGGTTTTCCCAGGTCGGGTCACTGACCCAGACCTGCGAGTCCGGGAAGGCATACTTGAGAAAGTCCGCCCCCACTTTCAGTGCGCCCGAACCGCCCACGGTCTGGATGGTTGCCACGCGGCGCGCTTCAAGCAAGGGGTGTCCTGCACCGAACAGCAGGTTCTGCACGGCCAGGCGATACGGCGCCAGGCCTTCCATCGGCAGGTACACGCAGGCGCCCTGCTCACCGGCATCCAGCTCATGCTGGGCCTGCACGGCGGTGTCCAGGCGCGGGATGCGGCCCTGGGCGTCATAGTAAAGACCAATGCTCAGATTGACCTTGTCGGTGCGTGGATCCTTGCCAAAGGTCTCCATCAGCGAAAGGATCGGGTCACCGGCGTACGACTCCACGTGGGCAAGCATGCGGACAAACTCCTTGAAGTTGGATGAATCAGGCCGAGTAGCGGTCGGCCCTGTGGTTTTGCGCAATGATGAAGTTCAGCAATAGTGCACCCAGCACCGAGAATGCCAGCACCGGCGCGCTGATAAAACTCAACGAGGCGACCAGCACACACAGGTCGACCACCATCTGCGACCAGCCGGCCTTGAAGCCGTACCGGTCCTGGATATACAGGGCCAGGATGTTAACACCACCCAGACTGGCCTTGTGGCGGAACAGCATCAGGAATCCGACGCCCAACAGCGCGTTGCCTACCAGGGCGGCATACAGCGGCTGCAACTGGTCGATATGGATGAACCTGGGGTGGAAATCGGAAAAGAACGCCACCAGCCCCACCGCGCAAAAGGTCTTGAGCGTGAAGGCCGCGCCCATGCGCCGCAGCGCCAGGTAATAGAACGGCAGGTTGAGTACAAAGAACGCGGCACCAAAGGGCACCGCGTAGCTGTAATGCAGAAACAGCGCGATGCCGGCGGTCCCGCCCGTCATGACGCCGGCCTGGCGCAGCAGCAGGACGGCAAAGGAAATCATCGCCGTGGCGATGACTACCGCAAAGATGTCTTCCTGGGTCGAATGCCGTGTGGCCAGGGGCTTGTCGCAGGTCACGGTCGAAGTCATGGTGCCGCTCGAAAGGGATCGAAAACCGTGGGCGCCTGCGTCTTCGGTCCCTGAACCGCACGACACTCACATAATGAGCGTCGATATTACCCAACAAGGTCATTACTCGCGAATACATATGTATGGATGCGCGAAATAAACATCAAATTAAAACTTCATGCGTTATTTGCGCACATAAAATCCGCCCCATGCTTCAAGACAGTGCAGAGGCGGGCTCTTCAGCCACGGTCACCACGCTGTTTTCTTTCAACCGCTCCAGCACCACGGCCGTCTTGATGTGCGCCACGCTGTCGCTGGCGGTGATCAGCTCCATCAGGCGGTTCAGGCTGTCCAGGTTCGCCACTGCCACCTTGAGCGTGTAGTCGGCGTCGCCGGTGGTCTTGTAGGCGTCGATGATCGAGTGCAGCGTCGCCACCAGCGACTGGAAGCGCTCGCGGTGCTCGGTGCGATGGCTGATCAGACGCACCTCGATCATCGCCAGTACCTCGCGGCCCATGGCCTGGGGCGCGATGCGGGCGTGGTAGCCGAGAATCAAGTGGTTGTGCTCAAGACCAATGCGCCGACGTGAACATTGCGAGGCCGACAGACCGACCAGATCACTGAGCTCCTGGTTGGTCAGCCGGCCATTGGCCTGCAACAGCGTCAGGATTTTCAGATCGAAGTCGTCGATTTCATTCATTTTCATTAGACGTTCGCCCACGCTTGATAGGGATCCAGGCCGCGAAGCCTATCAGCTTAATTGAACTATCCGTGAGCCGGCGCAACGTGCAGAATCACGCCCCTGCAAACTGGCACCCGCCTTGCTACAAGGCCTTGCCATCGGCAACTCGTTATAAGAACTCGGCCCTGTTACCGAGTCGTCATTCATACCTACGGGGACTCCAATGACCCAACTTGCAAAGCCTGAACCACTCAAGCGCGGCTTGAAGAACAGGCACATCCAGTTGATCGCCCTGGGCGGCGCCATCGGCACCGGCCTGTTCCTGGGCGTCGCGCACACCGTCATGATGGCCGGCCCTTCGGTAATCCTGGGCTACGCGGTGGCCGGCCTGATCGCCTTTTTCATCATGCGCCAACTGGGTGAAATGGCGGTCGAGGAGCCGGTGGCCGGCACCTTCAGCCACTTCGCCAACCGCTACTGGGGTCCGCAGGCCGGCTTCATGTCCGGCTGGAACTACTGGGTGCTGTACGTGCTGGTGGGCATGGCCGAGCTGACCGCCGTGGGCCTGTACGTGCAGTACTGGTGGCCGGACGTACCGACCTGGGTGTCGGCGGCGGTGTTCTTCGTGATCATCAACCTGATCAACCTGACCAGCGTGAAGATCTTCGGCGAGATGGAGTTCTGGTTCTCGATCATCAAGGTGCTGGCAATCATCAGCATGATCGCCTTCGGCAGCTGGTTGCTGGCCAGCGGCACTGGCGGCCCGCAGGCCTCGGTGGCCAACCTCTGGCAGCATGGCGGCTTCTTCCCGAACGGCATCAAGGGCCTGCTGATGGCCATGGCCTTCATCATGTTCTCGTTCGGCGGCCTGGAACTGATCGGCATCACCGCCGCCGAGGCCCAGGACCCCGAGCGCAGCATCCCCAAGGCCACCAACCAGGTGATCTACCGCATCCTGATCTTCTACGTGGGCGCCCTGGCGGTGCTGCTGAGCCTGTACCCGTGGCAGAACGTGGTCAGCGGCGGCAGCCCGTTCGTGCTGATCTTCCATGACCTGGACAGCACCCTCGTGGCCACCCTGCTCAACGTCGTGGTGCTGACCGCCGCGCTGTCGGTCTACAACAGCTGCGTGTACAGCAACAGCCGCATGATGTTCGGCCTGGCCGCCCAGGGCAACGCGCCCCGGGCCATGCTCAAGGTCAACGCCCGCGGCGTGCCGGTCAACGCCCTGCTGGTCTCGGCCACGGCCACCGGGCTGTGCGTGCTGGTCAACTACGTGATGCCCGGCGAAGCCTTCAAATTGCTGATGGCGCTGGTGGTGGCCTCGCTGGTGATCAACTGGGTGCTGATCACCCTCACCCACCTGAGATTCCGCGCCATCAAGCGCCGGGACGGCCAGGTGACCCGCTTTCCGAGCTGGGGCTACCCGCTGACCAACTACATCTGCCTGGTCTTTCTGTTGGGCATCCTGGTGATCATGTACCTGACGCCGGGCATCAGCAGTTCAGTGATCGCCATGCCGATCTGGCTGGCAGTGCTGGCGGCGGCGTACCGGGTCAAGGTGAATATGGACAGGATTCTCTGACGTTGCCCCGCCCATGAAAAAAGCGCCTGCAAGGGCGCTTTTTTCATTTGGCTGTACCGCGATCCCGTAGGGACCGCCGGGCGGCGATCCGCTTCAGCCGTAGGACCGGCTTCAGCCGGGAAGCGCACCGTAGATCGGTGGTGCTGCCCTTCGCGGCTGAAGCCGCTCCTGCGACGCCCGTACGTGGTGGGCAGGGTGTGGCTCAGTTGAACAGCACCGCCGTCTTCTGCAAGGTCACCCACACACCCCACGCCAGCGGGATACCCACTGCCAGCCAGGCGGCAATCACCAGCGGCGCGCTGCCCGGTGCGGCTTTCCACTCCAGCACGGCAGTGGTGCCGGTGCTCTTGTCGTGGCTGATGGCGCGCTCGGCGGCCAGCTCCGCGTCGGTCATGAAGTACTTGTCGGCCACCGGGCGAATCAGCAGGTTGCAGATAAAGCCCAGCACCAGCAGGCCCGCCAGGATGTACAGGGTGATGTCATAGGCATCGGCCCGCGCCACGCCGTGGCTGAGCTGGTATTCGCGCAGGTAGTTGACCAGCACCGGACCCAGCACGCCGGCGGCCGCCCAGGCGGTCAGCAGGCGACCGTGGATCGCGCCGACCATCTGGGTGCCGAACAGGTCGGCCAGGTAGGCCGGCACGGTGGCGAAACCGCCACCGTACATCGACAGCACCACGCAGAACGCCGCCACGAACAGGGCAATGCTGCCGATGTGGCTCAGGGTCGGCACCGAGGCGTAGAGCACAAAGCCCAGGGCGAAGAACACAAAGTAGGTGGCCTTGCGACCGATGTAGTCCGAGCACGACGCCCAGAAGAACCGCCCGCCGATGTTGAACAGGCTCAACAGGCCGGTAAAGCCGGCGGCAATGGCCGCGATGGCCTTGAGCTGGTCGGCGTTCAGCTCGCTGAATGTCAGGCCGTTGCCCAGCAGCTTGCCGGCGAACACTTCCTGCAGCAGTGGCGAGGCCATGCCGAGGATACCGATCCCGGCCGATACGTTCAGGCACAGCACCAGCCACACCAGGCGGAACTGCGGGGTTTTCCAGGCCACGCTGACGTGCACGTGCCGGTCAGTGATCATCTGGTTGCCGGCCTTCTTCGCTGGCGCTGTCCAGCCCTCGGGCTTCCAGCCGGTCGGTGGCACGCGGTAGCCCAGGGCGCCGCCCATCATGAACACGAAGTAGATCACCGCCATGACAGCGAAGCTCTGCCACACGCCGACGCTTTCAGCCGTGGCGAAGTGGTTCATCAGTGCCGTGGCCAGTGGCGCACCGACCATCGCACCGCCGCCAAAGCCCATGATCGCCATGCCGGTGGCCATGCCGCGTTTGTCCGGGAACCACTTGATCAGGGTCGACACCGGTGAGATGTAGCCCAGGCCCAGGCCGATACCGCCGATCACGCCCGAGCCCAGCCACATCAGCCAGATCTGGTGGGTATGGATGCCCAGCGCGGAAATCAGCAGGCCGCCACACCAGCACAGCGCCGACACCACACCGGCCTTGCGCGGGCCGGCATGCTCCAGCCAGCCACCCCAGATGGCCGCCGAGCAGCCCAGGAAGATGAAGAACAGGGTGTAGATCCAGCCCAGCATCGAGATCTGCCAGTCGCACGTTGAGGCAAACATCTGCGCGAAAAAACCCATGTCGGGCGAACAGGCGACGGGTGTAGAGATGCCAACGGCCTTGGACAGCGGCAGCCAGAACACCGAAAAGCCATAGGCCATGCCGATGCACAGGTGAATGGCCAGGGCGGCCGGTGGAACCAGCCAACGATTGAAGCCGGGTTTGGCAATGATGCGCTCTTTGGACAAGAACGCAGGTAGAGCGCTATTGGCGCCCGACGCTGTGCGTGTACTCATTGTAATGACCCCAATGTAAGGAATGCTCGCAGGAGAGTGGCGCCGAAAACCCTTAGTTCTTCCCTGTGGTGGAAACTTTACTTGTTATTCAAGGGGTTAAAACGATGTGGCAAAAAGCCGCACCTGATCGGCGGTGCGCAAGGTTAACACTTGCCGAGGCTATCAAAGTGCCTTGTTACATATTTTTTGCAGTAACTTAATACGATTTATCTATCACTCAATAGAGCAAACCAATAAGCCTTAGTTAGGGGACGTGCATGTTCTTAGTCCGTTGACAGCGTAGCGCTCGACCGGCATTTACTCCGGCACCCAAGCGGCGCTCGTCGGCCTGGCAGCGTCCCTTTCGCCACCACGCCCGCCGGCACGGCGAGATCGGTATACTCACCCGTTACTTTCAACCGATCGACCACAAGGACCCCGCCCATGAAAGCGTTCGGCAAAATTCTGGGGCTGTTCGTCCTCGGGTTGTTGCTGATCATCGTGGCTCTCGGCTTTGCCTTGACCCATCTGTTTGATCCCAACGACTACAAAGACGAAATCCGCCAGTTGGCCCGCGACAAGGCCAATATCGAACTGACCCTCAACGGTGATATCGGCTGGAGTCTGTTCCCCTGGCTGGGCCTGGAGTTGCACGACGCTCAGGTGGCGACCCTGACCAAGCCAGACCAGCCCTTCGCGGACCTGACCATGCTCGGTCTGTCGGTGCGCGTCCTGCCGCTGCTGCGCCGTGAAGTGCAGATGAGCGATGTCCGTGTCGAAGGCCTGAACCTGATCCTGCTGCGCGACAAGAGCGGCCACGGCAACTGGGAAGACATCGGCAAGCCGGCCAATGGCACCGCACAAGCGCCCGCCGACGGCACGGCACCTGCGCCGGCGGAGTCGGAAAAACCCTCACGGCCGCTCAAGCTGGACATCGACAGCCTGACGGTCAACAACGCCCGGGTGCAGTACAGCGACGAAGCCGCCGGCAAGACCTACACCGCCGAGAGCATCCAGTTGAGTACCGGCCCGGTGCGTGAAGGCGCCGACATCGCCGTCAAGCTCACATCCTTTCTAAACACCAACCAACCGGTGTTGCGCGCCCGCACCGAACTGGTCGGCAACCTGCGCCTGGACCGGGCGCTCAAGCGCTACCAGTTCGAAGACATGCGCCTGTCAGGCGAGTTGGCCGGCGAGCCGCTGCAAGGCAAGACCGTCACCTTCGTCGCCCAGGGCCAGTTGCTGGCCGACCTGACCGCCAACGTCGCCGAATGGAACAGCCTGAAGGTGTCGGTCAACCAGTTGCGCGCCCTGGGCGAACTGCGCGCCCGCGACCTGGACAAGACCGCACAGTTCAGCGGCGGCCTGTCGATCGCCCAGTTCGACCTGCGCACCTTCCTCGACGGCATCGGCCAGCCACTGCCGGCCATGGGCGAAGGCGCCCTGAGCAAGATCGAAATGGCCACCCGCCTGAGCGGCACGCCCACCAGCCTGGTGCTCGATGAGCTCAACCTCAAGCTCGACGACAGCACCTTCACCGGCCGCATCGCCGTCGACGACTTCGCCCGCCAGGCCCTGCGCCTGCAACTGAAGGCCGACACGTTCAACGCCGACCGTTACCGCCCGGCCGAAAGCGAAACCACCAAGGGCACCAAGGCCGCCCGCCAGGCCGAAGTGCAAGGCAGCGAAGCGGCTGCCGTGGCCGGGGCCGGCACCACGCCGTTGCCCGAGCAGCCGAGCAAGGCCGCCTGGAGCAGCGACAAGCTGCTGCCGCTGGAGCGCCTGCGCAAGCTGGACGCGCAGGCCGACCTGAGCTTCGGCAAGCTGATCATCAACCGGTTGCCGATCAACAACGCCCTGCTCAAGACCCAGGCCGCCAATGGCGTGATCCGCCTCGACAGCCTGAGCGGCGACCTCTACAACGGCCACTTCGAGACCCAGGGCAACCTCGACGCCCGCCAGGACACCCCGGCATTGAGCGTGCAGACCCGCGTGATCAAGGTGCCGGTGGAGCGCGTGCTGGAAAGCCAGGGCCAGACCCCGCCGGTGCGCGGCCAATTGACCCTGACCGCCGACCTGGCCGGCCAGGGCAACAGCCAGAAAGCCCTGATCGACAGCCTCGACGGCACCGCCAACGTTTCCCTGGCCAACGGCGTGCTGGTCAACGCCAACCTGGAACAGCAACTGTGCCAGGGCATTGCCTTTCTCAACCGCAAGCCCCTGACCGGCGAACCGCGCGGCAAGGACACCCCGTTCCAGCAACTGACCGGCAGCCTGGTGATCCGCAACGGTGTGGCCAGCAACTCGGACCTCAAGGCGCGCATTCCCGGCCTGACCGTCAACGGTCGCGGCGACGTCGACCTGCGCGTACTGGGCATGGACTACCGCGTGGGCATCGTCATCGAAGGCGACAAGGGCGAGATGCCGGACCCGGCCTGCCAGGTCAACGAACGCTACGTGGGCCTGGAATGGCCGATGCGCTGCCGTGGCCCGCTGGAGCTGGGCGCCAAGGCCTGTCGCGTCGAAAAAGAAGGCCTGACGCAGATCGCCGCCAAGCTGCTGGGCGACGAAGCCCGCGACAAGCTCGGTGAAAAGATCGACGAAAAACTGGGCGACAAGGTCAGCCCGGAACTCAAAGACGCACTCAAAGGGCTGTTCAATCGATGAATGCCGTACACGCACTGCCGCCTGAGCAGTTTTCCCAGGCGGTGCTGGACTGGTTCGACGTGCATGGTCGTCACGACCTGCCCTGGCAGCAGGACATCAATCCGTACCGGGTCTGGGTTTCGGAAATCATGCTGCAGCAGACGCAGGTCAGCACGGTGCTCAACTATTTCGACCGCTTCATGACCGCCCTGCCCGACGTGCAGGCGCTGGCCGAAGCCCCCGAAGACGAAGTACTGCACCTGTGGACGGGCCTGGGCTACTACACCCGTGCTCGCAACCTGCAGAAGACCGCGAAGATCGTCATGGCCGACCACGGCGGGGAATTTCCGCGCAGCGTCGAGCAACTGACCGAGTTGCCCGGCATCGGCCTGTCCACCGCCGGCGCCATTGCCAGCATCAGCATGGGCATCCGCGCGCCAATCCTGGACGGCAACGTCAAGCGTGTGCTGGCCCGCTACGTGGCCCAGGAAGGCTACCCCGGCGAGCCGGCCGTGGCGCGCCAGCTGTGGGCGGTGGCCGAGCACTTCACGCCCCATGCGCGGGCCAATCACTACACCCAGGCGATGATGGACCTGGGCGCCACCCTGTGCACCCGCAGCAAGCCCAGCTGCCTGCTGTGCCCGCTGGAGCGCAGCTGTGAAGCGCACCTGCTGGGCCTGGAGACGCGCTACCCGATCCCCAAGCCACGCAAGGCCATCCCGCAGAAACGCACGCTGATGCCCTTGCTGGCCAACGCCCAGGGCGAAATTCTGCTGTACCGCCGCCCGTCCACCGGATTATGGGGCGGACTGTGGAGCCTGCCTGAGCTGGACGCCTTCGACGACCTGCAACACCTGGCCGACCAGCACGCGCTGGCGCTGGGCAGCCACCAGGCGTTGCCGGGCGTGCTGCACACCTTCAGCCACTTCCAGCTCAGCATCGAGCCGTGGCTGGTCCGGGTGCAGCCCCAGGCCGCCTGCGTGGCCGAGGCCGACTGGCTTTGGTATAACCTCGCCACCCCACCGCGCCTGGGCCTTGCCGCCCCGGTGAAGAAGCTGCTCAAACACGCAGCCGACGTATTGAACGCAGGAGAGTCGTCATGACCCGTACCGTTATGTGCCGCAAGTACAAAGAAGAACTCCCCGCCCTGGAGCGCCCACCCTACCCCGGCGCCAAGGGCGAAGACATCTACAACCACGTGTCGCAGAAAGCCTGGGCCGACTGGCAGAAGCACCAGACCCTGCTGATCAACGAACGCCGCCTGAACATGATGAATGCCGAGGACCGCAAATTCCTCCAGGCCGAGATGGACAAGTACTTCTCGGGCGAGGAGTACGCCCAGGCCGAAGGCTACGTCGCCCCCGAGAAATAAAGGGTTTTCGGGGTGCCGGACGTAAGCTGCGGTAAAGATTCAGATTTTTTTCAAAAAAAAGTTTGACGACCTGCCGAAAAAGACGTTTAATGCGCCCCGTTGCCCAGATAGCTCAGTCGGTAGAGCAGGGGATTGAAAATCCCCGTGTCGGCGGTTCGATTCCGTCTCTGGGCACCATCATTGAGATTCAGATGGTGCATGCAGCATCTGAACAAACAGAAAACCCGCCCAGTGCGGGTTTTTTGTTGCCTGGATTTTTTATCCAGCCGCTGCGGACCGCTGGAGCGCGCTTGCCGGGATGCCGGACCACCGCGACCGGCTGCGTTAGCAGTCGTAAATTTTCAGCGTCTACACCATTTTTGCGAGCGCTGCGCACTCGGTCGCGGGCAGAGCGCGCTCCTACGGCGGTCCGATGCGTGCTGTACGAAAGCGCTGTATCAGCGCGCTTGCGGTTGACCGAGGAGGAAATTACACAATTGCAGGCAAAGGGCTCGAAGGGAGAGACCCGAGGGCGGACGGCAAAGAAGATACGTGAACAGATGCAGTGCTCTGCTGACGAGAGCTGACTGACAGACACGGCATAAGCGTCGCCCGTGCCGGCCTCATCGTCGGGCCGAGCAGCCTCCCACAGGTTTGGTGTCGCCCTGGATTTCGGGCCTCCCACAGGTGTTTTTTAAATTAAATAAAATCAGTAAGTTAATCTCTGCTTGAGAGAGGCAGCCTTGCGGCAGCAGCGGACGTACAGACGCTGCGTGCCGGCCTGGCTTTTTAAAACAAGGCAAAGGTAAAAGCCGCATTGAATATCAGTGCTGCCGCAAACCCCAGCGGTGCGGCGCGCAAGAGCAACTGCGGGAACAATGAGGCACGGCTCTGATCCGTCGGGCAGCAGCCCAGTATCAGGCTGCCGCCCGATGAGAACGGCGAGATGGACGTCGCTTGCGCACCGACCACGATGGCCACGAACAGCACCATGGGGTCCAGCCCGATGGCAGCGGCAATCGGCGGCACCATCGGGAACAGTGCCGGCGTGACCACGCCCAGGGTGCTGGAAAACAGCGACATGCACGCCGCCACGATGCCGAAGACGATCGGCACCAGAATCGGCGAGATGCTGCTGCCCATCCACGAGGCCAGCAGATTGATGGTCCCGGCCTTGATGGCGACCGAGATGAGCATGCCTACGCCACAGATCATGATCAACGTCGCCCAGGGCACCGAGGCCATGACCTTGCGTTCGTCGCCCAGCTTGAGTAGCAGCGCAATGACGGAAAACACGCTGGCGATCAGGCCGATGTCCATTTTTGGAATTGAGAAAGCGCACCGTCGTGTTATCCGGGAAGGCGATCTGGGCGATAGGTGCCGCCAGGACGATGGCCATCATCGCCAGCGTCAGCCACAGGGTGATCTTCTGTTCGCGGTTCAGCGGTGTCGCCTCGGTGGCTACGTAGGCAGACGCCTTCAGCGCCTTGCCCTGCCCGGTCAGAAACACCAGCACGGAAATCACCAGCAGCGGAATCACCAGGGTGCTAGCGAAGATGGCCGCCGCATTGATGAAAGCGTCGTTCTCCGGAATGCCGGCGTTGACCATCAGGCCTCGAAAGATAATGCCGCTCTGGCTGGAGACGAAGTTGGCGCCGCTCAAGGCGCCATAGTTCACCGCCATGCTGCCGGTGATCAGGCTCATGCCCGTACGCTGGCACAGCAACAGGGTGATCGGCGCCATGAAGGCCAGCACCGTGTAGTAGCCAGCGCCCATTGCCGCAATCAGTGTGGCGGTGAAGAACACCGCGAAGGGCAGCAGTTGCGGCATGCTCCGGCAGCGGTAGATCAAATGCTCGGCCAGCTTTTCCAGGGTGCCGTTGACCGTGGCAAAACTGTAGAAAAGGCACACGGCGAAGATGATGAAGAAGATCTTCAGCGGCCACATGCCGATGATTTCGGAAGGGCTCAGTCCCATCCCGAAACAGCCGATCAAGTAAGCAAAGGCAATTGCGAAAAGACCGATGTTGATCTTGGTCTTGTAGCCAAGTGCGACAGCAACCACGATTGCCGCCACGACGAGCAGGCTCATCATAAGGAATGTCCTATTGTTGTTATGGGTCGTTTAGCGCGAAACGTCGAAGCCGAACAGCCTCGCCGGGTTAGTCAGAAGTATCCGGGTGCGTTCGTTCGGGTCCGGTAACAGCGCTTCGATGAAGGCGACCTGTCGGTCGTAGTCGGTCTGGTCTTCGAACTGGGTGTTGGGCCAGTCGCTGCCCCAGAGCAATCGTGCGATGCCGCCGCTCGCCTCGCGCACCTGCGCCAGAACCTGCCGCGCCTGCTCAAGGTTCGACTGGCTGCGGTAAGGGGCCGAGAGCTTGAGCCAGACGCGCTCGTGGGCCAGTAACCCGAGAAAGGCCTTGTGGTTGGGCTTCTCAGGCTCGATGCCTCCGGTGGGCAGGCCAAAGTGATCGATCACCACATCGGCACCACACGCCAGGATGTCCGGCACAATCAGGGCCACGTCATCGAGGGCGCGCTGAATCTCGACGTGCCAGCCTCGCCGGGCCAGTCGTGCGAACAGGTCGGTCCAGGCAGGGCCTGTGTAGTCGGCCAGGGCCTTGCCGATCAGATTAAGACGAATGCCCACCACGCCGGCCTCGGCCAACTCGTCCAGTTGCGCCTCGCTGACGCCTGCCTCGACCACGGCCACAGCCCGCAGCCGCTGTGGATAACGCCTTAACGCCTCAATCAGGTAGTGGTTATCGGTGCCGAGGAAACTCGGCTGGATCAGCACGCCGTACGCCAGGCCATGGCGATCAAGGTGCTTGAGGTAGTCCTCGACCAATGCATCGTAGTGAGGGCTGTAGCGGCGTCCGGGCACCATCGGCAAATCCTGGCGGAAGATGTGCGCGTGCGTGTCCACGCCTTGCAGGCAGGGCGACAGGGAAAGCGTCATAAGCAGAAACCGTGATTTGTTGTTGCCGTGACAAGGCCTGCCAACAGCGGTCAGGCCGGGAAACGAGCTAAATTGTAGGGCTGTGCAGATTCATATATATGAATGTATGACCATATCTTTAGTGCTCGATACCTGTCAATCAATGCCGCAGTGATAAAGTGCACCGGCATCGGATAAGGACTGATCAAGAAATGAACACATCAACGCTGGGATACGACGAGCGGCTGCCGCTGTATCAGCGCCTCAGAGAAGAAATGCTGGCCAAGATTGCGGCCCGTGAATGGACCCCTGATTCCCCTATTCCCACGGAAGCGGAGCTGACCCGGCATTACGGCGTGGCCATCGGCACGGTGCGCAAGGCCGTCGATACGCTGGTCAACGAAGGGCTGCTGTTGCGCAGCCAGGGCCGTGGCACCTTTGTGCGCCGTCCGAACTTCGAGACTTCGCTGGCGCGTTTCTTTCGCCAGGTGAATGCCGGCGGCGGACGTGAAATCCCCACCAGCCGTATCCTCAGCAAAGCCTTGCAGGCCCCGTCGAAGGCGGTGGCCGATGCGTTGGCGCTGAGCGAGGGTGAACAGGTCGTGTACATGGAGCGCTTGCGCAGGGTCGAAGGCCGCGTGTTGTTTCATGAGCAAATCTGGCTGTCCGCCAGCCGCTTCGGGGCCTTGATGGAAATCGACTCGGCAAGCTTCGGCGAACTGCTCTATCCGCTTTATGAACAGCAGTGCGGGCAATGCATCGCCTCAGCCAAAGAAACCCTTACCGTCGGCGCGGCCGATCAAGCCATGGCCGAAACCCTGTCGATCGAGGCCGGTGCGCCGGTGGTCAACATCGAGCGTACAGCACTGGGCTATGACCGATCCCCTCTGGAGTTCCGCCTGTCACGCGCCGCAGCCGACGGGTTCCGTTACCAGATCGAGATTTCCTGAGGTTCAAAAGGGTCATGCCAGGCTGCAACCAGACCTGTAGGAGCCCGCTTGCCGGCGACCGAGTGCGCTAGCGCTCGAAAAATTTCGGAAACGCTGAAAATTTACGACTGCTGACGCAGCCGGTCGCCGGCAAGACGGATGGCCGCCCCCCGCGCGCCTACAGGCTTGATGCCGTACCGGGCTTCACTCGAACACCGGCCGCATGAAGCTGCGCTCGTAACTCACAATGAATTTCAGCTCATTGGCCTCGTTCATCAACCGCAGGCATTCAGGGTCTTGCGCCGCGTCCTGCCGGTAGCGCTCGTAATCGGCCAGGCTGGCAAAGCTGAACGAGCAATAGGAAATGTTGTTGGCGCCTTCCGAGGGCATGAGGTAGCCGTGGTGCTGGCCGCCAAAGCGCCTCACCAGGCCGATCCATTGACGCGCGTAGCGTTCGAAGGCCGGCAGCTGGTAGGGGTCGATGACGTATTTGAGGTGGCAGGTAATCACGGGGTCCGTCCTTTGGGTTGGGGCACAGTAAAAATGTACCGCCTTGTATACGCCAGCCGGCTGTTGCCAGACAAGGGCCAGCCTGAAGCGCTGCGAAGTCAGTGAACCCTGTGGCGCGGTTCAGTAACATGCCCACCCTCTCCATTGTTCAAGGAAACAGGGCGTGAAGAACCAAGCACCTGGCGGGCAATCCGCCGCCTGCACAGACGCCTATTCCTGGCGGCGTCGTATCGCGATGCTCTTGCTGGCAATCGCTTCAGGCCTGGCGACTCAAGCAGTGCTGATGACGATCGTTGGCGCCAGTGGCTGGACCGGGCTGCAGCTCTTGATGATCGGCAGTGTCCAGGCAACCGTGCTTCTGGCCGTAGCCATATTCGAGCGTCGCCATAGCGGTGGCGTGCGTGCCGTCATGGGCCATGACGTGGCCGCAACGCTCAAGCGGTGTTTTCCCTGGCTGGTGGTCAGTCTGTTGCTGTGCACGGGCCTGGACTTTGCGCTTGGGTATAAGTCTGAACCGTTGGTGACGACGCACGGGTTGAAGGCTTCGATGGCGCAAAGGGTGCTGATATTTACCCTGGTGCTCACCGTTCTCCCGCTGATCGAGGAGTTGCTGTACCGGCACTTTCTGATCCGATTGTTCCCGGTCGAGCAGCGCGTCTGGCGGTATGCGGCGATCCTGGCGACCAGCGCCCTTTACCTCTTTGTCCACCAGCATCAGCCCCATTGGACAGGCGTGCTGCTGTTCAGCCTGATCGCGGTCATCCTGGCATACGCCCGGATACGCAGCGCAGGTCTGCTGGCGCCCGTGCTGCTGCACAGCTCGGTGCTCGCCATGGGCATGGTGCGGGGGCTGCTTGTGTATTGAGGACCGGGGCATCGGGTGTGGCAAAGCCAGGCGCCCGGTGAAAAGCGGCAGGTCTGGCTTGGCCCCCGGCGCTTCAGCCTTTGTTGGCGTTCAGCTTGCGCAGCTCTTCATACGTCGCCGACTGGACGAACCAGAAACCGGAAATGATGCACCAGACCAGGGTGCCGACCACGAAAACGCCCAAGGCTGGCAGAAATCCACTGGTGAACAGGGAGATAACAGCGACAAGCCAGATGACGGCCAAAGAAACGTAGAGAACGATGTTGTTGACGCTGATGACAAAATCTTTCATGCGGCTTATTCCTTGCGGGCTTTCAGGAGTTGCCCCTCCTGGGGCGCGCGCATGCTATCACATTGCCGTTATGGCAATGTTCATAACCCAGGCGATGCCGCAGGGTCCGCATTGGGGCACTGCACGTTGAAGTGCGATGCTCAAGCCAGGCAACATCAAACGACACTGGCACGATGCAGGCAGCTCCTGTGTCCGATGCCCGCCGCCCTCAGGCGGTTCACCAGGTCTTCGCGGGCTTCTCGCCCGCCCGCACGCACGTATTCAAGCTCCGACGCGGTGATCAGTACGATCGGTACCAGCCTGACTGGCGATAAGGGCATGTCATTCAATAAGGTCGGGAAATCCGGTTCAGGGGCGCCCAGCAAGACGCCGATGGCGTCGTCATCGGTCACGAAATGTGCAGGCAGTTGATCGCTCAGGTGGTGCGACTGGCTGAACCCTGGAATTTCCAGCGACAGCGCCCCGTGCAGGTCAAGTTGAGAGGTGATGCCGCCAGCGCCGGCCACGGTCCCGGCAACGTTCTCCACCAGTTCAAAGACCCAACTGCGCTTCAACGGATCGACTTCGCCCACCGCGCCACGGGCATGCTCGGGGATATCGGCGGTTTCCACGAACAACTCCATCTCGAAACCATTGCCCATGCCTTCAGTGTCGTCGAACGGGTCTGACAAGCCTTCGGTGGCCATGATGACGCTGGTGCCACGGCGAATCACGCGGTAGGCCTGGCGGGTCGAGGGCCAGTAAGGGCCACCCGAAAGGCTCGGGCTGATCAGGTAGGAAAGGACATCCTGCTCGACGCTGCCGACCGCGCTCCAGTGACGATCCAGGCACGCGGCACTGGCGTTCCGGGCGGCCTGGTTGGCCGCTTCAGCCTCATCCGCCGGATTGCCAGGCGTCACCGGCTCGTGGTGATCGGGGGATGGCGCTGTGGGCTGGGCGTTCTGCTGGCTGGAAGGACTTTTGAATGAACCGAAAAGCTTCTTGAGGAAATTCACAGGCGTTCCTTGCAGGGGCTGGCGTTGGTATGCGGGCCTGGATTATGAAACGTAAAAGCCTGTTTTGTTCCTGAGCCACCCGTGGCTGGCAGGTGCAAGGGTCATCCACCGCTGACGGCCCGGCATGCATCTGTGTTCGAATTTCCACAACCGGCAACGGTCTACCACTCGCCGCGCCCACCGCAGACAGGCGGTCTATCCAAAGCCCGGGCCCGGCCGATAAGGCGACAGCGAATTGCCACTCACCCCTCGCCGTGAAGTATGACCATGAACACTCGATCCGATGCTGTAGATCTGCAGTCCTTGCTGGACTCGATCCAGGAATTCATCGTCGTCAAAGACGGTCAGGGGCGCTGGCTCTTTTGCAACGAAACGGCGCTCAAAGCCTATGGGCTCGATGGCTTCGACTACATCGGCATCACCGATGAAGAGTTGATCATCGTCCGGCCTGTGTACGCCGACGGTTTTCGCTACAACATCGAGACCGACACATTGGCCTGGCAAAACGGGCACGCGACGATGGTCGAAAAATCGTTCATGGGCCTGGACGGGCGCATCAACACATGGGAGGTGATCAAGACGCCCCATTTCGACAGCGCCGGCAATCGCCACCGCCTGGTCATCGTCAGCCGCAATATCACCGAGCGCAAGCTGGCCGAAGAGGCGCTCAAAGTCAGTGAGAACCGTCTGCGGCAGCTCGCCTTCGTCGATGCGCTGACAGGCATCCCCAACCGGCGCGGCATCATGGACATGATTTCGCAACGGCTGGCCTTGATCGACGCGTCTGCCGGCCGTCATGCGGGCACGGCGCTGCTTTATCTCGACCTGGACAATTTCAAGCGCATCAATGATCAGCTCGGCCACGCCGTGGGTGATGAACTGCTGGTCGCCTTCGCGCGCAGGACGCGCCATGCCCTGCGCGACACGGACCTGTTCGGACGAATCGGCGGGGATGAATTCATCATTCTTCTGGCGTGCGCCCGGCGCGAGCAGGCCACGAACATTGCGCTGCGGCTCTGTGAAGCCTTGCAGCATCCCTGGGCCATCAAGGACCTGCAGATCAAGACGTCGTCGTCCATTGGCGTGGCGTTCTATCCCGAAGCCGGGTCAGACGTGCACACCTTGAAGCGCCGGGCGGATGAAGCGCTGTACCAGGCCAAGGCCGCCGGTCGCGCGCAGGTCAATGTCTACAGTCCCCAGGGCCTGGCAACACAGCGTTGAGGGCGTGTGAACGCCGATACGCACAGCGCCCGTGTCGGGGCGCTGGCGGGCGGGTCGTCCGGCTCAGAACTGGTAGCTGAGCGTTGCACTCACGTTGCGCTCCTCACCCACATAGCAATAGCTCAGGCTGGCACACGAGGCCACGTAGGACTCGTTCGTGAGGTTGTTGGCTTTGACCCGCACATCCACGCCCTTGAGCCCCACCTTGCCCAGGTCGTAACCGACCGAGGCGTCATACAGCGTATAGGACGGCACTTTCAGGGTGTTCTCGGCATCGGCCCAGCTTGAGCCCACGTAACGCACACCCGCGCCGAGGCGCAGGCCATCGAGCGCGCCGCTGTCGAACGCGTAGTCTCCCCAGAGCGCGGCCATGTGCTTCGCAGCCTGGGTCGGCGAGTGGCCTTTGTTCTCGATGAGGTTGTCAGAGGTGCTGAGGGTGCTGGGCATGGACTTCGAATACTCGATGTCGGTCAGGGTGTAGCTGCCCAAGAGTTTGAACTGTTCGTTCACCTGCAAGTGCGCCTCGAGCTCCAGCCCTTGTGAACGTACCGCGCCGATGGGGCGATAGAAGTTCTCCTGAGGCAGCTTGGACGCCAGGTTTTCCTGGTCGATACGAAACACCGAGGCAGTGAACAGATCATCCGTGCCGGGCGGCTGATATTTGAGACCGGCCTCCCACTGCTTGCCGTCGGTAGGCGCCAGCGGATTGCCCGCGCTGTCGGAATACGAGTTCGGATTGAAGGACTCCGAATAGCTCAGGTAAGGCGCGAGGCCGTTGTCGAACAGGTACAGCACGCCCGCGCGGCCGGTGGTCTTGGTGCGCTTGTCCTGGCGCTCGGTGCCTTTGGGCCTGCCGGCCTCGGCCAGGCGGTTTTCATCCGAAGTCTCGACCCAGTCGTGGCGCACACCCAGCGAGAAGCGCCACTGGTTCCACTCGATCAGGTCCTGGGCATAGACGCCTGTCTGCTCCAGGCGGCGCAGGTAACGGGTGGGATCGTAATAAGTGATCGCCGCATTGCCATACTCCGGATCGAAGCCGTTCAATGACGTCACTGCGCCGCTGGTCCAGTCCACGACGGTCTTGCGCCGCTGATAGTCGGCGCCGAACAGCAGCGTGTGCCGGGCATTGCCGGTGAAGAAGTCGGCCTGCAGCATGTTGTCGATGATGAAGGCATGCAAACGCTCATCGCCGCCTGAGTAATAGCGATTCAGTTCGTTGCTGGTTGGCGTCGTCCAGCCGTAGCCGTAGACCTGATCAAGCTCGACGTCCGATTCCTGATAGCGGAAGTTCTGCCGGGCCGTGAAGACCTCGTTGAAGCGATGTTCGAACTGATAGCTGAAAGCCTGCTGGTCACGACTGAAACTATCGACACCGGGCTCGCCATCGAAAAAGTGCTCGGAAATACGCCGGCCGTTGCGTTGGTGCAGGCTGCCATCGGCGGGCACGCCGCTGTGATAGCCGCCCTCGGGATCGCGCTGCAGATAAGCCTGCACTGTCAGCGAGGTGTCCTCGGAGAAGTCGATGCTGACGCTCGGCGCCAGCGCGTAGCGTTTTTCTTCGACATGATCGAACTGCGTGTCGGACCGGTCGACCAGGCCGGTCAGGCGATAGGCCACGCGCTTGTCGTCATCGACCGGCCCGCTGAAATCGAAGCCCAGCCCGCGCTGGCCCCGGGTGCCGACAGTGGCCTGGATCTGGTGATAGGGCGTGTACAGCGGTTTCTTGCTGGTCAGCGCCACCAGGCCGCCAGGCGAGCTGCGTCCGTAAAGGACCGACGATGGCCCCTTGAGAATGTCGACCCGCTCAAGAAAATAGGGGTCCACTTGCATCGTGCTGTAGGTGCCGCTGTCGCCCATCGACTTGAGGCCGTCCAGGTAGATGTTATCCACAGAGCCGTCGTTGAAACCGCGCAGGGCCACGTAGTCGTAACGGTGAGTGGCGCCATAGGGATTGGTCAGCACGCCGGGGGTGTAGCGCATGGCCTGGGCGACGGTCTGGGCGCCTTGATCGTCCATTTGCTGACGCGTGACCACCGACACCGACTGGGAGGTTTCCAGCACGGCGGTGCTGGTCTTGGTGGCGATCTGGCTGTGGGTGGCGTTGTAGCCTTCGACGCTGCCCAGCGCGTTGCCCAGTGCAAAGCCGCGGATGTCGGTCGTGGGCAGTGCCAAGGCTTCGCTTTGTACACGGGTGAGCACGTAACTGTTGCCATCCGGCGAGACCGCCTGCAGCGAGCTGCCACCCAACAGGATCGCCAAGGCCTGATCGACTGAATAGCTGCCCTGCAACCCCGGCGACTGCAGGCCGGCCGTCTGCGCCGGGATGGCCGACAAGGTGATGCCCGCTTGTCGTGCGAATTGATTCAAAGCCTCGCCCAGTGGCGCCGGGGCGATCGAGTAACTGCGCGCACTGGCAGTGACCACCGACGGATCCTGGGCCTGGGCCTGTACAGGCATGAGCGCCACGCCCAAGGCAGTCGTCAGCGTGGCGAGGCGAATCGGGGTAGACATCAATTGCCGGATCATTGGGGTTTCCGTGAGGCGGTTGATCAAGAGGGTGGTCTCTCTTAGCCGGCCGAACCTGGAAAACCCGCCAAAAAGACCGCATCGAGCCAGGCACCCAGTACAGCAACAGCACAGACCCTACTGGCCTCATCGCCGGCAAGCCGCCTCCCACCGAATTGATGTCGCCCAGAATCTCGGGCCTGACACCGAGACTGTGGGAGGCGGCTTGCCGGCGATGGCGATGTGTCAGGCGCAGCAGGTGTATGGACCTTGCTGGCCTCATCGCCTGCAGAGCAGCCTCCCACCGAATTGATGTCGCCCGGGATTTCAGGCCTGACACCAGACTGTGGGAGGCGGCTTGCCGGCGATGGCGATGTGTCAGGCGCAGCAGGTGTATGGACCTTGCCGGCCTCATCGCCTGCAGAGCAGCCTCCCACCGAATTGATGTCGCCCAGAATCTCGGGCCTGACACCAGACTGTGGGAGGCGGCTTGCCGGCGATGGCTATGTGTCAGGCACAGCAGGTGTATGGACCTTGCCGGCCTCATCGCCTGCAAGCCCCTTCCCACCGAATTGATGTCGCCCGGGATTTCGGGCCTGACACCAGACTGTGGGAGGCGGCTTGCCGGCGATGGCGATGTGTCAGGCACAGCAGGTGTATGGGCCTTGCTGGCCTCATCGCCGGACCGTCCGGGGCAGCGCGTCCTGCAAATCAAACCTGGCCTCTGAGCGTCACCCACCAGGGCGTGCGGTAGTTCACCTGCACCGGCAGCGTTTGCGGCAGCACCGCCAGCAGTTTGTCCGTGTCTTCCAGGCGAAAGACCCCGGACAGCCGCAAGTCGGCGATGTCGTCCGTGCAGCCCAGGTGGCCTCGCCGGTAGCGCCCCACCTCGGTCAGAAACGTCCTGAGGCGCATGTCGCGCGTCACGATCAATCTCTCCAGCCAGGCCTCGGCGTCCATTTCCGGCTGCGGCACCAGGGTCGCCTGGGTGGCGCTGACCACATACTGCTGGTCGGCGCGAACCTCGACCGGGCTGGCACCGGGCAGCCGGATCAGCACCTGGCCTGTGCTGACACTGAGCCGGGTCCTGCCCTCGTCCTGGCGCACGACAAAATCGCCGCCCAGGGTTTCAAACAGCGCGTGGCGGCTGCGCACCTGCAGCGGCCGCTGCCCGGCAGGCGGCAAAGGCGTGGTCACCCGCATCTCGCCGCGCACAAGGCGGATCAGTGCCTGCCCGGCGTTGAAATCCTGATCCACCACGCTGTCGGTATTGAGCTGCAACTGCGTACCATCGGCCAGCTGGAAGCGGCCCATTTGCCCGAACCCGGTGGCGTAATCGGCGCGCCACTGCTGCACCGGCCCCAGGTCGCGAGCGAGCCACGCTCCGGCCCCAAGCACCGCAGTGCCGGACAACAGCTTCAAGGCGCGTCGGCGGCTGAGCCGTTGTGTGCCCTGCTCCAGCGCCTCGAAGGCCGCAGTCGAAACAGGCAGCGCCTTGAACTGGGTGCTCAGTTCGCTGTTGAGCGCCTGGATGCGTTGCCATGCACACTCATGCTCAGGGTTCTGCGCGCGCCAGCGTGCGCACTGCTCATGCACAGACGCATCGGACGAGTGCGCTTGCAAGCGCAATGACCACTCGATGGCCTGCCTGACGGCCTGCCGGGAAGGCTGATCCGGGGTAGACAGGCGGTTCAAGCGCCGTACCGCAACTGGTAGCAGTGATAAAGCCCATCGGCGACATAGCGCTCCACCGAGCGCAGCGAAACGCCCATCTGCGCGGCGATCTGCTGGTGCGACAGCCCTTCGCACTGGGCCAGCAGAAACGCGCGCCTGACCTTGGGTTTCAAGCCATCGAGCATTCGCGCGATGCTTTCAAGCAGTTCGAAGACCAGCTCACGCGATTCCGGTGACGGCGCCTCAAGCTCCGGGCGCAGCGCCAAGGCTTGCAGGTACGCACGCTCGACCTCTTCGCGTCGCCAATGGTCGATCACCAAGCCTTTGGCAACCGTCCTCAAAAAAGCGCGCGGGGCGTTCAATTCCAGACGTTCGTGCCGGTTGAGCAGGCGCATGAACGTGTCTTGCACCAGGTCCGCCGCGTCGGCGGTATTGTCCAGGCGGCTGCGCAGCCAGCCATGCAGCCAGCGGTGATGGTCGATGTAGAGCGTTTGCAGACCCTGATGATGAGAAGGCATGAGGCGCGCCCCGGCGGTACGCAAATGATAATAAGTCGCATTGTGTTCAAGCGACGGAGCAATTGCAACCGAGGCGCGTGACTAAATCGGGTAGATCGGCACAATGGACCGGCCGGCCCTTCCTGCACGTTCGCGCGCATCCCTGGGTGATCGGCACAGCCATGAGCTTTACAGGAAAACGCCATGCTGCCCTATTTGATCGAGTCCGCCGCCAGCCTGTCAGAGGCGGATATCCACAGTTTCGAGCAACGCCTTGAGGGTCGTCTTCCTGAGGCATTCCGTGATTTCTATCTGGCCATCAATGGCGGCTATATCGACGACGCCCTGAACGGCAACGACTTGTTACTGGCGGGCTTTGTGCCTATCAAATATGGGCGGGTGCCCATGGAGCAGGCGTACAGCGAATTGGTGGAAGACGTTCCGGCGCTTGTCGGGAAGATACCGTTTGCCTTTGACGAGGGCGGCAATTACTTCCTGTTGTCTCTGGGCGATGCCGACCACGGCACGATTGGCTTATGGATCATGGACACCGGGCAATACCATGAAGTCGCCCATGACTTTCCTGCGTTTCTCGACCGGCTCGCGGGGTGATTCGCCCCCCACAGCGCACAAATTCAGCCGTGCAGCGTCACAAAAACGAGGCACTGGCAGCAAGCCGGCAAACGTTGATCCGAATGCCATCATTTTGCTCTAGCCACCCGGCCTTGCCTGTGTAAAATGCGACCTCGGGTGTCACCGCATGATGCGGCAGGGCAGGTTAAATTCAGCACGGGTCGGGCCGCTTGTGCGGAGCCCTCGTGCCTATGAGTCTGGACCCTGTACGCCTCGACAAAACCTCAAGCACCACCCCCTCGCCTTCTGCCACGGCTTTTCTTTCACGGTTTTTCGCTGCCGAGTCGGCTGGCGGTCTGATTCTGATGGCGGCCGCCCTGGCCGCGCTGATCGTGGCCAATTCGCCCTTGTCGGCCGCTTACTTCTCGACCCTGCATACCTATGTGGCGGGGCTGTCGATCTCGCACTGGATCAACGACGGCCTGATGGCAATCTTTTTCCTGTTGGTGGGCCTGGAGATCAAGCGTGAAATGCTGGTCGGCCAGCTCGCCAGCTGGGGCGATCGCGCGCTGCCGGGCCTGGCGGCGCTGGGCGGCATGATCATGCCGGCGCTGATCTACATCGCCGTGAACTGGGGCAATGCGCAGACGCTGGGCGGCTGGGCCATTCCGGCGGCTACCGACATCGCGTTTGCGCTGGGCGTGCTGTCGCTGCTGGGCAAGCGCGTGCCCGTGTCGCTGAAAGTCTTTCTGTCGGCCCTGGCCATTCTCGATGACCTGGGCGCGGTCATCATCATTGCCCTGTTCTACACCAGCGACTTGTCGATCAACATGCTGCTGGCCTCGCTGGGCGTGATCGTGGCCCTGGTGGCGCTGAACCGCTTTGGCGTCAAAAGCCTGATTCCCTACCTGCTGGCCGGTGCGCTGTTGTGGTTCCTGATGCTGCAATCGGGCATCCATGCCACGCTGGCCGGTGTGATCCTGGCGCTGTGCATTCCGATGGGCAACCCGGAAAACGAGCGTCAGTCGCCGCTGCTCAAGATGGAAGGCAAGCTGCATCCCTGGGTCGCGTTTGCCATCGTGCCGATCTTCGGTTTTGCCAACGCCGGCGTCTCGCTGGCAGGCATCACGCCTGACAACCTGGTCGACCCGGTACCGCTGGGCGTCGCGCTGGGGCTGGTGCTGGGCAAACAGCTGGGCGTATTCGGCTTTTCGGCGCTGGCCATCCGCATCGGCATGGCCAGGCTGCCTGAAGGCGCCAACTGGAGCCAGTTGTATGGCGTGGCGCTGTTGTGCGGCATCGGCTTTACCATGAGCCTGTTCATCGGTGCCCTGGCCTTCGTCAACTCGGCGCATCTGGTCGATGAAGTGAAAGTCGGCGTGCTGCTGGGCTCTGTGATTTCGGCCATTCTCGGTGTACTGGTCCTGCTCAAGGCCGCGCGTCGGGGCCAGCGCAGCTGATTCTGGCGCCAGGCCTGTTCAAGGTGCGATCCGCCCGGGTTGCACCTTGCGCCTTGCGTTTACTATCACCAGGCCATGAACGCGAAGCACAATTGACAGGCATTCAAGCCAACCGGAAGTGTCGGCAATAAAGTGGCAACGCTGAGTGGCAATGCCTCAAGGCAACGGGGCGAGCGACTTGCCGTCTCCATGTGGCGACGGCCAATGATCGGAAAGCCCTTTAAAAGTTCATCGCCAGGTTCCGAACGGCCTGATGGCATAGTACTATCGCGCTAATACTTTTGTTGATTGCGGTTTTAGATATGTGTGCTACGCACAGCAGTAGAACGCGTGGTTTTACCCTTGTTGAATTGCTGATCACGATTGCCATCGTCGGCATCCTGGCTGGCATAGCTTTCCCTTCCTATGAAAGCTATGTAACCAAGAGCAAGCTCAAGGGCGCACAGTCCGATCTGGTCGCGCTGAGTCTGGTCATGGAAAACTTCTACCAGAAACAGCTCAAATACCCGACCACGACCACCGCGACCACCGCCGACACCCGTTGTGTGGCCGCCACCGGCACCACCACGTGCACAGCCACCGGCTGGCAGCCCAGCCAGGGTGATTCGTTTGTTTACAAGATCGTGACGGCGAGTGCTACCACCTACAAGGTCGAGGCGCTGGGCACCAGTGGCAAGGTCAACGGCTGCAGCATCACCCTGACCCAGGACAACGTACGCGCCCTGGGCAGTTGCACCGGCTACGGGTCGAGCTGGCTGTGATGAAGCGTAATCGTGGTTTTACGCTGATCGAACTGATGATCACCCTCGCCGTCTTCAGCCTGATGGTGACGATGGGAGCGCAGTTGACCCGGTCGTGGGTCGACAGCGCCCGGCAACGCGACGTCGCCGGCCTGCTCAAGCAAGGCATCAGCCGCGCCAAGGCCACGGCCTTGCGCAATCCGGGCGGTGCGCTGAACAGTTGGCCGGCAGCGGCGCTGTGCCGTTCCGGCCAGGTGCTCAAGCTGTACAGCGTGACAGACCAGGCCAGCATCAACTGCGCCTCCACCAGCAATATCCTGTGGCAGGCCAGCCTGCCCGGCGCAGCCACGATTCAGGCAGGCGGTACGGACATCTCTTGCGTTGCCTTCAATAGCCGGGGCTTGCCAGTGAACGGCAGCGCCTCCTGTACCACGAGCACTATCAGTGTGACGGTCGGCAATGAGAGCGCAGTCGATGTCGAGATCATTTGAGCCAGGCCCACGGCGTCAACGGGGCGATATCCTGCTTGAATCACTGATCGGCATCGTGCTGATGTCGATCATCGGCCTGGGCATGACCTACGCCTCCTCGCGGGCGGCGGTCAGCCAGCGCGACATGAAGGTGCAGAACCTGGCGGTCAGTCAGATGCGTGATTTGATTGCGCGCTACGGCAAGGCGCTGTGCTCGACCCAAGCCGGGCAAGCCAGGATCACTCTGCCCATGCAAACCACCGCCATCACCCTGGACGCCACCTGCACCGATGCGCCCAGCGTCACCATTGGCGGCGTGGCGATCAGCGCACCGACCAGTACGCTGGGCAAAGTGGTGCTGACCACCCGCAGCAGCGACAGCGGCCTGTTCGGTGGCGTGATCCGGGTCGGTGACGAAACGTGAAACGCACCCAGCACGGTTTCAACCTGATCAGCCTGATGGTCGGCATGACCCTGTCGCTGATCAGCGTTCTGGCCATGCTGTCGCTGTACAGGAACATGGTGGGTATTTCGGTGCAGTCCATCCAGGACGCCCGGCAGGACGGGCAGGTGGCCGCCGCGCTGCTGACGGCCCAACAGGAACTGCGCAACGCCGGCTTCTGGATCACTGACACACCCGATACCGCGATCAGGCTGCTGTATGGCGCGACACTGACCAATGGCACGCTTTCGCGCACCGGTGAACGCGCCTGGCCGTACACCACCGAGGTCAGCGGCAACGCGCTGATCTGGATCTACAAGACCGGCAGCACCGCCACGGCCACGTGCGCAGGGCTGCTGGTACAGGATGGCAAGCTGATGCGCTTGCAAGGCGCCAGCAGTTGCACGGCGCTGTCACAATGGAACAGCACGACCTGGACCACGACGACCCTGATCGAAGGCCACCAGCCAGCGGACTTTTTCAAGGCGGTACAGATCGCCTGCTGGCCTTTCGGCAAGGCCGTGACGCCCTTCAGCACGGTACCGGTCAGGGTGACCCTGAACGCCGTCACCAGCGTTCCGGACTCGACCAGTACGGCGTCCGCGCCGTCGTACGTGAAAAGCACCAGCGAAACCTGTCTGACCAACCTGGCCCCGAAGACCTAGCAGGATTTCACCATGCTCGACACCCGCCTGCTTCGTCCCCTCGCCCCGCGTGCGCGCCAGCGCGGCATGGCCACGACCCTGCTCATGATGCTCACCGGCGTGGCGCTGACGGCCACCACCATGGGCATGATGTATGGCATCCGCAGTGCGCAGGAACAGCAGATGGCGAGTCATGCCACGGTGTCTGCCGAAGCCAAGGCCTGGGAAGCAGTAGAACTGACTCGCGCTTACCTGGATGCCGCGCAGAAGACAAACTTGAGCGCCATGACGAAAGGACAAGTGCTGACCACCAGTATTAGCGGCCTGACCCTCAAAGTCTCCACGCCCTACGACACAACCAACGGCTATATGGGCTTGACACTCACAGCCGTCGTGAATGCCAACAGCCCGGCCGCTTCGAGTTCTACGATTGAGGCGATATATGCAGTAGGCAGTGCCGGAGGCGCTGCCCCTACGACGGCGCTCCCCGGCGTCATCACGTTTGCAAAATCACTGAATCTGACAGGCTCGATCAACTTCGTGGGCATGCAGAACACGAAGTTCTCGGTCGATGGTGATGCCGACATTTCCGGGTCGGTCACGGGACTTACGAACCTTGAGACCACGGGCAATATTTCTATTTCGTCTGGCGTTCAGGTCAACGAAGTCTACGCCAACGGCACGCTGACGCTTTCAGGCTCTGCCAGTGTTGCCAAGGGATCAGCCTTGAAACAGATCACCAACTCCAGCGGTGGTACCCAAGGCATCCTCAAGACCAATGCCACTGTCTCGGTAAGCAATGGCACCACCAATGAAATCAATGCGATTGGCAACGTGCTCATCAGCAGTTGGCCTACGACAACCGTCGTTAACAGTGGCGCGACGGTTACCTGCCCCAGTCAGTGGTGGATGCAGTACACATCCATCAATGCCAAGGCCACCAGTGGCTGCCCGACCAGCAACATCTCCACCCAGGTGCCTGGTTCCAAACTTACGCCGCTCAGCCCCATTGCCGTGAAACGGGTAAGAATCGATGCCAACGATTACAAATCGTCGGCCAATTATGTATTTGAGAACGTCGGCAACAAAATCCGGGTGACCGTCAGCGGTGTCAATGGAATTACCAACGGTGTTTATTATCTGGGCCGGTACGGCTACCAGAACGACAGGGGTTATAACGACTTTCTGTGTACGGCCACGGACGTTTCGGGAAACTGCACAACACCGGCTACGCCAACAGGCGTTCGCACCCTATGCGAAGGACAGTCGACCTCCAATGGTTGCGTGACCTATAGCTCAGGCATGTGGACCGTGTCAGGTAAAAGCCTTGCACCCGGCGTGCTGTGGTTCGATGGCAACCTGACGATGTCCAACGGGCGTTACTACAACACCGTTATCGCCACTGGCAATATCACCACCTCAGGCGATCACAAACTGTGGTCCTTGAACTACGCCGGCTACAACATCATCTGCAACAACCAATACCCCAGTGGGTACCAGACCACGGATTTCGCAGGCCTGTATCCCACAGGATTCTGCGATAAAACCAATGCCCGGCTAAAGTCTAACGCCCTCGGAAACATTGCCTATCTGTCGGGCTTGTATACAGGCTCGAACTTCAGCGGCGGAGTCATCGACCTGGGGGCATCTTCCGAAGTATCTGGCTCCATCATGGCGGGCGATACCTTCCTGACAGGCGGCAGCAGTACTGTGCATGGTTACATTGTTGCGGCAGGGCAAGGTTTAGCCGGCAACAACGTCTGGGGAGGCTCCACGACTATCGACCTGTCCAACAAACCTGATACCTATGTGCCCGATGCCGTTCCCGGAAACCCTGGATCGGGGGCATCGACGCCCACGACAGTGAAGTGGGCACGGCATCTGTAAGCCGGTTTTATACATCGGTGTCCTGCCGATCGATATCGCCGCCCCTACTGCACGCTTGGGTTTTCCCCCACTCTGCGTTTCAATACCCGCCCCAACCCACCGCCGCCCAAGGACAGCCCTCATGGCCTCGCAAGACAAGCAGCAAAAGCGTGCCCAGCGCGCCAAGATCAAGGCCAAGCAGAACCGCTCCGGTCGCAAACCCCAGACGCCGGTTCATTCGCTGTTCGCCTCGCCGCTGGTGGACAATCCGTTCGATGACGTGAAGATCGACCTCAGCACCTTCGACTTCAAGGACCTGGTCGAGAACGGCTTCGACCCGGCCGACTTCGAGGACCTGTTCGAGGCCATGCATGCGGCCGAAGCCATCAGCCAGCTGGCGCTGTGCGCGGTGTTCATCCAGTACCCGGTGCTGGAACTGGTGCTGTCCGAGGAAGATGGCGAACAGGCCACTGACTTCATGATGGGCCTACTGATCACCTACCGCGCCCTGTTCCACAACGAAGACGAAGACACCGCGCTGGAATGGATCGAGACCGATGCCTTCCAGAACGACTATCAGAAAGCGACGGACCTGTTAGTGATGCGCAACGAAAGCCAGCGCCGCGGGCGCTGAGTTCGTCTTTTTAGGGGGCTTCGCGGCTGAAGCGGTTCGCCGCCCGGCCGCGAATGCAGCGACTCAATTGAGAACCGGTGCACCGGCTTTGCCGGCGGCCTTGCGGCGACGGGCAATCAGCAGGCCGGCGGCAACCACACCCAGGCTCAGCAGCGCGGTAGCGACGATTTCCATGCGGTGCTTTTCCATGAACAGCATGGTGGTCAGCACGCCGACGATGAAGATGATCACCGCCCAGGTCAGGTACGGGAACAGCCACATGCGGAAGGTCAGCGGGTTGCCGCTGGCCACCAGTTGGCGACGCATGCGCAGCTGCGAAACGGCAATCACCAGGTACACCAACAGGGCAATGGCACCGGAGCTGGCCAGCAGGAACTCGAACACCGCCTCAGGGGCAATGTAGTTGGCGATCACGGTCAGAAAGGCCGCAGCGGTCGACAGCATGACTGCCCAGTAAGGCGTGCCGGCCTGGGTGGTACGCTTGGCCACGCCCGGCGCGTCGCCACGCTTGCCCAGCGAATAAAGCATGCGCGAGGCGGTGTACAGCGCCGAGTTCAGGCAACTGGTCACGGCGATCAGCACGATGACATCGACGATCATCTTGGCATTCGGGATGCCCATGCGCTCCAGCACGGTCTGGTAGGAACCCACGGCCGCCAGGGTCGGGTCGTTCCATGGCACCAGCGCCACGACGATGAAGATCGACACCAGGTAGAACAGGCAGATGCGCCAGATCACCGAGTTGGTGGCCTTGGTGATCTGCTTGGCCGGGTCTTTGGATTCGGCCGCCGCAATGGTGACGATCTCGGTGCCCATGAACGAAAACATGGTGGTCAGGATGGCCGCCAGTACAGCCCCCACGCCGTTGGGCATGAAGCCGCCGTTGGCGAACAGCTGGCTGACGCCGCTGACCTGGCTGGTCGGCAGCAGGCCGAAAATCGCCGCCAGGCCCAGGCCGACGAAGGCGACGATGGACAAGACCTTGATCAGCGCAAACCAGAACTCGAACTCGCCGTAGTTCTTGACGCTGAACAGGTTGGTGGCGGTCAGCAGCAGCGTAATGACCAGCGAGTACACCCAGAACGACACGTTCGGCCACCAGGCATGCAGGATCGCGGCGGCGGCGTTGGCCTCCAGCGGAATCACCAGCACCCAGAACCACCAGTACAGCCAGCCAATGGTGAAGCCGGCCCAGTGCCCGATGGCACGGTCGGCGTAGGTCGAGAACGAACCGGTGTCAGGCGAGGCCACGGCCATCTCGGCCAGCATGCGCATCACCAGCACCACCAAGGTCCCGGCGGCGGCATAGGCCAGCAGCACAGCGGGACCGGCAGCGGCGATGGCATGGCCGGAGCCGACGAACAGACCGGCACCGATCACGCCGGCAATCGACAGCATGGTGATGTGCCGGGGTTTGAGCCCCTGATCGAGCGTTGAGAAATTTTCGGAATGGCTCATTTAAAGCACCTTTGCGAGACGAGCTGTACCCACTGCCGTGCATCGTAAAAAGTATGCAACGGCTATGTTCTTTATTATTTACGCAAGATCCGCGCCAGAAATGCTCTAAATACGACGTCGCTCAGAGAACATCAGCCATGCACGCAGGTTTGGAACGATCAGGTGGTGAGAATCTTTTACGGGGCGTGCAGGATTTGTTACCGATCACCCCAGGATTTTTCGCCAAAGACGCACCATAAAGAAACACTTGGCAACAAACGCCCCACCAAAGAGCGCGCTGAAACGTTACTGCTGCCAAAAGGCGCTTCCCTGTGCCGGTCAAAACTGGCAACATCGCGCCTTTTTCGTGCACGGCGCGCCTCTGCAGCGCCGCTCCGGTTTTGGCTGTCGCGACACCTTCCTGCATCAATGCGACACGCCGTCGCAGCGGGCACATTTGGCGCTATGCTTGGCCTCGCCAGGAAGGCCGCCAACAATAAGCAGGAGCGCACAAAATCTATGAGGACCGCACATGGCTGAGGCCACGCCCGCCCTGGAAATCCGCAACCTGCACAAGCGCTACGGCAAGCTTGATGTACTCAAAGGCATTTCCCTGACCGCCCGTGACGGCGATGTGATTTCGATCCTCGGCTCGTCCGGCTCCGGCAAATCCACCCTGCTGCGCTGTATCAACCTGCTGGAGAACCCCCATCAGGGCCAGATTCTGGTGGCCGGTGAAGAAATGCGCCTGAAGGCCGCCAAGAACGGCGAGCTGGTGGCGGCTGACAACAAGCAGATCAATCGCCTGCGCAGCGAGATCGGCTTTGTGTTCCAGAATTTCAACCTCTGGCCACACATGAGCGTGCTCGACAACATCATCGAAGCGCCGCGCCGGGTGCTCGGCCAGAGCAAGGCCGAGGCCACCGAGGTGGCCGAAGCGCTGCTGGCCAAGGTCGGCATCGCCGACAAGCGCCATGTCTACCCGACCCAGCTGTCCGGCGGCCAGCAACAGCGTGCGGCTATTGCCCGCACACTGGCCATGCAGCCCAAGGTCATCCTGTTCGACGAACCGACCTCGGCCCTGGACCCGGAAATGGTCCAGGAAGTGCTCAGCGTCATCCGTGGCCTGGCCGAAGAAGGCCGCACCATGCTGCTGGTGACCCATGAAATGAATTTCGCCCGCCAGGTCTCCAGTGAAGTAGTCTTCCTGCACCAGGGGCAGGTCGAAGAACAGGGCACGCCACAGCAAGTCTTCGAGGCCCCTCGGTCGGTAAGGTGTCAACAATTCATGTCGAGCAACCGCTAACGGAGCAACACCCATGCAGACGTACAAGAAGTTACTGCTGGCCGCCGCTGCCACTTTGGCAATCACCGGCAATGCGTTCGCTGAAAACCTGAAATTCGGAATCGAGGCGGCCTATCCGCCGTTCAACAACAAGGACGCCAGCGGCCAGGTCGTGGGCTTCGACTATGAAATCGCAATGGCCTTGTGCGCCAAGCTCAAGGCCGAGTGCCAGGCCGTGACATCTGACTGGGACGGCATCATCCCGGCGCTCAACTCCAAGAAGTTCGACTTCCTGGTGTCGTCGCTGTCGATCACCGAAGAGCGCAAGCAGGCCGTCGACTTCACCAACCCGTACTACTCCAACAAGCTGCAGTTCATCGCGCCGAAAAAGACCGAGTTCAAGGCCGGCACCGTTGATGAAGTGAAAGCCTCGACCAAGGGCAAGACCGTCGGCGCCCAGCGCGCGACCATTGCCAGCACCTGGATGGAAGACACGTTGGGCGACGACGTCACCGTCAGCCTCTACGACACCCAGGAAAACGCCTACCTCGACCTGTCCTCCGGCCGCACCGACGCGATCCTGGCCGACAAGTACGTCAGCTACGAGTGGCTCAAGAGCGAGGCGGGCAAGGACTTCGAGTTCAAGGGCAATCCGGTCGAAGAAAACGACAAGGTCGGCATCGCCGTGCGCAAGGGCGACCCGCTGCGCGAGAAGCTCAACGTAGCCCTGAAAGAAATCATCGCTGACGGCACCTACAAGAAGATCAACGACAAGTACTTCCCGTTCAGCATTCTCTGATCCGTTTCCGGGTGAGCACTGCGCCGTTGTCGGCGCAGTGCTCGTTTACGGGAACCTGAAAAAGCCTGCCCCATGAACTTCGAACTCCACGGATTCGGCCCGGCCCTTGCGGCGGGTGCGCTGATGACCGTCCAGTTGGCCGTGTGCGCCCTGAGCCTTGGCCTGGTGCTGGGCCTGCTCGGCGCCTTGGCCAAGACTTCGTCCAACCGCCTCCTGCAATGGCTGGGCGGCACCTATTCGACCCTGGTGCGCGGCATCCCCGAGCTGCTCTGGGTGCTGCTGATCTACTTCGGCACCATCAACGCCATGCACGCCCTCGGCCAGTGGCTGGGCATGCCGGAGCTGGAACTGAGCGCTTTTGCCGCCGGCGTCATCGCCCTGGGCCTGTGCTTTGGCGCGTATGCCACCGAAGTGTTCCGGGGCGCCATCCTCGCCGTGCCCAAGGGCCACCGGGAAGCGGGCCTGGCGCTGGGCCTGTCGCGCCCGCGCATCTTCGTGCGCGTGGTCATGCCGCAGATGTGGCGCATCGCGCTGCCGGGGCTGGGCAACCTGTTCATGGTCATGATGAAAGACACCGCCCTGGTGTCGGTGATCGGCCTGGAAGAAATCATGCGCCATGCGCAGATCGCCGTGACTGTCACCAAAGAGCCGTTCACCTTCTACGTGGTGGCCGCCTTCATGTACCTGGGCCTGACCATCATCGCCATGACCGGTATTCACTTGCTGGAAAAGCGCGCCGCTCGCGGCTTCACGAGGAGCGCCCAATGAACTGGGAAGTGATCATCAAGTGGCTGCCCCGCCTGGCCCAGGGCGCGACCCTGACCCTGGAGCTGGTGGCCATCGCGGTCATCGCCGGGCTGATCCTGGCCATCCCGCTGGGCATTGCCCGTACCTCGAAACACCTGCCGGTGCGCGCCCTGCCCTACGCCTACATCTTCTTCTTTCGCGGCACGCCGCTGCTGGTGCAACTGTTCCTGGTCTACTACGGCATGGCGCAGTTCGAAGCCGTGCGCGAGAGCGTGTTGTGGCCCTACCTGCGCAACCCGTTCTGGTGCGCGGTCATCACCATGACCCTGCACACCGCCGCCTACATCGCCGAAATCCTGCGCGGCGCCATCCAGGCCGTGCCGCCGGGCGAAATCGAAGCCGCCCGCGCCCTGGGCATGTCCAAATACAAGGCGCTGTTCTACATCATCCTGCCGCGTGCCGCGCGCATCGGCCTGCCGGCCTACAGCAACGAAGTGATCCTGATGCTCAAGGCCAGCGCCCTGGCCAGCACCATCACGCTGCTGGAACTGACCGGCATGGCCCGCACCATCATTGCCCGCACCTACCTGCCGGTGGAGATCTTCTTCGCGGCCGGCATGTTCTACCTGGCGATGTCGTTTCTGCTGGTGCAGGGGTTCAAGCTGCTGGAGAAAGTGCTGCGGGTGGACATGACGCAGGGGCGCTGACACAGCGCGGTCGCGGCCCCGTGCGGCCAGACCGCACGGCCTTGATCAACCGCATCGCGACCGATGGTCGCTCCTGCACAATGGCGGCAAGGCCCGGAATACGGCCTGCATCAAGCCCCGCAGGAGCGACCAACGGTCGCGAAGGGCCGGCATGTACAATGCGCCTCCATCGATCCAGCCACGGTATTTACAGCGCCTGCTTCACAACCCGGTCCAGTCCACCACCATGCCCAACCCTTGCGACCTGCTCACCCGCTTCCACGCCCTCGACCGCTTCCTGATCGAGCACCAGGCGCTGTGGCGGCCCAGGCCCTTCACTGAACGGCACCTGCCCTGGGAAGCGCTGCACCCCGAGTTGGCCCGCTGGCTGCGCAGCCGCACGCTGGAAGAGGCCGAAGCCGCCCACAACTACCCCGAGCACCTGCAAGCCCCCGCGCCGTTCCCACAGCTGGCCGCCGAGGCCGTCGCGCTGGCGCATGTCGATGAACTGCCCAGCCAGCCGCTGGCACCGGTCGAGCCGCGCCTGAGCGTCGACGTGCCGGGACGCAAATGGCAGCAGATCGAAGCCTTCGCCAGCCACTTGAACCTCACGCCGGCGCCCACCCACTGGCTCGACTGGTGCGCCGGCAAGGGCCATTTGGGCCGGCGCCTGACCCATGCTCACCAGCGCCTGACCTGCCTGGAATACGACCCGGCCCTGATCGAGGCCGGGCAGGCGCTGAGCGTGCGGCACAAGGTCCAGGCCGAGCACCTGCAACAGGACGTGATGGCCGAGGAAACGCGCCAGCGCCTGCACGCCGGGCACACTCCAGTGGCCCTGCACGCCTGCGGCGACCTGCACGTGCAACTGATGCAGCTGGCCAGCGACGCCGGCTGCCCGCAACTGGCAATCGCGCCGTGCTGCTACAACCGCACGCAACACGATCACTACCAGGCCTTGTCACCCCAGGGCCAGGCCTCGCCCCTGAGACTGTCGCGCGACGACCTCGGCCTGCCGCTGAGCGAGACCGTCACCGCCTCGGCGCGGGTACGCCGCCAGCGCGACCAGTCGATGGCCCGGCGCCTGGGCTTCGACCTGCTGCAACGCCAGTTGCGCAGCCGCGACGACTATCTGCCGACGCCCTCGCTGCCGGTGGCCTGGCTGGCCAAGCCTTACGCCGAGTATTGCCAGGAACTGGCCGCCCTGAAAAACCTGCCCGCCCCCGGCCAGCAAGACTGGGCGGCATTGGAGGCCGCCGGCTGGCAACGCCTGGCCGAAGTGCGCAACCTGGAGCTGGTGCGCAACCTGTTCCGCCGCCCGCTGGAACTGTGGCTGGTCCTGGACCGTGCCTTGTACCTGCAGGCACGTGGCTATGAGGTACAGCTTGGGACCTTTTGCCCGGCCAGCCTGACACCGCGCAACCTGCTGCTGATTGCCCGACAAACTGCCTGCGCAACCTGTGGATAACTCTGTTGATTAAAATCAGGAACCTGGGGAAAACACTGTCGAAAATGCCCTGCAAGCGTTGCGGAATAATCCTGCACATAAAGTCAAGCACCGCGTAATCCGCTGGCTGGCGAGCAGGCGCCTGTCCGAATTCTGGCCACCTGTCAGAATCCGCCCTGGCGCTCATGAACTTGTGAATAAGACTTTGAGTGTGCCAGCCCATCGAGGCCGGACAGCGGCCTTTTGCAGCCTGTACCAGGGGTGTTTCAGGGGACGGGTATCAGAACTGATCAGCCTTCAGGCGCGCAGGTGATGCACCACGCTCATGCAGCTTGCTGAGGGTCAGTTTGTACACGCTGGACTTGATCTGGCTGCCCATCGGGGTCTCTTGCAGCAAAATCCGGCTTGAAGCAAAGACGCAACCGGTGTCGAGCATCTGGTACTTGAGCAAATAATAACCAGCGTCCATCCGCGCAAAGGTGAATTGCCCACCTGCCGGGATGTAGGCATACCGAAAGGCATTGCGCCCCACGGCATCGGTGACCTTGGCGTACACCGCCGACTTGCCGCCCACGTTGTCGATCACGATCTGCGACCAGCCGGTGTCCTTGCGCATCGGCAAGCCCTTGAGGTAACCGGCCTGTGCCGGCCATGGCGCACCCGTCGGGTCGAGCAGCGGCACTTCACACTCGGGCGCGGCGATGGTCGGCGTCAGCACCGCATTGGTCAGGTCGGCACGCGGCACGCTCGGCGCAGCGACAGGCGCAACCACCGGCAACGCCTCGGTCGGCACATACGACTGCACCGCACGGCGCTCGTAGCCCATCCACGCACCGCCTGCGCAAAACAGCACGAACACCATGCCCCAACGCCACAAGCGCCGTGGCCGGGCCGGGCTGTGCATTGTGGCCGCCGCCGCGCCAGCTCCGCCCGCCGCTGCCCGAGGCCTGGCCCCTGTCGCCGCAGGCCGCCCCGGCTGAGCCGCTGCGGCATACATCGCCGCCCCCTGGCGGGAAGAGTTTTGCGCCGACAATCCCCTGGAACGCCGCTCATCCTCGGCCAGTTGCGCGTCATACAAGATCCGCTTGGCAGGATTGCGCAGCACCTCATGGCAGGCATTGAGCTCGCACATCAAATCCGACGCATTCGGCGCCGGGTTGCGATCAGGATGCAGTTGCTGCGCCAGCTTGCGATACGCCCGCTTGATCTGCTCAGGCGTCGCATCGCGCGCGACGTTCAACTGCTCGTAGTGGGTCAGGGTCTTGTGCATTGCGCCTGTGGTCCATGGCAACTTGCCAGCTCGCAACTGTATCGGCCTGAAACACCAGATCTTCAATAAAACCGGCTGATTAGTGCTGAATAGGATCCTAGGGGTGCGCCGTAAATGATTTTCAGGCCGATCTGCAAGCACCCGACACAGTGCTTGTGGAACGGGCTCTGACCCAGGCAATGATCCGGCGATGAGGCCAGCAGACTCCACATGGCACCAGAGCCGTCACCCACGCCCCGTAGGAATAATGCCGATCAGTCAAGCCGGTCTTCATCAGATTTTGCGTCTGACACTGACGTGTGGGAGGCCGCCACTGTCTAGCAATGACGGGCTTACAAGCGCTGCCTGTCTGTCGGCTGTCCTGGCCTCATCGTCGGATCGCCGCCCGGGGCAGAGCCCCCTCCCACAGATGATGTGGCCTTGGATCGTGTGCCTGGCACCGGACTGTGGGAGGCAGCTCTGCTGGCGAATGCGGCCAGTCAAATCGGCACATCGGCTTCGTCTGTGCCATCGTATTCGCGAGCAGATCGGGGCGCCAATCACCCCACCGCCCATCGAAAATTTTTCTTCAACCGAATCAGCAAGCTAGGCTTTACAAGCGCGCCAGAGTCTATATAATCGCCCCCCATTGCCGGTATAGCTCAGTTGGTAGAGCAACTGACTTGTAATCAGTAGGTCCCGGGTTCGACTCCTGGTGCCGGCACCATACGAAACACCCGAAAAGGCTCACCGAAAGGTGGGCCTTTTTTGTTTTCCTGTTTGCGCCTCGTGGCGGCGGGGATCGATCGGGCTAGGGAGATGGGTGGGATTTAAGGAGACAAGCATACCTAAGCAGAGAATCCACTGGACGCCTGGAGAAGCTGCGGCCGAAGGGTTTCGATGCCAGACCCACTTAAAAACAGATCGCCTGATTCACGCTGCTTTTCCCACTCGCACTTCAACGTGGAGACCCGCCTGAGCCATCATGTTGATCAAGCGATCAACACTGAACAGATCGATTTTGCCGCGTTGCAGTTCAGAAATGCGGGGCTGCATCACATCAAGAATTTTTGCAGCTTCAGCCTGTGACATCCCATTGGACTCAATGAAATCGCGAATAGCCATCATCAAGCCGGATCGTATGCGCATGTTCTCAGCTTCTGCAGAGGCCTTTTCCAAAGCGTCCCAAACGCTCGTAAATTCTGGGTCAGAGTGATTCATCAATTGATCTCCTTTGTCTGATTCTTCAGACGGCGGACTGCGAGATCGAGATCTGCTTTTGTCGGCACTTGCCGTCACTGTTCCGTATCTTTACCTTAGTCCGTAATGCCTATGGAAAGGGGTAAGAGATGTTCGATACGCCGCCGCAAGCGCATCAGGTGATCGTGGAGCGGTTTGCTCCCAACAGGGTCGAGATGGTTGCGGCCGCGCTGCGACCGGCCATCGTGTTTTCAGAGAAACGTGACGACAAGCTTGGTGGCAGCCGGATCGGCGGTACGCCGGATTTGCCCAAGGTGATCGAGTGGCCGCGACGACCGGTTCCCCAACACATCGATGAGATTGCTAAACGAGCGGGCGAGCCTTTCGACGCGGATTTAGGCCGGCATCTTGCCGCGGGCCTGCCCTATGCCTTCATCGCGCAGGTCAGCCTGGCGGAGGCGGCGGATCTGGGTGATGTGGCAAAACCCCTGCCTGACGCAGGCCGGCTGTTGTTCTTCTACGATTTGATTGCAGGTCCCTTCGACACAGGGATGCAGTCGGCCAAGGTGATCTGGGACCGCAGCCCGGCCGAGGCGATTGTGCATACCTCCACGCCGGACAGTCTTGTCACCGCCGCTTCTGCCTATCGCACGATGATCGACGACACGAACAGGCAATACGGCATACAGCCGGACGCTCGTCCGGCCGGTGCCCCATTGCCGGGCACACCCTATGGCGGTCCGGCCCGGCCGATGGCGCTGAAGGCTGTGCTGCAACTGCCCTCCTTTTCCAGCCTCGAATTCCAAGCGTCCGGCCAGTTGGTCACGATCTATGATCAAACGATGAACGGCGGCGGCCAGGCGTTCAGCCAAGCCTATGACGGCGTTTCCCAAGGAGCTGGCCAGGTGAGTCTACTTCTCGGTGCGCCAGTGCCTGAGCAGGACGATCCCCGTTACGATGCTGTCATTGTTAACGACTACAAGATGCAGTTTCTCTCGCGTGCAGACTGGGCCAAGAACAGGGACACGGTGATGGAAAAGGCAAAGGACTGGCTGCTTCTGCTGCAGATCGATGTGTCTGGCTGGATGCAGGACAGTGGTGAGGGCACGATCTATTTCCTGATCCGTGACAAGGATCTTAAAGACCGGGCGTTCGAACGCGTTGTCGCCGTCTACCAGCAAACCTAAGAGGGTGTAGTAGTAGAGCTTCGTATCACGTATTTCCAGGTGGACACCATCGCCCTTATCGCTGGGATGCTGAAGGTGTGCTCGCTGGCCGTGCCGCGCCACACAAAAAAAGCCCTCGTAGAGATACGAGGGCTTTTTTGTTTCTGAGGTTTGGAAGCTCTCCTGGAACCTGCCACCTTGCTGCGCAGACATTCTGCAATGTCCGTCAGGGTCGAAAGCTGCCTGCTTCGCTATTTCAGCGGAACATACACATCAGTTTGCCATTGATCCTGCGGTGTCTCGGGATAGGTACTCAGGTAATGAAAGAACAGCGGCTGGTCACGAAGTTCTTCTCCACTGGCCGCAAGCCAATCGCGGTAAATCGGGTAGATCGTTTCGCCGATATGGTCCGGTGACCCCGCGTGTCGCACCACAACGCAGCGACCGCCAGGAATGACGGTCTCGTACACACCGAACTCATTCGACCTCACGGCTTCGTGAATCTCGCCGCTGATTGCGAAGCGCAATTCTTCTGGAGGGGTCGTATCGGGGTTGCCATAGGGAATGCCAAAGGTGCGACTCGATGCCACCGGCGACTGTCCGCTCTGCATACGCCACTCGATGAACTTGCATACGCTCTCATTGAGGAGCCCGGCGGGTCCGCAATGTTCAAGTGTTGCTACCCTGACTTCAGGAAACTCCACGATTCGTACGTGCATGATGATGGTCCTGGAAAAGTGAGGGATTGCGAATACCGTACTCCAGACCTGCCAGTTCCGTTCCTTCCCGAACGCACTCGGCGTCCTACCGAACGCCCGCCTGAACGCCCTGCAAAATACCTCGGGGCCCACCGAATATTCCAGCGAAATCCTGCCCCCGAAAAAACCGGCCTCCCCGTAACCGAATCACCGGCCTCAAACCTCATCCTCCACACCATAGCTATCCGCGCCAATGGCTCGCTCGTGCTTCCAATAGGCAATGACCGAGTCCACCTCATCCGCTGTCAGGCACTCGACCTCATCAGCGTCCATGGCACTCCAGGCATTAAACGTCTTCTCCTGCATCACCCGGGCAATTGTTTCTTCAGGCCAGTTACGGTCTTGCGGGCCTGTTTTGCAATGTGGACCAAACCACTCGTAGTCCGCAAACCCGCAAGGCAGGTTTGTCAGCTCCCAGAAGCCTCGATACGTTTCAGGCGTTCGGGCAATCAAATCCTGCTGATGTTCGGCTTCATCTTTTTCGGTCCATGAGCCTGCCGCGATACGCGTCAAACGGCGCTCGGCCCGACATTGGAACCAGAGCGCATGATGCTCGGGTTCCTCGGTCGCCCAGTCGTACCATTCATATTCGATACCCACCTGATCCCAGCGGCACACGGTACTGATGACAGCGGCCTTGGTAGGTCCGAAGACCCATTCGCAGGCATTCAGGAATGACGGTTCGTGACCCCATTCAAGCCCTTGGACAGCGTAAGAAAATCGATGAGTGTTCTCGCGCCAGAACGTCTCGAGACTGTCCAGGGTCGGCAGATGGACGAGCATCGTACCGTTGCCCAGAAGAATGTCTGGGGGGATCGGAAAAGAGATGGGGTCAATCCTGTTCTCGGGCATGGTGTCTATCCTGAAAGTCGTCGCATCATTGGCGGGCGCTCAGTGCGCACTGGATGCTGTCCGAAACCATGCCTTTGAAAAACTCGGTCTTTGCGCCAGTGGTTGTAAGAAATGTCCTTTCTCGTTGGCAACTCATTGAGAAGGAAAGAACGCAGGGTGTGGCCGCAAGCCGGCAGCGAATGTCGCGCCACTCCAATGAAGACGAACCCGGCACCGGCGCACAGAGGAGCAATGGAGATGGATACCTCAATCGCACAAGGCCTCAAGCTCGCCCTCGTCTCGGCAACCGGGTTATCGAAAGACGCCTCTAGCCCTCAGTTAACCGCACTCTCATGCACCAGCTCCCCGGTAAACGTACACGCATTACCATGGAACGTCAGACACCCTTCTTTTTCATCGACCTGAAGAAACCCTTCATCGTTGAACGTCAGAATAACCTTGCACGCCTGATGTCGCGTCAACGGGTTGTTGGTCACCAAGTCATAGTCCGGATTGGGCACCGAGAGGACGCCGGTGTCGCCGTGGAACGTCATCCGCCCATCGACGCCCCCCGAACACCCGCCTTCTATCATCGTACTGATCGAGGCATCGTAGTCCCCACCGCCCACCGCCTTCAGTTTGACCGTTACATCGCCGCCATCGCCGGAGCCGAAGTAAGTGCCTTCACGGACGAGAGGATCCTCGGCCGCCACGATGCCGGTGCTCAGGGCCAGACACACACCTGCTAGAAAAAACCTGTTCATTACTTCTCCTTGGTAAAGCCGTCTCGAAGGCTATTACTGTCCGGTGAACCACACGCCTGGGGTTTCGGGACGTCAATGATCGCCACCGTCGAGCGTTGCAGAACCTGCTTTATGCCGCAAGCGTCCCGAGATGATCTGCGCCAAAGAGGCCACTCTAACCAGACAACAGAACGCACCTCTCCCACCGTCCCGCAGCCACGTCCGCCCTGGGCGCCATGACGGTCAGGTCAAGTGCGTCCCAGAACACCCGCCCGGTCGTGGAATCGGCATTGAGGTGCACGAGCACCATCCAGCTTTCTGGATCGGCCAGGTCCGCGTGTCCATCCTGCTGCGCAGAGTCGGCCACTTCCTGGCGGCAATCCTGCCCACCGGCATAGGTGGCGTAACCCAGCATGTGATGGACCGGCGTCAGTCTGGTGTTCGAGCGAGCTCCGAGCGGAGCCCGGTGCAGGTCCTCGCAGAGCTCTTCGAGATCCGCCTCGCACCCGACGCCCAGGTCTTCGATCCGGCTCTGGGCTTCGGCGACGTTGATTGATTGTGTCAGCACCGGGCGCAGCCGCGCCGAGGCGACGCACGCCCAGCGCTCGTCCGACAGCGCGTCGAACGCTTCGCCGGGCGTGCCATAGGCCCACACCGGGTCAGGGCTGTGCGAGAAACCGAAGGTGCCATCGTCGCGCAGCGTTGCCGCGACGTGGTCGCCTTCGTCATGCGGCAACGGGCCTGGCTTTGTGTTATCGGCCAGGTCATCGATGAGCCGGATGGCCGCCTGCGAGGCGTCGATAAGCGCCTGTGTCATGGGGAACCTGACCAGGCGGGCGCCCGGCGGCGAATAGACGACGTCAACGAGCAGGGCGTCGTCATGCACGAAGAAAGAGAGCAGGCCTGCGTGCGGCAGCGGTGCCATCGGCCCACAGGCGGACGTTACCTCGGCAAGGTCGATCTGCATCAGGAAGGGATGACGCATGCCATGCGCGTTCGTAGGCCAGGCACCGGACGGCAGATCGGGGCCGCCGCCGATCCGACTGGCGCCAAGGGGTGCAGGATCACCATAAGGCTCCTCTACCAGGGCGACGGCAGCGGTCATCATCGGTTCGACGGCAGCCTCCTCGTCGACGGCCATCACCGCCGCGAAGCGTTTCTTCCAGACGGGATCGGTCGGGTCAGGCAGGTTCCGCTCGGGATGCGTCTGCGCCTCGGCAATCTGGAGGCGTTTTCTGTGCTGTGCCTGAAACTGGCTTTGCAGGAGCCTGGCACTCGTGCTGCTCGCAAGCGCCTGCAAACTGTCTAGCAGGGTTGCAAAGCCTTGGGCCGCGATGCGCTCATCAATCTCTCGTGATCGGCGCCCAAAGCCCCATGCACGCTTATCTGGCCCCAAGACCAGCAGGACCTCGACGGTTTCCGTGGCATCCGCGGTGGCCATCTTGGCCATGCCCCGCCGCGCGTCTCGTCCGAACAAGTGCTTTGGCTCAATCAGCCAGTCCACCTCACTGTTCAAGCCCAGAAGATCGGCGGCCAGCGCCGCGAATGCGCCCTCCAGATCGAGCCCGCCGGGCGCGTCGAGCGCCAGCACGAACAAGCCAGGCGATGCCTCGGTGTGCGCGGCGGGCCCAAGCCTGAAACATTCGGGCTCCAGGGCGATGACGTTGGGAAACGCGGCGGGCGCTGCAAAGACGAAGTCGCGCGTCAACCACCTTACCTGCTGATTCATGCTGCACCTCGGGTTCAAGTCCGAAGCGTGTGGCCGGCGTTGGCTTTCGGTCACACCCTTTGTTCAGCCCTCGTTAACGGCGGATTTCGTTTCAGACTTGCCATTGTGCGAGGGCATCGAAATGTCGCTGGCAGGTACTATGGCAGGTTTCTGGAGATGAGAAACATTCAGGCAGGGTGACGGCATGCTGAAGGGATCCAGAACGCCCCATGAGAACAGCGCACGCCTTATGGTGGTCGGCCTGTGCCTATGCGATGATGGCCCCCTTATTTCAAACGTCCTTCAGACTCTACACGGACTCAGTCACCAGGCTTGGTCGTGTGCTCACTTCATTAAAGCCCTGCTCGAAGAACGACACGCTCATGCGTGCTGGACGACTATTCAACGGCCCCACCCTCCTCTCAGGACCGGCATTCATGAACGCTGAAACAAGGCTCTCCCACCATATACTCTCTGTGGCCGAACGCGCGGCCATTGCCGAAATCGAGGCAACGACCGATATTCTAAGGCTCGTGACCAAACTGACAAGAATGCGGTTTGCAGCGATTGCCAAGTTCAGTGATAACCAATGGGTGACGTGTTCGGTCTATGACCCTTCCCACCTGGGGATCGAAGCCGAAAGTACGTTTGATCTGGAAACAACGATTTGCAGTGACTTCTGTATCAACCCTGAAGCCTTATTCATTCCGCAGATCAGCCAATCGCCCCGCCACGCCCTTCGCCCTATCGTCAAACGCTTTGACCTTGAAAGTTATGCCGGCCTGCCTATCTTCCTGCCCGACGGTCGTTTGTTCGGCGCCCTGTGCATCCTTGACTCGCAATGCATCGCGTTCGAAGACCCTGACTTGCGTGAAGTCTTGTCGATCTTTGCCAAACTGATCGGCTGTATCTTTTTCGCCAACCTGTCATTAGCTCAGGCACCACACAGTGCATGACCCAGGCGTTGAATACACGACCGTGAACACGCCGCGAAAGGCGGTGTTTTAAAACACACCGCCTGCGGCCACCGCCAACTTACTGTGTTTTGAATCGGTTGGTCATTTCCTGAAGTTGCACACTGATCCGTGCAAGTTCCATACTCGATGACGCGGTCTCTTCACTGGCCGCGGCGGTCTGATCCGAAATATCCCGCACATTGGTCACACTTCTGCTGATTTGTTCACCGGCCGCACTTTGCTGTTCAGCGGCACAGGCAATCTGTTCATTCATCGTTTCAATGGTCTTGACCGACTCGGTAATGCTCTTGAGCATGGTGCGCGCTTCACGCGAGTGCTGCACGCTGCTGTCGGTCAACTGAATGCTCTGCTGCAGGACCGCGCTCATTCGATCGGTGCTGCGGTTCAGGCCGCTGATCAATTGCGTGATTTCGTCCGTGGAGGTGCGCGTGCGTATCGCCAGGCTGCGGACTTCATCAGCCACCACTGCAAAGCCTCGACCGGCCTCACCGGCACGTGCCGCTTCGATGGCCGCGTTCAAGGCCAGCAGGTTGGTCTGCTCGGCCACGGCATTGATGACGTCCAGCACGCCGCCGATGCTTTCAGCGTTGCTGCGCAGCGTGACCATGGCCTCTTTGGTCGTTTCCATCTCACCGGCCAGCAATTCGATCTGCTTGACCGCCTTGCCGACCACCTCATCGCCTTGCAGGGCCTGGTGGCTGGCATCCACAGCGGTTTTCGCGGCCAGGCCGGCATTTCTGGACACTTCATGAGTGGTGGCCGTCATCTGCTGCATGGCCGTCGCGATCTGGTCCGTTTCAACTTTTTGCGCGTTGACGCCGACACTGGTTTCTTCGGTCACTGCAGACAGTTCTTCAGCGGCGCTTGAGACCTGAACAATGCCGTCGCGCATTTCACCAATCAGACGCCTCAAGCCGGCGGTCATCGACTGCATGCTGTTTTGCAAGGTACCCAGTTCGTCTTTTCGGCTGACCACGGCGTTATAGGTAAAGTCACCGTTCGCCACGGTTTCAGCGATGCGTACCGTTTCCTTGAGGGGGTGCACGATGGAGTTGGTGATCAGCCAGGCCGCCATCATCCCCAGCGCAATGGCCAGCAGCAACCAGATCAATAGCATGCGCTGGGAATCGGTCACATCAGAGAGACGGAACTGGACTTGAACATCGGACAATTTTTCAGTGATGCCCAGCAGCGCGGTAATAGAGGTGGTGATCCCCGCCTGCGCGGTATCGACTCTTTCCTGCGTGGCCACCAAGACCTGAAGTTGTTTTTCATACGCCGAGACTTCAAACGGCAATGTCCCGACCGAAGCCGGCGGCAGGGCTTTTACCTGCTCGACCACGTTACTGATCGCGCTGCGAACAGTGTTTTCGGACTCTTTCGTCGGTGCTGATGCATAAGCGCGAAACGCCACGCGCATCCGCTGGACGGCAATAAAAACGCTTGTAAGTTGTTGACGCTCCGTAAAGCTGCCGGCGTCTGAGTTAGTGATTTCTGCCAGGCGCAGCAAGTTGGTATTTATCGCTTCCGCTGAAGTGGCGGCCACGGCACGGGCACTTTCACGCTCGCGCGTGGCGGCGACGACCTGATTATAGAATTCACGGTAACGTTTAAGAATGGCATCGGACTCGGACAACAGCGCGCGATTGGCGGCCGAATCAAAGTTTGGAATGATTGCCTTCAATTGAGTTTCTGACTTACCCAGTGCACTGGACCACTTTTCAGCTTGTGTATCCGACGGCGTCAGTAAATAGACCAATCGCTCTATTCGCATGTCCCGGGCCAAGGTGCTGAATCGGGCGATGTCTTCTATGCGCTCGCTGCGGTCACGCAAGGTTTCCGTCGCCTTCCAGCCGGTATAGGCCACCAATAAAATCATCCCGATCAGCAACGAAAATCCAAGCATGAGTTTAGATCGAACACTTAGGTCACTAAGCATTGTCCATCGACGAGAGTGCATGACGCCACCTTAATAAGAATTGATACGGTTTGGCAGCGAAAGCCGCGGGTGATGCAGCTATCGGCTTTTTTAAGTATTTCTTTAAGAAAAACGAACTAATAAGGCCCATAGAAAAATATTTCTTCCGGGCAGGCGGATATTTTCAATGCTTGTCATAGTCCATTATCTTCAGGCCTTCCCATCCAGTCGGGCGGGCACTGAATAACTTTGTTTTATGATGAATTGGATCCTTTATTGAGCGTTCACATGGCATTGATTAATGCACTATTAAAAGGCATCTGATGTCATACCTCATAATGTGTCATTACATGCTTTACCCTTGTATTGCCCGTACTTCATGCGCTCGCCCTTCGACACCGGCTCGACATTGCGCTACAGCAAACCCCGCTCCCTCGTTATGATCACGGCCTCTGCCAGCGTCCGGGCCTCACCGCGCCGCCCCGCTGCCCACCCGCTGCTCACCTCCAAGGATGCCCCATGCCGAGGCCCTCGCGACTGCTCTTGATCCTGGTACTCAACGCTGTCTTGCTGCACGCCCATGCCGCCGACAAGACCGAGCGCCGCTGCGGCTGGTTCGAGAATCCGTCGCTGGGCAACGTCACGCTCACCGACCGGGACGGCACCTGGGAAATCGCCAGGCAAGGCGGCCATCAGGCCAAGGGCGAGTTGCCGCTTTTTGCGGATGACCAGTGGATCCGCAACAACGGCCACTACGGCTACAGCTGTGCCTGCGTGACCGCCAGTGTCGATGTAGAGCACCGCCGCCTGGACAACCTCACCCAGGCCACCGCCCGCCCGCTGGCCGCCTGCCGCAACGATGCCGCCCTGCGCGAGCCGGCCAATCCGCTGGCGCCGACGGCGGCGCCGATGACGCTCAGGGCCTTGAAGACCTATCAGGCCGATGGCTTCAGCTTTCGCTACCCGCATGGCTGGAAGGTCACCAAAGAGAACGATTGCCTGAAACTCGATGCACCCTCCATGACCCATAACGAGGAGTACACCCTCAGCCTGTGCCAACAGCACGGCACGCTGGAGCAGGCCGCTGACAGCCTGATCTTTTCTCTGGAAGAGGGCGTCTGGATGCGCAATGCCGGCATGGACGAGCCCAGCCCGGTGGATGTCCTCCAGGGGCCGGGCTGGAAGGGCCTGCTGACCACTCAGACCTGTGGCGTCGGGGATCAGGAAACCGGCTTTCATGCCGCCGGCGGCACCTGCCTGATGGCGGTCGTCTACACCGACCACACACAGTTGCTGTTCGAGACCTTGGGGTACTACCAGAGCTTCGAAACAATCGGCGCAATCATTCGGTCAGTGCGGTTTGACGCCGGGCAGTAGTGTCTTGCTGCCGGGCCGGTGTAAGCCATGCGGCTCCCTGCGGTACCGGCTGGCTGGCCTGATGCTGCGCAGGACATTGTGATTATGGCTGCCCTTCGGGCCTTTCGTTCTTCAACAGCTTGAACCGCAGCTGCGCCTCTTGCGAGGAGGCGCGGTCCAGGTGTCCGACCCGTTCCCACCAGTACGCCAGCATGGCTTCGTCCGGGCAGAAATAGCCGATTTCCTTGGGGCCGATCTTGCGGATCGTGCGGTTGACCTGGGCATCGAAACCGGCCGCTTCCTGCGTGTTGGCGGGCAAGGCGCCTGCCTCTTCAAGCATCAGGTCAAAATGGAACAGCGCCTGGTTGATATGGCTCTGCACGCTGCGGTCGCTGCGGGCGAAGATCTGGAACTGGTCGTGCGATTGCATGAAACGCGCGATCACACCGGCATGTTCATCCTCGCGCAGCAGGCCCAGCATGATGCCCAGCGTCATCATCTGGTTGAGCAGCCGCTCGACGAATTGCTGGAGAAAGCCGGCCAGGTCGGCGCGCTTGATACCGGTAAAGACCATCGCATAGCGCGTGGGCATGTGCATGACCATCAGTACCGGCTTGCGCTTGCGGGTCACGCAGTGCACCTGCCACTGGTCCTGCAACAGGGGGCGCCCGTCAGCGTCGTTGAAGGCGTCGTCTTGCCATTTCTTGGAGGGCGCGGGCTGCACTGGCGTGACGGTCGAGCCCTTGACCTTGCGGGTGAAAAAATCACAGGCAGCCTGTGTGCAGTTCAGTACGAGCATGGGGCACGCGGCTCCAGGAGGGGATGACCGGCCCAGAATGCCTGAAAACAGCGGCTGGGTGGTACTGGGACTGATTCGGGTTGGCGTCTTTGATTCGATAGGTGCGACAGAATCGGGAATCAAGCCCACACACAAATCCCCCGCCGCGCCAAGGCGCAGTGCTGTCGCGCAGCAGACAGGGGGCCCGGTAGGAGCCCGCTTGCCGGCGACCGGCTGCGTTAGCAGTCGTAAATTTATGGCGTTTCACAGATCTCGAATGTATTTACAGCCATAAATCTGTGGCGTTTCCGAAATTTTACAACTGCTGCGCAGCCGGTCGCGGTGGTCCGGCATTCCGGCAAGCGCGCCCCTACTCGGCCGCCCGGGCCGTGGCGATGCCTTGTTTGGCAGCCCACAGGCCGATGTCTTCCTTGCGGATCGCCGCGGCCATCAGTGCCGGAAACTGGTCCGGGGTGCAGGCGAACGACGGCACGCCCAGCGCGGCGAGCTTGGCGGCCAGGTCGGCGTCGTAGAACGGGCGGCCTTCATCGCTCAGCGCCAGCAGGGTGATGACCTGAACGCCCGAGGCCACCAGTTCGGCGGCGCGTTGCAGCAGGTTCTTTTCCACGCCGCCTTCATAAAGGTCGGAGATCAGCACCATGATGGTGTTGCGCGGTTCGCGGATCAGGCTCTGGCAGTAGCCGACGGCACGGTTGATGTCGGTGCCGCCGCCCAGTTGCACGCCGAACAGCAGGTCGACCGGGTCATCAAGCTGCTCGGTCATGTCGACCACGGCGGTGTCGAACACCACCAGGTGCGTGGTGACCGCCGGCAGCGAGGCCATCACCGCGCCGAAGATGCTCGAATAGACCACCGAGGCGGCCATCGAGCCGCTCTGGTCGATGCACAGGATGATGTCGCGCTGGCTGCGCTGGGACTTGCGCCCGTAGCCGATCAGCGTTTGCGGGATGATGGTCTGGTACTCCTCCTGCCAGTGACGCAGGTTGGCGCGGATGGTGCGGTTCCAGTCGATCTCGGCGTAGCGTGGCCGGTTGTTGCGCACCGCACGGTTGAGCGCGCCGCTGACCGCGCTGCGCATCGGCTCTTCCAGGCGCTTGATCAGTTCGTCGACCACCTTGCGCACCACCATGCGCGCGGTCTCTTTGGTTTCGGCCGGGATCACCCCCGACAGCGACACCAGCGAGGCCACCAGGTGCACATCAGGCTGCACCAGTTCAAGCATTTCCGGTTGCAGCAGCATGTTCTTGAGGTTCAGGCGTTCCAGGGCGTCCTTCTGCATCACCTGCACGACCTGGGTGGGGAAGTACTTGCGGATATCGCCCAGCCAGCGTGCAACCTTCGGCGATGACTTGGCACTGCCGCCGCGGCGCAGGCCGCCCGGCCCGTCAGGATCGTAGAGCGCGGTCAGGGCGGCGTCGATGTTCATCTGCGCGCCGTCCAGGCCGCAACCGCCCAGGCTGGTCGCGGCGGCTTCGCCGAGCACCAGGCGCCAGCGTTGCAGACGCACCTGTTCATCGTGCTCAGGGTGTTGCGAAAGTTCGGTGTCGTCGTTCACGAAGACGCTCCATCGTGGGGTAGGCCCAGCAAGCGGCCAAGCAAGGGCACGGGGCGTGCCGCACGCTGCGCATCGATGCGTGCAGCCACCGGCACGGGCGCCGCTTCCTGCACGGGGCGCCGGGCACGTTCGCCCAGCTCGCGACGTTCAGCGGTCGAGAAGGTGCTGAAGGTGCGGCGCAACAGCGCGATGATGCCGTCGAAGTGGTCCTTGCTCAGGCTCGCCAGCCAGCCGTCGACCATGGTCCACAGCCGTGGGTCGTGCATCAGGATCAGCGCGCTCTGGTCGAGAAAGCCTTCGAGCCAGGCGGCAGCTGCCGCCGGTTCGACGCTGCGCGACAGCGCCAGGGTCATGCGCGAGGCACTGGTGTCGACGTCGTCGATCCCGGCATCGAACAACAATCGCGCCGCCTGCCCGGCCAGCAGGCCGTGGGTGGCGCCGAACACCGCCAGACGCCCCAGGGCCTGCTGCCAGTCCTGGTTGCGGGCAGCATCGTCGAGCAGGCGAATGGCCGCGTCGGCCTTGCCGATCAGCTCGCGCATGGCAGTGGCGGCGTCATCGTCCAGTGACGCACAGGCCGGCGCCAGGCCGATGGCGGCGCGGGCGATCAGGCCATCGAGCACGTGGCGCACCATGCCGGTGTCGGTCTGGCGCACGTTGCCGTAGCGCGCAATGCGCGTCAGCGCCGGCACCGCGTCGAGCAACTGCGCCACATCGGTGGCCACCGAGGCCAGGTCTTCCAGCGCGTGGGTAACCGGCTCCACGGCCTGTGGCAGGTTGGCCAGCAGCACCGTGTCGACCAGCGCCGACAGCTCCGGCAGCGAAGTGGCCTCTTTGGCCTGGGCGATGGCCCGGGCACTGGCGGCGTCTTCGACGGTGCTGCCCCACTGGCTGGCCTCGATGATCGACACGGCCAGTTCCGGCTGCCATTGCAGGTTCCAGATTTCGTGGAAAGTGCCCTTGGCCGACACCCCGGCCCGCGCCAGCTCGCCCCAGCCAATACCGAGGATCGCCAGGCGGTGCAGCAGGTGGCTGCGTGCCAGGTCGCCGGTTTCGCGCAGGTCCAGGTCGAGGGTTTTCTGCGCAGCCTGGGGCTTCATGCGCAGGCTTTTCTGCAGGTGTTCGAGGTCGCGCTGCAACGGCACCGCCGGTACATCGGGCGGCACGCCGCCCAGTCGGTTGCCGACGATCAATCGGTCGCGGATCAGGCCCATGGGCGCGGCGTCACCCATGCACACCGTGGTCTGCAGCGCCTCGAAGAGTTCTTCAAGGCCGGGCGCAGGCCGCTCGCGCATGGCCGCCAGGGCCTCGGACAGGCGCGTGGCTTCGATGACGTGTGCTGACGAACAATCCAGCCCGTCGTCGCGAAACAGCCGGGCCGCGCGGGCCAGCCAGGTGACGGCACGCTGGCTGCTGTCGGTTTCGTTCCATAAATGCGCGTACCAGGCCGGGGCGTCGACGCCGGCGCCATAGCCGCTGGCGCTGCTCAGATTGCGGTAGGTCCACGGCGCCCAGGTGGCGGCCACCTTGAGCTTGGGCAGGCCCTTGAGCAGGTCGTTGTCGAGCTTGGCGGCCGGCATCGTCGCCAGCGCCGGCACGTGCCAGGCGCCGCAGACCACGGCGATGCGCTGGTAGCCCTCCTTGAGCGCCTGGCGCAGGCACTTGCGCATGTGCGCCTCGCGCAGGGCCTCACGGCGCACGTGATACGGCGAGCGTTCGGCCGGGGCCTGTTCGCGCAGCGCCTGCATGGCTTCGGCGATGGCAGCGAACAATTGCTCGCCGTCGCAGCGCTCTTCGACCATGTGGTTCCACCAGCTTTCGCCATCGGCATACCCGGCGGCGCGGCCCAGCCAGCCCAGCGGGTCGTGGGTCAGCTCGTGTTCGGGGATCTCTTGGTCGACGGCGGTGCCGTCAGCCTCGGCAAAGTCGGCGGCCTCCAGGTCGACCACAATCGTTTCATCGTCCTCGGTCGCCTCGGCCGCCAGCGCTGCCTCGGCCTGCGCCTGCTGCTCTTCGCGCCAGGCCTTTTCCAGGGCGAACTGGTGGGTGGCCGGCAGGTCGATGAAGCGCGTGGGGATGTTCTGGCCCAGCGCATAGCGCAGGGCCTGCCATTCCGGGGAGAATTCGGCGAACGGGTAGAACGCCGACTGGCGCGGGTCGCCCTCGGCGTGCACCAGCAGCGCCACCGGCGGCTGCATCGCTTCGCTGAGCACGAACGGCAGCACCGCCTCGGCATCGGGCGGGCCTTCGATCAGCAGGCAGTCGGGTTGCAGGGTGTGCAGCGCCTGCAACAGGCTGCGGGCACAGCCTGGGCCATGGTGGCGGATGCCGAACAGGTGGATCGCGTCAGACATGCGCGATTACTCGATCTCGCGGCAAGCGCGATACAGGTCTTTCCACTCGCTGCGTTCCTTGACCACGGTCTCCAGGTACTCGCGCCACACCACCGCGTCCTGCACCGGATCCTTGATCACCGCGCCCACGATGCTGGCCGCCACGTCGCGGGCGTGCAGCGTGCCGTCACCGAAGTAGGCCGACATGGCCATGCCGTTGTTGATCACCGAGATCGCCTCGGCGCTCGACAGCGTCCCGCTGGGCGACTTGATCTTGGCCTTGCCGTCTTCGGTCAGGCCGTTGCGCAGTTCACGAAAAATCTGCACCACGCGGCGCACCTCGGCCAGCGCCGGCGGCTGGGCCGGCAGCTCCAGCGAACGGCCCATCTCGGCCACGCGCTTGGTAACGATGTTCACCTCTTCGGCTTCGCTGGACGGCACCGGCAGGATCACCGTGTTGAAGCGGCGCTTGAGTGCCGACGACAGCTCGTTGACGCCCTTGTCGCGGTTGTTGGCCGTGGCGATCACGTTGAAGCCGCGCACCGCCTGAATCTCGGTGCCCAGCTCCGGCACCGGCAGGGATTTCTCCGACAGCAACGTGATCAGGGTGTCCTGCACGTCGGCCGGGATACGGGTCAGTTCTTCGATGCGGGCGGTCTTGCCGCGCTCCATCGCCCGCACCAGCGGGCTTTCGACCACCGCCTCGCGCGAGGGTCCCTTGGCCAGCAACTGAGCGTAGTTCCAGCCGTAGCGCATCTGTTCGTCACTGGTGCCGGCGGTGCCTTGCACGATCAGGGTCGAGTCGTTGCTGATGGCCGCCGCCAGGTGCTCGGACACCCAGGACTTGGCCGTGCCCGGCACGCCGTACAGCAGCAGGGCGCGGTCGGTGGCCAGGGTGGCCACGGCGGTTTCCATCAGGCGGCGGCTGCCGATGTACTTGGCGCTGACTTCAAAGCCGTTTTCCAGCTTGCCGCCCAGCAGGTAAGTGACCACCGCCCAAGGCGACATCTCCCAGTTGGTGGGGCGTTGGCGGGTGTCCTGCTTGCGCAATTCATCGAGCTCTTCGGCGAATTGCTGTTCGGCGTGCTGGCGCAGTACTGAGCTGGTCATTGATCGGTCCGTTTCAATCGAGAAGGGTCTGCAGGTGTTCGCGCAGGTTCAGGGTGTTGTGCCAGTCGTGCAGGGCTTCGCTCTGGTGACGGTGCAGGGCCTCGTCATCCGGCCAGCCCTGGCGGGCCTGCGCGAAAAGCTCGGGCGGCAGCAGCGTGGCGAAGTCGCGCAGGTTATGGCGCAGGTTGTAGTCGTAGACGCTGCGCGGCAAGGCGATGCCGATGCGCAGGTGCGGCAGCAGTTGCTCGCAAAAGGCAGTGCTGGGCCGGCTCTGCACCGGGATGGCGGCCAGGATCTGGGCCAGCAACTCCGACAGACTCAGCGAATTGCGGTCTTCGATATGGTGCGCCAGGCGCAGCCAGTGGCCTTCGCGCTCGGGCACCGGCAGCAGCGCGATCAGCGGCTGGCTGTCGAGGAAGCAGCGCGCCAGGCGCAGGCCGGTCGCGGAGATGCGGTCCAGCAGCGCGGCGGCCCACTCGGCATCGCCTTCACGCAAGGTGGCCTGGTACCAGCCACGGATCAGGGCTTCGTCCCAGTCGCTGCGCCCGGCAGCAGCGATCCAGTCGTGCGGGGCCAGGCCTTCATGCTCGCGCCAGGTTTGCAGCGGCGCGGCGGCCACCACCTGGTACAGCCACCAGGCACGCTGGCCGAGGCCTTCGCCGTTGGGCACGGCTTCTTCAATCTGGTCGTCCTTGCCCTTGTCGAAAAACGCCTGGGGCGGTTCGATCTGCACGGTCGGGGCGTTGCTGCCCGAATGGGTCAGGCGCTTGAACAACCCCTTGAGGCCGCCCGGCTCGGCCGCCGCCGGCGTCACGCTCACACACAGCGCCAGGCGCGCGGCCATGCGCTGGCGATAGGCCGAATCCGGCAGGTCCATCAGCAACTCGGCGGCCACGCGGCGCACCTCCTTGCTGCGGTCGCGGCTCCATTCGTCCAGCAGCGGTTCGTCATCGGCACTCAGGCCGGTGGCCAGGGCGGCAAGCAAGGCGCTGCGCTCGCGGGCGTCGAAATCCTTGCGACCCGCCACCAGGCGTTCGCGGGCGGCGACCGGGTCCTGCTCGCGCAGGGCGCTGAGGTAGGCCTGGCGTTGATCCAGGCTGCCGATCGTCCAGATGTCATCGTTCAGGGCGACCCGGCGGTCGATGGCCTGGACCTGCCAGGCCGGGTTGCGCTCGGCCAGCCAGCGACCGCGCTCGCCCAGCACCGGCGCCAGCAGGCTGCGCAGGTAGGCGTCGCGGCGGCCCCGGTCCAGCAGCTCGGGCAACAGCGACGGCGGCAGGCGCAACTGGCGCTGCGCCAGTTGCAACAGAGTCAGTTGGCCAAGGCGTGGGTAGCCTTCGGCAAGCATCTGGTGGAGCACACCGACGCTTTGCTCGGGCGGCAGGGCCAGGGTGTCTTCCGGGGCCGGCGCTGCCGCCGCCGTGGTGGCCTCGGGGGCCAGCCAGCCGGCGTGCTGGCACATGTCGAGCACGGCGGCACTGCGCAGCAGACGGGCTTCGTCACTGGCCGGGTCGCGGGCAATGGCATCGAGCAACGGGCCGATGGGGCCTTCGACGGCCAACGGTGCCATTGCCTGTTTGCGGGTGCCCAACAGGGCCGTGACCGCCAGGGGTTCAAGCAGGCTCATGCAATTGTCTCCCATGCGCACCACACCAGCGTCTGGCCCTGCCAGGCCGCCAGCGGTTGCAGGTAGCTGCCGTCGACGCCCTGGTGCCACTCACTGAACACGCGCAGCGCCCGGCCACCGGCCACGGCGCACAGCATCCAGGCGTCACGCTTGTCTATCGCCAGGGGCACCTGGCCGTCGCCCTCGGGTCCGGTGATGCGCAGCATCCAGCCCAGGTGCGGGTCGAGTTCGGGGACGCCGTCGTCGATGCTTATCGGTTGTGGGGCTTGCCAAGGGTTGGCGGCCAGCGCCGTGGCGACCGTGTCGAAGGCCTCGTGCGCCGGGCAAGGTATGACCGGTACCGCCTGTTCAAGCACAGTGGGCGCGGCGGCCAGTACCGCACGCTGCGGCCAGGCACCGGGATAAAAGGCCAGTTCGGCATCGAGCACCGAATCGGTGACGAACACCTGCTCGAACTGCCGCGAGCCATGCGCGTAGTCCTGCAGCAGCGCCATGCGGCCACTGTTCAGGCCACGCAACCAGACCCGGCGCATCAGCAGGCGGTCCTCTTCCTCGACGTACTGACCTTGCACATGCCATTGATCGACACACGCCTCGCCCTGCCCTATCACGTCGTCCTTGCTCAGCGGCAAGCCCAGCGCCTGGGACAGGTCGGCCCGCTCGGCAGGCGGCAGGCTGTCGAGGCGGCGAAAACCGTCGATCATCAGTTGCAGGCGGCCGAAGGCACCGAGCAGGCGCAAGGGCCAGTCGACGCCATCGACCACACCGCTGTTGAGCACGCCGGCCAGCGGGCGCAAGCGGTAGGCCACGCCCGGCAACTGGGCGTCGACCATGCGCGCGGCCAGTTGTTCGAAGGCGTCTTCGTTGCCGATCAGCGTGGCCAGCCCCTGGGTGACCTGGTCCTGCAACCAGCGCTCCAGCTCATCGAGCCCGGCCTGCATGCGTTGCAGGCGCTTGGCCGAGACGGCGGCATCATCGGCACGCTTGACGGTGGGGGCCTCGGCCTTTTTCTGCTCCTGCTTTTCGGCACGCTGCTGGCGGCTTTGCAGCCACTCGCCGACCCAGGCCGGCAACTCGGTGTCGGTGAACGCCGTGCTTTGCTCGGCGCGCAGCAATGCCAGGGCCAGGCCATGCTTGCAGGGGAATTTGCGGCTGGGGCAGCTGCACTTGAACGCCAGGGCCTCCAGGTCGATCTGGACCTGGTACGGCTTGCTGCCGCTGCCTTTGCACTCGCCCCACACGGCCCGCTCGTTGACGCCGAGGGTTTGCCATTTACTGAGGCTGAGCAGGCCCTGCGCCGCTTTGGCTGACGAGGCATCGGGTGCTTGCTGAAGAATGAGTTCGCGAGAAAACTGCATCAAGGCTTACTGGATTCCATTCGGTAAGGGCGCCGATGATGGCACAAGCCGACACCACGGAAAGCCTTGGAGGCCCAAAATGAGGAATCGTTCGCAAATCTCCTGAATAGAATATCGGGCCAGCCCGTGACATCGGGTAGGTCACCCGGCCTGCGGCACCGGTTGTGCGGCGTGTTCTTCCAGGTGTTCACGCTCCAGCGTGGCCTGCACCAGTTCGTCGGTGACACGGATCTCGGCGCCCACCGGCGACATCTGCGTGGCCGCTTCGAACGGTGCGGTCGGGGTCGAGGCCGGGTGGACCTTGCGCCGCCAGATGAAGAACAACGCCATGGCGACGTTCAACACCACGAAGGACCAGAAAAAGCCGCTGTCGCCGACCTGCTTCATGGTCGGCGAAATGATCAATGGACTGATGGCCGAGCCCACCGAGTTGATCAGCAGCATGCCCTGGATCACCCGCACCAGCTCGCCGGCCGACACGGTGTCGGTCGCATGGCTGACCGCCACCGGGTACAGGGCAAAGACCCCGCCGCCGAGCAGGAACAGCAACACTGCCAACAGCAGCATCGACTCGGGCAGCATCAGGATCAGCACCGACAGCACCGCGCAGAACACGCTCAAGGCGATCAGCACCACCTGCCGGTCCTGACGGTCGGACCAGCGCCCTACCGGGTATTGCAGCAGCATCGCACCGAGAATCACGCACGCCATCAGGTAGCCGACCTGGGTGATGCTCATCCCGACCCGCTGCAGGTAGATCGGCAACAGGGCGTACATGCCGGCAATCGCGATCCCTGAGCCAAAAGTGCCCAGCACGCCGGTGGGCGTGATGCGCAACAGGTCCTGGGGCAGCAAGGGCTCGATGTCGCCGACCTCGGGCGCCACGCGCGGCAGGATCACCATCGGCAATACTGACAACGAGGCCAGCATGCCGGCAATCATGAACGGCGCGGTCTCGCCCCAGGCGTTGATCACACCCAGCTGCAACTGCCCGAGCATGCCGGCGCCGTACAGCGCAATCATGTAGATCGCCAGCAGCCGGCCGCGCATCTTCTGGTCGCCCGACAACAGCAACCAGCTTTCCACCACCAGGAAGATGCCGACAATGGCCAGGCCGTTGACCAGCCGAAAGAAGAACCATGCCCACGGGTCGAAGATCAGCCCCTGCAACAGGAACGTCACCGCCGTCAGCGAGGCAAAGCTGCTGTAGGCGCGGATATGGCCGATGCTTTTGATCAGCCGGTCACCAAACATCGCCCCCAGCGCCAGGCCGACGAAGTAGGACGACGACACCAGGCCGATCATCGTGTCCGACACCCCGGCCGAATCGAGCCGCAGGGACGTCAGGGAAGAAATGAAACCGTTACCCAGACTGACAATGAACAGGCCGATCAACGGCCCCAGCACCAACGCCAACAATTTTCGCGACACGACACCCTCGGTTTTCAAGCAGCACTGATCGATGCAATTGTTTGATGGGGGCAGTCGGATGGAGGTCTTTCTGTCGACGATCTGGCAATTTCGCACCCGCAAATCGGGCGCGGATTCTACGGCGCGCCAAGGCGAAAGGAAATCTGAAAACGACATGAAAAGCGGGCATTTTGTCGCAGGTAGATAAACGGTCGTGCTCAGGCACCCGATCCAGGGTTGTCATCCACCAGTGTGAGGGGGCTCTGCCCGCGAAAGCGCCAGCAAGGCCCATACACCTGCTGCGTCTGCCACACAGCCATCGCCAGCAAGCCGCCTCCCACAGTCCGGTGTCAGGCACGCAAGCTGGGGCGACATCAATCCGGTAGGAGGCTGCTCTGCAGGCGATGAGGCCAGCAAGCCCAACACACCTGCTGCGCCTGTTACATAGCCATCGCCAGCAGAGCTGCCTCCCACAGTCCGGTGCCTGGCACGAGATCATGGGCAACATCAATCCTGTGGGAGGCTGCTCTGCAGGCGATGAGGCCAGCAAGCCCAACACACCTGCTGCGCCTGTCACACAGTCATCGCCAGCAGAGCTGCCTCCCACAGTCCGGTGCCAGGCACGAGATCATGGGCAACATCAATCCTGTGGGAGGCTGCTCTGCAGGCGATGAGGCCAGCAAGGCAAACACACCGGCTGCGCCTGTCACACAGCTATCGCCGGCAGAGCTGTCTCCCACAATGTGTCAGGCATGAGATCCAGGTTTGTCATCATTCTGGATAACGCCTCAGGAGCACGGCGATCCCTTCCCCGCCTTCAACAGCACACTCAATTGCTGCGGGGGCTGGTGCACCAGTCCGGTCGGTGACTCGCACACGCGCTGGATGAAGTTGTCGCTGAACAGCAGCTTGCCGTGCACGAAGTGCTCGCCCGGCCTGAGGTTGGGGTTGTCGATGTGCGTGCCCAGGCGGCCGGCCAGCCAGGTGCCGGCTTCGTTGTGGCTGATCCAGCGTTCCTCGGCCAGTGATTGCAGTGCATCTGCCGGGGCGTCGCCGGCGACGACGATGACCGGCACGTCGCTGACCTCGGGCACCAGGTCGTTGTGGCCCCAGGCGCCGTTCTCGCCCAGGCGCTGGCCATGGTCGCCGGTGATGATCAGGTAGCGCTCACCTTCGAGCCGGTCGAAGTCCTTGAGCACCTCGCCCAGCAGACTGTCCAGGTAATGCACCGAATTGTCGTAGGCGTTGGCCTGGCCATGCGGGCCGCTGTCGGGCCAGGGTCGCGCAGTGGCTTCGTGGCGGTAGTTCTGGGCATAGGGCAAGTGCGCGGTGCGCAGGTTGAGCACCACGAAATTGCGTTCGGCCCAGCGTTGCTGGTCAAGAATGTCGAGCAGCGCCCGGTCCTGCTTTTGCACAAAGCGCAGCGGGTGATCTTCACGGGTGATCGACACATCCAGGTAGCGGCTGCCCAGGTGCGCCAGCAGTTTCGATTCCTGCGACGAGATCCAGTGGGTGCGAAACCCGGCCTGCTGCGCAAAGCGAAACAGGTTGATCTGGCCATGGCGCAGCAAGGCGTCCTGGCCAGGTTCCCGGATCGGGTTGAGCAGGTACGGCAGGCTCACGTCGGTGGCCACCCCCGCCGACACACCGGGCCGCACCAGCGCATGGGGGTTGTCGCGCAGATAGGCTTGCAGTCGGGGCGTGGTGTCGCGCTCATAGCCGAACACTCCCAGCCGGTCGCTGCGCAGCGAGTCGGCCACCACCAGCCACACATGCCGCGCCGTACTGGGCACTGCGGTCAGGGCGTACGGTGCATAGGCGGTCGGCGGCAATACCGGCTCAGTGCGCCAGGCCAGGCGCACTGCCCAGGCCGAAAACGCATTGAGGCTGTTGTGCAGGCCGCTACGGCTGGCACTGGCAACAAAGGCATCGAGGTTGCGGTAGGTGGCGCGATGCGGCTTGGAAAGCAGCACCACCGCAATCAGCAGCAAGGCCCAGCGACTGGCCGGCAGCGGCACACGACCCGGCAGGCGCAGGTGCAGCCACAACAGCACGCCATAGGGCAGCAGCACGCAGATCAGCGCCGGCCAGTGCCGGGCAAGGCTGTGCCAGGCGGTCTGGCGAACCTCGGCGCCATCGGCCAGCATCGACTGGATGTCGATGGCATTGAGCGGCTCGCCGAAGAAACTGATGTTGGCCAGCTGCAGGGTCTGCATACCAGCAAACATCACCAGGATCGCCGCCACCAGCCAGCGCAGGTTGCACAGCCACAACGCCAGGCTGAACAGCCACAAGGCCGCCACGTAGGACAGTTCGAGTTCGGCGCGGTTATTGGGGGTGTATTGCTGCTGGAGAAAATCGTCGAGCAACAACAGGGCGCAACTCAGGGTCGCCAGTGCCAGCAGCGTCAGCCACGGCCGGGCGCCACTGTGCGCAGGGGCGCGCAACAGGGTCAGCAGCATGAGCAAATCCAGAGGGGATCAATGATCGCCAGAAACAGGGTCGTCAGAGAGGTGATTGTCAGGGCGCAGGCGACGACGCCCGGTCAGCATCGACAGCGGCAGGTTCTCGCGCAGGCGCAGGCTTTCCAGCAGCGCGGCACTCACGTGCACGGCCACCAGCGCCGCCAGGCTGTTGGCGATCCAGCGGTGCAGGTCCTGCGGCCAGTCGGCGCCCCACAGGGCATCGACTTCCTGCATCAGAAAACCGGTCAGCGCCAGCGCGCCCAGGGCGGTCATCATCAGCACCATCACCAGCGCGCCCAGCGGCGAATGCCCCAGGCGGTGGCTGTCACGACCACGGCGCAAGGCGCCCAGGTGCGTGCGCAAGCGTGTGGGTGTGGGCCAGAAATCGGCCCAGCGTGCACTCTGCGGGCCGACAAAGCCCCACACCACGCGCACCACCAGCCAGCCGGCAACGTAATAGCCCAGCCAGGTGTGCCAGTCGTCACCGGCCTCGTTGAAGAAATAGTTGGCGACGAATACCAGGGCCACTGACCCATGAAACAGGCGCACCAGCGGGTCCCACAGGCGGATCGTCGCCGCGCTCATCAGCTCTTGATCTCGGTCTTCACGGCTTTGCCGCTGACCGGGTCGTGGTAGATCTCGACCTTGCGCTTGTCCTTGTCGAAGCCGTAGATCTCGTAGCAGTTGCCGTCGGTGACCTTGAATTTGCTGATCTGGTAGCCGGCCTCGCGCAGCTTGGCCTGGAAGGCCTCGGGGTCTTGCCAGGTGGCGCGGTCGGCGGTGGTGCATTGCGGGCCGGCATAGGCGCCGGCGCTGGCGAGCAGCAGGGTCGGGATCAGGGCGAAGCGCAGCAGGCGGGTCATGGGACGGGTCTCCGTTTGTTGGAAGCCCTAAGGTGCGGCGCCAAGCTTAATGAAGTCTTAATGAGTAACGCCCTGTAACATTTGCTTACTGGCAGGTGAGCGCCGAATCGCCATGATTGCGGCCTGCAGACAGAGGGCACACGCATGCGCGTATTGCTGGTGGAAGATGATCGTGCGCTGGCCCAGGGCATCCGGGTTGCTCTGCGCGGCGAGGGCTATGTGCTGGACTGGGTCGCCGATGGCCTGGAGGCCGAGCACGCCTTGCGCTGCGAAACCTTCGACCTGGTGCTGCTCGACCTCGGCCTGCCCCGGCGTGATGGCATCAGCCTGTTGCGCGGCATGCGTAGCCAGGCCGAAGGCAACGTGCCGGTGCTGATCCTCACTGCCCGCGATGCCGTGGCCGACCGCATTGCGGGCCTGGACGCCGGCGCCGACGATTACCTGGTCAAGCCGGTGGACCTCGATGAACTCAAGGCGCGTATCCGCGCCCTGCTGCGCCGCAGCCAGGGACGGGCCCAGCCGCGCCTGGAACACGGCGGGGTCAGCCTGGACCCGGCCACCCAGGAGGTGTTCTACCAGGGCGCCTGCGTGGCCATGACGCCAATGGAATATCAGCTGCTGCACCAGTTGCTGGCGCGCCCTGGCGTGGTGGTCACCCGCGAGCGGCTGAGCAACACCCTGTATGGCTGGCAAGAAAGCGGCCCCGGCAACACCCTGGAAGTGCTGATCCATAACCTGCGCAAGAAACTCGATGCCGGGCTGATCCGCACCGTGCGTGGTGTGGGTTATCTGGTGGAGCGCAGCGTGTGATTTCCATCCGTACGCGCATCCTGGCGCCGACCCTGGTGCTGATGATCATCGGCAGCCTGGCCCTGGTACTGCTGGCCCTGCGCGACAGCCACCGGGAAATCGAAAACGTCTACGACGCGCAACTGGTGCAAGCGGCGCGGCTGATGCAGGGCGTGCTGCAACAAGCCCCCGCACAACGTGACTGGAGCGCCCTGGAGGCGGAGCTGGATAACGCGCTCAACCGGTCCGCGCAGGGCATTCTTTCGCACCCGTATGAAATGAACGTGGCTTTCCAGATCTGGTCGGCCGACGGCCGCCTGCTGCTGCGCTCCCGGCACGCCCCGGCCCTGGCCGAACCGCCCGCGCCCGGCCTGCACGACCTGATGTACCAAGGCCAGGACTGGTGCGGGGTGTTGCTCGAAGACCCGACACTGGGCATCCGCATCTGGGCCGGTGAGCGCGACGACCTGCGCCAGGACCTGATCCAGAAAATCGTCCACCACACCCTGCTGCCCAGCCTGATCGGCCTGCCGCTGCTGACGTTGCTGATCTGGGCCGTGCTCGGCTGGGGCCTGCGCCCGTTGCAGCGCTTGGCCCGGCAACTGCGCAATCGCCCGCACGACAGCCTGGAGCCACTGCCGGATCAACCGCAGCCACCAGAGCTGGAACCGATGCGCGCGGCACTGGACCACCTGCTGGGCCAGTTGCGCACGTTGCTGGAGCGCGAACGGCGCTTTATCGCCGACGCCGCGCATGAACTGCGCACGCCCCTGGCGATTCTCGACATCCACGTGCGCAATGCCCTGGCCACCCAGGACCCGCGCGAGCGCGCCGAAGCGCTGGGCTTTCTGCAACAGGGCGTGGGCCGCATGACCCGCATCGCCAGCCAGTTGCTGACCATGGCGCGCCTGGAACCGGCCGTCCAGCCCAGCCAGCACCTGAACCTGACCGCCCTGATGCGTGAAGAACTGGCCGAGCTGACGCCATTGGCGTTGCGCAAGAACGTCGAGCTGGTGCTGGACAGCGAAGATGATTGCCTGCTGCACAGCGAACCGGCCGCGCTGACCATCATGGCGCAGAACCTGATCAGCAACGCCCTGGCCTTCGCCCCGGCCGGCAGCGAGGTGCGCCTGCACCTGAGCCGCCACCCTGACCGGCACCTGCGCCTGCGGGTACTGGACCAGGGCCCGGGCGTAAGCGAAGCGGCCCTCGCCCGCCTGTGCGACCGTTTCTACAGCGCCGGCAACCCCGACGGCGCCGGCCTGGGCCTGGCCATCGTCGACATGGTCTGCCGCCGGCTGGGGCTGACCCTGACCTTTTCCAACCGTGCCCAGGGCGGGTTGTGCGTGGAGGTGACGATTCCGGTGGCGGGCTGAAGGCAGAGGGTGCGGCGCGAAACCGCTCAGCCGAATGTCTGGATAAACGGCCCGGCACATGCTCGTATCGCGGCCGTGACATGCGGTGCCTGCTCGCAGCGCTCGGGAAAGCGCTCCAATACGCGCTCAAGCGCTTGCAGCAACCCGCGAATCACCTCGGCGGGCCGCTCTACCTCGCAACTCAGCGCAAAATCCAGAAGCCCTTGGCGCGAGGCAAACAGTGACTTGTTACCCACCAGATCCAGTGCCAATACATCGTTGGGTATATAGGCCGTGGTGTTGACGATGTCGTAGGCAGGGGCCAACCGTGCGGTGCGCCGGGTGGGGTCGCTGTACAGCAAGCCAAAGTTCTTCAAATGCGCATCGCCGTTGCCCAGTATGCAACTCAGGGCAACCATGGCGAACAATTGCTCCAGTGCCCCCTGAACATGCTCGGTGGCGCAGTACAGGCGAATCGCCCTGGCGATGGCCGTATAGCTCTTGCTGTACTTCTGTGCGGTCGAAAGGCCCATGAGCACGGCCATGTCTTCAAAGCCGACAGGGTCAAGCTGTTCATCACGGTCGAAGCGACGCATGACAAACAGTTCGGCATTGTCAGACAGGTAGAAGGGCGGTACGACAATACCCGCTTCCTGCGCAATCGACATGCAGAGAAACTCATTGATCGCCAGCCCCGGGTATTCGCCCCGGCCACTCTTGATGATCAGCTCAGGCGTTTTCGAGGTGAACCTTTGCGCGCCCTCTTCAACCTGTTCGGGCACCACGACCTTGGGCTGAACGCCTGAAATGCCAGCGCGCAGAATGTACCGATCCACCAGATCGACAAAAATGTCTTGCGCCCCATCCCAGGTCAGAATTTCATTCAGCCGTTCACCCTTGAACACCTGACGCTTCAAGAGCGCATCGACCTCTGGCGAGCTTGCAAATACCCGGCCTATTGGCGAGCTGCTTCCCGACAATGCCAGCAGCAGCATAGGATCGACATTGACCGTTTTGGCCAAGCGATTGCGCAGTTGCTCCAGTACGTAACCTTCAGGCAGGTTCATCTGGAAAATGGGCAGGAGCTCGCGATGGCGATATTCGTCAGCGCGCACCGGCATCAACAGGCTGATTGCAGCCTGTGCATGAGCCTCATCGCCATAGCGGAATACATAATGTCCATCACGGCCGGCGAAGACCTTGCCACTGTGGCCCTGAGGCGTGGCCACTTTCAGGGTCGTGGTATTCAATCAAACAACCCCTGCACGTCTTCCAGCGTTGGATACCGCGCCGGCACGACATTCAATTCGCACTCCAGCGCTGCCAATGCGCGGGCATACGCCGCCAGGCTGACCGTCAGGCTGCCTTGTTCGATGGCGATGATCTTCTGCCGGGGCAGGCGCGACAGCGCGGCAAGGCTGGCCTGGGTATGGCCGCGATTCAGGCGCTTTTCGCGTACTTGCCGGCCGAGGCGGGTTGCAATAAGTTCAGGGTCCATGTCGTGCATACGTGACAAGTCGAGTGAGATGTAACGTATACGCAACGTCTCGAGAAATCAAAACAATCTGCCATACGGTATGCCTACGCCACTGAAGCCGCCGGCCTAGCGGGCTGCTTGAGCACCGTGAGGGTCGCCACCAGCACCAGCAAGGTCAGGCCGGCACACAGCAGGTTGCTGCCTTGCCAGCCCATGCCGGTGAGCAGCACGGCCGGGGCGAAGGCGCCCAGGGTGGCGCAGATGGCGATGGCCAGGTCATTCTGGCCCTGCACCTTGAACGCCTGCGCCTGGCCTTCGAGTTGCCGGGCCAGCAAGGCGCCGCTGCCGACGTAGGTCAGGTTCCAGCCCAGGCCCAGCAGAATCAGGGCGGCGCTGACGGCCAGGTAGTTGCTGGAAGCGATATTCACCGCCGTGCTGGCGATCAACAGCCACAGTCCCAGACACAGCGTGGTTTTCAGCCCGAGGCGTTCGATGATCCAGCCGGTGAAGAACGACGGCGCAAACATAGCGATTACATGCCACTGGATGGCCAGGCGCATGGCGGTGAAGTCTTCGTGCCTGTGCTGCATGTGCATCGAGGCCTGGATCATCAGCAAGTGCATGATGAAATAGCCCAGCGCCGCGACCGTCATGGCCAGCAGGATCGGCGCGGTCAAGGACGAGCGCGTGCTGGCCTGTGGCGACCGGCGCAAAGGCTGGACAGCGGTGCCGGCGTCGTTGGGCAGGCACAGCGTGACCAGGGTCGCCAGCACCGCCAGGCCGATGAAGGCGGCGTAGCACAGGGAGAACGCGGCAAAGGCACCGACTTCGCGCAGCCACTCGGTCAGGGTCGGGCCGAGCACGGCGGCGATGACGCCACCGGCCACCACCAGGGAAATCGCCCTGGGCTTGAGGTGCGCCGCCAGGTTATCGGTGGCGGCAAAGCGGTTGAAATTGGCGAACGCGACATAGACGCCCAGCGCCGAGTGGCACACCACCAGCAGCGTGAAGCTTTGCAGGGTCACGGCCTGATAGCCGCTGATACCGGCCACGGCCAGGGCGATATTGCCCAGCAGGAACGTACGCTTGCGGCCCCAGCGGCCCATCAGGTACGCCACCGGATAGGTCGCCAGCATCAGCCACAGAAACTGAAAGCCGTAAGGCACCGTCGACAACGCCGGTGTAGGCGCCAGCGCCGCGCCAATGGTGGCGGCCATGGTCACCGACATCACGGCGCAGGTCAGGTTGATCGACTGGGCGGCAAAGTACAGCCAGGTTCTGCGAGGTAATCCATTCACCGGTGGGCTCCTTGGCGATGTGTTCGACGTCGCTTGCACACGGCGCGCCTGTGGCATGCGGCAGGCACACGACAGGTCGATCATGCACCCGGCGCGCCGCCACCGGGCACACAGTCGGCACGCTTTGCCGCGAACTGTTAGGCTGCTTTTCCTAACAGTCGCCACGCCAGACTCCACGATGATCGCTCAGCGTTTCTATACCGAACTCAAGGCTCGCCTGGACGCCGGCGAGTGGACACCCGGCCAGCGCCTGCCGTCGATCCGCAAGCTCGTCGACGACACCGGCGGCAGCTACCACCAGGTGGTGGCGGCCTATGCGCGGCTGGTCAGCGAAGGCGTGCTGGTGGCCCACCCCGGCAGCGGCTATTTCGTCGCCCCCCGCACTCAGGCCTCGGCCAGCCAGGCGGAACCTGAGTGCATGGCGGGCGATGCGCTGTTCAATTTCCTGCAAGGCGGGCCGCACTACACCAAGCTGGGCTGCGGCTGGTTGCCTTCATCGTGGACCGACACCGACCTGCTGACCAAGGCGATTCGCCGCACGGCACGGCTGGAGCAGCACTCGCTGGTCGAGTACGGCGACATCTCCGGCTACCTGCCGCTGCGCAAACAGTTGTGCGCGCACATCAGACGCCTGACGCGCCTCGACACCCGTCCCGGCCAGATCCTGACCACATTGGGGGCTACGCACGCGCTGGACCTGATCGCCCGGCTGCTGATCAAGCCCGGCGACACGGTGCTGGTCGACGAACCGTGCAACGGCAACCTGATCCGTTTGCTGCAACTGAACGGCGCCCGGGTGATCGGCATCCGCCGCACCGCCGACGGCCCTGACCTTGCCGAGCTGGAAAGCCAGCTGGCGCGCCAGCCGGTCAGGGCCTTTTTCTGCAACAGCACTTTCCATAACCCCACCGGCGGCACCATCACGGCCAACAATGCGTTCAATGTGCTGCGCCTGGCGGTCAAGCATGACGTCATCATCGTCGAGGACGATGTCTATGGCGACTTCAGCCCCAGCGCCCGGCACACCTTTGCCGAGCTGGATAACCTGGAGCGGGTGATCTACGTCGGCAGCTTTTCCAAGTGCCTGTCGGCCTCCCTGCGGGTCGGCTACATCGCCTGCCCGCCGGCACTGGTCGAACCTTTGACGCGCCTGAAGCTGCTGACCTGCGTGGCGGTGCCGGCGTTCTGTGAGCGCTTCGTCAACACCATCCTGGCCGACGGCACCTATGCCGGGCACATGAAGCAGTTGCGCCAGAAACTGATCGAGCAGCAGAACAAGACCCAGCGCGTGTTGAAAAGCCGTGGCTGGCAGTTCGAGATCGCGCCTGAAAGCGGCATGTTCGTCTGGGCTGAACACCCCGACATCACCGATCAACAGGGGTTTATCCAGCGGCTGGCGCAGCACGACATTCTGCTGCTGCCCGGTTCGGTGTTTGCTGTGGAGCGCAATTACCAGGCGTTCCTGCGCATCAACTGCACGCACTTCAGCACGCAGGTTGCCCGGCATTTCCAGGTGTAAGACTGGCCGCGCAACCAGCCCTGGTGCACATCCCGTAGGAGCGCGCTTGCCCGCGACCGAGTGCGTAGCACTCGCAAAA
>NZ_UUIS01000074.1 GCF_900589395.1 Pseudomonas viridiflava
CCCACAGGTCTTGTGCCAAGCACAAGATCCTGGATTTCATCGAACATTGTGGGAGGGGGCTTGCCCGCGATGAGGCCAGCAAGCCCAACACACCTGCTGCGCCTGTCACACAGTCATCGCCAGCAGATCCCGCAAGTTTTGCAGCGAACGCTGACGGCCAGGGCTGGTCCGGACTTATCGTGCCCAATGGCGAATAGCTGCCCTGAATCTTGTCGCCGGGCACGTTGAAGCGATGAATTTCGCCATCGCCGATTCGGCACCCAGTCGAGTGGACCGTAAGCCGATTGCAGGACTTCGCGAAAGAGCAGGGTGGCGACCTTCATGCCTGCCCCCTGGCGAGCTGCTCGCGGATTTCGGCAGCGGTCTTGCCGCGGGTCTCGACCTTTGTTTTGAGTGCCTTGATCCGTGAAATTTCTTCATCGGTCAGGCCAAGGCTGCGCAGGCCGTCGATCCATTGCTGAAATCGCCTGGGTGCCGTTTGCCGGGCATTGGGGCCCTTTGCCTGCTCGCACACGATGCACATGTCATCGGGAAACGGTTTGGTCATCCACCGTCAACGGCATGCCCGTGAATGAAGTCGTCCGCTGCAAAGACCGGGTGTGCTTCGACAGTCGCGCCAGCGCTGTCAATCACAGCTCGTGCACCCTCGGCATCCGCACACGTCAGAAACGGTCCAGGCAGCGGCTTGGCGACCTTGGGATGAACGACAAAAAACAGTTCGATGGCTTTTTTCAGGCAAGCCGATCCTGTTGGCGCCAGTGCGCCTTTTTGATTTTTCATGAGTGTTCCGCCGGCCCTGTGGCCCTGGAATTCAGATCACTAGCGCAGCCACCCGCCAGGGCGGCCGCGATCCTGTTTTGCTCAGGGGCCGCCGGTTACGTCGAGACGATGCAGGCCGGGCATGGCTGAGCCTCCTCGGCCTGTTCAAAGGCACGAGCGCGGGCCATGTGGCGGTGGTGGCGAGCGAGACGGATAACAAGGGATGAATCAGCGTGCAATGCATCCAGGGCCATGCAGCGATGAGCAAAAGCGCGGATTCTGGACGGACTATGGACAGGCATAGATGTAGCTCCTTCGTCAGATAGAGCTGCTAGCTTCACTTCCACATGAAGGGTGGCAGCTGTGCGAAGGTGTGGAAGACCGGTGACAAAGGAAACCGGCAGGCCGAAGCCTCCAACACACAGCCGCCATAACACAAACTGCACGCGCAAAAAAAACGCTCTCAGTCGTGGTCTGGGCGCTGTTGCGCCTATGTCTGTTCGGGCTTCCACACCCGGCCATGGGATTTACCATGGCTTGGCGGCAACCATACCGGGCATCGTAATGTCGTGCAACCGGGCCAACTATCCTGATTGCCCACAGAACGTCTGCTTGGGCCTGACACTGTTCATGTTGAAGTGAATGCCATCCGGCTGTTCACACGGAAATCCGGCAGCTCACGGTGGTTAAGCGCTTTGCCAGTATGAAAAATCAGAAGACGGCAACACGTGTTGCAGGACCGTGTGTGTGAACTACGGAATATTTTTCCTTGGAGCGTGCAGGAGGATTGATGAATCCACAGGCTGTGCGGCGACAAGCTGCGCGAACAAGACCTTAGAGGCCGTCGCGCGGGAGTGCGCATTGAAAAGGCGTAAATGACCCATCCAGGCCCTTTTGAAAAAAGGTGTTCGAGGCGGGACCAAAGGTCAAAGGAGGCGGTGTGTAAAGTACAGGAAATGTACGGTCAAGATTTATAGATCCCAGCAAATACAGGGCTCTGGAGCCTGAAAGCGGTAGGAAAAACAGGTTGAAACGGTATTTTCTGTACTTTGCACACCGTCGCGCAGCTCAAGCAGTGGCTGGTTGACCGCAAAACCAAGGACTCACGAGGAGCGCCTTGAGCAGTGATGCGAGAAAGCCTCAGAAAAGACGTAAATGATCCATTCAGAAGCATCAGAAACACTGGGCTCATGGGGGAACCGAGGTGTATGCAGGGCGGTGTGTAAAGTACAGGAAATAGAGGATTGCAATGGCAGAAGCCCAGCAAACCAGAGCTCCCAAAGGCCGGAATCGGCAAAAAACAGGTTGAAAAGGTATTTTTCTGTACTTTGCACACCGTATGAGTTGGCCAGGGATGAGCACTGTACTGACCGCACTGATCCAATTGCTGATTCCTGTACTTTGCACACCCATCCACAGGGTTTTAAAAGACAGAAATCCTTAAATAACAAAGGCTTGGGTAAATTATCCACAGATATCAAATATTTTTTGACGCCGCCAACCCACATCCACAGGGTAAAAGCGTCTTTTTACCGGAAAATTGAACGTCAAAATCCGTACATTGCACACCGAATTCCGTACATTACACACCAAAACCCGTACTTTACACACCCATCCACAGGCTCATGCGCCCCGCCAGGCCTTTAAAAACAAGGGCTGCGCAGGTTATCCACATGGCCTATAACTATATAAAACTGTTTTAAAACTAAAAAAGCGCGTGTGACGCGCGCAAACGGTCTGCCTTCGAGTGGGTTGTGAACGAGCCAGTTAGAGACCTGGCCTGCATGCCCCATGCAATCTCTCCAGCTTTAACCAAGGATATTTCCTACATCAAATCAGGGAAGAATTCCTTGCTGTTACTCAAACTTTCTTATAACAGCTGACGCTGTCGTCTGATTTTCTAGAGCGACCAAAGCCCTTAACATTTCACGCCGCCCCGTAATGCCGCTGCACGATCACCGATAACGGGAATTTCGCAATGCCACTCAACAAACACGCTCGACGCCTGGATGCCATTCAGGCCAGAAAAGTGCATCCTGACCAGCCAAAACCGGCTGGAAAAGCCATGGACAGCACCCGTATCGCGTCAGCAGAGTGCATGCTTTCCAAAGGCGAGCAGGTCCCCGACCCCCAGCGTAAATGGGCAGGCAACGTTTCCAGTAATGCGCCGACGAATGAATGCGTTTATGAAACACCTGTTTGTATTTTTATCCCGATGCCATACGACGTCAGTCCACGTGACAATTTGGGGACCATGGAATATGCATTATTTCGTTTATCGAAAAAAAACCTTCGCGCCAACGAATTGATTCATTATCAGTTACCCGATGGGTATATCAAGGTTTCATCGGGGGTTCATGGTATGGCTACCATATGGGACTACGATATTGTGTTAATGGCCATCTCTCATTTGAACGAGGCTATGAACCAGTGCCGCGCCGGAAAAGGCGAAAAGCCCGGCAGGTTATTTTGCCCAAGCCTGGAAGATATCTTTAAATTCTGCAAAAGAGGCGGTGGTGGAAGTCAAAAAGAAAAGTTATTGGGCGCCTTGATCAGATTAAGCACTACACATGTACTGATACAGCGTAATCAGGGTATCGCCACGCACACTAACGGTGAAAGCCTGATCTCTTTTTTCAATATTGTGAACGACAGCCAAACTCACAATGTTGAACATGTCGAAATTGAAATTGCCAACTGGATGTACGAAGAAATTACCAAGGGCCAAAAGCCTGAGGTACTTACGGTGCACCCGGACTATTTCAGGATCAGCCAAGGTGTGGGCCGCTTCGTTTACCGGCTGGCACGCAAATCCGCAGGTAAAGACATGGCTGTGTGGGGCTTCGATACCTTGTACCAGCGCAGCGGCAGTACAGGCACACTCAAGGAGTTCTCTCGCCTGTTACGCAAAACCATCAGAACCAAATGCCTCCCTGAGTATGATCTGGCTGAAGAAGAGGGAAAAATTGGATCAATGCTGCGGATTGTGCATCGGGCGCAGTTAGGGAAGTGGAGTATGAAAACTTGATGGCGGTCAATATCTAATATGGCTAACTGAGATGCCTGTAACTCCAAATGGAGTATATTGTATATTATTAATGGTTTGTGCTTTGTAAGTAATTTAATATATTAAACATGCTGTTAAATTTTTGTTCAGGGCACTAAAGCCCGTTATTAACAGGCTTTAATTTGGCATGCTTGATGCATATTGAATGTTGTGCGCTGGACAGCTAGTGTCAGTAAGGCTGAAATTTTTTCATTGTTTCTTTTATTGAGTTCAAGTATTTTAAGGCAGCAGTGTCGAGTACTTCATTCCTGTCATGGCGCTCAAAAAGCCCTTCATGATAGCGAATGTATTTATCTTTGGACGAAAGGGAGCGATTAGCATTACCACGAAGCTTTTTTATCTGCCATTCTTCTTTTGTCTTGGTGAAGTAGTGATTCAATACTGCACTATCAGCTTTTACTTCAGGCGCTATTCCTTGTTCACCTTCTTTGAATTGAAGGGGGCTTCCATCTGCATAAACTGATTGGCCATCAGTTACAGGTGCATGAATATGAATTTTAGTCACGCGTGCTGGCCTGACAAAAGATTTAACATGACGATTGACGTCAAAATTTAATTCTGAACATAGTTGGAACCGTTCTATGACCAATCCGGGCTGGCGCGACTCTTTACCAGACGATCCAAACACCCTCCAATTGACTGAAACACTTGAAATGTCTTCATCAAATTTTTCCATGAATTGATGGACGTTTTCATGTTGATTCAATATGAGAAATTCATCAGCATCACAGAAGAGCATCCAATCTGCATCTGTTTTTGAAAGGGCATCTTCATAAGCGCTCAGCTGTGGTGATGCTTTATCTAAAGACGGCCAACTTACGAATCTTATATATCCACTTTTTTCAAGATTCTTTAAGTGAGATGGAGTCTTGTCAGAGCTATCATTCTCATAAACAAATATCTCATTGAATCCTAGGCCTAGATAGTGTGCCACCCACTCGTGCAGGTAAGGAGACTCATTCTTCATAATGGCACAGCACGCGATTTTTTGTTTTTTTCTACCTGATACATCTGTCATGACAGCTCCGAACGATTCCATGCTTTCTCGAGCAGAATACCTGCATCTTGTGTTCCTCACAAACCAAAGGTTCGAGGCTTCGGATTCTCTAGAGATCGGACTCACTTGCCCATAGCAGATAGATGACAGGATAACCACCCTAAGACCGGTAATTTATCCTAAATTCTGTCGTCTGCTCTGTACGCTCAGTGCTTACACCGCGTGACAGTGCGGGAAGATGGGTGAAACCTCTTGTCTGGGAGTCTTAAGCTTTTGAAGGTCTGGCTATGGAGTCATAACTCCGATTCCAACAGGGCCGTGCGAATCGCCAAAATGTGAGGCTGGCGTGAGAGAGTAAGTTGAACGTTGGATCAGCTAAGAAGAAAAGCGTCGATGTAAAGAAGCCCTTCCATGCACCTATTTTAGTGTGCCGACTTTTGATAACAGCTATTCAGTCAGAAATAATCTTTTACGATACCGTTAGTCAGAATAAGTTGAACTGTTTTCTTATAGGGCAGCCGTTAATCACGGCTGCCCTATCGTTCAGACCGTTCAGTCGAACAGATCCGCATCCTTCAACGCTACACCCAACTGGTCCTTGCCCGACAGCTGCGGCGTGCAGTCCAGCGGCCACTCGATCCCGATCTCAGGATCGTTCCAGGCAATGCAGCGCTCGCATTCTGTCGAGTAGAAGTCCGTGGTCTTGTACAGGAACTCGGCCGTGTCGCTCAGGGTGATGAACCCATGGGCAAAGCCCGGCGGGATCCACAGCTGGTTGTTGTTCTGCGCCGACAGCAGCGCGCCCACCCATTTGCCGAACGTCGGCGACGAGCGACGAATGTCTACCGCCACGTCAAACACTTCACCCTGCACCACACGCACCAGCTTGCCCTGCGCATGCGGGTTCAGCTGGTAATGCAGGCCGCGCAGCACGCCCTTCACTGAACGCGAGTGGTTGTCCTGGACGAAGTCCGGCTCAAGCCCCGTGGCGTCCTTGAAGGCACGCGCGTTGAAGCTCTCGTAGAAAAAACCACGCTCGTCACCGAATACCTTGGGGGTAAACAGCACGACTTCAGCGATGGCCAGAGGAGTGGCTTGCATCAAAACACCTTTTCTTTGAGCAGGTTCTTCAGGTACTGGCCGTAGCCGTTCTTGGTCAGCGGGTCGGCAAGACGGTCAAGCTGTTCAGCATTGATCCAGCCGGCACGGAAGCAGATCTCTTCAGGGCAGGCGACTTTCAGGCCCTGACGGCGCTCCAGCGTGGCGATGTACTGGCCGGCCTCGAGCAGGCTGTCGTGGGTGCCGGTGTCGAGCCAGGCATAACCGCGGCCCATGATCTCGACGTTCAACTGCTTTTGCTCAAGGTACAGGATGTTCAGGTCGGTGATTTCCAGCTCGCCGCGCGGCGAAGGCTTCAGATCACGCGCCAGGTCGACCACTTGGTTGTCGTAGAAATACAGGCCGGTGACGGCATAGCTGGATTTCGGAACCTTGGGTTTTTCTTCCAGCGACAGCACGCGGCCGGTGTCGTCGAACTCGGCCACGCCATAACGCTCAGGGTCGGTGACGTGGTAAGCGAATACCGAAGCACCCGATTCACGCTTGTCGGCATTGAGCAGCAGCGACTGGAAGTCATGGCCGTAGAAAATGTTGTCGCCCAGTACCAGGGCCGACGGGTCATTGCCGATGAAGTCCGCGCCGATGGTGAAGGCTTGCGCCAGGCCGTCCGGCGTTGGCTGGACCGCGTAGCTCAGGTTCAGGCCCCACTGGCTGCCGTCACCCAGCAGTTGCTGGAAGCGCGGGGTGTCTTGCGGCGTGGAGATGATCAGGATGTCACGGATACCGGCCAGCAGCAGGGTGCTGAGCGGGTAGTAGATCATCGGCTTGTCGTACACCGGCAGCAGTTGCTTGGACACTGCCAGGGTGGCCGGGTGCAGGCGAGTGCCTGAGCCGCCGGCCAGAATGATGCCTTTACGAGCCATGAGTCATTCCTTATTGCTGGGTTTCGTCCAGCATGCGTTGCACGCCCTGTTGCCAGAGCGGCATCTTCAGTTGAAAAGTGGTTTCGAGTTTACCCAATGCCAGGCGCGAGTTGCGTGGACGTGGGGCCGGTACCGGATATTGTTCGGTACTGATCGCGCCGACCTGGTCGGGGGCAACCTTCAACACCACGCCGTTACGCTCGGCATGCTCCAGCACAAAGCGGGCAAAGCCGTGCCAGGAGGTCTCGCCGGCCGCGGCGAGGTGATAGACACCGGCCAGGGCCGCTGCGTTCTGGGCGGTGAAAACCTGCCGCAGAATATGGGTGGTCACGTCGGCAATCAGCTCGGCACCGGTCGGAGCCCCGAACTGGTCGGCCACTACATTCAGGGTGTCGCGTTCCTTGGCCAGGCGCAGCATGGTCTTGGCGAAGTTATGACCGCGCGCGGCGTACACCCAACTGGTGCGCAGTACGACAGCCTTGGCGCCACTGGCGGCAATTGCCTGCTCGCCGGCCAGCTTGCTGCGGCCGTAGGACGACAAGGGGCCGGTCGGTGCGTCGACTTCCCAGCACTGCTCGCCGCTACCATCGAACACGTAATCGGTGGAGTAATGCACCAGCCAGGCGCCCAGCGCGACGGCTTCACGGGCGAGTACGCCCGGGGCCTGGCCGTTGATGACATCGGCCAGCTCCGTTTCGGTCTCTGCCTTGTCCACGGCGGTGTAGGCCGCCGCGTTGATGATCACATCAGGTGCCACCTGGCGCACTGTGGCGGCCAGGCCTTCCAGGTCGGCCAGATCGCCGCACAGGCCATCGGCGCCTTGACGGTCCAGCGCTATCACATCGCCCAGCGGGGCGAGGGCGCGCTGCAGCTCCCAGCCCACCTGGCCATTTTTGCCGAGCAAGAGGATTTTCACGCTGGCGTGACCTCGTATTGCTTCTGGACCCAGTCACGGTAGCTGCCGTCCATGACGCCGGTGACCCACTCCTGGTTGGCCAGGTACCACTCCACTGTCTTGCGAATGCCGGTGTCGAAGGTTTCTGCCGGCTTCCAGCCCAGCTCGCGCTCGATCTTGCGGGCATCGATGGCATAACGGCGGTCATGGCCCGGGCGATCGGTAACGTAGGTGATCAGCTCGGCATAGCCTTGTACCGGCTCGCCGGTCTTCTGGTTGATGACCTTGCGGGCAGCGGCCGGGGCCAGTTCGTCGAGCAGGGCGCAGAGGGTCTGCACGATCTCGATATTGGCCTTCTCGTTCCAGCCACCGATGTTATAGGTCTCGCCCAGGGTGCCGGCTTCCAGTACACGGCGGATACCAGAGCAGTGGTCTTCAACGTACAGCCAGTCACGGATCTGCTGGCCATCGCCATACACCGGCAGGGCCTTGCCGGCCAGCGCGTTGACGATCATCAGCGGGATCAACTTCTCAGGGAAGTGGAACGGGCCGTAGTTGTTCGAGCAATTGGTGGTCAGCACCGGCATGCCATACGTGTGGTGGTAAGAACGCACCAGGTGATCGCTGGCCGCCTTGCTCGCCGAGTAAGGGCTGTTGGGCGCGTACGGCGTGGTTTCGGTAAACGCCGGGTCGGTCGCGCTGAGCGTGCCGTACACCTCGTCGGTGGACACATGCAGGAAGCGGAACGCCGCCTTCTCTTCGCCTTGCAGGCCATTCCAGTGCGCACGGGCCGCTTCCAGCAAGCGGAAAGTCCCCATCACGTTGGTTTCAACGAAGGCTTCGGGACCTGTGATCGAGCGGTCGACGTGCGACTCGGCAGCGAAGTGCACGACGGCGCGCGGCTTGTGCTCGGCGAACAGCTTGGTCAACAGGTCGGCATCACCGATGTTGCCCTGCACGAAATGGTGCTGCTCATTGCCTTCCAGCGACTGCAGGTTGGCCAGGTTGCCAGCGTAGGTCAGCGCATCAAGGTTGATGACCGGCTCACCGTTGCGAGCACACCACTGGAGAACGAAGTTTGAGCCGATGAAGCCGGCTCCGCCTGTGACTAGGATCATGAATGTCTCTGTTCAGTTGAAAGTTGAAAACAGTATAAACAAAAGCGATTTGGGTTTGGAGTAAGTTTTGGACGTAACGTTCATAAGCCAGGCTCAAAATTAATTTGCAATGCGTTTTTAGAAATGGATTTATAGTAATCGATGCTGGTGTCTGTAAATTTATCCAGGTGCTTCAATGCAGAAATTTTCTCCTCATTATTCAACGATGAGAGCTTTCGAGTAAGCTCTGTTCGCAAAGAAAATTCAACGCTAGGCGCTTTAATAAAAAAGCGAGTCGTCATTTCGGAAATAACAAAATCAGGTTTTTCAAGAGAAACAATATCCCAATCGATATCTGCTCCAGAAAAAATATGAACCAGTCTGCGGAAACTAAAGATTAAATGCGGTACAAGAAACATAGAAAAGGAGTCACCAAAAACAATGCATGTTTTGTCACTCCCCGCTTGATCGTTATGGTAGACGTGTACACGGCCGCGATTTGACACCCGGTTATCAAATATTCTGAACTCACTTATCCATACCAAATCGATTTCAGGCAAGCATTCAGTTACAGGAGGGGAAATCTTAGTGCCAAGGTCGCCACCTGTTTTTATAAATTTATAATTATATTGAGGGTCAGTAAAAGGATGGCCCAGGCGATGACAGGTCAATTCAGCGGCCACCCGTGCTCCATAATGCGTCCAATGGGTATCTACCTTGGAGTAGGTGAAGTTTCGCTCATGCATTAACTCTGTCAGTGGATTGACAATAGAAGCTTTGTTATAAAAATTTAGAATAAACTGATCATAAGGTGTTGCACCTTTTCGCACCACAGGGTAATAGTCAGGAAAAACATATTCCTTGGCAGGAGCAATCAAAAAGGTAGTGTTGAAAGACTGATTTTCTTTCTGAACGGCTATTTTCTGAAAATATGCATTCCATGCGTTTAAGTTATCCTGATTGATAAGTAGCTCACCAGCGTACTGAGCAACGCTTTGATTTGAGTCCTTGTCAAGAAACAAATGGCCACCTTCACCAATCAAGACGTTGACAGCGTCATATGATATTCGTGCGAACCAATAAACCGTGCCGTCTATAAAGGCTCCGACTTTTGTATCAATGCCTGCCTCTATAAACGTCTCGAAACCGCAAAGAAGTGGCGCCTCTTTATGTGCTCGAACCACATCTCGGCGCTCAATTTTTGCTGAAAATCTATTCGTATCTTCTCCTTCAGTAACAAATTCAGGTACACGCCCGTCAGCGCAAAAAAACCAGCCTTTGAGCTTAATAAAGCTGTTTTTTTCAAGCCGAGCCGCACGTTCTTTTGGCGCATCAATTGAATATTTTACATGCGCGCCATTAATGGGTAATCTGGTTATTCTAATTGTAACTTCCATGAAATTATTTCACCCCTGATGACAGATCAGTCATTACCAAAGATATCGCGGCTGTAAACCTTGTGTTGCATATCGGCTAGATCATCTGACAGACGATTGGCAACAATGATATCTGCAGCTTCCTTGAATTCAGACAAATTCGCCATGACGGGCGAATTGAAAAAGTGTGTATCCTTTATTTCAGGCTCGTAGACGATAACATGAATACCTTTTGCTTTGATGCGTTTCATGATGCCTTGAATGGAAGATTGTCTAAAATTATCTGAGCCAGACTTCATAATAAGTCGATAAATACCTACGACTTTAGGTTCGCGCTTAAGGATGTCTTCTGCAATAAAGTCCTTGCGAGTAGTATTCGAATCAACAATAGCGCGGATCAGGTTATTAGGCACATTGGCATAGTTGGCGAGCAGTTGCTTTGTGTCTTTGGGCAAGCAATAGCCCCCGTAACCAAAAGAAGGGTTTCGGTAGTGTGTGCCAATACGACTGTCCAAGCCGACGCCTTCAATTATCTTTTTCGAGTTTAAGCCATGCACCTGTGCGTAAGAATCCAGCTCGTTAAAGTACGCAACCCGCATGGCAAGAAACGTATTTGAAAATAATTTAATGGCTTCCGCTTCGGAGGGCGATGCAAGAAGTACGGGGACATCAGGCTTTAATGAGGCATGTGCCAACAATTCGGCAAACAGTGCAGAATTTTCAGTGTCACCACCTACGATGATTCTCGATGGATGTAAGTTATCGTAAAGCGCCAAGCCTTCACGAAGAAACTCAGGAGAGAACAGTATTTGCTGATATTGGTGATGCTCAATCATCCTTTCAGTAAAGCCTACAGGAACCGTCGATTTAATAACAATGGTCACTTTCGGGTTGACTGAAATCGCCTCTTTAATGACATGCTCGACAGAGGACGTATCGAAAAAGTTTGTAACGGGATCATAATCTGTTGGTGTTGCAATGACCAAAAAATCAGTATCCTTTAAAGCATCAGAAAAAAGTGTGGTCGCGCTGAGTCTAAGGTCTTTAGTCGCCAAGTATTCTGCAGCTATATTGTCTACTACAGTAGGTCGACGCGCATTGATTGCGTCAACACTCGCTTGATTAATGTCATAAGCTACGACCTCGTTGTTGAGTGAGAGCAATATGGCATTTGAAAGCCCTACATACCCAATTCCTGCAACTGCAATTTTCATAAAAAACCTTTAGTTATATTGAAATTAATAGTCAGAAACAGCGCATATTAAACGGCCTTCACGTACGCCATGGACTAGATAGTGTATTAGCGTAGGAATTCGGGCATGCACAACATCTCGGTTTTTTAATTTGTAAAAAGCAGTTGAGAAGCCGGCGCTAGGATTAAGGTTAAGATCGTCTCCATGAAGAATATAATGTGCAATAGGAGACATGTGTTCAGGAATGACGCCACCTGAATGTTGAATATAGTAATCGTTGTCAAAAAAACTACTTTCGAGGCACAGGGTAGACCATTTTTCAATGTTATTGTAACGAAGAACATGCCACTTGCTTGAAACCCGAAATGAAAGGCTTTTGCTAAATTCACCAGCTAATAGAAGGCGGACACCCCATTCTGCTTTATCAGGGGCCATCATATAAGAAGCGGAGTTATACATGTTTTGAAAACCGGGCAAAGCACCGAATACACGTTCCATGGCATGTGCCCATGTACCGTCACCGCCTGATTTTGCAGCTCTAGAATCCAAAAGTGCCAAACGATTTACTTTTTCGAAATTCATGGCCAAGCTGTGTAACAAACTTCCTCGAATCCAGAACATAGTACCAGCAAAAAACCCCCAGTCTGTCTTGGGATAATGAAAGCCAATCGCCTCAAATATGTCACTTACACCTGGGGCGTTGACGTACATGAGGCTTTCAGCCGAACGGTATAAAACGTCAGGTCCTACAACTCCCACATTGGTATTTTCAACAACCGCTCTGATCATCTGGTTGACTGATTCTTTAGAACCCAATAAAGATTCCAAGCATATTTGCCCGAATACTTTATCGTCAGGCGTCTTCGTGTTTTTAGTGTGAAGCTTCAGAACTGCAGAATAACGCCATAAAGCATGCTCATGGTTGACAACCAAGAAGGGAAGCACGTCCATTCCGTGATTATCAGCACTCATGACTGTAGCCTGCGGAAAATCGGCGAATACATCATTTTCCACTGTGGCACGATGATCCGACGTGCAGGTGATGAATAGGTCAAAATCGTCCGTGATATTATCAAGGTAAACTTTTATAGTTGGCCATTGCTCTACATAATACAAGTGAAGACAGACCGCTACCTTTTTGTAATGAGCTTTTGGCAACGCAAGATCAGCCTTGGGTTTGGTCGTACTGCTTTGAATAGTAGAAACCATGCTTTCGGCAGCCCGCGCAGAAGAACGGTGCTGCCAAGTGTAAGCCCATGCTCTGTCGGCCATGTCGAGCATCAATTCCCTGTTGTCCATTGCTAATGAGAATGATGCCTTCCATTGTTGTACGGTATTATCGCTTGCAACCACTAGCCCTTTATCGATTAATGCAGAGAAAGAAACGATTCGACTGCTCAGTGTCGGAAGGCCCAGAGCCGTGTAATGAAGAAAATTATAGTCGGAACTGATTGTATCCTGGTCCTTTTCAAGCGCTGGAACGATACCAATATCAAAACGTTCTGAATTTATTAGCCAGTTGGCATAAATAGGATAAATTGATCGGCGGGCGTTAGGTTTGATTACCTTTATCCATGGTTTATTAGGCACATTATCCAAGTCGCCGATAATAATCAGTTCGAACTGGGCACCACGCTCATTGAAAAGGATTTCCAACGCGGAAAAAACGATTTCCAAGCCTTGTCTATCATTTGAGGAAGCTAAACACAGAATTCTATATTTAGGCGATAACGCGGCTTTGGGCTGTGGTTTTCGGAAGTTTCTCCAAAAGCGTGCGTCTATTGTGTCGACAATCACTGCGTGTTTTTTGTAAGCATAGCAATAGGACAATGCTAACCGATTGGTTGAAAACCATACGTGCGCAGCGTTATGCATGACCAGTAACAACGCTTCTATTTTAGCTTCAGTCAGGAATGCATTTGGATACAGAGCATGGGACTGATAAATATCTGCATACAGGCCTATATTGTGACGAACTGTTATATTAAGCAGTTGTGCTGCGTCGTCAGTATTTTCTAAAGCAAGACCTTGAATAACGATACTGTTACAGGTGGGCAACAATGGATCGTCAATACCCTGGAGTACAATAATCTCAGTTTGGGTATAAGCTTCATCGGTAGTTAATGGAGAAATTAATCGGCGGTAGGCAGCGTAGTTAGGGAATGCCTCATCACCTTCTTTTTCAAGAATAAGGCCTACAGTGTGCCTTGCTTGCCAAGTACTTTCAAAACTGCAATCACCGGCATCGAGACGAAGATCATGACTCCAAATAGTGGGTAAACCCAAGCGGGCTAGCACGTCATCACAAATAACACGTGCTCGATTGGTAAACGAATGGTGCGTGTTTACAAATTCGGAGATGACTACTTTTTGATGATCGCCTGCTTCTTCAATATCCTTTAGTTGCTGTCCTACGCTTTCAAAGCCGGCATCGTTTTTAAGCTGGACCACGGCATCTCCGAACAGACGAGAGATACTTGGTACGGGGTCGCTGACAAGGGTGCCTCCAGAGGCGAGTACATCAAAAACTCGATTTGAAACATACCCATATTCCCTCATGGATTCCCAATGATCATTGAGGACCATCCCATAAGATGCATACTGACTACAAAGTTCAGTGTTAGGAATATTTTCGCCGTAGATATATTTATTATCGACCAGTTTAGACCATCGTGTGCCATAAATGGCAATGTCCTTACCTGATTCAATGGCCTTTCTTACAATTGGTCGATACTCATTTCGCGAGTTGCCTACGAACAGCATTGCTTGCGATTGCTGTGCCACAGGTTCTTGATAATAAAATCTTTGAGGATCACTGCACTGAATTAATGGAAATACTTTTGTCTTAGCATAGAGGCTGAGCAAGTTTGCGTACGATGCAGACGCGACATAAGCGATATCATAACGCTCAAACTCCTCGACAGGCACTTGATCGGGATGGCTGATGTTCCATATTATGTTTATCGCCCCTTTCCTTGGGGTATAAGCGGTCAGCCCACGGATTACCAGCACGACATCATCAGCGCTCGGCGGCCGCGTATACCAAGCCCCATGAAAATCCATGGCTACAGAGTGTCCCATTTCCTCCAGGGCAATACGCAAAGAGTCAGCATAGTGGTAATCACCCCATTGCTGCCTTTCTTCAAAAGGTGCAGGAATTTTTATCGCAAACTTTAAAGCAAGTGATTGAGCAAGTTTTAGCGGCGAGCAATCATTCAAGCTATTTTTTAGGCGCACTACTTTTTGGAACGCTAAAGGCTCTGAAAGTGTAATGCGGCTGGCATCATTTCGGCTTTCTAAATAAAAACACCCAATGAACGGAGCATAAAAAGGTTTGGCAGTTTTGGTATATCTCAGTATCAGATCCCAGTCGACCATTCGACGTAAACTGGTATCGTATGGCCCTTCTGACTTAAGAAGAGAGCGATGGTGGGCAAAGATATTGATGTCAATAAAGTTTGATTCTAGGCACTGGTCCCAGTCGAAAGGCTCACCTCGGTAACCCAGCACATTGTCGTGTTCATCCTGAAGGATGATAGCAGCATAACCCGTTAACTTTTTGGTGTGTAGAAACGTGAGCGTCATCAGTTCCAAGTAATGAGAAGACCAAGAATTATCAGAGTCTAGATAATAAATATAATCCCCAGCTGCTTTGTCCAAGCCTTTGTTTCGAGCTGCGCTGACGCCTTTGTGTTCGCCATCAATAACTTTGATTCTTGCGTCTTTTGCGTAATTTTCAAGAACTTCAATAGTGTTATCAGTGCTGCCATCATCAACAATAATTAGTTCCCAATTGCTATGAGTTTGAGCAATCACAGAATCTACAGCTTTCTGAATGGTAGGCGCTCGGTTGTAGGTAGGCATTATAATGCTGACGAAAACCTTTTTTTGTTTTGCCGCCAGCTTGTCTTTTATTTCGTAAACTTTTTTTATGAATTGAGATTCAAGTTCACTGTCATATTCTTTAATTAATCTTTGTGCAGGGGTCGTCAGGCGAGTAGAAAGAATATCATTCAGAGAAAGTTTCGAAACATCGCCATGCGGAGAAACATAAGATTCGTCTTTTTTTACCGTGGGCTGAGTAGTCAGCTCGATAGAAGAAGCTTGGTATGCCTTTTCGGTACTTGCCTGAATATCGCGGATAGCCGCTGCGATATCATTTTTGTTTTTTTCGGTCTGAAAGGGGGTGTTACGATCTAATCTTGCTTCAGCAATGAGTATATTAGCCCGAAGACTTTCAGCCAAATCTGGATTTTGCTGGATGGCCTTTTTGTAAAGCGAAATTGATTGTGAGTAATTCCCTAAACGGAATTCTTTATTGGCCTGAGCCAGATAACTACCGTTGTTTTGTGATGTCGTCATGTCAAGCCACTTCGTTTAGAGTATGGAAAAAGTTTTTTGGCGAGTTCAGCAGCAAGGCAACACTGTATTGTGTTTCTGTCTTTCTATAGACAGACTGCTGGTGATTATATTGAATAAAGAAATTTGTAATTCCTTTTTCGACTCGGCAATTTCTGTCAGTAGTAAATTTCGACATGCCAGCATAAATATTAGACAGTGTGGAGAGTTTTTCAGGGGACAATAGGGAGTCTGTTTTTGCGAAATTTCTTCTTTCATTATTCGAAATTTCTAGCAATTTATCGTTCAAGCTTATGAGCGCTTTCCAATCATTATGTTGCCATAACAGACGAGCTTCAGTCTTGATCTCAGCATCATCGTTTCTGGTTTTTAGTGAGGTTAATCGGTTTAAAAGAAGCGTGTTCACTGTAAAAACCTTCATGATGATGCCCTGTTAAAAGCCTGGAAATAATCCCAGGCTGATCTGTGATCAAATCTGTTTGTTTGATTTTTTGGCAGATGGGCTCACATTACTGATTAAAGTAGATTTGATATCATCAGCAAGTGATAACCAATCTTTCCAGCGAGAAGATTGGGAGGGTATTGATTCTGACAACTCCTTAATTCTCGAAGGCGTCATTCCTACAAGTCCTGCAATAAGAACTTTGTCATTGTCGGAAATTTTATTCCATACATTTGTGTCCATAGCATTAGGACGCGCGAAGCGTAGTTCTAGGCGAGGGCCGCGATGATCCGTAGATTCTGCATACCAGCCATCAAATAAATCGCTGGTGTTTTGATCAAATTCCAAACGTGGATTTTGCCCAAATGTTGCATCTGGCTCGTCAACAGTGGCAATCTTGTAAGAAAATCTTCTATGTTGTTTTTTGCCGTAACTCAAATTATCAAGCAAAAGTTCGAAGCTGTGGTAACTTTCCCCGTGGAATACTTTACCTTTTTGAACTGCATCAAAGCGTAGAACAGTTGGCCATTTTTCCAAGGAGGTCTTTAAAGAAATCAGTCCTTTTTTAAATGTGCCTGCATCGATCTTTTCTTGGTTGTTGAGTGTTTCTGGGTTGTCTAGTAAGTCAATAATAAGGTTGACGAGTGACTTAAGCATCGCCCAGTCTGAAGTTCCAAGACTAGAGATTATTTTGTTTTGTTCTAGCGTTAGTGCACCCTTGGTAGGTGTGCATGGGAGTTCGTCAGAGTAGTTCTTGTCTGCAGGCCATCGAATAAGAGGTGCGACATGTGCTTTTTCGCCGCGCAGAAAAACAATACCTGCATAATTCGATTTGGTAATAAGTTTGAAGGAAATATTCTTGATAAGGCGGCCGTTCAAGAACAGCTCAGTGAACTCCCAGAGCAAGGTTTTTTCAGCACCTTTACCAGGCAGTTCAGAGATTTTCAGTGTTTCATAGTCCCAATAGTTTGGGTTTAGTTCCAGCAGTTTACTGATTCTATAAGCTGCGCTATTCAGTTCTTCAGAAATAGTATTCTTATGCGCCAGCGTCAGCTCTAGCGTTTCTTGAGATTTGTGAAGCGCCTCTATAATCAAATTCTTTTCTGAATAATCATGTTCAGCATTCCGCTCACTGGAAATCTTAAGGTTACTATACTGTTCCTGTAGTATTTTATACTGTTCGTCTGCTTTCGCGTAAGCCGCTTTGTATTTTTCATACTCGGAGAATTGAATACCGAATTCTTTTTTAAGGGCTTCTTTTTCCTGTGTTTCTTGTTCCATTAAAGCTTGATTTTTTCGCATGGATGCAAGAAGTTCAGCGTACTCGCTGATCATTGATTCTACGATAGAAGTCTTCGCTGTTCTTCTTGTTTTATTTTTGTCGACTTCAATCAGGCTGCCCTGAATCTCTTTTTCAAGTGCCAAGGCCTCAGGAAATAGCTTGATAAACTCCTCCGCTAAGTACAGCGTCAGCGAGCTTATTTCAGTCTTTACAGGCGTTTTTTCCGCATGTTTTAGTGGGGTGTTGAGCTTCAGATTCCAGCGCGATGAAATATCTTTTACGTAGTCATGTTTTTTAGCTTCAAACAAGCTGTGGTCGATAATGACGCAACGCTCTTTATTATCAGCATTGAATTTCAGGAGACCCACTGCTTTCGAGGTCCAGTCACTGATCACTTGTTCAAGGTATTTTTTTGCAATCTGCCCTTTATTTATTTCTTCGGCAATCAAGTCGCGAAGCGCAACATGAATAATTATGAAATATGTGTGAGGGTCAAAGCTTCGCCAGTAGTCAAGTAATGATAGGCTTCGCGCATCTGACCAATACCACAGATTTTCCGCATGGTTGGCGAAGAAAATATCTCCTGCAATCTGATCCCAGACCCGACCTACAGTAATGTTGTCATCACCGTTGTTTTTGAGATTTTCATGGTTATTGCACACTTTATCGTGCCATATGTGCATGGATATTTCTTCGCCGCGTACAGCCGGGCGAGCAGGTGTCACTCCGGACTGCTCCATGTACTGTGCACATTCCTCAAGAAACGCTTGGTTGAAACCTGTAATGCAAAGGCTTTTCATTTTTTGGCCACTAAACTATGGAATGTGAGTTAGAAATTGTCTTTTAAAATTTCACACACGTCGCTAGGTCTCAAAACTGAGCCGTCTCTGCTTCAAAACCAAGTCTGCTCGTGATCGTGGGCTCGTTCGTTTCCCGGTCGTTAGCGGTATGCCAGGTACGCGCTGCCCATTTGAAGGATAGCCAGCTTGCTCTATTGGAACGTTCACTGCTCATGCCTATGAAATTTCACGTTGCTATTATTTTTTCGGCTCGCTGTAGACCTTGTCGGCATTGCTAGCCCACCGTAAGGTCCACTCAAATAATCCAAGCTTAAAGCTGGATGGTAGTGAGGGTCGTTCAACCCATATGCTGACCATTTTTCGATAAAAAGCTGCTGTTCACGCAGTGCTCGAGCACGTTTTTCAGGGGTCTCGTCCTTACCGCGACTAGCAGACTCGGCATGAATCATTTGAGCAAACGGAGTCCAGATCAGATGCAGTCCTTTTTCCTGTATACGCAAACATAAGTCTACGTCATTGAACGCGACAGGAAATGCATCCTCGTCTAAGCCATTGAGTATTTCAAATGTAGACTTCTTAAGTAAAAGGCAAGCCGCTGTGACTGCACTTTGGCGACGAGTAATGTGGTTCATCCCCAAGTACCCAGGCTCATGCTGTTGCAGGGTGTTACCCGTGTGTGCAGCTAGCCCATTGACGCCTATAACCACACCACCATGCTGAACCATTCGGTTAGGCCATAGGAGCTTTGCACCCACTGCACCGACGTTAGGCCGCAACAATTGGCTGACCATTTCTTTAAGCCAACCCGCCTCAATGACTTCAATGTCGTTATTGATCAGACCGATCAGCTCACCTTTTGCATGCTGCGTAGCATAATTATTGATAGCTGAGTAGTTGAACGGTTGCGGGTATGCCAGAACCCTAACCCCTCGGTCTGACAGTTCTTTTAAATAGGCTAATGTGGCCGCTTGGCTAGACTGGTTATCGACTACAATAATTTCCAGATTTGGATAATCTGTATCGTTTAGTAGCCCCTCAATGCATGTCTTTAACAGATCGACTTGATCACGGGTGGGTACGATGAGGCTTACCTTTGGCAAACTCACAGGCAGAGGCCATTGTGCACGTAATAGGGCCGGGTATCGAGTCAGGGGCCTGACCAAGGTTCCTGGCGTCAGGCACTGGCATAGCCAAGCGATAGCCTGGTGTCTATCTATGGATGCTATGTCTTGCTCGGGGCTTGCCGGTGTCAGATGATGACGGTGATAGAGTACCTGAGGAAAATGCACCACGGTTGCGTTGCTAATTTCACTAGCTAAGGCAATTCCAGCGAGCATTAAGTCCCAGTTCAACGAATTCAGTCCATCGAATGGAGTCAGCAGTACCAATGCCTGATTCATAATGCTCGAACTGAAAATTGCACCCGAGGTGAAGATATCCGCACCGATAAAAAGGTCGATATCCCATACCGGTTTGAACCACGGTAAACTGCGCTCACCCTGAGGGCCATCACGATCACAGTCAGCGAATCCCCACGCACTACCATCGTTAAGTAGACTGCTAAGAGACTCCAACGCATGTGTACCTAGCCGATCACCATCAAACAAAGGCACAATCCGATCGCAACCATCTTTAAGCAAATGAGCTACGGCAGGTAGTATATTTTCTACAGGACCTTTGGCAATTTGGTATTGAATGGATCGCTGACCTCGCAAGCTGCCCAAGCTGATACTCTCAAGTTCGGCATCTCCCTTGCTTATCAACAATATTCCTAGCTTACCTTGGGGCGCTCTTTTGTAGGTTGGCACATTGTGCTGGAACACCTCAAACCATTGAGGATAATGCGTGAAACCTGCGCTTTTCGGCAGAAACAGTGATTGTTCCTTGGCGACCTGTGCCAGCAAAGTCATGGTCTGCTCATCGGGTACCTGATCATACAGATGCAGCAGGCCCTGAAGGCCTTCTGGCCAACAGCAAACTTTTATAGGGCTACCGGATAGCGGTTGTCCCCTATCATTATCGATACTCAGAATGTGTAATTGTCCATCAGCCAGTGCCCATGGAAGATCGAAGTTAAATCCATGATCGCTGGTTCCGCTATGCATCAAGCCATTTCGATGCATGTCGCATGTCACATGCCCGAGTACACGGTCACCTTCGCGAACGGTCACCTGTACGTGTCGATGAGATGCCTGTGGATCCCAACACCACCCGCTGATACGTAAACCACCGCTGTACCACACTTGCGAAGCAATGGGTGCCGGCCCCTCTGCAGCCCCGACGGGTATCTGCAGACTGCCCTCAAGAGCAAAAGACTGATTGGCTATCTTGGCATGAATCTGCCGTCCACTCTGCAGCCAATACGAGTTCAATTGCACGCTAAAACCGTGAAACTGATCGCCTTCGGTGGCATCAGGTTGAAACTGGTCAGCGCACACCAAGGCGACACTGGCGCCATCTATACAGATATCCAGTACCAGACGTTGGTCCGGTTGGCTGGTGTCAAGCGCCCAGCCTTGCAGCACATCGCCATACAAGCCAGTGATCGCACCACTGAAGCGGGATTGGATGCCGGTATCGGGCGTGTTCAAGACTTTTTCAGACATCAGACCTAGCCCACTGCAATAGACAACTGTTTAAGGGACAGCGCGCCGGCCTCGTTGGCAACCGGGCCGCTAAGGGCGTACAACGGCAGGCTCAATTGACTGGCCTGGATGGCAGCACTCCAACCTGCACCAGGAGTCGTTTCAAGGCTCAATGCAGCCGTGCAGCCGGTTAGTACAATGCATTCAGCAAGTTTCAGGCCGTTAACTTCGGAGAGTACCTGTACAGCACCTGTGGCCAGCAGCGACTTAAGCCACACGCTATCGCCACGACTCAGTAACATCACAGGCTGTCGTTCACGTGTGATGCGCCGGGCCAGCTCAAGCCAGCGCTCGCCTAAGCCTGCGCTCTTCAGGTCATCAGCAATCAGCAGGATCTGCGGGGTGTCCTTGGTCGTCACAACAGGTTTATCAGATTTCCTGAAAGCAAACTGTACTTCGGGTAGGGCTGCCACATAACGTTTCTGAAGAGCCTTGAAAGGTAACTGCACTCGGGTTGCCGATCGTGCGAAGGCTGCCCAGTCATGCTGACTGTCTTGCTCCAGTAACTGATCGTCACGGCAAACAATGCGATAAGGCTTGTCCAGCACATTTGGCAAATCAAGCAGCGCGTCGGGGCAGCCGCTCAGTTGCTGATAAACCAGCTCATCCAACGGTAATTGCCGAAGATCTTGCAGCAGTTGGTCATGCTCGGCAGGCCAGGCGTAATCAAGGCTGAGGGCCAACGGCTTTATATCAGCCAGCAATGTGATCCAGGTCTGTTGATTCACGTGGCGCCAGGTCAGGCTCAGTGGCAGGCCAGGCTGGCTACCGTTATGGAGATGGAGATGCTTCAGCCCGGTTTTTGGCCACTGGCTTTTAGAGCTGGCCGCGATTTGCTCGCGCAGTTGTTCCAGACGCAAGCGTTGCAGCGCCTGACGCGCGGGCTTGATCGGGTCATCAAGGCAAAAAGCGCTATACCGCGCCGATGCATCCGGATAGCGTTTCCTGAGAATGGCGTTGTTGTACGCCACGCGAATGACCTTCTCATCGCCAAACGACGCACCGCCCTGGTGCGCCACAAATACATTCGGCGCGCCCATGTGTCGCCAGCCATGGCTGCGGGCACGCAGACACCAATCGGTTTCTTCGCCATAACCGCGCATCAAATGCACCTCGTCGAGGTAACCAACCTCGACGATGGCGCGACGCTTGATGTACAGGCAAAACCCGCAGCCGGTCTCGATTTCCATGGCCGGGCTGTCGACCTGGCGGGCCAGGTCGTCCAGGTGAGCCTGTTCCTCGGCGGTGGGCATGGGGTGGCTGACGCGGCTTTCAGGAAAGCTCATCAGCTCGCCGTTATTGGTAAACGGCGTCACCGAGGCAATGCCTTTGTCGCTGTAGGCGACCGCACGCAGTCGGTCCACCCAGTCACCGTGCACGCGGGTGTCGGCGTTGAGCCACACCACGTCGCGCTCCGGGCTCAGTGCCATGCCGCGATTGACGTTGCGGATAAAGCCCAGGTTCACCGGGTTGATGACATGCTCGATGTCGCCGGCGGCGGCCATGGCCAGCAGCGCTTCACGCAATGGCGCGTTGGGGGTGGCGTCATCAAGCACCACCAGGCGGTGCGCCGTGCGGTTCGCGCTGCGGCTGCGGATCACACTGTTCAGGCACTCGAGGGTTTCGTCGTAACCGTCGTACACCGGCACCAGGATATCGACCGGCTCCTGGCGGCTGCGGGTCTTGCCCACTTGCACCGGCGGCACGAAAGGCGGCTGGTTCAGCAGGGGGCTGCCCAGCAAGGGCGTACCGTCGCTGAACTGCACGTCCAGCGTAAGTGCAGCGTCAGTGATGGTTTGCTGAATGCCGCCATGGGTGGCCGGAAAACCGGCCTGGGTCAGTAACGGATGAGGTTTGTCGGCCGCACATGAAGTGCTTTGCCCGGCATTGGTAATGCTCAGGCCAACGACCGATCCGGGGTTTCTGAGGTTTACAGCCCAGCCCTGGACCACTGCGGTTTCAACGTCATAGGTCACGACACCTACGCAGGCCAGCGGCTCGGGCTGCGTGGCCAGCAGGCTCAGCACCAGGTGCAGTTCTTTGGGGTCGTTGATTTCCGGCAGGCGGGCGAGGATCTGCTTGCGCAGTTTTTCCGGGGGTTCGGTTTTACTGCGGACTTGCCAGAGCATGATGCGCAACGCCGGGTCAGCGGGCATCTGTTGCCAGGCAGCGGTCAGTTGCCGTGCAGCAAGCGCGGGCTGCTGCTGGGCGAGAATGCTACGACCTACAAGTGCACGAATGTCGGCCCGGTCTGGCAGGGCATTGGCAGCACTGGCAAGGTAAATGAATGCGTGGGTGGGGCGTTGTTCCTGCAGCGCCTGGATACCTTTCCAGATCAAGGCTTCAGGACGGTATTCGGGGGTTTGCAGCGCACGTTCCAGACAAGCCGCGGCATCGCCATGCTGGCCGCTTTGGCGCTGGCGATGGAAATGATCCATGAGCGTGCCTCGCTCATGTACGACGTCTTTAGACATGGGCATGGTATTTCGCTGATAAATGAAAGAGGGGCCCCCGAAGGTGCCCCTTTTTTGAAAACCCCCAGCCTTGCGGCTGGAGGCATTCAGCTTTGTTGCAGCGGAGCAGTGATTAGACTGCGCCTGGTACCACGATCACGTTGGTGATGTGGTCTTGAGCTTCAGGCTGACCAACAACCGCGATCACTACGTCTGCCTGAGTTACGGCACCAGCGTCCAGAGCCTTGACTGCGAAGTCTTTGGCCAGTTCGTTGGCATCGTTGCCCAGAGCGTTGTCGAACAGGGAATCAACGAAATCAGTGTTGATCTTGGTGTTCGACTCGGCCGACGAGTAGATGCTGTCAGCGACTTCAGTACGCGAAGTACCGGAAGCCAGCAGCGATACCCAGTTGTTCAGACCAGCTTCTTCTGCATCACGGCCCAGAGCCGACTCATACAGAGCAGAAACGAAGTCTGCGTCGCTCACGTTGGCAGCTTCAGCGGAACCAGCGATGGCACCGATGATTTCACCGCGGGTAGCGCCGGCTTCAAACTGAGCCTGCCAGGTAGCTACGCCTTCTGCATCAGCAGCACGACCCAGCAGCGACGAGTAGACGTCGGTCAGGAAGTCGTCACGCAGGTTGCTGAAGTGCTCGCCCGAAGTCAGGAAGGTGTTAGCGATATCTTCCAGGGAAGTACCGGCTTGCACCTGAGCGGTGAAGTTGGCAGCGCCAGTAGCGTCAGCGTCACGACCCAGCAGAGCGGAGTACAGGGACAGGGCTTCGGCTTCTTCTTCGGTACCTACGATGGCCAGGTTTTTGCCGTCAGCGAAGGTCACGAACTCAGCGTTGGTGATGGTCGAAGTCACGCCGGCACCGGTCAGTACCAGAGTGCTGCCCACTACGCTAGGAGTGAAGTTGGTGCTAACGCCATCTACGTCGATGGTGTCGAAACCAGCGCCAGCGTCGATGGTGTCAGTGCCCAGACCGGTAACGATGGTGTCGTTGCCTGCGCCTGCATCAACAGTGTTGGTGCCGGTGCCAGCGATGATCACGTCATTGCCGCTGCCAGTGGTCAGGGTGTCGTTGCCGTTACCGCCGTCCAGCAGAACGTTGGTGCTGCCGTTGACAGTCAGGGTGTCGTTGCCGTTGCCGCCAACTACAACTTGAGCGATGCCTTGAACAACAGCATCAGTGGCCAGCAGACGAGCGGAAGCAGCAGCGTCATCACCGATTTCCAGAGTGACATCGGCATCGCTGTCGATGACGATTACTTTGGTGTCTTCGGTGCCGGCTGGCAGGTCCAGAGTGGTAGCAGTGGTGCCAGCAACGCTGATAGCCAGGACGTCAGGAGTTTGACCGACTGGAGCGATAACCGAACCAACGCCATCCCAACCAGCTACAACCAGGGACTCGGTAGAGTCCAGGCCCAGCACGCTGTTGATTGCATCAACAGTGGTGTCGGAAATGCTTGGGTTTGCTGCCAGAGCTGCTGTGAATTCGGTGCTCGATACTGGAGTGTCGTATTGCAATGCCATGAGTCAATTCCTGCCATATCAGGCCAGTTGGCCTATGTTGCTATCTGTCTGCGTAATCGCAGGTTGTTCCCTAAGAGATGTATGGCGGGGGGCGTTGATCTCGTTTCTGGGAGTAATCGTTAAATTCAGTGCAACCAGCGGCTCGGTGCCGCTGGGTCCAAAAATCATCTGGTCGCTCACGATGGCTTGTCGCTCGCCACCGGCAAATACCGCATGGCCGGCCAGTTCATAATCGGCGCGTTCTGCGCCGATCAGGCTGAAGCCTACCGCTACGATTGCTGCAGCTTTATTACGGGAGCCGGTAAAACTGCCTGTGGTCACTTTCTGGCCCGGGCCTGCACCTGCCAACGTGGTGGTGTAGGCCAAGTCGACGCCTTGAGGCTTGTTTGCCCAGTTGATGGCAAAGCCTTCAAGGCGGTTCTGACTGGCTTCATCGCCCAGGCACTGGTTAATGACCGTGACATCGCCCGTTCGTTCGATATGACCGGTTAATGTCAGCACGGCAGCACCTGGCGTGCTGTTGGGCAGGGCAGCGGTGACATCGGGAGCGGTAACCGCAGGCTGCAGGTTGCGCATGATGGCGGCTGAGGTGTCGATACGATCAATGCGCAGGTCCACCGGCTCGACTTCGTGGTTGGCCAGGTAGTACTCGGTGATCAATACCGTGGTGACGCCGCCTTTGACGCGGCCGATGATGCAGTCGCCCAGCTTGGTGAGGATATTCTTGCTCACGCCTTCAGCGGGGAAAAAATCGATTGCACCCTTGCCCAGCGGCGCTTGCTGCAGGGCGATGCAGACGCTTTTCTCAGCGGTGGGCTGGGAGGCGTAGCGGAAAATGTACATGCCCGGTTCCAGCAGGGTGATCCGGGAATTGATTTTCAGGCCATCGTGTTTTTGCGACTGCACTCAATAAGCTTCCTTCTCATCTTGAGCGGTTACATCTATTGGCGACGTCAAAGCCGCTAACCAACTTCTCTAGATGTAATTGTTCAGGCGACCCAGTTCGAGTCACGAAGTCGAGAGGGTAATCCATTTGTGGGAAAAGTCAATTGAGTGACAGGGAAAATTCTCTAACGGTCGTGGGAAAATTCTTCCGCCTTCACATGAGCAAGCAATCCATGGCTGACCAGCGATAGTGCGGCAGGTTGTTCTCGTGACCTGAAATAGGGCTGGGACGTGGCGATGTCCGATTAGCGCCTGTAGCATAGGTCGTAAGATTTCGTTACGGCGCTGGAGGCCTTGTATTCTGGGTGTTTCAGGGCTTCTGGACCATCTAGCCACGCTCTGTTGCCTCAATATTATTTTTCTCCTGGGGGAACAAAAATAAAGCTTAGATGTCATGACCTCATGCTGATATGAGCCAGGCTTTGGAGAGGTCTCTTTTTATCGTGATCATCTTAAATGGTAACTTAGGCGATTTCGTTATGTGCTTATGCAGGCTTGTGGTTCTGTATAAGAAAATGATGCGATCTGGAGACGCCTTCATTCCCGGCAGGCTTTTTTCGTTCGTCGGAAGTTAAGAAAAAATTGAACTTTTTCGTTTTTCTTAAAATCACGCCTAAATTTTCCAAGCTCAAAAACCCTTTTTCAGCAAATCTTCACTTGTGTTTAAACGCGCTTTGGTTAACTTGATGGCCCCTTAAGGCTGCACCCACACCCAGGCGAGTGCTACACTGCCGCGCCTTTGCCGCCCCTCATCAGTACGGATTCTATGAGTCGTTCACACGAAAATAATTTGCAGGCTGCCCTGAAGGTCTGCAAAAGCAGTTTTCTCTCCGTTGGCTTCTTCAGCCTGTTCGTAAACGCCTTGATGCTGGTTCCTACCTTCTACATGATCCAGATCTCTGGTCGTGTGGTACCTACCGCCAGCACTCCGACCTTGATCATGCTCACCTTGATCATGACTATTTTAATGATCACGTTAGGGTCATTGGAGTGGGTACGGTCTCGAATCATGGTGCGCATCAGCAACCGTCTAGACGTCCTACTCAGTAGAGATGTATACCGTGCTAGCTTCAAAAAAGCCTTGAACAGCGGCGGTATGGATGCATCGGCTCAGTCGCTTAACGATCTGACATCCCTGCGCCAATTCCTAACCGGCAACGGGTTGTTTGCCTTTTTCGATGCGCCTTGGCTGCCTATTTATACAGCCGTGATGTTCATGTTCCACCCTTGGTTTGGCTGGATGACGGTTGCTTGCGCTGTTGTTTTGGTCGTCCTGGCTTTTTTGAACCAGCGCTACACGGGGAATGCATTGACTGAAGCCAACAAGCAAAGCGTGGCTTCAAACCTCCTCACTACCAAGAATCTGCGAAATGCTGAAGTTATCGAATCGATGGGGATGCTCGACACGCTAATGGCGCGCTGGGCCAAGCATCAGCGCCGCGTGTTGGTGCTTCAGTCTGGCGCTAGCGATAAAGGCAGCATCATCAGCTCCATCTCTCGTATTTTTAGAATGTGGTCGCAATCGATCATGCTTGCGCTGGGGGCTTACCTCGTGATCCAGCATGAAATCAACCCTGGTTTGCTGATGGCCGGCTCGTTGCTGCTAGGACGAGCATTAGCTCCTATCGATCAAATGATCGGTAGCTGGAAAGGCTTTGTGGGTGCAAGGGTGCAATACGAGCGCTTGAACGAAACCATGGAAGAGCTCAATGCTGAGCCGCAGCGCATGGCACTTCCAGACCCCGAAGGCCACATTCAAGTTGAAAACCTCGTTGTCTCCCCGCCTGGCGCGAAATCAGCCGTTATCCGTAATGTCAGCTTCGTGACGCCTGCTGGTAGCATTGTCGGTATCGTTGGCCCTAGCGGTGCAGGTAAATCAACTTTGGCGCGTGCTCTGTTGGGTATCTGGGCACCTAAAAACGGTACGGTCCGCTTGGACGGTGCCGACATCAGCAGCTGGGACAAAGGCCGTCTCGGGCCATTCCTTGGCTACTTGCCTCAAGATATTGAGCTATTCGAGGGTACTATCAGCGATAACATTGCCCGTTTTGGCAAGGTTGATCCTGAAAAAGTCGTACTGGCTGCCCGCATGGCAGGTGTTCATGAGCTGATACTCCAACAGCCTGATGGGTACGATACGGTAATTGGTAGCGAAGGTATCAACCTGTCAGGCGGCCAGCGTCAACGCGTCGGCCTTGCACGCGCCCTGTATGGTAGTCCACGTCTGATTGTGCTCGATGAGCCCAATTCCAATCTGGATGATGTTGGCGAACGTGCGCTGAGCGTGGCTTTGCAGAAGGTTAAGGAAACCGGCGCTACAGTGTTCATCATTTCGCATCGGCCGAGCATTTTGTCCCGTCTTGATAGAGTGATGGTATTGAGCGGTGGGACTATCAGCATGTATGGCGCACGCGAACAAGTGATTGCCGAGCTAGCTCAACAGCAGGCCAAGGCCGCTCAGCTTCAGGCTCAACAGAAACCAGCTTCAGCTGGTACAGATGTTGCTCCTACGCAACCTGCTGAAAGGAATTCGTAGATGAGCAGTAAAGAATTAAGCGTGTTCGACGAGCACTCCGATGATATGCCAACCTCTGATCGCGGCATTCGCCGGATCGGTATGACCATTGTGCTAGTGACTTTTGGTATTTTTGGCACTTGGGCAGCTTTTGCGCCGTTGGATAACGCCGTGCATGGTTCGGGCGTGGTTACAGTACAAAGTTATCGCAAAACCGTACAACATCTAGAGGGCGGCATCGTCAAAGAGCTATTGACCCGTGACGGCGATACGGTACACAAGGGTGATCCATTGATCATTCTGGACGAGGCGCAACTGAGCGCCGAGTATGAATCGACCCGTAACCAGTTAGTTTCTGCTCAGGCCAAAGAGGCGCGTTTGCGTGCCGAGCGCGATGACCTGGACGAGATCCCTGCGTTGGTGATCAAGGAGACCGATAGCCAGCGTGCCCAGGAGGCTATCGATGGTGAGAAGCAGGTTTTCAAGGCGCGCAAATTGTCGAAACTGGGTGAGATTTCCGTCCAGCGAGAGCGCATAGGCCAGTTGAAACAGCAGATCATCGGCCTCAAGGATATGATCCGTACCAAGGGCGGTTTGCAGCGCTCTTACAGCAGTGAAATCGCCGAGCTCAAGCCCTTGTTGGCTCAGGGCTTTGTCGAGAAGCAGCGTCTGCTCGAGCAAGAGCGCAAACTGGACATGCTCAAGTCTGAAGTGGCCGACCATGAATCCACGATTACCAAGACCCAGTTGCAAATCAGCGAAACCGAACTGCAAATCGTACAATTGAACAAGAAATTCAATTCCGATGTCGTCAATGAACTTAGTGAAGTTCAGGCCAATGTATTCGACCTTCAAGAAAAGGCTGCAGCTCTTGAGGATCGCTTGTCGCGGATTGTGATTCGTGCGCCTGAAGATGGCATGGTACTGGACATGAAGGTTCATACCATTGGTGGTGTGATTAGCGCAGCTACGCCGTTGCTGGACATCGTGCCGGAATCTTCCGATCTGGTGGTCGAGGCACGTATTTCGACCAATGACATTGATCGTGTCGAACTGGGCAAGCTGACAGATATTCGTTTCACCGCTTTCAACGCTTCGACAACGCCCATTATCGAAGGCACAGTAGAGCGTATTTCCGCAGACCGTCTCACCGACGAGCACAGCGGCGACCCTTACTACCTAGTACGCGTAAAACTCACCGACGACGGCATTAAAAAACTCGCCGACCGCCGCCTGCAGCCGGGTATGCCTGCCGAAGTGCTGATCAACGCCGGTAGCCGCACCATGCTGGAATACCTGCTCAAGCCAGCCCGCAATATGTTCGCCAAATCGATGATCGAGGAGTGACCGTGCTGCGTTTATTACCGCTCGTTCTGGCCTTGGGCCTGACTGTTCCCCAAGTCCAGGCGGCGCAGCCGGATGCGCCCCAGGTCACCCGTGAATCGTTGCAGACTGTTGATTTGATGGAGCTGTTTCGCCAGTCGCGTCTGGAAGACCCGCGTGTACTGGCGGCCTATCTGCGCGCCAAGTCGGCGGTCGAGAAAGAGCGTGAGGCCCTCGGTACGTTGCTGCCGCAGGTGTCGGCCAACGGCAGTTTCAATCGGGTGCTGCGCAAGAATGACGCCGAGCGCGATATCTACAACAACTCCAGCTATGGCTTGAGTCTGACCCAGCACCTGTACAACAAGGCGGTCTGGGAGGGCTATCAGAAGTCCAAGAGCGTCACCAAGCAAAAGGGCCAGCAGGCCGATGATGCCCAGGCAGAGGCCACGGTCGACCTGGCCGAGCGTTACTTCGTGGCGCTGTCGGCGGACGATGAGCTGGAGCTGTTGATGGCCGAGCGGCGCGCCACGCAGAAGAACCTGGACCTGGTGTCGGCGCTGTACGAGCGCCAGTTTGCCAAGAAGACCGATGTGCTGGACCTCAAGGCGCGCGTCGACTTGCTGGCTGCACAGGAGATCGAGGCGCGCAATCAGGTGCGTATCAGCCGGGCCGCGTTGTCCGAGTTGGTCGGGCGGCCGATTGTCGAGCCGCTGAGCCGTATTCGTAACGACATCGCCTTCCAGGTACCGGGCAACTCGCTGGAAAGCTGGGTTGCTCAGGCGCTGGACAGCAACCCGATGCTCAAGTCACGTGAGAGCAACGTCGAGGTCGCCAATGCCGCCGTGCGTGAAGGCAAGGGCGGGCATTATCCGACCCTGGGCTTCAGCATCAGCGGGCAGCAGAGTGACGTGGGTTACGACAACACGCTGACCAGCCGCAGCGACAGTTATGTCGCCACCATCAACCTGAAGGTGCCGATCTACAGCGGCGGTTCGACTTCAGCGCGGGTGCGCGGGCTGTATGACGAGCAACTGGCGGTCGAGCAGGAACTTGAGGCCGCGCGCCGGCAGGTGGTCAAGGAGACCACCAACTCGTACCTGACGGCGTTTTCCAGTGTCGAGAAAGTGCGGGCCAACAAGAACGCACTGGAGTCGGCCAAGGAATCGAGCAATGCGGCCGAACAGGCGTTCAAGTACGGCGTGGTCAATGCCGTGGACGTGTTGAACAGCGTGCAGACCGAATTCAAGGCGCGCCGTGATTTGCTCAAGGCACAGTACGATTTCATCACCAACCTGTTCATCCTCAACCGCTGGGCCGGCCGTCCACCGCAGGACAGCGTCGACAGCGTCAACGTCTGGCTGGGCGGCACCGCCGTGGCCCAGGAACCGGCCAAGCCGGCCCCGACCGGTATTCGCTGAAAGAGCCCCTCTCACTCGCTGACCTGCTCCTACCACAGGTCAGATGAGCACCCTGGGTCTGTGCCAGGCACAAGACCTGTGGCAGGCAGCGCTGCTGGCGATGGCTGTGTGACAGGCGCAGCAGGTGTGTTGATCTTGCTGGCCTCATCGCCTGCAGAGCAGCCTCCCACAGGTTTGATGAGCACCCTGGGTCTGTGCCAGGCACAAGACCTGTGGGAGGCAGCTCTGCTGGCGATGGCTGCGCAGCAGGTTCGTGTGTCAGCGCTTTTGCGCCAATACCTTGCGATACACCGCCAGCGTCTGCTCTGCGCAGGCGCTCCAGGTGAACTGGCGGGCGCGTTCCAGGCCCAGGCGCACTTTGCGGTCGCGTTCTATGGGCTGGGCCAGTACCGCTTGCATGGCGGCACTGATGCTGTCGGCGTTGTGCGGGTCGACCGGCCAGGCGGCCTCGCCGGTCACTTCCGGCAGTGACGAGTTGTTGGAGGCGATCAGCGGGCATTGCGCGGCAAAGGCTTCGATGGCCGGCAGGCCGAAGCCTTCGTACAGCGAGGCAAAGACCAGGGCGCCGGCGCTTTGCAGCAAAGCAAACACTTCACTTTGCGGCAGGTAGCTCAGCCAGCGACCTTCGCCCCGTTGTTGCAGGGCTTCAAGCCTGGGCAGCAGGTCCTGGTTATGCCATCCGTCGCGGCCGACCACGATCAGCGGGTGCTGCTGGCGCACCTCGGCGGGCAATTGTTCGAAGGCATCGAGCAGCCGTGGCAGGTTCTTGCGCGGTTGCAGCGTCCCCAGAGACAGGAAAAACCCCGGCTGCAGGCCATATTTGCTCAGCACCGCCTCGCGCGCGGTGTGTTCCACGCGCTGGAAGTACACCGGGTCCACCCCCAGCGGCGTGACGCTGATGCGCTCAGGCTCGATCCCCAGGTGGGTGACCATGTCCTGCTTGCTGTATTCGGAAATGGTGATGATGTGGTCGGCGCGGCGAATGCTTTTGGTGAAGAGCCAGCGCTTGAGCTGCTTGAGGTCTTTTTTGATCCACTCCGGGTGCAACAGGGGGATCACGTCCATGATCGTGGCAACGGTCGGCACCCCACGCAGGCGCGGGATGTGGTGATCGGTGGTGTGAAACAACTGCACGTCGCGGGCAATCGTGGCCGAGCCTGGCAGTGGCAGGTTGAACAAGCCGCTCAACAGGGCATGCAACCGGTAGTCGGACGCCAGCGCCCGTGGACGACCGCAGGGCAGGTCCGGCAGTTGCTTGCCGAAGGCATAGGGCTTTAGGTGCAGGTCACTGTCGGTGTGCTGACTCAAGGTATTCAGGCCCTGCCAGAGCGCCTGGGTGTAGATGCCGATGCCGTCCAGGTGGCCGGTTCGCGCGCCGCCTGCCCAGACGGTACAGCTAAAGCCTATGTCCATTTTTTGTAGGGTCTCTAGTCAATCGAGTCAATCGCGATGTTCGGGGGTATTTCGGCGGCGCAGGGCGTCAATCCGGGCCAATAGCTACACGTTTCGTCGAACAGGCTGCGCAGACTACCATGCGATGACAATTTGGGTAGGTAGTGACATCAGTCGGCGTGGGAAATTTCCTTGGGTTTTGTGGTCATACGCGCTTATTGGCTTATGTTGCATCCCTATTACAGCCCCCGGATAATGCCGCCCTCATGACGCCCACGTGGCTAAGGAATGGAGTTTCTATGTTCACCCCCGTAATTCTGGCTGGCGGCAGTGGTTCGCGACTGTGGCCCTTGTCGCGACAGAGCTTCCCTAAACAGTTCCTGGCACTTGACGGCCAGGACCAGGGGACGATGTTCCAGCGCACGCTGGCACGCCTGCAGGGCCTTGAGCATTCGCCTGCGGTGGTGGTGAGCAACGAGAATCATCGTTTTATCGTCGCCGAGCAGCTGCGCGTGGCGAAGATCGGCAGCCGCCGCATCATTCTTGAGCCGCTGGCCCGCAACACCGCACCGGCCATTGCCCTGGCGGCACTGGAAGCGACCACCGATGGCACCGACCCGGTGCTGCTGGTACTGGCCGCCGACCACCATATTCATGACGAAGAGGCTTTCCGCCAGGCCGTGCAAGTGGCCCAGGCGCATGCCGAAGCCGGCCGCCTGGTGACGTTCGGGATCACCCCGACCCACCCTGAAACCGGTTTTGGCTACATTCAGTGCGGCCAGGCCATCGACCAGGGCGGTTTTGCCATTGCGGCGTTCAAGGAAAAGCCGTCGCCTGAAGTCGCGGCCGAGTACCTGGCCTCTGGCAGCTACCTGTGGAACAGCGGCATGTTCATGTTCCGTGCCTCGGTGTTCCTGGCCGAGCTGGAGCGTCATCGCCCGGACATCCTCAATGCCTGCCGCGTGGCGCTGGCACATGCTCAGGTCGACAGCTACTTCTCGCACGTGCCGGCCGAGCAGTTCGCGCTGTGTGCCGACGAGTCGGTGGACTATGCCGTCATGGAGCACACCACCGCCGGTCTGGTCGTGCCGCTCAATGCCGGCTGGAACGACCTGGGCAGCTGGTCGGCGATCTGGGACGTGGGCCCGCATGATGCCAACGCCAACCGCCTGGAAGGCGACGTGCTGGCGATCGACACCAAGAACTGCCTGGTGCAGTCGCACCATCGCCTGGTGGCCACCGTCGGCGTCGACGACCTGATCGTCATCGAGACCAAGGACGCCGTGCTGGTTGCCAACAAGCACGACAGCCAGCAGGTCAAGGAAGTGGTCAAGCGCCTGCAGGCCGAAGAGCGTCCGGAGTTCGTCACCCACCCACTGGTCAACCGCCCGTGGGGCTACTACGACACCATCGACATGGGCGACCGTTACCAGGTCAAGCGCATCAGCGTGTTGCCGGGTGAATGCCTGTCGTTGCAGATGCACTACCACCGCGCCGAGCACTGGATCGTGGTCTCCGGCACAGCCAAGGTCATTTGCGGCGAGCAGGAGCTGATTCTTTCCGAGAACCAGTCGACCTACATCCCGCTGGGCGTCAAGCACTCGCTGGCCAACCCTGGCAAGGTGCCTCTGGAGCTGATCGAAGTGCAGTCCGGTGCCTACCTGGGCGAAGACGACATCGTGCGCTTCGAAGACCGCTACGGGCGTTTGCCGAAGTAATCAGGTCACACGAGGTGGGCAAGCCGGATGATTTCTTTCATCCGGCCCGTGACAATGGCGTTGCGCGCTATCATTATGGCGATTCAATATCATCCCCCTCGTTTCGAGAATCCCATGAAGAAAGCTCTTGCTGCTATTGGCGCGTCGCTCCTGTTGATGCAAGTCGTGCCTGCTGTCGCTGCAACGATCAAGATCGAGAACAAATCGTCCTGGGAAATCCACGAGATCTACTTTGCGCCTAACAGCCAGGAAGACTGGGGCGATGATCACTTGGGTAAACAAGTGCTCAAGCCGGGCATGACCCTGAGCCTGACCGGTGTCAACCCGGGCAAGTGGGATGTGCGCCTGGTGGATGAAGACGCCGACGAGTGCATTGTCGAAGGCCAGAAGATCAGCGCGTCGGAAAAATTCGTGATCGAAGACGAAGACTTGCTCAGTTGCCAGGCCGGCACCGATCAATAAGCGTCATCCGATAATGAAAAGCCTCGATTATTCGAGGCTTTTTGCATTCCGGAGCGGGTATTTTTAAAACCCCGGCTACGCTTGCCGATAACAGAGTATCCCCACTCATTATCGTCGGTGTTGCCATGTTCAATTCTCGCTTGAAAACGGAGTTACAGGCGCTGCAGTCCGAGTTGTCGATGTTCCGGCAAATACAAAAAGGCGTTGATACCTGCCTGATAAGCCTGGTACTGGATACCCGGTTCCACGTCATTGAGGCCAATGAGCGGTTCCTGCGCATGCTCGGCTATCGCGCCGATCAGGTGCTGGGCAAGCCCATGGACGACCTGGTGCCCGGTTACGTCAAGCAGCTCGATTGCTATCGCAACCTCAGGGCAGGGGTGCAGAAGGGCGAGGCGGTGACCGATACGTATCGCTTTTTGCGGGCCGACGGCAGCCTGGCCTGGGTCAGTGCCATCTGGCAACCGATCGTGGATCAGGCCGGACAGTTGCAGAGCATTCATTGCCATGGTTCGGACATCAGTAAAAGCATCGACACGGCCGCCGAAAACGCAGCCTTCATTCAGGCCTTGTTGCGTTCCACAGCGGTCATCGAGTTCGACCTGGGCGGGCATGTATTGACGGCCAACGATCAGTTCCTGCGTGGCATGGGTTACTCCCTGGCGCAGATCAAGGGCAAGCACCACAGCGTGTTCTGCGAACCGAGCGAGGTCGCGTCCAGCGGCTACAAGGATTTCTGGGGCACCCTCAACCGTGGCGAGTTCGTTGCCAGCCGCTTCAAGCGGGTCGACAGCCATGGTCGGCCTGTGTGGCTGGAGGCCACTTACAACCCGGTGCATGACGCCCAGGGCAAGCTCTACAAGGTTGTCAAGTTCGCCACGGTGATCACCGACCAGGTGGCGCGCGAAGAAGAGGTCAGCCAGGCGGCGAGCATTGCGTTCGAGATTTCCCAGCAAACGGATGTCAGCGCCCGGCGCGGCGCCGAGGTGGTGCAGAACACCGTGCAGACCATGCGCCGGATCTCCGAAGAGATGCAGTCGGCGTCCACGGGCATCGAGGCGCTGGGCAAGCAGTCGCTGTTGATCAGCTCGATCGTGCAGACCATCGGCGGCATTGCCCAGCAAACCAACCTGCTGGCCCTCAACGCCGCCATCGAGGCCGCTCGCGCCGGCGAACAGGGGCGCGGGTTTGCGGTGGTGGCCGATGAAGTCCGGCAACTGGCCGGCCGCACCAGCGCGGCCACCGAAGAAATCGTCACGGTGGTGCAGCAGAACCAGAACCTGACCGACGAAGCGGTACGTGGCATGGCCAACAGCCGCGGCCAGGCCGAACAGGGCCTGGCGCTGGCCAATGAGGCAGGCTCGGTGATCGTCGAGATCCAGGAAGGCGCCAGGCAAGTGGTCGGCGCGGTCGGGCGCTTTGCCAATCAGCTGTAGATATCCGTTGCAAGAGACCGCTGCGCAGGCGATGAGGCCAGCAAGACCAAACCATCTGCTGCGTCTGTTACGCCGTCATCGTCAGCAGAGCGGCCTCCCACGGGCGGGTGGCAGGCACGCAATCCTGGGCGACATCAATACCTGTGGGAGGGGGCTTTGCCCGCGAAAGCGCCAGCAAGGCCAACACATTTGCTGCGCCTGTCACACAGCCATCGCCGGCAAGCCGCCTCCCACAGCCGGGTGTCAGGCACGAGATCCAGGGAACCATCAATACTGTGGTTCGGGACCTGGCCTGCTTTGTTGTTCAGGTGCTCTGCAGCAAGCTTGGGTACCGCATCCATCATCCCCAAAGCCAACGGCCGGATCCTGTGATCAAACAACACGGCTTTGTAGGCGGCACGCGTCCGCACAGCAAACAGGGTGTAAGAGGGAAGCGGGCTGGTCCCTTCACCCAGACCCGATCAGCGGTCAGACGTAGGAGCGACCAACGGTCGCTAAAAATACCTGGCGTAAACAGTATTGGCGTTAGCCGCAAAGCAGGCGCTACCATCCAGCCGCAGTGCCATGTGCCGCTCAGGCGGTACGCCGCCCGGCAGCCCCTCCACGGAACAGGGAAAACGCAGTGAGCCAAAGCCTTAAACCCGGTGAAAACACCACCCTTGATCAATCTTCAGGTCAGGTCGTGGTGACCCACGCCGTCGATGCACGATTGGACGTCAATCTGACCGCCTTTCTGGTCACCGACAGCGGCAAGGTGGTTGATGACAGCGGCATGGTGTTCTTCAATGCGCCGGTGCATGCCTCCGGTGCCGCGACCTTTTCAGACCCGGTCACGGCAGATGGTGCGGTCAGCCACCGCATCCAGTTCGACCTGGCCCGCTTGCCGGCCGGTATTTCGAAGATCGCCATCACCCTGACCCAGGACGGCGGCAGCGCAGGCTTTGCCGAGGTCCGGGGCCTGCAGGCGCAGGTGACGGCCGGCGCCCAGGTACTGGAACTGGCCCCCGGCGCCTTCAGCGCGGAAACCGGCATCATCGTGCTCGAACTGTACGTGCGCAATGCCCAGGTCAAGGCTCGTTCGGTCTGGCAGGGCTTTGCCAGCGGCCTGGCGGGGCTGTGCGGCCTGTACGGCATCGATGTCGAGGAACCGGCCGCCACCGCCGAGCCCGCTCCAGCCCCGGCGCCTGTTCCGGCACCGGCACCGGCCGTGAACCTCACCAAGACGGTCATTACCCTCGACAAACCTGGCGCGACCCACAAAGTCACGCTGGACAAGAGCCCGGGCGCGCCCAGGGCGATTCGTGTCACCGCCAGTTGGGTCGACAATGGCGATGGCGAGGACAACGACGACCTGGATCTGCGCATCGGTATCCTGCGGCCCGATGGTCAGATGTCGATCATCCAGGCCCCGGAAAAGCCCGGCGACTTCAATCGCTACCCGTTCGTGTTCCATACCGGCGACGTCATCCAGGCCAGTGCCTCGCAACCGGCGCAGGAATCCGTCGATATCAACCCGGACATTTCCAGGCAACTGGGCGGCAAGGTCGCGCTGGTGTGCAGCGTCTATTCAGCCGTGAGCAATGGCGACGTCGCGGTGGCCTCGCTCAAGCCCAGCATGCGCATGGAGTACGGCAATCAGGTGGTCGAATGCGCCCTGGAAGTGGTCGAGCGCAAGAAGGGCTTCTTCAGCCGCAAGGTGACGTTCGATCCCAGTTACACCTATGTGATCGGCCTGATCGAGATCGACCAGGACCATATCACCCTCAGCCCGTCCGGCGTCATGGCCGAGGCCGGCAGCGAAGCCACGCCCTGGCTGAGCTGGAACGACGGCGCGGTGCTGCTGACCATGGATGGCCCGGCGGTGTTCAAGCAGGACGATGACGATGACGATGACGATGATGACGACTACGATTATGGCCGCGATGAATTGGGCCGCAAGTACATCTAGCGTGGTGAGCCATGCGCCCGTGCTGCGGGTTTCAATGGCCGGAGAGGCGGCACCATAGACACGGTCCGGGTGTTGCTTTCATCTTTTTTGCAACAGGAGCTGGTGCCGTGTGCGGTACCCGCCCACATGCTGATGTGCTCTTTCCTGCCAGACCACGCTTGCCCCTTCTACAGGTTCAGCCACAATGGGCGCTTTTTAGTCATAGGACTGCCCGCCGATGCCTGTCTTTTTTACCCCTTGGCGCAAAGCCCTGGTTATTTCGTCGCTGGTGTTGCTGGCCGCGTGCGACAACACCGATAACACCACCAAGCCCACACCACCGGCCAAGCCGGCCGAGCCGCACACCACCTACCGGCAGGCCGGCTGGGACGAGCTGCCGGCGGTGGCCGATGCCGATTTGCAGGCCGGTTTCGGCGCCTGGCGCAGCGCCTGCACGCGGCTCAAGGCGGACCCGGTATGGGGCGCGCCTTGTGCGGCGGCGGCCAGCCTGGCGCCGGCGCCTGAGGCAATGGCGATCCGCAGCTTTTTGCAGGCCAACCTGCAGGTCTACAGCCTGCGCGCCGAAGGCGGCAGCGCCGACGGGCTGATCACCGGTTACTACGAGCCGGTCTACCCTGGCAGCCTGACCCGCACCGAGCAGGCCACGGTGCCGGTGTATGGCATCCCCGAGGACCTGGTGGTGGTCAACCTCGACAGCCTGTACCCCGAGCTCAAGGGCAAGCGCCTGCGTGGCCGGCTTGATGGACGGGTGCTGAGGCCTTATGACGATGCCGCGACCATCAACGCCCAGGGTCTGCAAGCGCCGGTGATTGCCTGGCTGACCGACCCGATGGATTTGCAGTTTCTGCAGATCCAGGGCTCGGGCCGGGTCAGCCTGCCCGATGGCTCGCAGGCGCGCCTGGCGTATGCCGACCAGAACGGCCACCCGTACCGCGCCATTGGTCGCTGGCTGGTCGAGCAGGGCGCGCTGAAAAAGGAAGAGGTGACCATGGGCAGCATCGCCGGCTGGGCCAAGGCCAACCCGCAGCGGGTGCCGGAGCTGCTGGCCAGTAACCCCAGCTATGTGTTCTTCACCCGCAACCCGGACAGCAACGAGGGGCCGCGTGGCTCGCTGAACGTGCCATTGACCGACGGTTACAGCGTGGCCATCGACCGCAAGGTGATCCCGCTGGGCAGCCTGCTGTGGCTGTCGACCACTCGCCCGGACGGTACGCCGCTGGTGCGCCCGGTGGCGGCCCAGGACACCGGCGGGGCGATTGCCGGTGAAGTGCGTGCCGACCTGTTCTGGGGCACCGGTGACGCCGCCGGGCACCTGGCCGGCGACATGAAGCAGAAGGGCAATGTGTGGCTGCTGTGGCCCAAGGGCATGGCGTTGCCGGCGCAGTAGACACAGGATTCGGTCGCGGGCAGATCGGGGCGCCGACCGTCCCCACCCGCCGGATTGATGTAGCCCAGAATCTTGTGCCTGACACCAGACTGTGGGAGGCGGCTTGCCGGCGATGGCTATGCGACAGACGCAGCAGGTGCATGGGCCTTGCTGGCCTCATCGCCGGCAAGCCGCCTCCCACTGGATAGATGTTGCCCAAGGTCTCGTGCCTGACACCAGACTGTGGGAGGCGGCTTGCCGGCGATGGCTGTGAGACAGGCGCAGCAGGTGTGTTGGGCTTGCTGGCCTCATCGCGGGCAAAGCCCCCTCCCACAGGTTTGATGAGCTCACCAGATCTTGTGCCTGACACCAGACTGTGGGAGGCGGCTTGCCGGCGATGGCTGTGAGACAGGCGCAGCAGGTGTGTTGGGCTTGCTGGCCTCATCGCGGGCAAAGCCCTCTCCCACAGGTTTGATGAGCTCACCAGATCTTGTGTCTGACACCGGACTGTGGGAGGCGGCTTGCCGGCGATGGCTATGCGACAGACGCAGCAGGTGCATGGGCCTTGCTGGCCCTTCTCCCAAGCGCTGCAGTGAAAGGTCAAAAGGTCAATAATCTGGCGTTTTTTAAACGTCCATTCAATCTAAAACCAATCATCACACAATATTGACAGTGGCAGTTTGATGTCACACTATGGCCCTTATGACGAGCCGTGTTACAGGGTCATGACCGTCCTGTTTTAGCACTGGTCAGCCGATAAGTATCCTCCGTATCATGCGCGCACTTTAGTTATAAGCCCGTTTGCCGATAGCGCGGGTAATGGCTGAATCCACGCGTCTTCCCTTCAGGTTCAAGTTCTCGACGTTCTGGCTTTACGACCAGTGCTCAATCATTGCGGTTGAGGCCTGTCCGTGTATTCGTATTGATGGAGTAAAAAGGTTTGGGGCCTGTCACCTTGGCCATCCGGCATCTGCAGGATGAGTACATTTTATTGCGCCAGGGAGGCCTGTACTGGATTGCACTGGATCAGCCGGTGGATGCTCAGACCTTTGCCTGTCAGTTCCTGGGCGCGCTGTCGGCTGCGCAGCAGGCGACACTGGTGTGCGTCGGCCTGGAGCCCCAAGCCCTTGCCGATCGCCTGGCCCCCGACAGTGGTCCCTCTGTACTGCGCCTGTTTGCCGTGGCCGCCGATGCATTGGCGAGCGATGTATTGCCGGCCCTGAGTGTCGACCTGCAACGCATCCGCCTGGCCCCTGGCAGCCAATTGGTCATGCTGTTGCCGGCCGCCTGGCTGGACGCGTTCGGCGCACTCGAACTGCAACGCTGGTGTGCGCGCATGCGCCAGTGGCTGGCGCCATTGCAGGCCACGCTGCTGGTAGTGAGCAGCGGGCAATCGGCGCAACTGCATGAGCGTTTGCTGGGGTTCAACGAGCAACTGTCGGGCCTGGCGCAGTTATACCGTCAGGACGGTGCGATTCATTATCAGTTGAACTACTGGCACAGCCCGCTGGGCGTGTGTGCGTCGCACCTGTTCGACCTGCACGAAACGGCCAGCGGATTTGCCCTCAACAAGACGCAGCGCAGCCGGTCTGTACTCGCCCGTACCGACGATCAGCGTATTTACCTGACCCAGCGGCTGGTGCTCGAGGGCGCGCCGCCGCTGTCGGGGCAATGGCGCCTGTTCGAGCAGCGCCGCGAGCTGTTGCAGCAGGCGCGCAGCGCGCGGGCCGCCAGTGTCATCGTGGCACTGGAAAGCAACAAGGATGTCGAGGTGCTGGCCGGTCAGTTGCATGACCTGCGCGACCATTGCGGCGTCGCGCTGAAAATCATCGTGCGCGAGATGGAGCCGTGCCTGCGCTATCGCGACGAGCGGCTGTTGCTGGCCAGCGGGGCCAACCTGATCGTGCCGTGCAACACCACGCTGGCCAGTTTTCTGAGCATGGTCGAAAGCGTTCAGGGCCAGGTCTGGCGCCACCGCCAGGCGTCCGATATCGAGTCGTTGCTCGACCGGCTGCGCCCTCCGGCCCAACGCGGCCTTTTGTGCCCCAAGGAATTTATCGACCTGCTCGATCAGGTCTATGGCGGCGCCGCCGGCGAGCTGGACCACCAACTGCTGAGGCTCAAGCCGCGCGGTGAACTGAACCTGGAGCAGTACCTGGGCCAGATCAGCCTGCGCCGCTTCGGCGATGTCGCCTGTGTGGTCGAGGGCCAGTTCTACCTGTTTCTGTTTGCCTGCCGCGGCGATGCGCTGGAAGCGGCGCTGGGCAATGTCTGCCGCCTGCCGTGGCGTGACCTGTTCAGCCAGTGCGCCGTGTTGCCCGGCGTGGACGCCCTGCCGCGCCAGGCCTTTGTCCAGGCCCCGGTGGCGCTGGACGTGCCGCAGCTGGCGGTGCAGCAGGTGACCACCGACCTGCACCGTTCGATCAATCAGGCAGGCTTTGTGCCGCAACGCATCACGCTCACGCTGTCGGAGCCCTGTTCATGAGTTACCCCCAACTGCTGCAGGTCATGGCGGTCAGCGTGTTGCTGACCGTGGCGTTGATCCTGCTGTTGCGCAGCGTGCGTCACCGCCTGGCCCGCTGGTGGCAGACCTGCCTGCCGCCGCGCCATTTGAAACCGCGTGGGGTGCGTCGCCGCGCGCCTGCCGATGCCGCCGGGGGTGATACGCATGAGCGGCCTTGAGCACAACAACGCCGCTGCGGCTACCACGGTCTGGACCTGGCCGGGGCTGGGCCTGTGGAACCTGTATTTCATCGTCAAGCTGGCGCTGTTCTGGGCCGGCTACCTGAACCTGCAACTGCTGCCCAATCTGGTGCTGGCCGCGGTGCTGCTGGTGCCGTTGCCGCATCGCTATCTGGTGTGGCTGCGTACGTTGATTGCGGTGCCGGTGGGCGTGGCGCTGTTCTACCAGGACACCTGGTTGCCGCCGTTCAGCCGCTTGCTGGACCAGCCTGGCGTGCTGAATTTCAGCAGCGAGTATTTACTGGAGCTGGCCGGGCGCTTCATCGACTGGCACCTGTGCGGCCAGTTGCTGGTGCTGGCGGTGGCGTACTTCTTCGTGCAGCAGTGGCTGCGCCTGACCACCCTGACCCTGGCCGGCTTTGCCTGGCTGGGCAGCGCCAGCCTGCTGGCCATGCAGGCGCCGGCGCCGCAGGGCGTGGCCCCGGCGCCGGGCGTTGCCGCCGTCAGCAATGCCGAGCCCGACAGCCCGACGCTGGAAGCCTACCTGCAGAAGTTCTACACCACCGAGGCGGGGCGTCAGGTCAAGTTCGAGCCGTCGACCTCGGCGGCGCAGCCGTTCGACCTGTTGCTGATCAATATCTGCTCCATGGCCTGGGACGACCTGGAGGCAGTGGGCCTGCGCGACAACCCGCTGTTGCAGCAGATGGACATGGTCTTCGACAACTTCAACTCGGCCACCTCCTACAGCGGCCCGGCGGCGATTCGCCTGTTGCGTGCCAGTTGCGGCCAGCAGCCGCACAGCAAGCTCTACGGCATGGCCGCCGAGCAGTGCCTGCTGATGGACGATTTGCGCAAGCTGGGCTTCAGCAGTCAGGTGATGCTCAACCACACCGGCCAGTTCGAAGGCTTTATCGATGAGGTGCGCAGCCAGGGCTCGCTGCCGGCGCCGCAGGTCAGCACCGCCAGCCTGCCACGGGCGCTGGTGGGGTTCGATGGCTCGCCGATCTGGCGTGACCGCGAGGTGCTCGACAAGTGGTGGCTCAACCGCGTCGGCCAGCAGGATGCGCGCGTGGCGCTGTTCTACAACACCACCACGCTGCACGACGGCAACCGCGCGCTGACCGCCGATGGCGGCACCCGAAGCGCCGATTACAAGCCGCGCGCCCAGGCGCTGATCGACGACCTGAACACCTTCCTCAAGCAACTGGAAAAGAGCGGCCGGCGCGTGGCGGTGGTGATCGTGCCCGAGCACGGCGCTGCCTTGCACGGCGACCGCATGCAGATCGACGGCATGCGCGAGATCCCCAGCCCTTCGATCACCCACGTGCCGGTCGGCATCAAGCTGGTGGGCATGGGCAAGCCGCCGGCCAATGCGCCGATTCATGTCAGCGCGCCCAGCAGTTACCTGGCGCTGTCGCAGATCATCGCGCGGCTGTACGCCCAGGGGGCCGCAGGCGAGGGCCAGGAACCGGACTGGCAGGCACTGCTGGCCAACCTGCCGCAGACCCCGATGGTGTCGGAGAACTCGGGCACCGTGGTGCTCGATTACGCCGGCAAGCCTTACGTTCGGATCAAGGAGAAGGGCGCATGGCTGCCTTACCCACAACGGTTCAAATGAAAAAAGCCGCGCTGTCACGCAACGAGCGCGCCGACGACATCGCCCGCCTCAAGGCCGACCTGAACCTGTCGGACCTGCACTACGTGGATATTTCTGCGCAGCTGGAGCTGAGCCAGGCGCTCAAGCGCTGGCCGTTGCTGGTCGAACTGGCCCGCGCTGGCGAGCCGGTCGAGCCGCCGGCGGCCGACCAGGACGAGCGGTCCATTATTCGTGAGGCACGCCCGTGACGACCTTGAGCCTGTCCGGCGTACGCGGCGGGGTGGGCACCACTTCGCTGCTGGCCGCGCTCGGTTTTGCCCTGCAAAGCCTGGGCGAACGGGTGTTGATGATCGACCTGTGTCCGGAAAACCAGCTGCGCCTGCACTGCAACCTGCCGCTGGAGCAGGCGTCGGGCTGGGCGCGGGCGATGCTCGACGACCAGCCCTGGCATGAGCACGCCTGGCGCCTGAACGACCACCTGCACCTGCTGCCTTATGGCCGCCTGAGCAGCGCCCAGAGCCTGGCGCTCGAGCAGCGTCTGCTGGCCGATCCGCAGCTCTGGGCCCGGCGCCAGGCACGTCTGGCCGGGCAATATGACTGGCTGCTGTTCGACCTGCCACAACGCTTGCCGGGCCATGCCGCCTGTGGCCCGTGCCTGTTGCCTGTGCGGGTGGCCGAGTCGGACCCGGCGTGCCTGGCGCTGCTGCAACAGGCCCGGCAGGCGCCCGGCCATGTGCCGCCGCTGTTGCTGGTCAATCGCTTCGACCCGGGCAGCCAGTTGCAGCGCGATCTGTTACTGGTATGGCGCAACAGCCCCGGCAGCCGCTTGCTGCCCTTGACCGTGCACAGTGACGAGGCGATGCGCGAGGCCATGGCCTTTCGTCAACCGGTGGGCCAGTACGCCCCCGACAGCCTGGCGGCCCAGGACGCGCTGAGCCTGGCGACCTGGTGCCTGACCCGTCGCCAGGCCCTGGAGGCCGTATGAGCGAGCGCAGGTTTTCCTATCGGTCCCTGCGCCGCCAGCATGACTGCCATCCGCTGACCGCCTTGTGGCTGGCCACGCTGAGTGCGCTGGCCTGGCTGTTCCTGCGCCTGGAGTCGCCGGTGTGGCAGCGCCTGATCGAACAGCGCCAGCGCTGGTACCCGCAGTTGGCCGACAAGGCCCCCAGTGCCGGCGATCCGCTGCGCGTTGTGCTGCAAAGCCTGTGGCTGATGCTGTTTCGGCCCTGGCCGCACAGGCGTCGGCGCCCTGTGCCAGCCTTTGTGCTCCGGGCGGGCGGCCTTAACCGCGCCCTCTGGGAGCGCCTGGCGTTTTTTCTCAACGGCCTGCCCGGTCAGCTCGGCCAGAGTCGCTCGATGCAGGGCAGCAGCCAGTGGTGGGCGACCCTGGGGCCGCGCCAGCAGCGATGGCTCAACGGCCTGTGTGGCGTGCTGGGCCTGATCCTGGTGGTGATGTGCATCACCGAGCCGTTCGGCCTGGCCTCGCAATTGCTCTTCGTGGCCTTGCTCTGGGCCGTGGCGATGCTGGTGCGGCGTGTGCCGGGGCGTTTTCCGACCCTGCTGCTGGTCATGCTGTCGCTGATCGTGTCGTGCCGCTACCTGTGGTGGCGCTACACCGCAACCCTGAACTGGAACAGCCCGCTGGACCTGGTGCTGGGCGTCATCCTGCTGATGGCCGAGACCTATTCGTGGCTGGTGCTGGTGCTCGGCTACATCCAGACCTGCTGGCCCTTGCAGCGTACGCCTGCGCAATTGCCGCGCGACACCGACCTGTGGCCGACGGTCGACCTGCTGATCCCGACCTACAACGAGGACCTGTCGATCGTGCGCGGCACGGTGTATGCCGCACTGGGCATCGACTGGCCGCACGACAAGCTGCGCATCTCGATCCTGGACGACGGCAAGCGCGAGTCGTTCAAGCAGTTCGCCGCCGAGGCCGGGGTCAACTACATCACCCGCACCGACAACAAGCACGCCAAGGCCGGTAACCTCAACCGGGCGCTGGGCCAGCTTACCGGCGAGCTGATCGCCATTTTCGACTGCGACCATGTGCCGGTGCGTTCTTTCCTGCAACTGACCGTGGGCTGGTTCCTGCGTGACCCGAAAATGGCCCTGGTGCAGACCCCGCACCACTTCCTGTCGCCGGACCCGTTCGAGCGCAACCTGGACACCTTCCGCAAGCGCCCCAACGAAGGCGAGCTGTTCTACGGCCTGGTGCAGGACGGCAACGACATGTGGAACGCGGCGTTCTTCTGCGGCTCGTGCGCGGTGCTGCGCCGGGCGGCCATTGAGGACATCGGCGGCTTTGCCGTGGAAACCGTGACCGAAGACGCCCACACCGCGCTGCGCATGCACCGCCGTGGCTGGAACTCGGCCTATGTGCGCATTCCGCAGGCGGCGGGCCTGGCCACCGAAAGCCTGTCGGCGCACATCGGCCAGAGGATCCGCTGGGCGCGCGGCATGGCGCAGATCTTTCGCACCGACAACCCGTTGCTGGGCCGTGGGCTGACGTTCTTCCAGCGCGTCTGCTACGCCAACGCCATGCTGCATTTCCTGGTCGGCCTGCCGCGCCTGGTGTTCCTGACCGCGCCCCTGGCGTTTCTGTTGTTTCATGCCTACATCATCTATGCCCCGGCGGTGATGATCGTGCTGTATGTAATTCCGCACATGGTCCATGCCAGCCTGACCAACTCGCGGATCCAGGGCGAGCATCGCCTGACGTTCTGGGGCGAGGTGTATGAAACCGTGCTGGCCTGGTACATCGCCCGGCCGACCACCGTGGCGCTGTTCAACCCCAGCAAGGGCAAGTTCAACGTCACCGCCAAGGGCGGCCTGATGAACGAAAACCAGTTCGACTGGGCCATCGCCCGGCCTTACCTGGTGCTGGCGCTGCTCAACGTGCTGGGCCTGGGCTTTGCGGCCTGGCGGCTGGTGTACGGGCCGGCCGACGAGATTGGCACCATCCTGGTCAGTTGCCTGTGGGTGTTCTACAACCTGCTGATCGTCGGTTCTGCCGTGGCGATTGCTGCCGAAGTGCGCCAGGTGCGTGAGGCCCACCGCGTGCTGGCGCGCCTGCCGGCGGCGCTGCGCCTGCCCAACGGGCGCTTCTACACCGGCATGCTGGTCGACTATTCCGATGGCGGCGTGGGCCTTGAGCTCGATGCCGAGCTGGCGGTGCCGATCGGCGCGCGGGTGTCCTTGATGATGCAGCGCGGCAACCGTGAGTTTCTGTTCCCCGGCGTCGTCAGCCGCAGCCACCGCACCCTGGTGGGCATTGCCTTCAACGAGCTGTCGGCAACGCAGAAGATCGATTACGTGCAATGCACCTTCGCCCGTGCCGATGCCTGGCTGAACTGGAACGAAAACTTCACCCCCGACCGCCCGCTGCACAGCTTCATCGAAGTGTTGCGCCTGGGCGCGACCGGCTATTACCGCCTTTATCAGTACCTGCCGGCCTGGAGCCGCACCCTGGCGCGGCCACTGGTGCGTGTGTGTGCCTGGCTGATCAGCTACCTGCCGCGGTTCGCCAAGGCGTCTCCCTCTTCACCTTCCCGATCGGTGCCTGCTCCATGAGTCGTTCTTTCACTTTCAGGCTCACCAGCCTGTTGCTGCTGGCCATGGGGTGCGCCCACGCACAGACACCGCCTTTGCCTGCGTCCGCTGTGCCCAGGGCCGCCGCGCCCGCCCCGGCCGTGGCGCCGGTGGCAGCTCCGGCAGCGCCGAGCTGGGACGTCACGCACAGCTTCGAGCGCCTGGGCCGCAGCGCCGACAGCCTGCTGCTGGGCACGCGCAATACCGATCAGTTCGAGTTCAGCCTGCGCCGCGACCGCATTGCCAGCCAGGCCGGATTGCAGCTGGAATACACCCCGTCGCCGGCCTTGCTGCCGACGCTGTCGCACCTGCGCATCTACCTCAATGATGTGCTGATGGGCGTGGTGCCCATCGAGAAGGATCAGCTGGGCAAGAAGACCGTGCGCCAGGTGCCCCTGGACCCGCGCCTGGTCAGTGACTTCAACCGCGTGCGGCTGGAGTTCGTCGGGCATTACACCGACATCTGTGAGGAGCCGTCCAACAGCGCGCTGTGGGTCAACGTCAGCCGGGCCAGCCAGGTGTCGCTCACCGAGCAGGCGCTGGTCATCAAGAACGACCTGGCGTACTTCCCCGTGCCGTTCTTCGACACCCGTGGCTATGGCATGCCGGTGCTGAGCATGGTCTTCGCCGGCCAGCCGACCCTGGGCGAGCAGCGTGCCGCGGGTGTCCTGGCCTCGTACTTCGGCAGCCAGGCCGCCTGGCGCGGCACGCAGTTTCCGGTGCTGTTCGACCAGTTGCCGGCCGCCACGGGCGAGCGTCCGGCCGGCGCCTCCATCGTGTTTGCCACCAATGGCCATCGCCCGGCCTTCCTGAGCGACCTGGCCAGGTACCCGGCGGTCGAGGCGCCGGTGGTGCAGATGATCGACAACCCGCAGGACCGCTACAGCAAGATGCTGCTGGTCATGGGCCGCGACGAGGCCGACCTGCTCACCGCCGTGCAGGCCCTGGCGCTGGGCGGCGACCTGTTGCGCGGCGAGCGGGTGGTGATCGACAAGGTGCAACAGCTGCAGCCGCGCCAGCCCTACGATGCCCCCAACTGGATGCGCACCGACCGGCCGGTGCGCTTTGCCGAGCTGATCAAGTACCCCGAGCAGTTGCGCGTCAGCGGCCTGCAACCGCAGCCGATCACCGTGGAAATGAACCTGCCGCCGGACCTGTTCGTCTGGGGTAACCAGGGCATCCCGCTGCAGGCCCGTTACCGCTACACGCCGCCACCGTTCAATGATGGCTCGCGGTTGAACATCAGCCTCAACAACGAGTTCATCAGCAGCCTGCCGTTGCAGGTCAACAGCCATGACCAGCTCGAAGAGCTGCGCATGGCCGTATTGTCGAGCGAGTCGGCGAACGTCAACGAGAAACTCTCGGTGCCGGCGCTGAAAGTCGGCGACCGCAACATTCTGCAGTTCAAGTTCAGCTTCACCACCACCGGTGGCGGTGCCCAGCGCGACCGGTGCCAGACCACACTGCCGATCGACGCCCAGGCGGTGATCGACGATCAATCGAGCATCGACCTGTCCGGCTATCACCACTACATGGCGATGCCGGACCTGTCGGCCTTTTCACGCAGCGGTTTTCCGTTCAGCCGCATGGCGGACCTGTCCGAGACGGTGGTGGTGCTGCCCGCGCAGCCCAACGCGCTGCAGCTGAGCACGTACCTGGAGGCGCTGGCCGGTCTCTCGGCGCGCTCCGGCCTGCCGGCGCTGAAGCTGCAAGTCAGCGACAACTGGGAACAGGCTGCAAAACAGGACGCCGACCTGCTGGTGCTGGGCAGCTTTGCACCGGACATGCGCAGCAACAGCGACATGAACCTGCTGCTGGATCGCTCTCGCGACTGGTTGCTGCAATCGAGTGAAAAGGGCGTGTACAGCGAGTCCAATCCGCCCTCGACACGGGTCGAGGTGTCGGCGCAAGGACCGATTGCGGCCATCGTCGGCCTGCAGTCGCCGTTCCATGCCCAGCGCAGCATCGTCGCCTTGCTGGCCACCGAAGACACCGATTTCCAGTTGCTGCGCGAGGTGCTCAACGACAGCGGCAAGCTCAATGCGGTCAGCGGCTCGGTGGCGTTGATCCGCAGCAGTGGCGTGTACAGCCAGATCGTCGGCGAGCGCTATTACGTCGGCAGCCTGCCGTGGTGGCAGTTGCTGTGGTTCAAGTTGTCCGATCATCCGGTGTTGCTGGTGGTCATGGCGGTGTTGGGTGTGCTGCTGACTTCGCTGGTGGTCATGCGCGCCCTGCAATGGGCGGCGCGCCGTCGCCTGGCGTATGGGGAATAAGCCGGTGCGTGCGCTCAGGGGGCTGACGGTGCGCTGCACCTTGCTGTTGGCGTGCCTGAGCGGCGTGGCGCTGGCGGCCGCGCCGCAGCCAGGTGTCGATCAGCAACAGTGGTTGCTGCAACAAATGCGCGTGGGCGAGGCGCTGTACCGCGACGACCTGGTCAACGACGCCCTGGCGCGCCTGGAGCTGATCGCCCCGCAGCACCCGCAAGTGCTGCTGGGCAAGCTGGTGCAGGCCCTGGCCAGCCCGGCCACCAACGAAGCCTGGATCAATCAACTGTTGCGCGAACTCGACCAGAAACACCCCGACTCGCTGCAACGCCGCCAGGCTTACGCCCTGGTGAGGTTGCGCAGCCAGGAGGGCCAGCAAGCCCTGCAACAAGCCCGGCTGCTGGCGGCTGCCGGACGCTTCGAGGAAGCGACCAAGGCCTTCGAGCAAGTCCTGGGCGAGCAACCGCCCAACCTGGCCATGGCGCTGGAGTACTGGGCCAGCCGCAGCCGTCTCAATGGCCAGCGTCCGGTGGCCATCAGGCAGTTGCAGGCGCTTGAGCGCGATTATCCGGGCAATACCGGGGTGCGGCAGATGCTGGCCGGCCTGCTGATGACCGACAAGCGTGACGCCGACGCGCTGGCCGTGCTGCACCAGCTGGCCGCTGATCCGCTGGCCAGCAACAGCGCTGCCGAAACCGAATACAACTACCTGCTCAAGCAACCGGTTACCCCCGAGACCCTGCGTGCCTGGCAGGCGTTTGTCGGGCATTACCCGTATTCGCCATTGATCAACAACGCCCGCCAGCAACTGGCCGACCAGCAACGCCTGCAGGGCGATCCGGCCTGGCAGGCCGGCGTCCAGGCCAAGCGCCTGCTGGAGCAGGAACCGGCCAGTGCCAGCAACAGCGCCCGCGCCGAGCAACTGTTGCGTCGTGCCCTGAAAGCCTACCCGCAGGACCCGAGCCTGCATGGCGCGCTGGGCACCGCCCTGGCGCGCCAGGACAAGAATGCCGACGCTTATGCGGCGTTTACCCAGGCGCTGAACCTGGAGCAGGACACCTCTTACATCAGCAAGTGGCAAGACCTGCAGAATGCTTCGCGCAACTGGATGGTGCTGCAACAGGGCGATCAGGCGTTGGCGCGCAAGGACTATGCCGCCGCACGCAAGGCCTATCAGCAAGCCCGCAGCCTGGATGCTGCCTCGGCCGGGCCCCTGATCGGCCTGGCCGAGGTGGCCCGTGGCGAACTGAACGACATTCAGGCCGAAGCCTTGCTGCTGCAAGCGCGCAAGCTCGAGCCTGGCAATGACGGCGTGATCCGCGCCCTGGTGCGGCTGTACCGGTCGCAGTCCGACGAGCGTGCGGTGGCGTTTCTCGACACCCTGCCGGCGAGCAACCAGGCGCCGTTCACTGCGCTGCGCCAGAGCCTTGAGCTGGCGCGCCTGAACCAGCAGGCCGACCGGCTCAGCGAGCAGTCCGACTGGGGGCCACTGGTGCCCTTGCTCAAGAAGATCCGCGTGCTGGACCCGGACAACCCCTGGCTGACCTACCGCCTGGCCGCGGCCGAAGTGGCCCTGGGCAATCCACGCCAGGCCGATGAGGCGTTCGCGCAATTGCTGGTGCGCCAGGGCAACAACCCCGAGGCCCGCTATGCCCACGGCCTGTACCTGGCCAATGCCAGCCGCGACACTGAATTGCTGGCCAGCCTGGGCAAGATTGCCAAGGCAGGCTGGACGGACAACATGCGTGAACTGGCCGCGCGCATCGAACGCCGGCAGTTGCTGGCGCGGGTCGAGCAGTTGCGCAACAGCGGCCAGGAACCGCAGGCCATCGCCCTGCTGCTGCGCCACCCGACCACCGATGACTATGCCACCCTGGCCGACTGGGCGGTCCAGCGCAGCGATTTTGCTGCCGCCCAAAGCGCCTATGCCAAAGTCCTGGCCGCCGACCCGAACAATGCCGAGGCGCAATTGGGACAGATCGAGGTCCTGCTGGCCACCGAGCGTGTGCCCCAGGCCCGCCAGGCACTGGCCAGCCTGTCGATGCCGCCCCAGGCCCCGACCAACTGGCAGCGGCGGCTGGCCAATGCCTGGCGGGCGGCCGGCGACAAGGCCCGCGCCCAGGCGCTGCTCGCCGAGCTGCTGAAGACCCCGCAGAGCGACCCGTTGATCTATCGCGATGCGGCGCGCCTGCAGGCCAAGGACAATCCGCAGCAGGCCCTGGACCGCTACGCCCAGGCCATGGCCGCCGCCGGCCTGATCAGGCCTGACCAGGCCAGCCCGCGGGACAACGTGGCCCTGACCCGTGCCAGCCGCGCCCAGGACAGCGACGACTGGCTGCCTCGCGGCCTGCGCAGTGATGTCGAGGAGCTGTACAAGGCGCAGAACACCACGGTCAACGTCTATCGCGACTTCACCGTGCGCACTGACAGCACCTCGCCGGGCATCTCCGACCTGACCACCCAGACCACCATCGTGCGCATCGATACGCCTGTTGCCCAGGGCCAGGGGTTTGTCCAGGCTGAGCAGGTCGACCTTGATGCCAGCGATTTCAAGACTGAAAACGGCGTGCACACCGAAGCATTCGGTGCCTGTGCGGTGCGCGTGCGGCGCGGCGCCCTGGTGACCGAGGGCTGTCGCAGCACCTCGCAAAGCGTCAGCGGCCCCAGTGTGGCGGTGGGCTGGAAGAACGATCAGGTGGCGGTGGACATTGGCCATACACCCCAAGGGTTCGAGGTGGGCAACTGGCTGGGCGGCGTCGCCTACAGCGGTGCCTGGAAGTCGGTGGGCTGGACCCTGACCGCTTCGCGCCGGCCGATGACCAACTCGGTGATCTCCTACGCCGGTGCCGTGGACCCGGTCACCGGCCTACGCTGGGGCGGGGTGACCAGCAACGGTTTCACCCTGAGCCTGAGCCATGACGAAGGCGGTGTGGACGGCCTGTGGGCCAGCCTGGGCACCCATTGGCTGCGCGGCAAGAACGTGGCCGACAACTACCGGTTTTCGGCGATGGGTGGCTATTACTACCGCCTCAGGGACAGCGCCGACGAGCGCATGCGCACCGGCCTGACCTTGATGTACTGGGGCTACGACAAGGATTTGAGCGAATACACGCTGGGGCAGGGCGGCTATTACAGCCCGCAGCAGTACTACTCGATCGGCGTGCCGCTCAGCTACGCCTGGCGCAATGCCAACTGGTCGGCGCAACTGGAAGGCTCGGTGGGCTGGTCGTTCTCCAGCACCGAAAGCAGCGACCTGTACCCGCAGGAGGGCGGTCTGCGCAGCGCCGGGTACGAGATCGACGACGAGAACGCGACCCTGACTTCGTCCGGCAGCAGCAGTGCCGGGGCCAGCGTGCGCATGCAGGCACAGGTCGAACGACGCCTGAGCAACAACCTGATGCTGGGCACCGGGGTTTCCCTGCAACACAGCGAAGGCTACGCGCCCAGCCGGGCCATGCTCTACCTGCGTTACAACTTCGATGAATGGCAAGGCAACCTGCCCATGCCGATCGAGCCTGTCTCGCCCTATGCGGACATGCGCTGACCGTCAGCGCAGCGTGTCATGCCCCTCGGCCCTGGCGCGCTTTCATGCACGTACAGAGCCGGCCTCGACGGTGTCTCACAAGCCTTTCGCAAGCTATATAGCTAGATATCTAGCTATATAGCTTGTGTGAGCTTGCTGAAAACAACGGTTTTAAGTCGCCAATAAAATGGCTATTCAGCGTGTGAATATTCCGATTATCGAAATTTTCACAAAAGCTGTATCAAAATATTGACACTGTCATAGTGATATTACACATTACCGACTAATGCTTTCTTGCAGGGGCTGCCGCTCCCAGCCTTTCTAGAGGTCGACTCGATGCACCGCGCCGATGATATTGCCAACTTGTTCCAGGAACTGGATGCAAGTACGGACGCCTATGTGGAAATTGACACCCATTTCGAGTACCACGAGCCGCCCGCGCCACCCTTGCGCTCGGTGCCTGCCTCTGTAACGCCGGTGATCGAGGCTTTGCCTGCCAGCGCCATGACGGCAGCGTCCACCCCCCCTGCAACTGAAACTCGCGTGCCGCCTGCGACCTCTCGCAAACCCCTGGTAGAAAAGACCGAAACGAGCGCTGCGCCTGGGCCGAAACTGCAGCCGGCGGTGCCGGACGCTGCCGTGACCGCGCCGGCCCCGGAGGCGGAGCAGGTGCCTGAACGCACCCCATCGGTGCCCTTGCGCTCGTTGCTGGCCGAGGTGGCCAAAGCCCGTCAGGGCGAAGCGCAAAAGCGCAACGATGAAGCCCTGCAACAGGCGCTGTTCAAGTCCCCGCCGCCGGTGATCCAGGCCCGCGTGATTGCGGTGGTGTCGGCCAAGGGCGGGGTTGGCAAGAGCACGGTGTGCGCCGCGCTGGCGCGTACCGTGGCGTTGCCCGGCGGGCGCACGGTGGCGGTGGAGCTCGACCCGCAGAATTGCTTGCGTCATCACTTCGACGCCAGCCCCGATGTCGCAGGCCTGGCCCCCGGCAGCCTGCGCGGCGAGGCCTGGAGCGACCTGCTGCTGACCGGCGCGGGCAACACTCGGGTCCTGCCTTATGGCACGTTGGCGGCCGACGAGCGCAGAACCCTGGAGCAGTACCTCGATAATGACCCTGACTGGCTGGTGCGGCAGATCGAGCGCATGGGCCTCACTGCCCAGGACGTGCTGGTGCTGGATGTCGCCTCGGGGCCGTCGCGTTACCTGGACCAGGCGCTCAACGTGGCCAGCCACGTGCTGGTCGTCCTCGACACCGAGGCGGCCGGCTACCTGACGCTGGAGGCCATGGAGCGTGCACTGGAGCCACTGGCCGAGCGTGCCGTGCCGCCTGCGTGCCATTACCTGATCAACCGTGTCGAGGCTGGCCGCGGGTTCAGTGCCGACATGCATGAAGTGCTGTGCCGTCGCCTGGGCACGCGGGTCATCGGCCGGGTGCGCCTTGACCGGCACATCGCCGAAGCGCTGGCCTTCGGGACCACTGTCCTGCAGGCCAGGATGCCGACCCCCGGCGCGCAGGACTTGCTTGATCTGGGACGTTCGGTCACCGCCTGTCTGCTCGGCGAGCAGGCACAAGGGGTGGCTCGTTCATGAATGCGCCGTTACCCGAAGCGCCTGAGCTGCAGGCCTCTGTGCAAGGCCGGCTGGAGCGCGCTTCGGCGCGGTTGCAGGTGCGCTCGCCCCTGGCGTTCAAGGGCCTGAAGCTGGCCGGCATGCTGCTGGGGGCGCTGCTGTTTGTCTTCATCATTTCAGTGCCCTTCGACCTGCTGACACAGGGCGCCTTTGGTGCCCTGTGTTTCGTTGCCGCGGTGCTGCTGCGCCGCTCCGCCAGCCGTCTGGCGATCCTGGCCATGATCGTGCTGTCGCTGGTCATGTCGCTGCGCTACATGTACTGGCGCATGACGTCCACACTGGGGTTCGAAAACGGCCTGGACATGGTGTTCGGCCTGGGCCTGTTGCTGGCCGAGCTGTACGCGCTGGTGGTGTTGCTGTGCGGCTACCTGCAAACCTGCTGGCCGCTGCGTCGCAACCCGGTGCTGATGCAGGGCGCGCCTGACACGTGGCCGGTGGTGGACGTGTTCATTCCGACCTACAACGAATCGCTGTCGATCGTGAAACTGACGGTCTTTGCCGCCCAGGCCATCGACTGGCCGCGCGACAAGTTGCGGGTTCACCTGCTCGATGACGGCAAGCGCGACGAGTTTCGCGAGTTCTGCGGGCAGATCGGGGTCAACTACATCACCCGTGACAACAATCTGCACGCCAAGGCCGGCAACCTCAACGAAGCCTTGAAGGTCACCAGCGGCGAGTACGTGGCCATCTTTGACGCCGACCATGTGCCGACCCGTTCTTTCCTGCAGATGGGCATGGGCTGGTTCATCAAGGACCCCAGGCTGTCGATGCTGCAGACGCCGCACTTTTTCTTTTCGCCGGACCCGTTCGAAAAGAACCTCGATACCTTCCGCAGCGTGCCCAACGAAGGCGAGCTGTTCTATGGCGTGGTGCAGGACGGCAACGACCTGTGGAACGCGGCGTTCTTCTGTGGCTCATGCGCCATCATGCGCCGCCAGGCGCTGGAAGAAATCGGCGGCGTGGCGACCGAGACCGTGACCGAGGATGCCCACACCGCGCTCAAGCTCAGTCGCGCCGGCTACAACACCGCCTACCTGGCCATCCCGCAGGCCGCAGGGCTGGCCACCGAAAGCCTGTCGCGGCACATTCGCCAGCGGATTCGCTGGGCACGCGGCATGGCGCAGATCTTTCGCACCGACAACCCGCTGCTGGGCCGAGGCCTGACGCTGGGCCAGCGGTTCTGCTACTTCAACGCCATGCTGCACTTTTTCTATGGGCTGCCGCGCCTGGTGTTTCTCACCGCGCCGCTGGCCTTTCTGTTTTTCGATGCGCGCATCTTCCATGCCTCGGCACTGATGATCACCGTGTACGTCTTGCCGCATATCCTGCACTCCAACATCACCAACTCGACCATGCAGGGGCGCTTTCGCCATTCGTTCTGGAACGAGGTCTACGAGACGGTGCTGGCCTGGTACATCATGGGCCCGGTGCTCATGGCGCTGATCAACCCCAGGTTCGGTGGCTTCGACGTCACCGACAAGGGCGGCATCATCGACAAGAAGTATTTCGAATGGCGCCTGGCGCGTCCCTACATCGTGCTGCTGATCCTGAACCTGACCGGCCTGATGATCGGCATCGGCATGCTGATCGAGGGCAGTAACGAAGAAGGCGCGATGGTCACGGTGCTGATCAACCTGGCCTGGACGGTCTACAACGTCATCATCACCGGCGCTGCCGTGGCGGTGGCCAGCGAAACCCGCCAGGTGCGCCGCGAGCCGCGCGTGGCCGCCAGCCTGCCGATCCGCCTGGAGCGGGCCGACGGCAGCGTGCTGGACGCTGTGACCCTGGACTTTTCGCAGCAGGGCCTGGGCTTTCGCTTGCCTGAAGGACAAACCATCACGCGTGGCGAAGCCCTGCAGGTCGTGCTGTTTCGCAAAGACACGCTCAGCCGGTTTCCGGCCACCGTGGTGTTCAGTCATGGCGCGATGGCCGGTGTGCAGTTCGACCACCTGACCCTGCGCCAGCAAAGCGACCTGGTGCGCCTGACCTTTTCACGGGCCGACACCTGGGCTGCGACCTGGGGCCGCGGCACCCTCGATACCCCGCTCAAGGCCATGCGTGAAGTCTGCGGCGTCAGCCTGCGCGGTGTCCGCGAGCTGTTGAGCGCCACCGGCCAGCTCTGGCGCACCCGACGTACACCCCAACCGGCTCCCGACTCTGTAATGGAAAAATCATGATCTGCCAATCGACTGCAAGCCGCCCGGTGGGTAACGCATCACGCTGCCTCGCCGCCTTTGTGACTTCGCTGTTGTGGCTGGGGGTCAGTGCGTCGAGCATGGCCGCCCCGGACGCGCCGTTGATCAGCCCGCCGGTGGCAGCGCCCCAGCCTGTCGCGCCGGGTAGCGAGATCTCGGTCACGCTCGAGCAGCTGGGCCGCAATTACCCGATGGTGCTGCGCGGCGTCGACTCCAACGACACGGTCAATTTCAACGTGCGTGCCGACAAGGTGGTGACCGGTGCGCGCCTGACGCTGGAATACAGCTACTCGCCGTCGCTGTTGGCGGACCTGTCGCAGATCAACGTGCTGGTCAACGATGAAGTGGCCGCCAGCCTGCCGTTGCCCAGGGAGGGTGCCGGTCAGCCGCAACGTCATACGGTCGAGATCCCGGCGCAGATGGTCACCGAGTTCAACCGCCTGAGCCTGCAGTTCATCGGTCACTACACCATGAGTTGCGAAGACCCGCAGCATTCGAGCCTGTGGGCGCGGATCAACAACGACACGCGGCTGGACCTGCAGGTTTCGCCCTTCATCCTGGCCAACGACCTGTCGATTCTGCCGCTGCCGTTTTTCGACCGTCGTGACGACCGTGATGTGACCCTGCCGGTGGTCATGGGCGCGGCGCCCGACAGCACCACGCTGGAAGCGGCCGGCGGCCTGGCGTCCTGGATCGGCGCACTCAAGAGCCATTCGCGCAGCGCGACGTTCCCGACGTACTTTGACCGCTTGCCGGCCGACGGCAACGCCCTGGTGCTGCTCAAGGGCACCGGCCCGCTGCAGCTGGGCGAGCTGACGCTGCCGGCCGCCAAGGGGCCGACCCTGACGATGATGCCGCACCCCAACGATCCGACCAGCAAGCTGCTGGTCATCACCGGACGCGACTCGGCCGAACTCAAGCAGGCGGTCAATGCCGTGGTGCTGGGCAACCAGAGCCTGACCGGCAGCAGCGTGCTGATCGATCGGGTCGAGGTGCTCAAGCCGCGCCAACCGTATGATGCGCCGAACTGGTTGCCCAGCGACCGGCCGGTCAAGCTCGGTGAGCTGATCGAGAGCCGCAAGCTGAATGTGGTCGGCTACGCCCCGGGCGATATCACGGTCCCGCTGAACCTGCCGCCGGACCTGTTCCACTGGCGTGAAGAAGGTGTGCCGCTGAAGCTCAAGTACCGCTACACGCCTCAGCAGCGGTCCAACAACTCGTCGATCATCGTCAGCCTCAACGACCGCCTGATCAAGTCCGAGTCGCTGCCGTCCGAGGAGAAACTCAGCGCTTCGATCCTGTCCAGCCTCACCGGCGGCAATGACATGGTCAGCCGTGAAATGGACATGTACCTGCCGCTCAACTCGGCGGCCCTGCAATCGCGCCTGCAGCTGCGCTACATGTACGACTACATCAAGGAAGGTGAATGCCGCGACATCATCATCGACAACATGCGTGGCAGCATTGATCCGGAATCGACCCTGGACCTGAGCGGCTACAACCACTTCATGGCCATGCCCAACCTGGGCGTGTTCAAGGATTCGGGCTTCCCGTTCACGCGCCTGGCCGATCTGTCGCAGACCGCCGTGGTCATGCCCGACACCGTGACGGGCGAAGACATCAGCGCCTACCTGAGCGTACTGGGCCGGTTCGGCGCCTCGACCGGGTACCCGGCGACCGGTGTCTCGGTGATCCAGGCCGGCCAGGTGGCCAGCGCGGCCGACAAGGACATTCTGGTGTTGTCCTCGGGGGCCGGCCAGCCGTTGCTCAAGCAATGGGCCGAGCACCTGCCCGGCATCGGCGAAGGCCAGAAGCGCAGCTTCGAGATCTCTGACCTGGCCTTTCGCCTGCGCGACTGGATGAGCCCTGACGTCGATGAAAACCAGCGGCGCGCACGCGTGGCCGTGGCCTTCTCCGGCGCGACACCAAGCACGTTCCTGACCGGTTTCGAATCGCCCTTGCACAAAGGACGCAGTGTGATATTAATGTCCAGTGGCCAGTCTGCTGGCCTGGCCGATGTGACCCGTGCGCTGGACACCAGCGACAAAGTGCAAGGCAGTCTGGTCGTGGTGCGGGGTGATTCGGTCGAGGCCCTGGCGGCCGAGCAGCAGTATTTTGTCGGTGAGCTGAACCCGATCAAGTACGCGCAGTGGCTGATGTCCCGCAATGTATTGTTGATGTTGCTCATCCTGGCAGTCTGCGTGGCCGTGGTCAGTTGTCTGGCCTATCTGGCGTTGCGCTCGCTGGCCAGGCGTCGTCTGGGAAACGGATAACCCATGTTGGCTTTACTGATGACCCTGCGTCGCAGGATGCACTGGCTGGCGGCGTTGCTGGCATCGGCAATGCTGACCCCGGTGATGGCGGCCGAGCGCTGTGAGACCCCGGCCTGGCCTTTGTGGCAGGCCTACGCCCAGCGCAATGTCCAGGATGACGGACGCATGCTCGAATCGAGCATGGAGCCCAACCACAGCACCTCCGAAGGCCAGTCCTATGGCATGGTCTTCGCGGTGGTGGCCAATGACCGCAAGCGCTTCGACGCCCTGTGGTCATGGACGGTCGCCAACATGATGGGCGCTGACAAGACCCGCTTGCCGGGCTGGCTATGGGGGCAGGGCAAGGACGGGACCTGGCAGATCCAGGACACCAATTCAGCCTCCGATGCCGATTTGTGGATGGCCTACGCGCTGCTTGAAGCCGCGCGACTCTGGCAGGCCCCCGCCTACCGTGACGACGCGCTCGCGTTGCTCAAGACCATCGAATCGCGACTGGTCGTCGACCTGCCGGGGCTGGGCAAGATGGTGCTGCCCGGGCCTGAAGGCTTTGCTCAACCCGACCGTCTGTGGCGCCTCAATCCCAGCTACCTGCCGGTTCCGCTGTTGCGCCGCCTGGCCAAGGAAGCCCCCAAAGGCCCCTGGAAAGAAATCGCCGACAACACCCTCAAGATGATCCAGGCCTCAAGCCCCAAGGGCTTTGTGGCAGACTGGCTCGGCTATCGTGGCACATCGCCAAAATCAGGTCTTTTTGTCGTTGACTCTTCCAAAGGCGAACTGGGCAGCTATGATGCCATCCGCGTTTACCTCTGGGCTGGCATGACGCCAGCCTCCGATCCGCTGGCGGCTGCTCTGCTGGCACGCCTGGACGGCATGTCGGCCAGCACCGCCTCCACGGGCGTGCCGCCGGAAAAAGTCCAGGTCATGAGCGGCGCGAGCGAGGGCCAGGCGCCCTTCGGTTATTCGGCGGCGTTGTTGCCTTACTTCCAGGCCAAGGGACAAACCTGGCTGGTCGAGCAACAACGACGCCTGGTCGAGCAGGGCATTGCCCGGGTCATGAACAAGGCCGCGCAAGACCGCTCGGAACCGGCTTATTACAACCTTATGCTCAGCCTGTTTGCCTTGGGCTGGATTGAACAACGCTATCAGTTCCGCTCTGACGGAACGCTTAAATTGTCTTGGGAGACTTCATGCCCGTCAGTCGCCACACGTTAGTTATCGGGCTACTTACAGCAATCGCGGCCAACAACGTTGCCAATGCTGAAACCTCCGCTGTACAAGCTCAATTGATTGAGCAGGGTCAGTACTGGCAGGCGCGTTCGAACGCCTCGCGGGCAGCCGAAGTCTGGCAGAAAGTATTGCAGCAAGACCCCAACCAGGTGGATGCGCTGTATGGCATGGGCCTGATTGGCGTCAACAAGAACCAGCCCCAGCAGGCTCAAGCCTACCTGGCACGACTGCGCGCCCTGTCGCCGGTGCCGGCGCAGGCGATCCAGCTCGAGCAGGACATTGCCCAGACCCAGCCGGAAAACAGGGCCTTGCTCGAAGAGGCCCGGCGTCTGGCCGATGCCGGCGAGCGCGACAAGGCCACGGCGGCGTTTCGCAAGCTGTTCAATGGTCGCGTGCCGCAAGGCAGTATCGGGCGTGAGTACTACACCAACCTGGGCTTCAGCAACGTCGACTGGCCCGAGGCCCGCCAGGGCTTCGAACGCCTGATCAGGCAGAACCCGAACGATTCGGTGCTGGCGCTGTTTTTCGCCAAGCACCTGGCGCGTCGCGAGGACAGCCGCGAAGAGGGCATCCGTGCCCTGGCCCGGCTGACCAGCCACCCCGATATCGCCGGTGACGCCGACCAGAGCTGGCGCCTGGCGCTGGTCTGGAGCGGTCCGCCGACCGCGGCCCGGGTGCCGTTGTTCGAAGCGTTTCTCAAGACCCATCCGGACGACCAGGAAGTTCGTGACCTGATGAACAAGGGTCGCCAGCAGGCTGGTGCCGGTACCGGTGCTGCCGGCTGGCAGCAGGACCCGCACGTGGCCCGTGGCCTCAAGGCCCTGGAGAAGGGCGACCTGGCCACCGCTGAGGCGGCCTTCAGCGAGCGCTTGAAAACCAAGGCCGATGACGCCGATGCCCTCGGTGGCCTGGGTGTGGTGCGCCAGCAACAGAACCGCCCGGCCGACGCCGAGCAACTGCTGACGCGCGCCGTGCGCCAGACCGGTGGTGGCCGCTGGAAGAGCGCCCTGGAGAGTGTCCAGGCCTGGACGCAGCTGCAACAGGCGCGTGACCTGCAAGCCAAGGGTCAGGCCGGCAAGGCCCTGGAGACGGCCGCCCAGGTGGTGAGTCAGAACCCGTCCAATATCGATGTGCGCCTGGCCCAGGCCGACCTGCAGGCCAAGGCCGGTCAGTTCGAAGCCGCCCACGCCAGTTATCGCCAGGTATTGGCCGTCGACCGTGGCAATGCACGGGCCACCCGCGGACTGATCAATGTCCTGGCCCAGAGTGGCCAGGTCAATGAAGCCCTGCGCCTGATCGATACCCTGTCGGTGGCCGAACAGGCCAAGATGGACGACAGCGGCAGCTTCAAGGCGCTGCGCGCCATTCAGGTCGCGCGCCTGGCCGAGCAGCGTGGTGACACGCCGGCGGCCCAGGCCGCCCTGAGAGAGGCGGTCAACAACGATCCGGACAACGTCTGGACACGTTTCGACCTGGCCCGCCTGTACCTCAAGACCAATGAGGCCGCCAAGGCCCGCGCGCTGATCGACGACCTGCTCAAGAGCCAGCCCAACAACATCGATGCGCTCTACACCAGCGCCTTGTTGTCGGTGGAAATGGGCCAGTGGAAAGACGCCCAGGCCGCGTTTGCCCGCATTCCCGTTGACCAGCGCACCCCGGAAATGAAAGCGCTGGCCGAGGAAGTCACCATGACGGTGCAGGTCAACCTGGCGGTCAGCATTGCCAAGCGCGGTCAGCGTCAGGAAGCGCTGGCGCTGCTTGACCGGCTGCTGCCGATGGCCAGTGCCACGCCGGAGCGCCAGCTGACGCTGGCCAGTGCCTACATCGACGCCGGTGAGGTGGAGCGCGGACGGGCCATGGCTCGCACGGCCATCGCCCAGATCCGCACGCCGTCGACCGATCGCACGCTGCAATACGCCGGCGTCCTGCTCACGGCCGGCGACGATGCACAGGTCAACCTGATCCTGCGCAACCTGCAAAGCCAGTCGATGAATGCGCAGACCCGCAAGCGCTACGACGATCTGCTGTACCAATACCGTATTCGCCAGGCCGACCTGCTGCGTGAAGGCGGCGACCTGACCGGTGCCTACGACACCCTGGCCCCGGCGCTGGCCCAGCGTCCTGACGATATTCAGGGCGTGTCGGCGCATGCCCGGCTGTACACGGCCAAGGGTGACAGCGCCAAGGCGTTCCAGCTCTACAAGCCCTTGCTGCAGCGCCAGCCCAACGACCCGCAAGTGCTGCTGGGCGCGGCCGATGCAGCGGTCAAGGCCAATGACCGCACGTTTGCCGACCAGGCGCTGGCCCAGTTCCTCAGGCTTGGGCGCTATGACGCGCTGACGCTGACCGAAGCGGCCCGCATCTACGAGAGCATCGGCAAGAGCGGTGCCGCCGAAGAATTGCTGCGCAAGGCGGTCGCCATCGAGCAGGGCGAGAAGCAGCGCGCGATGGCCATGCAGGTCACGCCGGCTGCCGGTATGGGCACCTCTGCGGGCTCGCGCAGCGTGGCGTCGGCCGATGCGATTCCGGCACCGGCCCAGGCCACGCTCAACGGCGACGCCGACAGCAGTGCGCTCAGCGGTGCCCAGAGCGCCCTGAGCCGTATTCTTGAAAAACGCAGCGGCTATGTCAGCCAGGGGCTGAGCGTGACCAGCAACAACAGCGAGGCCGGCCTGGGCAAGCTGACCATGGTCGAGGCGCCGCTGGAGATCAACCTGCCGATGGGCGATAACCGCGTCGTGGTGCGTGCCACGCCGGTGACGCTCAACAGTGGCAGCGTGTCGGCCGATGCCGGCAGCCGTTTTGGTGATGGGTCGGCCGGTGCAGCAGGGTCCAACCGTGAAACCGGCGTGGGCCTGTCGGTGGGCTTCGAGCGTCCGGCCGAAGGCCTCAAGGCTGACATCGGCTCGACGCCGATGGGCTTCCAGTACACCACCGTCGCCGGGGGTGTCAGCGTGGATCGCCCCTTGGGCGAAAACCCCAACCTGCGTTATGGCTTGAACATCTCGCGGCGCCCGGTGACTGACAGCGTGACCTCGTTCGCAGGCTCCACCGACGACCGCAGCGGCCTGTCGTGGGGCGGCGTGACGGCCAACGGTGGCCGCGGCCAGGTCAGCTACGACAACCAGACCATCGGCGGCTACGGCTACGGTTCCTGGCACAAGCTGGTGGGCAACAACGTCAAGGCCAACAGCCGTGGCGAAGTCGGCGGTGGCGTCTACTGGTACCTGAACAATACCGAGAACAGCAAGCTGACCGCCGGTGTGAGTGTCATGGCCATGAGCTACGACAATGACCAGAACTACTTCACCTACGGCCATGGCGGCTATTTCAGCCCGCAGAGTTTCTTTGCCATTGGCATCCCGGTGATGTGGTCGCAGCGTTCCGAGCGTTTCAGCTACCAGGTCAAGGGTTCGGTCGGCGTCCAGCACTTCAAGCAGGACGGAGCGGCGTACTTCCCCGACGACAGCGCCATGCAGGCCGCGTCCGGGCAGAACTACGACGGGCAAAGCAAGACCGGCATCGGCTACAGTCTGAGCGCGGCCGGCGAATACCGCATCGGCGGCAACATGTTCCTGGGTGGCAACGTGGGGCTGGATAACGCCCGCGATTACCGTCAGCTCAGTGGTGCCCTGTACATGCGCTACATGCTCGAGAACATGACCGGCCCCATGGAATTGCCCGTCAGTCCTTACAGCTCGCCTTATTCCAACTGATTGAGAGAACCCGATGCCTTCCGTACTTGCCGGTATGACGCTCCTGGTGCTGGGGGAAAGCCATATGAGTCTGGCCGACCACCTGATGGAACCGTTGCATGACAACCTGACCCGTCAGGGCGCCATCGTGCATTCGATCGGCGCCTGCGGTGCCAGTGCCGGTGACTGGCTGCTGACCAAGAAAGTCGATTGTGGTGCCGAGCAGAAAGGTAACGGCAAGATCGTCATCAAGGGCCGTGACGCCACCACCACGCCCATCGGCGAGCTGATCGCTGCCGACAAGCCGGACCTGGTGGTGATTGTCATCGGCGACACCATGGCGTCCTATGACAAGCCCTCGTTTCCCAAGACCTGGGCCTGGCAGAGCGTCACCAGCCTGACCAAGGCCATTGCGGCCACCGGCACCAAGTGCGCCTGGGTCGGACCGGCCTGGGGCAAGGTGGGCGGCATGTACCAGAAAAACGATGCGCGCACAGAATTGATGTCCAAGTTCCTGGCCTCCAACGTGGCACCTTGTAGCTACATCGATTCGCTGAGCTTCTCCAAACCGGGGCAGTGGATCACCACTGACGGCCAGCATTTCACCGTGGCCGGCTACAAGGCCTGGGGCACCGCCATTGGCAATGCGCTGGGGCAATTGCCCGCCACCAGCGTCAGTGCCGGCGCAGCCAAGCCGTGACCTGTGTACGCTGGATAGCCTGCGCAGGTGCAGGCCTGCTGGCCAGCCTGGGCGCGCACGCCGCCGAGATTGCCTTGTACCCCACCGGCCCCGCCGAAGACTCGGCGTTCATCCGCTTCGTCAATGCCACGCCGGCCGCGTTGGAGGTGATCGCCCAGCCAGGCCAGGCACCGCTGCGTCTGGAGTCCGCGGCGCCGGTGTCGGCGTTTTTCCCGGTGCAGACCAAGACGGCGGTCAAGGGCACGCTGGTCAGCGGCACGCAGCGCCTGGAGATGACCCAGACCGTTGCCCCCGGCGAGTTCGCCACGGTAGTGGCCGTGCCCCGCGCCGATGGCACCGTCGCCCAGGTGGCGGTGCGCGAAGCGCCGGATGATTTCAATGCCCTGAAAGCCTCGCTGGCGTTCTTCAGCCTCGATGCCGGTTGTGTGCAGGCCAGCCTGCGTCCGGCCGGACGCACGGCCGATCTGTTCAAGGCGGTGGCCGATGGCACCTTGCAGCGTCGCTCGATCAACCCGGTCAGGCTGGCGGTGCAACTGGTGTGTGCCAACGCCACGGTCGGCGAGCCCCTGGACCTGGGCGAGCTCAAGGCTGGCGAGCGCTACAGCGTACTGCTGCTGCCATCCGCCAGCGGCCCGCGCCTGTTGTCGACGATGGATACGTTGTCCCACTGATCGGATCGGGCAGTTGTCGTCATGGTCTTTGCTTCGCTTGAGTTTCTCTTGCTGTTTCTGCCGGCGTTCATGCTGGTCTACTCGTTGGGGCGGCCGTCGTGGCGCAACACGATTCTGCTGGTCGGCAGCTGGCTGTTCTATGGCTGGCTGAGCCCGTTGTTTTTGGCGCTGCACATGGTCCTGACCGTGGTGGCCTGGGTCGGCGGGCTGCTCGTCGACCGCAGCCGCGAAGGCTCGAACACACGCATGCGCTGGCTGGTCGGGCTGATCGTGCTCAACGTCGCGGTCTTGTGCTGGTACAAGTACGCCAACATCCTGGCCCTGACGGCCAATGAGCTGATGAGCGCCTATGGTGCGATGCCCTTCGCGTGGCAGCGGGTGGCGTTGCCGGCAGGGCTGTCGTTCATCGTGCTGCAGGCCATTTCGTACCTGGTGGATGTGCACCGGCACACCGTGCCGGTGGAACGCAGCTTCATCAACTACGCCACCTACATCTCGATGTTCGGGCATTCGATCGCCGGGCCCATCATTCGCTACGACTGGGTGCGGCGCGAGCTGAACCAGCGCTACTTCAACTGGCAGAACTTCACCCTCGGCGCACGGCGCTTCATGATCGGCATGAGCATGAAGGTGCTGGTGGCCGATACTTTGTCGCCGCTGGTGGATGTGGCCTTTCATCTGCCGCAGCCAACGCTTGTCGATGCCTGGATCGGCTGCCTGGCGTATTCGCTGCAGCTGTTCTTCGACTTTGCCGGCTACAGCGCCATGGCCATCGGCCTGGGACTGATGCTGGGTTTTCACTTTCCGGAAAACTTCGACCGTCCCTATCTGGCCCGCAGCATTCAGGACTTCTGGCGCCGCTGGCACCTGTCGTTGTCGAGCTGGCTGCGCGATTACCTGTACATCGGCCTGGGCGGCAACCGCCATGGCACCTGGAACACCTACCGCAACCTGTTTTTGACCATGGCCATCGCCGGGCTCTGGCATGGTGGCGACAGCTGGAATTACCTGCTGTGGGGCGCCGCGCATGGCATTGCACTGTGTGTCGACCGCGCCTGGGCGCATTCCAGCCTGCCGGGCGTGCCCAGGCCGCTGGCGCACGGGTTGACCCTGCTGTTCGTGTGCCTGGCCTGGACGCTGTTTCGCTCACCGGACTTCCCTACCGCGATGACGATGTATGCCGGCCAGTTCGGCCTGCATGGCGTGGCCCTGGGCGATGCCCTGGCGGTGACGCTGCGACCGGCGCATGGCATGGCAGCCCTGCTGGGCGTCTTGTGTGTGCTGGCGCCGCTGCTGCAACGCCGTGTTGAACAGCGCTGGGCGCACAACGGGCTGTTCGTGGCGGGCGCAGCCCTGTGGCCGGTGGCGGGCTTCTTGCTGTCGTTCGCGCTGATTGCCAGCCGCGAGACGGTGCCGTTCTTGTACTTCCAGTTCTGAGGGGCCGGCCATGACCCGATCGTCCAACGTACCGCAACCGCCCAGCGAACTGTCGCTGCGCATCAGCCCGGTGGCCGGCGTGACCCTGGCCGTGTTCATGGGCATCGGCCTGCTGGCCTGCGGGTTGTTGATGGCCAGCGGCAAGGTCCAGTGGCTGCCGGCCAGGGTCGATCGCGACACGCTGCTGCACGGCGAGGTGACCCATGCCCTGGCCAGGCAACTGTCCGCAACCTTCCTGGCCGGGCAGGCGGCCAACCTGGAGCGCGGCGCCAGCTGGCTGTTGCTCAAGGACACCGGTCCACGCGTGCGCCAGGGCTGTCCGGGCTGGTTGTTCCTGACCGACGAGCAACGGATCAACCGCAACGCCCAGGCCAATGAGCGCACCAAGGCCCAGGCGGTCATCGACCTCAAGCAGCGGCTGGGCAAGCAGGGCATTGACCTGTGGGTCATGGTGGTGCCGGACAAGAGCCGCATGGCGGCCAATCAGTTGTGCGGGCTGTATCGCCCGCAACAATTGCACAACCGTGTGGTGCGCTGGAGCGGCATGTTGCAGGCCGCTGATGTCCACGTCCTGGACCTGACCGCGACGCTGCAGCCGTTGGGCGATGCGGCTTTCTTGCGCACCGACACACACTGGAGCGAAACCGGTGCCAGTGCCGCCGCCGCCGCCATGGCCCGACACCTGGAGGAGGCCGGTTTCAAGGCCACCCCGAGCCGCGCCTTCGACACCCGGGTGGCCCCGCTGGCGCCTCGCCCTGGTGACCTGGTGCGCCTGGCCGGGCTCGACTGGCTGCCGCTGTCGCTGCAACCGGCGCCGCAAAGCGTGGCCCAGACCACGATCAGCGAGCAGGTCGAAGCCGCCTCGCAGGGGGGTGAAAGCCTGGATGACCTGTTTGGCGATGCCGACCTGCCCAATGTCGCGCTGATCGGCACCTCGTTCTCGCGCAATTCGGCATTCGTCGATTTCCTGCAACGGGCGCTGGGCGCGCCGATCGGTAACTTCGCCAAGGACGGTGGCGAGTTCTCCGGCGCCGCCAATGCCTACTTCGCCAGCCCCGCCTTCATCCAGACGCCACCCAAGGTGCTGATCTGGGAGATTCCGGAGCGCGATCTGCAGACGGGGTATGTGCCGGTGGAAATCGGGCGGCAGTGAGCGGTATATCCACCCTTGTAGCTCGCCCCGTGTCACTGACACCGCGCCAAGGCGGAGCGCTGTCGCGCAGCAAACACTGGGCTGTGGAGGCGGCTTGCCGGCGATGGCTATGGGGCAGGCGCAGCAGGTGTGTTGGTCTTGCTGGCCTCATCGCCGGCAGAGCCGCCTCCCACAGGTTGATGTGGTCCTGGATTTTGTGCCTCCCACAGGATTGATGTTGTCCTGGATTTTGTGCCTGGCACCGGACTGTGGGAGGCGGCTTGCCGGCGATGGCTATGGGGCAGGCGCAGCAGGTGTATGGGCCTTGTTGGCCTCATCGCCGGCAGATCGGGACGCCGACCGGCCCTCCCACAGATTCGATGTGATCCCGGATGTACATAGCTATGGCGTTTATATATAGCTATCTATCTAGCTATATATATTGATAGCACCCTCGACCACCCCTGCAAAGCCCGGATAACGGGGGTTTAGCAGGTAATTGAACTCATGCGCCACTTGAACGCTGGGCACGGCCAGGGCCAGGCTCTGGTTCGATTCCAGCCACTGATCACCCAGCCAGGCGGTGGCAGCCGGGGCCGGTTCGCCGCGCCAGTCGAGGGGCAGGTCGGTGCAGGGCAGGTGAAGGATGAAGGCTTCATCCAGCGTCAACTCGAGCATTGCGAAATGGCGCATGACCGCACCGTCGTTCAGGTGCATCAGGGTTTCGAGGCGTGCCAGGGCCTGGCTGCCGGCGCCGTATACGCACGCCTGCCCCTTGCTGTTCCAGCGCCCGCCGTGACGACTGGCCACCTCACCGTCGAAGGCCTGGGCCAGCCAGCGGCGCTTGATCAGTCGATAGATACGGATCACGCCATCACCCCATGTTCCAGGCGCCCGATCAGGTCGAGCACGCTGTGCGATTCAGCCGAGGTGATGAGCATGTCCAGCGGCCGACGCAGGTCAAGGCCGGCGACCGGGTGGATGAGCCAGCGCTGCACGGCGTCGGTATGGCCCTCGAACAATGCCAGGGCGGCGGCGTAGATCGAGGCCAGGCGAAACAGGCGGTCGCTTTCCTCGACATTGAAGCGGCCGGCTTTGAGGCGTCGTTGCAGGGTGGCCGGGGCGATGCCCAGGTGTTCGGCCAGGGTCGAGCGATTGATGTCCAGGGCGTCGGCCAGATGGTCGAACACCGCATGAGGCAATCCTTTGCGCAGGGCGTCATGCAGTTGCACGCCACGCGGTGCCAGGCCCAACCATTGCCAGAAATCTTCGGCAGAACCTGTTGTCCGAGGGAAGTCGAAAGACATGGGAAATTCCGTTTGACCCAATAGTTGACTGCGCTGTGTAGCACATCCGCCTTTAAATCGGATCGTTGGAGGGTCTTATTCTATCCATTCGAATACATCCTGTTACATGTGCAGAGGCTCTGACATAATCGCGCCGCAACGCCCCAGCCCGCTTGATTTCTGAAGTAACGGACTACGTTGATGAGCTATTTTTCGATCGAATTCGGTCTGTGTTTCCTGCCTTTTTTCATCCTCTACTGGTGTCTGTGTGCCCGCCCGCGTGTGCAGAATGCACTGCTGCTGGCGGCCAGCTACGGCATCCTGGCCACCTTCAGCCTGAATTTTCTCTATGTACTGCTGGGCTACACCTTGGTGGTGTGCGGCCTGGGGCACCTGAGTGCGCGCTGGCCGGGACGCTGGTTTGTCCGTGGGCTGATCCTGGCGGTGGTGCTGGGCTGTTTCTATGCCTTCAAGTACCAGGACCTGATGGCCAGTGCGGTGCAGGCGGCCGGCTTGCCGCTGCAGTGGCCGGTGCTGCAATTGCTGCTGCCGGTGGGGCTGTCGTTCTATGTGTTCCACTCGGTCAGCTACCTGGTGTCGATCAACCGCGGCGAGCTCAAGCCGGTGGCCTTGCCGGACCTGGCCTTGTACCTGGCGTTTTTCCCCAGCCTGATTGCCGGGCCGGTCAATCGCGCCTTGGACTTCATGCCGCAGATTCGTCCGACCGAGGTGCGCCAGGTGCTGGACCCTTATCGCGCGCTGGGGCTGATCGGCCTGGCGGCGGTCAAGTTGTTCCTGCTCAGTTCGTGGCTGGCCAACGAGTGGGTCGACCCGGTCTTCGATACACCGTCTGCCAGTTCGGCCGAGCAGATCCTGCTGGCGGTCTATGGCTACTCGCTGCAGATCTATTTCAACTTCAGCGGCTACACCAACCTGGTCACCGGCATTGCGCTGCTGCTGGGCTTTCGCCTGCCGGAGAACTTCAACTACCCGTACCTGGCGCATAACCTCAAGGAATTCTGGGCACGCTGGCACATCAGCCTGTCGCGCTTCATCCGCGACTACATCTACATCCCGCTGGGCGGCAACCGCCACGGGCTGTGGCCGGGCATGCTGTACATGATGATCGCCATGCTGATTTCCGGCCTGTGGCATGGCGCCAGTGTCAACTTCATCGTCTGGGGCGCGCTGCACGGCGTGGGGCTGGCGATCTACAAACTGTGGGCGACCTGGGGCCCGGGTGAGTCCGATAAGCCCGTGGCGCGACTGCTGGCCCGGTTGCTGACGTTCCATTACGTGGCGCTGGCATGGATTTTCTTTCGCAGCGCGACGCTGGACGATGCCATCGAGTTGCTCAAGGGCCTGGGCGGGTTGTCCCTGCAAGGGCTGGACAGCGAGGCAGGCATCAGCGTGATGGTGTGTTGGGTACTGCTGCTGCTGTACCCCACCTGGGTCCGTTTCATGCGCGAGCTGTTCGCGGCCAGCCAGCGAATTCCGGCAGTGCTGTATCCGGTCATGCTGGGGTTGTTCATTTCCGTGGTCATCTTTGCCTCGCCTGCCGGCGTACCGGGTTTTATCTATGCCAGTTTCTGACGCCATCACCGCCAGGCACAGCCTGCGCGGCGCCTTCAAGACCCTGGTGATGCTGCTGGTGGTCATCGGTATCCTGAGCTGGCTGAACCAGGACTCCATGCGCCTGTATTGCCAGCAGAAGTACCACAGCGGCTGCGAACTGCCGGGGCTGGACGAGCTGCCGGCCTGGCGCCTGGGGGCGGACATCACCCGTGCGCTGGGACAAGGCCGCGAGGCTTTTGTGGCCGGCCTTTCAGGCCACCAGGCCGCGCCCGGGACACCGCCTGAGGAGGCTGTCGAACCTGAGCTGCCGGGGGGGGCGGTTGTGCAACTGCCACCGTCGGTGGCCGCCGTCACGGTCATTGCCGGGACCCGTGAGACGCCCGGCGTCGTGGCGCCGGCGCCAGGCGTCGCCTCGACTGCCGCAGCGCCTGAGCCTGTCGCCAGGCCCAGGCCGACCGAGCCTGCCGCAGCGCCTGCACCAACGCTTGCGCCGGCCCCGGCCTCTGTACCTGATGCACCCGCCGTGGCTTCGGCGCCCGCCCCGACGGTGCCTGTCACGCCGCATCGTCGGCGCCCGCCAGGCGCACCCCATGTGGTGCTGGAGCCTGGCGACGAGGTGTTCTTCGTGGGCGACTCGCTGATGCAGGGCGTGGCACCGCACCTGGCCAATTCGCTGCTCAAGCGCTACAACATCAAGAGCATCAACCTGAGCAAGCAGAGCACGGGCCTGGCGTATCCAGGGTTTTTCAACTGGCCGCAGACGGTGCATGAAACGCTGCAAACGCATCCCAATATCCGCCTGATGGTGATCTTCCTGGGCCCTAACGACCCTTGGGACATGCCCGAGTCACGCGGCAAGCCATTCTTGCGTTTCAAGAGCGAAGCCTGGGAAGCGCTGTACCGTCAGCGCGTGCGCTCGATCTTCGAGCAGGCGCAGCAGTTCGATGCGCAGGTGATCTGGGTCGGGCCGCCGAACATGAACGCCCCCAAGCTCTCCACGGGCATGCAATACCTGCGCGAGCTGTACCGCAGTGAAGCACAGCAGTACCAGCAGATCTACCTGTCGGCCAACGAGGTATTCGGCTACCAGGCAGAGGATTTTTCGTTCTACATGACCGATCAAGCCGGCAAGAAGAGCAAGATCCGCGTGGATGACGGTATCCACTTCACGCCACTGGGCCAGAAGCTGATCGCCAACAAGGTGCTCACCCTGATCGATGTCCACCAACCCGGCTTATCGGAGCGTTGAGTTGAAGCACGCCATTTGTCTACTGCTATTGGGTCTGTCGCTGGGCACCAGCACAGCCCGGGCAGAAACCCCCGTCGCGCCCAAGCGCATCGTGACCAAGGCGTGGACGCCGCTGTTGCCGGCCACCCGCCAGGACCCGAACGTGGCGCTGTTGGCCGGCAAGCTCAGGGCCTCGCGCAGCAAGCGGGTCAGTGTCGTCCAGCTGGGTGACTCGCACACCGCCGCCGACCTGTTCAGCGGTGAAATGCGCCGTCTGTTCCAGCAGGACTACGGCAATGGCGGGATCGGCTTCATTGCCGCCACGCCGGTGCCCGGCACACGCTATGACCAGGTGATCATCACCACCGGCAGGCAGCAGTGGGAGCTGGTGTCGAGCCGTAACCAGCAGAGTTCGCAATTCCCGTTGGGCGGCTATCTGTCGGTGCCGGTCAGCAGCCGGCCGAGCGTGAACCTGGCCAGCCGCGAGCCGGATGAACAGCGCTACAGCCTGTCGACGCTGTACCAGGCCAGCCGCAGCACCCTCCTGCAGGCACGCGACAGCAACACCCAGGCCAGGGCACTGCCGGTGACCCAGGGTCAGTGGCGCTTCAGCCAGCCGATCAACAACGTACGCCTGCCGGTGGACTTGAGCTTTGCCAGCGGCAACGGCCTGGCGGTTGGCGGCTGGTTACTGCAATCACAGCGCAACGCCGGCGTGGAGTACTCGGCGCTGGGCATCAATGGCGCGACGTTCGATGTGGTCGACAAGTGGCAGGCCGGCTGGCTGGAGACGCTCAAGGCCTTGCGCCCGGACCTGTTGATCCTGGCCTATGGCACCAACGAAGCCTACGACGACAGCCTGGACACGGCGCTCTACGAGCAGCGCCTCAGGGAGCGCCTGCAGATGCTGCGCAAGGCGCTGCCCGGCACCGTGCTGCTGGTCACCAGCGCCCCGGACTCGGTACGGAACAAGCGCGCGGCCCGTTGCGAGGACAAGCAGGCCAACCACTTGCGCCAGGTGATCCAGATCCAGCGCCGCGTCGCTACGCAGACCGGCGCGCTGTTCTGGGACTGGCAGGCGTTCATGGGCGGCAACTGCTCGATCGAGCGCTGGCAGGCCCGCGACCTGGCCCGGCCGGACCTGGTGCATATGACCGCCGAGGGCTATCGCCAGAGTGCGCAGGGGTTGTATGCGTATTTGAAAGGGGTCGTGGGGCGGCGTTGAGTTGGATAGCTAGATATATAGCTATCATCTGTAAGGCTCTGCCTTTGATTTCCAGCGGCGCAGGCCGCAATGAGGCCATGGGCAGGATCAATCGTCGACAGTCGCCCAACCGTATGAGGTGAGGGCGAGGTTGATGGTTTCTCGTGTTTTAGCCTTGTCTTGTTGGTTTTCTTCTGCGGCATCCAAGACGATTTTCTTGATGAAAACGTTGCCGGTTCTGAGTCGTGCAATCGACTCGCGCAAGCGCCTGGCATTGTTCAAGGCGCTGGTGAGGTCCATGGTGTGTGCCATGGCGTTGAAATCATCAAGCGACAGCATGACGACATGCTCGCCTCGATCCCGGCAAGCATCGTCTTACATCCCCGCAATCGCTTCCAGCTCATCGGCCCGGCGGGCCGTGGTGTCAAGCACGCAGCTGCTGCTGTTGATGCGGTCCATTGTGCCGCCGGTCAACTGCGCATAAAACAGGCAGTTGGCGTCGCGGTATTTGAGCCACTGGCGCTGGGCGTCGAGCAACAGGTCTTGCTGCGGTTTATCCAGGGTTGCCATGGCGGCCTTGTACTGGGCGTTCAGGCGCCCGTCGTGGCGTTTGATCTCGGCACCGGTGCACTCGACCATGGCGCTGGTAACGCCACCGGCGGTGTCGATGCAACGGTCGTAGGTGGTGCTGTATTGCGGCTCCTTGGCGTGGACGGGCAGGGCCAGGACGGCGAGCAGCAGGAGTGAGCGGCGCATGGGTAGGTCCTTCTAGCGTTCAGGATGATCGGGCAATCGCCAGCATACCGGCTTGGCTCAGACAGTGCGCCCTGGCGATTGATCCTACGCGTCCGATCCCTGACCCAAGACAGACACACCTGCTGCGCCTGTCATATAGCCATCGCCAGCAAGCTGCCTCCCACAGTCTGGTGTCAGGCCCAAGACTCTGGGCGACATCAATCCTGTGGGAGGCGGCTTGCTGCGGGCGGCGATCCGACGATGAGGCCAGCAAGACCCATACACCTGCTGCGCCTGCCCCATCGCCATCGCCAGCAGCTTGCTGCCTCCCACAGGCCTGCCTCGAGGCTTGACTGATCGGCATTAACCCTGCGGTTTACTACAAGCGCCGTCCCTCAAGGCTTCTTCAAGGCCCCCAGCGTCGGGGTTTCGTCAAAGAAATTCCATGGCTTGAGCAGCACGTTGACCCATTCGGTCGGCATGATCGGCCATTCCTCGGCACGGGCCACGTGGGTGGTGCCGGTGGTCAGCCACACGACGTTGTCGGTGTTTTCAATCGACTGGTTGTCAGCGGTGAACTGCGCCAGGCCCGTGTCTTTGGCCGAGCGGTTCGGGTACAGGCCCTCGGGGTAGAGTTCCTGCGGGTTGTAGCGCGAGACCCAGAGCTGCTTGTCCATGAAGCTCAGGCGGTGGTTGATCCACTCATCCTTGCCGAAGTTGGCGCCCTGGGCCACCGGGTGAGTGCCGCCGGCATACGGGATCAACTGGTACGACACGGTGTTGCCGACCTTGTTTTCCTTGCTCGGGTTGCTCAGCAGGCGAATGGTCGAGGGGTCGAACTTCTGTACGGCCTGTTGCTCGTCCGGCACGGTGCGTTGCTTGACCTGCATGGTGCTGGTGCGCGGTCCGCCACGGTCGTTGCTGGCCACCACCGGGTTCATCTCGACCAGCGAGTTGTTTTCGCCGTCGACGTCCAGGTCCAGGCGGAAGTTGTAGATGTGCTGGTGCGTGGTGCCGACGATGTTGTGGTCGATCAGCGTGCCGTACTGGGTGTCATGGGCGGCGGTCTTGTCGCGCATGGTGCGGGTGGTGACGCCCTTGACCGCTTCGATGCCGGTGGCGCCGGCGTTGATGCCGATGGTGCCGTTCTGCTGGAAGACCCAGTCGAAGATGTAGTCGTAGTTGCCCACGGTGCTGACCCAGCGGATCACCAGTTCGCGGCGCTCGGCGCTGACGTTGGGCTGGCCCATTTCCTGGTGCTTGTACTCGGGACCGGCGTAGCGTTCGAAAATGGCGATGGCACGCGGGATAGTGGTCGGCGTGCCGGTGTAGTCGGCAAGGGTGGCGTCGAGCAGCACGGCGTTGTCGGGCGCGTCCTTGCCCGGCTGGATCGGCGAGGTGAGGGTGCCCATGCCGTATTCACCCGAGTCCAGGTAGGCCTTGAAGTACCAGCCTACGTCCGGGTCGCCGTAAGGCACGACCATGCCGCCGAGGTTGCCCTGGTACATGACCTTGCGTTTGGTGCCCTTGTCGTTGTAGCTGACCGTGGACAGCACAGGCCCCACCCGCGAATCCAGGCGCAGGTGCAGGTCCCAGTTCTGCCAGTGGATGCTGTTGCCCTTGATGGTGTAGTTCTTGCCCTCGGGCTCGATGATGTCCAGCGGTTTGACGGCGGCCTGGACCCGGTCGCTGCCGTTGTAGGCGCGCGCAGCCATGGGCACGGGAATCACGCCATCGTCTTCGATCTTGATGATCTTTTTCTGCCCCAGGTCGACCACGGCCACCAGGTTCTCGATCGGGTGGGCCCAGTAGTTGCCGTCGCCGACATCCTGATAGGCAACCACCTTGAGCAGGCGCTTGTCCTGCTCAAGGCCGTCCTTGTTGTCGAAATAGCCGACGGTCAACGGCGTGGTGATCACCTTCTTGATATCGGTGATACCGCGCTTGGCCACGGCCTGGGCGTATTCAGGGCTGGTCTCGATGATCGATTGCAGGGTGGCGAAGTCATCAAGCAAGACCATGCCATGCACGCCCTCGACCGGCTGCCACGACAACAGCTGCTTGCTGGCCAGGTCAACGCGCGCCTCGATGACGTGCGGGCCGTGCAGCAGGGTCACGTTGACCTGGCGCGGCAGGTTGACGGCCTTGCCGGTCAGGGCGAAATCCCAGACCCTGGCCTTTTCCGGCTCGTTGAGGGTGATCAGGCTGAAACGCAGGTCCGGCTTGTTCTTGTCCGACGCCTTGATGATGGCCACGGCCTGCTCGATTTCCCGGGCACTGAGCGGGTTGAGCGGGTGCGGCAGGGATTCGACGACGAAGGTCTTGTCGAGCCCGGACTGGAACACCTGGTTGATGAAGTCCTTGGACATGTAGGCGGTCTTGCCCTTGAACACCACCGGCACGTCCAGCGCGACGCGCTTGCCGTTGAGTTGCGCCACGGCGGCGCCCGGCTTGACCTTCACGTAGGCGCCGTCCTTGGTGATGGTGAACAGGTCGGCGTAATCGTCCCACTTCACGCGTGCGCCAAACGTTTCCAGGGTCGATTGCAGCGGCACCATTTCGGCGGCTCCACCATGGGCCTGGGCTAGCATGGGCACCGAGGCGATGGCCACGGCCAGGGCCATTTGCCTGAGTGCCATGCGCGGGCCGGTGAGTCGTTCATTAAACATGGTGTGAGTCCTCGGGAGCCGGTCGGAAATTTTTTATGGTTCGTTTGGTAACAGCAACGCTCACGCTTTTTTTGAATCCCTGCCAGGCACTTTGTTGGGCGTGACAGCCACAACAGCATCAGCGTTTAAAGAGTGAAATCATGGCGGCCTGACTGTAGTCCGCTGACGTCGCGGGCAAGTAACACAAATTGGCAATTGATGAATGAGGGCCGTTCAAAAGGCGCGCAATAGAACGCTGCACCGTGCGGGAGCAATAAAACTTCGATGAAGCTGCATGACCGTGCGACCGCCGCTGTTTTTATTCGCTAGTTGCCGCTGCAGACCGCATTAAGAGGGGCGGCATGAGTGTTGCAACATTTTGAAATGACCGTCTCAGCCTGCGGATTATCAGAAGCTGCTTTCCGGATTTGCCCATGCGCCAATGCGTTCATACCACCGATATCAACGAGCACGCCAATGCCCTGCCGGGCTGGCAGCAACGCTATGACCAGCTCAGCCCCGGCCGGCTGGACGGCTGGCTGGCCCTGGCGCAGGTCGATGGCGTGCAGGTCTTTCGCGAGCGCTTGAATCGTTCGGTGGTGCAGTCGCTGCGCCTGCCGTCGCAGACCCTGAATATCCTGATACCGCTGGCCTGGCCGCACATGGAGACGCACGGTGACATTCGCGTGCTGCAGCCCAGCCTGCTGCCCGACCATGAAGAACTGCGCGTGGTCAGTCCGGCCGGGATGGACGTGCTGTGCCTGTCCATGCCGGTCGCCACGCTGGCGTGCCTGCTGGATGAAGAAACCCTGGTGCGGCTGCACAGCGCGTCGGTGATCCAGCGTATCAACGTGGCGTCAGGCCGGTTTGCCACTGACATCAAGCCGTTGCTGGCCGCGCTCGACGGTGAACTGCCGCCGCCTGCCGGCCTGAAGACGCAACTGGTCTTGCTGGCCGCCGAGTGGCTGGAAAGCCTGGCGGGCGAACCTCGTGCAGTGCCGTGTGCCGGCACACGGCGGTATATCGTCGATCGCTGCCACCAGTGGTTACTGGAGGAATACCAGGCGCCGCCCAGTGTGATCGATCTGTGCCGGCGCCTGAAAGTATCCCGGCGCACGCTGCAATACAGTTTTCAATCGGTGGCGGCCGTCAGCCCGGTGCACTATTTACGCTCGGTCCGACTCAATGGCGCGCGACGCAGCATGCACCAGCAACCGCAACGGGGGATTGCCGACATTGCCGCGCATTGGGGGTTTGAACACCCCAGTTATTTCAGCCTTGAATACCAGAAGTTGTTTGGCGAGTTACCGTCCGTCAAGCGGCGCGGTCACCCGGCGCAACCGTAGACAAACACACGGTTTATCCGGATAAGGGTGCAATCAAGGCACAACAAGACAGGCGAGGCTGCGAAACGCCATGGGTATGTTCCACACCACACAGACCGATCAGTTCCAGGCGTGGCTGCATGATGTCAACCAGGCCTGTGGCGCCTTCGCGGCCAGGCCGCTGGGTGCGCAGTATGGCGGCGCCCTGCGCGAGCATCGCTCCGGCGCCCTCAAGCTGAGCATTGTCGATGTGCACGATGTGCAGCTGTACCGGGGGGCGCGTGAACTGGCCCATGGCGACGACAATCACTACTACGCGGTCTTTCAACTGCAGGGCAGCGCCAGCCTGGAACAGGAGCATGACAGCGTGGTGCTGCAACCGGGTGACATCGCGCTATTGGATGCGGCCCGCCCGGCCAGCCTGGTGTATGGCGAAAACGTCCGGCAACTGTCGCTGATCCTGCCCCGTGCGCTGGTCGAGCAGAGCCTGCAATTTGCCACGGTGCGCTGCGCCCAGCGGATCCCGGGCCATTCACCGCTGGCCAGCCTGGCCAGTCGCCTGATCCTCGACTCGACTCACCAGCCATGCCTGAGCTTTGCTGAAAGCGAGGCGATTCTGGGCGCCGTGCTTGACCTGTTGCGACCGGCCATCGGCGTGACCCGGCGCGAAACCGACCACCATGAGCGCCTGCTGCGCAAGGCACTGGACTTCATCGACGAACACATCGGCAATGAAGCGCTATGCCCGGACCGGGTGGCCACCGAAGTCGGCGTTTCAGTGCGCGGCCTGTACCGGTTGTTCGCCAGAAAGAACCTGGTCATCGCCCAGTACATCAAGAACCGCCGCCTGGACCTGTGCGCCGAATCATTGCGCAGCGCGCACCAGACCCAGACGCTGTCGACGCTGGGCTACGCGTGGGGGTTCTCGGACTACAGCTACTTTTCCACGGCTTTCAAGGCGCGCTTCGGCGTGTCGCCGAGCGAGTACCGCAAGCGGTATCTGGGGTGAGGGCGCGTTGTTTCGACAGCCTCCCATCAAACACCAAATAATTTACTGACTTTATTGGATATTAAATTCACCTCCTGTGGGAGGCGGCTTGCCGGCGATGGCGATGGAACAGACGCAGCTGGTGTGTTGGCCTTACCGGCCTCATCGTCGGATCGCCGCCCGGAGCAGAGCCCCCTCCCACAGGATTGATGTCGCCCAAGGGCTGGTGCCTGGTATAAGACCAGTGTTTGCTGCGCGACAGCGCTGCGCCAAAACGGCTGGTAGTCTCCGTCAGAAATTAATTTAATATCCAATAAAATCAGTAAGTTATTTTATTTATAAGGGGCGCGATCTTCGCGTGTGTACCACAGGCGCAACAGGTAAATGGTCGAGGCCTGTATCTCATAGCGCAATTTGTAATGGCCGATCTGAATCCGGCGCACATCCCGTGGCTCGAACTCTTCCAGGCGTTCACCGCGCCAACTGCTTCACCAGCTCTGGCGTCACATAATGCGGGCCATCGAACAGGTACAGCGGGTAGCCGTCATAGGCCGCCAGCTGGGGCTTGAGTTCATCGACGGTCGCAGGGCGGAAGCCGCCGCCGACCTGTGGGCGAAAGGCCTCGGCGATCAGGCGCACGCGGTGCTTGCCCAGGCGCTGGCTCAGGGCGTCGGCGTAGGTGCGGGCCACCGGGGCGCTGCGGGCATAGACCCCCACGCCGTCCTGGAAGAACACACCGATGTCATCGGGCAGCCATTGGTGCAGCCACTCGGCGGTGGCGGCCGGGCCGATGTTGGCGCCGTCGTAGACGCTGATCCACAGCGGCCGTGGCAGCCGGGCCAGTAACGCCGGCAGCTCTCTGGCGCGGGTCCAGCTGGGGTCGACCTCGGCCGGGAAATACCAGCCGGTAACGTGCAGCGGCGTCTTGAGCTTCGCCACTTTCTCGGACAACGCCGCCAGGTGCTCAATGTTGTCGCGTGAGCGGTTTTCGCTGTAATACCCGGCCAGCCCCAGGATCACATCCTGCGCCCAGGGCTCGCCGGCAATGCGTTGCCAGTCGGGCATCACCGGCACACCGGGCAGGCCGGTGCCGGGAATGAAGGCCTGGTCGTCGACCACCGACCACTGCACCAGCAGTTCCCTGGCGCCCAGCCTGTGCCAGTCGCCGCGAATGCCCACGGTGGCGTTGTCCGGCTGCCAGACCATGCCGACGATGCCAGGCTGCAGGCGCCTGTCGGCGGTGATGTACAGCAGCGCAATGCCGACGACGACAATCGTCACCAGCCCCACAAGGCCCAGGGTGGTACGGCGCGGCGGCTTGCCAGACATGTTCAATCAGAGCACCTTGCGCAGGCGTTGCTGCCACTGGCTCAGCGAGGTGACGCCCTTGGCGTTCCACTGCGGGGCGTCAGGTCCCAGGTGAAACTGCCCTTCGTTGAATTGCAGGACAATCACTTGTGGCTTGTGACCGGCAAAGTCAGGCGACTCCAGGTATTGCATGAAGGTCGCCCAAGGCCCGACATCGCCCGGGTTCCAGGTCAGGGTCACGGGGCGGTCCAGGGCATAGGAGAGCTTTTGTGGAAAACCCAGGAACGGCTGCACAAAGCTGTTGCCAATCACATGCACCGGCGCCGGTGCGTCATCGATCAACAGGTCTTTTTCAACTTCACGGCGCACCGTGTAGACATCCCGGCCAATCAGCTTGCGTTTGACGGCTGGCAACAGGTTGGCGGCCAGGTCGCCAAACATGCGCTTCTGCACCCAGGGACCCAATGCGGTACCACCGCCGGGCTCGCCTTCAAGACGATAGCGACGGCTGATCAGGTCGGCGGTGGCCTGCGCGGCGTCTTCGGCGGCCCAGGCGGTCCAGTGGTAGTCGGCGCGCCAGAAGGCCTGTCGGTCGCCGTGTTCGGTCTGCTGCAGCACCGGCTTGAGGTCCAGGGTGCCCAGGCCGGCCTGAGCCAGTTGCGCCTGAATACGTTCATAGCGTTGCAGCACGGCCGGGCTGATCGTCTGGTGCGGTTCAAGGCGCTTCCGGTAGAGCGGGGCTTTCATCGGCACGATCAGCATCACCAGCGTAATGTGCTGGCGCTCAAGCTGCCTTTGCAGGTCCTTGAGCAGGGTGACGTTGCGCGCCATGCCGGCATTGTCGACGCTGTCCAGGCTTTCCCAGCCGGGAAACAGCCAGCCATCCTGGCCGGTAATGACTTGCGAGGCCGCCTGGGGTGCCAGCCCTGGCAGTGCCAGCAGCGCGCCGGCAAGCAGGCAGGGCCGTAGCGTGCGTATGACCCTGGCGACCAGGCTCATGGCGCGGTCTTGTCGACAAGCCCGACCAGCCGCGGGTGCTGTGCCGAGCCGACCAGAAACAGGCTGTAGCGGTCACCGGCCTGGAAGGGCTCAAGCTGCAACGGCAGGCTGGCGGCCTGGCCACAGTGGCCGATCAGGGTCGCCTGCACCGGGTTGATGGTGCGTTGTGCCTGGCCGTTGAAGGCAATCTGACTGAACACCGTGCCGTTGTTGGCCAGCTTGATATCGGCCTGGGCGCAGCCGTTGCCGAGGTTGTAGACATTGAGCTCGGCCTTGAGGTCCTTGCCGCGCGGGGGTGGGTCGATCACCAGGCGCGGAGCCGCCGCAGGATCGCGGTCCAGAATCAGCGTGACAAAGGCGTTGGCCGGTGCCTTCAAGTCCTTGAGCTCGCGACCGTTGACCGTTACCGGCAACGGCCTGCGTGCATCCACTGCCTGAAACGGGCTGGCGATCATGGCGCGCGCCGACAAGGCTTGCGCCGCGCTGTCGCCCACGCGGACCTGCTGGATGTCGTCGGCGGGGTTGACCACCCGCAGCCAGGCCGAGCCTTCGGGCAGTTTCGGGGCATACAGCTGGGCGATACCGGCCGCCTGGGCCAGGGTCGATGCCAGGCCAAGGCCTAGCCACAAGCTGATACGGGCGTACATAAACAGTCCTCTTGTCAAAACATGCATGGTTGATTCCAGGGCGCTTCACGCCCGCTCCAAGGCAGGCGCACACCGGGTTTCAATAGGAATACGTCAGTCGCGAGAACACGCCCTTGGCCCGGTCGTCGCCCAGGACGCGCAGTCGGTATTGCAGCGAAAAGTCGACATAGGAGCGCGGCGCGTTATAGGCGTCTTCGCGGAACCAGTAGCGCACGTTATTGCCGATCCCCAGGCCGCCGGCGGTGCCCGAGGCGTAGTCCGTGCTGCCATCGGCCTGGGTTTCGCCGTCCATTTTCGAGTCGTAGTCGAATGCGGCGACCACATGCGCGAAGCTCACCCAACGCGAGCCGGTGCCGCCGATGGCGTAGCTGCGCCCGCCTTGCCATTCGCTGTTGAAGTAGTTGCGCGAGTCGCCCAGGTAGCGGCCCGCCTCGGCGAACAGCTGCGAGGTCCACCAACTGGGCGTATCGACGCGCAAGTCGGTGCCGACACTGGCGCCATAGCCCAGGCGCAGCAGCCAGTCGCCGTCGATGTCGGACGAACCCAGCGGGAAGGTACGCTCCACGGCCGCGACCACGTTCAGCGACGAAAACGGTTTGACCCGTGCACCCAGCGCCCCCTGCAGGGCATCCAGGCCGGTGTCGGCGTCGCTGTTCTTGCTCCACAGCGTGTCGCTGGCGCGGGCATAGAGTTCGACGAAGCGCGCATTGCGGTAACCCAGCGGGCGCCATGAGATTTCGGTGCTGTTCTGCAGGCTGTCGTTGCTGCGCCTGCCACTGCTGGCGCCGGTGCCGGGCGCGGCACTCAGGCCGCTGGCCGAGCTGTTGCCACGGTAGCTGGTGGTGCTGGTCAGGCCCACGGTGCGCGAGACGTCCGCCACCGTGCGCCGGGTGTTGAACAGTTGCTGGGCCGGCATGTCCAGTTCGCCAGCCTTTTCAGCATCCACGACACGCGTGAGGTAGCCCAGCGCGCCCTGGTCGTCATTGACCCGCATGGCATTGTAGGCCGCATCCTGGACCGCGGCAGGCGGCAGGGCGCCTTCGCTGTCGGCCTTGGCAAACGAGGCATGGGCGGCGTCATCGTCGCCGGCCTGCATCGACAGATAGGCGACCTGCAACTGGCTCATGGCACTGAGCTCGCCGGCCTCGCGTGACAGTTGCAGGCGTTCGCGTGCGGTCTGTTGTTGCCCCAGGGCCGCATACAGGCTGGCTTCTTCGTAAGTGGGCAAGCTGCCCATGGCCAAGGCCTGGCTGAAGTCCTGGCGCGCCCCGGCATCATCATCGGCGCGTTGGCGCAGGCGTCCGCGTTGCGCCAGCAGGTTGGCGTCGCCGCCGACCGCTTGCAGGCCCAGGTCAAGCACGGCAATGGCCTCGGGCAGCTGTTTGCGCTCACTCAGCGCCGTGGCCTTGAGCCCGTAGTAGCGGGGATTTTGCGGGGCCTTGCGAATAGCCTCCTCGGCCAGCGCCGCAGCGGTGGCGGCGTCCTTGCGGGCCAGCGCCGCGTACGCTTGCGCGGCCATGTCGGTGCCGGCATCGCGCTGGTTGCCCGGCCAGAGATCGCAGGCCAGGCCAAACGCGCTTTCCTGGCAACTGAGCGTCGGTGCCGGAAAGCGCACCGCCGCTTGCAGGCCATTGCGTTGTTGCCGGGCCGCCGCCAGGGCCAGGCCACGGCGACGTGTCAGCTCATCGTCCTGCTCATTGGCGTCGGGCACCTGTTGCAGGTGCTGCAGCGCTTGCTGCGGTTGCTGATTGAGCAGCGCCAGGTCGGCGGCAAAGAAGCGGATTTCGCGCGCTTCGGCGTCGAGCAGACCCTTGATGGCCAGCGCCCGGCTCAGGTCGGCCTGGGCGGCCTGGGTCTTGCCCTGACGGTCCAGGGCATAGCTGCGCAGAATCCACGGTGTGATCTCGCCGTCGTCCTGGGCCAGGGCGCCGGTGGCCGCGTGTTCGGCACCGCGGTAATCATGGCTGGCCAGCAAGGCGCTGACCAGCAGCTTCTGGTTGGCCGCCACTTCAGGCGCCCAGGCCACGGCCTGGCGTGCCTGGTCCACGGCCAGTGCCAGGTTGTCCTGTTGCAGCGCCCGGTAGCCGGCAATTGCCAGCGGCGCGGCCAGTTGGCGGCGGATGGCTTCGCGGCGCATCAACAGGGTGTCGTCGTCGGGAAAGCTGCGCAAGGCGTCAGTGGTGGCCTGGTCGGCGGCCTGCAGATCCTGTTGGCGCTGCAGCGACTCGATCAGCAGCAGGCGGTAATCTATGCGCCCCGGTGCCTGGGCGATGGCCTGGCGGGCGGCACCGGCGGCGCCGGCGAAATCCTCGCGGTCGTAGGCCTTGAAGGCCTGGACGGCGACGCCAAAGCCTGGTGCCGGGCGCGCAGGCCGGTTGCGCTGCGGGTGATCGCGGCGGTACTTGTCGCGCTCGGCCAAGGCCATCAAGGTCTTGAGCTGGGCGACATCGGGTCGTTGGCGCAGGGCTTCGCGTGCCTTGGCGATGGCCAGGTCGTAGTTTTCCCGGTCGTAGGCACGGTAGGCCTCACTGGCCAGCTGGTAGGCCGAGCCGCTCAGGGGCAACGGCAGGATTTCGGCCGTGGCGCCGGCAGGCACCAGGGCCAGCCAGATCAGCAAAGGCAACAGCGGGCGCATCATGACGTAGGCTCCAGAGAGGCCGGACGGTGCTGGCGGGCAACGGCCTGTTCGATGGTTTCACGGGGCAGTACGCCCAGGTCCACCAGGTAGTCGCCGATACGGCCATGGTGTTGCGGGCGGTAGTTGAGCATGGCGCGGTCGAACACCTGGCGGTCGATCAGACCGGCTTCGATCAGCAGGTCGCCCAGCAGCGGTGTGCCGGCGGCCGGGGGCTGTGCGTCGGGACGGCTGCCGATCTGGCGCAGGCGCTCGACCACTTCGCCTTCGCGAGCGATCAGTTGCAGCGGTTCGCCGCCCAGCGCGGCACTGACCTGGCGCAGGCCTTCATCCGGCAGCGGGCTGGTGACCGCGATGCGCGGCTGGCCGTTGGGCGCCGGCGTCAAGGGCACGGTGCGCCAGCGCAGGCAGAACTCATCGTCGAGTGCGCCGTCCTGGCGGTTGGCGTCCAGCTCGAAGATGCGCGGCAGGTCGTTCTGGAAGGCAATGGCTTCGGCCAGGGTTTCGTCATCGAGCCAGCCGCGCCCGAGCAAAATGCGCCCCAGCGGCAACGGCCGGCTCTGTTGTTCATCCAGCGCGCTTTGCAGCCTGGCGTCGGTGATCGCCTGCCACGACAGCAGCACGCTGCCCAGTTTGCGCGGGGCAATCGCGACCAGGTCGGTGGACGGGAAGTCGTGCATGGTCTTGTCCCAGACCAGCTTGCGGCGCAGCAGCTTGCCGATCAGGAACATGCGCCAGGCGCGGGCGGCGGCCATGAAGTTGACGAAGTTGCCCACCACCATGCGCGGGATCGACAGCAACCCGTGCTGCCAGCCATAGAGCACGCTGGTGAAGTAGTAGCGGTGCAGCATGCGCCACAGCAGGGCGATGCCGTTGGCCAGCAGCAGCGCCTGCAGCGTGTCGTTGTCGTCGAACCAGGCCGGAAAACTCACGTCCCACAGGCCGCTGTGGCGCAGCACGATCAGCGTCACCAGTTGCACCAGAATCACGTAGGCCAGGATGCTGACAAATGAGGTGACGATGCCCTTGCGGTCGCGAAACAGCAGGTAACGGTTGGCCAGCGAGCCGTTCCAGCCCATCTGCTCCCAGCCTTGCAGGCCGATGCCCAGCGTCCAGCGGGCTTTCTGGCGGAAGGCGGTGCGAAAGGTGTCGGGGAACAACTCGCGCACGCACAGCGGCATGTGCAGGGTCGATTCGTACGGCTTGCGGAACCACGACTTGCGCAGCACCCGGAACTGCACCGGAAACCGCACGAAAATGGCATTCATGCCGTACCTGGCCAGGCGCGCCCCGACGTCGTAGTCCTCGGTCAGGCTGTCGGTATTGAACGGCTGGTTCTGGTTTTCAGCGGCCAGTACCAGCAAGGCACGGTTGGAAAAACAGGTGCCCACGCCGGCCGAGGGCACCGTGTCGGTCATGCTTTCACGCACCACCAGGTCCTTGCCGTGCCATTCGGCGAACTCATCCATGTAGGTGCCGGCCACCCATTCGTACCAGTTGCGCTCCAGCGAGACCACCGGCAGCTGGATCATGTCCTTGCGCGGCAGCAGGTAGTTGAACAGGCGCAGCTCCAGCGGGTGCAGCACGTCTTCGCTGTCATGCAGCACGGTGCCGGCGAAGGTCATGCCGTGGGTTTTCTCGTGCAGGAAAATCGCCTGGATGATCCAGTTCAGGCAGTCGGCCTTGCAGGTGGGGCCGGCGTGGGGCACTTCGACGCGGTGCAGCTGCTTGTAGCGCCGGCGCATGCGCTCCACTTCATCGATGGTGCGCTGGTCGTTGATGTAGGTGCCGACGAACACCACGTAGTTCTGGTAATCCAGGGTCGAGACCATGTTCTCGATCATCGGCGCGATGACATCGTATTCCAGCCAGGCCGGCACCATGATCGCCAGCGGTTGCTGGTCGCGGTCGAGCAATTGCTGTTCGGTCAGGGGCCGGTAGCGCCGCTCGGCGGTGAGCTTGCGGTACAGGCGGCGCGCCCAGTACCACAGGTCCACGATCAGGTCGTCCAGGCTGGAAATCAGGATCAGCACCGCGACCACCAGGGTCGCGGCTTCCAGGAAGCTGTAGTAGTGAGCCAGCCAGTACGGCCAATAGAGCGAGGTCATGACAGGCCTTGTTATTGACGATTACGGCGGGCGCGACGGCCGGCCAGCAGCAACAGCACAAACAGCAATACACCGGCCGGGATCAGCCACAACAGCGACGGCTGGCGCCAGGCGTCCACGCCGCGTGGCTCGTCGGCATCGATCAACTGGCTGCCGCTGGGGTCGTGGGTGTCGAAGGTCGACAGCGCGCCCTCGGCGCCCAGGATCGAAGCGTTGCCGCGCGTCAGCAGCAAAGGGTCCTTGAACTGCGGGGCCTGGCCGCCCAGGGTGCGGTAGGTCACCCCGTGCTGGCTGCCGGCCTTGACCACTTGCAGCGCCGCCATGCTGTCCAGTTGTTGCAGGTCCAGCAGGCGCTGTTCCTTATGGTTGATCAGCAGGCGACCCTGGGCGTCGACCTGCAAGGCCTCGGCACCGTCCTTGATTGGCAGCTCGAAGGCCAGGAAGGGTTTGTCCGGGTTCAAGGCGGTCTTGTCGTCGGCCTGCACACTGAGCTGGGCGCGCAGTGGCGAGACGCCGGTGGCGTCGGCGATCTTGATCAGGGTCGGCAGGCTGCTGGCCGGATGGTCGAGCCAGGCCTGGGGCACCAGCACGAGGGTCTGTTGCGCAAAGCGCGCGGCCATGCCGGCAAAGTCGCTGCCCGGTGTGCTTTTTTCCAGCACGATGTGGCTGGTCGGCAATACGCTGACCGGGAAAGCTTGCGGGGTTTCCAGGCAACGGTTACTGACCGGCTGGCGCTGGAACGACACGCGCAGGACGTTGCGCGAGCCCAGAGCATAGGCCGGAATGCGCGCCTCGATGCGTTGCTTCTGGCCGTCGCTGACCAGTTGCGCGGCACCGATCAGGTAATCGTTGAGAAACACCGAGGCCACAGGGGCGGTGCTGGAGGCGCCGGGTGCGCTGGCCACGTCGATCACGGCGCGCACGGGCAGGCGACCGTCATAGGCGACATTGCCCAGCGGGAAGGTCGCGCTCCAGTCGCTCTTGGCCAGCAGGTCCAGACCACCAGGCGAGCCGCCCAGGCGCGACAGCGCCAGGCGACCGTCCTGGGTCAGCGGCAGCCGGGCTTCGGCAATGGTCAACTGGTGGTTGCGCGCCAGTTTGTTCCACGCCGAATTGAACAGGGTCATGGCCTTGACGATGGCCGTCGGGGCGATCAGCAGCATCGGCCGGGTGCCGAGCAGGGCCAGGCGCGCCTCGTCCTTGCCCAGTGCACCCAGGCCGGTCCGGATGTGCTGCTCGCGCCATTGGCCCAGCGCGGTGGCGGCCTGGGTGTCGAGTGCTTGCACCTCGGCCTGCAAAGCGTCGAGCGCGGTGTCGATGGCCTTGAGCAGGTGCACATCGTCGATGGCCAGGTCGGCCTGCACGCTGGCACTCTTGCCCAGCACCAGCAGGGCACCGACTTCGGCGGCGCTCTTGAGGGTGTAGCGGCCCTGGCCATCGAGGCTGGCGAATGCCGGTACGCCACGCAGTGCTTCGGGCACGCGTTGGGCGTTCAGCTCGACCGTGTCGCCTACACCCGGCAGCGGCAGGATGCGCGCCTGTTTGCCGATGCGTTCCAGCGCCACGCCCAGGCGCCAGACCGCATCGTAGCTGGCAGTGGACAGCGTGCCCGGTGCAATCAGCACGCCGGGTTTGCCGGGCAGGGCATTCCAGGCCGCGCCGATATCGCGCAACTGCCGGGCGTCGTAGCTGTAGGTCAGGCGCGTGTCAGGCTGGATGCGCAGCACGTTGCCGATGGCGCGTTCGTCTTCGCACAGTTCACGTTCCACCCGTGACGACCAGGCCACGCCCAGGCGTACCGAACCGCTGTCGCGCGGTGCCTTGTCGACGCCCAGCGTGGCACTGGCATCGCCCTGCGCTTCGCTCAGGCCCTGGGCGCGCACCGGGTAGCCGTCCAGCGACAGCAGCAAGGTGTTGCGCCCGCCCTCGCCATTGAGGTAACTGGCGTCGAACGTCAGTGCAGCATCGGTCAGCGGCACGCCGGCCGGGACCGGCAGGTACAACTCGCGACGCGCGTCGCTGGCGCTCAGTACGATGGGGTCGTTGATGCCCAGGTCGTCCAGACGGATCTCGCGTTCCTGGCGCAGATCGGCATTGAGCCGGGCAATGGCCTGGGCCAGTGGGCTTTCGGCCGCCAGGGTCTGGGTCGGCATGAGCGCGAGCAGGCTCGCACTCCAGGCGAGGGCGCTGAGCGCCCCCATGTGGATGGACTTCATCGACGTGGTCTCGAACGAGTAATGAACAACTGGAAATCGGCGGTTGCGCGGGCGGCGTGGCCGCCGCCCTCAACGGTGTTGCAGTGTGCGACTAACTGGACGATGGCTGGCTGCAGGGCAGGCGCATCGCTGAGGCGCCGGTGCCGCCGAGCGCATCGGCACGCTGCCAGTCACGTTGGCCCGGCACGAAGTCATCGACCGGACGGCCCATCAGGGCATCGACAATGCGCGAGCAGGCCATGCCGTCGCCATAGGGGTTGATGGCCTGCGCAGCACGACGCCAGAGCAGCTCGTCTTCATAAAGCGCGCTGACGCCCTGGATGATGGACGACGTCGAGGTGCCGACCAGGCGTACGGTGCCGGCCGAGACCGCCTCGGGGCGCTCGGTCACATCACGCATCACCAGCACCGGTTTGCCCAGCGATGGCGCCTCTTCCTGCACGCCACCGGAGTCAGTGAGGATGACGTGGGCACGCTGCATCAGACGCACGAACGACAGGTAATCGAGCGGTTCGATCAAATGCACGTGCGGCACGTTGCCCAGGTGCTCGGTGACCGGGCCCTTGACGTTGGGATTGAGGTGCACCGGGTAGACGATCTGGATGTCGGGCCGCTGCGCCAGCGTGCGCAGGGCCTTGCAGATGTTGAGGAAGCCGTCACCGAAATTCTCCCGGCGGTGGCCGGTGACCAGCAGCAACTTGCGTCCCGGCAGCAGGAAGTCGAACGGCTCGTCCAGGCGTGCACGCAGTGGCGCATCGCGTTCGATGCGCCGTGCGGTCTGTTGCAGCGCGTCGATCACCGTGTTGCCGGTGACGAACGAGCGGCCCTGCTGGCGTTCGCCCAACAGGTTGCGCCGGGCCTCGGCGGTGGGCGCGAACAGCAGGTCGGCGGTCATGTCGATGCAGCGCCGGTTCATTTCTTCCGGCCACGGCTGGCGGATGTCGCCGGTGCGCAGGCCGGCTTCGATGTGAGCGACCGGAATGCGCCGGTGAAACGCTGCCATAGAGGCAACCATGGCCGTGGTGGTGTCACCGTGCACCAGCACGCGATCGGGGCGGGCAATGTCCAGCATCGGGTCAATGGCGTCGAACAGGGCGGCACTCAGGGTATTGAGTGTCTGGTCGGGGCGCATGACGTCCAGGGTGTAGTCGACCTTGAGATCGAACAGTTCCAGCACTTGCCTGAGCATGTGCTGGTGCTGGCCGGTGACGCAGACACGTGACTGAATGCCGGGCTCTGCCGCCAATGCCTTGACCAGCGGAGCCATTTTTATGGCCTCCGGCCGGGTGCCGAAGATGGACAGAATCTTGAGGGGGGAGTTGCTGGCGATGATGGCCTCCTGCGCAACGACGCGCTTACAACAGCGGGATCGGCAAGGATCCAACCAGTGAGCTGGGTTCTATCGTAGTACCGGGGTCAACAGAATCATCACGGGGGGTCACAGCGTGTGAATAAACTGCACTGCCTTGTATCCCGGAAGTAGCGCAATTATTAACAGGGGCGGGAAAGATTGCAAAATTTAAATGCACGTTTCAGGTAACAGTAAAGTGGAAACTTTTCCTGCAAGTTGCAGTCGTCGGTATATTCAAACGAAGGTATGAAATATCCATTCGACTTACTAAAGCTCCAATGGATTGATATTTATAGGGTTTTTCTGGCTTTTTGAAGCAGATGCAGATGGCTTGCACGGGCTTTTCAAGGCCGCTGAATACTAAGTTACGGCCGTCTTGAAAGCGCCTTCCGACACGCGAATGACGCCTGAATATTGGCATCGGGTGCCGGCGCCGCCGGTGCCGTATAACTGGCGTCGGAAAAGGTTCGGCGGGGTTCGGTCGCGTGGCGAGAGCGACCGGTATTAAAGAAAAAAGTTGCAGGCGCAAACGTGACGTTGTTCGCATGTGCCGCACCGGCTTTAAAAACCAGCCGATACAATAAACGAGAGTGTAGAGCCGTGACGGGCGCCGGGGCATTTATTTAACAGGGTGTCGACGGCCGTATTCAGAAGGGCGGTCCGGTGATAAGCCGATGAACAGCAAGGTGGCCTTGATTCATCTGCTTTACAGAGGGCTGAGCACGTTAATTGCATCTACGCTGTGAAACAGGGCAAAGGGGAATATTTGACTCATCACGCCCCTTCACAGCCGCTGTCCGGCACGACTAAGCTGCGGCCAGGCCTGTTTTTTCCGAATGCTGTCAGAGGCGTTCCCCGTTTCGTATGGGGTGGCCTGAAACTTTCTTTGTCGTGAGAAACCATGCAATGCCCACACTCGCGCTACTGATTTGCGATGACTCGAATATGGCGCGCAAGCAATTGATCCGCGCGCTGCCGCCTGACTGGGATGTATCGGTCAGCCTGGCAGCCAACGGGCTCGAGGCCCTGGAAGCGCTGCGCAAGGGGCTGGGGCAGGTGATGCTGCTGGACCTGACCATGCCCGTCATGGATGGCTACCAGACGCTGGCGGCCATCCGTGAAGAGGGGCTGGACACCCGGGTCATCGTCGTTTCCGGCGATGTCCAGGAAGAAGCGGTGCGTCGGGTCATGGAGCTGGGCGCGCTGGCTTTTCTGAAAAAACCGGCTGATCCCGACGAGCTGGCCTCCACCCTGGCCCGCCTGGGCCTGCTCGAGGCGCCGGCGTCCGGCAGTGTGCCCAGGGCGCCTGCAACGCCGCCGGTGCCGCGTGCCGGCGAAGGCATCATCAGCTTCCAGGATGCCATGCGTGAGACGGTCAACGTGGCCATGGGCCGGGCGGCGGCCTTGCTGGCCAAGGTGCTGGGGGTCTTCGTGCAGTTGCCGGTGCCCAACGTCAACATGCTGGAGGTCGGCGAACTGCACATGGCGTTGGCCGACACTCAGCGTGGCCAGCGCCTGACGGCGGTGTGCCAGGGGTACATCGGCGGCGGGATCGCCGGCGAAGCCCTGCTGCTGCTGCACGATTCGGAAATTGCCGACATCGCCCGGCTGATGCACCGCGACTCGCCCGACTACAGTGACATGGAAGTGCTGCTGGACCTGTCGACCATTCTGATCGGTGCCTGCCTGAGCGGGATCGGCGAGCAGATCGATGTGCCTTTTTCCCTGGGCCATCCGCAGATACTGGCCCAGCAGGGGGGCAGCGATGAGCTGATCAATGTCCGCCAGCAGCGCTGGAAGCAGACGCTGGCCGTGGAAGTCAGCTACAGCGTCGAAGGGCACGACATTCATTTCGATTTGCTGATGTTGTTCACCGAAGACTCGGTCGAACGGCTCTCGCGCAAACTGGCCTACCTGATGAGCTGATGTATGAACGAGCAGATCGATATCAAAGAGCTTCACTGGCTGCTGGCCGTTACCCAGAACATCGATGTCGGGATCGTGGTGCTTGATCGCGATTTCAATGTGCAGATCTGGAACACCTTCATGGAAAACCGCTCTGGGGTGGTGCCGTTCGATGCCATTGGCCAGTCGTTTTTCCAGCTGTTCCCTGAGGTGAACCGTGTGTGGTTCAGCAAGAAGGTCGACAACGTCGTGACCCTGGGCACGCCGGCTTTCACCATCTGGGAGCAGCGACCTTATCTGGTGCGCTTCAAGAACTACCAGCCGATTACCGGGCAGGAGGCGTTCATGTACCAGAACACCACCCTGTTTCCGCTGCGCGGCACCAATAACCAGATCAGTCATATCTGCCTGGTCATCTATGACGTGACCGATGTGGCCACCAACCGCCATCAATTGCTCAATGCCAACAACGAGCTGCAACGGTTGTCCAGCACCGACCGCCTGACTGGCCTGAACAACCGCGGCCACTGGGAAGAGTCCCTGCGCCAGGAATACGCCCGGCACAGCCGCTATGGCACGCAGGTGGCGATGGTGATGATCGACATCGACCATTTCAAGCGGGTCAACGACACCTGGGGTCACCAGACCGGCGACAAGGTGATCCAGGTCGTGGCCGAGGCCATACGCACCCATGTGCGCGGCGCGGACATTGCCGGGCGCTATGGCGGTGAAGAGTTTGCCGTGCTGTTGCCCGACACCGACAAGGCCGGCGCGCAGGTGTTTGCCGAGCGCTTGCGCATCATTGTGGAAGGGCTGCATGTCGATCACGAAGGCCAGCAGATTCGCTGCACCATCAGTTTGGGCGTTGCAGACCTCAGTCAGCCTTCGACCGACTACAAGGCCCTGATCGAAGCGGCTGACCGGGCGTTGTATCAATCCAAGAAGAATGGACGCAATCAGGTGACGCTGGCTTGAGCAGGACCGGGGCTATCGTGCAGCCAACACCCGTCTGTAGGAGCGACCAGCGGTGGCGAAAAAACCGGCATGGTTTTGTGGCATTCGCGACCGTTGGTCGCTCCTACGGAGTCGTGCTGATCACTGCTACAGCGCGGCGCCAGGGCGGCGCCGGCTGTAAGGGATGGATCAGCGGGTGGTGACAACCTTGTCGGCAGGCTGGGTACGGCGACCCAGGACACCGGCACCGGCAGCCACCAGGCCCGAGATCACCAGCGTGATCAGCAGGATCCAGGCGCCTTGCGAAACGCGTTTGGCCGCCACTTCAGCCGCTTCACGTGCTTTCTGCTCGGCTTGCGCTTTCAGCTCCTGGTACTTGGCGTAGGCCTGGCGATAGCTGGCCTGGGCCTGGTCGACGATCTGGTTGGCTTCGGCATCGGTCTTGTTGCCACGGGCCTTGATCAGGTTGACCAGCGCCTGACGATCGGCAGCATCCCAGGCTTCATTGCCCTTGGCCTTGATGCGGTCAAGCAGGCCACCGATCTGTTCATCGGCCTGTTGCGGGTTGTTGGCGCTGCGTTCGGCGGTGTTCTGCGCATCCTGAGCGGTGGATTGTGCCTCTTGCGCCACGTTGTCCGGGTTCAGTTCCGCTTTGCCGGTCTGACGCATGGCCAGTTCGATTTCGTTCTGGATGTCATTGAGGTTGAAGTCGATGCCCTGTTGCTTGAGCTGGTCCTGAATCTTGTCGCCCAGCGCCGGCGCCACCTGGGCGATACCGCTGCTGACGGCTGACAGGCCGCTGCCGGCCAGGTTCAGGCCACCACGGACCACGCCGGTCACGGCGCTGGAGACCAGGTACACGGTGATCAGCGAGACCGAGGCCCAGACCAGCAGGCCGTGGAAAGCACCTTCACGCTGCGCCAGGCGACCGGCTGCCCAGCCACCGACGAACAGCGAGATGACAGCACTGACAACCACCCAGATACCGGCGCCGGTGCCCAGTCCGGAAACCGGGTTGGCTTCTTGCATCGGATCAATAGTGGCCGTACCAATAGCAGTCCCCAGCACGTTCAACAACAGTGAAACAATCAAGGCCAGAACAACACCGGCCAGAATGGCACTCCATGAAATACGTTTAAGTAAGGGCGCTACTGTATTGGCGCTGTAATAATCCGGTGCGGCATAGCCTGCCGGTGGGTTTCGGTCGTCGCGAATCATGGTGGTCATCCTTCAGTCAATGGCAGGGGCACCGCAGGGGGTGCACATAACAATGACTCTTGCTGTGCGCAGGAAGTTTGAAAATTTTCATCAGAAAATTTGCAGTATTAAAGGGTGTTAAAAGTTCGATACATTTATAAAAAATAATTTCTAAGAGTACCCCCTATTAACGCGTTATATAGGATCCAATGTGTTGATCCAGTCATGGCCATCAAGGGGTGTTCTCTACAAGGTCCGTGAGGAGCGCCCGGCATGTTAGGATCGCGATTTTTCCGCCAATCTCCATCAGGGCCATCATGCGACCTCAATCCACGCTCACCGTAGTGCCTGTCAATCGCCCGCTGACCGGTCGGGTCAGCCCGCCGGGCTCCAAATCCATCACCAACCGTGCCTTGTTGCTGGCCGGCCTGGCCAAGGGCACCAGCCGCCTGACCGGCGCGCTCAAGAGTGACGACACGCGCGTGATGTCCGACGCCCTGCGGTTGATGGGCGTGCAGGTCGACGAGCCGGACGACAGCACCTTTGTGGTCACCAGCACCGGCCACTGGCAGGCGCCGGGCCAGCCGCTGATGCTGGGCAATGCCGGCACCGCCACCCGCTTTCTGACGGCGGCCCTGGCCAACTTCGAGGGCGATTTCGTGGTCGATGGCGACGAATACATGCGCAAGCGCCCCATCGGCCCGCTGGTCGATGCGCTGCAGCGTATGGGTGTGCAGGCCAGCGCACCGACTGGCTGCCCGCCGGTGGCAATCAAGGGCCGTGGCGGCCTGGCGGCCGGACGCATCGAGATCGATGGCAACCTGTCCAGCCAATATGTCTCGGCGCTGCTGATGGCCGGTGCGTGCGGCCAGGGCCCGCTGGAAGTGGCCCTGACCGGCAGCGAGATCGGTGCGCGTGGCTATGTAGACCTGACCCTGGCGGCCATGCAGGCTTTCGGTGCCGAAGTCGAGGCCATCGGTGAGTCGGCCTGGCGAGTGGCGGCCACCGGCTACCGTGCCACCGATTTTCATATCGAGCCGGATGCGTCGGCGGCCACTTACCTGTGGGCCGCCCAGGCGCTGACGGGCGGGCGCATCGATCTGGGCGTGGCCAGCGATGCATTTACCCAGCCCGATGCACTGGCCAGCCAGATCATCGAGCGCTTCCCGGACATGCCGGCGGTGATCGACGGTTCGCAGATGCAGGACGCGATTCCGACGCTGGCCGTGCTGGCGGCCTTCAATAATCAGCCGGTGCGCTTTGTGGGCATTGCCAACCTGCGGGTCAAGGAGTGCGACCGCATTCGCGCACTGTCCGACGGGCTGTGCGCCATCGACCCGAAACTGGCGGTGGAAGAGGGCGATGACCTGGTGGTCAACGCCGACCCGACCCTGGCCGGGCGTGCGGTCGATGCGCTGATCGACACTCATTCCGACCACCGTATCGCCATGTGCTTTGCCCTGGCGGGCCTGAAAGTGGCCGGCATCCGCATTCTTGATCCGCTGTGCGTAGGCAAGACCTACCCCGGCTACTGGGCGGCGCTGGCGTCGCTGGGCGTGCAGTTGCAGCGTCAGGATTGAGGGCTTGAGGACGCTGCAAACGTGCCGGACATTCGCCTGTTGCGCAGATACAGGCACCGATGGTCCTTGCCTGCGCCAGGTCAAAGCCTGGCGAACTATGCTTGATCAGGCAGGGTAGCAATCGCTGCCCATCCGCATGGACAGCGAGTGTCATCCGCATGGGCCAGGGAAGGCTTGATCATGAACCGTGTCATCAAACAACTTGTTATAGGTGCCTGTCCCTTTTTGCTTTTTGGGCAGGCCACTCAGGCCATGGCCGACCAATGCCCTGAAGTGTCCGACTTTGCCCAGAAAGGCCGGGAAACGACCATGGAGTTTCGGGCGGTCTTGCTGTACCTCGAAGGCCAGATCGTTTTTTGTGAATACACAAAAGGCCCCTACCAGTCACTGCTGCAGATCCAGAGCACGACGCCTATTGCAGCAGAAGGTAAATATTGGGGCGATCAAGATGATCCTTTACCCCTGTGCAGCGAAAGCCTGGAAAAATGCACGTTCACGCTGCAATCGAATGAGTGAACGTCTGCCTGGCGTTGACGTGCCCCCCTGCGGCCTTTGTCACTGATCCCCAAATGGCCCGCTGGCGGCAAAGGCGCCGCCCTGGTAGCGCCGGGCCGGGTCATCGGCCGGCGGCAGCGGCTGGCGCTCGACCTGGGCCCGGAACGCTTCGGAGCTGTCCTGCGGCTGGTAGCGCAGATGTTCGGCGAGGCGGTTGTCCCACCACACCGTCTGGTTTGCCGAAACGCCGTAAACCACGGTATGCCCGACATCGGGCGCGTACAGCGCGCGTTCGATCAGGTGGGTCAGGTCGTCGTAACTCAGCCAGGTGTCGAGCATGCGGTGGTTCAGAGGCTCGGCAAACGAAGACCCGATGCGCAGGCTGACGGTTTCAATGCCGTAGCGATCGAAATAGAAGCTGGCCATGTCTTCGCCGTACGACTTGGAAAGGCCGTAATAGCTGTCCGGACGGCGCGGCGCATGGGCGTCGATCACCTGGTCTTGTCCGTAAAAGCCGATCACATGGTTGGAGCTGGCGAAGATCACCCGCTTGACGCCGTGCCGGCGTGCGGCTTCGTAGATGTGGAAGACGCCGCAGACGTTGGCGCCCAGGATCTCCTCGAATGGCCGCTCGACCGAAACGCCGCCGAAATGCAGGATCACGTCGACCCCCTCGACCAGGGCGTGCACCGCCTGCTTGTCGGCCAGGTCGCAGCGCTGGATTTCTTCATGGGCACCGCGGGCCGGTGCCATTTCACTGATGTCGGACAGGCGCAGAACCTGGGCGTAGGGCTGCAATGAATCACGCAGGACCTTGCCCAGGCCGCCAGCGGCCCCGGTGAGCAACAGGCGATTGAAAGGCGTAAGAGAAGAAGAGGGCATGGGTCAGGCCTTGTTGTATGTCGTCGTATGACTTTTCCGGATTATCCGGAGCTTCATGCGCTATTGTCAATGCGACCGGGTATGAGAAAACCTCGTGCCTCGAAAGTCCGCCCGCCGCGCCATTGAGAGCAGAGCCACCGCTAGCAAAATGCCAATTTCTTCATGTCATCATACAACTTGACCGGCTCAGGATCAGTTCGTCAGGCCGGCGTGACGTTCAGTGCATGGCGTTGAACTGCCTCGGCCAGCAACTTCTCTATGCTCAATGACACTCCTGAAATAATGCTCTGGTCGTTCATCGCGCGTAGGAGGGAACCGTCAAGGAGACCGCCTGATGAGAATCGCCCAGATCGCACCCCTGGCCGAAAGCTGCCCGCCACGGTTGTATGGCGGTACTGAACGCATTGTGTCGTACCTGACCGAAGAACTGGTTCGCCAGGGGCATGAGGTGACGCTGTTTGCCAGCGGCGACTCGCAGACCCAAGCACGCTTGGTGGCAGGCGTGCCCCAGGCGCTGCGCCTGGGCCCGAAACCCGAGTTTCCCGACACCTTCCCCTTGCTGATGCTGGATCGGGTGATCAGGCAGGCGGATCAGTTCGACGTGCTGCACTTTCATGGTGGCCATGCCCATTTGCCAATGAGCAACGCCCTGGGGGCGCAGGCCATTTCAACCTTGCACGGGCCGCTGGAGCATCCGGAACTGCTGGCCTTTCATGCCGGCTTTGCCGAGGCGCCGCTGGTGTCGATTTCGATGGCGCAGCGGCGCCACCTGCAGCGTGGCGTGCACTGGGTCGCCAATATCGGCCATGGATTGCCGCACGACTTGCTGCCCTTCACCGCCCGGCCCTCGGGCGATTACCTGGCCTTTCTGGGGCGCATTTCCAGGGAAAAACGACCGGATCGGGCCATCGAGATTGCGCTGGCCTGCGGTCTGCCGCTGCGCATGGCGGCCAAGGTCGACCCGGCCGACGAGGCGTACTGGCGCCAGCACATCCAGCCGCTGATCCAGGCCAACCCCTCGATCGAGTTCGTCGGTGAGATCGATGAGCACCAGAAGGCCGGGTTTCTGGGCAATGCCAAGGCGCTGTTGTTTCCGATCGACTGGCCGGAGCCGTTCGGCCTGGTGATGATCGAGGCCATGGCCTGTGGCACGCCGGTGATTGCCTTCAACCAGGGTTCGGTGCCTGAGGTGATCGACGAGGGGCAATCGGGCTTTATCGTCGACAGTGTCGAGCAGGCTGTAGCCGCCGTCGGGCGTCTGGACAGTCTTGAGCGGCGCCGGGTACGGGCGATGTTCGAGCAGCGGTTCACGGTGCAACGCATGGCGACGCAGTACCTGGCCCTGTACCGTCGGCAGCTCGAGCGCGCCGACCGGCAACGTCCGCCCTTGCCGGCGCCCGGTGGCAGCTCGTTGCAGGAGCTGCGCCCGCGCACCCTCAAGCACAACGACACCTTTGGCGTCTTCGACCCGCAGGGCGATGTGCAAGCCACGGCGGACAGTCCCCAGGGGCTGTTTCACCGTGACACACGCTACCTCTCGCACTGGCACCTGACCCTCAATGGCGTACGACCGTTACTGCTCAGCTCGACCCTGCGCGACGACAACGCCATGTTGACGTGCGACCTGAGCAATCCAGGCCATGGCGACACCGGTGACCTGAAGGGCATGCCCCATGGGCTGATTCACCTGCGCCGCTCGCGCTTTCTGTGGCAGCGTGCGTGTTTCGAGCGGGTCACGCTGCGAAATTTCGATCAGCAGCCCCGACAGCTGCAACTGCAGATTCGCTTTGGCGCGGATTTCAAGGACTTGTTCGAAGTGCGCGGCACGCCACGGTGCAAGACTGGCCGGCAGCATCCGCCGTTGCTTGCGGCGCAACAGGTACGGCTTTCCTACACCGGGCTGGATGGACGCTTGCGCACCACCACCGTGTGTTTCGATCCCCCGCCGCAGCGGCTCGACGGTGATCAGGCCGTGTTCGAGTTGAGCCTGCAGCCCGGTGAAAGCCGCTCGCTGTTCATGGTCATCCGCTGTGATGCACAAGGCCCGGCCGGGGCGGTGCGACACGCCTTTTTCACGTCGGTGCGCGATGCCCGACGTGAATTACGCACTTTTTCATCGCGGGCGACGGCCATCCAGACCTCGCATGAAGTGTTCAACGAGGTGGTACGGCGCAGCATTTCCGATCTGTACATGCTGATGACCAAGACCGAGCACGGCCTTTACCCGTATGCCGGCATTCCCTGGTACAGCACCGTGTTCGGTCGTGATGCGCTGATTACCGCGCTGGAAATGCTCTGGGTCGACCCCGGCATTGCCCGGGGTGTATTAGGCCATCTGGCGGCGCAGCAGGCACAAGGCCTGCAGGCCGACAGCGATGCCGAGCCGGGCAAGATCCTGCATGAAGTCCGGCATGGCGAGATGGCAGTACTGGGAGAGGTGCCGTTTCGTTGCTACTACGGCAGCATGGATGCCACGCCCTTGTTCGTGATGCTGGCTGGCGCCTACCTTTCACGCACCCACGATGTCGCCACCCTGCAGTACTTGTGGCCGGCTATCGAGGCGGCGCTGGACTGGATCGATCACTACGGCGACCGCGATGGCGATGGCTTGTTCGAGTACGCCCGGCGTACCGACAGCGGCCTGCTCAATCAAGGCTGGAAAGACAGCCACGATGCCGTTTTTCATGCCGATGGCCGCCTGGCTCAAGGGCCGATCGCCCTGGTCGAAGTGCAGGCGTACGTCTATGGCGCGTGGGACGCGGCGCGCACTATTGCCCGGCGGCTGGGGCATACCGAGCGGGCCGCGCAACTCAAGAACAAGGCGGTGCGTCTGCGTCGGCAGTTCGATGAGCAGTTTTTCGATGAGGCGCTGGGCACCTATGTGCTGGCCCTGGATGGCGACAAGCGCCCCTGCCGGGTGCGCAGCTCCAATGCCGGGCATGCGCTGTTCACCGGCATTGCCTACACCGAGCGCGCCCGCAGCGTGGTGGCCACATTGATGGATCGCTCCTCGTTCAGTGGCTGGGGCGTGCGCACGCTGGCCTCGGCGCAGGCGCGCTACAACCCGATGAGCTATCACAACGGTTCGGTTTGGCCCCACGACAATGCCCTGGTGGCCGCCGGATTTTCCCGCTACGGCTTTCGCCGGGAAGCGGCGCACCTGTGTGAAGCACTGTTTGCCGCCGCCACTTACATCGATCTGCGACGGCTGCCGGAGCTGTTCTGCGGCTTTGCCCGCCAGCGCACCCAAGGCCCGACGTTCTACCCGGTGGCCTGCTCGCCCCAGGCCTGGGCGGCCGCCGCGCCGTTGTCGATGTTGCAATCGTGCCTGGGGCTGCAATTTGACCCGCAAGGGCTGCGCGTAACCTTCGACGAACCGGTGCTGCCGGCGTTTCTCGATCAGGTCCTGCTGCGCCGCCTGCAGCTCGGCCAGGGGTCGGTCGACCTGGCCTTGCGCCGCTCCGGTGGCAGTGTGCTGATCGAGGTGCTGCAACGCCAGGGCGATGTCCGGGTGCTGGTGACCAGCTGAACAGGCATCAGCGCGTTGTCACTTGATCGGCTCCAGCCCGTTGTCACGCATCACATCGGCCGCTTCGGCCGAGGCCAGGTAGTCGAGCAGGGCCTGGGCATCTTGCGGGTGGTTGCTGCGGCTGGCCACGGCGCCGCAATACAGCGTCATCTGCTGGGCCTGGTCGGGGATCAGGCCGACGATCTGGATGCCGTCGGCCTGCTTGAGTTCACTGAGCTGCTGGAAGCCCAGTTGTGCCTCGCCCCGGGCCAGGACCGCGCCCACCGATTCGGTGCTGATCATCCGGCTCTTGGGCTGCATGCGATCGGCAATGTGCATCCGGTTGAACATGACCCGCGACACGTAGAGCCCGCTGGCGCTGTTCGCATAGGCAATGGACGAAGCGTCCAGCAGGGTCTGGCGCAAGCGTTCCATGGTGCTGATGTCCGGCCTGGGCGCGCCGGCCGGCACAGCCAGGGCGATAAAGGCCTTGCCCAGCTCGACCCGGCTGTCGCCATCGGCATGCCCGTCTTTGATCAGCCGCTCCAGGGCCGGCCGGCTGAGCAGCACAACGTCCGCCGGTTCCTGGCGAGCCATACGGCTGGCCAGCGCATTGGATGCATCGCCCGTGGAGGGGGCCAATTGGGCCACCAGACGCACGCCGGTGCGCTTTTCATAGTCGCCGCTCAGCGCCTGGAAGGCGCCCATGGTGGCGCTGGAGGCCAGAACGATCAATTGCAGGGGCTGGGCGGTGGCCGCATGAACGAAAGACAGCGGCAAAAAGGACAGGACACCGCCGAGCAGCCAGGGAAGTAATGTTTTCAATGGAGATTGACCTTACTGTCACAGGAACCGGCAAGTATGTGGCAAAAAACGTCCAGGCGTCGGACACCCGATGCCAATGGGCAGGCAATCACTGGCCGGTATGGGGCCATCCATCGCCTGGCAGGACCGGTCAGCCGGTTGACTGCCACACTGAGTGACGGCAGTAGTACGAATTTCAATGGCGTATGGATGCGACCCCGGCGTGTAGATCAAGGGGGGCGGTAGCCTTGAAGTGAGCGCGGCTTCAACACCGCCACCGGGGCATCGGTGCGCCAGAGAGATGAACTATTCAATCAGCGGTATCAGGCCGCTTCATTTCATATTACAGATAGCCGGTTGCCTGCATGAACACTGAGTCTGAAATCGATATTTCAGGCCTGAGGTGTTACGACAAGATTGTCGATGATGTCACCTATAGCGTTCCGCGCGGTATTACCCGGGAAACCCGCGGTCGGGTGTGGATCGTTCGTGTCCTGAAAAACAAGAAAGCACAAGTATCGGCCCGCTTTACCGACCTGCGGTTCGGGGGCACCCGGCGCGCACTCAATGCCGCCATTCTTCATTTGCTGCACAGCGGGCATGCCTGGCGTCGTGATGATGTATTGCAATTGAATGAATCCACCGTCGTTCACTGGCGTAAACGCAGTGGCGTCGGATTATGTGCCGTGGCGTATGTGACTCACCGTGGCCCTGGACGAGGGGAAACCTTTTTTCTGTCGACCTATCGGCGCGTGGCCAGTGGCCGGGGCATGGAGAAGTTCCGGAGCAAGCTGGTGAGCGTGCTGGAGCGGGCCTGGACCCTTGCCAACGAGGCGCGTGACACGCCTTACGCGGTGCAGAAAAGCATCCGCCAGGACGTCGACAATGTGCTCGACAGTGACGCGTTCATGCGTTTCAAACGGGCCGGTCAGCGCAAGGTCGACGAGATTGCCGTGTCCCAGTATGTCGCGTCGCTGAATCGTTACACGCCACGTTAATAAGGCCTCAACAGGGTGAATTAACATTCGGATGAGGGAAATGTATTCAATTAATTACATGTTGTTACAGCCGTCTAGTACCTGCGGTCGAATCGAACGGCAATCGACCGGTTCTTGATTATTTCCGACCGAGTTACAGCAAGTCACCGACGCCGACAGCCATTGGCTTGATCACCTCGGATCGATGGTGAATAATCGCCGCGTGCAAAAGGGCCAATAAGTGCAGTTGATTGATGCGGGGCGCTTACACCAAAACAGGGAACTCCTACTTGAGGCACTTGTCATTTTTTTAGTTGCCTGGTCCACTCTGATGCATTGTAGAGTTATGGCCTTTTAATATTGTTTTGCCATGCCTGAAGACCCTGCAGTGAACCGGCCCGCAAAACGACGTCGCCCGGCTTGCTTTTATCGCCCGGTACGGATAATCGACAGCAGGACACTGACATGGCTGCAGTTTCACAGACGCCCGACAGCCCACAGGGCGAATGCCTGGCGCGGCGCAACGGGCGGGTAGACCGCACAGAACACTCGAGGCAGGCATCATGCTGAAAATGACACGCAAGGCCAGCCTGGATCTGGACGAGATCTTCCAGCACTACAAGGAACGGGTGGGCACTGAACAGGCCGAAGCCATCATTGTCGATGTCATGGCCGAGAGCCTGGCGCTGGAGCGTTCCAGTGCATGGAACACCGCTTCACTGCAGGACATGCCGGCCGTTCGTGAGCTGGCGCTCAAGCGCTGGCCTTTTCTGACCACCTACCATGTCACGCCCGAGTCAGTGCAGATCCTGCGTTTCCTGCACCGTAACGGCCAACCGGTCAACCAGCCGCTGGAGGCCCGTACCGATGTCTGGGTGCAGTCCTCGGTTGATGTCTCGGGCTTGCGCTGTTACCAGAAAACCATCGACGGGCTGACCTACAACGTGCCACGCGGCATCAGCCGTGAAGTGCGCAGCGCGGTCTGGGTGGTGCGTGTGGTGCGTGACAAACGCGTCATGCTGCAATCGCGCTTTGCCGATGCGGCATTCGGCAGCACGCTGGGTGCCCTGGAGGCGGCGAGTATTCACCTCAAGCACAGCGGTCATGCGTGGCTGGAAGAGGACATCCTGCAACTTGACGAGCATTGCACCGTGCATTGGCGCAAGCGCAGCGGGGTGGGCCTGTGTGCGGTGTCTTATGTCACCAGCACGGGACCCGGGCGGGGCGAGACGTTTTTCGTGTCAACCTGGAAGCGGGTTGAAAGCGGCCGTGGCCTGGACAAGTTCCGCGCCAAGCTGGTCGAGACACTGGCGTGTTCACATGCTCTGCAGCATGGCCTGGACCAGGCGCCGGAGCCGGTGCTCAAGCGTCTGCAAGTCCAGGCCGCGAAACTAATGACCAGCGCCGCTTTCCAGGCCTTTGTGCAGGCAGGCAGACGCAAGGCCGAGCGCATTGCGGTCGGCGAATACGTGGACAGTCTCAAATAACTCGCGCGTACCTGAAGGAGGCCGGCGATTGGACAGCGACGCATGCAGATGTTCCGAGCAGGAAATAGCCCAGGCCAGGCTGTTCAATAAAAAGCTGGCCTGGCTCCCGCGTTTTCGCATCCGCAATCGCTTCACCCCCATGGCGCTGCAGACGCTGTTGCGCATGAGCCAGGTGGGCCGTCACCGACGCCTGGGCCGCCACGGTCTACACGCCGAACGCAGGATCGTGACGGTAGACGGGGTCTCGGTGCCGGTGAGAATCATCAGGGCCCCCGGCAAGGCCAAGGGCATCGTGCTCGATTTTCATGGCGGCGGTTGGGTGATCGGCAACGCGCAGATGAATGACGACCTCAATGTGGGGCTGGTCAAGGCGTGTGAAGTAACGGTGATTTCAGTCGACTATCGCCTGGCGGTGTCGACGCCCCTTGAAGGCCTGCTGCAGGACTGCCTGTGCGCCGCCCGCTGGCTGCTCGCCGAGGCCCCCGAGTTTGCCGACCTGCCCGTCACCATCGTTGGGGAGTCAGCCGGCGGCCACCTGGCGGTGGCCACGCTGCTGGGACTCAAGGCGTGGCCGGACCTGTTGCGTCGTGTCACTGCGGCCGTGCTTTATTACGGGGTATACGACCTCAATGGCAGCCCCAGCGTGCGTGCCGCCGGCCCCGAAACGCTGCTGCTGGACGGCCCGGGCATGGTCGAGGCGTTTCGCATGCTGACCCCCGGGCTCAATGACGCGCAACGGCAACAGGCCCCGGTTTCACCGCTGTATGGCGACTTCACCGGTTTTCCGCCGGCGTTGATGTTTGTCGGCGAGCTGGACCCGCTGCGCGATGACACATTCGGCCTGGCCCGACGCTGGGCCGGATCGGCAGAGGTTGACGTGCACCGGTTGCCGGCCGCACCGCACGGGTTCATTCATTTCCCCACCAAGATGGCGAGCAAGGTGCTGGCGTACACCCACCAATGGGTGACAAGGCGCCTGCAAGGCTGAAGGGCATGGCAGGCTGTGATGCCCACCGCCGCGGCGGGCATGCCTTGAGTGTGGTTACACCTTGAAGCGGCTGACCATCATCTGCAACTGACCGCCCAGGCGCGCCAGCTCAACGCTGGACGTTGCCGTTTCTTCGCTGGCCGATGCGGTCTGCTCGGACACATCGCGCACATTGATGATGCTGCGGCTGATTTCCTCGGCCACGGCGCTCTGTTGCTCGGCTGCTGCGGCGATCTGCTGGTTCATGGCCTGGATGTTGGACACTGTCTGGGTAATGCTGCCCAGCGAATCACCCGCCTTGCGGCTCAATTCCACGCTGCTGTTGGTCAGCTCGCGGCTGCCGAGCATGATGCTCGACACTTGGCGGGTACCGCTTTGCAGGCCGGCGACCAGGCCTTCGATTTCTTCGGTCGACTGCTGGGTGCGCTGGGCCAGGCCGCGAACCTCGTCGGCAACCACGGCAAAGCCACGTCCGGCTTCACCGGCGCGTGCCGCTTCAATGGCCGCGTTGAGGGCCAGCAGGTTGGTTTGCTGGGCCACGGACTTGATGACGTCCATGACCTTGCCGATCTTGTCGCTTTCCTGTTCCAGTTCGGTCATGGCATCGGCTGAACGCTTGACCTCATTGGCCAGACGCTCGATCTGAGCGATCGCTTCGCCAACCACACGGTCACCATCGCGGGCTTCGCGGTCGGCTGCCGAGGCGGCCTGCGAGGCTTGTTCGGCATTGCGTGCCACTTCCTGAACGGTCGCCGACATTTCGTGCATGGCAGTGGCCACCTGGTCGGTTTCGGTTTTCTGGCTGTTGACGCCGGCGCTGGTCTGTTCGGTGATTGCCGAGAGTTCTTCGGCGGCACTGGCAATCTGGGCCACGCTGTCACGAATGCCGGCGATCAGCTCGCGCAAGGTGCTGCCCATGCGCTGGATGCCTTGCTGCAGTACGCCAAGCTCGTCGCGCCGGGTTACGGCCAGGGTGTGGGTCAGGTCGCCCGAGGCGATACGCTCGACCACTTCCAGTGTCTGTTGCAGCGGGCGAGTGATCTGCCGGGTGATCAACACCGCCGCCACGATGCCGAGGATCAGCGCCAGCAAGGTGCAGATGATCTGCCACTGACGAGCCTGGGCACTTTCTATGTCGCGGCGATCCAGTTGCAATTGGGTGAGATCATCGTTGATCTTGACGATGTCCTGGCCTTGAGTGGTCATCTCCTTGCGGGCCTGGACAATTTGCGCATCGGCGGTCTTGAAGCCTTGCAGGGCGCCACGGTAGGCCAGCAGCGCGCTTTCCAGTTGCTTGAAACGCGCAGACTGGCTGCCGGCGAAGACGCTGTTCATGCGCTCCAGGCCATTGATGGTCGTTTCCAGCTGGCCGAAGGCTTTCTGCTCGCCTTCGGGGTTGGGCGCCGCAGCGTAGCCACGGACTTCATAGCGCACCTTGAGCAAGTCCAGCCGGGCCTGAACCATCACTTGGTACTGTTCCAGTTGTGCGGGATCACCTTGTACTTCGACCAGGGTCTGATCGACCAGGCCGGCGGCTTTTTCTGCCTGGGTGGCCATGTCGACGCGTGCCTGGTTGCCTGTCTTGTAGCCGGCACGCATGTCGTTGAACGACTGCTGGTAAGCGTTGGTGATCTGGCTCAGTTGATTGAGCATCTTGAGGTTTTCAGCGCTCTTGAATGTGCCGAGCAGGTGGTCGATCTGGCCCTTGAAGCCGTTGAAGGACGTCTGCACGGTGTCGGCGACTTTTTCGTCGCCGCTGGCCAGCATATATTGCAGGCGGGTCACGCGTAACTTGGTCAGCTCGGCATTGAGCGTCGCGATGTCGCTCGTCCAGTTGCTGCGGTCAATGAGTTTGCCCAGGCCGGTCCAGCTGACAAGGGCCAGAATGGCAGTAAAAACAAGCACCAGACCAAAGCCCAGAGCCAGTTTCATATTGACGCTGATATTGGAAAACCAGCTGTTCATTCGACGTTCTCCCGGAATGTCTATTTTAATGAGTCAGGCCGCTGGAGATTGTTCTTGTGAGGCCATTGCAAGGTATTACGCATTACCCTATCGGCTGCAGAGCGTCAGGCTGTAAGGCAAAAGGGATAATTTTTAAAAAAAAACGGTAATAGTCTTTTTTCAGCCTGTGTTTGCTGCAGGCCACGTCTATAGAGGGCTCCAGCCTTCTCATAAAAAAATGCCACTGGGCCGACAGCGAATGAAAAACGTGTTAAAACCCGCCTATACTTCCGCTTATCCGTGCCTAGTTGACGTACGACAACGTTCAAGAGTCTGAAAGTTCTTGGCCGAGGGCGCATGCCTGCTGATTCCCGTTCCTGATAATTGCTGAGATAGACCCTGATGAATTTGAAGTTTCGTCATAAGATCCTGCTGGCCGCCTCCGGCGTTGTGGTATTGGCCTTTGCGCTGTTCACCTTGTACAACGACTACCTGCAACGCATCACCATTGGCCAGAACCTTGAGGCCTCGGTCGGCCAGGCGGGCGAACTGACCGCCAGCAGTGTGCAGAACTGGCTGAGCGGCCGGATCCTGGCCCTGGACAACCTCACACAGGACGTGGAGCGCCAAGGCATCAAGACCAACGACCTGGGCGGTCTGGTAGGTGCGCAGTCGCTGCTTTCGACCTTTCAGTTCACCTACGTCGGCGACAGCGACGGGGTATTTACCCAGCGTCCCGACACGCAGATGCCGGCCGGCTATGACCCACGCAAGCGACCGTGGTACAGCACTACGGTGACGGCGGGCAAGACCATCATCAGCGCGCCGTACCAGGCGTCGGTGGGCGGCCTGGTGGTCACCATTGCCAGCCCGATCAGGGCCGGCGGGCAGATAAATGGCGTGGCCGGCGGCGACCTGAGCCTCGATGTGCTGGTCAGGATCATCAACTCGGTCGATTTTGGCGGCCTGGGTCATGCGGTGCTGGTCAGCGGCGACGGGCAAGTGATTGTCAGCCCGGACAAGGACCAGGTCATGAAGAACCTCAAGGACCTTTACCCGGGGCAGAATCTGACGCTGGAAAAAAACCTGCGTGAAGTGGTGCTCAATGGCAAGGCCCGCCTGGTGTCCTTTACCCCGATCACCGGCTTGCCCGGCGCTGACTGGTATGTCGGCCTGCTGATCGACAAGGAAAAAGCCTATGCGCCACTGAGTCAGTTCCGCAGTTCCGCATTGATCGCCGTGCTCATCGCCGTGGCCGTGATCGCCTTGCTGCTGAGCCTGCTGATCACCGCGCTGATGCGCCCGCTGACCGACATGGGGCGCGCCATGCAAGACATCGCCGAAGGTGAAGGCGACCTGACGCGGCGCCTGAAACTGCAAGGCAACGACGAATTTGCCGAACTGGGCAGTGCGTTCAACCGTTTCGTCGAACGCGTGCATGCCTCGATCGCCGAAGTGTCGTCAGCCACGCTGCAGGTGCATGACCTGTCGCAACGGGTCGTGAACTCTTCCAACTCTTCGATCATCGGTTTCGATGAACAGAGCGCCCGGACCAACAGTGTGGCAGCGGCAATCAACGAATTGGGCGCGGCAACCCAGGAAATTGCCCGCAACGCTTCCGACGCCTCGATACAGGCCAGTGATGCCCGCGAGCAGGCCGAGGATGGGCGCCGTGTGGTCGAACAGACCATCCGCTCGATGAGTGAACTGTCGGGCAAGATCAGCGGCTCCTGTGTGCAGATCGAGAAGCTCAACGCCAGTACCGACAACATCGGCCACATTCTCGACGTGATCAAGGGGATTTCGCAGCAAACCAACCTCTTGGCGCTCAACGCCGCCATTGAAGCGGCGCGCGCCGGTGAAGCCGGACGTGGCTTTGCCGTGGTTGCCGACGAGGTGCGCAACCTGGCCCACCGTACACAGGAGTCGGCGGACGAAATTCACAAGATGATCGGTGAGCTGCAAAGCGGCTCTCAAGAAGCGGTCATCAACATGAATGAAAGTCAGGCTTCCAGCCAGGGCAGTGTCGAGGTCGCCAACCAGGCGGGCAGCCGTTTGCAGGAAGTGACCCGACGTATTGGTGAAATCGATGGCATGAACCAATCGGTCGCCGCCGCCACCGAAGAACAGACCGCGGTCGTGGAAACCCTCAACGTCGACATCAACCAGATCAACACGCTCAACCAGCAGGGCGTGGCCAACCTCAATGAAACCCTCAAAGACTGCGCCGCCCTGTCGCAGCAGGCCGGCCGCCTCAAACAGCTGGTCGACAGCTTCAAGATCTGACCGCTTTCCAGCCCGTTGAACACATCGCGCCTTTCCTGATCGAAAGGCGCGATATCAATGAGGGCCTGGGTGAGGGTTCGAAACACACTCATACAGTAGAATGCCTATTTACAAAGGCTTTAAGCACTCATGTACGCGGAGGGTGCCTCCGCGTACATCGCGGTGTAAACTTTTGGCGTTTGTGTGTCCTTTCCTTGCGAGATGAAATGAGCAGGCTTACCCAGTCATTTATCAGAACCGTGGAAAAACCTGGCCGTTATGCCGATGAGCGCGGGCTGTTTCTACGAGTCAGTGCAAGCGGCAGTAAGCACTGGGTGTTGCGTTACCAGCTCAACAAACGCCGGCATGACCTGGGGCTTGGCGCATTTCCCGGGGTTTCGCTGAAAGCGGCGCGCCTGGCGGCTGATACGTATCGGTTGGCATTAAGCCAGGGCGTTGATCCATTGGCGCAGCGCCAGGCCGAGCAGCAGCCGGTCATGCCGGCAGCCGCGCCTGTGACCTTTCGCGAAGAGGCCGAGCGCTACATCCAGACGCATCGCCAAAGCTGGAAAAATGCCCGCCATGCCCAGCAATGGGCGCACTCACTGAGTGATCATGTCTACCCGCAACTGGGTGCATTGGCGGTCGATGCCATCGACACCGACCATGTGCTGCAGGTGCTGGTACCGATCTGGGGGCAGATACCGGAAACCGCTTTTCGCTTGCGCAATCGCATTGAACTGGTGCTCGACGCCGCCAAGGCACGCAAGCTGCGCGGCGGTGAAAATCCGGCGCGTTGGCGGGGTCACCTGGACAAACTGCTACCGCGACACAAACGCAGCCAGGTGCCTTTTTCGGCCATGCCGGCCGATCGACTCGGCGCATTCGTGCGCGAACTCGACAGCCTGGACAGCACAGCGGCGCGGGCTTGCGAGCTGATCATCCATACCGCGTGCCGCAGCGCAGAGGTCTGTGAAGCACGCTGGGACGAGGTCGACCTGGTCAACCGGGTCTGGAGCATCGAGGCGAAACGCATGAAGGCCGGCAAGCTTCACCGTGTGCCGCTGGTGGATGCCGCATTGCACGTATTGGAACAGCAACGTGGCAAGCACCCTTTATATGTCTTTCCCAATGCCCGCCATAACGGAGCACTGCCCGGTAACGCAATCCGTCGGGTCATGGCGCAACTGCAAGCCGATGACTACGTACCGCACGGTTTTCGCTCCAGCTTTCGCACCTGGGCTGCCGAGCACACCGATTTTCCCAGGGATGTGTGCGAAATGGCCCTGGCCCATGCCCTGGGCGACAAGGTAGAAGCCGCCTATCACCGTGGCGATCTGCTGGACAAACGCCGGCAGTTGATGGCGGCCTGGAGCGCCTTCATCGAGCAAGGCGCACGACAGGTGGTCAATCATCTTCAGCTGCAAGATTGAGGTCCAACGGGTCATCGGCCGTGGTGGCTGATGGCTGGACTGTTTTCGAGCGGCCATCGGAATAGGTCGATGCCACCAGGGTAGAGCGGCTTTGCGGCAATTGTGACGGACTCATGCCAACCAGGTCGTTGGGATTGAGGTACAGGTTCATCCGTGGAATCACCTCGATCCGGGCCTTCTTGTCCGGCCGTTCCGCCTGGCGCGTGTGCCGGTCAAAATCGCGTAATTCATGCACATCGATGGGTTTCTCACCGGCCAGCACAAACAGGGGCAGGTTGCTGTGGATCATCGCGTCGTAGCGTGAACTGGCCGAGAAATACAACATCGCACGCGGATGTGGCGCAACCTTCTTGTATTTGATCAAGGTGGCATGGTCGGCCAGGTTGACGATACGCCGCAGCTCCGCACCGGCCAGCGTTTCGCCAGGCGTCACATTGTCACGATCCGACTGCTGCTCTGCGGTCTTGGCCAGTAACTCGCGCACCTTGCCAACTTCTACACGCTCACCGCCAGTGGTGTGACCGGCCCAGGTAAAGACGATCAGTCGCGGGCAGCTGTCGAATGCCTGGGTATGGCGGCCCAGTTGCTTCATGCTGAATTGATGGCCCAGCGCTTGCCGAAGAATTTTCGAGCGCGCGGTAGTGGCCAGGTTAAGCTCCAGGCGCGTCTTTTCAATCATCGCCATGAGCTCGTCCTTGAGGTCGTTGATCTCCCGAACCCAAGGCAAGACGCTGTCGCGCAGAGCAAAATAGCCTGGCAAGCGCATGACTGTGCCCGGCGCCTGGCCCACGACGCGCTCGAAAGCCATCATGGCCTGCAGCGCCGCTTCGATCGCCGGCTGTCCTTCTAGGCGTTGCACATCGATACGGTCAGGGGCCTTTTGCTCTGCCAGGACAGGCAATTTCCAGACGGTTCCGCTGACCACCAGATGGGGCCAGACCTGGTTGAAGGCATGAAGCCTGGAAACCAGGCGCTCGTGGACAGATACGATTTCAGTAAGCATACCGACTCCTTTATCAATACCACCCCTAACAGGCGATTTTACTAAAAGCATCCTCTTTCCGTGCGGTCCGCCCCCCGAAGATGGAAAGGTAAAGCGGCTTGAATCCATTTATATCGCTAGGGGTGGTATTGGTTTTGATAGCTATCTATCGTGATAGCTATCAAACAATCAGATTCATACTTTGCCGCCTTCGCCTCGGCCTGCACAGCCTGATGATAGCTATCTATCTATCTATCATCAGGCTGCGCAACACTGCAGAGGCCTGAACGACTACTTGAGGTTGTAATGCTTCTTGAGCAGTTGCTGGACAATATCAGTCTCGGTGACCCGCTTTCCGCTTTTGGCCGACTCTTGTGCGGCGCCGATTTTCAGCGCATTGGCAATGTCCCAACGCAGGCGAAACAGTTTCTGGATCGTGGGTTCCGGCTTGAAGGCTTCAATAAGCGGTTCCTGGGTGACCGCCTCCTGGTGAGCCGCAACCTTGTTCAAGGCTTTGTCGGCCTCTCCGCCTTCAAGAAATTCATTGGGGTCTTTCTTGAAGCTTTTGATGTCGGGTTTGGATTTGATCACGCCAGCACCTCGGCAAAGAATGCATTCATTTCCTGAATGGCTGCATGGTCACGCTTGAGCTCATGAACGATTGCGCCTTCACTGATGCAACGACGGAATGCCACACGTTCACAGATTTTGGTCTTGAAGACGCTGAACGATTGTTCTTCCAGGAAATGCAGCATCTCACCGGTGTCCTTGGTACGTGTATCGACCCTCGACAGCAGCATCTTTACATTCAGGTCCGGGTTGTAGTCGCGTGCGAGGTCGACCACGGTCAGCAGATCGGTCATTGCCGCGGCGTCGAACGAGCTCGCACCGACCGGTACGATCACCACTTCTGCCAGCAGCAATGCCGAGCGCAGTCCTACCGAGTCGCGTCCGCCAGCGTCGACGACCACATGCTCATAAGAAGTCGCCAGCTGACGCCCTTCCGCATTGATGGCCTTGCCTTGCAGGCAAACCGTGGTGGGGCTTGGGCTGTACTCGGGATTGTCGCGGCGCCATGCTGCCCAGCTTGCAGCGCTGGCCTGTGGATCGCCGTCGATCAGCAATGTCTTTCCCCGTGTTGCCAGCATGGTTGCCAGGTGCACGGCGGTGGTGGTCTTGCCAACCCCACCCTTGGTATTGACGCATGCAAAAATGGTCACTGCGATCCCCTTCTCTTTATTGCAGCTATATATAGGCAATCTTTTCGGCGTGCATTATAGCTATCTATCTATCTATATAGCTAGCTATCAATTTTTACATGCCTTTTCATCTGCAGGAATGCTCTATTCTGGTTGTAAGCCGGCTTACTGCTTGGTGTAGGAAAAATCTGAACACCATGCAGGTGTGTGCTTTTCGGCACGGTAGGTTGTTGTCTGCCTTGCTTGTCGGGCTTGTTCTCGCTGAAGAGACCGTCGATGAAATGCCATGTGACGGCAATCAGCGATAACCAAGGGGGGTCGAGGGGTTTTTCGATCACGCCTGGCAGGTTTTTCAGGATTCATGAAAAGTTCATCTGTAAACATCATGGCAATAGCCCTAAAAACGCCTGAGTTGATTTTTGAGCCACGAAATCTGTTTCTACTCATCGGTGATTGTTACTTGCTCTCTTTTCGCCTCCTGCGGCCTCTCAGGAGGTTTTAGCGCCATTGGGTTTTGCTCTGCGCTTTTGATTTGCCCCCTTTCAAAAAAAATCAGCTCTTCGCGTGTGTTTTTAAAATCTTTTTTTCTTGTTTTTAAAGCTTGTTTTTAAAGCTTGTTTTTAGCACCGCTGCAGGCCTTGATTTACGTGGCCTCCAGCGGTGCAACGACTACAGATTCCGGCTATACGACTACAGATTCCGGCTATGACGACTACAGATTCCAGCTGTATCGACTACAAATTTCAGCTATGACGACTACAGATTCCGGCTGTTATCCACAGGTGAATCCCAATTTTTTGGATCCAATAAATGGTTGAATGAGGCCCTGCCTGTGCTTGCATGCTCGCCTCGCTCGGCCAGGGCAACGGAGTACGAAAATCCCCTCGAAACGAGCCCTGCCCATCGACTACAAATTCCGGCTATGGCTCAAAGCCTTATCCTGCGCAGCCCTCGATCACATCATCGCGTCTGACAGATCGGTCCTACACCGCACACGTTTGCTTACAACGACTACAAATTCCGGCTATGGCCGGGCGCCGTGTGAACGACTACAAATTCCGGCTATGGCCGGGCGCCGTGTGAACGACTACAAATTCCGGCTATGGCCGATCAGGTCCGGACGGCCACAACTGTCGGGCCCTGCAGCGCCTCTCATCGACTACAAATTCCGGCTATGGCTCAGCGCCATTAACGACTACAGATTCTGGCCATGCGAAGAAACCACACGAAAATCCGTCGGCAAGCTTGTTACTATCGACTCATCAACGCGCCAGGAGTAGTCGATGACCGCCAAAGAACCTTCGTCATTGCTTGTGACGAAAGCCAATGATCTGATCAGTGCGTCTTACCGTCTGACCCTCCAGGAACAGCGTCTGTTGCTGGCCGCGATCGCCCAGGTCGACCCGCGCAAACCCATGCCTTCCAAAATCACGGTCACGGCTGCCAGCTTCGCCGAGATCTACGGCGTACCCATTCGTTTTGCCTACACCAACCTCAAGGAAGCCGCCGATTCTCTCTACGAGCGCGACATCCAGACGTTCGACGGCAAGAACCGCACCCGTATCCGCTGGGTGTACAAGGCGGCCTATGCCGAAGGAGAAGGGCGTGTCACCCTGAACTTCACCGTGGATGTGATCCCTTACCTGTCGATGCTCAACAGCAAGCTGACGTCCTACGACTTGCGGCGCGTGGCCAATCTCAACTCGATGCACAGCTTTCGGCTGTTCGAGCTGATGATGCAGTTCAAAAGCACCGGCGTGCTGGTGATCGAGGTCGAGAGGCTGCGCATCCTTCTGGACCTTGGCGACAGCTACAAGCGTTTCAACAACCTGCGACAGCGGGTGATCACTCCTTCGATCAACGAGATCATGGCCAAGTCCGGCATCTCGATTTCCTACGAGACGATCACCGAAGGCAAGACGGTGAAAAGCCTGGTGTTTCGTTTTCACGAAGCGGCTCAACTGCGACTTTCGCTGGGCGATACCCTTCAGGCACTTCCTGAAAATCCTCTTGAGATCCTCAAGGATTAGCGTTTAAAAACAATACTTTAAGTTTTTTGATAGCTAGATATATAGCTAGATATATTCTCATGGTGGCGTTTAATCCATAGCCGGAATTTGTAGTCGATGCCGACCTGCGGCCCCGGTTTGACGCCCATGCCGGGTTTCCATCTGGTCGGCTCGGGTACGCGGGCTGCCAAGTCACTTCATGAGCATCCAGATATGCCCACCTCGTATTTCACGTGGGCTGTACGCTCTTTTACGCGTGCGTTCGCCTGCACTTGGCCAGCTAGATAGCTATATAGATAGATAGCTATTTTTGAGAGCGTCCAGCGCAAGTGCCTGAAATAGCGGGTAGCCGGAATTTGTAGTCGATAGCGGGCTGACGTTTTTCGAGCCTTGCACACCGCCACAGCCAAGTCGCTGAGCAGGCGCCTGGATCACCGCATTCATGGCCAGCAAGGCGTCATCGGTGCAGCGCTCAGGCTCTGCTCAAAACAGGTTCAAGATCAGGTTGTTCAGGCCGATGAAATAGGTGTGTGGGCCGGCCTTGAGCAGTTGCCTTGCCAAAGTGCTAGCATCCGCGGCATCAAGCCCTTGTGGTGGCGTGTCTGCAGATCGACCTGCAGCCTTATTCCTATCGTGACTTTCTCTCCTGGACGCCATGCGACTCTTCTTTGATCCCACGCGAGATATCGATGCAGCGCTGCTGCGTTACCGTCGTCTTTTCGGGGTGCTTGCCCTGTTCAGTGGGGTGATCAACCTGCTGATGCTGGTGCCTTCTGTTTATATGATGCAGGTTTTCGATCGCGTCCTGACCAGCCGCAACGAAACCACGTTGCTGATGTTGAGCCTGATCCTGCTGATCTTCTTTGCGGTCAGCTGCGCCCTGGAATGGGTGCGTGGCCAGGTCATGATCAAGATGAGCGCCGGCCTGGACACGCAACTGGGAGAGCGGGTCTTCGATGCCGCGTTCCAGCGCAGCCTCAAGGAAAACAGCAGCAACCCCGCCCAGGTCCTGAGCGACCTGAACAGCATTCGCCAGTTCGTCACCGGTCCTGCGCTGATTGCGCTGTTCGATGCGCCGTGGCTGCCGATCTACGTGATCGCCACCTTTCTGTTCCACCCCCTGCTGGGCGTCTTTACCGTCATCGGTTCGCTGATCCTGGCCGGTCTTGCGATCTGGAACGAACTGACCACGCGCAAAAGCATGAGCGAGGCCAATCGTTTGTCGGTGGCGTCTTCGAGCTACGTGAACGGTACCTTGCAGAACGCCGAAGTCATCCAGGCCATGGGCATGCTCCAGCCCTTGCGTCGCCGCTGGTACAACGTCCAGCAACGGGTGATCACCGAACAGGGGGAGGCCAGCGATCGCAGTTCGCGGATTGCGGCGATTTCGCGTTTCATCCGCATGACCTGGCAATCCCTGGCCCTGGGCCTGGGCGCGATACTGGTGATCGAGAACCAGATTTCGGCCGGGGTCATGATTGCCGTGTCGGTTCTGCTCGGGCGCGCCATGGCACCGGCCGAGGCGCTGATCGGCTCGTGGAAACAGATGGGCAATGCCAAAAGCAGCTATGAGCGCCTCAATCGCCTGCTCAACGAGTTTCCCAAGGACACCCCGCGTATGCCGTTGCCGGCGCCCAGTGGTGCCTTGAGCATCGACAAGCTGGTGATCACGCCCCCAGGCCTGCAGCGCCCGGCGGTCAATGGGGTGACTTTCAAGCTGGCCAAGGGCGAAGTGCTGGCCATCATCGGTCCCAGCGCCTCGGGCAAATCATCCCTGGCGCGGGCCATGGTCGGTATCTGGCCGGCCAGCCATGGCTCGGTGCGCCTGGACAATGCCGAAATCAGCCAATGGTCGCGCGAGGCCCTGGGCCCTCATCTGGGTTACTTGCCGCAGGACATCGAGTTGTTCGATGGCACCATTGCCGAAAACATTGCCCGTTTCGGCGCGGTGGACTCCGACAAGGTCATTGAAGCGGCGCAGATGGCCGGTATCCACGAAATGATCCTGCATTTTCCCAAGGGCTACGATGCCTTGCTGGGCACCGGTGGGCTGGGCTTGTCGGGCGGTCAGAAACAGCGCGTCGGCCTGGCCCGTGCACTGTATGACACCCCGGCGCTGGTGGTGCTCGACGAGCCCAACTCCAACCTCGACGACGCCGGCGAAGCGGCGCTGGTGCAGGCGGTGCGCAAACTCAAGGACAAAGGCTGCACCGTGGTGCTGGTCACCCACAGGCCCAATATCCTGGGTGTGGTCGACAAACTGCTGTTTCTCAAGGAAGGCGTCCAGCAACTGTTCGGCCCACGCGATCAGGTGATGAAAACCCTGATGCCGTCGGCAGCGCCCAAGGCGGTTGCGCCTGTCAGTGCTCCCGACAGCAACCCGGAAACCAGCAATCAAAAAGCCTGAGGCATTCATGCAAGCCAGTCAGAACGACCTGTCGACCCCGGTCTCCAAGCCCGATGCCGATGCCAGCCACATCGCCCGTGTCGGGGTGTGGTGTCTGCTGCTGGGCCTGGGCGGCTTTTTTCTCTGGGCCGGCTTTGCCCCGCTTGACCGGGGCGTGGTGGGCAGTGGCTCGGTGGTGGTGTCCGGCGAGCGCAAGACAGTGCAGTCGCGCAGCGGCGGCATGATCGAGCGCATCCTGGTGCGTGAAGGCGATCAGGTACAGCAAGGCCAGGTGGTGGTGCAGCTCAACACCGTGCAGGCCAAGTCGCAGCTTGATGTCGCCATCGGCCAGTGGCTGAGTGCGCGCGCCGTCGAAGAGCGCCTGATGGCCGAGCGCCTGGACCGAGATCGCATCCAGTGGTCGCCCGACTTGCTGGCCCGTGCCGACGACCCGCGCGCGCGGGCGTCGATGGAGCTGCAAGGCTACCTGTTCGCCACCCGGCGTGCCGAACTGGCCAGCCGCCTGCAGATCAACCAGCACGAAATCGCTTCGCTGAACGAGCAACTGGCCGGTTACGAAGAGATCAAGCGCAACCACTCGGCACAACTGCAATTTCAACAGCAGGAACTCAAGGGCCTGCGTGAGCTGGCCCGCGAAGGCTACCTGCCGCGCAACCGCTTGTTCGAGGCCGAAAGCAATGCCGCGCAATTGAGTGCGCAACTGGCCGCGACGATTTCCGACATCGGCCGCACCCGCCAGGGGATCAACGAAAGCCGGCTCAAGACCCTGCAACAGGGCCAACTGTTTCGCAGTGACGCCGAATCGCAACTGACCCAGGTGTCAGCCCAGAGCTCAAGCCTGGCTGACCAGATCAAGGCGCTGGAATTTGAAGTCAACAGCGCGGCCGTCCTGGCTCCGGCCACCGGTCAGGTGATGAGCCTGGCCGTGCACACCGTCGGCGGCATCGCCCAGGCCGGGCAGCGGTTGATGGACATCGTCCCGCAAGGCTCCAGCTGGGTGGTCAAGGCGCAATTCCCGCCCATGATGGCTGACCGGCTCAAGCCCGGGCTGGTCGTGGACCTGCGCTTTGGTTCGTTGCAACGCGTGCACACCCCGGTCATTGTCGGAAAGGTCCAGACCGTATCGCCGGACCAGTTGATCGATGAGCACACCAACTCGCCGTATTTTTCGGTTGAAGTCTCGGTCAACCCCGAGCAGGTCCAGGAACTGCACGACATGGGCCTGGACATCAAACCGGGCATGCAGGCCGAGGTGCTGGTCAAGACCGGTGAACGCACCCTGGCCAACTACCTGATGCAGCCGATCGCCGAGCGTATGGCCGGCGCCTTCAAGGAAGAATGACCGTGCGCATGCCTGTCGCTGTATTTGCCCTGCTGTTTTGCGGCCACCTGCTGGCGGCTGAGGATCAACTGTCGCTGGTGGCCTTGTATGACGCCTCGCGCCTCAACGATGCCGCCTACCAGGTGGCTAACCACGACTACGAGGCCTCGCGCCAGGAAGAAGCGATCGGCCGCAGCGGGCTGTTGCCGCAAGTGGCGATCAATTCGCGCTACGGCCATGGCGGCAAGTTCAACAAACAGTCGGCAGCCAACAGCGGCGAAGACCAGTTCGCCTCCGACAGCATTGCCCTGACCGTCAGCCAGCCGCTGTTCGACAAAGGCCGCTGGGCGGCCTACGAGCAAGCCAAGGCGCGCGCCCGGCTGGGTGAATTCCAGCACGACAATGCCGGACAAGCACTGTACGACCGGGTCGTGCAGGCCTACTTCGATGTGGCACAGGTCGAAAACGAACTGAAACTGACCTCGCAGCAGAAAGCTTCCATTGCCGCCCTGGCCAAGCAGTCCAAGCGCCTGTTCGAGGCCGGCGAAGGCACCATCACCGATCTGGAAGAGGCTCAGGCCCGGCTTGATGCTATCAGCGCCCAGGAAATCGAAGCCCAGGCCCGTCGCCGCGCCGCCTTGCGCAAACTCTCCGGCCGGGCCGGCCTGCCCGTGAATGACATTCAGCCGATGCAGGAGCCATCTCCGGCCAACGCGCTGCTGGCGCCTGAAGAGGACCTCGATTACTGGATGCTCAAGGCCGACCAGGCCGCCGCCGAACTGGGCGTCAGCCGCGCCACGATCAAGGTGGCCGAAGCCAACCTGAAACTGCAGAAGTCCGGGCACTACCCCACCGTTGCCCTGAGCGGACGCATGGCGCGAGTCGACCAGAGCGACATCAATGAACTGTCCCAGCGGCAGTCGACCTATTACGTGGGCGTGGTGGTCGACATCCCGCTGTACCAGGGCGGCGGCGTCAGTGCCTCTTCGGAAAAGGCCCGCTCGGCGCTGGAAAGCGCCCGTTCCAGCTATGACGCGCAACTGCAGCAACTGACCGAAGACGTCGAGGCCAATTACCTGGGCGTGGTGGCAGGCTTCGAGAAGATCCGCGCGCTGATCACCGCCGTGCGCTCCAGCCAGGTTGCCCTGACCTCGGCTGAAAAAGGCTACCAGGCCGGCGTGCGCTCGACCCTGGATATCCTTGATGCCCAGCAACGGCTGTTTTCGGCCCGCCGCGACCTGCTCGACACCCGCCTGGCGGTGCTGCAAAGCTACGTCAACCTGCACACCCGCACCGGCCAGATGACCCGCAGCAAGCTGGAGAAAGTGCAGGGCTTGTTCTAAAAAAACCGCCTGATGTTCAGGCAGTTGCTGTTGTGGCCGCCCCCGCGCGCTCATCAAACATAAAATAACTTATTGATTTTCTTGGCTATAAAATTCACACCTGTAGGAGCCCGCTTGCCGGCGACCGGCTGCGTAGCAGTCGTGAATTTGCAGCGTTTCGCAGATTTCTGCGAGCGCTACGCACTCGGTCGCCGGCAAGACGGATGGCCGCCCCCGCGCTCCTACAACGCCACGCGGCTGATTGCCGCTTCAAAGTCCCGCACAAACCCCGGTGTGTCGAACAGCGGCGAGGTGTCGCGGGCCTGCATCAGGCGCTGACGCAGGCCCGACAGCAGGCCCGGCTCGGTGGCCAGTTGCACGGCCCGTTCTTCGTAGTCGGCCAGGGTGGTGGTGATCAGCTCCGGCAGGTCCAGCGCGGTCAACAGGCTGCCGGCCATGCGCGAGGCGAAGGTACGGCCTGAGCGGGTGAGCACCGGCAGGCCCATCCACAGGGCATCGTTGGCCGTGGTCCCGGCGTTGAACGGGTAGGCGTCCAGAAACAGGTCGGCGGCCGTGTAACGCGCCAGGTACTCCGGCGGTGCCACCCGCGGGGCAAACACCAGGCGGGCCGGGTCGATGCCTTGTGCCTGGGCCCGGGCACACAGGTTGTCCTGGGCCCAGCGGTTATCGGCCAGCAGCCACAGCAGGCTGTCGGGGGCGCGCTGCAGGATGCGCATCCAGCAGTCGAAGACGGCTTCGTTGAACTTGTAGTTGTTGTTGAACGAGCAGAACACGAAGCGTTCCTCCGGCAGGCCGCACTGCGCCCGGGTCGGCAGGGCTGCCACCGGCCGTTGCCGGTCGCTGCACTGGTAGATCTTGTCCAGGTACAACGGTGTCTCGCTGTAATAGGGCTTCTCGGTGTTGGGGATCAGGTAGCGGTCGGCGATCACGTAGTCGATGGCCGGCAGCCCCGTGGTGCCGGGAAAGCCCAGATAGGTCATCTGCACCGGTGCCGGCCGATAGGCCACGATGTCCGCGCGCGCCCCGGACGTCAGCCCATGCAGGTCGATCAGAATGTCGATCTCATGGCTGCGGATGCACTGCGCCGCAGCCGCATCACTCATTGCTCCGATGAGCACAAAATGATCCATGGCCTGCTTCACCCGCGCCCGTAGCGCCGAACCGTCTTCGCGGCTCCAGCAGAAGCCATAGACCTCGAAGCGCTCGCGATCGATCAGCTCGAACAGCTCGACCGTCAGCAGCGACACGGCATGCAGGCAGAAGTCCGACGACAAAAAACCGATGCGCAGTTTCGGGTGACCATACCCTTGCGCCGTGGCCAGGGCCGGCACGCGCACATTGACCCGTTCCTTGACGAAATGCATGGCCGCAGCCAGTTGCAGGCCGGGGTCATCGCTGCCGGCCAGCAAGGCCAGGGGCGAAGAGGCCTTGAGCAGGTCGCCTGTGCTCAGGCCTTCAGGGGCGTCGTACACCGGCCACACGCATTGCTTCTGACGCAGGTGCACCCAGTGCTGGATGACCTTGGGCTGGAGCGGGACGGCCAGCAGGCTGGTGTGCAAAATGGCTTCGGCAGGCTGCAGCTGACGGGTTTCCTCCAGCAGCCGGCCCAGGTTGTTACAGGTCAGCACATACAGCTCACGGCTCTGCTGTGCATCGACCAGGTGCTTGTCGAGCATCGATTGCCAGGTGGCCAGTGCGTCCTGCGGCTTGAGTTGACGCTCCTGTAGCGTCCCCAGGTTGAACCAGGCCTGGGCGAATTCGGGATTTTGCACAATGGCGGCGCGGTACGCCTGCTCGGCGGCGTCTACCTGCCCAAGGTTGGACAGCGTGACGCCCAGGTTGAACTGGATGATGTAGTTGACCGCCGACTGGCAGTGCCCAAGCCAGCGCTGATACAGCGCCGCGACATCGCCGGGGCGCTGCGCGGCATTGAGCCGGTCGGCGATCTGCAGCAATTGCATCGGCTCCAGCGCCACACGCTCGGCCTGTTGCAAGGCGCTGGCAAGCACCGCATCGAGGTCCGCACTCTCAAGATTCTCAGTCTGCATTGATGACTCCACACAAAAAAATACCGGGCTTTCGCAAGCCCGGTATCAAGGTCTATCAAAGGTTTAACACTGAATATCAGCTAATCCAAGTCTGAACATCGGTGGCCACCAGCAGTTGCACGTCACCGTCGTTGTACACGTTGTAGCTTGCGCCATCGACGGTTGCGGTGCCTGCTGCTTGCCACTCGCCAGCTGCGCCCTGGACGTTGACCGTATCGTTCTGGTCACCGTTGATGATCATCTGCACCGGCGCGGCGGCACCGTTGCCCAGATCCACCTGGCCGGCCTGGCCCAGCTGGCTGACGGCCTGGGCATCCAGGGTCAGCGAGGTGGTGGCGCCGTTGTCGGCCGCCAGATCGATGCTGCCCAGGGTATGGGCACCGACGACCGACACATCCAGCTGCGTCAGGTCGATGGACTGACCGCCATTGCCATCGGTGCGGAACCACACGTCAGCAATGGTATGGGTCTGGCCATCACCGGTTTCGAAGCTGCTGTGCAGCCCGATCAGGTTGCCGTGGTTCAGCTCGGTGGTGGTGGCCACGTCCAGATTGAACTGGGTGATGCCCAGGTCTTTCAGGGTGTGCAGCTCGCCGGCGTCGCTGATGCCGTCGTTGTTGCTGTCGACCCAGACCTGCAGGGCACCGAACAACTGGTCGCCGGCGTTCACCACGCCGTCGTTGTTGCTGTCCAGGCTCTGGAGGGCTTCGAAACCATCCTTGGCCAGCGAACCGTCCGGCAGGCGGAACGAGGAACCGAACAGTTCGGAACCGTTGTTGACCTGACCATCGCCATTGAGGTCCAGGGTCAGCAGGCCGTCACCGCCGGCGGTCCAGCCGGTGGCTTCTGCCTTGCCATCGGCATTCAGGTCGAAGTGCGTACCGGTCACCAGGTGCGAGGTCTGCACGCCGTCACCGTTGAGGTCCAGAACCAGCGGCGTGGACAAGGCCAGCGCGTCGATCTGGGCCGCGGTCATTGCTTGCAGCTGCGGCGTGGTGAAGGCGTCGACCTGGGTCATCTTCAGGTTGGACAGTTGTGTCGTGGTCAAGGCTGCCGCTTGCGCGGTGGTCAGCGCCGCTACCTGTGCGGTGGTGATGGCCGCCAGGTCAGCGGTTTCGATGGCTACGATCTGCGCCGTGGTCAGGGCGGCAACATCCGCCGTGGTCAGTGCGCTGATCTGGGCAGTGCCCAGTGCCACGATCTGGCCTGTGGTCAGTGCCACCACTTGAGCGGTGGTCAAGGCCGCCACCTGGGCGGTAGTCAGGGCTGCGACATCAACCGTTTCCAGTGCTGCCACTTGAGTGGTGGTCAGCGCCGCAATCTGGCCAGTCTTCAGTGCTGCGACCTGGCCGGTGGTCAAGGCAACCACCTGGCCGGTGGTCAGGGCTGCCAGATCGGCGTTCTCCAATGCACCGATCTGCGCGGTGGTCAGAGCCGCCACTTGTGCAGTGGTCAACGCCGCCGCCTGGCCGGTGGTCAGGGCCACGATGCCGGCAGTGGTGAGGGCCGCGACATCAGCGGTTTCCAGCGCGGCCACCTGGGCGGTGGTCAGCGCGGCGACCTGGCTGCTGGTCAGTGCCGCCACTTGCGCGGTGGTCAGTACCGGAATCTGAGCCGTCGTCAGCGCCGCAACGTCAGCGGTAGTGAGCGCCGCGATCTGCGCGGTGGTCAGGCCTGGAATCTGCGCGGTGGTCAGCGCGGCGACCTGGGCGGTGGTGAGGGCTGCCACAGAGGCGGTCGTCAGCGCCGCCAGATCGACGTTCTGCAGTGCAGCGACCTGACCGGTGGTCAAGGCAGCAGCCTGCGCAGGTTTCAAGGCCGCCGCTTGCGCGGTGGTCAGCGCCACGATCTGGGCAGTGGTCAGGGCCGCGACATCCGCCGTTTCCAATGCACCGATCTGGGCGGTGGTCAATGCCGCCACTTGCGTGGTGGTCAGTGCCGCGACCTGGCCGGTGGTCAGGGCCACCACATCCGCCGTCGTCAGTGCCGCCACTTGCGCGTTGGTCAGGCCGGCAATTTGCGCAGTGGTCAGTGCAGAGGCCTGGGCCGTGGTCAGTGCTGCAATCGAGGCCGTCGTCAGGGCGGCCAGGTCAGCATTTTGCAGCGCGACAATTTGCGCGGTGGTCAAGGCTGCAACCTGGGCCGGCTTCAGTGCCGCCGCCTGGGCGGTGGTCAGGGCCACGACTTGACCGGTGGTCAGTGCAGCGACCTGGCCGGTGGTCAGCGCGCCAATGCCAGCGGTGGTCAGAGCCGCCACATCGGCGGTTTCCAGCGCGGCCACCTGGGTGGTGGTCAAGGCGGCGATCTGGTTGGTTTTCAATGCAGCGACCTGGCCGGTGGTCAAGGCCACGACCTGGCCGGTGGTCAGTGCAGCGACCTGGCCGGTGGTCAGCGCACCAATGGACGCGGTGGTCAGGGCCGCCACATCGGCGGTTTCCAGAGCGGCCACCTGAGTGGTGGTCAGCGCGGCAACCTGAGCGGTTTTCAGCGCCGCCACTTGAGCGGTGGTCAAGGCCACGACCTGGGCGGTGGTCAGCGCCGCCACATCGGCGGTTTCCAGCGAACCGACCTGGGCAGTGGTCAAGGCTGCCACTTGGGCGGTGGTCAGCGCCGCCGCCTGGGCGGTGGTCAGGGCCACGATGCCAGCGGTGGTCAGGGCCGCGACGTCAGCGGTTTCCAGTGCGACCGCCTGGGCGGTGGTCAGGGCCGCCACTTGAGCGGTGGTCAGCGCCGCCGCCTGGGCAGTGGTCAGGGCCACGATCTGAGCGGTGGTCAGGGCCGCGACATCAGCCGTTTCCAATGCACCGATTTGCGCGGTGGTCAGGCCTGGAATCTGTGCAGTTGTCAGTGCCGCCACTTGAGCTGTGGTGAGCGCTGCGACAGCCGCCGTGGTCAAGGCCGCCAGATCGGCATTCTGCAAGGCAGCGACTTGAGCGGTGGTCAAGGCAGCCACCTGAGTGGGCTTCAAGGCCGCCGCTTGCGCGGTGGTCAGGGCGACGATCTGGGCGGTGGTCAGGGCTGCCACATCGGCCGTTTCCAGCGCCGCAATCTGTGCCGTTTTCAGCGCGGCCACCTGGGCGGTGGTCAGGGCTGCCACCTGGGCGGTGGTCAGGGCAACGATGCCAGCCGTGGTCAACGCACCGACCTGAGCGGTCGTCAGCGCTGCTGCCTGGCCGGTGGTCAGTGCTGCCACCTGGCCGGTAGTCAGCGACGCGATGGACGCAGTGGTCAGCGCCGCCACGTCAGCCGTTTCCAGAGCGGCGACTTGAGCGGTGGTCAGGGCTGAAACCTGGCTGGTTTTCAGCGCCGCCACTTGTGCGGTGGTCAAGCCCACGACTTGACCTGTGGTCAAGGCGGCCAGATCAGCATTTTCCAGCGCCGCGACCTGGGCAGTGGTCAGGGCAGCCACCTGAGCGGTGGTCAATGCCGCGGCCTGGGCGGTGGTCAGAGCCACGATACCGGCGGTGGTCAGGGCCGCGACATCAGCGGTTTCCAGCGCGGCCACCTGGGCGGTGGTCAGCGCCGCCACCTGAGTGGCCTTGAGCGCGGCGACCTGGGCGGTGGTCAGTGCCACAACTTGCCCGGTGGTCAGTGCGGCGACATCATCGGTGGTCAATGCACCGATTTGCGCGGTGGTCAGGCCTGGAATCTGCGCGGTGGTCAGCGCGGCGACCTGGGCGGTGGTGAGCGCGGCCACAGAGGCCGTGGTCAATGCAGCCAGGTCGACGTTTTGCAGCGCGGCGACCTGGCCGGTGGTCAGTGCAGCGACCTGGGCAGGTTTCAGCGCCGCCGCTTGCGCGGTGGTCAACGCCACGATCTGGGCCGTGGTCAAGGCCGCGACATCGGCGGTTTCCAGTGCGCCGATCTGCGCGGTGGTCAGCGCCGGCACCTGAGCGGTGGTCAAGGCCGCGACCTGGCCGGTGGTCAGAGCCACGACATCAGCGGTGGTCAACGCCGCCACTTGGGCGGTGGTCAGTCCGGCGATTTGTGCCGTGGTCAGGGCTGCAGCCTGGGCGGTGGTCAGCGCGGCAATCGACGCGGTGGTCAACGCTGCCAGGTCGGCGTTTTGCAGGGCCACGACCTGGGCGGTGGTCAGGGCAGCGACCTGGGCCGGCTTCAGCGCAGCGGCCTGGGCGGTGGTGAGGGCCACGACCTGGCCGGTGGTCAGCGCGGCGACCTGGCCGGTGGTCAACGATGCGATGGACGCGGTGGTCAGCGCCGCCACGTCAGCTGTTTCCAGAGCGGCGATCTGAGTGGTGGTCAGGGCTGGAACCTGGCTGGTTTTCAGTGCGGCGACCTGAGCGGTGGTCAGCGCCACGACCTGGGCGGTGGTCAGTGCCGCCAGGTCGGCGGTTTCCAGCGTGCCGATCTGCGCGGTGGTGAGGGCGGCGACCTGAGCGGTGGTCAGTGCTGCGGCCTGGCCGGTGGTCAGGGCGACAATACCGGCGGTGGTCAGGGCCGCCACATCGGCGGTTTCCAGGGCGGCGATCTGAGCGGTGGTCAGTGCGGCCACCTGGGTGGCCTTGAGTGCGGCGACCTGGGCGGTGGTCAGGGCTGCGATCTGGCCAGTGGTCAGGGCGGCCACGTCAGTGGTGGTCAGCGCACCAATTTGCGCGGTGGTCAGGCCTGGAATCTGCGCGGTGGTCAGCGCGGCGACCTGGGCGGTGGTGAGCGTGGCCACAGCGGCGGTGCTCAGGGCAGCCAGGTCAGCGTTCTGCAGGGCAGCCACTTGACCGGTGGTCAGTGCAGCGGCTTGGCCTGCGGTCAGGGACGCGGCCTGAGCGGTGGTCAGGGCAACGATCTGGGCCGTGGTGAGGGCCGCGACATCAGCGGTTTCCAGGGCAGCGATCTGCGTTGTCTTCAGCGCCGCCACCTGAGCGGTGGTCAGGGCGGCCACTTGTGCGGTGGTCAGGGCAATGACGTCGGCGTTGGTCAGCGCACCGACCTGGGCAGTGGTCAACGCCGCCACTTGAGCGGTGGTCAGGGCGGCGGCCTGGGCGGTGGTCAGCGCGGCAATCGACGCGGTGGTCAACGCAGCCAGGTCGGTGTTTTGCAGGGCCACGACCTGGGCGGTGGTCAGTGCAGCGACCTGGGCCGGTTTCAGTGCAGCGGCCTGGGCGGTGGTGAGGGCCACGACCTGGCCGGTGGTCAGCGCGGCGACCTGGCCGGTGGTCAGGGCACCGATGGAGGCGGTGGTCAGGGCCGCGACATCGGCAGTTTCCAGGGCCGCGATCTGGGTGGTGGTCAGTGCCGCCACCTGATTGGTCTTCAGGGCTGCCACCTGGCCGGTGGTCAGCGCCACGACCTGAGCGGTGGTCAGGGCCGCCAGGTCGGCGGTTTCCAGGGCCGCGATCTGAGTCGTTTTCAGTGCAGCGACTTGAGCGGTGGTCAGCGCCGCCGCCTGGCCGGTGGTCAGGGCCACGATGCCGGCGGTGGTGAGGGCCGCAACATCAGCGGTTTCCAGCGCGGCGATCTGAGCGGTGGTCAGTGCCGCGACCTGGGTCGGTTTCAGTGCTGCGGCCTGGGCGGTGGTCAGTGCCACGACCTGGGCGGTGGTCAATGCGGCCACGTCAGTGGTGGTCAACGCACCGATTTGCGCGGTGGTCAGACCCGGAATCTGGGCTGTGGTCAGGGCCGCGACCTGGCCGGTGGTCAACGCTGCCACGGACGCGGTGGTCAATGCCGCCAGGTCAGCGTTCTGCAAGGCGGCAATCTGGGCAGTGGTCAGTGCAGCGACCTGGGCCGGCTTCAGTGCAGCGGCCTGGGCGGTGGTCAGTGCGACGATCTGGGCCGTGGTCAACGCTGCCACCTGGCCGGTGGTCAGTGCACCCATGCTGGCTGTAGTCAGGGCCGCCAGGTCAGCGGTTTCAAGGGCAGCGATCTGGGCAGTGGTCAGGGCCGCCGCCTGGGCGGTGGTCAAGGCTGCCGCCTGGGCGGTGGTCAGCGCTACAACCTGGCCGGTGGTCAGTGCTGCCAGGTCGACGGTTTGCAAGGCACTGATTTGCGTGGCTTTCAAGGAGGCGACTTGAGCGGTGGTCAGCGCAGCGGCCTGAGCGGTGGTCAGGGCCACAACCTGGGCGGTCGTCAGCGCGTTGACTTGAGCGGTGGTCAGTGCTGCAACGTCAACGGTCTCGAGTGCGGCAATCTGGTTGGTCGACAACGCACTGATCTGCGCGGTCTTGAGCGCAGCAACCTGGCCGGTGCCCAAAGCCACAACTTGCGCTGTAGTAAGTCCTGGCAGCTGCGCTGTGGTCAGTGCACCCAGGTTGCCCGTCGTGATAACAGCCACTTGGGCGGTGGTCAGCGCTGCCAGTTGTGCAGTGCTGAACGCCACCATGTCTGCTGTAGCCAGCCCGGCGATGGTTGTGGTGCTCAAGGCAGCAACTTGCGCGGTAGTCAACGAAGAAATAAAGCTCATATACGCGTCCTGTTTAAGGTCATAACCGCGCCGTCAGCGTTGCCGCCTTAGCTTGATGTGAAGAATGGGTTGCCCACGTGTCACCGTTAGCGACCGAGGCTAAATAAACATTAAGAACTTTTTAGGTGGCTTTTTGCCTTTTTTTGCTTTTTGGTTATTAAAACTAAGCGTTTTATAGGCTATAGCCAGTAAAAAGTAGTATCACATGGCTATTACTGTTTGTTGAATGTTATTTCTGACAGCCGCTGATCAGCGGTCCAGAGCATGGGCAAGCGCTGCCCGAGCCTTGACCCTCTGTGGCTCTTCACCTAGTGTGCGTTGGAGCCTCCGTTCGTCGGCGCGCGGTACGGAGCACGTCATCCCCCACCCTCTGGCTATCCAGCAAGGGCCTTGATCGAGTAATAGATTGTGAAAACCTTCCTTCATGTAGGTTGCGGTCCAAAAGACAAGAACGGCACGACCAAGGGCTTTGCTTCGCCGGATTGGCATGAGCTTCGTTTTGATATCGACCAGAGCGTCAACCCGGACATCGTCGGCACCATGACCGACATGTCCCAGGTCAAGGACGCCTCGGTCGACGCGCTGTTTTCCAGCCACAACATCGAACACTTGTACCCGCACGAAGTCCCGGTGGCCCTGGCAGAGTTCCGCCGCGTGCTCAAGCCCGGCGGCTTTGTGGTGATTACCTGTCCAGACCTGCAATCGGTCTGCGCGCTGGTGGCCGAAGACAAGCTGACCGACGCCGCCTACACTTCGCCGGCAGGTCCTATTGCCCCCATCGACATCCTCTACGGGCATCGTCCGGCCATGGCCAACGGCAACGTCTACATGGCGCACCGTTGCGGCTTCACCAAGAAAGTGTTGACCGGCACCCTGCAGGCCGCCGGTTTCGACATGGTGCTGCCGATCCAGCGTGCCCATCCGGCCTACGACCTGTGGGCCATCGCCGCACTGGCGCCGATCACGGGTGAGGAAGTCGTAGAGCTGGCCAAACAACACTTTCCTGCCTGACAGGCTGTGTTGAAGCGGTCTTGATCGTCGCCATATCGACCGTCGGGGTTTGCCGTGCGGCAACCCCGATGCGAGCAACTACCTGGGATTAACCGCAATGATCGTGAACGGCGACAATTTCAACATCACCAACCTGCCCCTGTTCAAGCACAGCCTCGAAGGCCTGCGCCAGAGCGTCGCCACGCCGGACAGTTTCTACAGCGCCGATAACGTCATCTGCTGGAACCGCAACCTGAGCTTCATGACCGATGAATCGTTCATGGAGGTCATGCGCCGCAACGCCACATCCAACGTCGAGATGACCATCATCTGGCGGACGTACATCCTGTGCCATTTCGCCAAACTGGCCCGCGGCCTGGCCGGTGATTTCGTCGAGGTCGGCGCCTACAAGGGCAACACCGCCAATGTCATCGCCGACAAGGTCGACCTGGCGTCCAGTGGCAAGCAGTACTACCTGTACGACGCGTTCGAACACCAGGCCAATGATGAGCATCACGCCATGCCCGAGCACGGGCCGCAGCTGTTCAACCAGGTCAAGGAGCGCTTTGCCAACTACCCGTTCGTGCATGTCATCCAGGGCTACGTGCCGGATTCGTTCGAGCAGGGATTTCCCGAGCAGATCGCCTTTGCCCATGTGGACCTGAATCAGGCCTCGGCTGAAGTCGAAGCCCTCAAGCGCATCATTCCGCGCATGGTGCCCGGTGCCGTGCTGGTGCTCGACGACTATGGCTGGTGGTGCTATGAAGCCCAGAAAAAGGCCGAGGACCCTCTTCTGGCTTCGTTCGGGCTGGATGTGCTGGAACTGCCCACCGGCCAGGGCCTGGTGATCAAGCCCTACGCCTGACGCCATGCCCTGCCGGTCGCCCGACCGGCAGGGCATCGGGTTCTAGACCAGTTGGTTGTAAACCTCGACCGTGCGTTCGCACATCCGCTGCGCGGTAAACAACGCCTCGAAACGCGCCCGGGCCTGGGCGCCGAAGCGGGCGGCTTCTTCGGGGTTTTCCCACAAGCGGCGCAAGGCCTCGCGCAGGGCCTGCGGGTTTTCCGGGGGCACGGCCAGCCCGGTTTCGCCGTCGATATTGACGAATGTGGTGCCGGTGCCGATCTCGCAGGAGATCATCGGCTTGCTGTACATCGACGCCTCCAGCAGGGAGATACCGAAGGCTTCCGAGCGCAAGTGCGAGGGGAACACCAGCGCCTGGCTCAGTTGCAACAGGCAGGCCTTGTCTTCGTCATCCAGGCGGCCGAGAAAGCGCACGTTGCGCAGTTGCAGGCGTTCGGCCTGAGCCTTGAGTTCCTGCTCCTGCGGACCACCGCCGAGAATCAATACCGGGTAATCCACGCCTGCCAGGGCCTCGAGCAGGGTGCTCAGGCCCTTGTAGTAGCGCAGCACGCCGACGAACAGGAAAAACCGTTCCGGCACCTGCTGCTGCCAGTGCGCCTGACGCGCGGGCGACACCTGCGGGTACGCGGTCTCATCCAGCCCGTACGGCACCACCACGGTCTTGTCGGCAAAGGGCTTGAGGGTTTCGCTGGTGCGCTGGTAGTTGGGCGAGGCGACCAGAATGCGGTCCATGCTGCCCAGCATACGGTTCATCAGCGGTGCATACAGCTTGAGCAGCGTGCGCTGCTTGATGATGTCTGAGTGGTAACTCAACACCGTCGGCCGGCCATGACGGGTGGCGAAATGCACCAGGTCCATCATCGGCCACGGAAAATGAAAGTGCACCAGGTCCGCTTCGGCGGCCATGGCCTTGAAGCGGGCAAAGGCGGGCAATGAAAAGCCCGTGGAGGCCAGGTTGAAGTTCTCCTTGACCCGCACCACCGAATGGTCGGCCACCTGAATACGTTCGGGCACCGGGTCGGGGCTCAAAGTCAGCACCTGACCTTCCACGCCAAAGGCACGGCTGCCCTGGCACAGCTGAAACATGACCTGTTCGATACCGCCGGTGGTGTCGGGGTAATAGGTCTTGAAGAAGTGCAATACCTTCATGGAGGGGCTCGTTGGTAGGAGCGCGCTTGCCCGCGACCGGCTGCGTTAGCAGTCGTAAATTCGCAGCGTTTCGCAGATTTCAGATCGTAAATTTGCAGCGTTTCGCAGATTTTGCGAGTGCTACGCACTCGGTCGCGGGCAAGCGCGCTCCTACAGCAGTCCGGTATCAGGGTCCGGTCAACCGGCCGACAACATCCAGGTCAGCGTGTCGCGCAGCGGCGGGGTCTGCCAGTCCGGCACATGCGTGCGCAGACGGGTGTTGTCGCCACACAGTGTCTTGACCTCGTTGGCCCGCACGAAAGCCGGGTTGACCTGCACATCGATGGCCTGGCCGGTGATGTCCCGGCACATGTCCAGGACTTCACGCAGCGAGTGGGCCACGCCCGAGCAGACGTTGATCGTCTGCCCGATCGGCCGACGTTGCAGCAGGCCGCGATAGGCGCTGACCACGGCCCGCACGTCACTGAAATCACGCCAGACATCCAGGTTGCCCAGTTCGATGGTGTCGGCCTTGCGGACAAAGTGCGACACGATCTTGGGCAACAGGAAATTATCGGCCTGGCCGACGCCGGTGTAATTGAACGGGCGTGCAATGATCAGCGGCAGACGGTCGTGCCAGAGGCTCGCCATGTATTCCATCGCCAGTTTGCTCACCGCGTAATCGTTGGCCGGTGCCGGGGCGGTCGACTCGTCGAGCAGACCGCTGGAGGCATTGCCGTACACGTTGGCACTGCTGGCCAGCAACACGCATTCAGGCGTCTTGCCGCAGGCCGCAATGGCCTCCAGCAGGTGGCGGGTGCCGATCAGGTTGACCTGATAAAACGCATCCGCCGCGCCGTGGCCGACAAAGGCCAGCGCGGCCAGGTGCACGACGATGTCCGGCTGAATCTCGGCCAGCAGCGTGCGCAGGCCGGCGGCGTCGGTCAGGTCCGCCTGGTAGTAACCGGCGCTGGTCGAAGGCTGGCTCCCGGTACCGACCACTTCACAGCCGCAAGCGGCAAGCTCGGCGGCCATGAACTGTCCCGTGAAGCCATTGATACCTGTAATCAGGGCACGCTTACCGGCGATAGTCATCAGAACGAGAAGCCCTTTTCGTTGCGACGCAGGTCGGCCTCGACCATCATGCGGCACAGCTCTTCAAGGTTGGTCTTGGGCTCCCAGCCCAGCACTTCCTTGGCCTTGGCCGGGTTGCCGATCAACAGCTCGACTTCGGCAGGGCGGTAGAACTTCGGATTCACGGCGACCAGTACCTTGCCGGTGGCGGTGTCGATGCCTTGCTCGGCCTCTTCCTTGCCTTCCCATTGCAGGGTGATGCCGACCGCCTTGAACGCCATGCTGACGAAGTCACGCACGGTCTCGGTGCGGTTGGTGGCCAGGACAAAGGTGTCCGGCTTGTCAGCCTGCAGCATGCGCCACATGCCTTCGACGTATTCCTTGGCAAAGCCCCAGTCGCGCTTGGCGTCCATGTTGCCCAGTTCCAGCTTGTCGAGCAGGCCCAGTTTGATCTTGGCCACGGAGTCGGTGATCTTGCGGGTCACGAACTCACGGCCGCGCAGTGGCGACTCGTGGTTGAACAGGATGCCGCTGGTGGCGAAGATGCCGTACGACTCGCGGTAGTTGATGGTCATCCAGTGGGCGTAGAGCTTGGCCACGCCATACGGGCTGCGCGGGTAGAACGGCGTGCTCTCGATCTGCGGGATGGCCTGGACCTGGCCGAACATCTCGGAGGTCGACGCCTGGTAGAAGCGGATCTTGGTATTGACGATGCGGATTGCTTCGAGCAGGTTCACAGCGCCCAGGCCGGTGATTTCGGCCGTGGTTACCGGCTGGTCGAACGACACGCCCACGAAGCTCTGGGCGGCGAGGTTGTAGACCTCGGTGGCTTCGGTGGTTTGCAGCAAGCGAATACTGGCAGAGAGGTCGGTCAGGTCATATTCGACCAGGTGCAGATTCGGGTTGTTCTGGATGCCCAGTTCTTCGATACGCCAGAAGTTGACGGAGCTGGTACGGCGATAGGTGCCGTAGACGGTATAGCCCTTCTCGAGGAGCAGTTCGGCCAGGTAGGCGCCGTCTTGACCTGTGATGCCGGTAACGATTGCTTTCATGCTGGGGGTTTTACTCCATTGAAAAGAGTGGGGTAGTCAGAGACGACTGGCATAAACATCGGCCAGTTAACCAAAGGCGCGATGATACAGGTTAGAAGGCGTATATACGACCCGCCAGGCCATGTATCCCGAGCATGCACTGTCGCAAAACAAGGCGGGTACTGTACGGCAGTGCCTGCCGCAGGGACGCGCGGTGGCTAACTGACACCTGATCGGCCATTTAATTCCCTGTGGCTATTCAAGGCCGTTCATCCCGGTGTGATGGCCTGTCATCAGGTGAAAGGCACAATTGCAGGCACAGGTGAACCAATGCCCTGGCGCATCCTCCAAGCCCATCTTCATAGGGCCGCTGATAAAGACTAATCGGTGACTATTGCGGTGAAGGCGATATAGTGCGCCTCCAGAAATTCTCTTTTGGCGTTTCTGCGTTTCGCGGCCCCGACGAGCAAAGGTCTTTGCCGTCCAGGGGCAGGCCCGCCAAACGGTCTGGCGAAACACCATTTCAAGCGTGGGGCCGCCGGCTCGCACCCTTATCAGGAGTGATGAATGTTGGAGCTGTTTAGAAGCCTCTGGGGTTACCGGGGTTTCGTGTTTTCGTCCATTCGCAATGAATTTTCCGCTCGCTTTTCCCGTAGTCGCCTGGGTGGTCTGTGGATGATCATCAACCCACTGGCGCAAGTTGCGATTTATGCGCTGGTACTTTCCAACGTCCTGGCCGCCAAGCTGCCGGGTATTGAAAACAAGTACGCCTACGCCCTTTATCTGATGGCCGGCATACTTGCCTGGAGCCTGTTCGCCGAAATCATCGGCCGCTGCCTGACGCTGTTTATCGACCAGGGCAACTTGATGAAAAAGATGCGCTTTCCGCGCATTACCCTGCCGGTGATCGTGGTCGGCTCATGCCTGCTCAACTACCTGCTGCTGTTTGTCGCCCTGCTGGTGGTCTTTGCCCTGCTGGGCCAGTGGCCGCAATGGCAAATGCTCTGGCTGGTGCCACTGACCCTGGTGGTCACCGCTCTTGCGGTCGGTCTGGGGCTGGTCATCGGTGTGCTGAATGTCTTCATTCGTGACGTAGGCCAGGTGATTCCGATCCTGCTGCAAATCTGGTTCTGGTTCACCCCGGTGGTGTACCCGCTCAATATCATTCCCGATGAGTTCAAGGGCTACATGGCCATGAACCCGATGTTTCCGGTTGTCAGTGCCTACCATGACGTACTGGTCTATGCCCGCGCGCCGGACCTGCAAAGCCTGGCCCTGACGGCTGTCATTGCCGTGGTCCTGCTGTTCCTGGGGCTGTTCATGTTCCGCCGTGCGGCACCTGAAATGGTGGATGTCCTATGAGCCTGCTGAGCGTCAACAACCTGGGCAAGGCCTATCGCACCTACACCTCCGAGCTGCAACGTGTGGCCCGCTGGTTCGGCCTGCCGGTCAAGCCGAGCGAAGAGCACTGGGTGCTCAAGCACCTGAGCTTCAACATCGAGGCCGGCGAAGCCATCGGCATCGTCGGCCAGAACGGCGCCGGTAAATCGACCCTGCTGAAAATGATCACCGGCACGCTGCAGCCCACCGAGGGCAGCGTGCAGGTCAACGGCCGCATTGCCGCGATCCTGGAACTGGGCATGGGCTTCACCCCGGACCTGACGGGCCGCCAGAACGTCTACCACGCGGCCGGCCTGATGGGCTTCAGCGCCGAGCAGATTGACGGCGCTATCGAAGATATCGCCGCATTTGCCGAAATTGGCACTTATTTCGACGATGCTGTCCGCACGTATTCCAGCGGCATGCAGATGCGTGTGGCCTTTGCCGTGGCCACCGCGTTCCGCCCCGACATTCTCATCGTCGACGAGGCCCTGTCGGTGGGCGACAGCTATTTCCAGCACAAGAGTTTCGAGCGCATTCGCGAATTCCAGCGCCAGGGCACCACACTGCTGATCGTGTCTCACGACCGTGGCTCGATCCAGGCCCTGTGCGACCGGGCGATCCTGCTGGAAAAGGGCACGGTGATCAAAGACGGCAACCCGGAAGAGGTCATGGACTTCTACAACGCCCTGATCGCCGAAAAGGAAAACTCCAAGGTTGAAGTGCGCGAGCTCGAAGACGGCTCGATGCAGACCCGCTCCGGCAGCGGCGAGGCCGGCATTGCCTCGGTGACCCTGCACAACGCCGCCGGCGAGCGCATCGAATTTGCCGCTGTCGGCGAACCGGTGTCGTTGCGCATCGAGACCCAGATCAACCAGGCCATCCCCGAACTGGTGGTCGGCTACCTGATCAAGGATCGTCTCGGCCAGCCGGTGTTCGGCACCAATACTCACCACCTGGGTTGCACCCTGCATGACCTGCAGCCCGGTGAGCGCCCGGCGTACGCCTTCAACTTCACTGCCAACCTGGGCGTTGGGTCGTATTCGGTGGCTGTTGCCCTGCACACCACCGACAGCCACCTGGCGCGCAACTATGAATGGGTGGACCTGACCCTCGTGTTCAACGTCGTCAATGTTTCTCAGGGCGAATTCGTCGGCCTGGCCTGGATGCCGCCTACTGTGGAGTGCAATCGATGAGCGCCTCTTTCTACCGTGCGTTCGAAGACCGCTACCGTGGCTCGCGTGAGCTGATCCACGAGCGTCAGCAAATCTACGTACCGTTTCTTGAGCCGCTCAAGGCCCAGTATGCCGAGCGCAAGGCGCTGGACGTCGGCTGCGGCCGTGGCGAATGGCTGGAAATCCTGCAGCGCAACGGCTTTGATCCCCTGGGTGTCGACCTTGACGCCGGCATGCTGGAGGCCTGTCATGCCCTGGGCCTGCCGGTGGAGCAGGGCGATGCGCTGGCCATCCTCAAGCGTCTGCCGGACGCGAGCCTGACGGTCGTGTCGGGCTTTCACCTGGCCGAGCACATTCCCTTCGATGTGCTCAACGAACTGATCACCGAAGCGCTGCGCGTGCTCAAGCCCGCCGGCCTGCTGATCCTGGAAACGCCGAACCCGGAAAACCTGGTGGTCGGCACCCAGACGTTCTACCTGGACCCCAGCCACGAACGGCCGATCCCGCACCTGCTGCTGAGCTTCCTGGCCGACTACTGCGGCTTTCATCGCTCCAAGCTGCTGCGTCTGCAGGAGCCCGCCGGCCTGGCCGAAGGCGGCCCGGTCAACCTGATGAGCGTCCTGCATGGGGTCAGCCCCGACTACGCGATCATCGCCCAGAAAGAAGCCGCCGCTGAACAGCTGCAGGCTTTCGACGCGGTGTTCGAACGCACCTACGGCCTGTCTCTGGAGTCACTTGCCAATCGTTATGACAGCCAGGCGACGGCCACCCGCGCGCAGCTCAACGAGCTGGAGCGCCTGACCCACGAACTGCATCACCACCATGCCCAGACCAACGCGCAGGGGCATCAGTTGTGGCAGCAGATGCAGCAGGTGCAGGAACAGGCAGCCAGCGAAATCCAGCTGCGCCATAACGAGTTCGAGCGCATCAGCGGCGAGTTTGCCCGGGTCAATGGTGAACTGGCCCAGACCCGCGCCGAATGCGACTGGATGCGCGGTGACCTCAATCAGGTGAATGTCGAGATCGAAGCCATCAGGGCACAGAACCTGGCCTACCAGCAACAAATGCTGGCCCTGCTCAACAGCGCCTCATGGCGGGTCACCCACCCCTTGCGGGTGTCCAAGTCCCTGGCCAGGTGGACCCTGCGCCAACCCAAGCGCACGGTGCGCTCGGTGCTGTTTCGCTCGGTGCGCTTTGTCCTCAATCGCCCCGGCCTGCGCGAGCGGGTGAGCAGCACCATCAGGGCCTACCCGGCGCTGTTCCTGCGTGTTCGGCAATTTGCCGCCCGTCACGGCCTGATCCACACCCACCCGGACGACCTGGTGCCTGTGACCCCTGCCACCGAGGCTTCCGAGGACGGTTTCAACACCGCCAGCCCGCGGGTCGCCCACATCTATGCCGAACTGAAACAGGCTTTTGAGCGCAAGGAAAACCGCTGATGCGTATTGTTATCGACCTGCAGGGCGCACAGTCTGAAAGCCGTTTTCGCGGTATTGGCCGTTACTCGTTGTCGCTGGCCCTGGCCATGGCACGCAATGCCGGCGAGCATGAAATCTGGCTGGCCCTCAACAGCCGCATGCCCGACAGCATCGCCGACATCCGTGCGGCCTTTGCCGAGCTGATCCCGCCACATCGCATTCGCATCTTCGACGTGCCCGAAGCCTCAAGCCCCGGGCCCTGGAGCGAACGTGCCGCCGAAGTGCTGCGCGAAAGCTTTCTGGCCACCCTCAACCCTGACGTGGTGCTGGTCAGCAGTCTGTTCGAGGGCTACTGGGCCAACGCCGTGACCTCGATCGGGGTGGTACCGGCCAGGTACCAGACGGCCACGATCCTGTATGACCTGATCCCGTTGATGAACGAGGACGTCTACCTGCCGACCGTGGAGCTCAAGAGCTACTACTTCCGCAAGATCGACTGGCTCAAGCAGGCCGATACGCTGCTGGCCATCTCTGACTCATCACGTCAGGAAGCGGTGACCTGCCTGGGTATCGACGCCGACCGGATTGCCAATATCTCGGCCGCCATTGGCGAGCAGTTTGTGCCCGATGCCATTGACCCGCAACGCAGTGCAGAAGTGCTCGAACGCCTGGGCATCAACCCGGGCTTCGTCCTCTACGCACCGGGCGGCTTCGATCCGCGCAAGAACTTCGCCCGCCTGCTCGAGGCCTACAGCCGGCTGCCCGAGCGCCTCAAGGATCAGCATCAGCTGGTGATCGCCAGCAAGCTGCACCCGCAGCAACGCGCGGACCTGCTCGGTTTTGCCGACCAGTACGGCGTGTCTGCCCGGCAACTGGTGCTGACCGGCTATGTGAACGACCAGGACCTGATCAGCCTGTACTCGCAGGCCAGGCTGTTCGTCTTCCCCTCGACGCACGAAGGCTTCGGCCTGCCGGTGCTCGAAGCCATGGCCTGTGGCGCCGCCGTGATCGGCTCGGACTGCAGCAGCGTGCCGGAAGTCATCGGTTGTCCCGAGGCGCTGTTCGATCCGCTGTCGGTGGAGTCGATCACCGCCAAGATGACCCAGGGCCTGGAAGACGAAGCCTTGCGCACCCGCCTGGTCAATCAGGCCGCTGTGCAGTGCAAGCAGTTCTCCTGGGACGAGTCGGCCAAAAAAGCCATCGCCGCCCTCGAGCAGCGCCACCAGCGTGTTGACGCGCTACCGGTCAGCGTGACGCCGGCCAGCGTGCTGCAGCAACTGGTCACCTTGTCCGAGCAGACGCCGAGCGACATCGAGCTGTTCCGCGTCGCCAAAAGCCTGGCATTCAACTTCACCGGCCCTGAACAGCGGCAACTGCTGCTGGACGTTTCCAGCATCGTGCACAGCGATGCCAAGTCCGGCATCCAGCGCGTGGTGCGCAGCCTGCTGCACGAGTTCCTCAGTGCGCCGCCGCCAGGGCTGACCGTACGCCCGGTCTACTACGCCGACGGTCGCTATTACTACGCCAACGCCTTCACCTCGCGTATTCACCCGGTGTTCACCGAGTCGCTGGATGCACCGATCGACCTGGCCCAGGACGACATCTACCTGTCTTTGGACCTGAACATGCACCTGGCCAGCCAGCTTTATCCGCTGCACCACCAGATGCGCTTGATGGGCGTGCAGGTCAACTACATCGTCTACGACCTGCTGCTGCATCACCGCCCGGACTGGTGGCTGGCCCCGAACGGGGAACTGTTCGCCGACTGGCTGCACAAGATCAGCCTGGTGGCCAGCAACCTGATCTGTATCTCGGCGGCCGTGGCCGACGAAATGCAGACCTGGCTGGACCAACACCCGGAGAAACGCGGCAGCAACAAACCTGCCGTGTCCAGCTTCCACCTGGGTGCCGACATCGACAACAGCCTGCCCTCGCGCGGCCTGCCTGAAGATGCGCCGCAACTGCTCGAAGGCCTGGCGCAAAAGCCCAGCTTCCTGATGGTCAGCACCGTCGAGCCGCGCAAGGGCCACGCCCAGGCCCTGGCCGCGTTCGACGCGCTCTGGGCGCAAGGCATCGACGTCAACCTGGTGATCATCGGCAAGCGCGGCTGGCTGGTCGACAGCCTGGTTGCACGCCTGGAAAGCCACCCGGAAAAAGGCCGCCGCCTGTTCTGGCTCGAAGGCATCAGCGACGAGTACCTGGAAAAGGTCTACTCGAGCGCCACCTGCCTGATCGCCGCCTCCGAGGGCGAAGGGTTCGGCCTGCCGCTGATCGAAGCCGCCCAGCATCACCTGCCGATGATCATCCGCGACCTGCCGGTGTTCCGCGAGATTGCCGGCGAGCATGCGTTCTACTTCCAGGGCATGACCGCAGGCGACCTGGCCGGCGCGGTCCAGGCCTGGCTTGAACTGCACAGCAACGGCACGCACCCGACCTCGACCACCATGCCGTGGCTGACCTGGGAGCAAAGTGCCGAGCAGTTGAAAGCGCGGCTGGTCGAACAGCCCGCCTGACCTTGAACGGATGACCCTGACAGCGGTGTCAGGGTCATCAGGGCGACTTTTCCTACAGCTTTTGTCCAGATGGTAGACTCGCAACCTTTTGCATTTGCCACTCTGGAACCTGCTGCATGCCGACCACGCCCGACCGTATCTACCCCCTGGACGTGCTTCGAGGCATTGCCGCGTTGTCCGTGGTGTTCTGGCACTGGCAACACTTCTTCTACCAAGGCGCACAACCGGCGGACTTCGACGCCACCCGCCAGCCGCTGTTCGAGGCGCTATCGCTGTTCTACCGGCATGGCTCGCTGGCCGTCGAGCTGTTCTTCTCGATCTCCGGGTTTGTGTTCTTCTGGTTGTTTTCGCAACGCATCGCCGCACGCGGCCTGACCGCATCCCGGTTCTTCATGGACCGTTTCAGCCGTCTTTACCCCCTGCACGCACTGACCTTCCTGCTGGTCATGGGCCTGCAATGGGCCTACCTGCAGCACCACCCCGATTACTTCGTGTACCAGGCCAACGACGCCTGGCACGCGTTGCTGAACCTGCTACTGATTCCGGCCTGGGGCCTGGAGACGGGCTGGTCGTTCAACGCGCCGATCTGGTCGGTGTCGGTCGAATGCCTGTTGTACGTGCTGTTCTTCCTGATCTGCCTGGCCGGCCGGTGGCGCTACTGGCTCATGCCCGGCCTGCTGCTGGCCGGCTTTGTGCTCTACCCGCTGAACTACAAACTGGGCAGTGGCGTGTTCACGTTCTTTGCCGGCGGCATCGCCTTTGTGGTCATGCACCATTTGCTTGAAAAAACAGGCGCCAGAAGCGTCTGCGGCCTGACCTTGCTGCTGAGCCTGGTGGCCTGGACCGTCGTGGCCACCCTGCCAACCAACCCCTATTTCATCATGGGCATCGCCTTCCCGTTGAGCGTGATGTTCATCGCTTCACTGTCCTGGCTGTGGCCGGCGTTGATGAAGCCCTGGGCCGTGATCGGTGACCTGAGCTACTCGTCCTACCTGCTGCATTTCCCCTTGCAGATCATCTTCGCCCTGACCGTCGACGCGCTTGGCCATTCCCGGGACCTGTTCTACAGCCCCTGGATGCTGCTGCTGTTCATGAGCGTGCTGGTCCCCCTGAGCCTGGCCAGCCACCGCTGGTTCGAAGTGCCGGTGCAGCGCGCGCTGCGTACGCGATCATCAATCCTGTGAGTGCCAGGCACAAGATCCTGGATTTCATCGAACATTGTAGAAGGGGGCTTGCCCGCGATGAGGCCAGCAAGGCACATACACCTGCTGCACCTGTCCCACAGCCATCGCCGGCAAGCCGCCTCCCACAGGTCTTGTGCCAAGCACAAGATCCTGGATTTCATCGAACATTGTGGGAGGGGGCTTGCCCGCGATGAGGCCAGCAAGCCCAACACACCTGCTGCGCCTGTCACACAGTCATCGCCAGC
>NZ_UUIS01000019.1 GCF_900589395.1 Pseudomonas viridiflava
GCCAGGGACGGCCCATCGGCGCGGCCCGATGGAGTGACGCCGCAAGGAGGGAACCCCGCAGGGGCCCAGCCAGGAGCAAACGGTTTGGTTACTTTGCCAAGACAAAGTAACCCGGCCCGAAGAGGGCCGGAACCCTTCTCACAGACCAACCCAGCCAGCCCAGACAAACCAGCCGCCAGCTGCGGCTGCAATCAGACCTGACGCTGGTGCCGGTCGATCTGCTCGTGGCGTTCCTGGGCTTCGATGCAGTAGCGGGTGGTCGGGCTGATCAGCAGGCGCTTGAGGCCGATCGGCTCGCCGCTGTCATCGCACCAGCCAAAGGTGTCATCGGCAATGCGCGTCAGGGCCATTTCCAGTTGCGGCAGCATGCGCTGGTCGCGCTCGATGGAATTGACCAGCCAGTGGCGCTCTTCCTCGACCGACGCGGCATCGGCAGGGTCGGCCGGGGTGTCCAGGCTTTCGATGGCGATACGGCTCTTCTCGATGCGCTCGTGGATCTCGACCTTCATGGACTGCAACAGCTCGACGAAGAAAGCTTGCTGCTCGGCGTTCATGTAGTCATCGGCCGGCATGGCCAGCAACTGTTCCTTTGTCATTGATTTCTCTAATAAAAAACGTGCATTTAGCCGGTCAGGAGAGTGTCTGGGGCAGGCATTGTCAGCCTTCAGGCTGCCAGGCGCTGCGGCGCACTCCGTTCACGAGGGGCGGCAGTCTAAGGCCGCCTTGCAGACTCGGCAACCCACAGGGGCGCCTAATGTCGAACAATTGCGGGGAAAACCCAGAAAAAAAAGGGTCTTTGCCATCACAACGCAGCCCTCTGACCGGATCGGTACCGCCCGGTTCCCTCAAGCGCCTACAAACGAAAGCGTCCCAGCATGTCCTGCAAGGCGCCGACCGTGCCGCGCAAGGCGTTGACCGAGCGTCCGGTTTCGCTGGACGCCTCGGAAGTGCGCACCGACAGGTCGCGGATATTGATCAGGTTACGGTCGATTTCGCGGGCTACCTGGGCCTGCTCTTCGGCCGCGCTGGCGATCACCAGGTTGCGCTCGTGAATGGCCACGATGGACTGGTTGATCCCTTCCAGCGCCTGCCCGGTGGCCTGCGCACTTTGCAGCGTGTCGTCGACCTGGCGCGTCCCGTCCTGCATGGCCTGCACGGCCATTTGCGTGCCGTTCTGGATGGTGGACACCATCTGCTCGATTTCCAGCGTCGAGGTCTGGGTACGTCCGGCCAGGGCTCGGACTTCATCGGCCACCACCGCAAAACCGCGCCCGGCGTCACCGGCCCGCGCCGCTTCGATGGCCGCGTTGAGCGCCAGCAGGTTGGTCTGCTCGGCAATGGCACGAATCACATCCAGCACCTTGCCGATCTTCTGTGACTCCTCGGCCAGCCGGCCGATATTGGTCGAGGCCTGCTGCATGCCCTGCCCCAGCGTACGGATGGTGTCCAGCGTGTGTTGAACCTGCCGGTTACCGCGCTCGGCAATGCGCTGGGATTCATCCGACACCTGCGAGGTCGACACCGCGTTGCTGGCCACCTCCTCGACCGCGACGGTCATCTCGTTGACCGCCGTGGCGGCCTGTTCGATCTCGTCGTGCTGTTGCGCGGTCTCGCTCAGGCTGCGCTGGGTAATCTGCCCGACATCGTTGCTCGACTGGCCCAGTTGCACGGCGGTCTGGTTGATCAGGCCCAGCGCCTGGCGCAAGTTGTCCTGCATCCGGGCCAGGGCCTCGATCAGCTGTGCCGGCTCGTCGGTGCCTTGGGGCTGCAGGCGGTGAGTCAGATCGCCATCTGCCACGGCTCGTGCCACCTCGATGGCTTCGCGCAGCGGCCTGACAATGCTGCGAATCAGCCCCCAGGCCAGTACGCAGGTCAACACCAGCGCCAGGGCAAGCACCAGCACCGACCACAGCCGCGTGCTGTCGTAGCGCTCGGTGGCCTCGGTGGTCGACGCCGCACTTTGCTCGACATTGATGCGCAACAGTTCGGAGAACAGCTCGCCGGTCTTGTTCGAAGCGTCCTGGATACCGCCGTTGAGCAAACTGCGCATCTCGTCCAGGCGGTTCTGGTTGGACAGGTTGCGGTACTCGTCCAGCAGGCGCCGGTAGTTGCTCAAGGTCGCCAGCATCTGGTCGAAAGCAGGCTGGGCCTGGGGCGTCACCACCTTCTGGTAGCTCTGCATCGAGGTGTCCAGTTGCCCGATCAGCACCTCCAGGCGTGCCAGGGTCGGGGTCAGCACCGCCGGCTCACGGTTGAGCATCATGCGCAGGGTGATGACCCGGATACCCAATTGGTTGTCGCGAATCTGCGCCAGGGATCGGCTGCCGGCCAGCGTGACCTCTTCGGTGTGCACCAGCGCACCGCGGATGTTCGCGGCGTTGTACATGCCGAACAGGCCGAGAAACACGACCAGGGCGGCGATGAGCCCGAAACTCAGGCATGCCCGGGTGGCGATGTTCATATGATTGAGGCGCATGGCAAATCCTTGTGAAGCACAGAGGGAGGATGCTTCTGTATCGGGACCTGCCATCAAGGCTTGAATAGCCAGTGGCCTCATCGCGGTGTTTATGGGCGAATATCGCCCTGTTTGTCATGCACGGCGAGGCGCCTTGGCCGCGAAAAGGTCACCCATGCAGGTCTGTTCGCGGCTAAAGCCCTCCTACACCCTGTTTCAGCGCTTGGCCTTGCGCTTGTTGCGGTACTGGTCGACCACCACGGCCACGACGATGATCACGCCCTTGATGATGTCCTGGATGTACGCATCGACCCCCACAAAGGTAAAGCCGCTGGCCATCACGCCCAGGATCAGGGCGCCGATCACCGTGCCGGTGATGCGTCCCACGCCGCCGGCCAGGCTGGTGCCGCCGATCACGGCGGCAGCAATCGCGTCCAGCTCATAAGACATGCCCATGCCGGCCTGCCCGGTGGCGGCACGTGCCGAGGCCACTACGCCGGCCAGGCCGGCCAGCAGACCGGCAAGGCTGTAGACAATGACCAGGTGACGCTTGACATTGATGCCCGAGGTGCGCGCCGCCTGCATGTTGCCGCCGATGGCGTAGGTGTACTTGCCGTACTTGGTGTAGCGCAGAGCGATATGGAAGATCACCGCTACCACCAGGAAGATGATCACCGGCATGGCGCCCTGGCCAATGGCCGTGTAGGAATCCGACAGCATGCTGACCGGCTGGCCTTCGGTGTAATAGCGCGCCAGGCCACGGGCCGAGACCATCATGCCCAGGGTCACGATAAAGGGCGGGATGCCGGTGATCGCGATCAGGCTGCCGTTGATTGCGCCGGCCAGCAGACCGACCCCAAGCCCTGCCGCCACCGGTATCCACACCGGCAGGTCGGTCAGCGACGGAAACACCGCCCGGGAAAAGTCAGAGGTCTGCGCCAGGCTGGCCGCCACCATCGCCGACAGCGCCAGCACCGAGCCCGAAGACAAGTCGATGCCGGTGGTGATGATCACCTGCGTGACCGCAATGGCCAGAAGACCAATGATCGACACTTGCAGAATCATCAGCACCAGGCGCTGCGAGTTGAGCAGAAAGCTCTGGTCGCGCACGATCCAGCCGAACACCTCGAACACCAGGCCGATGCCGATCAGCACCAGGAAAATACTGAGTTCAGTGGGTAGGCGGCGCTTGCTCTTGGCGGGCGCCAGGGCCGGTTTGTTTTGTGAAATCGCGTTGCTCATCTGCTGTTCCTCTTGTTCTTGTAGGGCCCGTTCCTGAGCGGATCAGCGCCTGGATGAATCAGTGAACCGAATGACCCGACGCCAGGTGCATGACTTTTTCCTGGGTGGCCTCGCTGCGGGCCAGCGTGCCCATCAACTCGCCTTCATGCATGACCATGACCCGATCGCTCATGCCCAGCACTTCGGGCAGTTCCGAAGAGATCATGATCACGGCCATGCCTTCGCCGGCCAGCAACGCGATCAGGCGATAGATCTCGGCCTTGGCGCCCACATCGATGCCGCGGGTCGGCTCGTCGAGAATCAGGATGCGCGGATTGGTCATCAGCCAGCGCGCCAGCAAGGCCTTCTGCTGGTTGCCGCCTGAGAGCGTGTCGATGCACTGTTCCAGCGACGGGGTCTTGACCCGCAGCTTCTTGCACATGTCTTCGCACAAGGCCCGCAAGGCTTTCTGCTGGATGAAGCCGCCACCGGCGTAGTTCGACAGCACCACCATTTCCATGTTTTCCATCACCGACAGGCACGGAAACAGCCCCGTGAGCTTGCGGTCTTCGGTCAACAGGGCAAAGCCCTTGCTGATCGCCAGCTGCGGATCGCTGATGCGCACCGGCTGGCCGTCCAGAAAGATTTCGCCGCTGCTGCTGGGGGTGATACCGAACAGGGTTTCGGCCACGTTGGTGCGACCCGAACCCATCAGGCCCGCGATGCCGAGAATCTCGCCGGCATGCAGGTCGAACGAGACGTCCTTGAAGATGCCGTCGAGGGTCAGGTTGCGCACCGACAGCATCACCTCGCCGACGGGCTTTTCACGCTCGGGGAACAACTGGGTCAGTTCGCGGCCGACCATCATCGAAATCAGGCTGTCGCCGTCCATCTGCTCGGCCCGTTGCAGGCCCACGTAGGTGCCGTCGCGGAAGATCGCGACTTCATCGGCGATCTGGAACACCTCGCTCATCTTGTGGGTGATATAGATGATGCCTTTGCCCTGAGCCTTGAGGTCGGCAATGATCGAAAACAGGTGCTCGACCTCGCTCTCGGTGATGGCCGAGGTTGGCTCGTCCATGATCAGCACGTCCGAGTCGTACGACACAGCCTTGGCAATCTCGACCATCTGGCGCTCGGCGATGCTCAGGTTGCCCACCCGTTCTTCGGGATCCAGGCGGATGCGCAGGCGTTCGAGCAACTCGGCGGTGCAGCGGTGCATCTTGCCGTGATCGACCATGTGCAACCCGTTGAGCTGCTCGCGGCCGATCCAGATGTTCTCGGCGATGCTCATGAACGGCATCAGGTTCAATTCCTGGTGAATCATGGCAATGCCTGACTGCAACGCGGCCAGGGGGGTGGCAAATACGACAGGCCGGCCGTGCAGACGGATCTCGCCCTCGTCGGGCTGGTAGATGCCGGCAATGATCTTCATCAGGGTCGACTTGCCGGCGCCGTTCTCGCCCATCAGGGCCAGCACGCTGCCGGGACGGACCCGCAGCTGCACATCATCGAGTGCCACGACACCCGGGAAGCGCTTGCTGATATGGGCAATTTCCAACAGGTATTCGCTCGAATCGGCGCTGACGGCCGGCTGGCTGTCTCGCAGGGCGTGACGGGCAGCGGTAGCGGAATCAGACATGATGACAAGCTCCTCATGCAACAGTCTGCGGGGGGGACTCAAGGCCGGAATCCCCCCGGCCTGTACGTTGTTGTTTTGGGTTTTATTTGAACGTATCGACGTTTTCGGCGGTGATCAGACGATACGGGATCACCATCGTCTGCGTGTCGATTTTCTCCTTCTTGACCATCTTCACCGCTGTCTCGAGCGAACCGTTGGCCTGGCCCTTGGCGTCTTGGAACACCGACACGGTCAGCATGCCGGTCTTCACCGCACGCAGGCCGTCCTGGGCCCCATCGACACCGGCAATCACCACATCGCCCGGCTTCTTGCCGGCCTGCTTGAGGGCCATGGCCGCGCCGATGGCCATCTCGTCGTTATTGGAAACCACGGCATTGAATTCGCGACCCTGGGTCAGCCAGTCGTTGGTGATGTCCATGCCGCGCTGGCGCTGCCAGATACCGGTCTGCTCCTCGTCGATCTTGATGTCCGGGTACTTGGCCAGGATCTCCTTGACGCCATCGGTACGGTTGCGGGTGGCGTTGTTGGCCAGGTCACCCAGCAAGACCACGATCTTGCCCTTGCCACCGAGCTTGTCGGCCACGTACTGCATCTGCAGGCGGCCGGCTTCTTTCTCGTCGGAGATGACGGTGGCCACGCCTTCAGGCAGCTTGGGGTCATCAGGGCTGCGGTTGACATACACCAGCGGAATGCCGGCGGCGAGCGCCGCCTTGGTGATGGCGGCCGTGGCGGCGGTGTCCACCGGGTTGACGATCAAGGCGTCGACCTTCTTGCCGATCAGGTCATGCACCTGGTCGAGCTGCTTGTTGACGTCGGTGCGTGCATCGACGAACTGCAGCTTCACCCCGTCGGGCATTGTCTTGGCCTTGGCTGCCATGTCCTCGCGCAGGTAGGTCAGCCAGATGTCATCGAACTGCGGCATGAGTACGCCGATGTTGATGTCGGCCAGCGCCGTACCGCTGCCGAGCATCAGGGTCAGGGCCAGGGAAGTGAACGTGGTCTTGAGCTTCATGAAGGTCTGTCTCCGGATTCTTGTTGTTGTGTGCGGCGCGCCCGCCACGGGCATGACGTCGCCGCCGGCAATGGGCAGGGACGGTCAGCGTGGAATACGAATGCCGGCGGCGCCCGGCAGGCTGAACAGCAGCCAGTTCTTGTGCTCGACGCACATGCCGCGACCGATGAGGGTCAGCAGGCGATCGGCCAGGGTGCTGCACAATGACAAGGCAGTGGCGGTGACGCGAGTGGCCCGGGAGCCAGGAATGGAGGCTTTCATTGACGGTACCTATCTGAGTTTTGTTTTTGTTGGCTTTACCTGGTGCTGTAGGAACAAACCTACAGCGAAGGTGATTCGATAGTCGGCAACCTGGAAACGACTTTATTGGAAATTTTTTTCCAATTCAACACATTTTAGAATTTTATTCCGTTTAGTTTTCTGTTTTCCAACCGACGCAAAAAGGCCCGCTTCTCCCGAAGAGAAACGGGCCTTGCCCAGGATTGAACGATCAATGAACGTCGCGATTCAGTCCGCCGCTCAGAGCGTCACGACGCAGCCCTTGCTGGCACTCTGGCGCGCGGCGTCGAGCACCCTGGTGGTGTTCAACCCATCGAGCGGATCGACCGGGTTGGCCGCACCAGTGTCGATGGCCTGCTGCAGCTGCTGGTAATAACGCAGCCAGCAGCCGCGTTCCGAAGGCACCCGCTCGCGATGCTCGCCGTGCTCGAACCAGCCCCAGCGGCGATGCTCTTCAACGCCCCAGTGGCCACCGGCACTGAGCGGTGTGTGACCGGCCAGCGCCTGTTCTTCCTGAACGTCCAGACCCTCGACTGTGTAACAGCCGTTGCTGCCACTGACCCGGAACCTGGGCCTTGGGCAATTCTGCAGGCAACTGCCGGACAGGTGCGACACCACCCCGCTGGCATGGGTCAGGGCGACAAAGAAGCTGTGATCGACCTCGTGGTGCGGCGTGGCGTACTGCAACTCGGCATACACCTGCTGCACCGGGCCGAACAACAGCTGCGCCTGGTCCACCAGGTGGCTGCCCAGATCGCGCAGCACCCCGCCCCCGCTCTGCTTGCCCACCGACGCCGGTGCATAGCGCTCCACGCTGGACTCGAAACGCGATACCTGACCCAGCGCACCGCTGTCGATCAACTTGCGCACGGTCAGAAAGTCCGAGTCCCAACGCCGGTTCTGGTACACGCTGAGCAGCACACCGCGCTGGCGCGCCGCTTCAATGAGTTCACGGGCGTGCTCTTCATCCAGGGCGAAGGGCTTGTCGCTGACCACGGCCACGCCCAGCTCGATGGCCTCCAGAATCTGACCGTGTCGAATCGCCAGCGGTGTGGATATCGCCACGACATCGACCCCGGCGGCCACCAGTTCGCTCAGGCTGGCAAAGGCCTGCACCTGCGGGTAGTCACGGGCCAGTTCCTGGCGACGTTCCGGGGAACGGGTCACGACCCCGACAAAGGTCGCCTCGGTCAGACTGGCAATCAACGGCGCATGAAAGAAACGCCCTCCTTTTCCATAACCCACCAATCCGATGCGCATGGTGTTCTCCTTTGAGTCGATGGCGCGGGTCCATGATGGGTTATCTGAGCAGTTCGCGGCTCACCCGTTCCAGCATGAAGCGGCTGGACTCGTCGGCGCGCTCTTCCCAGGCGAATACGGCCACGGTGGCGATGCCATCGAACTTGATCTCGCGCAGGGTCGAGAAGAACACCTCCCAGTTGACGTCGCCCTGGCCGATGTCCAGGTGCTGGTGCACGGTGGCGGTCACACCCGGTGGGTTGACGATGTAGCGCAGGTTCGAGGAGGCGCGATGGTTGAAGGTGTCGGCGATGATCAGGTGGGTCAGTTTGTCGCCGGCGTACTTGAGCATCGAGGCGATGTCGCCCACGCCGTCGTCATAAAAGAAGGTGTGCGGTGCAGCATACAAATAGTTGAGCCAATCGCAGTCCAGGCCGCGAATGATGTCCACCGACTCGTTGTTGCGCTCGCAGAAATCGTACGGGTGGGCCTGGATGTCGAGCTTGATGCCCTCGCGCTCGAAATGCGGAATCAGCTCGTCCATCGACTTCATGAACTGGTTTTCACACACCAGGGCGTTGTCCGACTGGCCGCTGAACTCGGTGTTGATCAGGTCACAGTCCATCTCCACGGCGACCTGGATGGCACGCTTCCAGTTGCGCACCGCCGCAATGCGCAGGTCTTCGTCGGGCGCCGCCCAGTGGTACAGCGGCAGCAGCGACGACAGCTTGACGCCGGCGTCGCTCAACGCCTTGCGAAATTCCTTGATGCGCGCCCGGTCAACGCGCGGGTACTTGTAGAACGGCATGAAATCTTCGCGCGGCGAAAGCTCGATGTACTCGTAGCCCAGCTCGGCGGTCTTGTCGACCATCTTGCCCAGGGGCAGATGGCGGTACATGTAGGGATCAAGCGCAATACGCATGGTGGTTTCCTTTTATAGTTGTCAGCCACGCAGGTCACAGTCGCGCCGCCAGGGCGCGACACTCAGGCAAGCCAGGTTTCAATCGTAGAAAGCCGGACGCGTGCCCAGGGCGACCTTTTCGATGGCGCCGCTTTGCTGCGCCGCCACACACACATCGGCCGTCACCGCAGCCGCGTAGCCGTCCCAGGCCGAAGGGCCGCCGACCTTGCCGGCCGCAACGCCGTCGATAAAGGCTTGCAGCTCGACATCGTAGGCGCCGATGAAGCGGTCCTTCCAGTCGGTGAGGATGGCATTGGACAGCTTGGCCTCACTGCGCAGCTGCACCTGCGAAGGCTCGGGCAGGCGGGCAATACCGCTTTCGCCCACCACTTCGCACTGGATGTCGTAGCCGTACTGGCAGTTGACGAAGATCTCGACATCGATGCGCGTGCCACGGGCGGTCTCGAACAGGACGATCTGCGGGTCCTTGAGGTGGGCGAAGGCCTTGCCGGTCTTGCGCGGGAACACCACCTGTACCGACACGTAATCGTCATTGAGCAGCCAGCGCAGCACGTCGATCTCGTGAATCAGCGTGTCGGTGATGGCCATGTCGGTCTTGTAGCTCTCGCCAACCGTCGGGTTGCGGTGGGCACAGTGCAGCATCAGCGGCTCGCCAATGGTGCCGGCGTCGATCACCGACTTCAGGGCACGATAGCCTTCGTCATAGGAGCGCATGAAGCCCACTTGCACCAGGCGTCGGCCGAAGGCGATCTCGGCATCGACGATGCGCCGACACCCCTCGGCCGTCACCGCCAAGGGTTTTTCGCAGAACACCGGCTTGCCGGCGGCAATCGCGGCCAGTACGTATTCTTCGTGGGTCGGGCCCCAGGAGGTCACCAGGATCGCCTCCACCTCCGGCGCCTGGATCAGCGCGTGGCCGTCGGGATACACCTCGGCAGCAATGCCCAGGTCACTGACGACCTGCGCGGCCTGTTGCAGGTTGATGTCGGTCACGGCCACCACCGTACTGCCCAGCAGGGTCTTGCTGCAGCGACGGATATGATCGCGGCCGATTGCACCGGTACCGATAACACCTAATTTCAACGCCATCTCAATGCTCCTTGAATGTTGGGGATTGCCGTTTGCATGCCTCTGAAACCGCGGGATCGGCCGGGTTCTGAGCATGCGGCCTCAGTACTGGCGGGCCTTGGCCAGTTGTTTGTTGAGCTGTTCATGCACCTGCGCGGTGGTGCCGACGGTGGACACTTCGGCCACCCCGACGCGCCACCACGACAGGTACTTGTGGATCATGGTCTTGGGCAGCACCTTGATGTCGATCAGGGTCGCCACGCTCTGCTGGCGCGCATCGGCCAGCGCTTCGTGCAGTTGCTCGAGGGTGCTGACCTTGTAGGTCTTGCAGCCGTAGGCCGCCGCGCTCATGGCGAAATCCACCGGCACGAAGCCACCGTCCAGGCGCCCGGTTTCCGGGTTGCGATAGCGGAACTCGGTGCCGAAGCTGTTCATCCCGTGCTCCATCTGCAGGTTATTGATGCAGCCGAACGTCATGTTGTCGAGCAGGATGATGTTGATCTTGCGCCGCTCCTGAATGGCCGTGACCAGTTCGGAGTGCAGCATCAGGTACGAACCGTCGCCGACCAGCGCATAGACTTCGCGCTGCGGTGCTGCCAGCTTGACCCCCAGCGCGGCATTGACCTCGTAGCCCATGCACGAATAGCCATACTCGACGTGGTAGGTGTCCACCCCGGTGCTGCGCCAGGCCCGCTGCAGGTCACCAGGCAGGCTGCCGGCGGCGGCGACAATCACCGCATCCGCCGGCAGGCTTTCGTTGAGCACGCCCAGCACACGGCTCTGGGTCAGGCACGAACCGGTCAGCTCGATAAATTCGTGTAACACCGCAGGGTCGAGGTGGTCATTGATTTCCGGCACAAAGTCAGCGGCCTGGTAGTCGACGGCATAGACCCGGTCGACCTCGGCATCCAGCTCGGCGCGGGCCCGGGCCGGGTGTTCGCCCCAGGCGCTGGACCAGTCGCTGCCCTCAACAGCGGACAACAACGCCTCCAGCGCTTCCCTGGCATCGGCCAGGACCTGCACGCCGTCGAGTTTCTGCACATCGAAGGCACCGACGTTGAGGTTGAGAAACTGCACGTCAGGGTGCTGGAACAGCCATTTCGAGGAGGTGGTGAAATCGCTGTAGCGGGTGCCGACGCCAATGATCAGGTCGGCTTCCTTGGCCAGCTGGTTGGCCGCCAGGGTGCCGGTTTCACCCAGCCCGCCCATGTTCAGTGGATGCGCCGAAACCACCGCGCTCTTGCCGGCCTGGGTCTCGGCAAACGGAATGCCGAAGCGCTCGGCCAGGGCCAGCAGGGCCTGGGCGGCGCCGGAGTAGCGCACCCCGCCACCACAGACCAGCAGCGGCTTGCGCTTGACCTTGAACAGGGTCACGGCGTCGTCAAGCATGGCGCGGGTCGGCGGACGCCGGTCAATACGGTGCACACGGCGTTGCAGGAAGCTGTCGGGGTAATCGTAGGCTTCGGCCTGTACGTCCTGCGGCAGCGCCAGGGTCACAGCGCCGGTTTCGGCCGGGTCGGTCAGCACGCGCATGGCGCTCAGCGCGGCGCTCATCAGTTGTTCGGGACGGTTGATGCGGTCCCAGTATTTGCTCACGGCCTTGAACGCGTCATTGGTGCTGATGCTCAAGTCGTGGAACTGCTCGATCTGTTGCAACACCGGGTCCGGCTGGCGGCTGGCATAGACGTCGCCAGGCAACAGCAGCAACGGGATGCGGTTGGCCGAGGCGGTGGCTGCGGCGGTCAGCATGTTGGCCGCGCCCGGGCCGACCGAGGACGAGCAGGCGTAGATCTTGCGCCGCAGGTGCTGCTTGGCAAAGCCGATGGCGGCGTGGCACATGCCCTGCTCGTTGCGGCCCTGGTGCACCACCAGCTCACCGCTGTCCTGCTCCAGCGCCTGGCCGATGCCCAGCACGTTGCCGTGGCCGAAAATGGTGAAGATACCTTCGACGAACTTGCTCTGTACGCCGTCGACTTCAACGTACTGGTTGTCCAGGAACCTGACCAGGGCCTGGGCCATGGTCAATCGTGTAGTAGTCATGCTCGCCCCTTGTGGTGGTGAGAAAACGGGCCGGTCGCCGGCCGGCTAGCCGAACGCTTTCTGCAGATGGTCCATGCTGCTGACCAGCGCCTGCTGGATGTCGTCCAGCGCGTGTACGCTCTCGGCGAAAGGCTCGAACGACAAGTAGCCGGTGTAACCGCTGGCCAGCAGGCGCTCGATCTGCGGCGCGTTGCCAAGAATGTCGCCCTCGCCCACCAACACCCGGTGACCGTCGCGAATGGTGTTGAGCGGCGCCTCGGCGTCCTCGACCCCGGAGATGTGCACCAGCCCGGTCAGCTCGGGGAACATTTCCACTTCACCGGCCAGGTGATGGTGGAAGGTGTCGTGCACTAGGCGGAACACGTCCAGCCCGCCGACGGCCTTGATGGCCTCGACCGCCTGGCGCTTGAGGCGCAGCGAGCACTCTTCGAAGCCCAGCGGCTCGACGAAACCCAGCAGGCCGTGCTCGCGCAGGATCGGGCCCAGGTGGGTCAATGCGGTGCGCAGGCCGGCGGCCCGCTGCGCGGCATTGCGGGTGTCGCCGCGATCATTCAGCGGGCACATCACCAGGCCTTCGGCGCCGCAGTCACGGGCATAACGGGCCAGGCGGGTGGCCTGCTCGCGGCGTTCCTCGTTCCAGACATCGAAGGGGTACAGGGCGTTGATCGACAGCACGCGAATGCCCTTGGCCTGGCACAATTCACGCACCGTCTGCGGCGCGGTGCCGTCCTCGATTTCAATGCCCTTGAGATCGTTGCGGATCTCGATGGCGTCGGCGCCCAGCTTGACCGCCAGTTCGATGAACTCAGGCAGCGGCAGGCGCGGGGCAACCATACGGTTAAGGGCAAAACGCAGGGGTTGACTCATTATTGTTCTCCGCAACGCATTGAAGGATTGGATGTGGCTGTATGGGGGTGCATGAGCCGCCACCGTTCGGCATAACCTATAACGTGCAGACACACCGCAGGAGCGACCAACGGTCGTGAATGCTGTCTCTCAGGCAATCAACAGCCTGCCTGTTCCGCCCTTTCGCGACCGTTGGTCGCCCCTACACATGTTTTTTTGCACGAAAAGGTTATTTGGCCGTGGGCATGCTGAACTCGGCGCCCTTGGCGATGCTGTCCGGCCAGCGCTGCATGACGCTCTTGTAGCGGCTGTAGAAGCGCAGGCCTTCTTCGCCGTAGGCGTGGTGGTCGCCGAACAGCGAGCGCTTCCAGCCGCCGAACGAGTGCCAGGCCATCGGCACCGGGATCGGCACGTTGATGCCGACCATGCCGACCTTGATCGAGCGGGCAAAGGCGCGAGCCACGCCACCGTCGCTGGTGAAGCACGACACGCCATTACCGAACTCATGGGCATTGATCAGCGCCACGGCGCTGGCAAAGTCGGGTACATGGACCAGGCCCAGCACCGGGCCGAAGATTTCTTCCTTGTAGATCTGCATGTCGGTGGTGACATGGTCGAACAGCGTGGCTCCGACAAAGAAACCGTTCTCGGCGCCCGGCACCTTGAAATGACGGCCATCGACAATCAGTTTCGCCCCTTCCTTGACGCCCTGGTCGATGTAGCCTTCGACCTTGGCCTTGTGCACGGCCGTGACCAGCGGACCCATGTCGCTGTCGGGCTGCATGCCGTTGCCAACCTTGAGCTGGTCGATGCGCGGCAGCAGCTTGTCGATCAGTTTCTGCCCGGTGTCACCGACCACCACGGCAATCGAGATGGCCATGCAGCGCTCGCCTGCCGAGCCGTAGGCGGCGCCGATCAAGGCATCGGCGGCCTGGTCGAGGTCGGCATCGGGCATCACGATCATGTGGTTCTTGGCGCCACCCAGGGCCTGCACGCGCTTGCCGCGGGCGGTGCCTTCGCGGTGGATGTACTCGGCGATCGGCGTGGAGCCGACGAACGATACCGCTTCGATGTCCGGGTGTTGCAGCAGGGTGTCGACGGCCACTTTGTCGCCCTGCACCACGTTGAACACGCCATCGGGCAGGCCGGCTTGCTTGAGCAGGCGCGCCATCAGCAGGCTGGCCGACGGGTCGCGCTCGGACGGCTTGAGGATGAAGCAGTTACCGGTGACCAGGGCCATGGGGATCATCCACAAAGGCACCATGACCGGGAAGTTGAACGGGGTGATGCCGGCGCACACGCCCAAAGGCTGGCGCAGGTTCCAGTTGTCGATGCCGCCACCGATGTTGTCGGAAAACTCGCTCTTGAGCAGGTTCGGCGCGCCGCAGGCGAACTCGACAATCTCGATGCCACGCACCACCTCGCCCTTGGCGTCGGAAAACACCTTGCCGTGTTCGCGGCAGATGATTTCGGCCAGTTCGTCATGGTGACGGTCCAGCAGTTCCTTGAACTTGAACATCACCCGCGCCCGGCGCAGCGACGACTGCTCCGACCAGGCCGGGAACGCCGCACGGGCAGCGGCAACGGCCTGCTCGACGGTCTGGGCGCTGGCCAGTGCCACGCGCGCCTGGACATCGCCAGTGGCGGGGTTGAAGACATCGCTGTAGCGCTCGGCGGCGTCGTTCAGCTCGCCGTTGATGTAATGGCCGATGACCGGTGAATCACTCATGACACTGACTCCGTATTCTTGTTGGACGATTGTGGGTGGTCTGCAACACCCTGCGGGCTGGCGATACGGTTCACAGGTCCATCAACCAGCTGTGTTGCGGGTCGTTGTGAAATTGCCAGGCGCGTTTGGGGCCGGCCATCACGTTGAGGTAATACGATTCGTAGCCATAAGGCACGCTGACCGGGTGATAGCCCCTGGGCACGGTCACCAGGTCGTTGTTTTCCACGGCCATGGCCTGGTCGATACTGCGGTCGTCGGTGTAGACGCGCTGGAACACGAAGCCCTGGGGCGGGTTGACCTGGTGGTAGTAGGTCTCCTCCAGAAAGCTTTCATGCGGCAGGTTGTCCTGGTCATGCTTGTGCGGCGGGTAGCTGGACGAATGCCCCGACGGCGTGCGCACCTCGACCACCAGCAGCGAGTGAGCCACCTCGGTGTCCGGCAGGATGTCGCACACATAGCGGGTGTTGGCGCCCTTGCCGCGCACGCTGCGCTTCATGCCTTCGGGCCGGATCAAGCGTGCCGGCAAGCCCTGGGCACGGTCGCCAGGGGCTGCGCACACGGCCACATGGGCAGGCCCGCGTGCCGTGAACAGCGCCTGGCTGTCGGCCGGCAGGTAGACGGCAAAAGGCGACTGTTCTTCGAACACCGACTGGCGACCACCGATGTTGTCCCAATCAAAGGCCCCCTGCCCCGGTGCCTCGCCGCTGACACTGACGTGCCCGGCCAGCAGCACCACGCACAGCTCCTTGTCACCCGCGGCCAGCGGCAGTTGCTCGCCTCCCTCCAGGCGATAGGCGGCAAAGCCTACATAGTCCAGAACGCCTGCTTGCAGCGCGACGATGTCACGGCCCTGGGGTTTGCTCTTGGTCAACAGATTCATGGTCCAGCCCTCCTTTCTCAGGCAACGCTTTTGTTGTTATCGAACGTCGACCAGCAATTGGCGCAACGTGTCGTAGCCCTTCTTGGCGTACGCATAGCTGGGCGCAACGGCCGGGTCCTGCTCGGCCTCGACCACCAGCCAGCCGTGGTAACCGGCCTGGCGCAAGACACTCAGCAGGGCCGCAAAGTCGATGTCGCCGTCGCCCGGCACGGTGAAGGTGCCATTGATGATGCAGTCCGGAAAGCTCCACAGGTTGTTGCGCGCCAGTTGCACCACGGCCTTGCGCACATCCTTGAAGTGCACGTGGCAGACCCGCTCGATGTGCTTGCTCAGCACCGCCAGCGGATCGCCACCGCCCATGTAGCAGTGGCCCGAATCGAACAGCAGGCCGACTTCGCTGCCGGTCAGGGCCATCAGTTGATCAATGTCAGCCGGCGACTCGACGTAGGCGCCCATGTGGTGGTGGTAGGCCAGGCGCACGCCGCGTGACAGGGTGAAGCGCGCAAGCTCCGTGAGCTTGTCGGCGTACTCGCGCCAGGCGGCCTCGGTGTGAAAACGCGGGCGCTCGACCAGCGGGATGCGCTGGCCCTGGATTGAATCGGCGACCTCGCCGTAGACCATCACCGTGGCGCCGTTCTGCGCCAGGATGTCCAGGTGCGGGCCGATGGCCTCGATTTCCTCGGCCACCGAGCGCCGTGCCAACTGGCTGGAGTACCAGCCCGAGACCAGCGCCAGGCCATAGGGGCGCAAGACATCGCCGACGCCCTTGGCGTCTTTGGGAAACTTGCCGTTGAGTTCAAAACCTTCGTAGCCGATCTGCTGGCCCTCGCTTAGCGCCGTGGCCAGCGGCGTCTCGCCGCCCAGCGTCGGCAGATCGTCGTTGCTCCAGGAAATCGGGTTGATGCCAATGCGAATAGAGGTGTCGGAAACAGACATGGCTGTACCTTTTTGTTGTTATCGCTGAATCAATCGTTAAGGGTGCGTTTCAGGCGCGGCTGGCGCGCCAGGACTCGATCAGGCCGCTGAAGATGTCCTGCACCCGGGCAATCAGGCTTTCATCGTCGATCTCGCCATTGAGCCAGGCACGGCTGGGCTCGCGGAAGATCGTGCGGCCCACGGCAAAGCCCCGGCAGGTCTGGCTGTCACGCGCCTGGGCAAAGCCCTCGGCCAGCGCCTGCACCGGTGCATTCAGGCCCAGCAGCACCACGCCACGGCAGTACGGATCGCGTTCCTGGATCAGTTCGTCGAGCTGGCGCCAGACGTCGGCTTCCTGCGCTTCGATCTTCCACCAGGCCGGATAGATGCCCAGGTTGTAGAGGCGCTTCAAGGCGCGGTACATGACATCGGGATGGGTGGACGGGTGATCTTTGGGCGGGATGATTTCCAGCAGCAGTTCATGGCCGCTGGCCTTGGACGCCTCGTACAAGCCCTTGATCTGCGCTTCCTGCTCCAGGCGCAGCAGTGGCTCGTCATCGGGGTGGTATTGCACCAGGCACTTGATGATCTGCTCGGCCGGCCAGCTGATCAGGTTGCTGCCGATCGAACGGCCATGCTCGAAGGCCAGCGGCCGCGAGCCCTGCACTTCCACGGGACGGGCCACCCACCAGCCGCGTCCTGTGGCGGCATTGAGCGAATCCTGGCCGAAGCGCTGGTCGGCCAGCAGCCCGACATCGGCCTCGATGCCACGCCGGGCCAGGTCGGCTTCGACGCGGGCCACGGCCTGGATGAACAGTTGTTTGAGGTAAGGAATGCTGCTGAGCTCACGGCCGGCCTGTTGCGCCAGCTCGACCAGTTGCCCACGGTGGTCGAAGGCGAAGATGAACAGTTGCTTCCACTGCTTGCGCGGGACGCTGACCTGATGCAGGCGCTGCAAGGCCACGTCCTGGTCGGGCCGGGTGATCGGTACCGGGCTGCTGAACAGGTAGTCGAGTTCGGCCGGGGTCGGCATCGCCGGGGCGCAGGCATGGCGTGACACCACCAGGCCGCCGCAGGCATTGGCCAGCTGGCAGCAGCGCTCATCATCGGCGTCCTTGAGCCAGCCGCTGAGAAAGCCAGACATGAAGGCATCGCCTGCGCCCAGCACATTGAGCACCTCGACCCGCACACCCGGATAAATCGCGCCGTCTTCCAGGCGCGCCGGGATGGCGCCGTGAATCACCGTGCATCCTTGCGGGCCGAGCTTGACCACCAGGGTCGCGGCGCTCAGTTCGCGCACCTTGCGCAAGGCCGTGAGCAGGTCGGTGCTGCCCCCGGCAATCAGAAATTCCTCTTCGGTGCCCACGATCAGGTCGAAGCGCGGCAGGATGCGCTGCACATGCTGGCTGACCTTCTGGTCGGCCACAAAACGCGTCTCGCCATCGGCCTTGCCAGCCAGGCCCCACAGCACCGGACGGTAATCGATGTCCAGCACCCGCCGTACGTTGTGCTTTTCGGCATAGTCGAGCGCCTGGCTGCTGGCGCGGAACACCTGTTCGGTAGAAAAGTGGGTGCCGGTGATCAGCAGCGCCTTGCTGGAGGCGACCAGTTGCTCGTCGATGTCTTCGGCACGCAGCGCCATGTCGGCGCAGTTCTCGCGGTAGAACACCAGCGGGAAGGTTTCGCGGTCTTTCAGGCCCAGCAGCACCATGGCGGTGAGGCGCTCGGGGTCGCAGCGGATGCCGCTGACATCGCAGCCTTCGCGAGCCAACGACTCGACCAGAAAGCGGCCCATGTGATCGTCGCCCACCCGGCTGAGCATGGCTGATTTCAAGCCCAGCCGGGCCGTGCCGAAGGCGATGTTGGCGGACGAGCCGCCCAGGTATTTGGCAAAGCTGGACACATCTTCAAGGCGTGCGCCGACCTGCTGCGCATAAAGATCGACGCCCAGGCGTCCGAGGCATATCAGATCCAACTGACGCCCAGTGGCAAAGCGAGTCTGGCCCATGGTGGCTCCTGTTATTTTTATCAGCCTGCATCACGCACAACTGCCGCGCGAAATGTTCTTGGTGTGGGCAGACTAGAACGTCTCGCCCCACCAATCAATATTTATTCTATAATTTTTTCTATTGGAAATTTTATTCCACAATCAGCCAGACGCCCCGCTGCCCGCCGAGGTGGGTTAAAGTGGCCGAGGGCTTAGCCGGCCCACCGTGGTTGCCTGGGCCGCGACCCATCAGGTTTTCCTGAGCCGACGCGTGCCATAGAAGAACAAGCAAGAAGGATTGAAGTCATGTCCAGCACCGAGCAGCCGTCCCAGCCAGACACCGCCGCTGCAGCTCCTATCAGCGCCGACGACCTGTTGCGCATGATCACCGAGCAATACGAAGAATTGCCGCGCCAGCTCAAGCGCATTGCCAGCTACATGAGCCAGCAGAGCGGGCGGATCATGGTCGACCGCATCAGCGACATCGCTCGCGAGTGCGAGGTGCATCCGTCGGCCATCGTGCGGTTTTCGCAGCGCTTCGGTTTCAGTGGCTTCAGCGAAATGCAGGCGCTGTTTCGCGACGCCTATACGCACAAGACCACGCCGGTGCAGAACTACCAGCAACGCATCCGCAGCATGATCGCCGACAAGGCGCACAAGGCCGGGGCCGGCGACCTGGCGCGTGAATGTGTGAATGCGACCTTATCTGGCCTGGAGCGCCTGAGCGACGACCTGGACGACGAAGCTTTCGAGAAGGCCGTGGACCTGGTGGTCAATGCCGAGAACATCTATGTGGTGGGGGTGCGTCGCTCGTTCGCCGTGGCCGACTACCTGGTCTATAACCTGCAACACACCAACAAGCGCATCCACTTGATTTCCGGGCTGGGCGGCGGTTATCGCGAGCAGATGCGCAGCATCCGTTCCACCGACCTGCTGATCGCCATCAGCTTCACCCCGTACGGCAAGGAAACCCAGCACTGCCTGCGCATTGCCCAGCACAACCAGGCCAAGACCCTGATCATCACCGACAGCAACCTGTCGCCGCTGGCCAAGCGCGCCAACTCGGTGTTGCTGGTAAACGAGGGCAGCTCGTTTGCCTTCCGCTCCTTGAGTGCCACCTTGTGCCTGTGCCAGGCGCTGTTCATTGCCGTGGCCTACCGGCTGGAATTGAAGGTCGACGAGATTCACGAACAGGTGGATCTGGAGGACTGAATGCCTCGTGCAGGCATGAAGTGCCACTACTGCCCGAGGCCGCGTACAACGCGGCCTCGGGCGTTGTGCGTCGGGCCTTTCCCTTCTGTCGGCGGCTGACGAACGGGTTGTACAAAAATCAGGAATGCCCTCTATAGTGCCATCATTGCATAGGACAGCATGTGTGCCCGCCCTGCGACCATCGACCCCGAACGTCCAGGCCAGGCACGCACAAGACATGGATCCATACGGCGTTCCATCTCTTTGCGAGCCACACCATGATGCTATTCAATTCCAATAAGAAAGCCTTGACCGCCCTCCAGCAGACCATCGACCAGCAAGCCTGCCTGCTGGAAGCCATCAATCGTTCGATGGCCAGTGTCGAATTCGACCTCAATGGCAACGTCCTGCACGCCAACGAAAATTTCCTCAAGGTCATGGGCTATCGCCTGGAAGACATCCTGGGCAAGCATCACCGGATCTTCTGCACCGCCGAGGATGTGCGCAGCCCCGAGTACGACAAGCTCTGGACCCGCCTGCGCGCGGGTGACTTCGTCAGCATGACGTTTCATCGCGTGACCCGCGAGGGCCGCACCGTCTGGCTCGAAGCCAGCTACAACCCGGTGCGCGACAGCACCGGCAAAGTAATGAAAGTTGTCAAGTTCGCCACCGACGTGACCGGCCGCATCGAGGCGGCCAATGAAGCGCGCAACAAGCTGCACGCCATTGACCGGGCCATGGCGATCATCGAGTTTGACCTGGAAGGACGCATCCTCAAGGCCAATGCCAACCTGACCCAGACCATGGGCTACAGCGAGGCCGAACTGGTCGGCAAGAGCCACAGCATCCTGTGCCCGAGCGAGGTGGCCAACAGCAGCGAATACGCCGACTTCTGGCGGCGCCTGAACAAGGGCGAGTTTTTCAGCGGTCAGTTCAAGCGCGTCGGCCGCAATGGCCAGGTGCGCTGGATGGAGGCCACCTACAACCCGGTCTACAACGCCGACGGCAAGCTGCACCGCATCGTCAAGTTTGCCTCGGACATCACCTCACGCATCGAAGAGCACGAACGCGATGCCAGCAGCGCCGCCCAGGCGTATCACATCTCGGTGGAGACCCGTAAGGTCACCGCCCATGGCACCGAGGTGATCCAGCAGGCCGCCAGCGAGATGCGCCAGATTTCGATGAACATCGAGGATTCTTCCCGCATCGTGGCGCAACTGGGCGCCCGCTCCGAGCAGATCACCGCCATCGTCAACACCATTCGCAGTATTGCCGACCAGACCAACCTGCTGGCCCTCAACGCAGCCATCGAGGCCGCACGTGCCGGTGACCAGGGACGCGGCTTTGCGGTGGTGGCCGATGAAGTGCGCCAGCTGGCCGGCCGTACCAGCCGCTCGACAGCGGAGATTTCCGAGATGATCGGCATGATCCAGACCGAGACCCGCCAGGCCATTGACAGCATGGACAACACCCGCAGCAACGCCATCAAGGGTGTCGACCTGGCGGACCAGGCCGGTTCGGTGATCGTGCAGATCAGCGAGGGCACCAACAATGCGGTGAACGCTGTGCAGATGTTTGCCCGGCTGGCGCATTGATTGACTGCCGGGGGATCAGTCCTCCGGTTGAACCTGTGACTTCTCGCGGTTTTTCGCACTGATGTGCCTGGCGCTCTTCTCCAGCACCAGGTACACCACCACCGCGAGCATCAAGGGCAACAGGAAATAGATGGCCCGGTAGCCAATCAATGCCGCCAGCAGCGTGCCTTTGGAAAACTGGTGCGCCAGCAAGGTGATGAACACCGTTTCAAGCACCCCCAGCCCGGCCGGGATGTGAGTGATGACGCCCGCGATGCTGCTGATCAGCAACACGCCCAGAATGGCCGGGTAGAAGGCTTTTTCCGGCAGCAACGTGAAGATCACCATGGCCATCAGCGACCAGTTCAACGCGCCCAGGCTGGCCTGCATCAACGCCTGGGTCAACGACGGCAGGTTCAGCTCCTGGCCACGAATCGTCCATGACCGGCGCTTGGAAAACCGGCACGCCAGCAAATAGGCCAGGCACACCACCAGCAAGGCCACGCCGATCAGTTGCAGGCTGCCGCTGCCGATGGACCACTCGGGGGGCAGTTTCAGAAAGCCCATGGAAAACACGAACCCGGCCAGCAGCATGTAGCCCAGCCAGTTGGTGATCAGGCTCAGGCTCAACACCCGTGTAATGGTCGGCACATCCAGCCCCAGCCGCGAGTACAGCCGATAACGCAGCGCGATGCCGCCGACCCAGGAGCTGAGGTTGAGGTTGAAGGCGTAGCACACGAACGTCACCGGGATGATCTGCGCCACGCTGAGCTTATGCCGGGTGTAATAGCGCGCCAGGATGTCGAAGCCGCAGTAGGTCAGGTAGCTGGCCGCCGCCACCAGTGCAGCGATCGCCAGGGTGCTGGCCTTGTAGGACTGCAGCGCCTTCTTGACCTCTTGCCAGTCGATGTTCTTGACCAGCATGAACAACAGCACCGGCACGGCAATGAAAAAAAACAGCTTGAGCAGGCGCTTGGCCCATACCCAGCGCGGCGAAGCCTGGCTGGACGCTTGTGTGGCGCTGGCCTCACTCATGACGACTTCTCCTGGTTGGGCAGTTCCTGAACCGCATCCTGTTGCGCTTTGATGACTTTCGCCTCCGGCATGATGTCGGCCACCCGCAAGGGTTTCAGGCGCGGACCGTGAACCGGGAACAGACCGGCAATCGCCGGAAAATGCCGCAGGAAGTGAAAGCACAGGAAAATCATCGGCGCCCGCCACCATTGCCCGCGCGCCGCGCCCTTGAGCGTGATCGGCACACTGTGGGCGGCCGCCAGCTCCAGCAGGTGGTCCTGCAGGTGCTGGTTCAGCGCGGCATCGCGAATGAACAGGTTGGCCTCCAGGTTCAGCGCCAGGCTCAGCGGGTCCAGGTTGCTGGACCCCACGGTGGACCATTCATTGTCGATCAGCGCCACCTTGCCGTGCAGGGCGCGCTGTTTGTATTCATGGATCACCACGCCATCGCGCAGCAGGTAGGTGTAGGTCAGGCGCGAGCACACGCGCACGAATGGCATGTCCGGCTTGCCTTGCAAAATCAGGTTGACCTTGACGCCGCGCCGGGCGGCATTGCGCAACTCACGCAAAAAGCGGTAGCTGGGAAAGAAATAGGCGTTGGCCAGGGTAATGCGCGATCGGGCCTGGCGGATCGCATCGAGGTATTGCTCTTCGATGTCGGTGGTGTGCTGGCGGTTGTCGCGCTCTGCCAGCAGCATGCGCGCGGTGCCGGCACGCTCGAGCGTCAGCGGCACCGGCTTGAGCCCTTCGCGCACGGTCTGGCTGAGCATCTGCAAGGTGCTGCGGTGAATGTCGGCCAGGATCGGACCCCGCACCCGCACCGCGTAATCCTGCTTGGCGGTCAGCCCGGTGTCGGTCATGTGATCGACGCTGTAGTTGATGCCGCCAATGAACGCCTGCTCGCCATCGATCACCACCACCTTGCGGTGCAGGCGCCGGAACAGATTGGTGCGCATGCCCATCAGGCGCGGCTGCGGGTCGAACAGCTGAATCTGGATACCGGCATCGATCATCTGCTTGATGAATACCGAACTGAGGTCGCAGGTGCCGTAGTCGTCGACCGTCACCACCACCTGGGCGCCGTTGCGGGCGGCCTGGATCAGCGCTTTCTGCAGCGCCTCGCCCACCCGGTCTTCAAAAATGATGAACGTCTCTACCAGCACCTGCCGACGGGCCTGGCGCATCGCGTCGAACACGGCCGTGTAGAAATCCTCGCCATTGATCAGTAACTCCACCGAGTTACCGTCGCACCATCGTGCTTCACTCATAAAGTCACCTCCACCGCCAACGGTGCATGATCGGAAAGATGTGACCAGGGCCGGTTACTCAGCACTTTCGGTCGATGAGACGTGGCATTGGCCACGTAGATCCGGTCCAGGCGCAGCAAAGGCCAGCGGGCCGGAAAGCTCTTGGCCGGCGCGCCGGCATGACGCACGAACACTTCGTGCAGCCCGGTGCCTTCGAGCAAGGCATCGGCACGCTGGCGCCAGTCGTTGAAATCGCCGGCGACGATCACCGGCTCCCCTTCGGGCAGACGCCGGACCAGTTGCGCCAGCAGGCCGATCTGCTCCTCACGGTGTTTTTCGCGCAGGCCAAGGTGCACGCAGATGGCGTGCACATGGCCGCAGCCGGGCACATCCAGCACGCAATGCAACAGCCCGCGCTGTTCGGTGCCATGGATCGACACATCAAGGTTTTCGTGGCGCACGATCGGGTATTTGGACAGCAGCGCGTTGCCATGGTCGCCATCGGGGTACACCGCGTTGCGCCCGTAGGCAAAATCGCTCCACATGCTGTCGGCCAGAAACTCGTATTGCGACAGGGTCGGCCAGCCCTTGACCCGACTGGCATGGCGCTGGTGCTCACCGTGCACTTCCTGGAGAAACACGATGTCGGCCGACACACTGCGCACCGCATCGCGCAACTCCGGGAGGATGAAGCGGCGATTGAGAAAGCCAAAGCCCATGTGCATGTTCATGCTCAGTACATTGATCGAAAAGGCCGATACCGGCTGCGGATGGCCGACAGGCGTATTGGCTCGGGTCAAGAACACTTACTCCTTATTTCTTACGGCGGCGGGCGCCCCCATTATTCACAGCATATGAAGCCTGCCGATCGGCCAGGTTCCGTGCTCGATGGCCAATGAATACGGGACACCACTGGTCACTTGATGCTGAACTTTTCAAGCCTGCCAGGACTCTCCGGTGAACAGGTCGGCCTGAAGGCAGGCTTGTCAGCGATTGAGGGATCGATCATGAAACGTGTCATCGCACTGACTGCCAGCCTGGGCTGTACGCTGGCGTGGGGCGAGGCCTGCGAGGTACGCACCGAGCAGGCCAGCGCCCAGGTACCGGTGGTGCAGACGCACATTTGCTATCAATACCAAGGCATGCCGCCGGGCTCGATCGACTGGTCGTGCAGCAACCAGGATCAGGGCGCCAGCCCCACCACCAAGAAAAAGGTCGCGCAGTGCCCCAGTGGCGCCCGCGCCTCCTGCACCGCCACCCTGACCGCCGAGTCGCTGAGCAATGAACGCTCGGCCAGCCGTGACCCCGAGCAGGACCCGCCGACCCTTCCCGAAGGCGCACGCATCATCACGTGGTACTACGAAATCAGACAGCCGGATCAGATCCGCAAAGACTGCCGCAACAACAGCGGCACTTTTGACCTGCTTGAACAGGCCGGGCAATAACCCTGCAAGGGTCGGGCATGGCGATTGCTTGCAATTGGCCAGCGGTATCGTTAATGGCGTTTTACTGACCATAAGGATTCGGTTGTGACGCAATTGCAGACCCAACGCTATTCCCGTAGGGCCCGGTGGCTGCACTGGGTCATGGCCGCCCTGGTGGTCCTGGCCTATTGCCTGATCCTGAGCCGCACCCAGTTCACCCGTGGCTCGGACTACCGTGTGCTGGTAGTCCAGAGCCACTACTGGACCGGCATCCTGTTGCTGGCCCTGGCCTTTTTCCGCCTGGCCGAGCGCCGCCGGCACACGCCGCCGGCCATCACCCCGCCGCTGCAAGGCGCCGTGCGCACCCTGGCTACCCTCAGCCATTACCTGATGTATGGCTTTCTGTTCGTCCAGCCGGTGCTGGGCCTGTTGACGGTGCTGGTGGAAAAGGGGTCGCTGCCGATCCTGTTTACCGACGCTGCCATTCCATGGCCGCTGCCGACGTCCGGGCGTACCGCCGAATACTTCGAAGACCTGCACAAGCTGTTCGCCAGGCTGTTCTATTACGTGGCCGGCGTGCATGTGCTGGCGGCGCTGTGGCACCACTTCATCCGCAAGGACAATACGCTCAAGCGCATGCGGTGAAGCCTGTGGGAATTTTCGACACATACAGGCGCGCCATCAACCCTGCAGGCTATGATGGCGCCTGCCTGTTGCACCTCTTTTTATCTGCCTTTGAATTCAAGGACATTTCATGCGCATGCGGTTGTTGACTGCCCTGATTGCCAGCTCTGCCTTCGCCACCGGCGCCTACGCCAGCGGCGATGATTCATGCTACCCGCGCTGGTCGATGCTCAAGGAAGATCTGTCGATCTGCAGCAGCCTGGCGTTTCTCAGCCCAGGCAATGACAGCCAGGTGAACCTGCGCCTGCTGCTGGCCGACAAGGGCACACTGGCGCTCAAGCCACAGCCGCTCAATGCAACCGACCTTGAGCAAGGCTATGGCCCGGTGCCCTTTGCCGCCTCGCGACTCCAGCCGGCGGCAATGCCTGCCGACCCCGCTGCGGCCGAGCGCCCTGCGCCATTGGCCGCCCCCTTGCAGCGCCTGGGCCTGAGCGTGCCGCAAGAGACGGCCGGCGCCAATCTTCTACACGGCGAAGGCAGCCGCTGTCGCAGCAATGATCAAGACAGCGCCGCCTTGTTCATCAATCAGTTGCTCGACAGCACCGACATCGCCGACAGCGAGCGCAAGGCGCTGGCCGAAAGTCGCCTGCAGATCCTGGGCGCCTGCAGCTGGACGCCCGAGCAACAGGCCAGCCTGATCCCGGCGCAACTGTCATCCCCCACCGCCCAGGCGTTTGCGACCTACTTGCGCGCGGCCACCGATTTCTACAGTTCACGCTTCACCGAGGCCGCCCAGGGGTTTGCCAGCCTGGCCGACAGCAACCAGCCCTGGCTGCAACAGACGGCCGCCTACATGAGCGCACGCACGGCCCTGAACCATGTGCAGGAAACGGCCTTCAACGAATACAGCGAGCTTGACCCTGCCCGCGTGGACAAAACCCTGCTGCAGCAGGCCGAGCAAGGCTTTAACCGCTACCTGGGCACCTGGCCTGACGGCGCGTATGCGACCTCGGCCAAGGGGCTGCTGCGACGCGTGCACTGGCTGGGCGGCAACTACAGCGCCCTGGCCGACGATTACGCCTGGCAACTGGCCCAGCGCGATGATCAACGCCGCAACCTGAGCCTTGATGAGCTGGTCAATGAAGCCGATATCAAGCTGCTGATGCACAGCACCGGGCCCTTGCAGGACCCGATGCTGATGGCCGTCAGGGACCTGATGAACATGCGCCAGGAAGCCGCCGCCCCTCTGAGCCTGGCCGACCTGCAGGCGCAGCGCGGCGCGTTTGCCGACCACCCGGACCTGTACGAGTACCTGCTGGCGGCCCATGCGCTGTATCGCCAGGACGACCCTGGACAGGCGTTGCAACACCTGCCCGAAGCGCCTGCATCGGGCGAGCGTCTGGACTACCTGGGCTTGAGCCGGCACACCCTGCGCGGTCTGGCGCTAGAGGCGCGCCAGGACTGGAAAGGCGCGCAGTCGCTCTGGCTGAGCCTGCTGCCCCAGGCTCAGGCGCCATTGCAGCGCGAACAGCTGGAACTGGCGCTGGCCATGAGTTTTGAACGCGACGAACAACTGGCGCGGGTCTTTGCCAGCGACTCACCGATTCAATCGCGCCAGGTGCGCAACATTCTGCTCAGCCATGTGGCGGACGCCGACCTGCTGCGCCAGCAGGCCAGCCAGGGCCTGGATGACAGCGAACGCAACCTGGCGCTGTTTGTCCTGCTGTACAAGGACCTGATGCGCGGCCGGTACGCCGACTTTGCCGAGGATTTCAAGCGCCTGCCCACGCCCTTGCCCGAAGAAAAGCTTGGCTACGCCCTGGGCTACACCTACATTGCCGGCCCTTCGCTGGCGTTGTTCCAGTGGCAGGGCGACAAGGCCGAGTCGGGCTACACGTGCCCGGCCATCGCCCAGACAGCTGCGGCGCTGCAAGCCAATGGCAAAGACCCGCGTGCACTCAACTGCCTGGGCGAGTTCATCCTGCGCAACCGGCTCGACGGCATGCCACTGGACCTGCGTCGTGACGCCGACACATTGGGCGGCAGTGCGCCAGGCTTCAGCGGCACGGTGTTCTCACGGCTGGATGGCTATCGCCAGGTCATCGCCAACCCCAAGGCGGCGGCCGACGACAAGGCCTACGCGCTGTTTCGGGCCATCAACTGCTATGCCTCGGCCGGCTATAACGGCTGCGGGGGCCAGGATGTCGAACCTGCCGTGCGCAAGGCCTGGTTCCGGCAGCTGAAAAGCACCTACGCCACTACGCAGTGGGGCAAGACCCTGAAGTATTACTGGTGAAGCCGCCCGCATCCTGGCGCTGGCTGGCCCTGCTCGGCCTGCTGGGCGCCCTGCCCGCGCAGGCCAGCGTCGACGCCCGTGACTACGATGCGTTCTGGCTGTGGGGCGGTGTCGCCTCCCAGCCGGTGCTGGCACAGGCGCGCACGCTGTATGTGCTGCAAGGGCAGATCAGCCAGTCGCGCCGCGATCCGCAGGTGCGCTTCGTGGCCCAGGGCCCAAGCGTGGCGCGCCTGCCGCAGGAGCAGCTCTGGGTGGTGTACCGCGCCCACACCCTGCGCTGGCCCGATTCGGTGTACCGCCAGTTGTTCGGCCAGGTGGAACGCTGGCGCCAGGCCGGTAACCGAGTGGTGGGCATCCAGATCGACTTCGACGCCCGCACCCGCTACCTGGACGAATACGTGGCGTTCCTGCGTGACCTGCGCCAGCGCCTGCCAACCGGCTATCGACTGAGCATCACCGGCCTGATGGACTGGAGCAGCAACGCCGACGCCAGTACCATCGGCCAGCTCAAGGGTGTGGTCGACGAAGTGGTGGTGCAGACCTACCAGGGCCGCCACAGCATTCCCGACTACGGCGCCTACCTCCCACGCCTGAGCCAGATAGGCCTGCCGTTCAAGATCGGCCTGATCCAGGGCGGCCAGTGGCAAGCCCCCGATTACCTGCAAGACAGCCCGGGGTTCGAGGGCTATGTGGTGTTCCTGCAGAACCGCTGATCCGCGAAAAGCGTTTTTTTGCTTAACCGCATGAAAAAGCTGAAAAAAAGATTTGCATTGGCAAGGACCTTCGACTAAATTAGCGCGCCTCGGCAGACACAACATGTGACGCGAGATACGGTGAGATGTCCGAGTGGTTTAAGGAGCACGCCTGGAAAGTGTGTATACGAGAAATCGTATCGAGGGTTCGAATCCCTCTTTCACCGCCATATTCGATACAAGCTAAAGCCCTGACCTTCCCAGTGAACGTCGGGGCTTTTTCTTTTCCGGTCTGTTTGTCCAGGGCAAATTCAGGGCAAGGAAGGCAATTACCAGGCCGCGCCAGACCCCCACACGCCCTTGCCCGTCATGATTATCCCCAGTGCGATATCAATGAAACGCGTTCAAACCTTCCAAGCCCTTTATCCTTGCCCGGTTTGATAGCGCCTTCTCGACAGGCACCGCCGCCGACAACGTGTTGTTGTGCGCCCAACACCGGACAACGCACCTCGAAGCCATTGCCCTCAAGGTAATAACTGAGCCCACGCTTCACGGCGAGGTTGAGTTCATATTCCAGTTCCAGCGAATCAACGCATGGGCCCATGGCGCGCCGAAAGACTGTATGAATACACAACCAACTATCACATCCGGTCGTGGTCAATGTGCAATGTAGAACATACCCACCGGGGGCCGGGCATGTGCGGACGCTACTCGATCTACGAAAGCATGGACCATTACCTGCGCCAGCTGGGCTTGGACCTGGCAGTGATCAATGGCTATGACCATGAGCCTGTCAACCGGTATAACGTGGCGCCGACGACGCGTGTCGAGTTGATAAGACCTGCCAACGGTGGTGTGCGTGTGGACAAGGTCAAATGGGGCTGGGCGCCGCACTGGGCGAAAGGAAAGCGCCCGGATTCGATCAATGCCCGGGCCGACACGTTGCTGGAAGGGAAATTCTGGAAGGGCGTGTGGCCGCACGGGCGAGCCCTGGCGCCGGCCAATGGCTGGTTCGAGTGGGTCAAGGATCCGCACGACCCGAAGAAAAAACAGCCCTTCTACATCACCAGCCAGGATGGCCAGCCGCTTTACTTCGCCGCGCTGGCGCAGGTGCACACGGACATCGCGCCGCACGAGCGCGACGGCTTCGTGATCGTTACCGCTGCGGCAGACCAGGGCCTGATCGACATCCATGACCGCAAGCCGCTGACACTGTCACCCGAGCTTGCCCGGGAATGGCTGGACCCGCACACCTCGACAGCACGTGCGGCAGAGATCGTGCAATCCGGATGCCGGCCGGCAGGGGACTTCAAGTGGTATGCCGTTGCAAAAACCGTCGGTAACGTACGAAACCAAGGCAAGCTCCTCATCCAGCCCGTTGCACTCGACGGTCCAGAGGCTTGCAGACCATGACGGGCAATCGCCATGAATGATCAGAAATTTGTAAATGCCATTTACGCCGAGCTGTTCGAGCACAATTTCCTGCATTACAAGGAGGCGCTCACCCGGCCGGTCGATGAGCAGCAGGACGCTTTCGCCCGGGCCCGCAATGCGCTCGCTTCGTTGAGCGATGCGCAAAAAATGCACGTCATCGATTTTTTCAAGGTCGTCATGGCCGACAGTGCCAGTGTCCTGCTGGGCGTACTGGATGGCGTGCACTTCCCCAACGACCTCAACGGTGACATTGTGCTGAGTCTTGATGGTGAGCCGATTCAGGGCGATCTGCAGGACAGGTTCATCGACAAGGCGCAACAGGACGATGTCTACGGCTGATACGTCCGCCGGACAGTGTCCGGGCACTACATTTGCAGGGCCGGGCCAGAACCGGCGAGCGATCCTCGCTGTCAGACCAGACGCCGCGATGCCTGATGGCAGCTGTGATGGCAAAGGCAACGACGCACGATGACAGGTGACACGCACACTCCCTGCCGGTCCGGATGATGGCCATGGCCTCATCGACCGGTTCCTTTCTTGATCATGATGGGTGTCCAGATGTCCCACAGTCCCGCCCCCTTTCCTCCCAACGAGGATGAAAGGGCCCTCTCGCTGGAGCATCTCGGGGTTCTGGACTCGGCGCCCGAGGCCGAATTCGACGATATCGTGATGCTCGCCAGCGCACTGTGCGAAACCCCCATCGCGCTGGTCTCGCTGGTGGATCGGGAACGCCAGTGGTTCAAGGCGTGCGTCGGGCTGGATGCCAGGGAAACACACCGTGACCTGGCCTTTTGCGCACACGCCATCCTGGCCCCGACCGATGTCCTGATCGTGGAGGACGCCCGGCTGGACGCACGGTTCCAGGAAAGTGCGCTGGTGCTCGGCCCACCCTACATTCGCTTTTATGCCGGCGCCCCGATCATCGACGACAGGGGTCACGCCTTGGGCACTGTCTGCGTCATCGATACCAGAGCCCGAACACTCACAGACTCGCAGCAGATGGCGCTGCAGGCGCTGGCCCGGCAAACCGCCTCGTTACTGCAGCTGCGCCTGCTGCGCGAGCAACAAGAACACCGGGCCCAGAGGCTGGAAAAGGAACTTGCCCAGGCCAAGGCCCTCAACCAACTGACAGAGCAGTCCCTGCACCATGCCAGGCGCGTGTCTTCGCTGGGGATGGTCACGGCCAGCATCGCGCACGACTTCAACAATATCCTTCAGGCCCTGAGCGCCAGCTTGCAGATGATACGGCTGCGCGCGCGGCGCCCCGATGATGTCGAGCGCTTCAGCGACACCGGACTGCAAGCCGTCGATCAGGGGCGCCATCTGGTCGGCCATTTACTGGCCAGCGTGCGCCAGGACAGCCCGAACCTGGTCTGTATCGACATCAATGCGCGCATTGAGGCGATGAGCGATGTGTTGTCGCGTACCGCCACTGACAGGGTCGAACTGACCTTCGAGCTGTCGGCCTCCAGGACTGTGGTCCTCTGCGAGGAAGCGCAGTTGAATGCCGCCATGCTGAACCTGCTGACCAATGCCCGTGATGCGCTCGGGGGTGCAGGCCGCGTGCGCATCTCCACCCGCCTGGACTTTGTCGAGGATGATGCCTCACTGCCCGCAGGCGACTACCTGGTGCTCAGCGTGGCCGATAACGGGCCGGGCATGCCCGCCGACCTGGCCAAGCATATCTTCGAGCCCTTTTTCACCACCAAGGAACCCGGCAAGGGCACCGGGCTTGGCTTGTCTCAGGTCCGTGAATTTGCCGAAACCGCAGGCGGTGCGGTACGGCTGAACACCGCGCCAAAGGCAGGCACCACCGTGGCACTGTATCTGAAGGCGCTGGGTCACCTCGACGCAAAATCGGACTGAGCACAGCTGTTCAAGCGGCCGGACAGGGTTGTTCCGACCATCGGCAGATTTTATTTCTGAACGTTCATGATCCAAACAGACTCAATGAGTAGTAAGGCGAATGATCGCCGCAGGCACGATGGGCTGGACGATGAGCATTTCAGAAAGACTGATCAAGTGGCATTCGCTCTGGCAGATCAACCGCGGCATCGTGATATGCCGGTCGTGCCGGGCCCAGCAGCGTGAAGCCGAAAAAACGTCATCCTTCAATCATCTGCAGGGTTGCCAGTGCCCGGAACCTTACACGCTCCCCTGGAGCGACCTGGACCGGATAGCGGCGGGCCCCATCGCCCCGGCCAGAGCCTGAGCCTGCAACGCCTACGTTGACTGGCCCGGTCTTTTCAGACACTTACACATGCCCCGGGTCAAAAGCTGCCTTGGTTTTCCTCGCGCCAGGCGTGGGTTAGCATGCCCACCCTGCCCCACGCACGATGAGTACCGATGAAGCACACTGTTCTGCTATTGCTGACCCTGCTGGCCACCGGCATCGCCCACGGCGCAGGCGATGCGCAGGCGGGCAAGGCGGTCTACACCCGGTTATGTTCAGGCTGCCACAAGATCGGCCCCTCGGCCCGGGCCGCGTTCGGTCCGCAGCTCAATGGGGTCATCGGTCGCCAGGCCGGACACACTGACGATTACAAGTACACCGAGGCGCTGCATGCCTCCGGGATCGTCTGGACGCGCGAAAAGATCGCGGATTTCGTCAAGGACCCGGACGGGGTGATCCCGGGCACGCGCATGAAGCTGTGGTGGATTGGCAACGACCAACGCATGGAAGACCTGCTTGAATACTTGCAGGCCAATCCATAAGGGTTATTCCTTGGTGGTGTTGTAGGGCGGGTAATCATCAGTGGAGTGCTTGTCGGCCGGCGGCTCGGCGGGCGCTGGCGGGTCGACTTGCGGATCTTCCAGATCAGGCGATTTGTGATCGAAATCCAGGTCATCCGGCTTTGGGTCATCAGGCGTTTGAGCAGTCATACGTATCTCCGTGACAGGAATGAAACCTCTGTAACAAATGGGAACCGTCGTAGGCACGAAGGTGCGCTCCAGACAGACGAACGGTGCCGACCGCTGTTTGCGCCCTCCGGCGGGCCTTCTGATGGGCGCCAGGCCCGACGTGAAAAAGCGGCGGGCTTGCCAGGCGCCGCCGGTCATTGATAATGGCGCCTTTTCAATGCGCGCCGCGCGCAGCCTGTGTGCACCCGGCCACCCATGAGGAACCTGGCAATGAATCTGGACCAATGGCAGCAAGCAGCCTTGAGCAAATACCTGGCGAACCATCCCACACTCAAGGATGAGATCAGCCAGCTCAGCGCCAAAGAACAGCAACAGCAAGTGCAATGGGCGTTCGAAGACAGTGCTGAAGAACAAGGCATCGAGCCCTGGGAGCTGGCGCTGGAGCTGATCGCCGAATCCCCCGAGCAACTCAAAAGCATGCGTCTTCAAGCGCACCGCCAGGTGGCCGAAGCGTTGGGCATGGACTGGGAAGAGTATTGCGGATTCAACGGCATCGAGCCTTGAAACGGCCGGCTGAACCATGGCTGTCAGGCGACTCGTGACCGGTGAGTCAGTGCTTTACCTGTTTGCGCTGGATGGGTAACGTCTGCGCTTGCTCACCCGATCAAGGAATTGCGCCATGACCGACCCGGTCTCGTATCACCTGCAAGACGGCATCGCCACGCTGACCCTGAACAATGGCAAGGTCAATGCCTTGTCACCGGCGGTGCTCGACGCCCTGAATGCGGCACTGGACCAGGCAGTGAAAGACCGCGCCGTGGTGATCCTGACCGGCCAGCCGGGCATTCTTTCCGGCGGCTATGACCTCAAGGTCATGACCTCCGGCCCGCAGGCGGCCATTGACCTGGTGGCGCAGGGCTCGACCCTGACGCGGCGACTGCTGGCACATCCGTTTCCCATCGTGGTCGCCTGCACCGGACATGCCATTGCCAAGGGCGCCTTTCTGTTGCTGGCAGCCGATTACCGGATCGGTGTCGAGGGCCCGTTCAATATCGGCCTCAATGAAGTCCAGATCGGCATGACCATGCACCACGCCGGCATCGAACTGGCGCGCGACCGGTTGCGCAGGTCGGCCTTCAATCGTGCGGTCATCAATGCCGAGATGTTCAACCCCCAGCAAGCGCTGCAGGCCGGCTTTCTTGATCAGGTGGTCGACGGCCAGGCGCTGCACGACACGGCCCGCCAGGTCGCGGCACATTTGCAGAAGCTCAACATGAAGGCCCACGCACAGACCAAGCTCAAAGCGCGCCAGGCGTTTCTGGAAACACTGGATGCAGCAATCGAGAAAGACCGCCAGCACCTGATCTAGCCCCTGCCCCGGTCAATTGCCGACTTCGCCCGAACTCATGGCTGGCGCCATAATCTGATCCACGGGCGCACAGATCCCCTGGCGCCCGGACATTCTGGAAGAAGCGATATACGTATGGGCCGAGTCGTTGCAGCAGCGGTTTACAGTGCAGGCCGCAAAGTCAGCAATATCACCCTGGATGAGGGCGCGGACTGGGCGGCCAAGCCTGGCCATTTTGTCTGGATAGGCCTGGAACAACCCGACCCGCACGAACTGGCCAGCCTCAAGAGGCAATTCAACCTGCATGAGCTGGCCATCGAGGACGCTCTGGAGGTGCACAGTCGACCCAAGCTGGAAACCTTTGGTGACGCCCTGTTCATCGTCACGTATGCGCCGATCAGGGAAGAAGGCAAGCTGATGTTCGTCGAGACCCATATCTTTGCCGGCAAAGGCTATGTGATCACCTCGCGCAATGGCCATTCCAAGTCCTACAGCGTGGTCCGCCAGCGCTGCGAAGCGCGTCCGCTACTGCTTGAGCATGGTGAAGACTTTGTGCTGTATGCCCTGCTCGATTTCGTCACCGAGAACTACCAGCCGGTGACCGAGGCGATTCACACCGAACTCGAAGCGCTGGAGCAGAGCGTGCTCGGTGGGATCATGACTGACTCGCATATTCACCGCATCCATGCCTTGCGGCGTGACCTGTTGCGCTTGTGGCGCTACCTGGCGCCCATGGTCGAGGTGGGCGAAGAACTGCAAAGGCTGGACTTTCCGTTTATCGACAAGAACATGCGCCCGTACTTTCGCGATGTCGAAATTCACGTCAAGCGGCAAATGGAAGACATTGCCAACCTGCGTGACATCGCCAGCCAGACCATCGAGATCGGCCTGCTGCTGGAGTCATCGCGGCAGAGCCTGGTGCAACGCAAGTTCGCCGCCTGGGCGGCGATCCTGGCGTTCCCTACTGCCATTGCCGGTATCTACGGCATGAACTTCGAGAACATGCCGGAGCTGAAGTGGCATTACGGGTACTTCATAGTCATGGGCGTCATCGTTGGCGGCTGTGCAGCGCTGTTTGCAAGCTTCAAGCGCTCAGGTTGGCTATAGGCGCGGCGGCCAGCTCAGGCTTGTAGGCCACGAAACGCATCATCCATTCGGCCACTGCAGTGCCATGGTGGTCATGTTCCAGGCTGGCCAGCGCGGTACGGTACAACGCCTCGCCCAGCGACTCCTGGCGGATGTGCATCAATGCCCTGGAGTAATCATGGATGAACTCCGGGTGTCCCTGGAAGCACAGCACCTGATGGTTGATGTGATAGGCCGCGTACGGGCAGAAGTCACTGGCAGCGATCACGGTGGCGTGTTCGGGCAGGCGTGTCACCTGGTCCTGATGGCTGATCAGCAGGGTCAGGTCGTCCAGATTCGGCTTCATCCACGGCGCTGCGGCCTGCAGGCGGTAGTGATGAATACCCACACCCCAGCCGCCACTGGCCCGTTCCGTCTGGCCGCCGAGCAGCAACGCCAGCAACTGGTGGCCAAAACACACACCCAGCAGCTTTTCACCGCGCTCGTACAGCTTGAGCAAATACGCCTTGAGGGTCTGGATCCAGGGGTCGCTGCCGAACGAGTCAGCCTTGCTGCCGGTTACCAGCCAGGCATCGAACCGCTCGTCTTCGGCCGGGTAATCACCCTGCATGACGTTGTAAATGACGAACTGCGCTTCGATCGGCTGGCAGGCGAACAGCCGCTCGAACATCCGGCCATAGCTCTGGTACGGCTCGACCAGTTCTGGACGCAACACATCGGTTTCCAGGATGCAGATACGTAACGGCATTGAAAATAACCTGAAACGGTAAGGAAGGATGAAAGAGGCGCCCAGCCTGCCCTGATAGCCCTTGTAAATCAAGGTGCAGCGCCATTGGCCAGGGTGCGCTCATGGATAAGGTACGGTCGCAGACAAGCGTTCCTGCACGCTTTTTTGCGTCACTCTGTCAATCACGCGCATCAAGTCACATCTTCGCCGCAGACGCTGACGAACGGTTAGACCACACGGTGTGAATGAAGAGGTGTCTAGTCAGGGGGTCGGCCGGGTGCGCCTCAATAATCAATACTCTTTTGCGATTGTTTTACCCTGCTAAATTCCAAAGGGTTCTAAGCCATATGAAACAAGGGCTCTAAGGTTAAATCTGTATCTGGACAGGGGCGTAACACTTATGCCGACAGCACTGCAATGACCGGCCCGACCGCCGTGCCAGTCGCTGATGGCCTTCTCCTTTGCCAGCCTGCCGATTCCAGCCTGGAAGGCGGTGTGGCGATATCGCTCGCAAATAACAACAAAAGGCAGTCAGCCATGCTCAATGACTCAAAATTTCGTCAGGCGGGGATTATCCTGTTTGCAACCATACTGGTATTGATCGTACCGAACCTCAGCCGTCTGTTCGGTTAAGGCAGGCCACGCGCCACGGCGCGGTACCGATCTTTTGCACCTCGTCAGGGAGATCGGCTCATGCATCGATTGATAGCGCTGTTTGTGTGGGGATGCTGCCTGCAGGCACAGGCAGGCGTGGTCGACCAGGCCGGGGCGGTGGCGGCATTGCGCGAGGGCAAGCTTGCCGTGGATGTGCGCAGTCAGATCGACTATGACGCCGGCACCGTTCTCAATGCGGTAAGGGTTGAAGACCGACGGCTGGTGAACCAGATGAAAATGGTGCTTACCGATCGCAATTCGGTATTCGTGATCTTTTCCAGCAGCGACGAAAAGGCCAGCCGCGCCCAGGACAAGCTGCGCAATGCCGGTTATTTCAGCGTGATCAACGGCGGCAATTACGAAGAGCTGCACAACGCCCTCTACGACACCAGCGACGACCCCGCCGAATAGCCTGCGCCATTGCCGGCAAGTCAGGCAGGCCGCGAATCAAGCCCGGCCTGCCGATCCCTCACTGATGTTGCTTCTGTGACTGTTTCTGAGTTTGTGTCTGGCTCTGGGTCGACGCCTTGGTCTGTTGCACAGGCGCCGGCTCCGCAGGCTCTACGACCACCCGCGCATGCATCTGCTCGAAGCCGCCGCCACGGCGCATGCCGCGCACCGGGCAGGCATCCAGGTAATCCAGGCCCACGGCCACTTTCAGGTGACGCTCTGGCATGGCGAGCTGGTTGGTCACATCGAAGCTGTACCAGGCATCATCGATCCAGGCTTCGGCCCAGGCATGACTGGACAAGTGCTCGCTGTCTTCGCTGCACAGGTAGCCCGACACATAACGCGCCGGAACCCCAAGACTGCGCGCGCACGCCAGAAACGCGTGGGTGTGGTCCTGGCACACACCACTGCGACCGGCAAAGGCCTTGGCGGCAGTGGTGTCGACCTCGGTGACACCGGGGGTGTAGAGCATGTGCTGGTTCAAGGCATGCATCAGGTCGATCAGCCCTGCCCGGTCCGCGCGCTGCCGGCTCTGGTTGGCCGCAAACTCACGCAACGCGGCGTCCGCTTCAGTCAGGTGCGTGGTGCGCAGAAACGGCAACGGCGACTGGCTTTCGTGCTCGCACTCGCGGCCGGGGTCGATTTCGACCTGGCCGCGCGCGCTGATCTTGATGGCTTCATGCGGCTCGTCCAGGGTCAGCACATGCAGGATGTTGCCATACGGGTCGATCTGGGCACGCACCGCCCGCGGCAGGCTCAGCTGCCAGCTCAGAATCGTCTGGCGCTCGCTGTCATGCGGCGTCAGGCGCAAATACTGGATGCTGGCGCGGACCTGGGCTTCATAGCAATAGCTGGTCTCATGGCTGATGGAAAGTCTCATGCCGCCTCCAGATAAGATGTGTGAATGGCATCGCCCAAGCGGGCCACCAGTGGCAGGAAGCCGTTCAACCATTCGTGCAGCCCCGCATCAAGCACTTCGTCGATGCCGGTAAAGCGCAGCCTTGCATGCAACTCCGCTGCCAGGCGCTGGGCCGGCCGGCCATTGTCACCGGGCAGGCTGGTGAGGATCTCGTCGATCTCTTCCAGGCAGGCCAACAGCGAGCGCGGCGTGTCGGCACGCAACAACAGCAGTTCGGATACATGCCGGGCATCAGGCGCATCACGATAAAGTTCGGTATAAGCCTCGAAGCACGACAGCGCGCGCAGCAAGGCGCTCCACTGGTAATAACCGGCAGCCGAGTTGTCGGCGGCGGGATTGGCATCCGACCCCCGCAGCTCGAGCATGTCATAGCGGGCGTCGAGCATGCGCAAGGTGTTGTCGCTGCGCTCGATGAAGGTGCCCAGCCGGATGAAGCGGAACGCATCGTTACGCATGATGGTGCCGTAAGTGGCGCCCCGGAACAGGTGCGAGCGCTCCTTGACCCATTCGCAGAATCGGCTCAAGCCATAGCGGGTCAGCCCTTGCTGGGCGATGCCGCGGATTTCGAGCCAGGTGGAGTTGATGTTCTCCCAGATGTCGGCGGTGATGCGTCCGCGCACTGCATGGGCACAACTGCGCGCAGCCCCCAGGCAGCTGTAGATGCTGGCCGGGTTGCTCGCGTCCAGCGCGAAGAAATGCAGCATGCGTTCGGCATGCAGGGCGCCATGACGCTCGACATAGGCGTCCAGGGTGCCGGTGATCAACAACGGCATGGCAATCTCGTCCAGGGCGTCGCCGCGTCCGTCCTGAGGCATCAGGGACAGCGAGTAACTCACGTCGAGCATGCGCGCGAGGTTCTCGACCCGCTCCAGGTAACGCGACATCCAGAACAGGTCTGAGGCAGTTCTACTAAGCATAGGCAGGCATCCTTAATCCTCGACCACCCAGGTGTCCTTGGTACCGCCACCCTGGGACGAGTTCACCACCAGTGAGCCTTCACGCAAGGCGACCCGGGTGAGCCCGCCGGGCACCACGCGGGTTTCGCGGCCGGACAGGACAAATGGACGAAGATCGATGTGTCGCGGGGCGATGCCGTTCTCGACGAAGGTCGGACAGGTCGACAGGGACAAAGTGGGTTGGGCAATGTAAGCGTGCGGCTTGGCAATCAGACGCGCACGGAAAGCTTCTATCTCGGCGGCCGTGGACGCAGGGCCGACCAGCATGCCGTAGCCGCCGGAGCCCTGGGTTTCCTTGACCACCAGGTCCTTGAGGTTGGCCAGCACGTGGGACAACTCCGCCGGCTTGCGGCATTGCCAGGTCGGGACGTTCTTAAGGATCGGTTCTTCATCGAGGTAGAAGCGGATCATGTCGGTCACAAACGGATAGACCGATTTGTCGTCTGCCACGCCGGTGCCGATGGCGTTGGCCAGCACCACGTTACCGCTGCGGTAGGCCGACAGCAGGCCCGGCACGCCGAGCATCGAATCGGGCTTGAAGGCCAGCGGATCGAGGAAAGCGTCATCCAGGCGGCGGTAGATCACATCCACAGGCTTGGGACCGGACGTGGTACGCATGAACACCCGGTCGTCGCGCACGAACAGATCGGCCCCTTCGACCAGCTCGACCCCCATTTCACGGGCCAGGAAGGCGTGCTCGAAAAATGCACTGTTGAAACGCCCCGGCGTCAGTACCACGACACTGGGGTTATCCAGCGGGCTGGAGCTTTTCAAGGTGTCGAGCAACAGGTTGGGGTAGTGATCGATCGGCGCGATACGCTGCGCTGCGAACAGCTCGGGAAACAACCGCATCATCATCTTGCGGTCTTCGAGCATGTAGCTCACCCCGCTTGGGGTGCGCAGGTTGTCTTCGAGCACGTAATAGGTGCCGTCGCCGTCGCGCACCAGGTCGACCCCGGAAATGTGCGAATACAGGTCCCGGTGCAGATCCAGGCCTTGCATGGCCAACTGATACTGATCGTTGGCCAGCACCTGTTCAGCCGGAACGATACCGGCCTTGATGATGCGCTGATCGTGGTACAGGTCAGCAAGAAACATGTTCAGCGCCTTGACGCGCTGGATACAGCCGCGCTCGACAATCCGCCACTCACTGGCCGGAATGCTGCGCGGAATCGTATCGAAGGGAATCAACCTTTCGGTGCCCTGCTCGTCTCCATAGAGCGTGAACGTAATACCGGCGCGATGAAACAGCAGATCGGCCTCACGGCGCCGCTGAGCCAGCAGCTCTGGCGGCGCGTCCCCCAGCCAACGGGCAAATTCCCGGTAATGCGGGCGAACCAGACCGCCAGCATCGTACATCTCGTCATAAAAGGTGCGGATCATGCCGTACTCCTTGTCACCCAGGGCACATAGGCCTTCGCAAGGCCCGTGCCACCGGCATAAACCCTTTGTTATCAATTATTTACGAATGGGTAAGACATTTAACGCACCATCCCTGTGCACAAACCGACCTCAAGATTCACGCGCGCCTCATTGGCAGGCACTGCGTGCGTAAAAGCTATAGGCCATATAGAGAGAGTTGATTATCGCAGTGGCTATTAGTTCGCCATACTCGCTTCACGCCAGCAGATAAGGCATCGGCCCTCCCCGACCGATTCTGCGTGGCACCCGATTGTTCACCGTATTCCCTTTCAAGCCACTGCTCGCAGTGGCTTTTTTTTGTCGCCTGGTTTTGCCGGCTGCACCGTCAAGGTGCCTTGGCGCTGACTGGCCAGTGCGCCGGACTGCCTGAACAGCGGCAGACCGGCCATGGTGTACAGACAACCTCCGTTTGTCTGTCAATCAGTTCAGGCGCCTGAGTTCATGCTTGACGCCCCATCCTTCCACCTCACCGTCCAGCGGCAGGACGACGGTCTGCAGGCCCTGCTCGAAATCACCGATGCCATCGTAAGTGGCGTACATCACTTTGCTGACCTGCAAATGCCAGGCACCGTCTTCGCGTTCGTTGATCTGGGTATTGAGCGATTCGCCGCGAAACTGCTGCGCAGCCTGGCGGGCCCGTTTTTCATCAGGGAACACAGCGTAGAACTCGATGGGATGGATGCGGGCGAAGTCGAAACCGCCCTCTTTCATACAGCGCAGCACGTGGGTGCTGAGATCTTCCGAATGGGCTGTGCTCATGAAACGTCCTCCTATGCAACGATAGATAGAGTTTCAACGCGGGCAGTACGCCGGGCGGGGCCTTGCGCACCGCGGGCAATCAGACATGACGCGTGGCGATCCCGGCCTGCACCAGACCGGCTATCGACAGAAGGGGCCTTGTAACCGGCCCCACTTGCAGAGTAGTCCTATCGTGAGTCACCTGCCAAGAGGCACCATCAATCAGATCGCTGGGGGAGTTCCTTGATCGAAAGGATCTCGACGCTGTTGTGGTCCTTGAGGGTCTTGAGCGTAGGTTCAGCCATGCGACCGTCCAGGTCGTTGAGGTTGAGCTCATCGGTGACCGGAAAGAGCTTATGGCGCAGCAACTGGGCAGCTTCCTCAGACGTCGGGAGCTGCTGCGAATCGACATTCAAGGATTGCGTTACACCATCTTTATCGACGTACGAAACGGCCCACTGTTTCATCAATGCCTCCACAATCAGCCAGACGTTGGCTTACCTGATCTTGACCAAAAAGCTTGAGTGTTCGTTCAAACCCAATGCAGGGGTTTTATACCGGCATGGCGCTGGCGTCGTGGCAGCTACTGCCTGTATCGGCCAGATCCGGGCATCTGTGCAGTTTTTTTCGACGGCAATGAAAAAAGGCCCCGAAGGGCCTTTTCAAAGCAAGGTCAAGGACCCGTCAGTTCTTGCTGGCCTCGACGCCTGCCGAGTTGTCCAGCAGGCTCTTGGTAGCGGTCTGCAGGAAGCTTTCAAGCTTGTGCTTGAGCGCTTCGGCATCGGCGGCATCAGGCACCAGCTCGGCGGACGGTTGCGCGCCCAGACGGTAGGTCAGCACCTTGGCCGGCATGTCCACCGCCTCGATGAGGATGCGGTTGCCACTGATGATGCCCACCACCTGCTCACTGCCCGACGGCTTGATCACGCCAAAGCCCTTGTCGCCCTCAGGCAGGTTCAACAGGTCGCGCCCCCAGCACTGGTGACGCGTCGGGCCACCCAGACGCCCCATGATGGTCGGCACCACATCGACCTGGGTGCCCACGGTGCTGCTGCGCTTGCCGAACTTGTCCTGGATGCCAGGGGCAATCAACAGCAGGGGCACGTTGAAGCGGCCCAGGTCCATTTCAGTCAACTGGCGGTTGTTGCCAAAACCGTGGTCACCCAGCACCACGAACAGGGTTTCGTTGTAGTAAGGCTCTTTCTTGGCTTTTTCAAAGAACTGGCCCAGGGCCCAGTCCGAGTAACGCATGGCGGTCAGATGCTCATCCAGCGAACCGTGGCCGGTCACGCGCTCGACCGGCAATTGCTCGGGCAGCGCATATGGGGTGTGGTTGGACAGGGTCTGCAGCAGGGCATAGAACGGCTTGCCACCCTGGCGAGCCTTGAGCTCCTGGGCGCCACGGTCAAACATGTCCTGGTCGGAAACACCCCAGGTCGGATCGGAGAAGACCGGGTTTACATAGTCGCCACGGCCAATGAAGTTGGTCATGCCCTGGTTGCTGAAGAAGCCCGACTGGTTGTCCCAGGCGAAGTTGCCGTTGTAGACGTACACATCGTCGTAATCACGACCGGCGCTGAGCAACTGTGGCAGGCCCGACAGCTTGTGACTGCCTTCGGGGGTCTGCATCAGGTATTCGAAACCTGGCAGGTTCGGGAAGCAGGCCATGGTCGCGAACATGCCTTGGTGGGTGTGCGTGCCATTGGAGAAAAAGTGGTCGAACAGCAGCCCTTCCTGCGACAGTTTGTCGAAGTACGGGGTGATATTGGCATTGCTGCCCAGCGCGCCTACCGAATGGCCGGCGAAGCTTTCCATCAGGATCACCACCACATTGCGAATCGGCAGCGTGTTCTGCGCAGGCGGCGTGAAGTCGCGGCGCACGGCTGCCAGGTCAGGCTCGACCAGTTTTTCACTCGGCGTCAGCAGCATGTTGCGTACGGTCTGCTGTGCCTGATCCTGCGGCAGCGTGGCTTTCCAGATGTTGTCACGGTCCTCGGACATGCGGCTCTTGGCGGCGGTGATCAGTGTCAGGGTGCCGTTAAGGCCCAGCTGGTTGGCGAAGTTGGAGTCGGTGGTGTAAGCGTCACCCCAGCGCAGCGGCGGGCCCTGGCGCAAGGTGCCACGCGCGGCGACAACGGCGACCAGCAAGATCACGAAAAACACCATTGCCCGCGTGTACCAAGGGGCTGTCGAACGGCTGTCCGCACTGGAGATCGTGCCCGGCCCGGGGCGTGTCACACGGTCGATGCCTTTGAACACCAGGCTCAACAGCCAGGTGACAACCACCCAGGCCAACAGGTAACGCACCACCGGGAAGCCGTACCAGAGCATGCTCAGGACGGTCTTGGGGTCTTCCTTGATGTACTGGAAGACCAGGCCGTTGAGGCGCTGGTGGAACTCACGATAGAAATCCATTTCCACCAGGCCCAGCAACAGCGTGATGCTGCCGACCAGGGTCAGCCAGAAACGAAAGAATCCGCGCGCACTCATGGCCCGCACACTGAACACGGCGAAGAACAGCGGGATGAGCAGGTAGATGGTCAGGCGCAGGTCGAAACGCATGCCATTGACCAGCGCTTCAAGGAACGTCGACATCGGCGTCTCGCCGATCATCTCGCGGTTGTAAACCAGCAGGCCGATGCGCAACAGGGTGTACATCAGCATCAGGGCCAGGCCGCTGAGCAGGGTATAGACCAGGTGGGCCTTTATTGTAGGTTTATGCAAGCGAGACAAGGCATGCCGAGCAGAGGCGTCCGTTTTGGCCATGGGTCGTAGGATCCGTAGGAATCTGGGTTTCTGAAATGAACAAGAGGTGCAGCGGGCAGCCATGAACAGGTTACAGGCGCGCCACGCCACCTCTCCATGGTGTATTACCGCCGCTTCATGCGGCCGGCAATGATAGCCGGGCATGATGAGTCAGGCGATGTGAAAATTACGTGGAAACAGAAAGGCTTGCGTAACGGGTTACTGCAACGCCGTGCCGATGCCTGTAAAGCCGGCGCGCGAGCATGCCGGCCCTGGGCGCGTGGATGGCTTCAATGGCGCACATTGCCCCGCGGCCCGGCAATCGCCCAGATGATCAGGCCCAGCACCGGCAGCAGCGCGATCAGCAGTGTCCAGAGGATTTTCATCCCCGCTTCGGCACTGCTTTTGAGCACATGCAGGATCGCCCAGATATCCAGCGCCAGAACGATCAAGCCAACCAGACTGTTGAATGTCGCCCCCATGGTGTTGCTCCTCAACGTCATTGATACCCAAGGCGACGTGCAGCACTGCTGCCTGTGTCGACCCATCTCCTACAGAACCCTGCTGCCACGAATGGTTTCCATTGAACCAAACACGTGTTTCAACGCTCGGAAATCGGGATGACTCTGAGTGCGTCCGCCCTCAGCCTCTTCTCAGTAAAAGGTGTCATTTCATGCCAACACCCGCTTCATCACGCACGCTGCGCTCGACCTGGTCTGCCCAGGTGCAGGCGGCCCCGCTCCTGAGCCTGGGCTTTGCACTGATCCTTGTCGTCCTGGTCGGCCTGGGCATCGCCAGCCTGTACAACGCGGTCAGCGGCACCAATCGCGTCAACCTCGAACATGCCCTGCTGGGTGGCAGCGCCGGATTTGTCGCCACGGCCCTGGGCGCCATCATGGCCGTGGTGTTTCGCAACATCACCCAGCGCACTCAGGACATCATGCTCGGCTTTGCCGCCGGCATGATGCTGGCGGCCAGCTCGTTTTCGCTGATCCTGCCTGGCCTGGCAGCCGCCCGCGAGATCACCGACAGTGGCGCGCTGGCCGCCGCCACGGTGGTGGCCGGGCTGGCACTGGGTGTGCTGCTGATGCTGGGCCTGGAAAAGTTTACGCCCCACGAGCATGAAAGTGTCGGCCGCCAGGGCCCGCATGCCGAGCGCATCAATCGGGTCTGGCTGTTCGTGCTGGCCATTACCCTGCACAACCTGCCCGAAGGCATGGCCATCGGCGTCAGCTTTGCCGGCGGTGACATGAATGTCGGCCTGCCCCTGACCAGCGCCATTGCCATCCAGGACATCCCTGAAGGCCTGGCGATTGCCCTGGCCTTGCGCACCATCGGGCTGTCGCCGCTCAAGGCCATGCTGATCGCGGTGGGTTCCGGCATGATGGAACCGCTGGGCGCCGTGGTGGGGCTGGGCATTTCCAGCGGCTTTGCCATCGCCTACCCGCTCAGCCTGGGACTGGCGGCCGGGGCCATGCTGTTCGTGGTGTCCCATGAAGTGATTCCCGAAACCCACCGCAACGGCCACCAGACCTCAGCCACGCTGGGGCTGATGGGTGGCTTTGCCGTGATGATGTTTCTGGACACCGCGCTGGGTTGAATTCAGGCGCCCTGCAAGGCCTTGAGGGCCGGGACGGCATGGATGCCGACCTGGGCGGCCAGCTCCATCACCCGCTGCTCGTCACACCCATAGACCAGCACGGTCTGCAGCGCGTGGTCCAGGGGCTGGCTGAAGTTCATCAGCACGTAGCCGCCCATTTCCTTGTTCATGCTGCCGAGCTGGATCTGAATGCGATTGAGCGCGGTCAACGGTTCAGTCTTGGCCAGTTGCCTGGGCTTGATGTTGAACGACACCTGGGGCCCGAACGAGGCCACGATCTCGCTGAACAGGTCCATGCAGGTGTCAGCCTGGAACAGGACGGTTTCGGGCAGGCTGCCCACCACCACCCACTCCCCCAGGGGAATGGGGAAACTGTCGTCGTAATTGATGTCGGGATTGGCGGCCAGGAAGGCTGCAGGATCAGCGAACGCCTGGGCTGCTTCGTCGGCAATCTGTGCGATCTCCTGCTCGTCCAGGCAGCCAGAGCTGACCTTGGTGATGAGTTCGACAAGTGCATCTTTCATGGCGCGATCCTTGGACAAGCAAAAAGAGCCGCGCAGGATAGCGGTAAATCCTGTGCGGCTCTATCTCGCCCTGCTACATCGCCGCCAATTGGGCAGCCGTATCCGCCGCTCCCATGGCTTGCGCAGCGCCCAGGGCGGTGACGCCGCGGGCATCGCGCGCCTGGGGGTTGGCGCCGCGCTCGATCAGGTAGTCGACAATCGCGGTGCGATTGAACATTGCCGCCATCATCAAGGCCGTGCGGCCATCGGCCGAGGCGCCCTCGACGCTTGCACCGCCCTCGACCAGCGCCTGGACCACCGACAGGTCGCCCTTGAAGGCAGCGCCGGCGATCGGGCTCTGGCCGTTGTCGTTGCGGATTTCAGGATCGGCCTGGTGCTTGAGCAGCACCTGCACAGCCGACAGATGCCCGTGATAGCTGGCCAGCATCAGTAATGTGTCGCCCTTGTGATTACGCAGGTTGACGGGCAACCCCTTGTCCAGCAGACGCTCAAGCATCAGCGCATTGCCCTGACGGGCGACATCGAACACCTGCTCGGCAAACTCGGCGGTCTCCTCATCGGTCATTACTTGGGGCGGATTACGATGGGTGTCGGTCATGGAGCACTCCTGAGGCTGGATTCGAACACGTGATACGTAGCGGTTAATGACCGCCAGTCTGTCCAGCGGTTCGATACGGGTCAATTCAGTGCGGTCTATGCCTGTGATAGAAAAATAAATGCGGCACTTTCTCCTGAAGACAGAGGTCCTACGACCGGCAAAATGCAGGATGCACGAAGGGCATTCATGCAATTTGCACGAGACCGAAAAATCAGCCATTTAGCAAGCTGTTGATTTTTAAGGATTTTCTAGAAAGCTCAATACTGGCACAGACACTGCAATCATTAGGTCACGCTTGAAACACCATGACCTATGGAGCCGCCAGACATGACTTATATCCAGGAAAAATTCGCCTCGGTCTTTTCCGACTATGTTGTTACCACTCAGGCTCGCCCTGATGGCGGCGTACTGCTGACCCTGCGTGACCACGACGGCAACCAGACCCGTCGCTGCGTGTCTTACGCCCAGTTGAACACCCCCGTGCAGCTGGAATGGTTGATCAGCGCCATCCGTCGCGACCTGGCCGCCCAGGCCAGTGAACTGCCGGCTATCACCATGCTGCAAAGCCAGCATCGCTTCGACCTGCCGACTTACCATACTCGCTAAGCCTGCACGGCTGTCCACCGACGGCGCTGCGCGCTTGCACCCCTGCTCCTTCGATCTCGCCGCGATCGCCCCGTGCTTTCGCGGCATTTTTTTGCCTGCCGGCTGGCCGGTCACTGCCTGGACGTCAGTCCTCCAGCCCGGCAAAACGACGGGCGATGTCATCACCGGTCACTTGCACGGCAGGGTCGGGTGAGCTGAACAGTTGCACGACGACCAGATGCGGGTGCTCGCCCGGATCAAACCAGTGCCGTGTGCCGGCCGGCACCGAGACCACATCGTTTCGCTCGCACAGCAAGGCAAACACATACTCGTCCAGGTGCAGGCTGAACAAGCCACGACCCATGGCGAAAAAGCGCACTTCATCGGCGTCGTGGGACTGCTCCTGCAGCCATTGCGCACGCAGTTCGGCCTTTTGCGGGTGATCGTTACCCACGCTGATGACCCGCGTCAGTGTCTGGCTGCCGGCCACCTTGAGCGTGTCGATCTGTGCCCCGAGTGCTGAGAGCACGGTGCGCGTGTCAGCACCGGGCGTGACCGGCCCGGCAACCTGCACGCGCGCAAAGGCCACGCCGTACTCGGCCAGGGTGGCGGCGATGTCTGGCTCGTGATTGAGCACCTTTTGCGGCATCTCCGGGCAGGCGGTGTGATAAACGAACAGGCTGCTCATGGCGCCCCTCCTTGTAGATTGCAGGCATTGCCGACAGCGACAATCGCTGCGGCCTTGAATAAAGGTTACCGGTCACGGCGCCTTGCGCACGATACCTGTCAGACCAGCCGCCGCGAGGGCAGCCAGGCTGGCCAGGCCGAAGGTCCAGGCCGGCCCCAGGGTGTTCCAGCTGTAACCGGCATACAGTGCGCCCAAAGCGCCGCCGGTTCCGGACAGAGCGGCATACAGCGCCTGCCCCTGGCCTTGGTGGCGCGCGCCGAAGCTGCGTTGGACAAAATGAATCGCGGCGGCGTGAAAGCTGCCAAAGGTGGCGGCATGCAACACCTGAGCGAACAACAGCACACCCGGGTAGTCGGGCCACTGGCCGAGTAACAACCAGCGCAGCGCTGCCAGCATGAAGCTGGCCAGCAACACCTTGCGCACACAAAAGCGCTGCAGGATACGGCCCATGACCATGAAGACCAGCACTTCAGCCACGACCCCAAGTGCCCAGAGCAGCCCGATGGCACCGCGTCCATAGCCCAGGTGCTCGAGGTGCAGGGTCAGAAACGTGTAGTAAGGCCCGTGGCTGAGCTGCATCAAGGCCACACAGACGTAGAAGGCCAGCACGCCGGGGCGGGTCAACTGACGCCACAGCCCCCCTTCATCGGTGCGCACGGGAACAGCCATCGGCCGGGCATTGGGCACCAGCCAACTGCTCAGGGCGATACCGCTGATGATGGCCAGCAACAGGTACGGGTAGAGGTCCAGGCTGAAGTGCTGCAACAACGCCCCCAGCCCCACCACGGCCAGGGTAAAACCGACCGAGCCCCAGACCCGCACCTGGCTGTAGCGCCAGGGCTGGTCACGCAGGTGCGCCAGGGTAATGACCTCGAACTGGGGCAGTACGGCATGCCAGAAAAACGCATGCAGGGCCATGACCATGGCCAGCCAGGCATAGGTCTTGTCGACCAGAATCAACGCGAAGCTCAACACCGTGCAGGCGGCGCCGAAGCGCACGATGGCCAGCCGGCGTCCGGTGACATCGCCCAGCCAGCCCCACAGGTTGGGCGCGATGCAGCGCATCAGCATGGGAATGGCGACCAGTTCGCCAATGCGTGCGCTGGAGAACCCCAAGTGGCTGAAATACAGCGCCATGAACGGCGCCGTAGCCCCCAGCAAGGCGAAATAGAACAGGTAGAACCCGGACAGCCGCCAGTAAAGCAGTGGCCCGTCGGCAGGCGGCGTCACGCCGTGGCTCTTGACACCGGGTGGGTCACAGCTGGCCCAGCACCGGGGTGGTGACGCGCACGTCGGCGTTCTGCCCGCGATGGCGCAACAGGTGATCCAGCAGCACGATGGCCATCATCGCCTCGGCAATCGGTGTGGCACGGATGCCGACGCACGGGTCATGCCGCCCTTTGGTCACCACCTCGGTCGACTGGCCGTCGACATCGATGGAGCGGCCCGGAGTGGTGATGCTGGAGGTCGGCTTGAGCGCCAGGTGAGCGACGATCGGCTGGCCCGAGGAGATGCCACCAATGATGCCGCCGGACTGGTTGGACATGAAGCCCTCAGGGGTCAGCTCATCACGATGCTGGGTGCCACGCTGGGCCACGCAGGCGAAACCGGCGCCGATTTCCACGCCCTTGACCGCGTTGATGCTCATCAGCGCATGGGCCAGCTCAGCGTCCAGGCGGTCGAAGATCGGCTCGCCCAGGCCGGGCATCACGCCGTCGGCCACCACAGTGATCCGGGCCCCGACCGAGTCCTGGTCGCGGCGCAACTGGTCCATGTAGGCTTCCAGTTCCGGCACCTTGTCCGGGTCGGGCGAGAAAAAGGCGTTCTGCTCGACGCTGTCCCAGGTCTTGAACTCGATCGGGATCGGGCCCAGCTGGCTCATGTAGCCGCGCACGGTGATGCCCAGGCTGGCCAGGTATTTCTTGGCAATGGCACCGGCCGCCACCCGCATGGCGGTTTCGCGCGCCGAACTGCGACCGCCGCCACGGTAGTCGCGAATGCCGTACTTGTGGTGATAGGTGTAGTCGGCATGGGCCGGGCGGAACTGGTCCTTGATCGCCGAATAGTCCTTGGACTTCTGGTCGGTATTACGAATCAGCAGGCCGATCGAGGTACCGGTGGTCTTGCCTTCGAAGACACCGGAAAGAATCTCCACCTCGTCGGCTTCCTGGCGCTGGGTGGTATGCCGGCTGGTGCCGGGCTTGCGCCGGTCCAGGTCGCGTTGCAGGTCGTCCAGCGACAGCTCGATACCCGGCGGGCAGCCATCGACGATAGCGACCAGCGCCGGGCCGTGGCTTTCACCGGCGGTGGTGACAGTGAACAGCTTGCCGAAAGTGTTGCCGGACATGCGAGGGCTCCGAGAAAAACCAGTTCGAGAAAAGCAGGCGCGCAGTATACGCACGCTGGCCGTACAGTTCACCCACGAACCTTCGCGGGCGCCGCGCGTCCAAGCGATACCTTTCCGATGATGGCCTTGTGATGCACCCTGGAATCTTTCTGACCCGCTCCCTGCCCGCCCTGCTCTGCCTGGCACTGATGTCGCTCGCCGGCCTGGCCCAGGCTGCAGCCCCCAGCGTGCTGCAACGCCCGATCAGCGTGCAGACCGACGACGGCACGCTGTACGGCACGCTGCTGTTGCCACGCGCCAGCCAGCCGGTGCCGGTGGTGCTGATCGTTGCCGGTTCAGGCCCTACCGACCGCAACGGCAACAACCCCGAGGGCGGGCGCAACGACAGCCTCAAACAGCTGGCCATTACCCTGTCGCGCTACAACATCGCCAGCGTGCGTTATGACAAGCGCGGGGTGGCTGCGAGCAAGGCAGCGACCCCCGACGAGCGCAACCTGAGCGTCGAGCGCTATGTCACCGACGTGCTGGCCTGGTCGCGCCAGCTCAAGGCCGACTCACGCCTGGGGCCACTGATTCTGCTGGGCCACAGTGAAGGGGCGCTGATCGCTTCGCTGGCGGCCACCGAGTCGGGCGCGGCGGCAATCATCACCGTGGGCGGCACCGGACGACCGGTGGACCAGGTGCTGCGCGAACAACTGCAGGAGCGTCTGCCGGAAAACCTGCGCCAGCGCAGCGATGAACTGCTCGACGCACTCAAGGCCGGGCGCACCGACCCAAACGTGCCCGATGACCTGAAGGTGGTTTTCCGCCCCAGCGTGCAGCCCTACCTGATTTCACTGTTGCGCCAGGACCCGGCTGCCGCGTTTGGCCGCATTACCGTGCCGGCGCTGATCGTGCAGGGCCGCAATGACATTCAGGTCAGCGTCGAGGACGCCCGATTGCTGCACCAGGCACGGCCCGAGGCGCAACTGGCGTTGATCGATGGCATGAATCATGTGCTGCGCATCGTGCCTAATGACCTGGAGCAGCAACTGCGCTCCTACCGCAACCCCAAGCTGCCACTGGCCAGCGAGCTGACGCGGCACATCCTGGCCTTTATCGGCCAGGTCACCGGCGCGCAACGTAATGTTGACGTCAATCCGACGAACACCCCTTAAGAGTTGGGCGTGCTGGCCGATAGTGAATCACTGGCTGTGTGTGCGCTGTGCACGGCCGTGGACAGGATTGCCGTGAATGACCCAAGCCACTGACACCGCTGAAAAACCCGCCACCGAGGAGTCCACGGCGCTGCCGCAGCCCTGGGAGGATGTGGTACCTGAGCACTTCCAGATGCTGCGCCTGGCGCCGTTGCCGACTGATCGCGCCACTGGCGGGCGGCCCCTGCGCTTCGTGCAGTTCGGCCGTGCCGAACGCCACAGCCGCGAACTGAGCCTGCTGCGCCTGAATATCCAGCTGCCCGGGCAACGCGTACGTCGCGAACAGAATCATCTGGACGTGTGGGCTGACCATCAACTGCGTGTGGTACGGTTCGGGCCCGAATCGGGCCTGCAGGTCGAGCCCTGGAACCGCGGGCTGGGACGCTTTCTGATCGCTCACGCCATCCACTGGGCACAGAAGCGCTGGTCGACCTACACGCTTGAAGGGGTCGAGCTGGCCAGCAAGGACGGCTTGAACCAGGACACCCGCCTGCGCCGCGATCACTTCCTGCGCACTCAGGGCTTCGAAGTGGGCTATGAAGATGCCCAGCACATGAAGGGCAGCATCAAGAAGGCTCAGGTCGGCAACCTGCAGAACACCTGGAACAACGACAAGGTACAGATCGTTGACATCATCGATGCCGCGCACATGCTCGAACGGGCCGAGCAGAATCTGCTCGCGCAGGAAATGGAAATCCGCGCCCACGAAGAGCGGGTCAAAAAGTACAAGCGTGAAGACAGCAGCCTGCGCTTCACCATTGCCTGCCTGGTGACCTTTGCGGTCTTCCAGGCCGGCCTGCTGATCTGGATCGCGACGCATCGGTAGCAACCGATGCGCCGGGCGCAGTCATATCTGCGACTTGAACAGCGCCTGATGCGTGCGGCATTGCTCGGCGCTGAGCATGAACACCCCATGACCGCCGCGCTTGAAGTCCAGCCAGGCAAAGTCGACCTGTGGGTACAGGGCCTGTACGTGCACCTGGCTGTTGCCGACCTCGATGATCAGCAAACCTTTTTCGGTCAGGTGGTCAGCCGCCTCGCTGAGCATGCGCCGCACCAGGTTCAGGCCGTCGTCGCCGCAGGCCAGGGCCAGCTCCGGCTCGTGCTGGTATTCGTCAGGCATGTCGGCAAAGTCTTCGGCATCGACATACGGCGGATTGGAGACGATCAGGTCGAAACGCTGGCCCGGCAAGCCTTCGAAGCCGTCGCCCTGTACCGTATAGACCCGCTCGTCCAGGCCGTGGCGCTCGATGTTCTGGTTGGCCACCTCAAGGGCGTCGAACGACAGGTCGGACAGAATGACCTCGGCCTGGGGGAAGACTTCGGCGCAGGCGATGCCGATGCAGCCCGAGCCGGTGCACAGGTCGAGAATGCGCGCAGGTTCCTGGGCCAGCCAGGGCGCGAAGCGCTCTTCGATCAGTTCGGCAATCGGTGAGCGCGGGATCAGCACGCGGTCGTCGACAATGAACGACATGCCACAGAACCAGGCCTCGCCCAGCAGGTAAGGCGTCGGCACGCGCTCCTCGATGCGACGCTTGATCAGACGCTGCAACTCGCTGACTTCGTCCACTTCCAGGCGGCAATCCAGGTAGCTGTCGGCGATTTCCCAGGGCAGGTGCAAGGCTCCCAGCACCAGCTGTCGGGCTTCATCCCAGGCATTGTCGGTGCCGTGGCCGAAAAACACATCCTCCTCATGAAACCGGCTGACAGCCCAGCGGATATGATCGCGCACGGTGCGCAAGCGAGAGGTGATCATGGCAAGCTCCTGAGAAAACGAGGCCAGAGTCTAACAGGGTGCCTCTGAAAACGTAGGCGGGACATTCAGCGCCAGGACGATGGCCAGCCCGCAGGAACAGCCGCAAAAAGGCCGTGGTTGCGGTCGGTTTCACCGGCTGTAAACGCGCATTGCGATGGGACGTGCGCACAAGCCTGTTGCTGGCGCAGCGATGACCACGCATGTGGTTTTCAGAGGTACCCGGCGGCAGTGAGTGACGCAAAGCTGCAGAGTGTCTACCATTGCTCCCCTTCCATCAAGGCAAACAGCCATCACCTAGCGCCTGATCCCCTGTCTTGCAGGCCCCTGAAAACGCGGCTTTCAATAGTGGCGATTCACAGAATCGCTCGACCAGAGGAGAATGTGACAAAAGCCCCACTTGAAGGAGCCCCTGATGTCTTCTCTTAAGACCATGTTTCAACTCAGCGGACGGGTGCACGCCCAGGCCAGCCTGAGCAACGCCACGCTGATCATCATCGACGCCCAGAAAGAATACCTCAGCGGTCCCCTGGCCTTGAGCGGGGTACACGAGGCACTGGCCAACATCGGCTTGCTGGTGGAAAAGGCCCGTGCCGTCAAATGCCCTATCGTGCACATCCGCCACCTGGGCACGGTGGGCGGCCTGTTCGACCCTCAGGGTGAACGTGGCAAGCTGGTCCCGGAACTGCTGCCGCTTGAAGGCGAACACGTCGTCGAGAAGCGCTTGCCCAACGCCTTCAATGGCACCGGCCTGCACGAGTTGCTGCAAAGCCTTGGCCACCTGGACCTGATCGTTTGCGGCTTCATGAGCCATTCGAGCATCAGCACCACGGTGCGCGCCACCAAGGACTATGGCTATCGTTGCACGCTGGTCGACGACGCCTGTGCCACCCGCGACCTGCCCAGCGCCGACGGCGTGGTCAGCGCGCACGTTGTGCACCGCACCGAGATGGCCATCATGGCCGACAATTTCGCGACCGTGGTCGTGACCCAGGACCTGATCTGATCCCTTCGGGCTGTTGACGCTGCAACAGCCCGCCCAAGGCCTCCTATGCCAGACGATGACTTTTCCCTCTTTCACAACGAAATGCGCGGTGTGAAACCGATCCGGCACGCGCATGCCGACCTGGGCAAGCCCAAGGCCGATCGCCGTCAGCTGGACAAGCTGCGCCAGTCGGCCGTGGCCAGTACAGGCTCGGTGACCATTGACGGCCTGTCCGATCAGTTCGTCATCGACGTCGGGCCTGAAGATGTTCTGCACTGGGCACGTGACGGGGTCCAGGAAGGACAGATGCGCAAGCTCAAGCTGGGCCAGATTGCCTTCGAAGGCAGCCTGGACCTGCACGGCATGAACGTGGAGATGGCGCGCGAAACCCTCTGGGCGTTTCTCGCTGAAGCCACGAAGCTGGAAGTGCGCTGTGTGCGCGTCACCCACGGCAAGGCCCAGCGCCTTGACGGCAAGCGGCCGATGATCAAGAGCCACGTCAATACCTGGCTGCGCCAGCACCCGCAGGTGCTCGGCTTCTGCTCATGCCAGGCCCGGCATGGCGGCGCCGGAGCGCTGTATGTCCTGCTCAAGCGCACCATGCTCGAAGGGCGCGACGAATGACGTCGCGCCTTTTGCCCACCGCTTAACGCGGGCCCGGGCCGCCACCGCCCGGCCCACCGCCGCCTGGACCGCCCTGGTGATGACCGCCCCCGCCGCCATGCCCGCCGTGGCCGCCCGGCCCCCAAAAGGGCCAGCAGCCGGACACCGATGACAGCACGGCAACGAACAGGACAGTTTTCACGACTCGACTCACCATGGGCTTTTCACTCTCCGGCAACAATCAGGATGATCTGCACCTCAGACCGCCCCGACCGGCAAAAGTAGGTAGCGGTATGGTCACTGCAGGGTAAGCAAACCGATACAAACCGGGCGTTTCGTACGCGGCCATACACCTGCCTGCGCCGGTCGGGTAGTATGTGCGCCTTGATCGCTATCCATACGGAAACACAGCCCCGTGACACTGGAACACAACTACACCGCCATCCTGGGCCAACTGGGCGAAGACGTCGCCCGTGAAGGTCTGCGTGACACGCCCAAGCGTGCAGCCAAAGCCATGCAGTACCTGTGCCGTGGCTACCAGCAGACACTGGCAGAAGTGACCAACGACGCGCTGTTCAGCTCCGACGCCAGTGAAATGGTGATGGTCAAGGACATCGAACTGTATTCGCTGTGCGAGCATCACCTGCTGCCATTCATCGGCAAGGCCCACGTGGCCTACATTCCCAATGGCAAGGTCCTGGGGTTGTCGAAGGTCGCACGCATCGTCGACATGTATGCCCGCCGCCTGCAGATCCAGGAAAATCTCAGCCGCCAGATTGCCGAAGCCGTGCAACAGGTCACCGGCGCGCTGGGCGTGGCCGTGGTGATCGAAGCCCGGCACATGTGCATGATGATGCGTGGGGTCGAAAAGCAGAATTCCTCGATGATTACCTCAGTGATGCTGGGCGAGTTCCGCGACAACGCAGCCACGCGCAGTGAATTTCTCAGCCTGATCAAATGACAGGCTTCGGTATCAGGGCGGTCTGCCCTGGTACCTGCCCCGCCCCAGAGAGGTATGCCCGTGCTCATGAAAGCCCTTCGGACTGGTCTTGGCCAGCTCATCGTTCTTGGCGACGCCGTCTCTCGCCCTGCGCGCAAGAAACGCAGCCCGCAGGCGCAGGCTCAGGTCGACCAGGCCGCCCGTGACCTGACGCTGTACCAGTTCCATGCCTGTCCGTTCTGCGTCAAGACCCGCCGCACACTGCACCGCCTCAACGTGCCGGTGGCCCTGCGTGACGCCAAGAACAACGAAACCGACCGCCAGACCCTGCTCACCGAAGGCGGCCGGATCAAGGTGCCCTGCCTGCGGATCCAGGAAGGCGACAAGGTCACCTGGATGTATGAATCCAAGGTCATCATCGACTACCTCGACCAGCGTTTCGGCGCAGTCTGACGCCGCGTTCAGTTGTTGGGGAGCGCATTACGGCCCAGGGGCCGGTAGGCGTTGCTCAGTCGAGCATGCCCACGTAACCGGGCTGGTTCTGGACCCGCACCAGCCAGCGGCCGATGGCCGGGTAAGCGTCCAGGTCGTAGCCCCCCTGATGGGCGACATGGGTATAGGCATAGAGCGTGATGTCGGCGATGGAAAAATGCTCGCCCACCAGAAATGCCGTGCGTTCAAGCTGCTGCTCCATGACCGCCAGGGCACGCTGCCCCTCCTTGAGCCTGAGCTGATATTCCTCGCGCCGCTCGGCCGGCATGCCCAGATAGAACTGGATGAAACGCGCCACGGCAATGTTTGGCTCATGACTGTACTGCTCGAAGAACTGCCATTGCAGTACCTGGGTGCGCAAGCGCGGCTCGATGGGCAGGTAGCGGGTGCCTTCGGCCAGAAAGTTGAGAATGGCGTTGGACTCCCACAGACAGGTCCCGTCGTCGAGCTCCAGCACGGGAATCTTGCCATTGGGGTTCTTGCGCAGAAACCCAGGGGTGCGGGTTTCGCCCTTGAGCACATCCACCGCCACCCACTGGTAAGGCCTGCCAAGCAGGTTGAGCATCAGCTTGAGCTTGTAGCAGTTGCCTGAGTTGTAATCGCCGTAGATTCTGTACATCGATCGCTCTCCCTATAGTGTGGACTGGGCCTTGTGGTGCCCGGCAGATGAGATGACTGCCGCCAGGCGCCTGAGCCCTTCATCCAGGCGCGCCGGGGCAATGTGGCTGAAATTGAGTCGCAAGTGGCCATGATTGGCCTGCGGGTCGGCAAAGAAAGGCTCACCCGGCATGAACGCCACATCTTGCGCCAGCGCGGCATCGAGCAGGGTGCGGGTATCCAGTGGTTGCTTGAGCGTCAGCCAGAAAAACAGCCCGCCTTGCGGTGTGTTCCAGTCCGCCAGGTCGGCAAAATGCGTTTGCAGGGCAACCTCGAACGCATCGCGGCGCTCCCGATAGAACTGGCGCAGCACGCCAAGATGATCGTTGTAACGTGCGCTGCCGATCCATTGCAGGGCCTGCCACTGGCCGACGCGGTTGGTGTGCAGGTCAGCCGCCTGCTTGAGCCGCAACAAGTGCGGGAACAGGTCGGGGCTGGCAATCAGGTAACCGACGCGCAAGCCCGGCAGCAAGGTCTTGGATACCGTACCGGTGTAGATCCAGCTGGCACGGCGCAGCCGCGCCACGACAGGTCTGGCGCTGACCCCGTCGAACGTCAGTTCGCGGTAGGGTTCGTCTTCGATCAGGGTCACGCCGAACGTGTCGAGCAAGGCCGCCACCGCTTCACGCCGGGCTTCGCTGTAGCGCACCCCGGACGGATTCTGGAACGTCGGGATCAGGTAGGCGAAGGCCGGCGAATGCTGCTCGAGGCGCTGACGCAACGCCGCCAGGTCCGGGCCTTCGGCATCCACCGGCACTGTCAGGCAATCGGCACCGAACAGCGCAAAGATCTGCAAGGCCGCAAGATAGGTCGGGCCTTCCACGAGAATTTCAGTGCCCCGGTCGATGTACAGCTTGGCGGCCAGGTCCAGCGTCTGTTGCGAGCCGCTGACCACCAGCACCTGGCTGGCCTGGCAGTCGATGCCCAGTGCCCGCGCCTGCTCGGCCAGCGCTTCGCGCAGCGCCGGCTCGCCCTCGCTCATGCCGTATTGACCCAGGCCCACGGGCATGGTCGACCAGTCCATCGCCGGCAGCATCGACTCGGCAGGCAGGCCACCGGCAAAGGACATCACCTCCGGGCGCTGGGCAGCGGCCAGGATCTCGCGGATCAGAGAACTTTTGAGACGTGACACTCGTTCAGAAAAAGCCATGACAGTTCACCGGTAGCCGAGCGGAAGGAAAATGCGTCAAACTGGTTGACCAAACTACGATGCCACTGCCAGATACGTCAACATGCTTGACCTTAAAAACTGTTCCAGCCAACAACTGGCCATGGAAGCCTTTTTCTTCGGCTACCAGGCCTTTACGGCCAAAGCCGATGAGATGCTGGCCCGCCGCGGCTTCAGCCGCGTGCACCAGCGCATTCTATTTTTCATCGCCCGCCACCCAGGCCTGAGCGTCAAGGAGTTGCTAGGGGTGCTGGGGGTGAGCAAGCAGGCGCTCAACATGCCGCTGCGCCAGTTGGTCGCCATGGACATGGTGCACAGCACCGCGCCCGAGACGGACAAGCGCAAGCGTCTGCTGAACCTGAGTGATGAAGGACAAGCGTTCGAGCAGGCCTTGCGACGCGAGCAGGTCAAGCTGCTGCAGCGCGTGTTTACCGAGGCCGGGCAAGACGCGGTCGAAGGCTGGCTGCGCGTCAACCAGGCACTGGGCAAGACCTTGCCGTCAAGCGTCGCCGGCAAATGAGTGCACAACTGTACGGGCCAATACGCCCTTCGCTGTATCGTAATGTCTTGTAACCACAGGGTTTAGGCTGAGTGCCTTGATCATTCGTGTGTTGCAAGGAAAGCCCCGTATGCCCCAGTTCGCCGTGAAGACGCCCCTGCGCCCGTTGGCAGATTCTTCGTTGTCCTCGGTGATGGCCGGCTTTATCGCCATGGTGACCGGCTGCACCAGCTCACTGGTGCTGATGTTTCAGGCCGGCCAGGCCGCCGGCTTGACCAGCGGGCAGATTTCTTCATGGATCTGGGCGTTGTTCATGGGCATGGCGCTGTGCAGCATCGGCCTGTCGCTGCGCTATCGCACACCGATCACCGTGGCCTGGTCGACACCGGGCGCCGCGCTGCTGGTCACCAGCCTGGGCGGGGTCAGTTATCCCGAGGCCATCGGCGCCTTCATCACCTGTGCGGTCATGATCACCCTGTGTGGCCTGACCGGCAGCTTCGAGCGCCTGGTACGGCGCCTGCCCGCCTCGCTGGCCGCCGCCTTGCTGGCCGGCATCCTGTTCAAGATCGGCAGTGAAATATTCATTGCCGCCCAGCATCGCACCGGCCTGGTGCTGGGCATGTTCTTCACCTACCTGATCATCAAGCGGGTCTCGCCACGTTATTGCGTGCTGGCCGCGCTGCTGGTCGGCATTGGCCTGTCGGCAATGCTGGGCTTGCTCGATTTCAGTGGCTTCGCGCTGGAACTGGCCACGCCGGTATGGACCACACCCAGCTTCTCGCTGGCGGCGACCATCAGCATCGGCATTCCGCTGTTCGTGGTGGCCATGGCTTCGCAGAACATGCCCGGCGTGGCGGTGTTGCGCGCCGATGGCTATGACACGCCCTCCTCGCCACTGATCACCGTCACCGGCCTGGCATCCCTGCTGGCGGCGCCTTTCGGCTCCCACGGGGTCAACCTGGCGGCGATCACCGCTGCCATCTGTACCAGCCCCAACGCCCATGAAGACAAGCACAAACGTTACACCGCCGCCCTCTGGTGCGGGGTGTTCTATGCCATCGCCAGTCTCTACGGCGCCACCCTGGCAGCGCTGTTCGCAGCCTTTCCCAAGGAACTGGTGCTGTCGATTGCCGCGCTGGCCCTGTTCGGCTCGATCATCAACGGCCTGACCGTGGCCATGCAGGAGCCGGGCGAACGGGAGGCCGCGCTGATCACCTTCATGGTCACCGCTTCAGGCCTGACCCTGTTTTCGATAGGGTCGGCGTTCTGGGGGATCGTGGCGGGCGTGCTGACGCTGCTGATCCTCAATGCCCGCGCCCCTACAGCCTGAAATGGCCAACCATGCCCTTGAGCTGAGCCCCCAGGGCGGCCAGCTCGACGCTTGAAGAGGCGTTGCCCTGCATCGCCAGGGCCGACTGGTCGGCGCTGCTGCGAATGCTGGTGACACTGCGATTGATTTCTTCGGCCACCGACCCCTGTTGCTCGGCTGCCGCCGCAATCTGCTGGTTCATCTGCTCGATGATCGAGACCGCCGTGGCAATGCTGCCCAGCGCACTTTCGGTCTGGCTGGCATCGCCGACGGCCAGCCGAACCAGCTCGCTGCTGCTCTGGATCTGCTCCACCGATGCCCGGGCGCCGCTGCGCAGGCTGGACACCAGTTGCTCGATCTCGGCCGTGGACTGTTGGGTGCGGCGCGCCAGGGCCCGCACCTCGTCGGCGACCACGGCAAAGCCGCGCCCCTGCTCGCCAGCCCGGGCCGCCTCGATGGCAGCGTTGAGGGCCAGCAGGTTGGTCTGCTCGGCGACGCTCTTGATCACGCCCAGCACCTGATCGATGTCCTGCACCTGGGCGCTGAGGTTTTCGATACTCTGGCTGGCCGCCGCCGAAGCATTGGCCAACTGTTCGATGCGTTGCAGGCTCTGGCGCACCACCGCCTGGCCGGTGCCGACCTTCTCGTCGGCACGCTGGGCCGCCAGCGCAGCCTGTTCGGCGTTGCGGGCCACATCATGGACGGTGGCGGTCATCTGGTTCATGGCCGTGGCCACCTGCTCGGTTTCCTCTTTCTGGTTGCTGGCCTGCAAGTGGGTGTGCTCGGTGACGGCAGACAAGTCGTGGGCCGAGCTGGCCAACTGTTCGATGCCGGCCTGCAGGCCACTGACGATCCGGCTCAGGCCAGCGCTCATCTGTTGCATGGCCTGCATCAACTGACCGATCTCGTCCCGGCGCTCTACCTGGACACTGCCACTGAGGTCACCGGCGGCAATGCGCTGTGCCTGGCTGATCGCCTGGTGCAGCGGACCGACGATCAGGCGGGTAATCAACCAGGCCGCCATCAGGCCGACCAGCAATGCCAGCACGGCGCCGGCAATGATCTGCCAGGTGTCGAAGTTGAGCTGCGCCTGCATCGACTGGTCTTCAGCGGCATACACCTGGCGCACCTGCTCCACCACCTGCCGGGCGCTGGCGGCCAGTTGCGTCGCCACCTCGGCCTGCCTGGCCAGCAAGTCGGTGTATTGCCTGAGCTGGTCATTGAAGTTGGCAATGTGGCCGCTGACCTCGTTGATCACCGTCTGGTAACCGGCATCGCTGATCGCGCCCTTGAGTTCTTCAGCCAGGACGCGAGCCTGTTCAGCCTGCTCGATGGTGCCCGTACGCACCTCCTCGCCCGCGCCGGTGCGTCGGCTCTTGTCCAGGCGCACGCGGGCTTCATCCATCGCCTGCAGCATCAAACGGGCAACCTGGCTGACCTTGCCGGCCTGTTCGATGAACGCCGCGCCGTCCTTGCCCTGGCTGTCCTTGAGCGTCCAGGCGCCATCGTCGGCCAGGCCGTTCTGCAGCACTTCAAGATTATTGGCGACACTGGATACCGACCAGCTGGCCATCTCCAGCGCCAGGTCCTTGCTTTGGCTGATATCGACGTAGGCATCGAATGACCGGCGATACTCGAGCAGCGCCTGGCGCACCTGCACCATCACGGCCGCATTGGTCGGTGACGCCAGCGTCAGTGCTTCGACCCGGGCATTGAGCGCATCGAGCTCGACCCGCAGGCGCTCGGCGACCTTGGGATCGCTGTGCAGGGCATAGTCCTGTTCGAGCAGGCGCACGTCGAGCAGGCTGCTGTTGAGCACTGACATCTGCTTGAGCCCGTCAAAGTGCTGGTTGACGCGCTGCAAGGACCACACGCCCAAGCCACCCACCAGAGCCGTCAGCAGCAGCACCAGGCCAAACCCCAGGCTCAGTTTTTTTGCCATGCCCAGATGAGAAAATCCGGTCGACCTCATAGCATCGCGTTCCTGTTCGAAAGATGAGCCATAGCAGCCTCAATATCCGTGCAGATTCGCAACGGACAGCAGGCCACACAAGCAGGAACTGCAGCAGTAGTAGCAATAAGCTATATGGAGGTCGTTTCCAGAATGTTTCAGGCCGGTGGCATGGCCTGGAACCTGGCCATCCACCTGTTTACAGACCTTCAGGCGCGGGTGCCGGCACTCACGTACAAGGTGCCGGCGTCGGCATCCAGCACCGCTTCGGTGCCCAGGGGCACGGACACGTTGACGCTGCCGTGGCCGATGGGCAGGCCGCCAAGGACCGGAATGCCCAGTTCACCCAGCCGCTCAAGCAACACCTGCGCGGGGGTGATGCTGCCGCTAGCCTGTTCCGGCACGCTGAAATCACCAAGCGCCACGCCGGCCAGCCCTTGCAGCACACCGCAGTTGCCCAGGTGGGTCATGAGCCGATCGACCCGGTAGGCGGCCTCGCCAACGTCTTCGAGCAGCAGGATGGCGCCGTTCAGATCGGGCATGAACGGGGTGCCGATGCAGGTGCTGAGCATGCTCAGGTTGCCGCCCAGCAGCAGGCCGCGGGCGCTGCCGGCCGTGCGTACGCCGCCAGTACCGGCGTGCGGATCGGCCTTGAGCTGCACCGGTTCAGTGCTCATCAGGGCATGCCGCAGGCCGGCGGCGAGTGTCGGGTTGTCGCCGATCTGGCTGAGCACCGGTCCATGCACGCAGGCCAGCCGGGCCTGCGCCCAGAGCAGGCCATGCAAGGCTGTGATGTCTGAAAAGCCGCTGACCAGCTTGGGGTCATGACGCACCGCCTCGATATCGACCCCGTCCAGAATACGCTGTACGCCATAACCGCCCCGGTTGCAGAGCACGGCACGGATCTGGGGGTCGTTCAAGGCATGATTGAGGTCGGCCAGCCGATTGGCGTCGGTGCCGGCATAGAACGAGTGTCGGTCCAGCGCGTGCGGGTAGATACGCGGCTTGAGCCCCCAGCTTTCGAGCACGGCCGCGGCGGCCTCGATTTTCGGGGCCTGTACCGGTCCTGCTGGCGACACAAGGGCTACGGCATCGCCGGGACGAAGGGCTTGCGGGTACAGCGTTGGCGTCGGCATGGATCCATCCGGACAGTCAGTAAGCGGACAATCTAATGCAGCCAGGCCTGCCCGCTCAAGTCAGCTTTCCCGGCCGAACTGAAGAGAAAAGGCTGATTGGCCTGCCAGGATCGACCTTACGTTGCAGGAACGACCGAGTGCGAAGCGCTCGCAGAAATCTGTGAAACGCTGCAATTTTACGACTGCTGCGCAGCCGGTCGCCGTGGTCCGGCATTCCGGCAAACGGGCTACTACCGGGTTGCAGCGGTCGGGAACAGCCTGTTGGCCTCAGGCCAGTTCGGCGACCACCGCTTGCAGCGCCTGGGCCGGGTCGGCGGCCTGGCTGATCGGGCGGCCGATGACCAGGTAATCGGAACCGGCCTCCAGTGCCTGGCGCGGGGTCAGGATACGGCGCTGGTCGTCCAGGGCGCTGCCGGCCGGGCGAATACCGGGAGTCACCAGTTGCAGGGCCGGATGCGCGGCCTTGAGCGCACGGGCTTCCTGGGCCGAGCACACCAGGCCGTCCAGGCCGGCCTGTTGCGCCAGGCCCGCCAGGCGCAGTACCTGCTCCTGGGGTTCGATGTCCAGGCCAATGCCGGCCAGATCTTCACGCGCCATGCTGGTCAGCACGGTCACACCGATCAGCAAGGGTTGCGGGCCACTGCGCTGGTCCAGCACTTCACGGCAGGCCTGCATCATGCGCAGGCCACCGGAGCAGTGCACGTTGACCATCCATACGCCCATCTCGGCAGCGGCCTTGACTGCCATGGCGGTGGTGTTGGGGATGTCGTGGAATTTCAGGTCCAGGAACACCTCGAAGCCACGCTCGCGCAGGGTTTCGACGATGCCCGACGCGCTGCTGGTGAACAGCTCCTTGCCGACCTTGACCCGGCACAGCTTGGGATCGAGCTGATCGGCCAGCTTGAGGGCGGCGTCACGGGTCGGAAAATCCAGGGCAACGATGACAGGGGTCTGGCAGGCGGACATTAGCGGGTTCTCAGGCTGGTCGAAATCGGCGCGTATTGTAGCCGAACATCAGCGACGACGGGACCCGATGATCGGCTTTTGCCATTGCCCGGCCCTGTCAACGCCCAGGCCCGCCTGCAAAGCGCCGGGCCGGCCTACACTTGGAACCATTGGCCACCACGATGGCTCAAACCGCTATGAACAAGAAGGAGTGCGCGCTATGCCCTGGTATGCCTGGTTAATTCTGATCGTTGCAATCGGCTCGATCGTCGGGGGGCTCATGTTGCTGCGCGATACGGCGCAAAAGCTGCCCTTGACCGAAGATCAACTCAAACGTGTGCGTGAGCGCAACGCCGAGATGGATGCCAAGGAGGCCAAGGACCGCTGAGGCGGCCAGCAGCGCCTGGGCGCCAGCTGCCGGTCTACGGTTTGACCGTCGCACGCGCCTTGTGGCCGGCAGCGCTGTCGACAGGAGGCGCTTCAGGCCCGGCAATGACCCGAATGCCGTAGGGTTCGAAAATCCTGGCCATCTCCCCCGACTCACGGACCTCGCGCAGCAGGCCGGCAAAGGCTTCAGGGGTGATCGGACTTTCCGGACGCAGCAGCGCACAGTGCCGATAGACCTGATCCACGCGCTCAGACACCAGCAACTGGTCGGCAGACAGTACATTGCGCAGCTGTACATCCTTGAGAAAGGAGCGGGTCACCGGCGCAATGTCCACGCGCCCGCGTACCACCATCAACAGATTGCTCTCATGCGAATAGGTCAGGGTCGCGTTGAAGGCTTTCGTCAGGTAGGCCGGGTCAGCGTTATAGCGGGCAAACCCATAGTGATAGCCGCTGAACAGGGCCAGGTGCTTGTCGCCGAGCGTGGCAAAATAGTCCTGTTGACGACCCGGCACCCGACGGGCCACGAATACCTCGGCATCCTCGATGCCCATGTCCACGCTGACATGGGGAATGCTCTGCCAGTCCCACTGCGGATTCTCGAATACCGCCACGTCGAAACGCCCCTGGGCCAGGTCCCGATAGCGCCGTGTCACCGAGGTCGGCACGACCACGAAGGTGTAGGCCTGCTGGTGGCGATTGAGTGCATTTGCAAGCTCGGACAGCAAATCATGGCCCTGACCATTTTCGGGACGTACGACATAAGGCGGAAAATGCACGGCCCCTATGCGCACGACCTGCGCCGCCTCGGCTCGGGTGCCGGCCGGCAACAAGGTCGCCAGGACAAGCGCGAGCACAGCAACAAACAGGCAGGAAGGCTTCATGATCAAAGGCGCGTGGAAAACTGCACACGCTATGCGGTTTTGACCGGTTAGACAACTCCCGGCTCACCGATGATAGCCACTGGTGGCACGTTTACTGCGCTGGACAGTCGATGTAATACATACCTGCGCACGCAAGCGCGAATCTGGCTACGCTGGACGCACATGTTGCGTATAGAACCGATGGATGGGAGCTTGAACATGCCGCACTGGCTGGTGATCGACCTGGAAGCCACCACCGAGGAAGGGGGTTGGCCGGTCGCAGAGATGGAAATCATCGAAATCGGTGCCACCCTGGTCAATCAGGATGGGCGTGAGCTGGATCATTTCGAGCGCTTTGTTCGTCCGGCGCGCCGGCCGCTACTGACGCACTTCTGCCGTGACCTGACCCACATCAGTCAGGCCGATGTCGACAGCGCGGCCCTCTTGCCCACGGTCTGGTCGCAGTTCGAGCGCTGGCTGGGCCATCATCGGGCACGGGTGATGGGATGGGCCAGCTGGGGCGACTACGACCACAAGCAACTGCAGGAAGAATGGCGCAACCATCAGTTGAACAGCGCCTTGCAGCAACTGCCTTATGTCAATCTCAAGCAACGCTTTGCCCAGGCCCGGCAACTGCACCGCCCGGTGGGCCTCAACAGCGCGCTGCAATTGGCCGGCATGCAGTTCAGCGGCCAGCAGCACCGCGCCCTGGTCGATGCCCGCAACACGGCCCGGCTGTTGCCGCTGATCCTGCCCAACTGAGGCCTTTGCAGCCCTTTGCAGGTGCCCGCAGCGGATGACGCGAACATCAGGGTTGGGCATACTGGCCGCCCTTTTTCAGCCATTCTTCAAGGATCCGCCATGTTCAAGGTCAACGAGTATTTCGACGGCACCGTCAAATCCATCGCCTTCAGCCAGGCCGAAGGCCAGGCCACCATCGGTGTGATGGCGGCCGGCGAATATGAATTCGGTACTGCCCAGGCCGAGATCATGCACGTCATTTCCGGTGAACTGGTCGTCAAGCTGCCAGACAGCAGCGACTGGCAGACTTTCGCCTCCGGCAGCCGCTTCAACGTCCCGGCCAACAGCAAGTTCCAGCTGAAAGTCAGCGTCGATACTGCCTACCTGTGTGAATACCGTTAAAGCATCCAGTGGCCCTGTGATCCGCGAACCGCAGCGCCCGGTTTGCGGGTCGATCACACCCGGGCATTGAACTGCAACGCCGCCAGGCGTGCATACAGCGGGTTACTGGCGATCAATTGCCGATGCGTGCCCACCGCCACCAGGCGGCCTTGATCCATCACCGCAATACGATCAGCGTTCTGCACGGTGGCCAGGCGGTGAGCGATCACCAGCGTGGTGCGGTCCTTCATCAGGCTGGGCAGCGCCTGTTGAATCAGGTGTTCGCTTTGCGCATCCAGCGCGCTGGTAGCCTCGTCCAGCAACAGGATCGGCGCATCGACCAGCAAGGCCCGGGCAATCGCCAGGCGTTGCCGCTGACCGCCGGACAACCCTAGCCCACCCTCCCCCAGGTGCGTGCGATAACCGTTTTTCATCTGCTGGATGAATTCATGGGCATGCGCAATGCGCGCGGCCGCCTCGACCTGTTCATCGCTTGCCTCGGGCCTGCCATAACGAAGGTTGTCTTCGATACTGCCGAAAAACAGCGCAGGGCTCTGGGACACCAGGGCAAAGCAACGGCGCAGCGCATGGGGATCAAGCTGAGCGAGTGGCACGCCTTCGATACGGATCTCACCGTGCTGTGGGTCATAGAACCGCAGCAACAGGTCGAACAACGTCGACTTGCCGGCCCCGGAAGGCCCGACCAGGGCCAGGGTCTCGCCAGCCTCGATGGTCAGACTCAACGCTTCGAGCACCTTGTGCTCCGGGCGCGAGGGATAGGCAAAGCCAAGGTTATCAAGCACCAGGCGACCACTGACCCGCGCCGGCAGAGCGGCGACCGAGGTCAGCGGCGCCTGGAGTTCGTTGCGTGCCTGCAGCAGCTCACCGATGCGCGCAGCGGCACCGGCGGCCCGTTGCAGCTCACCGATGACCTCGCTGATGGTGCCGAACGAGGTGCCGACAATCAGCGCATAGAACACAAAGGCCGCCAGTTCGCCGCTGGTGATGCGCCCGTGAATGACGTCCATGCCACCGACCCACAGCATCACCGCCACAGCGCCCAGGACCAGCGCGATCACCAGGGTAAACAGCAAGGCACGTTGCAGAATGTGCCGGCGCGCGGCATCGAAGGCCTGCTCGACCGTGCCGGCAAAGCGCTCCCGGTCCTGGGGCTGATGGTTATAGGCCTGCACGGTCTTGATCTGACCCAGCGTCTCGGCCACGTAGCTGCCGACTTCGGCGACCCGGTCCTGATTCTGCCGCGACAGGCGCCGCACGCGCCGGCCAAAGATCACAATCGGCGCCAGCACCAGCGGCAGGAAGGCCACGACAACGCTGGTCAGGCGCGGATTGGTGATAAACAGCAACACGATGCCACCGATGACCATCAGCGAGCTGCGCAGGAACATCGACAGCGAAGCGCCGATCACCGATTGCAGCAAGGCTGTATCGGCGGTGAGTCGCGACTGGATCTCCGAGCCACGGTTGGACTCATAAAAGCCGGGGTGCAGGTCGACCAGGTGATTGAAAACCGCCTTGCGCACGTCGGCCACCACCCGCTCGCCAGTCCATGACACCAGGTAGGAGCGCACGAACGTGCCGCCCGCCAGGCCCAGGATCAGACACGCGAACAGCGCAATCGACTCATTGAGCGATTCGGTCGAGCGCGTCATAAATCCCTGATCCACGACCAGTTTGATGCCTTGGCCCATGAACAGCGTGATGCCGGCGGTCACCACCAGGGCCAGCAATGCGGCGCTGATACGCCAGCGGTAAGGCGAAACAAAACGCCAGGCCAGACTCAGGGCCTGACGCGATTCACCGGAAAACGCAAAAACCATGAACTCAATTCCATCTGTCGTATCACATAGAAGGCCAAGGCTGTATCAACAGCCTCCATGCACGTGTTACAGCCACCATACCGTGGTTATGACGACAGTGCAGAGACACCGGCACAGATCGGTCTAAGCCGGTACTGGATGTTTACAGCCGATTCTGCTGCACTTGAGCGCTCATGAATGATCGCCGTGCCACGGCGCATTCACCCAGCGTGACTACCTTGACTGCGACATCTGATGAAGGAGAAAGACCATGAGCTTGCAAACCAGCGGCAATCAAGTTGAGGTCATTCGGGCCACCCCCAACCTTCCCGTGGGTGGCGCAATTGTCGACGAGCATGGCCGTGAGGTGCTGATCACCGAGGCCATGGTGCAGGCTGCCTGCCAGGAATGCGACAAGCACTGGGTAACACCCGACAAAGAAGACTGATGCATCGCCCTACCCTGTGAACCCGGCCCTGGTGCCGGGTTTTTTATACGCCGGACAAAAGGCCGGCCGACGGCTCAGCGCATGTCCTGATCCAGGCGCCTGTCGCGGAAAAACATCCGCCGATAATCGGAAGGCGAAGTGCCCAGGTGCGCACGCAACTGCTGGCGCAAGGATAACGACGTACCAAACCCTGCTTCGTGGGCAATGCACTCCACCGACAGGTCCGTGGTTTCAAGCAACTGTTGCGCCCGTGCCACACGCTCGGCATTCACCCAGCGCGACACGGTACTGCCTGTGGCCTCGCGAAACCGGCGCGTGAAGGTGCGCCGGCTCATGCGCGCCACCCCGGCCAGGTCATCAAGCGACAGCGGACCGGACAGGTTGGCGCGGGCCCAGGCCAGCACCTCGGACAAGCGCGTTTCGGACGCCAGCTCAGGTACTGGCTGTTCCACATACTGGGCCTGGCCACCCGGCCGGTGCGCCGGCGTCACCAGCAGCCTGGCGGTGCGGTTGGCCGCATCGGCACCGTGGCGCTGGCGAATCAGGTGCAGGCAGCAGTCGATGGCAGCCACGGTGCCGGCCGAGGTCATGATGTTGCCGGCATTGACGTAGAGCACCTCCGGTCGAAAGCGGGCCTTGGGAAAGCGCCGGGCGAAGGCGTCGCGAGCGATCCAGTGCGTGGTGGCCTCGGTGTCGTCGAGCAGGCCGGCATCGCCCAGCACGAAGGCGCCCAGGCACAGGCCGACGATCAGCCGGGCCTTGGCATTGGCCTGCTGCAGCGCCTGCACCAGCGCTGCCGATGCCACCACGTCCGGGTCGCTCCAGGCCGGGATGATGATCACCTCGCACGTTTGCATCAGCTCAAGGCCATGCGCCACATCAAGGCCGACCCCCTGGTCGCTCATCACCCGGCCCGGCGTCTCGGCACAGTACATCACCTCGTAGTGAGCCACGCCGGGGGTCAGCTCGACCGCCCCGAGCACGATGCCGGGAATGGACAGGTGAAACAGGCTGACGCCGTCATAGGCAAGCACGGCAACGCGAACGGCAGGCATAAGGCGCTCCAAAGCATCAAGGGATGGCCCGAATCTATCGACCCATCCTGTAAGGGTCAAATGCAATTGGCCCGATTCAATCGACATGTGTCATTCAGGCCACTGTTACGCCTGGGCGAATCGCACAACAATGGCGACATCCCCATTGCACGTTGCCCGGATCCTTCCATGAAATTCAATGCCCTTACCTTGTCACTCTGCCTGGCTGGCCCCTTGGCCGCCCCCGCGCTCGCTCAAGCCGATACCCCGGCAGCCGGTGCTGCGGCAGCCGGTGCTGCGACAGCCGGTGCTGCAATGCATAAAGTCGAATTGCAGCAAATCCGCAACGCGACGGTGAAGATCACCTACGCCGATACCACCTTCCTGATCGACCCCATGCTGGCAAAAAAAGCCGCTTATCCAGGCTTCGAGAACACCTACCGCAGCGAATTGCGCAATCCGCTGGTGGAACTGCCTGAACCGGTGGCCGACGTGCTGGCCGGGGTCGATGCAGTCATCGTCACCCACACCCATCTGGACCACTGGGACGAAGCGGCCCAGAAAATGCTGCCCAAGGACATCCCGCTGTTCACCCAGCACCAGGCCGACGCGCAGCTGATTCGCAGCCAGGGTTTTACCAACGTGCGCGTCCTGAGCGACAAAGCCGAGTTCGGCGGCGTCACGCTCAGCAAGACCGGAGGCCAGCACGGCACCGACAGCATGTATGCCAACCCCAAGCTTGCCACCCTGCTGGGCGAGGCCATGGGCGTGGTGTTCCAGGCGCCGGGCTACAAGACGCTGTATCTGGCCGGCGACACGATCTGGCGCAAGGAAGTGGACCAGGCCATCGACACCTACCGCCCCGGGATCATCGTGCTCAACGCCGGGCAAGCGCGTGTCGAGGGCTTTGACGGTGCCATCATCATGGGCGAGCAAGATGTGCTGAAAGCGTCGAAGGTCGCTGGAAAAGCCAGAATCGTCGCGGTGCACATGGACGCGGTCAACCACATGACCCTGTCACGCGAACAACTGCAGGCCTTCGTCAAGCAGCAGGGCATCGACAACCGCGTGGACATTCCGCAGGACGGCGCCTCACTGCAATTTTGAACCGCAAGACCTGAGGTTCGCCTCAGGCACCCCACCGCTATGTTGACCACCCATCAGGAGCATCGAACATGAAACAGGGCCTTATCGTTGTAGATCTGCAAAACGAATACCTGCCCACCGGCAAGCTGCCGTTGTCGGGCATTGAAGCGGCGGCGGCCAAGGCGGCCCGTGTGATTGCCCAGGCACGTGAAACAGGTGTGCCGGTGTTGCATGTCCAGCATGAGTCGGCAGGCAATGATGCGCCGATCTTCGTCAAGGGCTCCGACGGCGTGCACATTCAGCCGGGCGTGGCGCCGGTCGGCGACGAGCCGGTGATCGTCAAGCACCACATCAATGCGTTCCGTGACACTGAACTTGCGCAGCACCTGCAAGCACAGGGTATCGAAAGCCTGGTGGTGGTCGGCGCCATGAGCCATATGTGCATCGATGCCATCGTGCGGGCTGCCGCCGACATGGGCTACCCGGTCACGGTGTTGCACGATGCGTGCGCCACGCTAGACCTGACGTTCAACGGCGTGACCGTGCCAGCCGCCCATGTGCATGCCGCCATGATGGCAGCCTTCGAGTTCGGCTACGGCACGGTCAAGTCGGTGGATGACCACCTCAAGGCCTGAGGCCAGGCGCTACACCAGTCGGGCACCCAGCGCCTGCACCACCTGCGCCAGCGCCTGGGTGCCCTCGCCTTCGAGCCTGACCTTCAGTGCATCGATTTCGCGGCGCGGCGGGTAGTGTTTGCGCAAGGCGTCGAACGCCTGGCGCTGGCTGTCGGTGTCACCTTCCAGGGTGCGGCGAAAGTCGGCATCGTCACGGCGCGGGTCGTAGACGCCTCGGCACAGCATGGCCAGGGCCCAGGCCGGGTCGGCCTCGCTGTCCAGGCCGATGTGCGCCAGCCAGTGGCGCGGCAGCAGGTCCTGCAATTGGATGCTGGCCGGCTGTTGCACAAAGGCGCACAGCGCCTGGTAGATCTGCGCCGTGCCGCGCTGGCGGCCGTCGAGGCTGTAGCCGGCAATGTGCGGGGTCGCCAGGGTGCACAGCTCGGCCAGCGGCACATGAACCTGCGGCTCGCCCTCCCAGACATCCAGCACCGCCTGCAAGTCCTCGCGGTCAAGCATCACCTCGTACAGTGCCTGGTTGTCGACCACCGCGCCCCGGCTGGCGTTGATCAGCCAGGTGCCCGGGCGCAGGCGCTCCAGGTGCGGGCGGTCGAACAGGTGCCAGCTGGGGTGGGCGCCGGCCCGGTCCAGCGGCGTGTGCAGGCTGATCACATCGCAGCGCTGGATGATCTCGTCCAGGCTCACATAGTCGCCACCCTCGACCTGCTGGCGCGGCGGATCACACACCAGCACGTTCCAGCCCAGACCACGCAGCACTTTGATCAACCGCCCGCCGACCTGCCCGGCCCCGACCACGCCATACGTGCGCTGGGGCAACTCGACGCCTTCGATTTCGGCCAGGGTCAGCAGGCTGCCCAGCACGTAGTCGACCACGCCACGGGCATTGCAGCCCGGCGCGCTGGCCCACTGGATACCGGCCTCGGCGAAGTAGTCGAGGTCCAGGTGATCGGTGCCGATGGTGCAGGTGCCGACAAAGCGCACCGGGCTGCCGTCTAGCAGGGCGCGGTCGACCGGGGTCACCGAGCGCACCAGCAGGATATCGGCATCGGCCACGGCCGCCCGGTCGATGGCCCGGCCTGGCAAACGGCGGATCGTGCCCAGCCCGGCAAAAAATGCGTCGAGCAGCGGAATGTTTTCGTCAGCAACGATGTGCATGGGGTGGCTCCGTGGGTACGACGTGGGAACGGGAACAGGCGCTCAAGCAAATGGCCGGGCCTGTCAATCAGCCTTCTTGCGAATCCAGTACAGGAACGTGCTGCCCTCGACCTGCTGGTCCACCAGCTCATGACCCAGGAACACGCAGAACTTGGGAATGTCGCGGCGGGTCGAGGGGTCGGTGGCGATCACCTTGAGCAAGCCGCCGGCGGCCAGGTCACGGACTTTCTGGTGCAGCATCATCACAGGTTCCGGACAGTTCAGGCCGGTGGCATCGAGGATGGCATCGGCGGTGGGGGTTTCGATCGGGTCGGGCATGGGTTACTCCGAAAGCAGGTGAGCGGTGTGGCGCCTCGTATAAAGACAGTTCAGGCCTTGCGCAGGTCCAGACGACGTAGATGGCAAGTGACCTCTTCACGGTCGTGGTACAGCTGCTTGCAGCCGATGGAGACCTTGACGCCGCGCGCCTTGAAGCCGTCCTCGATGCGCTCCAGCAGGCGGCGCACTTCAGCGTAGCGCTGTTTCATCGGCAGCTTGAGGTTGACCACGGATTCGCGGCACAAGCCTTCGCCCAGCCAGGTTTCCAGCAAGGCGGCGTTGCGTGCCGGCTTTTCGACGATATCGCAGACCATCCAGTCCACGGTCTGGCGCGGTTTCCAGGTAAACCCGTCGGTCATCAGGTGCTGCACCAGGCCGGTGTCCATCAGGCTTTCGGCCATCGGGCCGTTGTCGATGGCCGTCACCAGCATGCCCCGGCGCACCAGCTGGTAGGTCCAGCCACCGGGTGCGGCGCCCAGATCGACGCCGGTCATGTCGCCGGACAGACGCTCGTCCCACTGGTCGCGCGGGATGAAGTGATGCCAGGCCTCCTCAAGCTTGAGGGTCGAGCGGCTCGGCGCCTCGCGCGGAAACTTCAGGCGCGGGATGCCCATCGGCCACATGGCGTTGTTGTCGGCCTCGGCCAGGCCCAAAAAAACTTCGCGGCCACTCTTGAAGGTCAGCAACAGGCGCGGCAGCGCGGGGTCCTCACGCAGTTTGCCGGCCTTGAGCAAGGCCTTGCGCAACGGCGCTTCGAACTTGCGGCAAAAGGTCGAGAGCTCCTTGCCATCATTGGTGTCGAGCACTTCCAGCCACAGGCTGCCACACACCGGAAACGCGTTCAGGTGTTCGAGCAACACGCTGATACGGTCGGTTTCCGGCAGTTCGACGAATTCACCCCGCGCCCACTGGCGCGGGAAGATCAGACGGTCAAAACGCTGGCCCTGCATCAGGCGCTGGGCGCCGCCTTGTTCAAGGCAGATGAACTCGGCGCAGGCCGTGTCGGCCTTGGCCTTGGCATAACCGGCCACGTTCAGGCGGGCGGCGATGTCGGCTATTTCCGAGCAGACCTCGCTTTCAAAGCCGGGCCGGCAATGCATAAACAGCGTATTCATGGACGGCTCCAGGGCCTGTGGCAATCAAAGCCGCGCATGATAGCCCAAACCGGAACCTCTGACGCAGCTCAAGGGTCCACACCCACAGTACGGGAATTGGCGCACTGACCGTGTTGCGCCGCCGCTCAGGTCCTGATGCTCACAAGGACGTCAACGAACGCCCTTCGGCCAGGACGACTGCTCACTGTTCAAGGAGCCCTTCATGCCCTCGCTCGATAGCCTGAAAAGCCGGAAAACCCTGGCGATCCAAGACAAGACCTACCATTACTTCAGCCTGCCCGAGGCCGCCCGCACCCTGGGTGACCTGGACCGCCTGCCGATGTCGCTCAAGGTGCTGCTGGAAAACCTGCTGCGCTGGGAAGACGACAAGACCGTCACCGGCGATGATTTCAAGGCCCTGGCCAACTGGCTGAAAGAACGCCGCTCGGACCGCGAGATCCAGTACCGACCGGCGCGGGTATTGATGCAGGATTTTACCGGCGTGCCCGCCGTGGTCGACCTGGCCGCCATGCGCGCCGCCGTGGCCAAGGCCGGCGGCGACCCGCAGCGTATCAACCCGCTGTCGCCGGTGGACCTGGTGATCGATCACTCGGTGATGGTCGACCATTACGCTTCCGACGGCGCCTTCGAGCAGAACGTCGACATCGAGATGCAGCGCAACGGTGAACGGTATGCGTTCCTGCGCTGGGGCCAGAGCGCCTTCGATAACTTCAGCGTGGTGCCGCCGGGCACCGGCATTTGCCACCAGGTCAACCTGGAGTACCTGGGCCGCACCGTGTGGACCAAAGAAGAAGACGGCCACACCTATGCGTTCCCCGACACCCTGGTGGGCACCGACTCGCACACCACCATGATCAATGGCCTGGGCGTGCTGGGCTGGGGCGTGGGCGGCATCGAGGCCGAGGCCGCCATGCTCGGCCAGCCGGTGTCGATGCTGATTCCGGAGGTGATCGGCTTCAAGCTGACCGGCAAGCTCAAGGAAGGCATCACCGCCACCGACCTGGTGCTGACCGTCACCCAGATGCTGCGCAAGAAAGGCGTGGTCGGCAAGTTCGTCGAATTCTATGGCGACGGCCTGGCCGACCTGCCGTTGGCCGACCGCGCCACCATTGCCAACATGGCCCCGGAATACGGCGCCACCTGCGGCTTTTTCCCGGTCGATGACGTCACCCTGGATTACCTGCGCCTGTCGGGCCGCCCCGACGCCACCGTCGAGCTGGTCGAGGCCTATTGCAAGGCTCAGGGCCTGTGGCGCCAGCCCGGCCAGGAACCCGCCTTCACCGACACCCTGGCGCTGGACATGGGCGAAGTTCAAGCCAGCCTCGCCGGCCCCAAGCGCCCGCAAGACCGCGTGCCACTGCCTGCGGTGGCGCAGGCCTTCGATGACTTCCTGGGCCTGCAACTCAAGCCGGCCAAGGTCGAGGAAGGCCGCCTGGAAAGCGAAGGCGGCGGTGGCGTGGCGGTCGGCAATGCCGAACAAGTGACCGATGGCATCGCTTATGAATACAACGGCCAGCGCTACCACCTGAACAACGGTGCGGTGGTCATTGCCGCCATCACCTCCTGCACCAACACCTCCAACCCCAGCGTGATGATGGCTGCCGGCCTGCTGGCCAAGAAGGCCGTCGAGAAAGGCCTGCAGCGCAAGCCTTGGGTCAAGAGTTCACTGGCGCCCGGTTCCAAGGTGGTGACCGACTACTACGAAGCCGCCGGCCTGACCCCGTACCTCGACCAGTTGGGTTTCGACCTGGTGGGCTATGGCTGCACCACGTGCATCGGCAACTCCGGCCCGCTGCTGGAGCCCATCGAGAAAGCCATCCAGCAATCGGACCTGACCGTGGCCTCGGTGCTGTCGGGCAACCGCAATTTCGAGGGCCGCGTACATCCCCTGGTCAAGACCAACTGGCTGGCCTCGCCACCGCTGGTGGTGGCCTATGCCCTGGCGGGTAACGTGCGCATCGACATCAGTCGCGAACCCTTGGGCCAGGGCAGCGACGGGCAACCGGTGTACCTGCGCGACATCTGGCCCAGCCAGCAGGAAATCGCCGAGGCCGTGCAAAAGGTCGACACCGCCATGTTCCACAAGGAATACGCCCAGGTGTTCGAAGGCGACGCGCAGTGGCAGGCGATCGAAGTGCCACAGGCGGCCACGTATGTGTGGCAAGCCGACTCCACCTATATTCAGCACCCACCGTTCTTCGAAGACATTGCCGGCCCCCTGCCGGTCATCGAGGACGTGCGCGACGCGCGGATCCTGGCACTGTTGGGCGACTCGGTAACCACCGACCACATCTCCCCGGCCGGCAATATCAAGACCGACAGCCCGGCAGGCCGCTACCTGCGTGAGCAAGGCGTGGAGCCCAGGGACTTCAACTCCTACGGTTCACGGCGCGGCAACCACGAAGTAATGATGCGCGGCACCTTCGCCAATATCCGCATTCGCAACGAAATGCTCGGCGGTGAAGAAGGCGGCTATACCCTGCACGTGCCCACCGATGAAAAACTGCCGATCTTCGATGCCGCCATGCGCTATCAACAGGAAGGCACGCCACTGGTGATCGTGGCCGGGCAGGAATACGGCACCGGTTCCAGCCGTGACTGGGCCGCCAAGGGCACCAACCTGCTGGGGGTCAAGGCGGTGATTGCCGAAAGCTTCGAGCGCATCCACCGCTCCAACCTGGTGGGCATGGGCGTGCTGCCGTTGCAGTTCAAGGCGCCACACACGCGTAAGAGCCTGGGCTTGACCGGTCGCGAAACCCTGGCCATCAGCGGCCTGACCCAGGCCGAGCTGCGCCCGGGCATGAGCCTGCAACTGGACATTGCCTTCGAGGACGGCCGCCGGGAAACCCTCGAACTGCTGTGCCGCATCGACACCCTCAATGAAGTGGAATACTTCAAGGCCGGCGGCATTCTTCATTACGTGTTGCGTCAGTTGATCGCGGCCTGAACCCAGGGGCTCGTTACTGCCAAGGCGTAACGAGCCTTCTCGCCTCTGTTGACCCAACGCTGCGTGTGGCTAGAATCGCCCGCTTTCATTCAGGCGTTTCATATGACCGCATCGCGCTGGACGGCCCTGATCCTGCTGGGCCTGGGCTACAGCATTGCCCTGTCCAACGGCGGGCTTGAAACCCCGGCGCTGGGCACGCTGCTGATCCTGTTGCTCGCCGCGTTGGCGGTACGCCCCACGCGCGCCGTTGCCTTGCGCGGGGCCGGGCATGCCGTGTTCATCGCCACCGGCCTGGCCCTGGCATTGCACTGGCTGCCCGGCTTCGACAATGCGCCGCTCATGGCCATGAACCGCGCCAGCCCGCAAGCGGTTTGCTTCACCACCTACTGGAACCTGGACAAGCCCTTGATCGGCTTCTGGATCCTGCTGGCCTGCCCGTGGATCTGGCAGCCGGTCGATGCGCGCCGCACGCTGAACGTGACCCTGTTGGTCGCGCTGTCGATCACCGGCCTGTGCCTGCTGCTGGCCTGCATCATGGGCGTCACGGCCTGGGCGCCCAAGTGGCCACCCTACAGCCTTTTATGGTTGCTCAATAACCTGCTGCTGGTCTGCCTGACCGAAGAGCTCTTGTTTCGCGGCTATTTGCAAGGCGCGTTGCAACGAGCGCTGCAACCCTGCACCCGGCGCTGGCCGGCGGCGGCGCTGTTGCCCATTCCAGTGATTGCAGGGCTGTTCGGCCTGGCACATGTCGGCGGTGGCTGGGCCTGGACACTGCTCGCCACACTGGCCGGCATCGGCTATGGCATTGCCTGGCGATACGGTGGACTGTGGGCGGCGGTGGGTGCGCACTTCTGTCTTAATCTGGTGCACTTCACCCTCTTCGCTTACCCGATGCTGGAACGGTAAGCGCGACCGCTGGCAGGCATTTGCGTGATCGGTGCCTCAATTTTCTGCGGGGGGTGCCGATAACTCGCCAAAGCCTTATTGGATCGAAGGATCGAATACCCATGCGTAATAACCAGCCCATCACCCAACGTGAGCGGACATTTGCAGCCCAACAACGGTTGATTTCCACCACCGATACCAAAGGCGTGATCACCTACTGCAACGAGGCCTTTGAGCAGATCAGCGGCTTCAGCCAACTGGAACTGCTCAAGTCTTCACACAACCTGGTGCGCCACCCCGATGTACCGCCCGCCGTGTTCGAACACATGTGGGCCACGCTCAAGACTGGCCAGCCCTGGATGGGGATCGTCAAGAACCGCTGCAAGAATGGCGACCACTACTGGGTCAATGCCTATGTGACGCCGATCCTGGACAGCGGCAAGGTGGTCGGCTACGAGTCGGTGCGTGTCAAGCCGACCGCCGAGCAGGTGCGCCGCGCCCAGGCGCTGTATGCACGCCTCAACGCTGGCAAGTCCGCCGTACCGGGTCGCGACAAGTGGCTGCCGGTGCTGCAGGACTGGGTGCCGTTCATCCTGATCAGCCAGATCGGCTTCGTGATCGGCGTGCTGCTCAACTCCTGGTGGGGCTTCATCCTGGCCGCCGCCCTGTCGGTGCCGCTGGGCCTGATCGGCCTGAGCTGGCAGCAACGGGGCATCAAGCGCCTGCTGCGCCTGGCCGAACAGACCACCTCCGACCCGCTCATCGCGCAGATGTACACCGACAGCCGCGGCCCGCAGGCGCGCCTGGAAATGTCGATCCTCAGCCAGGATGCCCGCCTGAAAACCTGCCTGACCCGCCTGCAGGACACCGCCGAGCACCTGAACCTGCAGGCCGAGCAATCCAACGCCCTGGCCAATGCCAGCTCCGCGGGCCTGGAGCGCCAGCGCGTCGAGACCGAACAGGTCGCCGCCGCCATCAACCAGATGGCCGCCACCACCCAACAGGTGGCCAGCCATGTGCAAAGCGCGGCCGACGCCACGCAACAGGCCAACGAACTGACCCGCCGCGGCCGCGACATTGCCGGCGAAACCCGCGAGGCGATCCAGCGCCTGTCCACCGCCGTCGGTGAAACCGGCCTGACTGTGACCCAACTGGCCAAAGACAGCGATGAAATTGGCGGCGTGGTCGATGTCATCAAAGGCATTGCCGACCAGACCAACCTGCTGGCCCTCAACGCCGCCATCGAAGCGGCACGCGCCGGCGAAATGGGCCGCGGTTTTGCCGTGGTGGCCGACGAAGTCCGCCAACTGGCTCAGCGCACCACCGAGTCCACCGGACAAATCCATGGCCTGATCGCCAAGCTGCAACAGACCGCCAACAACGCCGTGCAAACCATGAACAGCGGCCACCGCCAGGCCGAAGAAGGCGTGGCCCGCGTACTGGAAGCCGACCAGGCGCTGGTGGGCATCAGCGAGGCCGTGGCCAATATCACCGACATGGCCACCCAGATCGCCGCCGCCACCGAACAACAAAGCTCGGTGGCCGACGAGATCAGCCGCAACATCTCCAATATCGCCGACCTGGCCGACCAGACCTCCGACGGCGCCCAGCGCTCGGCCGTTCTCAGTGCCGAACTGACCCATACCGCGCATTCGCAGTATTCGTTGGTGGAACGGTTCAACCGGTAGGCTCTACGGTGTTAAAAAACCCCGCCAAGTGTACGCCTGGCGGGGTTTTTTTATTGCGCAGATTTAATGAAAAGTCGCCAGGCACGCCGGCAGTTCCTACACAGCTATAAAAAACAAACCCCGGTGTTTGCAGGACATTTCCCAAATGTTTTCAAAGAGGGTGCTGTTTCACTCAAGCGGGTTGACAGGTGACTGACGAGGCGATTAGTTCGAAATCAGGCCAGACAAACGGGGCCTGATTTCACACCTACTTAATGTGTCACTCAGGTCATGTTGATTTGAGATGGCATGAGGAAAAGATATGAGAACTGCCAGTAACCCTAACATCAAAGCCCCTGTCATACCTGCAGCAAAAGCAGACGGCCTCATCAAACTTTCTGACCTGACACACGATCTGGACATGCACTTTTCCATGTGGGAAGGTCTGGAACCTTATGATGCTTATCAGCTTGCATTTAATGGCCTGACCATAGGCCCCCTGACTCGCTTCACTGATCCAGTACCGGGAGCCTTGATCAGTCTTACAATCCCTTTGGCACTTCTGCAATCAGAAGGCAATCATCGCATTGCCTATCGAGTCACCTCTTACCCAGGCGGCGATGTATTTGACTCGCCAGCAACAATTATCCGAATCGACCGCACCGCCCCAGGTGCCGCTCTTCTGGCGCCCCTTATCTTTCCACACACTCAAGATACACTCACCGCGCATATCCCTGGCTATGCCGGCATGGCAGCGGGCGACACGCTCCAGAGCTTTTGCAATGGCGTGCCAGGCCCTGTGCACATCATCAGCGATGACGACCTGAGCACCCATTGATGCAGATCGACTTCAGCCGCAAGTTCCTGCAAGGCCTGAGCAGTGCCGAAATCGAATTTACCTATCACGTCACTGACCGCGCCGGTAATCAATCGCGACTGGCCCAGCCTGTAAGGCTTACAGCGAAGTTCGAGAACCTTCCTACACCCACTTGAATATAGACTCATTAACACCGCATTTTTTTGAGTGCGGGACATTGAGTAAACAGGCTGTACGAATTCTCTGGTATTTCAGCAACCTCAACCACACCGGATTTTCCAATTTAAACTGAGCTTGCCTGCGACCCCGCTGGTGACAGGCCTTGAATCCAATAACCTGACAGGAACATTATGCCTTATCGCAAAAAACACCTTTACCTGGACCTGCCTGCCTTCAAGGCACCCGATATTTGAACCTGCACACTTAAACGCATTGACTGCCCCTTTGCACGAACAGTCACTTCAATGAAAAAGTCTTTGATAGTCACAAGGTGAGCCAACCATGGAAGAAGCACCCCCGGCAGACGAGCCAACCAACGAGCAAACACCCGCCATAAAACCCGACACCGCAAATGAAGGCAAAGAGGGAGGTGAAGATGAAGAAAAACCTGTCGACCTTTACCTTCAGCGTTACCTTGACGGCCAGCGCTCATTGCTGAATCTGCCGGAAATCTCCATCAGCCTCAGGCCACCCAGCCTTGGCAACGCCAATCCCGAATCCGTCAGCCAGGCCCAGGTCCAGGCCGGTATAACCGTGTTGATTCCCGGCTCGCCGATGATGCGTCGCGAAGATGTCATCGTCATGCACTGGGGCGCACACGAGTGTTCGAATACTCTGTTTCACGACACCATCGGTCACCACATCGTCTGGTCACCCTGCATTGACTATCAAGCCCTTGGTCTCAAGCAGTCTGGTCGGCTGGAGATGTATTACCAGGTCTGGCGCGCCGAAGAACTGATTGGCACATCCCCCTTTGTTGAGGTGGCTGTCGAGCCCTAGAGTTGCTTCACTAAAAAGCCCCCGGTGATCGCTCGCCGGGGGCTTTTTTCATTAATGACTTCAGAAGGCCAGGCGCAGGCCGACATTGGCGCCCCAAGGCTGCTTGACCTGCTTGCCGTTCATGTAGTCGAAATCGGCATGCAGTTGCAGACGCTCGGACAGCGAGACCGACACCCCTGCCCCCACCTCAGCCCGCGTGCCGGACAGGTCGTTGTCAAAGCGGCTGTCATTGACCCTTACACTGTTGTGGCGCGAAAACTCCTGAGCCAGCGCCACTCGCAGATAAGGCTGCAACACCCCGCCGTCCTTGAGCGCAATATCACGCCCCACCGACGTGCCCACCTTGCCCAGTATTGAACGCGTCTGGCTGTTGCTGGCCTGCAGACCATTGTCCATGCGATACCGCTCACCCTTGAGGGTTACGGCGGCCAGTTGCGCATAAGGCTCGACAAACCAGTCGTCCGCCAGCTTGATATGCCGCCCCAGCTCTACCGAGCCACCAAAACCGGTGTTGTCATAGTCGCCCTTGGCCTTGGTGCTGTCGCTCATCGCCACCTTGGCCTTGTTGCGCAAGCGGTTGAGCTTGAGTACGGCGTCCAGGTAGTAACCCTGATCCGACAGCCAGGTGGCATAGGTGCCGACATAGACACTGCCCACCTCTCCACGGGTGCCGGCACTCAGGTCCAGGTCCGATTGGCTGTGACCGACCATGACCCCCAGCGACAGCTGTCCGTTGCTGACCGGCACCGGCGTATCCGCCCCCAGGCTGAAGCCCTGTTGCTTCTGCCTGTAATCGATTCCGTCACCGGTGGTGGCCTCGAAACGATTGCCATAGCCGCGCATCCAGCCACCGCCAAGACCCGTGGTGCGCACCTCGCCCATGCGGCTGCGCAAGGTCGACAATTCGCTCATCCAGATGGTCGGCCCGGCATTGAACAACGCCAGCGCGCTGGCCGTCGAGGGGCTGATCGTGCGCTTGTCACCCACGATGAACCAGTCATTGCCTTGTTGCTCCAGCTGGTAGGAATAGGTGCCCAGGTCCACTCGACCGCCGACCAGGTTGAATTGCGCATTTCCGCCTTCGGTGTGCACCAGCAGCAACGGCTCCAGTTCAGGCGAGATGACTTCCGTACCGGTATTGCGCACGCTAAGCCCGAACTGACCGTAGGCCTGCCCCTGTACATCGAGCAGGTCGCCATCGTCCTGGTCCAGATTAATGCGCATGGCAAAGGTGCCGCTGCCGGCCAGGTGATCCAGCGATAAGGTCTTGAAGTCCCCCTCGCCAAAATCCACGGCTCCCCGGTCCAGGGTCAGGGACTTGATGGCATTGTCATCCACCATTTGCCAATACCCACCGGAATGGATGGACAGCGCATTGCCGTTGACAATGTTGCCTGTCAGGCGCGCCTGGTTTTGCAGCGTGACATTCAGGGTACTGGTGTCATCGGCGACCAGGTGGCCATTGAGTTGAGTATTGTCGACAATCAAATCCACATATGTGTCTTTTGCAGCCTCAACAAGGTTGCCGTTACCGCTTAATAACGTCGATCCGTTCTGAAGCGTCACAGTTGCTTTCACTCGTCCATCAAAAATGCCTGACGCAAGCCTGATGGCAGGTCCTTGCAACCCCTGCAATGTCGAGGCATCGACCACAATAGTATTGGTCGAGCCGTCCAGCTCCCCAAACGCTTCGCCCTTACCCTGCTGAACAAGCAAACCGTTCTGTTTGCCTGTGATATGGCTGCCGTCTGCGACCATCACACTGGCCCCGGATACTCTGATTCCGACACCTGTTCCTGGCGCTAGCATGGAGGCATAAACATTCGTTGCGTGCAGCGTCAACTGGCTGTAAGCCCCCACAGCGATGCCTTCTTCGACGCCCTCAACCGTACTGTTGCGCACTACCGCCTTTGATCCAGGCTTTAACACACCCGCATAAGTCCACAGTTTGATGCCAGCGCCCGTTTCATTGCGAATGGATGCGTTCTCGATATCCGCCAGGCTGTCCGCCAGCTGAAGACTTTCCGTGATATGTCCACCCCGCATTTCCAATCGGGATTGTTTAAGGTTTACATGAGCGGCGCGCCCGCCTTCAATAATCCTCAACACCCCATTTTCTCTTACCTCCCATGAAGCCAGAGGCGTTGAAGCATCCACTGTCTTTTCAGTGCCGATAACCTCCTCATACGCCAGCCTCTTTATTAACGGCACCTCAGTGCGCTCTCCTTCAACCGCCGCTGCACACACATCAAACCCTAAAGCACTGAACACCAGAAATACGCGCCTCACCACAAGCAACCTGAACCCATAGGAAACAGCCGAGCAATACCTTTCATTCCGCATGCAACACTCCTGACGCAACCCTGATTAAGGCATCAGTAGACCCGAATCAGTAGAGCGAAAAATCCTACGCAGCAAAAATATCGCCGTAGGAAAATTCTCAAATGCAGTAAGAGAACTCCTACAGCGTTTCCTACACGACTTGCTTTACGCAGGAACATTCCTACCCCGCTAAAAATTTTAAATACCTTGTCAAAATAACTATTGACCGCCCCCTGAAAAGAAGATTACGTCTTACCGTAGCTGGGATAGAGCGTTTGAAAAAACAAACACCCAAATCCCTGGCAACAGTGCAATCACTTACCAATAAGGATTTTTTATGTACCGTACTTCTGTGGCACCTTCCATTATGCCTCGCACCCTTGTCGAGCAAGAGCTTGAACTGGTCGCACCGGATGTCAAGGTTGCTATTCATGATGAGGATGATTTTGGGCTCATCGAGAACAAGTACTTGGATAAACCTGTCACGCTTGACTTCCCTGTTTGGCCCGGCGCCCGTCCCGGCTATCTTTATGCGTTGCACTGGGACGGCGCCACGCAGGCCGAGAAAAAAGCGATTCAAGACAACGAACAGCCGGGCGACCCATTGACCTTGGATATTCCAGTTTCACTTCTGGTCGCCGGTACCCACACCCTGCAGTATGCAGCCATCAACCCTGAAAGTCTGATTAAGAACGAATCCCATATTTTCCCGGTCATCATCGATAAGACACCGGCGGGCGACCCCGAACTGAGTGCCATTCTTTTTCCTCCTGAAATCCAGGACGGCCTGACCCTGGCTGAACTGACTAAACTGGGCGGTCAACTCGTAGGGCAAGTGGCCGGTTATACCGGCATGGCCAAACACGACACCGTTCAGACTTACTGGGGTGCTCGTAGCGGCCCGACCGCCACGGTCACTGAAACGGACATGGGGCTTGATCGGGTAGCCGTTACCTTTGACCGGGCCTTTCTCGACAGTGTGGGAGAAGGAGAAAATCAGGTCACCTACAAAGTTATTGACCGAGCCGGCAATCCCTCGATCGACTCTAATCCAGTGACCGTCACACTGAAGCTAAAAGAAATCCCAGACAATCTGCCGGCCCCCATTATTGACCCTGCTGTCATGCCACTGATCGACTATGCCGAGGCTCAGGCAGGTGTACAGGTTGATATTCCTCATTATCCAGGTGCCCAGGCTTATGATTTGATTCAGCTGTTCTGGGGTGATAACAACTCACTGGTCCCTGTTCAGCTACCGCCTGGCAACGAAGACGAAGCCATCGTTCTGACCCTGAAAGTACCTTTTGAGGCGCTCAACCAAAACCCGGACGGCGATGTTGAGGTTTTTTTCACGGTTTCCAGGCTAGGGGAGCTGGAAGGGGCCTCTCTGCGTAGCATCGCAGATGTGTTCCTGACACTGCCTGTTCCAGAGCCAATGAATGCATTGCTTGTCCAGGGCACCAGTGTCGAAAACCCGAACACCACGGATAATTTTATCGACGAGGATGATTATGAGCTCAATGGTCGAGGTGTCGTGACATGGCGCAACGATTTCGCCATTAACGACGATTTGAATCTGTATTGGGGTGATCAAGTAAAACTTCAGTGGTATCAGATCAGGTCCAGTGACGTGGCAGCAGGCAGAAATCTGAGTCTCCCTATTGATAACGCCCTGATGAAGGCACAAGGGACGGGAGCCAATATTCCTGTTTACTTTACCTTGACGCGCTCAGGCAATCCCAACCCGGCCAAGTCTCCAACTCAGGCAGTGACCGTAAGATCCCAAGAAGAATTACCCGGGGGACCTGACGGTCTGACACCTCCACCGTTCAAACTTAATGAGGTTGGTTATATTGCGCCCATCCTTAATCCGAACGGTGCTGACATTAAAATTGCGCCCTATACCAACATCGCCGAAGGCCAGATGCTGACATTGACGTTCAAGGGATTCGACCGCCTCAACAATCCCATTGAAGCCGCTACCTACACCGCTGATCGACGACTCGACAGAAATGATGTGCTGAATGGTTATACCTTCACCGTACCCGACCTTAATCTGCGATTGATCTGCACCGGTTTTGCCGAAGCTAATTACCGTGTCGAACCCCCTGCAGGCAGCAACCAGAGCCCTGTGAACTCACCTGTCAATCGGGCGCCCGTCAACATGCTGGATGCCGTTCAACCCACCTGCCTGATTCGCTGAATACAAGCGGGCTGCTTGCAGCCCGCCCTTGCAGGCGCACTCATTAAAGGATCAGGAACATGAATAAAGATAGTGTTCGACCTGTCGCAATGAATCTCGATAAACCGTCCATCCCGACGGCGCTTGAAAATGGTATGTTGCCCGTTGAGTTCCAGAATCAGCCTGTCACCGTGACATTCAGGGTGTGGGAAGGGGCCATGCAAGGTTATCGCTACCAGTTACGGTGGGACGGCATGCTGGTGGGTGCTGAAAAATCACTCTCCGGGCAGGAAAATCCAGGCGACCCATTAACGCTGGAAATCCCCGTCGCTGTATTAACTGAAGGCACTCATCAGGTTGCTTATCAAGTAAAGAATCCTGAAAGCCTGATCGTCAACCACTCTGAAAAAACGCCACTTATCATTGATCGTACCGCACCAGGAAAACCCGTCCTCGGCCCTGTTCTTTTCCCAGACGTTATCAACGACGGCTTGACATCCGAAGAGCTGGAAGGCCTGGGCAATGTATTACAAGGCACCGTCGCCAGTTACAACGGCATGCAAGCTAACGACGTGATTCGAACCTACTGGAACAATGCTGCCGGACCGGTAGCGATTGTCAATGAAGATGACATGGGTCTTAAAAAAGTCAGGGTCGATTTTATCAGACCCTTTCTGGAGGCGGTGGGTGACGGCAAGGCCCTGGTTCATTACACAGTCACTGATCTTGCCGGAAATGTATCTGCTCATTCGACACCTGCCCCAATCACATTGAAGCTGTTTTACCTCCCCCTCCCCACTCCTCGCATCAAGGAAGCCCAGGGCAACGTCCTCGACCCCGCCCAAGCCACCCGTGGCGCCACCGGTGTGGTCGACGCCAGTGCGCAGCTGCGCGCAGGCGACCGGGTCACCCTGCAATGGGAAGGCCCCAAAGGCAGTGACCGTCAGGAAAAGCTGATCACCGAGGCCGAGGCCGGCAAGGCGCTGGAGCTGGTTTTCACGTATGCCTTGGTGATTGCCAATGCCGGGCAGACGGTGGCGATCAGTTACACGGTCAACCGGGTCGACGGCCAGGTCCAGGTCTCGGACACCTTGAGCCTGAACATCCGCCAGGGCCTGGACAGCCTGCCGGCACCGAAAATGGACACTGTCGGCGCAGACGGGGTGCTGGTGCCTGCCAGGATCCCTGCGTCCGGCGCAACGGTCAGGGTGCGCTACCCCGACATGGGCCCAGAAGACCGGGTGGTGGTGAGCTGGCGTGGCGCGTCGAACCACGACACTGCGGAGCAGGTTGTGGGCAGCGCCGCAGAAGTGCTGTTCAACGTGCCCAAGGCCTTGATCGTGGCCAGCACCGGCCAGTCTGCCACCGTGCTGTACACCGTGTCGCGCGCAGGCCGGCAGGTCGAGTCGGCGCCCTTGTGGTTGTCGGTGTACCAGGGGCTGATCCTGAACACCACGCCCGTGACCCTGAGCGGCAAGGTGTATCTGCTGCCGGGCTATCCGGATCTGCTGCCGACCCTGCCTGCCGGAACCACCGTGCAACGTATTGCCCAAGGGGGCCAGGCACCTTACACCTATCGCGCCCTTGATACACAAGTGGTCAAGGTCGATGGCAACGGGCTGGTCAGCGTACGCGGCAAAGGCACGACCCGTATCGAGGTCAGTGACAGCCGTGGCGAAACCTTGAGCTACGAGGTCAATGTCACGGGCGTCATTCATTGCCTGGGGCTTGGCAGTGGCAGCTTTACCACAGTCTCCAATGCGGCGGCCAATCAGCGTGCGCGTTTGTGTTCGCTGGCTGAACTGCGTGAGATTCACGCCGCTTACGGCAATCGCTGGCCGATGGGCAATGGCAATTACTGGTCCACGACCGTCGCCATGGAAAACCTGCTGGGCTGGAAGTGGTATTACGTGAAAAATCTGGTAGACGGCAAGGAATATAAACTGCTGCACCACAATGCCAGCCTGGGTGTCGGCATTCGCTAGGCAGGGTCCGTGACGTCATGATTCAAGAAGCGCTGCCACCCAGGCAGCGTCTTTTTCACTACTTCATTCGATCAAGACCTACGCCATGTCAGATCCCATATTCCCCTCAGGCCAAGCGGTACATGCCTTACAGGCGGGCGACCATTTTCGGGCATTCATCAATGGCCAGCCCCTGCAGATCAGTTCCCTGACGGGACGGTTGATGCTGCGCCCGGAGCTCTTGCAGGTCGCCTACCACTGGATCTGGAAAATCGTCGCCGAAGGCAAGGTCGGCCGCCGACGCACCAGTATCGGCCTGTTCTTTGATCGCGACCTTGCACCGGGCACCTACCCGCTGGTGGGCCATTCACCGGTCAGGGTGGTCTACAACGAAGCGCCGCACTCGCAGGGCATCATTTATCATTCTGCCCATTTGCAGAGCGGCACCTTGACCTTGCAGGCGGTCGATCCTCGGCATCGACGGGTGCAAGGCCGCTTTGACTTCGGCATTTCGGCGGTTGACTTCGAGGTCAGCCGGGGGCGCTTTGCCGTGCAGTGCGAATGACGATTGCTCAAGGCCGCAAGCAGTCGCCGATGCACGCGGCAGCCTGCGCCAGGCATTGCTCATGGCTCAGGCCGGAGGCTTTCAACGGCTTGAGATCATGGTCGGCGGTGGGCAACCAGCGCAGCTCGATGCAGGGTGACAGCGTATAGCCCTGCACCGTCGCGCGGTTGCCCAGCGCGTCACGCTCGCCCTGCACGATCAACGTACGGCACTGCAACCCGGCCAGGTGCGCCACGCGGGGTTTTTCCGGTTTGCCGGCGGCATAGAACGGATACCCCAGGCACACCAGCGCATCGACCTGCAGTTCGTCAGCGAGCAAGCTGGCCATGCGCCCGCCCATCGACTTGCCACCGATGGCCAGCCGTCCCGGCACATGGGCGCGCACCAACGCATGCACCTGCCGCCAGTGATCGAGCAATTGGGCCTGGGGATTGGGCGGGCGCTTGCTGCCACCGGTGCGCCGCTGCGCCATGTAGGGAAACTCGAAACGCAGCACGTTGATGCCCTGCTGCGCCAGCAGGTCGGCCAGGGTGTTCATGAACCCGCTGTCCATGGGCGCACCGGCGCCGTGCGCCAGGATCAGTGTCACAGGTGACTGCGCCTGCGGCGCGACGGCGGGTGTCCAGAGCCAGCCCTGGTCGTGTGCCCATTCGACGTATTGGCGGTTACTCATGCTTGCCTCGCTGTGGGTGATCAATCGCGCGGATGATCGCAACAGCCCGGCATCAAGACAACGGATTGCCACCGCTCACCCATAAAAAAGCCCGCATCGCTGCGGGCAAGGTCTCGCATGAAGCCTGGGTCAGTCGTTCAGCAATGGCCAGAGGTTGAGGCCGCGCACCTGATGAACGAGTTGGGTGGTCCTGAACACCGATTTCATTTCCAGTGCCTGCAGGCTGAAGGTTCGCAAGGATTTATCGAGCGTGTCATGCGTGCGCCGGGTACGCAGTGCCGTGAAGGTGTTCTTGCGCATGGCAGGCTCCTTATAAAGACTCGTCGGGGGTTTTGCCCTGCACCAAGCCGCTGCCCAGTTCAGCGCCGGTCAGCGGCAGGCTGGCCGGGTCGGATCGGGTGCGCAGCTTCATGTTCATCAGCGTCTGTTCGTCCTCGACACTCAGGTTCACGGTGGCCAGGCCATCACCGCCGTCGACCGCCGGCTGCGGATTCTCGACATAGTCGAACTCCTCGCCGTTCCAGGGGCCCCGCACGGTGGGCTCGCCCTGGGAAAGATTGAAGTAGGTACGGCTGAATTCCGGCTTGCCTGGCAGCTTGCCCTGCGGGAAGTTCGGCTGGATGGCGTGCAAGGCTTTTTCGAACGACAACTGGTGGGCGATTTCCCGCGTCATCAGAAAGCCCAGTGCATCCTTGATGCCCGGATCTTCAGTCACGTTCATCAGCCGCTCATAGACAATCTTGGCCCGCGCTTCGGCGGCGATGTTGGAACGAAAATCCGCTGTAGGCTCGCCAATGGTGTCGATGTACGCGGCGGTCCAGGGCACGCCGGCCGAGTTGACCAGCGGCGCACCGCCGCCATACAGCAGGGTGGTGATATGCGAGTCGTTACCGGCGCCATTGAGCGAGCGATACAGTTCGCCTTCCTGCTCGACGCCTTCGGCGATCTTGCCCTTGGCCCCGCGATTGAGCATCACGATGATCGAGCCGATGACTTCTAGGTGGCTGAGCTCTTCGGTGGCAATGTCGAGCAGCAGATCCTTGCGGCCCGGATCTTCTTCACTCAGGCCCTGGGTAAAGTAGCGGGCGGCAGCGGCCAGCTCGCCCTGGGCACCGCCGAACTGTTCGAGCAGCAAATTGGCCAGGCCCGGATTGGGTTCAGCCACGCGAACCGTGTATTGCAGACGCTTGTTATGAATGAACATGCTCTTTCCTCATTCTCGTCATCAGGTATCGGTCAGTGTTCAAGCGTGGCCGGCAATCACCGCCTGGTTGCCGCGTTGCCCGGTGCTGTGGACATTCGAAAGTGGGTGAATGAAAAGACCGTGAAGCGGGGTGCGCGGTGACGTGGCCATGCTTGATTTCTCCATGAAAAGCGTGGATTTCAAATCGTCCTGCGTGCAATGGACGCAATAGTTGAGGGGCAGAAGCGCGATGATGTTCAGCAATCTTTCATCAAAAGCCGACGAACGTAACAGGTGGCGATTGGCTGCCATTGTCTGCCAACGGCAGCGAAAAGCGGGGTGCCGCTTCGCTTGTAAGCCCGGCAGCATTGATGTTGCCGACCACGACTTCCCTCGCCGGGGGTTCGGCATTAAGCTTGCGTGCCCCGGACAATGAGTCCACTGTCGGCACCGGCCCGGACCGTGTAAAACGACTGCGCCGCGCCATGCTGCGTTGAAAACTGCCTGGGCCCGAATCGCGAGCAAAATTTCCAGGTACCTCGTTCGTCCCTGCCGGGTGCAGGGGCTACAGCTCCAGGCACACCCCGATCACCCGCCATGAAGTCCGGAACCGGTTATCAATGACTACAGCAATCAGCCCGACCGCCTACAACTACAAGGTGGTCCGCCAGTTCGTCATCATGACGGTGGTCTGGGGCATCGTGGGCATGGGCCTTGGCGTGTTCATCGCCGCGCAGCTGGTGTGGCCCGAACTGAACTTCGGCCTGGAGTGGACCACCTTCGGCCGCCTGCGCCCGCTGCACACCAACCTGGTGATCTTCGCCTTCGGCGGCTGTGCCTTGATGGCCACCTCTTACTACGTGGTGCAGCGCACCTGCCAGGTGCGACTGTTCAGCGACCGGCTGGCCGCGTTCACCTTCTGGGGCTGGCAGGCGGTGATCGCCTCGGCCATCGTCAGCCTGCCGCTGGGCTACACCACCACCAAGGAATACGCCGAGCTGGAATGGCCCATCGCAATCTGGCTGGCCATCGTCTGGGTCGCCTATGCCACGGTGTTTTTCGGCACCCTGGCGCGGCGGCGCACCTCGCACATTTATGTCGCCAACTGGTTCTACGGCGCGTTCATCCTGGTCACCGGCATGTTGCATGTGGTCAATCACCTGGCGCTGCCGGTCAGCCTGTTCAAGTCGTACTCCATCTATGCCGGCGCCACCGACGCGATGGTGCAGTGGTGGTACGGGCACAACGCCGTGGGCTTTTTCCTGACCACAGGCTTTCTGGGCATGATGTATTACTTCGTGCCCAAGCAGGCCGAGCGGCCGGTGTACTCCTATCGCTTGTCGATCGTGCATTTCTGGGCGCTGATCACCCTGTACATCTGGGCCGGCCCCCACCACTTGCACTACACCGCGCTGCCGGACTGGGCGCAGTCGCTGGGCATGGTGATGTCGATCATTCTGCTGGTGCCCAGCTGGGGCGGAATGATCAACGGCATGATGACCCTGTCGGGCGCCTGGCATAAATTGCGCAGCGACCCGATCTTGCGTTTCCTGGTGGTGGCCCTGGCGTTCTATGGCATGTCGACCTTCGAAGGCCCGATGATGGCGATCAAGACGGTCAATGCCCTGTCGCACTACACCGACTGGACCATCGGCCACGTGCATGCCGGCGCCCTGGGCTGGGTGGCGATGATCACCATTGGCGCCACCTACCACATGATCCCGCCGCTGTTCGGCCGCCAGGCCATGCACAGCGTCACGCTGATCCACGCGCATTTCTGGCTGGCGACCGTCGGCACGGTGCTGTACATCGCCGCCATGTGGGTCAACGGCATTACCCAAGGGTTGATGTGGCGGGCGGTGGATGCCGACGGCACCCTCACCTACAGCTTCGTCGCCACCCTGGTGGCCAGCCACAACGGTTATATCGTGCGGCTGATCGGCGGCGCGCTGTTTGCCAGCGGCATGCTGCTGATGGCCTGGAACACCTGGCGCACGATTCGCGTCGGCGATCCGCACGTGGCGGCACAAACGGCGCTTATCAGCGTGCCGGGAGCGCCGTGATGAAGCACGACATCGTCGAGAAGAATATCGGCCTGCTGACCCTGCTGATGGTCGTGGCGGTGAGTATCGGCGGGCTGACGCAGATCGTGCCGCTGTTTTTCCAGGACGTCGCCCACACGCCGGTCGAAGGCATGAAGCCCTACACCGCACTGCAACTTGAAGGCCGCGATGTGTACATCGCCAACGGCTGTGTCGGCTGCCACTCGCAGATGATCCGCCCGTTCCGGGCCGAGACCGAGCGCTACGGCCATTATTCGGTGGCCGGCGAAAGCGTCTGGGATCATCCGTTCCTGTGGGGCTCCAAACGTACCGGCCCTGACCTTGCACGCATCGGCGGGCGCTACTCGGATGAATGGCACCGCATCCACCTGATCAACCCCCGGGACCTGGTGCGCGAATCGAAGATGCCGGCCTACCCCTTCCTGGCCCACAAGGCTGTCGACGCCACCCAGACCGCGACCAAGCTGCAGGCGTTGCGCACGCTGGGCGTGCCCTACACCGATGCCGACATTGCCGGCGCCGAAAAGGCCGTGCAGGGCAAGACCGAACTGGATGCGCTGGTAGCCTACCTGCAAGGCCTGGGCGTGCACATCAAGAACAAACGGTGACGAACATGGACATCGGAACGATTCGCGGCCTGGGCACCCTGGTGGTGCTGCTGGCTTTCGTGGGCCTGGCCCTGTGGGTGTTCAGCCCGAGGCGCAAACAGGCGTTCGATGAGGCCACCCTGCTGCCGTTTGCCGATGAGCCGGCGCCAGCGCGCAAACCGCAAGGTCCGCAGGCACCCGACGCATGAGCAGCGGCTGGAGCCTGTACATCACCGTCCTGACCCTGGGCACGCTGGCGGGCCTGACCTGGCTGTTGCTGGCCACCCGCAAGGGTGAGCGCAAGGAGCCCGGCGAGCAGACCACCGGTCATGTCTACGACGGCATCGAGGAATACGACAATCCGCTGCCGGCATGGTGGTTCAAGCTGTTCATCGCAACGATTGTGTTCTCGCTGGGGTATCTGCTGCTGTACCCGGGGCTGGGCAACTGGCGCGGCCTGCTCCCCGGTTATGCCTGGCTCGACGCCGGCAGCCAGACACGCTTTGCCGATGGCCAGCAGGGCTGGAGCGCTGTGCATGAATGGGAAAAGGAAATGGCCCGCAGCGACGCACAATACGCACCGATCTTCGCGCGCTTTGCAGCCATGCCGGTGGAGGCTGTGGCCCGGGACCCTGAAGCCTTGCAGATGGGCGCCCGGTTGTTTGCTGCCAATTGTTCGGTGTGCCACGGCTCGGATGCCAAGGGCGCCTACGGTTTTCCGAACCTGACCGACGAGCACTGGCGCTGGGGCGGCGATGCGCAATCGATCAAGATCAGCATTCTCAATGGGCGCCGCGCCGTGATGCCCGGCTGGGGGCCGGTGCTGGGCGAGCAAGGCGTCAACGACGTCGCTGCCTGGCTGCTGACCCGCCTTGGGCGGCCGCTGCCCGAGGGCCTCACGCTCGACCCGGTGGCCGGCCAGCAACGCTACGCCACCACCTGCATCGCCTGCCACGGCGCCGAAGGCAAGGGCAATCCGCTGCTCGGCGCCCCCGACCTGACCCAGCCCGGGGCCTATCTGTACGGCACCGGCTTTGCGCAATTGCAGGAAAGTATCGCCAAGGGCCGCATGGGCCAGATGCCGGCGCAAAAAGCCATTCAGGGCGATGACCGCGTGCACGTGCTGGCCGGCTATATCTACAGCCTGTCGCGCCAGGACAAGGCGGTTGAAGTGCCATGATCATTAAATCGTGTGAACGGCATTGATCCCATCACGCGACCCCGTGTCGCAGGTCAATCCTACAGGCCCGGCGTATCCTTGCTATCACCGGGCCTTTTCGAACAGCCGCAGGACGTTGCGATGAGCCGTCGGATTCCACTACAGGACATCACCCCGCCAGCCGCTGACGGTCCTGGTAGCGTCGACCTGTATGCGGCCCGCCAGAAAATCCACACCAAGGCCTTCAATGGTTTTTTCCGCAACGTGCGCATGATCGGCGGGGCGCTGCTGTTGCTGCTGTACTTCGGCACCGTGTGGCTGGACTGGAACAGCCGCCAGGCGGTGTGGTGGAACTTGCCCGAGCGCCAGTTTCATGTTTTCGGCGCCACGTTCTGGCCGCAGGACTTCATCCTGCTGTCGGGCCTGTTGATCGTGGCCGCCTTTGGCCTGTTCTTCATCACCGTGTATGCCGGCCGCGTATGGTGCGGCTACACCTGCCCGCAAAGCGTGTGGACGTGGATCTTCATGTGGTGCGAGAAGATCACCGAAGGTGACCGCCACCAGCGCATCCGGCTCGACAACGCCCCCGCCAGCGCCAACAAGCTGCTGCGCAAGACCGCCAAACATAGCCTGTGGCTGCTGATCGGACTGGTCACCGGCATCACCTTCGTCGGCTACTTTTCACCCATTCGCGAACTGTGCGTAGCCCTGGTCACCGGCCAGGCCGATGGCTGGGCGTATTTCTGGGTCGGCTTCTTTACCCTGGCCACCTACGTCAATGCCGGCTGGCTGCGTGAACAGGTGTGCGTGTATATGTGCCCGTATGCGCGCTTTCAGAGCGTGATGTTCGACCAGGACACCTTGATCGTGTCCTACGACCCGCGCCGGGGCGAACCACGCGGGGCGCGGCGCAAGGACACTGACAGGGCTGTTCAGGACCTGGGCGACTGCATCGACTGCACCCTGTGCGTGCAAGTCTGCCCCACCGGTATCGACATCCGCGACGGCTTGCAGATCGAATGCATCGGCTGCGCGGCGTGCATCGATGCCTGCGACACCGTCATGGACAAGCTGGACGCTGCGCGTGGCCTGATCAGCTACACCACCGAGCACAGGCTGGCCGGGCGCACCACCCCGGCCTTGCGCCCGCGCCTGATCGGCTATGCCGCCGTGCTGTTGCTGATGATCGGCCTGCTGGCCGGTGCCTTCGCGCTGCGCCCGCTGACCGACCTGGATGTCAGCAAGGACCGCATGCTGTACCGTGAAACCCTCCAGGGGCACATCGAGAACGTCTACAGCCTCAAAGTGCTGAACAAGGATCAGGTGGCCCACACCTATCGATTGCAGGCCACCGGCCTGCCGGCCTTGCACTGGCACGGCCCGCAGGAGATCCACGTACCGGCCGGCGCCAGCCAGACCCTGGTGGTCAGCCTGTCCAGTGCGCCGCAGGCCGTAACGGCCGGCAGCAACGAGGTGATCTTCAGCGCTCAGGCCGGCGATGACAGCCAGCAGCGGGTCGAAGTCCGCAGTCGCTTCACCGGCCCCCGGGTTCGTCAGTAAGGATCGTGCATGAGTGTTTCTCCTTGGTATCGGCATCGCTGGCCCTGGTTCATCCTGGGGCTGCTGGGCTGCTCGGTGACCCTGAGCCTGAGCCTGGTGGTGATTGCCGTGAACAACCCGGTCAACCTGGTCAGCGACAACTATTACGAAGCTGGCAAGGGCATCAACCGCTCGCTGGACCGCGAGCTGCTGGCCCGCCGACTCCAGGTGCAGGCCCGCCTGCACCTGGATGATCTGACCGGCGAAGTCGAGCTGCGCCTGAGCGGCGACAGTTTGCCGCCGCGTGTCGAACTGAACCTGCTCTCGCCGACCCAGCCGGCCAGGGACCGGCGCCTGGTGCTCAATCGCAGCACTGGTGAAACCGGGCGCTATGTCGGCCAGCTCGATGACCGCCTGGCAGGGCGGCGTTTTGTCGAAGTGCTGGGCCAGGCACCCCAAGGCACCTGGCGGCTGTTCGAGGAAGAAGTGATCGAACCGGGACAGGTTGCCGTCCTGGGCGACGAACCGTTGCAGGCCGCTCCTTGATTGCCAGGTATGTCTTAGGAGCGACTCTCGGTCGCGAAGGCTGCACGTCGAACCCGACGGAGAGTTCGATCATGCCGGTCCTTTCGCGACAGCGTAGCATTGAGGCAGGGACTTCATGATCTCGTCCTGTTTTCACTGCGCCCTGCCTGTTTCGTCAGGCAGCCGCTTTAGCGCCGCGGTCCTTGGTGAGTCCCGCCTGTTCTGCTGCCCCGGTTGCCAGGCGGTGGCCGAAACCATCGTTGCCGGTGGGCTGGAGAGCTATTACCACCATCGCAGTGGCGCCTCGGTCAATCCGCAAGACCTGCCCGCGCCGCCGCCCGATGAGCTGCCACTCTATGACCGCCTCGACGTCCAGCAGGGTTTCGTGCGCCAGGACGGCGCGCTCAGCGAAACCACCCTGTTGATCGAAGGCATCAGTTGCGCCGCGTGTGGCTGGCTGATTGAACGCCAGCTGCGCGCCCTGCCCGACGTCATCGAAGCGCGCCTGAACCTCAGCACCCATCGTCTGCACCTGCGCTGGCAAGCCGGGGCGTTGCCACTGAGCCAGGTCATCAAACGGCTGCGGGAAATTGGCTATGTTGCCCATCCGTGGCAGCCGGACCCGGCGTGCGCGCAGCTGGAGCGGGAAAACCGCCAGGCCCTGCGGCGCCTGGGGGTCGCCGGGCTGCTGTGGTTCCAGGCCATGATGGCGACCATGGCCACCTGGCCCGAATTCAACCGCGACCTGAGCCCGGAGCTGCATACCATTCTGCGCTGGGCGGCGATGTTCCTGACCACGCCCATCGTTTTCTACAGCTGCGCGCCGTTGTTTCGCGGCGCCTGGCGCGACCTGCGCCATCGGCGGCTGGGCATGGACGTCTCGGTGTCGCTGGCCATCGGCGCCGCCTATGGCGCCGGGGTCTGGACGGCGGTGACCGGCAGTGGCGAGCTGTATTTCGATGCCGTGGGCATGTTTGCCCTGCTGCTGCTCAGCGGTCGCTACCTGGAGCGCCGGGCCCGGCAGCGCACGGCCATCGCCACCCAGCGTTTGATCAAGCTGCTGCCGGTTTCCTGTCTGCGCCTGGACCAGGGCAGCCAGCCGCAGCGCATCCTGCTCAGTGAATTGCAGCTGAACGACCGGGTGCTGGTGCTGCCCGGCGCCGTCATACCCGCCGACGGACAGATCCTGGCCGGCCATTCCAGCCTCGATGAATCGCTGTTGAGCGGCGAATACCTGCCGCAACCCCGTGGCCCGACCGATGCGGTCACCGCCGGCACCTTGAATGTCGACAGCCCGTTGACTGTGGAGGTGCAGGCGCTGGGCGGCGAAACGCGGTTGTCGGCCATCGTGCGCCTGCTCGAACGCGCGCAGACTGAAAAGCCACGCCTGGCCTTGCTGGCCGACCGCGCTGCCCAGCAGTTTTTGCTGGTGTCATTGCTGGCCACGGTGCTGATCGGCGCGCTGTGGTGGCAACTTGATGCCGACCGCGCCTTCTGGATCGTACTGGCCATGCTGGTCGCCACCTGCCCGTGCGCCCTGTCGCTGGCCACGCCCACGGCCCTGACCGCCGCCACCGGCAGCCTGCACGGCCTGGGCCTGCTGCTGACCCGTGGCCACGTGCTCGAAGGCCTGGCGCAGATCGACACGGTGATTTTCGACAAGACCGGCACGCTCACTGAAGGTCGCCTGCAATTGCGCCGCATCCTGCCGCTGGCCGACGTCGATGCCGAGGCTTGCCTGGCCCTGGCCGCTGCGCTGGAGAATCGTTCCGAGCACCCCATCGCCCGCGCGTTCGGCCCGGCACCACAGGCCGCCGAACAGGTCGACAGTCATCCAGGCCTTGGCCTGCAAGGTTTCATCGACGGCCACTGCCTGCGCATCGGCCAGCCGGCTTTTGTCTGCGCCTTGAGCGCCAGCATGCCACCCGAACCACCCGAGCCTGGTGGGCAATGGCTGCTGCTGGGCAATCAGCAAGGGCCGCTGGCCTGGCTGGTGCTCGATGACCCCCTGCGCAGCGACGCGCCTGTCTTGCTCGCGGCCTGCCGGGCACGGGGCTGGCAAACCTTGTTGCTGTCCGGCGACAGCTCGCCGAGGGTGGCCGAGGTTGCCGCCGAGCTGGGCATCGACCAGGCCCGGGGCGGCCTGAGCCCGAGCGACAAACTGGCGACGCTGCGCCGGTTGCAGCAGGCCGGGCACAAGGTGCTGATGCTGGGCGACGGGGTCAACGATGTGCCGGTGCTGGCCGCTGCCGACATCAGCGTGGCCATGGGCTCGGCCACTGACCTGGCCAAGACCTGCGCCGACGCCGTGCTGCTCTCCAACCGCCTGCAGACACTGGTCGACGCCCTGGCGCTGGCCAGGCGCACGCGGCGAGTGATCCTGCAGAACCTGCTCTGGGCCGGGTTGTACAACGGCCTGATGCTGCCTTTTGCCGCGCTGGGCTGGATCACGCCTGTGTGGGCCGCCGTCGGCATGTCGGTCAGTTCCCTGGCCGTGGTGCTCAATGCCTTGCGCCTGGGCCGCGTGCCGGCCACTGCCCCATCAACGTCTGTCACGGAGCCGTCATGCCTGCGCTCTACATCATGATTCCTGCCGCCTTGCTACTGGTGGCCATCGCCATTTACGTGTTTTTCTGGGCCGTCGACAGCGGCCAGTACGACGATCTGGACAGTCCGGCGCACAGCATTCTGTTCGACGATCAGGACCCCGGCCATCAGGCTGCGCTGCAGGAAACACCGCCACCCAAGGAACCGGACCCTCATGCCTGAACTGCTGGCCCTGCTGGGCTCGGCCGTGATGTTCGGCCTGCTGGGCGGCGGGCATTGCATCGGCATGTGCGGCGGCCTGATGGGCGCCATGAGCCTGGGCATCCAGGCGCCGGCCCGGCGCACCCGCTTGCTGCTGGCCTATAACCTGGGCCGGGTGGCCAGCTATGGCGTCGCCGGCCTGCTCACCGGCCTGCTCGGCCATGCGGTGGCCAACGGCCCGGGCGCCATGGTGCTGCGGGTCATCGCCGCGCTGCTGCTGATCGCCATGGGCCTGTACCTGGCGGGCTGGTGGCACGGCCTGATTCATATCGAACGCCTGGGCCGTGGCCTGTGGCGTCATCTCCAGCCGCTCGCCGCCCGCCTGCTGCCGATCACCAGCGTGCCCCGCGCCCTGCTGGTCGGCGCGCTCTGGGGCTGGCTGCCGTGCGGGCTGGTCTACAGCATCCTGCTGTGGGCTGCCCTGCAGGGCAACGCACTGACCAGCGCCGCACTGATGCTGGCCTTCGGCGTGGGCACGATGCCGGTGCTGTTGGTGACCGGGCTGGGCGCCGAACGCGCCCGCAGCCTGCTGCGCCAGCGTGGCCTGCGGGTGGCCGGTGGCATGCTGGTGATGCTGTTCGGGGTGTGGAGCCTGCCGGGGCCGCATCAACGGCTGTTGATGGGGCATTGAAAACCGCCGATTGCCAACGCCTCGATCAGCCTGCCTCGCGTCGGTAGGCACTCGGGGTCATGCCTATCTGCTTCTTGAACGTCTTGGAGAAATGCGCTGAATCGGCAAACCCCCAAAAGGTGCCGATGTCGGTGATCGAACGGGTCGCGCACGCAGGATCGCGCAGGTCCTGGGCCGCCTTGAGCAGCCGCTCGCGCAGGATGTAACGGCAGACACTGTCACCGCGCGCCTCGAACAACCGGTACAACTGGCGGCTGGAAATGCCCAGTTCCTCAGCCAGCGACGCCGGAGTCAGCCGCGGAGAGTCGAGCCGTTGCAGGATGATCGATTGCACTTCATGCAATTGCAGGCCCGGCGAGTGATCACTGACCCGATACTCCAGCACCGATTCGAGCAACGACACCAGCGCCCCTTGCAAGCCATCGCCGTCTTGCGGGCAAGACCAGTGCGCCAGCTCCCCGGCGGCCACCTGGCGCACCAGGGTACCCAGCAACTGGCCACAGACGCCCGCGGTCGACAGCTTGCCATAGCGCGGGCGGTCCAGGCCTTTGAACAGCTCGCGCGGCAGGTGAATCGACACATGCGAGAACAAGCCCTTGGGCATCATTTTCACGGCCTGGGCCGAGTCGAGCAGGGCCAGGTCGCCGGCGCGCAGGTCCAGGAAACGGTCGCCCGTTTCGATGGTCATTTCGCCCTGCCGCTGTAGCACAAGGAAACAGTTTTCGGCCGAGTCGCAGGCGGTTGTTCCGCCCGCCTTGGCGATCACATTGGCATTACTGCGAATGTGGGCGACCGGCGTGCTGCCCACCCGCGTGGTGCTTATTTCACCGATGAAAAGGCTCTGGCAGTGGTCATAGCGGGTTTCGAAACGCCCACAGGCCGCATGCACATTTTCGTTCCAGGCCGACAGCGCTTGACCACTCATGCCTCTTTTCTCCAGAACACGCCCTTAAAAAAGGCAATTATTCACGTGAATAGGTAACAAAATTACCTGTGCAGAATGGACAAGCATGGAGCGCGCCAACTCGTGGGGGGGCCGGTCAGAAACAGTCATCATTACTGCAACACACGTCAAAACCTCGACAGCACGGCCGCTTCAGGATCTTGCGCATGCTTTAGCGTGCGCTGCACTTTCAACACCGCAACGCCATAGACCGCCAGCACCACCACCGAACAGGCGCCGGAGAACACCAGCACCGCCGGATAGCCGAACTGCTCGATCAGGAAGCCGCCGATGGCCGGACCGAATGCCGCGCCCAGCGACAGGCACAGCGCGCCCAGTGCGACCAGCTTGCCCGAGAGGTCGAACTCGGCCATGACCCCGAAGGTGTAGGCCAGCACGAAACTGATCGAGAACAAAAAGCACAGTGCCCCGACCACATAAGCCGTAAGGGACGAAAACTGGGCGAGCGCCACCAGGCCCAGCAGTTCGGCCAGGACGACGACCGCCACTGGCATGAAGCGCCCGGCCTTGAGCCCCAGCGCCGAGGCAATGAAGCCACCGCCGGCGTTGATCAGAAAGCCCAGTGCCAGCACCGCCCCGATGGTGTCGGCCGACAGCCCGGTCTTTTTGCCCATCAACTCAAGAAAGGCCCATACCGACATGATCCCGGTCAGGAAGACCAGGCTGGCCACCAGGCTCAACCACACGATGGTACGGCTTTGCGGGCAGTCGACTGGCGCAGCACCGCTCGCCACCTCGCGCTGCCGCTCGCTGCGGCGTGGCACCCAGGGCAGCGGCACGATGCCCATCACCACCATGGCGATCGCGAGGGCGATCAACAGGCCCTCGAAGCCCCAGACAGGCGCAATCGCCATAGGCAGGACGATGAGCAGAAAGGCACCCGGAAGGGTTTCGATGCCCAGCTTGAAGCCGAACGCTCGCTCGGGCTGCGAGCTGTCGCCGAAAATCGTCATCGCCAGCGCATACAAGGCCCCCGTGCCGGCACCCGCCAGGGCCATGATCGCCAGCAGCGCTTCATAAGAGGGCTCGCGCAGCACGCACAGCACCGCGCCGACCACCACGGCCGATGACACCGCCGAGATGATTCGCCAACTGAGCCGGTGAATCCACAGCAGCGACGCCAGGCCCAGGGCGCCAAAGCCCAGATTCATGGCCAGGGCGAGGTTGCCAAGCTGGTGCTCGCCCAGCCCGAAGCGTTCGGCAAAGGCGCCAAACAAGACCGGCAGCACGTTCAACAACAGGGCGCCCGCCCCCGAAACCAGGCCGGCACAGAAATAAACAGAGGTTTTATCGATCGGATTGGATGTTGTCGTTTTCATTCAGGTATCCCGGCTTGATAAACAGAGGCTTGCCAGCAGCCAGTGTGCAGCGCGTCCACCTGGCCGGCATGTGCCGCATTGCCGGGCTTTTGGTCGAGGCTGCCAGAACGTGCCATCGGTCAATCAAGCGGCCACACACCGGAGCCTTGACCCACATCAACACCTTGCCAGCCCTGCCTCCCTACACTCGTTCATCGCCAGCTCTCCAGGGGAATACCCGCATGCTCGATGTCATTCGTTGGGATTCTGACCTGATCGGCCGTTACGATCTGGCAGGCCCGCGCTACACCTCCTACCCCACGGCCGTGCAGTTCGGCACCCAGACCGGCGCGTTCGACCTGCTGCATGCGCTGCGCGACAGCCGCAAGGCGCATCGGCCGTTGTCGTTGTATGTGCACATCCCGTTCTGCGCCAACATCTGCTACTACTGCGCCTGCAACAAAGTCATCACCAAGGACCGCAGCCGGGCGCAGGCGTACCTGCAACGCCTGGGGCATGAGATCGAGATGCTCGGCTGCCACCTGGCACCCGACCAGGTGGTCGAGCAATTGCATCTGGGCGGCGGCACACCGACCTTCCTCAATCATGATGAGTTGCGTCAGTTGATGACGCGGTTGCGGACCCACTTTCATCTGCTCGATGACGACTCGGGCGACTATGGCATCGAGATCGATCCGCGCGAGGCCGACTGGTCGTCCATGGGCCTGCTGCGTGAACTGGGATTCAATCGGGTCAGCCTGGGGGTGCAGGACCTGGACCCGGCGGTACAACGTGCAGTCAATCGCCTGCAAAGCCTGGAGCAGACACGCGCCATCGTCGAAGCGGCGCGCACCCTGCAATTTCGCTCGGTCAACATCGACCTGATCTACGGCCTGCCCTTGCAGACCCCGCAAGGCTTTGCGCGCACGGTGGACGAGATCATCGCCTTGCAGCCGGATCGCCTGTCGGTGTTCAACTACGCCCACTTGCCGGAGCGCTTCATGCCTCAGCGGCGCATCGAGCAGCACGACCTGCCCACTCCCGGGCAGAAACTGCACATGCTGCAGGGCACCATCGAGCAACTGACCCGCGCCGGTTACCGTTATATCGGCATGGACCACTTTGCCCTGCCCGACGATGAACTGGCCATCGCTCAGGAAGAAGGCACGCTGCAACGCAATTTCCAGGGCTACACCACGCACGGGCACTGCGACCTGCTGGGTCTGGGGGTGTCAGCGATCAGCCAGGTCGGCGATCTGTACTGCCAGAACAGCAGTGATCTGAACGATTACCAGACACTGCTGGCCAGTGACCAACTGGCCACCAAGCGCGGGCTGGTCTGCAATGAAGACGACCGCATCCGCCAGGCAGTCATTCAGCAACTGATCTGCCATTTCGAGCTGGATTTCGGCCAGATCGAACGGGCTTTCATGATCGGGTTTCGCGACTATTTCAGCGAGGCCTGGCCGCGTTTGATGCAGATGCATGCCGATGGCCTGATTGCGCTGGACGACCGGGGAATACGGGTCTTGCCGGCCGGTCGGCTGCTGGTACGCGCGGTGTGCATGGTGTTTGACCGCTACCTGAATCAGCAGAACACTCAACGTTTTTCCCGGGTCATTTGAGCGTAACAGGCCATCTGCATGACATTTCCTACACTGGTCGAAGCTACTAGCCCTGAGTTACCCTACAACCTGTGTGTGCTTATCCCACAAGGAATAGAGTGATGTCCGAGCCAGTCAAATCGCGTGCTCATAATCAGGCTCATTGCAAGGATTGCAGTCTGGCGCCGTTGTGCCTGCCCCTCTCGTTGAACCTGGAAGACATGGACGCGCTGGACCAGATCGTCAAGCGTGGCCGTCCGCTGAGAAAAGGAGAATTCCTGTTTCGCCAGGGCGACACGTTCGAATCGGTGTACGCCGTGCGCTCCGGCGCCCTGAAGACGTTCAATATCAGCGACGGCGGCACTGAGCAGCTCACCGGTTTCCACCTGCCCAGCGAACTGGTCGGCATGTCCGGAATGGACGCCCAAGCCTATCCGGTTTCGGCCCAGGCGCTGGAAACCACGTCGGTGTGCGAGATCCCGTTCGAGCGCCTGGACGAACTGTCCGTGCAGTTGCCGCAGTTGCGGCGCCAGTTGATGCGCGTCATGAGCCGTGAGATCCGTGACGACCAGCAGATGATGCTGTTGCTGTCGAAGAAAACCGCCGACGAGCGTATCGCCACCTTCCTGGTCAATCTGTCGGCACGCTTCCGGGCGCGAGGCTTTTCAGCCAATCATTTCCGCCTGAGCATGTCGCGCAACGAAATCGGCAATCACCTGGGCCTGGCGGTCGAGACGGTATCGCGGGTATTCACCCGGTTCCAGCAGAACGCGCTGATTGCGGCCGAGGGCAAGGACATCCAGATCCTTGACCCGATCCAGCTCTGCGCCCTGGCAGGCGGCGCCATGGAAAGCTGAAACGTGCGATCCAGGGCTGGCCGGCCTACACTGTCGGCCTACCTTGCCCTGGATTGCCCGTATGACTTTTGACGACATCCACCTCAAATCCCTAATCCGCCCCGTCGTGGACTTTCCCAAGCCCGGCGTAGTGTTTCGCGACATTACCCCGCTGTTCCAGTCGCCCAAGGCCATGCGCCAGGTCATTGATCATTTCGTGCAACGCTACATCGACGCCGATTTCAACCAGATCGGGGTGATGGATGCGCGCGGCTTCCTGATCGGTTCGGTGGTGGCCTACGAGCTGAACAAGCCGCTGGTGCTGTTTCGCAAGCAGGGCAAGCTGCCGGCCGACGTGTTGTCGCAGGCGTACCAGACCGAATACGGCCAAGCCTTTCTGGAAGTGCATTCCGACAGCCTGTGCGATGGCGACAGCGTGGTGCTGTTCGATGACCTGATCGCTACCGGCGGTACGCTGATTGCGGCGGTCAGCCTGATCCGCCGCATGGGTGCCCGGGTGCATGAGGCAGCGGCCATTATCGACCTGCCGGAACTGGGCGGTTCCAGGCGGCTTGAAGACCTGCAAGTACCGACCTTCAGCCTGACCCGCTTCGCCCTGGACGAGCTGTAGGAGCGCGCTCTGCCCGCGACCGAGTGCGCAGCGCTCGCAAAAATCGATTAAACGCTGAAAATTTACGACTGAAATATCTGCGAAACGCCACAAATTTACGACTGCTAACGCAGCCGGTCGCGGGCAAGCGCGCTCCTACAGCGCGATAGCCTTGCGGTCGGTAAGGGCGTTACAGCGCGATAGCCTTGCGGTCGGCAAGGGAGTTACAGCGCGATAGGCTTGCGGCCGGCAAACGAGTGCGCCAGGGTGCCGCCGTCGACCAGGTCCAGCTCGCCACCCAGTGGAATGCCGTGGGCAATGCGCGAAGCGATCAGGCCCTTGTCGTGCAGCAACTGGGCGATGTAGTGCGCGGTGGCTTCGCCTTCGACGGTCGGGTTGGTGGCCAGGATCACTTCCGTGAAGCTGCCTTGCGCGGCGATACGCTCCAGCAACTGCGGAATGCCAATGGCCTCCGGGCCCAGGCCGTCCAGCGGCGACAGATGCCCCTTGAGCACGAAATAACGCCCGCGATAGCCGGTCTGCTCGACCGCGTAGACGTCGGTGGGTCCTTCGACCACACACAACAAGGTGTCGTCGCGACGCGGGTCGGCGCATTGGGGGCACAGCTCTTCTTCGGTCAGCGTGCGGCAACTTTTGCAATGACCGACACCGTCCATGGCCTGGCCCAAGGCCAGGGCCAGCCGCGAGCCGCCGCTGCGATCACGCTCAAGCAACTGCAGCGCCATGCGCTGGGCAGTCTTCTGCCCGACACCGGGCAGCACCCGGAAGGCATCGATCAGTTGGCGAATCAGGGGGCTGAAGCTCATGAAGAAAAGTCCCACACAATCGAAAGACGCGGTTTATACCCGCGCCTTGTCGTCAGCGTCAATCAAAGCGTCGAAACCTCGACCACCAGCTTGCCGAAGTTGCGCCCTTCCAGCAGCCCGATAAAGGCCTCGGGTGCCGCTTCCAGGCCCTGCACCACGTCTTCACGGAATTTGACCTGCCCGGAGGTGACCAGCGGGGTCATGGCGTCGGTAAATTCCTGGCGGCGCGAGCCATATTCCTCGAACACGATGAAACCCTGGATACGGGCACGCTTGGTCAGCAGGGTGCGCATCAGCAACGGCAATTTGTCCGGGCCTTGCGACTCGCCCTGGGCGTTGTACTGGGCGATCACGCCACACAGCGGGATACGCGCCCGGGCATTGAGCAACGGCACCACGGCTTCGAACACCTTGCCGCCCACCAGCTCGTAATAGATGTCGATGCCCTTGGGGCAGGCCTCGGCCAGTTCGGCGGCAAAGTTGTCACCCCGATGGTCAATGCAGGCATCGAAACCCAGCTCTTGGACCACGTAGCGGCATTTTTCCGGGCCACCCGCCACACCGACCACCCGCAGGCCGTGCAACTTGGCGACCTGACCGACCACCGAGCCGACCGCGCCGGAAGCGGCGGCCACTACCAGAGTTTCACCGGCCTTGGGCTTGCCGATGTCCATCAGGCCCATATAGGCCGTCATGCCGGGCATGCCCAGCACCCCCACGGCCATCGACGGGCTGGGCAGGTCCTTGGGCAGTTTCACCAGGCCTGAGCCATCATGGATGCTGTGGGTCTGCCAGCCGGTCTGGCCCACGACCAGATCGCCCGGTGCGAAATTGGAATTGAGCGATTGCTCGACCACGCTGACTGCCCCGCCTTCCATCACTGCGTCGATTTCCACCGGGTCGGCATAGGACGGCGCGTCACTCATGCGTCCGCGCATGTAGGGGTCGAGCGACAGGTACAGGGTGCGCAATTGCACTTGGCCACCCTTGAGTTCCGGCAAGGCTTCGCGCTCCAGGCGAAAGTTTTCCGGGGTCGGCCGACCTTTGGGCCGCGAGGCCAGAACGATGCGCTGGTTGAGGGTCATCTCTTGAGTCATTACGCGCTCTCTTGAAGGTTGGGGTCTATAAGGAAGACCCCTCCAGAGCGCTGACGTTCGATCCCTGAACGCTGGCGTTGGCCCGGAGTACCTGCCTTGAGGGCAGGCAAAAAAATGCCAGGACACAAGCCTGGCATTTTCATTTGCACAAAAAGCGCCGTCAGAACGGCAGCTTCATGCCCGGTGGCAGTTGCATGCCGGCCGTCATGCTGGCGGTCTTTTCCGAACTGGCCTGCTCGATCTTGCGCACCGCGTCGTTGACGGCGGCGGCGATCAGGTCTTCCAGCACTTCCTTGTCTTCCTGCATCAGGCTGTCATCCAGCGAGATGCGCTTGACGTCGTGACGGCCGGTCATCACCACGCTCACCAGGCCTGCGCCCGATTGACCGGTGACTTCCGCGTTGGCCAGTTCTTCCTGCATCTTGGCCATTTTTTCCTGCATTTGCTGGGCCTGCTTCATCAGGCCAGCCATGCCACCTTTCATCATGGGGTGTCTCCTTCAAGGGATAGTAAGTGCGCACACCCGTTCAGTGTGCACGCGCTGTCATTGAGATTGCGCCTCGGCATCGACAGGCTTGATCGTATCCTCGCGGATCACGGCGCCAAACTGCTGCATCATCTGCTGGACGAACGGATCGCCCTGGATCGATGCTATTGCCTGGCGCTGGCGTTCGGCCCGCAAGCGGGAGGCGGCCTGGGCCGGGGTTTCCTGCTCCGGACGAATCAGCTCGATAGTCAGTTGGATCGGACGTTCATGGTACTGGTTCAACGCGTCACTGAGGCGACGCTGCTGAGTGGCGTTGAACAGCGCGCTGTGCGCCGGATCCAGGTGCAGCAGCCAGCGGTCGCCTTCGACGCTGATCAGGGTACAGTTGGCGGCAATGCTGCCGGTCATGCCCGAGATCTGCAGTTTCGGGAAGATCTCCAGCCATTGCAGCGCCAGCCCGGTGGCGGGCATCGCGGCCGGCTCAGGCTCCGGCGCCGGGGCTTCCTGATGCTGCACGCTTTCGTGGGCCAGTTCATCAAGGTAGCTGAATGAGGCCGGGTCGATGTCGACCTCGGGCTCGACATAATCGTCGTCCGGTGGCGGCTCGTCGTCATGCGCCATGGCCGACGCCAGATAAGCGCTGTCCGGAATCTCTTCAAGACCGCCCGCGCCGCGATCCGGGACCGGTGCTGCAGCGCTCGCCGACTCGACCACCTGCGGGGCCGCGGGCACCGGGCTGGCAGGCGTCGGGGCTGGCATGGGGGTCAGCTCGGGCGGCTCGGCGACGGTGTCCAGCACCGGCTCCGGCGCAACCGGCGTGGCGGCCGGCTCAGGTGCAGGTGCAGGTGCAGCAGCCTTGGGCTCGTTCCACGGCAGGTCGACGTCTTCGACCGTCTCATGTGCAGGTACCGGCCGGGGCTCAGCCGCTGCAGCCGGGGCTTGCGGTGCCGGCTGCAGCGCCGGGGCGACAGGCTGTGCCGCGTGGTCGTCTACCGCCGTGTCGTTCTGTGCCGTGGCTACCGCTGGGCGGGAATCAGCCTTGGCCTGGCTGATCCCCACTGGCTTTAGTGGCTGGCTCGGGGCATCGCTGCTGTCGGCCGGACGGAACGCCAGCATGCGCAGCAGGACCATTTCGAAGCCACCGCGCGGGTCGGGCGCCAGCGGCAGGTCGCGGCGGCCGATCAGGCCCATCTGGTAGTAGAACTGCACGTCTTCGCCGGGCAGCGCCTGGGCCAGGGCCAGCACCCGCTCGCGATCGCCATGGCCGTTGTCGAGCGCCTCGGGCAAGGCCTGAGCGATTGCCACGCGGTGCAACACGTTGAGGATTTCAGCCAGTACGCCGCTCCAGTCCGGACCTTGCTCGGCCAGGTGACGCACCGCCTCAAGCACGCCACGGGCGTCGCCTTCAAGCAATGCGGTCAGCACATCGAACACCTGGCCGTGATCCAGCGTCCCGAGCATGGCGCGGACATCGGCGGCCATGACCTTGCCTTCGCCAAAGGCGATGGCCTGGTCGGTCAGGCTCATGGCGTCGCGCATCGAGCCATCGGCGGCGCGGCCCAGCAACCACAGGGCATCGTCTTCGAACGGAATGTTCTCGGCACCCAGCACATGGCTCAGGTGCTCGACCACCCGCTCGGGGGTCATGTTCTTCAGCGAGAATTGCAGGCAGCGCGACAGGATGGTCGCCGGCAGTTTCTGCGGGTCGGTGGTCGCCAGGATGAACTTGACGTAGGGCGGTGGCTCCTCGAGGGTCTTGAGCAGGGCATTGAACGAGTGGCTGGAAAGCATGTGCACTTCGTCGATCAGGTAGACCTTGAAGCGCCCGCGGCTCGGCGCGTACTGCACGTTATCCAGCAGCTCGCGGGTGTCCTCGACCTTGGTGCGGCTGGCGGCGTCGATCTCGATCAGGTCGACGAAGCGGCCTTCGTCGATCTCCCGGCACACCGAGCAGGTGCCGCACGGCGTCGAGGTGATGCCGGTCTCGCAGTTCAGGCACTTGGCGATGATGCGCGCGATGGTGGTCTTGCCGACGCCGCGCGTACCGGTAAACAGATAGGCATGGTGCAGGCGCTGGCTGTCCAGGGCATTGATCAGGGCCTTGAGCACATGGGTCTGGCCGACCATTTCGCGGAACGAGCGCGGACGCCATTTACGTGCAAGAACCTGATAACTCATCGAAAACCGTCGCGAAGGGAGACAAAGACCGCTAATGCTAGCGGAGCAAGGCTAAAATTGCATCTGCTGGACACGCCAGCAGCGCCCACACACGACCCTGCCCTCACCCGAACAGGTACAGACATGCCCTCCAATCCACCCTCGCAACGCGTTACGGCGCTCAAACGCCTGCTGTCGGGCCTGCTGCTGGTGTGCCTGCACGCCCATGCCGACAGCGAGCCGGCGCTGCGCTTTTCGGTGTCCGAGAGCTGGTCGATGCCGCTGATGCAGATCGAGGGCCACCAACCCACCACTGGCATTCTGTTCGACATCATGAACAGCCTGGCGCGTCAGGTCGGACGCACGGCCCGGTTTCATGTCTTGCCGCGCCTGCGCGTGCAGACGGCCCTGGCGCAGGGCGAGGTCGATATCCGCTGCTACACCTCGCCTGCCTGGCTGAGCAGCCTGTCAGGCGACTATTTCTGGAGCCTGCCGATCCTGACCCAGCGCGACGTTCTGTTGGCCTCACCGGAAACTGCAGGGCCTTACCCGGACCAGTTCGACAATGAAATCGTCGGCACCGTGCTGGGCTACACCTACCCGGAACTGCAGCACCTGTTCGACAACCACAACCTGCTGCGCGAAGACGCCCGCAACGAAGAGCAAGTGCTGAAAAAACTGGTAGCCGGGCGTTACAACTATGCGGTGGGCAACCAATTGGCAATGGATTGGGTCAATCGTGACCTGCCGGCCAGGCGGCGCCTCAAGATCGTGTCAGTGATCAGTGAACAACCGGCCGGCTGCATGATTCGCAACGACCCGGCCTTGCCCGCACAAAGAATCCTGCGCACCCTGCTGAGAATGCAGATGTCGGGGGAAATCCAGCAGATCGTCGACCGCTACACTGCCCTGCCGGCGGATGAGGTGCCGTAGGCGCAAGACCGATCAGGCTGGCGTCGCGGGCAGAGCCCGCTCTCATCAAAAATATAACTTGCTAATTATATTGAGTTTGAAAAATCACTTGTGGGAGGCGGCTTGCCGGCGATTGAGCGCGAAGCGCTCGCAGAAATCCATGAAACGCTGCACATTTACAACTGCTGCGCAGATGATCGCTGGCAAGCCGCCTCCCACAGTGTTGTGTTTGCTGCGCGAAAGCGTGCCGCCTTGGCGCGGGACCTCCTTGGCGCGCCAAGGCAGAGGATGATCTCCTGCAGTGATCGTTTCGCCCTTTTATTGCAGAATTGTCTGACAGACACCGGCCCAGGCTTTCTATTCAGTCAGGGCTTCCTCTCATTCAAGGAAGCCTGCTCATGACCTTTCCACCCTTTACCACCCCGCTCGACACCCCTCGCCAGCCCGACCGTGAAGGCACCGACCTGCTGGTCGTGCACTGTTCGGCCACGGCCCCCACCCTCGACATAGGGGTGCCGGACATCGATCGCTGGCACCGGCAACGTGGCTTCGATACGGTGGGTTATCACTATGTGATCTGCCGCGACGGCCGCCTGCAGCGGGGCCGGCGCGAAAGCGAGACCGGCGCTCATGTCAAAGGCTATAACAGCCGTTCCATCGGCATCTGCCTGGTCGGTGGCGTGGATGCGGCCAACCGGCCTCGGAACAACTTCACGGCCGCACAGTTCGACACCCTGGCACAGGTGCTGGCCGCCCTGCGCAGCCGCTACCCACAGGCCCGCGTGCTCGGCCATCGCGACCTGTCACCGGACCGCAATGGCGACGGGCAGATTACCCCCGACGAGTTCATCAAGGCCTGCCCGTGCTTCGATGTGCACGCCTGGTGGACCGGGCTAGATCAGGCGTAACGGCCGGCGCGCCGGGGCCAGGGCGCCCTCGCCCAGGCGCTCGACCACACAGGTGTCAGCCTGGCGCGCCAGGCGGTCCAGGTGGCGGTCGCGGTTCTTCTCGGCGTCGCTCATCGCCCGCCGGCCTTGCTGGTTGAGCAGGTAGGCGTGAATCTGCATGACCTCCTCGCTGCGGTAGATCGGCTCGACATCCAGCACCGCCAGGCGCCCGTCCGAGGCGTGGTCGCGGGTGTTCATCAGCACTTGCGGGCCACGCGCGCCCAGCACCTGGAAGCCCAGCGCCTCGAAGCACGGCACCTTGCTGGCAAAGCAGGCCAGTTCTGCATGCGGGTAGCGTGCCTGCATGGCCGCCAGCATACCCCGCGCCACGCCCTGGCGACGCCGGTTGGCCCGCACGGCCATGTAGGCCACCGCGCAGGCCTCGGGATCGTCTTCATAAGGCAGGTACAACAGAAAACCGATCACCGTGGCCGGGTCTTCGGCGTCCAGCGCCAGGATCAACTCCACCGATAACCCCAGCGAACCGTCCATGGCTTCCTGGTAGCGATTGACCTCAAGGCCAACGCCGTACTGGTAAAGCGGGTACAGGGGATTGCTCGGCACAATGCCGACCATGCCGATGTCGGTCACATAGTCGATGACCATCTGCATGATCTGGCTCTTGATCGACTCGGGCGGGGGATTTTCCAGGCGGGTGATGGTGAACATGAATAAAGGCAGGCTCGCGGTGGACAGGCCTGCATGATACCTCCTGAGGCGCGCTTGCGCGCGGCGCCGCCGTGAAGGCGGCTTGCCCGCCTCCACGTCTGCCTGCTGATCTGGCGGGCCGGATCAGACGCTGACCGGGTCGATCTTTTCAGCATTGATGCCCAGGTCGACCAAGGCCTGGGCCACCACCTGGCGTTCGATCACGCCGTCATCGGCCAGGGCCTTGAGCGCTGCCAGCACGATGAACTGCCGGTCGACCTCGAAGTGCCGGCGCAGGGCTTCGCGGGTGTCGGACTGGCCGAAGCCGTCGGTGCCCAGCCCGACAAAACGTCGATCGCCCAGCCAGGGCCGGATCTGGTCGGCATGAATCTTCATGTAGTCGGTGGCCACCACCACCGGCCCCGGATGCCCCTCAAGCACTTGGCGCACATACGGCACCTGCGGCGCCTCCAGCGGGTGCAGCAGGTTCCAGCGCTCAGCCGCCTGCGCCTCGCGGCGGACCTCGGTCAGGCTGGTGGCGCTCCACAGTTCGCTGCTGACGCCGTAGTCCTGCGCCAGGATTTCGCCGGCAGCAATCACCTCGGGCAGAATCGCCCCGCTGCCCATCAGTTGCACATGCCGCGCGCCATTGACCACACGCTCGACCGGCAGGCGATACAGCCCCTTGATGATCCCTTGCTCCACGCCTTCGGGCATGTCGGGGTGGGCGTAGTTTTCGTTGAGCACCGTGATGTAGTAATAGACATCCTGTTGCTCGACGAACATGCGCCGCATGCCATCGTGCACGATCACCGCCAGCTCATAGCTGTAGGTCGGGTCGTAAGAGAGGCAGCACGGCACAGTGGCCGACATCACATGGCTGTGGCCGTCATCATGCTGCAGGCCCTCGCCCATCAATGTGGTGCGCCCGGAAGTAGCGCCCAGCAAAAAGCCCCGCACACGGGCATCGCCGGCCGCCCAGAGCAGGTCGCCCACACGCTGGAAGCCGAACATCGAATAGAAGATATAGAACGGCAGGGTCATGACGCCGTGGTTGGCGTATGAAGTGCCAGCCGCGATCCACGACGAGGTGGCGCCGGACTCGTTCAGGCCCTCCTGCAGGATCTGGCCGTCGGTGCTCTCCTTGTAGTACGACAGCGTACCGGCGTCTTGCGGAGTGTAGAGCTGGCCGACATGGGAATGAATGCCGATCTGGCGGAACAGGCTTTCCATGCCGAAGGTGCGCGATTCATCAGGCACGATGGGCACCACCAGGCGGCCGATGTTCGGGTCCTTGAGCAAGGTGCCGAGGATGCGCACGAAGGCCATGGTGGTGGAAATGGCCCGTTCACCAGTGCCCTTGAGCTGGCCGGCCAGGGCCGACAATGGCGGAATCGCCAGCGGCTCGACCTGCGCCTGGCGCGCCGGCACATGCCCGCCCAGGCTGTCGCGCCGCGCTTGCAGGTAACGCGCCTCAGGGCTGTCAGGCGCCGGGCGCAGGTACGGCATTTCACCCAACTGCGCTTCGGACAGCTCCAGGCCGAAACGGTCGCTGAACGCCTTGACCGCCTCAGCGCCCATTTTCTTGAGCTGGTGATTGATGTTCTGCCCTTCGCCGGCCTCGCCCATGCCGAAGCCCTTCACCGTCTTGGCCAGGATCACCGTAGGCCGGCCTTTCTGGCGCATGGCGGCGCTGTAGGCGTTATAGACCTTGAGCGGGTCGTGGCCGCCACGCGACAGTTTCCAGATCTGCTCGTCGCTCAGGTCGCTGACCAGTTCCAGCAACTCGGGGTACTTGCCAAAGAAATGCTCACGCACATAGGCGCCGTTCTGCGACTTGTAGGTCTGGTAGTCGCCGTCCACGCATTCCATCATGCGCTGGCGCAGCAGGCCGCTCTTGTCCTTTTCAAGCAAGGCATCCCAGCCGCTGCCCCAGATGACCTTGATCACATTCCAGCCGGCGGCGCGGTACAGGCTTTCGAACTCCTGGATCACCTTGGCATTGCCGCGCACCGGGCCGTCCAGGCGTTGCAGGTTGCAGTTGACCACGAAGATCAGGTTGTCGAGTTTTTCGCGCCCGGCCAAAGAGATGGCCGCCAGCGACTCGGGCTGGTCCATCTCGCCATCGCCCAGAAAGGCCCAGACCTTACGGCCCTGATGCGCCTTGAGCTCACGGTTTTCGAGGTAGCGCATGAAGCGTGCCTGATACGCCGCCGTGATCGGGCCCAGGCCCATCGACACAGTGGGGAATTGCCAGAAATCGGGCATCAACCGTGGGTGTGGGTAAGACGAAATGCCCGCGCCGTCGGTCTCGCGACGAAAGTTGTCGAGCTGCGCTTCGTCCAGTCGCCCTTCAAGGTAGGCCCGCCCATAGATACCCGGTGACGAATGGCCCTGGATATAGACCATGTCGCCGCCAAAGGCCTCGGTGCGGCCACGGAAAAAATGCTCGAAGCCGACGTCGTACAGCACCGCCGCCGAGGCATAGGTCGCAATGTGCCCGCCCACGCCGGAGTGCTTGCCGGCGCGCAACACCATGGCCAGGGCGTTCCAGCGAATGTAGGCATTCAGGCGCTTTTCCATTGCCAGATCGCCCGGATAAGGCTGCTCACGCTCAGGGCTGATGCTGTTGACGTAGGGCGTGGTGACCCGACCATGAAAGTCGCCATGCAACGACACATCGAAGTCCAGCAACTGGTCGATGAGAAAATGCGCACGCGGGCGGCCTTCGGCCTCGACCACCGAGGCGATCGAGTCGAGCCACTCGCGGGTTTCCTGCGGGTCGGCATCACGGGTTGGATTGGTTTGCGCCATCGGACATCCTCCTGGACAGGCAGCGGCCAGCGTCGAAGCGCCCGGCCATTTGATTGCAGTTGCAATTGAATCTATCGTTAACGCCGGTATGATTGCAACTGCAATTACTGACCCGCCTTTTCTGGAGCCTGCATGGCCGTCCTCCCTCCTGCCGACCTTTGGTTCAATTTCGTACGCGCCCACCGCAGCCTGATCCGCGAAATCGAGCGGCGCCTGGCCGATGAAAAACTGCCGCCATACGCCTGGTATGACGCCTTGTGGGGTATAGAAAGCGGCCCGGACGGCTGCCGGCGCATGCATGAGCTGGCCGATGTCATGGCCATCGAGCGCTACAACCTGACCCGCTTGGTCGACCGGCTCGAAAAGGACGGGCTGGTGCAGCGCATCAAGGCTGTAGAAGACGGACGCGGCGCCACGGCCTGCATCACCGACAGCGGCCGCGCGCTACGCAAGCGCATGTGGGCGGTGTACGAGCAGGCGGTCGACGAGTTGTTTCTGTCGGCGTTCAATGATGAACAGCAACAGGCGTTTGCCACTGCCCTTGAAACGACCATCGGCAAGGCCCGCCAGCACCTTCAGAACAAGCGATAGCGTTGCCGGGCCTGCTCTGGCCTTTCAGCGTCTGACTGCCCTTCACGTCCCAACATCTGTAGGGCACTGAACACCAGCCAGTGCCGATCAAGACGCTGGCCGGGCGCCAGGCTGTCGGCCCCCAGCGCGCTGAACGGTGCTTGCACATAGGCACCGATCTGCGCGGCCACAAACCCGGCATAACCGGTCACCGCCAGCACCGGCGCATGGCTGGCTGCCAGACAATCGTGCAAATGGCTGCGACGCGGTGCCTGGTCGCGATGGCGACGGTTCCAGTGCTGCGCCGCCTCGGCCTCACGCGCCAAGCGGGTGTAGCTGGGCGCACTCCAGACCTCGCAGGCCACGTCCCAGTCCTGCTCAAGCAAGCGGGCGGTGGCGCGCACTTCACGCAACATCTTCCCCGCACCGAGCAGGCGGATCCGCGTGCCGCTCGTTGCTGCGGTCGATGACAAGCGATACAGACCCTGCCAGGCCTGACGCCGGTCAGATGCCCCGCCCTCGCCCGGCTCATCGTGCAGGGTCATGTAGCACACGACCGGCTGCGCCTCGACATACAGCGCCTGCACGGCTGCGCCCAGGATGGCCAGCGCTTCGGCGCCACAGGCCGGGTCGTAGGGCAGGCAATCGCGATTGCCTGCCAGCCACAGCGGCAGCCAGGGATGCGCGCCCTTGGCCCAGCGCGAGGGTGAAGATTCGATGTCATTGAGCAGGATGCCGCGCTCACCCAACTGACTGGCCAGCATCGACACCTGCGCCGAGGTGGTCGAGCGGGTCTGGTAGAACACCGGCCGCTGTCGACTGGCCTGACCGCTGAACCAGCGCGGCCAGAGGCTGACAGGCGTATCGGTGCCGGGGTTTTCGCTTCGGTCGTCGATTATGTGCAAGCGGCCACGGGTGGGAGGCTCGTGCCTGAGGTGGTGCAGGGCGCTGGCAATGCTCGACAAAGGCGAGTGGGTGCTGCCGACACTGTCCAGATGCCATTGATCGATTCGCTGAATGCACACTTGGGTAGCCAGGGCCGGTGGTGCCGTGGTTTGTGAAGACGGGATATCCATTGCGGCAGATTCCTTGCGCACGGGTCAGAGGCGTACAGGAATAAGCCAGTATAATTGCAAATGCAACCATAAGCTTTCCAGCATGACAGGGCCGTCATGCACAGAATCCAGGTTGAAAAACAGCCCGGTGCTACTATTGCGCAGCCGCAGAACCTCACATTCAAAAGGACTTCTTTGATGCTTTATCTTCGCCTGCTTCTGGTTTCAGCCTTTATCGCTCTTTGTACGGGATGCGCCTCGCCAGCCCAGATTTCGGGCATGTCAGTACCGGCCGATCAGGCCAGGACAAATGCCTACGACCCGACATTGCAAAACAATGTCAACCTGACCGAGGTCAATGGTGGGGATAAGACCAACCCGATGTGGACTTCGGAGATCGACGCACCGGATTTTGGCGCGGCATTGAAGCAATCGCTCGCCAATGCCAATTTGCTTGGTACAAGCTCAGCCCCTTACGCCCTGCGTGCCAACCTGTTGCGCGTCGAGCAGCCTATATTCGGACTGGATTTTCAAGTGACCAGCGAAGTTGAATACACCTTGATAGAGTCGAGCACCGACAAAGTGATCATGCGCGAAATCATTCGCACCCCTTTCACGGCCGGCGTGGGTGACTCGTTCATAGGCGTCAAGCGTCTGCGCCTGGCTAACGAAGGATCCGCGCGTGCGAACATCATGGACTTGCTCAAGCGCCTTAGCCTTCTGAAAATCGACGCAAGGCAGGTTTCATTGAAGAACTGAGCCTTGATACAACCAGATCCTTGCTGCTCGCTCCCTTGGGCTTCACCCTGATGTGAACATCCAGGGGACGAGCCATGCACTGAATAGCTCCGCTTCTTGAACGCGTGATCGACGGCGATAGCCAAGGGGTCATAGCGTGAGGTATTGGATACGCAATAAACGAGATGGCACGGCGCTTGCGCTGCACGGCCTGGCGTCTCTGGACGCTGTCACACTTCTGGGTATTTGACGCGAGTCCTGGCAGAACCAAGACTTAGAGAAAGGTGGCAACCCCACCAGCCACACCCCGGCACACAATGTTCCCGCTATGGCTGCTTCCTTCCGGATCTGACCAGGTTCACGGGTAATCGTTGCGAGGGGACCGATGGGGCCACCATAACGACACTTGCCAGTGGCAAGCCGCGCCATTGTACCGGTCTGGCGCGAAGTTACAACCTCTGGCGTGATTAAAATTTCGATGAGGGTCAAGTACTTGTGTAGCGCACCGGCGGCGGACGCTCTGATCGAAGCTCATCCGCTTTTCACGACCTGCCAGGACACCACAGCCCTATCGGAGGTTCTACTGGCGACTACCGGCTTGCAGAATAACCGGCGATCGTACCGGCCTCATCGCCTGCAGAGCAGCCTCCCACAAGCCTGATGACACCTCGAATCTCGTGCCTGGCATCAGATTGTGGGAGGCCGCAACTGCTACGGGCGGCGATCCGACGATGAAGCCCTGATTAATCCTGCAGATGCATCGGTCGTGCGACGGTGCAGCGTCAGGCCGCCTGCAGCACCTCGTCGGCCTTGCCGCCGGCTTCCTGGATCACCAGGTGGATGAAGTGCAGCTTGGCGATCACCGCCGGTGGCAGCACGAACGGGTAGAAGTCCGGCTGGCCCATGCTGCGCGACAGTTCGTTGAGCATCCCGGCCAGTTCGATCCAGGCGTTGACGAACGACAGGAATGCCGGACCGCTGGGGTGCTGGGGGTCGTACAGCGTTTCAAGTGGGAATGGCTGGTAGTCGAGTTCCATTTCCCGGGCGCTCATGCCAAAGCCCAGGGCAGTGTCGACGGCGTCCATCATGTGCAGGTAGTGCGCCCAGGTTTCAGCCCAGTCTTCCCACGGGTGCATGGTGGCGTAGGCACTGACCGAGTGTGTCTGCCAGTCGGCCGGCGCGCCTTGCTCGTAGTGGCGATCCAGCGCTTCGGCGTAGCTGGCGCGCTCGTCGCCGAACAGGCCGCGAAAGCCTTCTTCCCAATGCGTATTGGCGATCAGTTGATCCCAGTAGTAGTGACCCACTTCATGACGGAAATGGCCCAGCAGCGTGCGATACGGCTCGCGCATCTGCACGCGCACCGCTTCGCGATGGGCGTCGTCGGCTTCCTTGATGTCCAGAGTGATCAGGCCGTTGGCGTGGCCGGTGGTGGGCTTGCGGCCCTCGATGTCGACGCCGATGAAGTCGAACGCCAGACCGCGTTCTTCGTCCACCGACTTGGGGATGACCTTCAGGCCCAGCGAGATCAGTTGCGCCACCAGGCGCCGCTTGGCGGTCTCGACCTTGCGCCAGCGCTCGTGGTTTTCAACGTCTGCAAGGTCCGGAATCGTGCGGTTGAGGCTGCACGCGACACAGAACTCGCCCAGGTCATGAGCCGGGAACAACCAGTTGCACGCCGCCGGCGTCTGCAGGTTGGCACAACGCCGGTACAGGCCGATGCCTGGCTCGTCACTCAGCCGCCAGGTGTCCGGCTCACCGGCCGGCTCCACGGCCACAACCCGGCTCTGCTGGGGCAGATACCCCAGCGCGGCTTCACAGGCCAGGCACTGGGTATTGGGAAAAAACACCGACTGGCCGCAACGGCATGACCAGACCTTGCTGTTGCGCCGTGTTTCGCCGATGAATGGCGCAGCGAGACGCGAACTCAATTGCTCGAAAAATTGAAACATGGCGGATTTCCCCTGATGGCCTGCATGACTAGATCATGGCCACTTACAGGGGTTCCGTCGATACGAGGCCGGCAAGCCAGGCGGTTTACAAATCGATGCCCTGCCCGGCCAGGAACTCGATGAACGCGTCCTCGTCGAGCACCTTGACCCCCAATTCATTGGCTTTGGTCAGCTTTGAACCGGCACCGGGGCCGGCCACCACGGTGTGGGTCTTGCCGGACACCGAGCCGGACACCTTGGCGCCCAGGCTTTCGAGCTTGTCCTTGGCTGTGTCGCGGCTCATGCGTTCCAGGCTGCCGGTCAACACCCAGCTCTGGCCGGCCAGCGGCAGGCCTTCGACGGTCTTCTTCTCGCTCTGCCAATGCATGCCGAAGGTCTTGAGCTGGGCCTCAAGGGTTCTGGCCAGCTCGGCATTGGCCGGCACATCAAAAAACTCACGCACCGATTTCGCCTGTTTTTCCGCCAGGGCCTGGCGCATGTCCAGCCAGTCGGCCTCGATCACGCTGTCCAGCGTGCCGAAGCGCTCGGCCAGCTTCAGCGCCCCGCCTGGTCCGACCGAGGGAATGTGCAGTTTATCGAGCAGGCTGTCGAGGGTCGCGCTGGCGGCAAATTCGGCACCCAGCTCGCCCTCTTCCTGCAACTGCAGGCCACGCTCGCCCAGCAAGGCATCGATCACCTTCTGGTTGTGCTCGTCCTCGAAGAAGTTATGGATTTCATGCGCCACTTCAAGGCCGACATCCGGCAGGTAGGTGAGCACCTGCGGCAAGGCCTGCTTGACTCTTTCGAGCGACCCCAGCGAGCGGGCCAGGCCCTTGGCGGTGCCTTCACCCACATCCGGGATGCCCAGGGCATAGATAAAGCGCTCCAGCGAAGGTTGCCTGCTGTCGTCGATGGCCTTGAGCAGCTTTTTGCTGGACACCTCGGCAAAGCCTTCAAGGTCAATGATCTGCTCGTATTGCAAGGCATACAGGTCGGCAGGCGAGCCAATGAGCTTTTCATCGACCAGTTGCTCGATGGTCTTGTCGCCCAGGCCCTCGATGTCCATGGCCCGGCGCGATACGTAGTGAATGATCGCCTGCTTGAGCTGCGCGCCGCAGGCCAGCCGGCCGATGCAGCGGTACACCGCGCCCTCGCTGAGGGTCTGCTTGCCCTTGCTGCGCTTGATCAACTGCGTGCGCTCGACGTGCGAGCCGCACACCGGACAGGTTTGCGGCACCTGCACCGGGCGAGCATCGGCCGGGCGACGCTCGGTCACCACCTGCACCACCTGCGGAATCACATCACCGGCCCGGCGAATGACCACTGTGTCACCGATCATGAGGCCCAGGCGGGCTACTTCATCCATGTTGTGCAAGGTGGCGTTGGAGACGATCACACCGGCCACCTTGACCGGCTTGAGTCGCGCCACCGGGGTGACCGCACCGGTGCGGCCTACCTGGAACTCGACGTCCAGCAGCTCGGTGAGCTCTTCGAGTGCCGGAAACTTGTGGGCAATGGCCCAGCGTGGCTCGCGCGAGCGAAAGCCCAGCTCGCGCTGGGAAGCCAGGGTGTTGACCTTGAACACTACGCCATCGATCTCGTACGCCAGGCTCAGGCGCCGTTCGCCAATGTCACGGTAATACGCCAGGCACTCTTCGACGCCATTGGCCAGGCGCAATTCGCGACTGATCGGCAGGCCCCATTCCTTGAGCTGGTTGAGCAGGCCGACATGGGTGTCGGCGATGTCCGCCGATACCTGGCCCAGGCCGTAGCAGCAGAATTCCAGCGGGCGGCTGGCAGTGATTTTCGAGTCCAGCTGGCGCAGGCTGCCGGCTGCGGCATTGCGCGGGTTGGCAAACACCTTGCCGCCCACTTCAAGCTGGCTGGCATTGAGCTTTTCAAAGCCGGCCTTGGACATGAACACTTCGCCACGCACTTCCAGCACCGGCGGCCAACCGCTGCCGTGCAGCTTGAGTGGCACATTGCGGATGGTGCGCACATTGACGCTGATGTCTTCACCGGTGGTGCCATCGCCGCGAGTGGCGCCACGCACCAGCGCGCCGTCGCGGTACAGCAGGCTCACGGCCAGGCCGTCGAGCTTGGGCTCGCAGCTGTATTGCACCTTGGCGCCGGCACTCGCCAGTTCACCGGCGGGCAGGTCGAGCCCCTCGCCCACGCGGCGGTCGAAGTCGCGCAGGTCATCGTCTTCGAAGGCGTTGCCCAGGCTGAGCATCGGCACTTCATGACGCACCTGGGTGAAGGCGCTCAAGGCCGCGCTGCCGACCCGCTGGGTCGGCGAATCAGGGGTCACCAGATGCGGGTTCTCAGCCTCCAGCGCCTTGAGCTCATGAAACAGGCGGTCGTATTCGACATCCGGGATGCTGGGCTCGTCGAGCACGTGATAACGGTAGTTGTGCAGGTCCAGCTCGGAGCGCAGTTCCAGGATTCGGGTTTCGGCGGCCTTCATGGTCGGGGTCTCTCGAAAAGCAAAAAGAGCAGCCGGGGCTGCTCAATCAGTGGAAGAAGAGGATAGGACACGGGCGCGGTCCATTGTGTTGCGCCCGGACCCGGACACTCAGCGACGCTGAGTCAGTGCACGGCGCTCGAACTCGACGATGCGCTGGCGATAGTGCTCGATGGTCTGCGCGGTCAGGACACTGCGCTGGTCATCCTTGAGTTCACCGTCCAGCTCATGCGCCAGCTTGCGGGCTGCAGCGACCATGACATCGAACGCCTGCTTGGGGTGACGCGGGCCTGGCAGGCCCAGGAAGAAGCTCACCGCACGGGTGCTGAAATGGTCGATGTCGTCCAGGTCGAACACGCCGGGCTTGACCGCATTGGCCATCGAGAACCAGATCTCACCGTTGCCGGCCATGCTTTCGTGACGGTGAAAAATGTCCATTTCACCGAAACGCAAGCCGCTTTCGAGAATGTTCTGCAACAGCGCAGGGCCCCGGAAGCCGCCTTCGTCGCGGGAGATGACGCTGATGACCAGCACCTCTTCCAGAGGCACCTGGTCCTTGTCTTCGGTGGCGCGCACGGTCGGTCTTTCGTCGACCGGCTCGTCGTCGCGGGCCGAGAACACGCCCGGGCCGTCATCGGCCAGGTCCAGATCGCCAGGGGCCGGTTCGTCCTTGCGCTTTCGGGTGTCGTTGTAGCGACGTCGCGGCTCGCGGGCCTCGCCACTGACCGAAGGCAGGTCGTGCTCGTCCAGCTGCGGCTCTTTGTGGGTGTCGAGCACGCGGGGTGGGCCGAGCAGCTCGGCAGACGACGGCGCTTCGTCCTCATCCGCTGTATTGGAGAAGCTGCGGTCGAGCCTGAATTTCAATTTTCCCTTGCCGCCGCGCATGCGGCGCCAGCCGTCAAAGAGAATACCGGCAATGACAATAATGCCGATGACGATCAGCCACTCGCGCAGACCGATTTCCATGTAATCCCGTGCCTCTAATGAGAGATTCTGTAAACAAGGGCCTAAACCCCTTTAATACGCGGAGCCAAGTCTATGTTCTAACTGGCGTTTTGCCCACGCTGACGATAAAAAAGTGGTGATTAAACTAGCACGACCTCAGGCAACTTAACACCGTCTATTCCACCTGTGAGTCAAGAATCGGTAAGTAACGCACACACAACGTCAAAAAAACCTCGACGACCCCGCATTGTGCACACCCGTCAGGCCTCGACCATGGCCAAAGCCTCTTCCACATCGACCGCCACCAGCCGTGAACAGCCCGGCTCGTGCATGGTCACACCCATCAGTTGATCGGCCATTTCCATGGCGATCTTGTTGTGGGTGATATAGATGAACTGCACCGTGGCAGACATCTCTTTTACCAGACGTGCATAGCGCCCCACGTTGGCATCGTCCAGCGGTGCATCGACTTCGTCGAGCATGCAGAACGGTGCCGGGTTGAGCTTGAAGATCGCAAAAACCAGGGCCAGGGCTGTCAGGGCTTTTTCGCCGCCGGACAACAAATGGATGGTGCTGTTCTTCTTGCCCGGAGGGCGCGCCATGATAGTCACCCCTGTATCGAGTAAATCTTCGCCTGTCAGTTCCAAATAAGCAGAGCCACCACCAAAAACTTTTGGAAAAAGTGCCTGGATTCCGCTGTTTATCTGATCGAAGGTGTCCTTGAAGCGATTGCGGGTTTCCTTGTCGATCTTGCGGATGACGTTTTCCAGCGTGTCCAGGGCTTCGACCAGATCGGCGTCCTGAGCATCCAGGTAACGCTTGCGCTCCGATTGCTGCTGGTACTCGTCGATGGCGGCCAGGTTGATCGCGCCCAGGCGCTGGATCCTTGCGCCGATGCTTTCCAGCTCCTGCTCGGCCAGACGCTCACTGGTGTCGGGCATCAAGGTGGCAATGACACCGTCGAGGTCATAACCGTCTTCGTGCAACTGATCCTCAAGGGCCTTGCGCCGCACGGTCAGGGTCTGCCAGTCCAGGCGCTGCTGTTCCAGTTGCCCGCGCAGCAGCTGTGACTGCTGCTCGGCCTGGGTACGGCGCTTCTCGACCTCGCGCAGTTCACGGTCGGCGTCTTCCAGCGCGTTCTTGGCCACGCGCATTTCATCGTCGACCGCCATGCGCCGCTCCAGCAGTTCCTCCAGCTTCAGGCGCAGCTCTTCAAGCGGCGCGGCGCCCTCTTCCAGGTTCAGGCTCAGTTGCTCGCGGCGCTCTTCGAGGCGTTCGGACTGCATCCGCAAACGCTCCAGCGCCTGGTGCGTCGAGTCGTACTGGGCCTTGAGCGAGCCCAGGCGCACCGCCAGCTGATGGCTGCGGTCCTTATGCTGGCGCGCTTCCTGGCGGACCCGGTCAAGCCGCTCGCGCAGGCTGTCGCGCAGGCCTTGCAGCACCTCGCGCTGCTCGGTGTCCAGTGCCATGGCATCCAGCGCTTCCTGCAAGTGCAAGCGCGACTCGCCCAGGTTTTCATGCTCCAGGGTGCGCTGCTCGGCCAGCTCGGCCAGCTCCTGCTCCAGCCGCACACGGCGCAGGGTCAACTGTTCGGCGCGGGCCTTGGCCGCTGACAGGCGCGCCTTGAGCTCGCCTTGCTGGCGATGCTCATCCTGCAACTGCCGACGCAGGGCTTCGCGCTGCTCTTGCTGCTGCGCCTGCTGCTCACGCAGGGTTTGCAAGCGCTCATGCAGTTCAGCCAGGGTCGCTTCGCGGGCGTCACGCTCCAGCACCAACCGCTGGATTTCCTGGCCACGCGCCAGCACGCCACTCTGGGCCTCGCTGGCGCGGCGCACCCGCAGGAAATCACGGCCCACCCAGTAACCGTCGCGGCTGATCAGACTTTGCCCGGCTTGCAATGTACGGCGCAGGCGCAGGGCCTCATCGAGGTCCTGCACGGCCAGTACCGACCCCAGCCAGCCCGACAGGTCCAGCGCGCTGTCGACCTTGCCCAGCAGGCTGCCGGCCGGACACTCGTCACCCTGCCCCGCACCGGCCGGGCTCACCAGGCGCAGGTCACCCTGGCTGAAGCCGGCCAAGTCCAGGCCGGCCAGGTCATCGACCAGCACCGCCTGCAGATCGGCCCCCAGCACGGTTTCGACCGCCAGCTCCCAGCCGGCCTCGACGCTCAGGCCCTCGGCCAGCCGCGCACACTCGCTCAACTGCTGCTCACGCAGCCATTCGGCGGTGCCGGTGCCCGGGTCCAACGCCGCCTGCTGCAAGGCTTCCAGCGAGGCCAGGCGACCTTGCAAGCGTTGCAGTTCACCCTGGGCCTGCTGTTGATCTTCGGCTGCGTGCTGCAAGGTGGCGCGCAGTTGCTCAAGCCGCTCGACAGCCTGTTCTTCGCCCAGCTGCAGATCTTCCAGGGTCAGCTCGCGGATCGCCAGTTCTTCTTCCTGCCCCTGGATCGCGGCATCTTCGGGGTCTGCGGCCAACTCCTGCAACTCTTCACCGAGCCTTCGCTGACGCTCGGCCAACCGCTCCAGGGTCTGCTCAAGTTGCTGGATACGCGACTGCTGCACCTGGGCCTGGCGCTGCGGCTCGGCCGACTGCTGGTTGAAGCGGTCCCATTGCTCCTGCCAGCCGTGCATGGCGCTTTCGGCATCTTCCAGCGCCATGGCTGACTCTTCGGCGGCAGCGGCGGTCATTTCCTGCTCGGGCTCGAGCATTTCCAGCTCTTCGTTCAGGGTCGCCAGCAAGGTGCTGTCATGGCCCAGGTGCGACTCGGTCTCCTGGCGCGCCTGTTCGGCCTCGCGCAGGTCATCCTGCAACTGGCGCAAGCGTTGCTGGCCGTGCTGGATGCTTTGCTCGATCCGGGCGATGTCGCCGCCCACCGAATAAAACCGTGCCTGGACCAGATTGAAGCGCTCTGACAGTTCATGATGGCCGTCGCGCAGGCGCTCGATGCCGGCATCGGCGTTACGCTGCTCGGCCACCAGCGCTTCGAAACCGACCTCCTGATCGCCGATCACCGCTTCGCGCTGGCGCACCTGCTCATTCAGGGCCTGCCAGCGCAGGGCCGACAGTTGCGCCTTGAGCTGGCGCTCTTCGGTCTTGTATTGCTGATACTTCTCGGCCGCCTGGGCCTGGCGGTGCAAGCGCTCGAGCTGGCGTTCGAGTTCTTCACGCAGGTCGCTCAGGCGCGCCAGGTTTTCCTGGGTACGACGAATGCGGCTCTCGGTCTCGCGGCGACGCTCTTTGTACTTGGAGATGCCGGCGGCTTCTTCAATGAAATTGCGCAGCTCTTCGGGCTTGGCCTCGATGAGCTTGGAGATCATGCCCTGTTCGATGATCGAGTAGCTGCGCGGGCCCAGGCCGGTGCCCAGGAAGATGTCGGTAATGTCCTTGCGCCGGCATTTGGTGCCGTTGAGGAAATAGGTGTTCTGGCTGTCACGCGTCACCTTGCGGCGGATGGAGATTTCCGCGTACGCGGCATACTCGCCCACCAGCGTGCCGTCGCTGTTGTCGAACACCAGTTCAATGCTCGCCTGGCTGACCGGCTTGCGGCTGGTGGAGCCGTTGAAGATGACGTCGGTCATCGACTCGCCACGCAGGTTCTTGGCCGAGCTTTCGCCCATCACCCAGCGCACGGCATCGATGATGTTGGATTTTCCACAACCATTGGGGCCGACCACGGCCGCCATGTTGCTGGGGAAGTTCACCGTGGTCGGGTCGACGAACGACTTGAACCCGGCGAGCTTGATGCACTTGAGGCGCATGCTGTCAGTCCGTCGCCAGGGCGGCCAGCACCAGTTGGCAGTTGCGCAGGCCATAAGCCTTGAGCACGGTGCGGATGCGTGCCTGGTCGCGGTCGATCACGGCATGCAGCAGTTGCGCGAACAGTTCGAGAAAGTCGCCCATCTCGGCCTTGCGCTGCTCCAGCGCCAGGTAATAGTTGCGGCTCATGGACGGTTGCAGGTTCTCGATGGTTTCTTGCAGGTACGGGTTATCGGCGAATGGAAAGGCCGCGCGCATCACACTGAAGCTGTCTTCGACGAAGGCCTGCACGTCCTGACGGTCGTGGCTGTCCTGCAGGCGCTGCTGGATGATCACGAAGGCTTGCAGGTCACTCTGCTGCTGCCAGCGTTCGGCCACCTCCAGCGCCAGCAGGATGTACAGTTCGCTCATCAGGGTGCACAGGCTGGTCACGTGATGGGCGTTGAGTGCCGTGACCTGGGCTCCGCGACGCGGCAGAATGACCACCAGGTGACGACGCTGCAGGATCAACAGGGCTTCACGCACCGAGCCGCGGCTGACGTTCAAGGACTGCGTGACCTTCTGCTCCTGGATGCGCTCACCAGGCTTGAGTTCGCCACGGATGATCCGTTCGGCCAAATGTTGGGCGATTTGCTCGGCCAGGCTGTCGGGAGCCTTGAACATCGTTTGATTCCTTAGCAACTACAGACTCGATACAAGCGGCGCAGTGTATCTCAAGCGTGAGGCCATTGGCGCAAACTCTTGCGCTGTCTGTCGAGGCCCGCCTGCCGGGCCTGAAGCGGAACTTCGCCCGCCTGGCTGCATCAGAACTGCGGCCTGTCTTTTCACCCGTTCATAGAGACCCTCATGACCTGTGTTTCGCCCCGCCGCACCGCCCATCGCGCGGCCCTTCTGTACAGCGTTGCCGACCCTGCCGAGTGCGGCGTGCAGGCCAGCCATGTGTACCTCGAAGACGGCCTGCTGCTGGTGGAGGACGGTCACATCAGCGCTGTCGGGACGGCCGCCGAGCTGTTGCCAGGCCTGGACCGGCAGGTCATGGTGATCGAGCACCCTCACGCACTGATCACCCCGGGGTTCATCGACACCCATATCCACCTGCCCCAGGCCGGTATGATCGGTGCTTGGGGCGAGCAACTGCTCGACTGGCTCAACACCTACACCTTTCCGTGCGAACGGCAATTTGCTGATCCGGCGCATGCCGCCCAGGCGGCCGAGCTGTTTATCCAGGAGCTGCTGCGCAACGGCACCACCACTGCCATGGTCTTTGGCAGCGTGCACAAGGCGTCGGTGGATGCCTTCTTCGAGGCCGCCGAGCGGCGCAACCTGCGCATGATCGCCGGCAAGGTGATGATGGACCGCAACGCACCCGACGACTTGATTGACACACCGGAATCGAGCTATGCCGACAGCCGCGCGCTGATCGAGCGCTGGCACGGCAAGGGCCGCCTGAGCTATGCCGTCACACCGCGCTTTGCGCCCACCAGCTCGCCTGAGCAACTGACCCTGGCGGGCCGCTTGCTGGCCGAGTACCCGGGCCTGTACCTGCAGACCCACATCAGTGAAAACCTGCAGGAAGTGGCCTGGGTCAAGGCCTTGTTTCCAGAGCGCAACGGCTACCTGGATGTCTATGACCATTACCGCCTGCTGGGCGAACGCTCGGTGCTGGCCCATGGCGTGCACCTGTGCGAGGCCCAATGCGCACGCCTGGCCCAGACCGGCTCGGCGCTGGCTTTTTGCCCGACCTCCAACCTGTTCCTGGGCAGCGGGCTGTTCAACCTGCCGATGGCCGAACGGCACAAAGTCAACGTCGGCCTGGGCACCGATGTCGGCGCCGGCACCAGCTTTTCGATTCTGCAGACACTCAATGAGGCCTATAAGGTGATGCAGTTGCAGGGCGCGCAACTGCACCCGTTCAAGGCGTTTTACCTGGCGACCCTGGGCGGCGCCCGCGCCCTGCGCCTGGACGACCGCGTCGGCAGCCTGCGCGCCGGGCTTGAAGCCGACTTCGTGGTGCTCGACTACCACGCCACGCCGCTGCTCAAGTACCGGCTGGCGCAGGCCCGTTCGATTGAGGAGACGCTGTTCGTGCTCATGACCCTGGGCGACGACCGCGTGGTGCGCCAGACCTGGTCAGCCGGCCAGTGCGTGCACACACGTACTTGAGCCGCAGCCCCGGAAACTGTAGGAGGCGGCTTGCCGGCGATGAAGTTCCGACATTGCACCTGACCGCCCACAAAATGCATTTAAGACAAAAAAACATAGCCACTTAATGCATTTTTAAAATATTAGCTTATACCCAAAACGAATTTCCCTTCGTCTCGTATTGCCAATAGTCTTATAAGCACAAGTAAGGTCACCCTGCCTTCCTTATAAGCAAACCTACCGTGCATACGACTGGCCGCGATCGAAGGAGCGTCACATGAGCGTCGAAATCATTGGCATGATCACTGCCACCCCCAGTGCCGAGGTGGACCAGCCACTGGGCGACGCCGTGGATGCCGACTTTGTCCGGCGCTTTGCCCAGGCCCATGAGCAGGCTGGCTTCGACAAGGCATTGGTCGGCTACTTTTCCAATGGCGCCGAAGGGGCCGTGGTCAGCTCGTTCATTGCCGCCGCCACCAAACGCCTGGGGATTCTGCTGGCCTACCGGCCAGGCGTGATCGTCCCGCCGCTGGCCGCTCGGCAACTGGCCACGCTGGACCAGTTCAGCAACGGCCGCCTGTCGCTCAATGTCATCAGCGGCGGCAGCGACACCGACCAACAGCGCGATGGCGACTGGCTGGATCACGACCAGCGCTATGCGCGCACCGAGGAATACCTGCAAGCCCTCAAGGCCATCTGGACCGCACAGGGGCCGGTGGATCATGAGGGCCGTTTCTACAGGTTCAAGGGCGCACTGCCCACTGTGCGTCCCCGGCAGAAACCGCACATCCCTATCTACTTCAGCGGCTCGTCGCCAGCGGCACTGGAGGTTGCAGCGCGCCATGCCGACACCTACATGCTCTGGGGCGAGCCATTGGCCGACTTTGCCGAGCATGTGCAGCACCTGCGGCGCATCGCCCAGCCGCAAGGCCGCAGCCCCCGGATCTCGGTGTCGTTCCGGCCCATCGTGGCCGACACCGAGGAAGCGGCCTGGAAGCGCGCCGCCGACATCCTCGAACGCATCCGCGACAACCGCGAGCGCTGCGGCCTGCCACTGCACGGCCATGCGCCAGGCAACGCCGGCTCACAACGGCTGCTGGCCGCCGCCCAGCGCGGCGAGGTGCTGGACGAGCGGCTATGGACCGGCGTGGCACGGCTGACCGGCGCGCAATGGAATTCCACGGCCCTGGTCGGCACGCCCGAGCAGGTCGCCGCTGCCCTGGGACGCTATTGGGCGCATGGCGCCAGCACCTTTCTGATTCGTGGCTTCGACCCGCTGGCCGACGCCGAGCTGTATGGCCGGGGCCTGATCCCGGCGATCCGTGAACACATCGCCCACCTGCAACCGCGCAAGGCCGGCTGACCTGGAGAAGTCCCCATGAACCTGATTCAACTGTTGCGCCGCAGCCTGGTGGCGCTGGCCATCGCCGCGCCGGTGCTCACCGCGCAAGCCGCCGAACCGACCGTGCTGCGCGTCGGCGACCAGAACTACTACAACGTGCGCGCCTCGATGGAAGCCTCCGGCGTACTCAAGGACGCGCCTTATACCGTGGACTGGAAGCACTTCCAGTCGGCTGCGCCGGTGGCCGAAGGGCTGGAAGTCGGCGCGCTGGACCTGGGTTTTCTCGGCGATTCGGGCTTTATCTTCCTGGCCGCCAAGGGCGCGCAGGTCAAGCTGATCGGTGTCTCGCGGCAAAACCCCGACACCATCGCCCTGCTGGTGCCCAAGGACTCGCCGGTCAAGACCATTCAGGACCTCAAGGGCAAGAAGGTCGCCTACTGGCCCGGCGCCTGGAGCCAGCAACTGACCTTGCGCGCCCTGGACAAGGCCGGCCTGCCGCATGACTACGTCGAGTTCGTCAAACTGATGCCGATTGACGCCGCCGCAGCCTTCCCGCGGGGCAGCATCGACGCCTTCCCGGTGTGGGAACCCTACATTTCCCAGCAGGTGGTGTTCTCCGGCGCCAGGTCGATCATCACCGCCCGCGACCTGATGCCCGGGCTGTCGAGCATCGCCGCCAATGCCAACGCCATCGACCCCAAGCGCGAGGCGATTGCCGACTTCCTGGGCCGCTTGCAAAAGGCCCGCGCCTGGGTCGAGGCCAACAAGCAGGCCTACGCCGACCAGTGGGCGAAAAAAGCCAACCTTGATCCGGCCGTTTCACGCCACTGGATCGGCCAGGCCGACATGACCGTCGGCCCGGTGGACGAACAGGCTGCCAAGGATTATCAAGGCACGGCCGACTTCCTCCAGCAGACCGGCGCCCTGTCCAGGCACGTTGACACCAGCACCCTCATCGACACCTCGTTCAACCAGGCATTTGGCCGCTAGGAGCGGCTTCAGCCGGGAACCGCCATTCGCTGTAGGACCGGCTTCAGCCGGGAACCGGCCACCGCCATTTGCTGTAGAGAACCGCCATTCGCTGCTAAAGCAGCTCCTACACAAACAGCATGCACCGTGCTGGTGCCTGCTTGCCAGCCCAGACCTGTCACAGCGCACCAAGGTATGACTGGTCAGACCACACCAACAAACCAGAAACCTCTGCAAGCCCCGCCATCCGGGGCTTTCTCATCAAAGGCCAAAGGCAGGCAAACAAATTGCATGGGGTATTGCGTTCAGTCCACGCCCCTTCGCACAAGGCCCTTGCCGATGAAAGCCCACGCTGCCCCGTTCGAGAAATACGTCAACCTGGCCGATGCCCGTCTGGGCACGCGCATCCTGTCGGTGACCGATGACTGGTTTGCCGATGCCAACCGCCTGTTCCAGCCCCATGCAGCGGTGTGGAAAGAAGGCGTGTTCGACGACAACGGCAAGTGGATGGATGGCTGGGAGTCACGGCGCAAACGCTTCGAGGGTTATGACAGTGCAGTCATCCGCCTGGGCGTGGCCGGGGTGATCAAGGGCGTGGACATCGACACCTCCTGGTTCACCGGCAACTACCCGCCCTCGGCCTCGCTGCAAGCCTGCTTTGTGGCCGAAGGCGATCCGGACGACAGCACCGAGTGGCTCGAAGTGCTGCCCTCGGTCGACCTGCAGGGCAACAGTCACCATTACCATGCCATCGACGCCAGCCAGCCGTTCAGCCACCTGCGCCTGAACATCTACCCCGACGGCGGCGTTGCCCGCCTGCGCGTGCATGGCATTCCCTACCGCGACTGGTCGGCTGTCGACGCCGAACAAACCCTGGACCTGGCCTCGGCCCTCAACGGCGCGCGGGCGATTGCCTGTTCCGATGAGCACTACGGCAGCATGGGCAACCTGCTCAACCCCGGCCGTGGCGTGAACATGGGCGACGGCTGGGAAACCGCGCGCCGCCGCACCCCCGGCAACGACTGGGTGATCGTCGCGCTGGGCCATCCGGGCGTCATCGAGCAAGTGATCGTCGACACCCTGCATTTCAAGGGCAACTACCCCGACAGTTGCTCGATCCAGGGTGCATTCGTCAAGGGCGGCACCGACAGCCAGATCGAAACCCAGAGCCTGTTCTGGCGCGAACTGCTGCCCAGCCAGAAGCTGAGCATGCACGCCGAGCATGCGTTCAGCGAACAGATCAAGGACCTGGGCCCGATCACCCACGTACGCCTGAACATTTTTCCCGATGGCGGCGTGAGCCGGTTGCGGCTGCTGGGCGTCGCGAAAAGCCTCGGATGATTCAAGGCTTTTCGCGACCGCTGGTCGCTCCTACTCTCTCTACCCACAGAAGAACACCCATGCGCCGCCTGATCATCGAACCCTTGACCAAACACGTCTTCGCCCCTTTCGGCGAGGTGATCGAAACCGAAGGCAGCGCGCACTTCGCGATCAACAATGGCTCGACCCGGCGCTACCACCGCCTGGCCGAGGTGCAAACCGCCGCCCCTGACGACAAGGCGATCATCAGCATCTTCCGCGCCCAGGCGCTGCCGTGGCCGCTGACCATCACCATGCTCGAACGCCACCCGCTGGGCAGCCAGGCCTTCATCCCGTTGCTGGGCAACCGCTTTGTGATCGTGGTGGCGCCGGCCACCGATGAACCGGACCCGGCGCAGATCCGCGCCTTCATTACTGATGGCAAACAGGGCATCAATTACAGCCGTGGCGTGTGGCACCACCCGGTCCTGAGCCTGGAGGGACAGGACGACTTCCTGGTGGTGGATCGCAGTGGCGAGGGCAATAACTGCGATGAATATTTCCTGGCCGAAGATCAGCAACACTTTCTGGACCCGCACGCGTCCTGATCGGTGAGTGCCTTGCGCAGTGAAAGCGCTGCACACCGTTCATCCGACATTGTGTTGACGTGAACGCCGCATTGGTGTCTTCTGAAACCGTTTTCAGAACCCGCCAATAAAGACAAAAGGTGTTCACTGTGGGCAGTTTTCCGGCGTCGCCGCGCATGCGCGTGACCATGAACGATGTGGCCGAACTGGCCGGTGTGTCCAAGGCCAGCGTCTCGCGTTTCATTGGCGAAGACCGCCAACTGCTGTCCGATGCCATCGCCTTGCGCATCGAACAGGCCATCGACACCCTCGGCTACCGCCCCAACCAGATGGCGCGTGGCCTCAAGCGTGGCCGCACCCGCCTGATCGGCATGCTGGTCGCCGACATCCGCAACCCCTATTCCATTGCCGTCATGCACGGCGTCGAGACCGCCTGCCGCCGCCACGGCTACAGCCTGGTGGTGTGCAACACCGACCGCGACGACGAACAGGAGCGCCTGCACCTGGCGGCGCTGCGCTCGTACAACATCGAAGGCCTGATCGTGAACACCCTGGGCCATCACCTTGATGAGCTGCGCGACCTGCACCGCGAACTGCCTATGGTGCTGGTGGACCGTGATGTCGACCAGCTCGACAGTGACCTGATCGGCCTGGACAACGGCGCGGCGGTGCAGCAGGCCATCGATCACCTTCAAGCCAATGGCTACCGCGACATCCTCCTGATCAGCGAACAACAGGACGGCACCAGTTCCCGCGCCCAGCGCATGGCCGCGTTCAAGGCGCAGATCAGCCAGCGACCGGGCTTGCGTGGGCAGGTGTTGCAGACCGACGAGCACCTGGCCAGCCAGCTGCAGGCCTTCCTGGCTGCGCCAGGCCCTGGCCCCAAGGCCCTGTTCACCGCCAATGGCGTCGCCACCCTGACCTGCACGCGCCTGCTGCGTGAACTGGGGTGCAACCTGTTCGACGATATCGGCCTGATTGCCCTGGACGAACTGGACTGGTATCCGCTGGTGGGCAGCGGCATCACCGCCCTGGCGCAACCGACCCATGAGATCGGCGTCACTGCCTTCGAATGCCTGCTGGGCCGGCTGCGCGGCAACGAAGCCCCGGCCCGTCACCTGGATTTCACCGCCCGGCTGATCGAACGCGGCTCGACCCGACCGCGACCCTGACACCGGCTATGGTCAGACTGAGTCACCCTCAGCCATTTTTCACGCCCCTTTTCACGCCCTTTTTCACGAAACAAAATGAAACCGGTTTCAGAGGACAATAACAATGCACATGAACCCCGTCTCCATCAGCCTTTCCAGCTTTGGCGCCACTCTGGTACGCGAACGCGGACAGGCCGCTTTTATCCCGCTGCTGGTCGACTGCGGCGTGTCGCGCATCGAACTGCGCGAGGAGCTGTTCACCGGCGAGGATTTCCCGGCCCTGGCTAATGCCATTGCCGCCCAAGGGCTGGAATGCCTGTATTCGTCGCCTCTGGAGCTGTGGCTGCCCGACCAGGCGCAGCCTAACGCGGCACTGGCCGCCACCCTTGAACGCGCGCATGCCTGTGGGGCGCAGTGGCTGAAGGTGTCGCTGGGGCACTTTACCGATGACTGCGACGTGCAGGCGCTGAGCGCACAACTGGCGCGCCAGCCGGTGCAGTTGCTGGTAGAAAACGACCAGAGCGCCCATGGCGGCCTGATCGCACCGTTCTGCGCCTTCTTTACCCGGGTGCAATCGCTCACGCCCGCCATTGCCATGACCTTCGATGTCGGTAACTGGCAATGGCAGGACCAGGACGTGATGCGGGCCGCCGCGCAACTGGGCCGCCATGTGCGCTATGTGCACTTCAAGGCCGTGACCCGCAAGGCCGACGGCCGGCTGGCTGCCACGCCACCGACCGAGGCCGACCTGCCGCACTGGTGCGCCGTGCTGGCTCACATGCCCGCGGCCGTGCCACGCGCCATCGAATACCCCTTGCAAGGCGATGACCTGCAGGACGTCACGCTCACTCAGGTCCGACTGCTGGCGCGCCTTGCGCCGCCGGCACCGGTCCAATCCGCACAGGTGGCTCATCATGGCTGAGATCGACATCCTTTCATTCGGCGAAACCATGGCCATGTTCGTGGCCGAACAGCCCGGCGACCTGGCCGGAGTCGGCCATTTCGAGAAACGCATTGCCGGTGCGGACAGCAACGTCGCCATCGGCCTGGCGCGCCTGGGCTTCAAGGTGGCCTGGCTGAGCCGGGTCGGTGATGACTCGCTGGGGCGCTTCGTGGTCGACACGCTGGAGCGTGAAGGCGTGAGCTGCGCACACGTCAGGACCGATCCGCACCTGCCCACCGGTTTTCAGCTCAAGTCCCGCGAAATGGGCGGTGCGGACCCTGTGGTGGAGTACTTTCGCAAGGGCTCGGCGGCCAGCCGCCTGGCGCCCAAGGACATCGACCCGCGTCTGTTCAAGGCTCGGCATCTGCACGCCACGGGAATCCCGGCGGCCTTGTCGGACAGCTGCCGCGAGCTGTCCCACGTATTGATGCAAGGCATGCGCGACGCCGGGCGCAGCGTGTCGTTCGACCCCAACCTGCGTCCGTCGCTGTGGCCAAGCCAGGCCAGGATGGTCCGCGAGATCAATGCCCTGGCCGGCCTGGCGGACTGGGTGTTGCCGGGGCTGGCCGAAGGCAAAGTGCTGACCGGCCATGACGACCCGCGCGACATCGCCGCCTTTTATCTGGAGCGCGGGGTCAAGGCGGTGGTGATCAAGCTGGGGGCCGAAGGCGCCTATTACCGCACACCCACTGATGAGGGCCGGGTGGCCGGGGTGCCGGTCAGCCAGGTGGTCGACACCGTCGGCGCCGGCGATGGCTTTGCCGTCGGCGTGATCAGCGCCCTGCTGGAAAACCATGACCTGGTCCAGGCCGTGGGCCGTGGCAACTGGATAGGCAGCCTGGCCGTGCAGAGCCGCGGCGACATGGAAGGGCTGCCAGGCCGCGCCGCCCTCGACGCGGCCTGGCCGCCTGCTGCCCACCTGTTGAAACAACCGGCCTGACCGCCATGCCCCTGCGGAGCCTCACCGGCCCTGCAGGCCTGCTGACAACAACAAGAAACACAGGAAATCAAAAAATGGAAAAGCTCATTGACCGTGCCAAGGCCACCGGCCTGAAACGCCGCTGGCTGTTGATCATGCCCATTGTCTTCATCACCTACAGCCTGGCCTACCTGGACCGCGCCAACTACGGCTTCGCCGCCGCCGCTGGCATGGCCGAAGACCTGCACATCACCCCGGGCATGTCGTCGTTGCTGGGCGCGCTGTTCTTCCTGGGGTACTTCTTCTTCCAGGTGCCGGGCGCCATCTATGCCCAGAAGCGCAGCGTGAAGAAGCTGATCTTCGTCAGCCTGATCCTCTGGGGCAGCCTGGCGACCCTGACCGGCGTGGTGTCTAACGCCTATATGCTGATTGCCATCCGCTTTCTGCTCGGGGTGGTCGAGGCTGCCGTGATGCCGGCCATGCTGGTGTACCTGTGCTACTGGTTCACCCGCGCCGAGCGTTCACGGGCCAACACCGTGCTGATCCTCGGCAACCCGGTGACCATGCTGTGGATGTCGGTGGTGTCCGGCTATCTGGTGGCGCATTTCAGCTGGCGCTGGATGTTCATCATCGAAGGCCTGCCGGCGGTGATCTGGGCATTCATCTGGTGGCGCCTGGTGGATGAGCGTCCCGCCCAGGCCAAATGGCTGAGCGAGGCCGAGAAAGACCAGCTGCAAGCGCAACTGGATGCCGAACAGGTCGGCATCAAGCCGGTGAAGAACTACGCCGAAGCCTTTCGCTCGCCCAAGGTGTTGCTGTTGGCGGCGCAGTATTTCTGCTGGAGCATCGGGGTCTACGGCTTTGTGCTGTGGCTGCCGACCATCCTGAAAAAAGGCATGCAAATGGACATGGTCGAGGCCGGCTGGCTGTCGGCGCTGCCGTACCTGGCAGCCGTGATCGGCATGGTCGTGGTGTCCTGGGCCTCGGACAAGACGCAAAAACGCAAGGCGTTCGTCTGGCCACCACTGCTGATCGCCGCCATCGCCTTCTACGGCTCCTATGCGCTGGGCACCGAGCACTTCTGGTGGTCGTACACGCTGCTGGTGATTGCCGGCGCCTGCATGTACGCACCCTATGGTCCGTTTTTTGCCATCGTCCCGGAAATCCTGCCGTCCAACGTCGCCGGCGGTGCCATGGCGTTGATCAACAGCCTGGGCGCGCTGGGCTCGTTCGCCGGGTCCTACCTGGTGGGCTACCTCAACGGCGTGACCGGCACCTTGAGCGCGTCGTACCTGTTCATGAGCGGTGCGCTGCTGGTCTCGGTGCTGCTGACGCTGATGCTGCGGCCCGATAACAAGGCCACGCCCGTCAATCAAACCCCCAACGCCCACCGCGCCTCGGCGCACTCTTGAGGCGGAGAGCCTGACGATGAAAAAGCACGTTGTGCTGTACAAGACCTTGTCGGCGCCCTTGATGGCCCGCCTGCAGGCCCACGCCGAGGTCACGCTGATCGAAGACCCCAAGCGCGACGGCCTGGCCCGGCTGCGCGCCGCCCTGCCCCGTGCCCACGGCCTGCTGGGCGCCAGTATCCGGCTGGATGCCCCTCTGCTGGACCTGGCCCCGCGGCTGCAGGCCATCGCCACGGTGTCGGTGGGCGTGGACAACTACGACATCGATGAACTGAACCGACGCGGCATTGCCTTGTGCAACACCCCGGACGTGCTGACCGAAACCACCGCCGACACCGGCTTTGCCCTGATCATGGCCACCGCCCGGCGCGTGGTGGAACTGGCCAGCCTGGTGCGCAACGGCGAATGGACACACAACATCGGCCCGGCGCACTTTGGCAGCGACGTGCACGGCAAGACCCTGGGCATCGTCGGCATGGGCCGCATCGGCGAGGCCCTGGCCCAGCGTGGGCACTTCGGCTTCGGCATGCCGGTGCTCTACCACTGCCGCTCGCCGAAACCGGCAGTCGAGGCGCGCTTCAAGGCCGGCTATCGCAGCCTTGAGGCGCTGTTGCAGGAAGCGGATTTCGTCTGCCTGACCGTGCCGCTGACCGCCGAGACCGAAGGGCTCATCGGCCCACAGCAACTGGCCTTGATGCGCCCGCACGCCATTCTGATCAACATCGCGCGCGGCAAGGTGGTGGTTGAACAGGCGCTGATCGAGGCTCTGCAACGCGGACAGATCGGCGGCGCCGGGCTGGATGTGTTCGAACGCGAGCCGCTCGACCCCACCTCGCCGCTGCTGCAGATGGACAACGTGGTGGCCACCCCGCACATGGGCTCGGCCACCCACGAAACCCGCGAAGCGATGGCCGCGTGTGCGGTGGACAACCTGATTGATGCACTGCAAGGCAAGCGGCCTGCCAACCTGGTCAATCCGCCAGGTTGGTCATGAGCGCAGGACCGTAGGACTGATGCCGATCAGTAAAGCCTCGACGCGGGCCGTGGGAGGCAAGCTCTGCGGGCGATGGCTATGGGACAGGCACAGCAGGTGTATGGACCTTGCTGGCGCTGTCGCGGGCAGATCGGGACGCCGACCGGCCCCTCCCACAGGTTCGATGTGACCCTGAATTCGGGCCTGGCACCAGACTGTGGGAGGCAGCAACTGCTGGCGAATGCGGCGCCGATGCGCTTCAGCCCGCAAGCAGAGAGCACGATGGCACTGCATCAGAAACAACGCACAGCCTTTCACTGGTCAGTGATCGCCGCACGCCAGCTCGGCCCTTTTTCTGCTCTGGCACAGCCTCTTTCCAACAGGATGCCGTCATCCACCAAACGCTGGTAAACCTCCAGCAACTCACCACTTAGCACCGGACCGGGCCGATAGAGGCTGTAAGTGCGGTCAATGTCCGGATAGCCAAAATCAAGCGCCAGGACGGCTAACGCCTCATATAAAGGGTGCGCCTTGATAAAGGCCTGTACGCAAAGTGGTTCATCACCCTGCCCGGCATTGCGCAGCGCCACGGCCATGCGCTCATCGGCCGCCGCCAGGGCGTGCACGGTGTAAAGCAGGTTCGGATCATCCTGAAACCTGAAGTCCTCAAGGGTCGCCACATGCAGGTTGTTCCACATGTCCCTTGAAATCGCTTGCGCCGTCACTTCATCGCCGATGCCAACACCCCGGTACCTTTCCAGATTGCGCAGGGTAAAGGCGTAGTAGCGCTTGTCGGTGTCCGTTGCCTCCAGGCCTCCCGCCAGGATCTGCTCCAGCCGCTCGATCATGACTGCGTTGGCGGCTGAGGAACTGAAATACCCAGCGTGCGATTTTATGAAGCTACTCCGTGAATCCATATGTTTATTGTTGTCAGTCGAAACGTGCTATGCAGGCTACAGGTCCTACTCACCGACATGAAATATTTATTACTAATTGACCGTGTAGGTCTTGGGAAGAAATAACGCAGGACATACCCTACAAAACATCACCCTTTTCCACACGCGCCGACCTCAATCAAAAAACTCGGCGAGCGTTTCACCCACCGAGGTTATTTACCGGGAAGGTTATTCCTCACCACTTCGACTGTATGTCTTATCTCGCATAAACGCTGGCTCTTTCCAATTAGGCCCCTTCACCAGATTCGGCTCCCCACCATAAGCCAATACACCTTCACTTATAAGCCGCTGATACACCGAAAACAATTCACCACTTAGAACAACATCACGATTATACCTAATATACATCCCATCAATTGTTTGAAATCCAAACTTTAAAGAAAATGCAGTCAACACATCCTCTACAGGCTCTTTCTTTACTATCTCCTCAATGACATTCATTTAAACACACCCCTTTGAAAATCTTCCAACTCCTTCTGCTCATGCTTTTCATGAGCAGCATTTGCAGCCTCTGTATAAAAGAGCCCCTTATCATCTTTCAACTTAAAATTCTCCAACGTAGCCGTATGTGCATTATTCCAAACCTCATCTTTAATCTCGGCAGGCAACGGCCACTGTAGAACCATTTGAAGTTCGCTCCCGGACACACACTGTTGAATACCGTAAACAACAGCGGCAGCCCGGAGCCCACTATTTATATCGGCGTAGGATCTTTCAATCAGGCGGTGCGGACAGGGGGTGTAAGGCGAAGGAAAAAGACGTGCAGGACGATGCTTACACGGCGAGGCTTATGGTGGAGGATTGGCAAGTATTCAGTCCTGGCTGGACGATCTTGCCAATCCCTGACAGGCCTGAAATTCATGAAGCATCATTCTTGACATAATTATCGTACTTGCCTTCGCTTACAAAGGCAGAGCGGCCGCAAAAACTGAGTGCAACACCTCTACCTTAGGTAAGGTGCGGCGATGTCTTATACCGAATTCAGCATGGAAGAACGCGTCACGCTTCAAATCGGACAATACCGAGATCTCAGTCAGCGAAAGATTGCTCGTCTGCTGGGGCGTAGTCCTTCCACGATCAGCCGCGAGTTGCGAAGAAATCTCCTTCCCACTGGAGGCTATGCGGCGTGCGAAGCCCAAGCCCTTACTGGTGAGCGTCGAAAAGTCTGTTGTCCGGCCAGAAAACGGGTGCCGGGCAATGAACAGTTCGAACTGATTATCCACTTGCTTCGAGAGCGCTTTTCTCCCGAGCACATCGCGAGCAAGCTGCGCGTTATGAAAAACAATTTTGAAGAAGCCTACGTTTGCCGTGAAACGATCTACAACGCCCTCTACGCCTTGCCCGTGGCAGCGCGGCAGCGCGGCAGCGCGGCAGCAACGAGAACATCAACGGCTTGATTCGCCAGTATCTGCCCAAGTGTACTGACCTATCGAAGCACAGCCAGGAAGAGCTGGACGCTATTTCTTATCAGATGAACATTCAGCCGCGTAAGCGCTTTGGGTTTAAATGCCCAATTGAAGTCATTACGGAGGTGATGGACATGCATCATCAGGCTCCTGCTTCAATTCAATTCAATTCAATTCAATTCAATTCAATTCAATTCAATTCAATTCAATTCAATTCAATTCAATTCAATTCAATTCAATGACCGTACTGCACTCGGCTCCTGCAACCACCCATCGAAAACAACTCACCCCTTAGAACAACATCACGATAACACCTGCTTCATCCCGGCGTGACATGCATCTACGGCGCACCTGTCATTCACATTTACGGGCTTGATAATTTAGCACGCAAACAAAAACGCACTGAGCAATAGCGTCTTTCATACTGAATCCCAGGCTTATCACCCCCTCACAGAAAAGCCCTGATGATTATCAGGGCTCTCACCAAACGATGAAAAAACAATTACTTTTCGATAAAATTATCGTACCTTCCTTCAGTTATAAACGCTGGCTCCTTCCAATTGGGACCTTTTACAGCATTCTGCTCTGCCCTAACCAGCACGCCCTCATCAACAAGCCGTTGATACGTATTTAGCACATCAAGATTAGATACCTTATCTCGGCCATATCTGGCATACAACCTATCAATTGATGGGTAACCGGTTTTCAAAGCAAAAAAAGCCAGAACATCCTCAAGCGATTCATTTTTGATAGTAGCTTCTAACTTATTCATTCAACCCCCCCTTAAAACTAGTACTCACCACCTAACCATTCAATATCTGCAGCATCAGCTTCAACTGTATAAAACAGTCGCCAATCATCTTTTAACTGAAAATCCTCAAGTGTGGCCGTGTGCGCATTATTCCAAACTTCATCTTTGATCTCATCTGGCACAGGCCCATCCTCAACCCCAATCGCCCGATATCTCTCCAACTCACGTATCTCATGCGTGTAATAGCGCTTGTCGATATCTGTCAACTCTCCCGCCAGAATCTTTTCAAGCCGCCCGATCATCACATCGTTCGCAGCCGAGTAATCCAGACGCCCGGTATACAATTTCACTTCCGCGCCCAGACGCTGGAATGGCCGCTGACCATCGGCATACTCGAACGCCATCCACTGGGCAGCCAGGCGTTTATCCGCTGCTGGGTAATCGTTTTCTGACTGTGGTGGCGCCTGCGGGTGATGAGCCGGAGCCTGCGTTGATTCGCGCCTTTGTGACCGATGGCAAACAAGGCATCAACTACCATCGCGGCGTCTGGCATCACCCGGTGCTGAGCCTGAAAGCGCAGGATGATTTTCTCGTGGTGGATCGCAGTGGTGAGGGGAATAACTGCGATGAGTTTTTCTTTGAAGAGGAGCATTGGCAGGTGTTGGAGCCTGATTTGCATTTTCGTGCTTGAGGGCCTTGGTGGGCCGTAATGCTCACCAAGGCATGACCTGCTTGGCTCATCAATGTGGGCGCCTTCCAAATCGGGCCTTTTTCGGATATTGAGCAACCTTTCTCCAACAAAACACCGCTATCGATCAATCGTTGATAGACGCTCATCAACTCGCCACTCAATACCACTTCGGATCGGTAAAGGCTGTAGTTTCGGTCAATATCCGGATAGTTGAATTCAAGGGCAAGAATGGCCAGAGCGTCATCCAGCGGCTGATCCCTGATGAGTGTTTTCACATCCAGGGATGCCAGACCCTGCCTTTGCAGTACCTCCTCAACCTGCCGTTCAAAGGCAGCAAGCGCGTCAGTCGTATAGAGCAGAGTCGAATCATCCTGAAACCTGAAGTCCTCAAGCGTGGCAACGTACAGGTTGTTCCACATGCCCCTTGAAATCGCTTGCGCCGTCACTTCATCGCCGATGCCAACACCCCGGTACCTTTCCAGATTGCGCAGGGTAAAGGCGTAGTAGCGCTTGTCGGTGTCCGTTGCCTCCAGGCCTCCCGCCAGGATCTGCTCCAGCCGCTCGATCATGACTGCGTTGGCGGCTGAGGAACTGAAATACCCAGCGTGCGATTTCATGAAGCTACTCCTTGAGTCAATATATTCATTGTCATGAGTCAGAGCAGGTTATAAACCCTGCTCACCGGCATGAAACATTGACTACCGCCTCACTTCATACAAGCGTCTGTGGCGGATCAAGCCTGTAGACCATCACACGGTGGACTCTAGGAGTTTTCATACAGCTTCGAACATAACCACTTACACCATCCGCTCCAGCCAGAGTGCACCTCAACATATAACACTGATGAAAATACGCCCACCAAGGCTTTAAAAACAACCTAGCGACAATTACTCCTCAATAAAATTATCGTATTTCCCTTCAGTCACGAAAGCAGGCGCCTTCCAGTTAGGGCCTTTCGCCGAGTGCCAACTTCCACTACTAGCAAGAACCCCCTCATTGACAAGACGCTGAAAAACAGAAAAGAGCTCACCACTCAACACAACTTCCTTTCTATAATGGCCATACATCATATCAAGCCGCGGGATACCCATATTTAGAGCAAACACCGTTAACACGTCCTCCACAGATTCATTACGCACAATTTCCTCTACCACCCTCATCTCATACTCCTCATATATTCCATATGTTCTCTTTCCTGCTGCGCCTTGTCGGCTTCCAAAGCATCAGCCGTATAGAGCAAGTCGGACTCTTTCAGCTGAAAGTCTTCAAGTGTAGCGGTATGAGCATTATTCCAAACCTCGGTTTTTATTTCATCTGGCACAGGCCCATCCTCAACCCCAATCGCCCGATATCTCTCCAACTCACGTATCTCATGCGTGTAATAGCGCTTGTCGATATCTGTCATCGTCAACTCTCCCGCCAGAATTTTCTCAAGCCGCCCGATCATCACATCGTTCGCAGCCGAGTAATCCAGACGCCCGGTATGCAATTTCACCAAGGCGATGCCGGCCTGCGTGATCACAGCATCCTGCCATCTTAAATTGAGCGTTGGCCCTCCTGCTTTATTCGGATTATAGAGCCGATCACTATAGAAGCCCCTTACCGTCGCCCCCGGATACGGACTATTGAACACCGTAAACAACAGCGACAGCCCGCAGCCCACTATTTATATCGGCGTAGGACCTTTCAATCAGGCGGTCCGGACAGGTGGCGTAAGGCGAAGGCAAAAGACGCGTAGGACGATGCCTACACAGCGGGGCTGCCTGCGGGGAATTGGCAAGTACTCAGTCCTGGCTGGACGACCTTACCAACCCCTGAGCTGGCTTAAGATTTATGAAGCATCATTCTTGACATAATCATCGTACTTGCCTTCGCTTACAAAGGCAGGCTCTTTCCAATTCGGACCTTTGGCTGCATGCCAGCTACCACTGCTGGCCAGTACGCCTCCCTTCACAAGCTGCGCATAAACATAAAACAACTCGCCACTCAGCACAGCCTCCTTACGATACTTACCATAGATCATGTCTATAGAAGGCATACCAAACCTTAACGCTATAACAGCGAGAACGTCCTCAATAGACTCATTCTTTACAATCTGTTCCATTACGTTCATTTCATGCCTCACAAATAATTTTGATATTCACGTTGCTCTTGCTCGGCAAATGCCTCCTGGGCTTCCTGGTCATACAGCAAGTCAGAGTCATCGTTCAACTGAAAATCCTCCAGCGTCGCCGTATGTGCATTGTTCCAAACCTCATCTTTAATCTCGTCTGGCACCGGTCCATCATGGAGACCGATCGCTCGATACCGCTCCAACTCACGTATCTCATGGGTGTAATAACGCTTATCGGTGTCTGTCATCTGCAACTCACCCTTTAAGATTTTTTCCAGCCGCGCAATCATCACGTCGTTTGCGGCTGAATAATCCAGACGCCCAGTATGTAACTTCACGAGCGCAATACCCTCCTGAGTGAGCACCGCATCCACCCAGCTCAAACTCAATATCGGCCCACCTGCTTTCTTAGGATTGTAGTACCGACCACTGTAGATACCCTTGAAAGTCGCCCCCGGATACGGACTGTTGAACACCGTAAACAACGGCGGCAGCCCGGAATCAGCCGGAAACACCGTAATCAGACCTTGCAGGCCGGGTGGTGCTACCGGGAGCGGCGTAATCGCCGGCTCGACAGGAGAAAGCGGCCTGCCGATGTAGGGCGCTTCTGACAGAGGCGACCCTGGCAATGCAGTGGAGCTGTCGATCGGGGGCGCGATGGGCGTCCAGATCAAGGTGGCGCCAGGGTTGCCGGGAAACGCGACACTCCAGGTTTTGTTGCGCTCATTAAAAGTGGCGCTGCGCACCTCGACGGGTGCTGCGGCCGTGACGTCGGATGCCGCCAATTCGATGCTGCCGATTATCGTGTTGCTACCCAGCAGGCTGGCCCAGCCGGGCACATTGACCGAGCCACCTTGTGCGGCAATCTCCGACAGCTGCGGGGCGTCCTGAGGCACAACCTCAGCGGCCGGGATACTGGCCGAGAAGAACTCGCCAAAGTCCTGGAATGTCGTGCGCAGCGACTCCAGCGCTCTGTAGGCCTGCCTGACAAGGTCATTACCAAGCTCGTCTGCCGACCGGCCAAATCCTTCGATGGCCTTGATCAGTGAGTTTGCTGCCCGCACAGCCGCAGCCCTGGCGGGCGGAGAATTGATTAGTGCAGAAACCAGAGGACGTACGATCCTTGCTGGATGAGGCACCGAGGACAGCGATGCCTCGTGGGCGGCCTCAATGGCCTCCACAAGACGCTCGTGCCTGAGACGCAGCGCTTGCTGTTCGGCAGCCTCTTGTTCAGCCAGACGTCGGGCCTGTTCTTGCGCTTCCCTTTGCTCGGCGAGATGCCGGGCCTGTTCTTGCGCTTCCCTTTGCTCAGCAAGACGTCGGGCTTGTTCTTGCGCTTCCCTTTGCTCGGCGAGATGCCGGGCCTGTTCTTCCGCTTCCCTTTGCTCAGCGAGACGTCGGGCTTGTTCTTCCGCTTCCCTTTGCTCGGCAAGACGTCGGGCTTGTTCTTGCGCTTCCCTTTGCTCGGCGAGATGCCGGGCATGGGCCTCAGTCTCCCGCTGCGCAGCCCGTTGAAATTCATTGAATATCGTGTGAAGACGCTCTGCTTCAACCCTTACAACATGAGCAACTTTCGCCTGCACCTCTGCTAACAGGGCGGCCTGATAGGAAGCCTCCCAACGGTCAAGTGAGCGGGCGCGTATATCAACGGGCAGGTCTTTATAACGTGCATTGAAAGTGTCGATGAACTCCCTGAAGCCTTTGTTTAGAGGACTGTCACCAAAATAATCTTCAGATCGTCTTAGGGTGTCCAGGTACTCTGTTGTTTTTCTGTGCAGCAACGCATCGACCGCGTCTCGCTCAAGAGCGGCCCGGTCAAGCGATGAGGCATTGTCGGCCAGAACAATATTTCTTTTAACGGCTGTAATCTCTTCCGCAGCCTGATCCAGCCGGCTTCGTTCAAATGCGGCACGTGCCTGATGAAATTGGTATTTTTTAAATTCAAGACCCGCCAGATCTTTCGAGTTTCTGGACGGGTCGGGCATACCTCGAGGATCATGCCCCCAACCTGCCCCGCCTCCTGGAGAGCCGAACGCACCGCGATACTCTGTTTCAGTTATATAGGTAGCCGGAATTTCCAACTGCCCCGGCGGATGTTTTTTGTGGCCCATGCAAAACTCCTTTTTTGTGCATGGCCACACCTTACAAAGTTTACATCGGCGCAAGGTAATACATAATTACCGCCTGACTCCATTCCAACCACCGCTTCGACCCATACAAATACACCCTTTTTTACTTGCAACATCCCCCTCAAACCATCAATCACACATTGACTGTTCCAGCACCCACCTGTAACGATAAGAACACTAACGGCATGGCGACTTCGGCACAAACGGCAGGGTAGTTATTCAGCAATAACGCGTCCGCTCGGCAGGCCCGGTTATTGGTCTGGCCTTTGATCGAGATGAAATAACCTGAATCGGCACAGGACCTTTCAATCAGGCGATGCGGGCAGATGGCGGTGCCGGGCTCGATGTGTTCGCACGCGAACCCGCTGTACTACGTGGTCCCCAGCCATGCCAGCTAGGCGGCCGTACTGGGCGTGCCTAACCTGGGAATGTGGATCTTGTTGTCGCGTTCGAGCAGCTCGATGCGGCTGTTAATGTAAGTCGCAAAAGGGGGCGTCGTCATAGAGGGGTTATCTTTCATCGCCCTCAAGGCCTCAAACCAGCGTTGCGCCCAAGCCGTTGTAAATTCGATGTAAGGATGCTGTGGGAACTTCGTGTACAGGCGAAGCCTGTAGCCGTCCACCTCGTGGTGAGTCCAGTCCCCGCTGTTCATACCCACCACATCCACCTGTCCCTTGCGAACCTGATGAATGTAAAGAACCGTGCCGTTCTTTAGGTCAATACCGAAGTATTGACCATCGCCTTCACGATAAAGCTCGTGAGCCGAATCAGGACTGAAAAGAGCGGGCGTGCTGATAGCGTCTTTCAAACTGCGCAGCCTGCGTTGGCGGGCTCGCATGCATACAATCAACACCAAAACGAGTACTGGCACCGCAAGCCATAAAAGCGTCCAAAAAGTCAAAGTCATGTACGCCTCTCTTCGACGCTTCTTTCATTAATGGCATTCAGGCTACCACCCGGGCATGTTGGCCGGTAGCCTGTTTTTCTCAACGGCTCAAACGCAAAAACCCGCCGAAGCGGGTTGTTTGCACATGACCATCCGACATCCTGTCAGTCGCCGTCCTGGCAATGGTCGATCGTCCTTGATCACCGTAGCGCTTCCTTGGCTGCGGCTGTTGGATCCTATCTTATGAGTGTGCCTGGCGTACGCAAATGGCCGAATGCCGTCAGGGCGTGTAAGCCTTTGGCTATGGGACCAAAGTAGTAGCGTAACGACATGATAAATTTCGTGACCCATCGCTCAATTCTGGTCACGATAGGCCGACAGCCTTTGATGAGCACTCCGGGTTGTTCGGACTCACCTGCATAACAATAACAAACGAGGAGTCGATGCCATGAGCATGCGCCATCTTTCCATCAGCCGGCGGTTATGGCTGATTCTGGTTGTCTGTGTCCTGATGCTGTTCGTGCTGGCCGCCGCATTGCTCAAGCAGATTCATGACGACCTGTACCTGGCCAAGGCCCAGAAAACCATGCACGTGGTGCAGACCGCCAGCGGCCTGCTCAATCACTATCACGGCCTGGAAACGGCCGGCACCCTCACCCGCGAGGCCGCCCAGCAACAGGCGCTGGCCGCGATTCGCGGGCTGCGCTATGACCAGAATGACTATTTCTGGATCAACGACCTGCGCCCGGTCATGGTCATGCACCCGATGAACGCCAAGCTCGAAGGCCAGGACCTGTCCGGCATCAAGGACCCGGACGGTTTTGCGCTGTTCAACGAAATCGTCAGCGTGGCCAAGCGCCAGGGCTCGGGCATCATCGATTACCGCTGGCCCAAGCCCGGCGCCAGCGAGCCGGTGCGCAAGACCTCCTACGTGCAGCTGTTCAGCCCCTGGGGCTGGATCATCGGCTCGGGGGTGTACGTCGACGATGTCGCCGCCGAGTTCAAGGGTCAGGTCATCAAGGCGGTGCTGGTGTGCCTGGTGATCAGCGTGCTGATGGCCTTGCTGGTGATCCTGATCGTGCGCAGCATTGTCGTGCCATTGCGCGCTGCCGTGCAGGCGATGGCCAATGTCGCCAGTGGCGAAAGTGACCTGACCCGCACGCTGGAAACCCAGGGCAGCGACGAGATCACGCTGCTGAGCCAGCATTTCAATACCTTCATTGCCCAGTTGCGCCATGTGATCAACCAGCTGCAGCAGTCGGCCGTGGGCCTGGGCGAGGCGTCGAGGGAAATGGGCAGCAGCGCCGAGCAGGCCCAGGCCCGCAGCCAGCAACAGTCGCAGCAGATGGAACTGGTGGCCACGGCGGTCAACCAGGTGACCTACGGCGTGCAGGACGTGGCGCGCAATGCTGAGCACGCCGCCAGCGAAATGCGCAATGCCGAGTCCGAGGCGCAGCAGGGGCTGGTCAATATCGACGGCAGCCTGCGCCAGATCCAGCATTTGTCCACCACCATCGACCAGGCCGTCGCCGTGATGCGCACCTTGTCGGACGAGAGCATCCAGATCGGTGGCGTGCTGGAAGTGATCAGCTCGATCGCCGAGCAAACCAACCTGCTGGCCCTCAATGCCGCCATCGAGGCGGCGCGGGCCGGTGAGCAAGGCCGCGGCTTTGCCGTGGTGGCCGACGAAGTGCGCCTGCTGGCCCAGCGCACGCAAAAATCCACCGCGCAGATCCAAGGCATGATCGAACGCCTGCAACACCACTCCAACGCGGCGGTCAAGGTCATCGGCGACAGCAGCCGTGCCTCGACCCTGACCTTGGAGCAGGCCAACCTGGCCGGCCAGAGCCTGACGTCGATCAGCCAGGCACTGCGCAACCTCAACGGCCTGAACGCCTCGATTGCCAGCGCCACGCTGGAACAATCGCATGTGGTCGACGACATCAACCAGAACGTCACCCAGACCGCACAACTGTCGCAAGGCACCGCGCTGGCCGCCGAGCAGTCCAGCGCCGCCAGTGTGAACCTGGCGCGCCTGAGCGAGCAGCTCAATGGCTGGCTCAAGCCGTTCAGGGTGTAAACGTCCCCATGGCAGAGGGTTGAACCTGATCGCGGTTTGATCCTCCAATGGCCATCGTTCGACTGGCTTGGGGTTTTTATCAATGCGCACTTTGACACTGGCAGGCAAGACCGTTCCGGCATTGGGCCAGGGCACCTGGCACATGGGTGAAAAAAACCACCAGCGCTCGGCAGAAATCGCCGCGCTGTGCCTGGGCATCGAACAGGGCATGACCCTGATCGACACCGCAGAAATGTACGCCGACGGCGGCGCCGAAGAAATCGTTGGCCAGGCCATCGCCGGCCAGCGCGACAAGCTGTTCATCGTCAGCAAGGTCTACCCCTTCAATGCCAGCAGCGAGGGCATTCCCAAGGCCTGCGAAGCCAGCCTGCGACGCATGAACACCGACTATATCGACCTGTACCTGCTGCATTGGCCGGGCCAGTACCCCTTGTTCGAAACCGTGCTGGCCTTCGAGCGCTTGCGCGAGCAGGGCAAGATCGGCGCCTGGGGCGTGTCGAACTTCGATGTCTCGGACCTGCTGGCCCTGGATGACCCGCGCTGCGCCACCAACCAGGTGCTGTACAACCCCTCGCAGCGCGGCATCGAATTCGACTTGATCCCGTGGGCGTCCAACCGCCACCTGCCGCTGATGGCGTACTGCCCGATCGGCCAGGGCGGCGACCTGCTCTGGCACCCTGCCCTGCAGGAAGTCGCCCGGCGCCACAACGCCACCCCGGCGCAGATCAGCCTGGCCTGGGTGCTGCGCCAGGACAACATGATCGCTATTCCCAAGGCCGTGGACCCCGAGCACATCCGCCTGAACGTCGCGGCAGCCGATATCGTGCTCAGCCCCCAGGACCTGGCCGACATCGACCTGGCTTGGCCGGCCCCGATGCGCAAGCAGCGACTTGAGATGGTGTGAAGTGTCTGTGGATGCCATTGGGCGAGTCGCCGGTGGCGTGAAGGGCAAAGGCTTGGGCACCTTGAGCACGTTCTGAACGCCGCCCTTGTCAAGCACCCGTGTTTACGCCAACAATGTAGAGAATCATTCTCACATACACGGCTGCCATGTCTGCACTCGACTCCTGCTCGCTGCACCACCTCTACCAGCAACACCACGGCTGGCTGAATGCCTGGCTGCGCGCGCGGCTGGGGCATTCGAGCGATGCGGCGGACCTGGCCCAGGACACCTTCATGCGGGTGCTGACGGCGCGCAATGTCGAGGTGATCCGTGAGCCGCGCACCTACCTGAGCGCCATTGCCCGGGCCCTGATGATCGACAGATTTCGCCGTCGGGCCGTCGAGCAGGCGTACCTGGATGCCTTGATGCTGCGCCCGGAACCGCTGGATATTTCGCCGCAGACCCGGCTGTCGATCATCGAAACCCTGACGGCCGTGGACGCCATGCTCGACGGGCTGGGCGAGCGCACTCGCTCGATCTTCCTGGCCGTGCAACTGGAGGGCTTGAGCTACGTGGCCGTTGGCGAACGGCTGGAGGTCTCGGTGACAACGGTGAAGAAACACATGGTCCGCGCCATGACCGAGTGCCTGTTATTGGTGGAGGACTGAGCCGTGCTGGATCGCAGCGTGCTTGAAGCGGCAGCCACCTGGTACGTGCAGCTCAGTGCTGCCGCGCCAGGCCAGGCCGACCGCAGCGGCTGGCAGGCCTGGCTGGAGCAGGATGCCCGGCATGCCCAGGCCTGGGCGCGAGTGGAGAAACTGCAGCACCAACTGAGCGGGCTGCCTCAGGAGGTAGCCCTGCCGACCCTGGCTGGCGCCCGCGCACGGCGACGCTCGGTGGCCAAGGTGCTGGGCCTGCTGCTGGCCCTCGGGGCCACCGGCTGGGGACTTGATGCCATCGAGCCTTTGCCCGCACGGCTGGCAGCCTTGCGCACCGGCAAGGGCGAGCGGCGTCAGGTGCAATTGGCCGATGGCAGCCAATTGCACCTCAACACCCACAGCGCCGTGGACATTCACTACAGCGCCAGCCTGCGCGAAGTGCGTCTGCATCACGGCGAAGTGCTGATCGACACCGCCAGGGACCCATCCGCACGGCCTTTCGTCGTGCACACGCCCGAAGGCAGTGTTCACGCCCTGGGCACGCGCTTCAGTGTTCGCAGTGAAGCGGCGCAAACCGAGGTCCGGGTACTGCAACAGGCGGTGGAACTGCGCCCGTCAGCTAACCCTGTCGGTGTGCTGCGCCTGGAGGCAGGCCAGCAGGCGCGCTTCGATCAAGCCCACTTGGGTAAACCCACGCCCCTGCCCGCCCATAGCGATGCCTGGCTGCAGGGTCGGTTGATGGTACTGGAGTGGCGCCTGGCCGATTTGCTGGTGGAGCTTGAGCGCTACCGGCCCGGTGTCTTGCGGTGCAGCGAAGCGGTGGCCGACTTGCGGGTATCGGGCGGGTTCGATCTGGACCATACCGATGTCATTCTGGAAAACCTGGCCCTGTCACTGCCGGTGCACGTGCGCTACCTGACGCGGTATTGGGTGTCGATCGAGGCGGTATGAACAATCGTTGGGGCCGAACGTGCCCATTGTCTCGCCGTTTAAGGCGTACTGATTAAACAAAATAACTTACTGATTTTATTGGCTATCAGATTTCCCTGGTAGGAGCGCGCTTGCCCGCGACCGAGTGCGTCAGCAGTCGTAAATTTTCAGCGTTTCGCAGATTTATAGCCGTGAATTCTCAGCGTTTCCGAAATTTTGCGAGCGCTGCGCACTCGGTCGCGGGCAAGCGCGCTCCTACACCGGTCGCATGGTTGTTGCGCTTTAGCCGGGCGACAGGGAGACGGACAAAAAACCCCGCTCAAGGGTTGCTGATTTTCATTCTCATGCGGCCATGCACTGAAGCGGCGAAAACGACCGCATGTGTGCCACGCCAACCCAGGAAAATCCGATGTCCCGTCTCCCTTTGCCCTGCGCCGTCCACCTGGCCCTGTTCGGCCTGATCGCCCTGCCCCTGATGGCCCCGGCAAGCTTTGCCGCCGAGCAGAATCAGGCCGGCCGTTTCGATATCGCCCCAGGCCCGCTGGGCACGGCATTGAGCCAGTTCGCCGTCGCTGCCGGAGTGACGTTGTCGTTCGCCAGCAGCCAGACCCATGCCTTGACCTCGCCCGGCCTGCAAGGCAGCTACACCGTGGAGCAAGGCATTGAGCAATTGCTGGCCGGCAGCGGTCTGCAAGCACAACCGCAGGGCAATGGCAGCTTCGTGCTGGTGGCACGAGCCCTCCCCGGCGACACGGCGATGGAGCTGGGGGCGGTGAGCATTTCCGGCAAGGCGCCAGGCTCGACCACCGAAGGTTCCGGGTCCTATACCACCGACTCCTCCAGCAGCTCGACGCGCCTGAACCTGTCGCTCAAGGAGACTCCACAATCGGTCACTGTGCTGACCCGTCAGCGCCTGCAAGATCAGAAGCTCGACACCCTCACCGATGCCCTGGACGCCACCACCGGCATCACCGTGATTCGTGAAAGCCTCGGTGCCGACAGCACCTCGTACCTTTCGCGCGGCTTTGCCATCAGCAACTTCGAGATTGATGGCGTACCGACCTCCTCGCGCATGGATAACTACACGCAGAACACCGCCATGTACGACCGAGTCGAGGTGGTGCGGGGCGCCACGGGTCTGATCAGCGGCCTGGGCAACCCGTCGGCGACCATCAACCTGATCCGCAAGCGCCCCACCGCTGACCCGCAAGTCGTGCTCTCGGCCGAGGCCGGCAGTTGGGACCGTTACGGCCTGAGCGCCGACGTAGGTGGCGCGCTGAACGACAGCGGCACTCTGCGCGCACGCCTGGTCGTCGACCAGAAAGACCAGCACGCCTGGGTCGATCGCTTCAGCCAGGACACCTCGACGTTCTATGGCATCACCGAGCTTGACCTGAGTGACTCGACCTTGCTGACCCTGGGTCTGAGCCATCAGGTCACCCATGCCAATGCGCCGATGCGCACCGGTTTTCCGCTGTTCACCGTCGATGGCGGGCGCACCGACATCAAGCGCTCGTTCAACAGCGCGCCCGATTGGTCGTACTACGATCGCGAGCAAAGCACCGTGTTCACTTCGGTCGAACACCAGTTTGCCAACGGCTGGAGCGGCAAGCTCGAATACAGCCATGCACGCAACGACTATGACACCGTGGTCACTTACATGGACGGCGCCATCAACCCGGCCACCGGTGCCGGCGGCTACATCATGCCGACCCGCTGGCAGGCCACACCGACCCAGGACAACCTCGATGCCTACGCCACGGGTGGCTTCAACCTGCTGGGCCGCGAACACGAACTGATCACCGGCATCACCCTGTCACGCCTGGAAGAGCGTGGCACGCCCAACTACGGCGGCTGGCAGCGTCCGGGCAGCCGTTACCCTGGCACGATCGACAACATTTATACCTGGGACGGCCAGTCGCCCAAGCCGTCGTTCACCAAGACCGGCGCCAGCGACCTGACCGAAACCCAGTACGCTGCCTTCCTGACCTCACGCTGGCACCTGACCGACAAGGCCAGCCTGATCCTCGGCAGCCGTGTGGTGGACTGGAACCGTGAAAGCAAGGACTGGCTGTACAGCGGCAGCAACAGCAAGGCCGAGCGCACCGAGAACGGCATCGTGATTCCTTATGCCGGCTTCGTCTATGACCTGAACGACACCTGGACCGCCTACGCCAGCTACACACAAATCTTCAATCCACAGAGCGCCAGCATCCGCGACGTCAAAGGCACGCCGCTGGACCCGCAGGAAGGCACCGGCTACGAGGTGGGGGTAAAAGCCAGTTTTAATGACAATCGCCTGAACACCAGCCTGGCCCTGTTCCGGGTCGAACAGGACAACCTCGCCGTGGCCGACGGCAACCTGCTGCAACCCAACGGCTTCCAGGCCTACAAGGCCGAAAACGGCACCACCAGCGAAGGCGTCGAACTGGAATTCAACGGCGAGCTTCTCGATGGCTGGCAGTTGAGCGGCGGTTATTCCTACAGCGTCAGCTTCAACGATGACGACCAGCGCATCGTCACCGAAATCCCGCGCAACAGCGTCAAGCTGTTCACCACCTACCGCCTGCCCGGTGCACTGGACAAACTGACTGTCGGCGGCGGGCTGAACTGGCAGAGTGAAACCGGCTATAACCTCAGCTACGCCACCACCCAGAGCAGCTATGCCCTGGCCAGCCTGATGGCGCGCTATCAGGTCAATTCGTCGATGTCGGTGGCCGTCAATGTCAACAACCTGTTCGACAAGCAATACCTGACCACCACCGCTGCCGGTCTGTATGGCGCACCGCGCAATGTCATGACCACCCTGCGCTACGCCTACTGAAGTCACTATCGCCACGACAGCGCGCTACACTGGCCGGCGTTTGCCCATACATGGCCGAGGTAGAAATGCGTTGCGTGGTGATCGGCACCAGTGGAGCCGGCAAGTCGACCTTTGCCCAGGCGTTATCGAAGGCGGCCGAGTGCCCCTGGATCGAACTCGATGCCCTGTACTGGGGGCCGCACTGGCAGGCCGTGGCGCACGAGCAGTTCCGGCGTGCAGTCATCGACGCGATACAGGGCGACTGCTGGGTCGCCGATGGCAACTACAGCGCCGTGCGCGATGAACTCTGGTCACGGGCCACCCATGTGGTGTGGCTCAACTATGGGCGCTGGACGGTGTTCCCACGGGTGCTGTGGCGCACCGTGCACCGAGGGCTACGGCGTACGCGACTGTCCCACGGCAACCGCGAATCGCTGCGCATGGCATTTTTGTCCAGAGATTCGATCCTGCTCTGGTCGTGGTCGACCTTCAGCAAGAACCGACTGAAGTTTGCCCGCCTGCGCGAACAGGCAGATTTTGCGCACCTGCAATGGACCGAGATTCGTCGGTCTGCACAGGCCAGGGCGTTTATCGAGCGGCATCGCCTGCAACACTGAACGAGCTTCGATGGGTGGCCATCGCTACCCGCCCTACTCCCACTGCACCGCAAAGCGATAGTTGATGTCGACACCCCGTACCTGCAGCGGCCCCTCGCGCAGGCTCAGGATAAACTCGAACGCCGGTTGCAGGCTCCCTTCACGTTCGATCTCACCGGCCAGCACCTGCACTTCATACCAGCCATTGGCAACCTCGATGGTCGGCCGGCCCTGCGCCGGATCGGCGTAGCGCTGCAACAAGTCTTCCACTTCCACAGGCGTAAAATCCTGCAGGATGCGCCAGGTAAACAGGTGCACGCGGCCGCTTTCGACCTGCAACACATAACCGTCGCGCCGGTGCTGCAAACGGCTGCCCGGCTTGAACAGTTCGGGCTCGGTGTCATCCAGGGTGAACAGCACGGTGTAAGGGTGGTTCTCGACCCCTGCCAGCGGAATCAGCACGCCCTCCAGCACAGCACGGTCGCCGCTGTCATTGCTGACGAACTCGGCAGCCAGGTCGTCGCCCAACTGCTGTTCATCCTTGAAGCGCTGCAGCCGCCTGATGTCGCCAAGCAGGAAGTAGTCGATCAGGTCGTTGAGCACTTCGGGGAATTCATACTGCATGGGGCATCCTTGAACACGCGTGGCGGTAGTTATTTTTGGTTGGCGCAATCGATAACGCTGGCCTGGGTGATGATGTCCTGCGCATCGGTAAACAGGGTGATGTTGCAGTAATAGTCGATGACCGTCTCGTTCTCGTAGTAGCCGACCGGGCGGTACACCGGGGTGCTGTTGACCGGCATGATCCCGGTCGCGCCGCCACCGCCGATCACCGCGTAGGTCGTTTGCTCACCGACGTATTCGGTGCCGGTCTGGACAAAGACCTTGTCCGGACCCACATGCGTCTGCAGCCGGTTCCAGGCGTAGAAACCGCCACTGCCATACGAAGACGGCCCCATGCCGTGGTCCGGCTTGCCAAACAGGTCAAAGGCCGTTTTCGCGGGCTGCCCTACCAAGCGCTCGGCAGCCTGCTGAATGTCATTGCCCTGATTTTTTGCAGGACCTGCACATCCGCTGATCACAAACGTGAGTAGGGCAATACTGGCGAATTTCATTGAGGACATGACACAGACTCCTTGTGCTTGGGTAATGAGCTGACACAGCCTGCAACTGACCTACGGACGCCGGCAAGCAACGGTAAGTTCAATGCGCAGGTCCAGGCGCCGGAATCGGGCTCGGCCTCGCTCATGACACGCGGCTACTCCATTGCCGGGTTATAGAGCCCCAGGTATTCGACAGTGGCCGTGCTCTGGGGCAAACGCCAATCCGCCTGGGTCGCTGGAGAGCGCCGGTCACCCCAGATTGCATTGACGCCTACCAGGATGAAATGGCTGAACCGCGCCGCCTGAGCATTGAAGACCTGCTGCTGCGACACGTCGTGAATCTGCGATTTCACGTAGTCGGCATCATCGACCAGCTCGACAAAATCGGCATCCATATAGAACTCCAGTTCGTCCCTCAGCCGCCAGGTCGGATTGCTGTTTTCCCAGGCACTGTACTGGGCATCGGTGGCCGATGCCGGCGGCTCGGGCGCCCACTGCTCGAAGGCATACTCGCGTGCCGCCAGGTCGCTGCTGAACGTGGCGGCGAACAGATGAAAGGTCCAGGCGTCGTCAGACATGGGCGGCGTTTCTCGCTGGGTGATGGGCCGGTTTTGAACTTGAAGGGTCATTGAGGTCTTAGCACCACAGACGCCCACAAGCGCAAAAAAGGATTGAAGCGTGAACACGATACAAGACTGGCTGCAAAGGTTGAATGCCCGCAAGACACCGGCCCCGGACTGGCAGGGCCAGCATCACCTGGAGGCGCTGCGCTTGATCGAGCAGGTCGGGACCGGGGTCACCTGGGTCGAGCTGAGCCGCCATCGCAACGGGTTCATCCGCGAGATCGCGGTGCGCACGCTGTGCGAGCAGCCCTCCCCCGAGGCCTTGAACGCCTTGATCGAGCGCCAGAACGACTGGGTGCCGCAGATACGCGAACTGGCGGTCCAGGGCGTGGTGCATTACCTGGTGCCATCGCGCGCCGAGTCATTGCTATGGGCGCTGGAGCCGTTGATGGCGCTGGCCGCCCAGCACCGCGCCGACCATGGGCCTGTCCTGACGAAGGTGCGGGCCGTCCTGCAATTGCCCGAAAATCGCGCTCAGGTGCATGCGCATTTCCTGACCCGTCAAAGCAAGGCGGCGTGCTACCTGTTCGACCTGTTGCTGAACAATGACCCGGCACCGCAGGCGCTGCTGCGCAACGCCCTGGCCCATCGCGAGGTGACGGTGCGGTTGCTGGCCATCGCGGCCTGCCAGGCCTTGCCGATCGAAGACGCCCGCCCACTGCTGCTGGGCGCACTGGCGCAACCGGGGGCCAAGGTGCGGGTCTGCGCGATGCGCGCCTTGCTGCCGCTGCTCGACGACCCAAAGCCCGTGCTGCGCACGGCCTTGCTTGATGCCGCGCCCTCGATCCGCAACCTGGCGCACTGGATGGCAGCACGCAATGAGGTCGATGCCCGTGCAGTATTGAGCAAACGTCTGGCGCAGCCACTGCCCACCGGCAAGCGCGAGTGGCTGGGTGTGCTGGGCCTGGCGGCGGAATTGAACGTCGAGCTTCCCGGGCACTGGCAGGTGCAGGCGTTGCAGGGCGCCTGCGCCAGCGTCAGGAAAATCATCGTGCGCCGGCTGGGTGCAGACCAGTTGCCCGAGTTGCTCAACGCGCTGGATGATCCGGCCGAGGGCGTATTTAATGCCGCCATTGCCGGCCTGGACGCTCTGGCCTGGGCCACGATCAAGCATGAACTGGATACGCGCCTGGCCAGGGACTGGCATCACCTGCCGGCGGCCCGACGCATTGCCCTGTTCGGTGTACGCCCGCAATGGCAACAGGTGGCCTTTTTGCTGGCACGCCTGGATCAGGAGCCTGAACGCATGGCTCTCTGGCTGCGGCAGCTGAACCTCTGGTGCCACCGTCAGTACCACGTGGTCGACCACACCACCTCCAGGGCCGAGCGCAGCCTGCTGATCGAACGACTGCAGGCCTTGGCAGAGCGTGGCCTGCTGGACCGCGATAATGTCAGCCGTATCGTTTGAGGCGCGTATGAACACACCCTCTTCACCTGTCAGTGCACAACAGGCCCAGGCCATTGTGCTGGCGCTGTACACCGGCAGTGAGCGCCTGCATGAAGGCGAACCGGAGCGTTACGCCATCGAGTCATGCGAGCGCTCGCCCCGGGGTGATTACTGGATCGTGCGGTGCAACACCGAGGACTGGGTGCTGCGTCAGGAATCGATGCGCTGCCTGGTGGGGGTCAATGCCCATCTGGTCAATGTCCACAGCGGCGAGGTGGACGTGGTGGCCAGCATCATGAGCGTCGATGAGTACCTGCAGGACAAATACGACCTGATGACCGCAGCCGGCCAGGTGTATGTGCTGGGCCCGGCGTTTGATCGTTCCGACAAGGCGGCGCTGATTAACCTGCGCCAGGCGCTGGCTTGTACCTACCCCGAGGCTTTTGCACTGCTGTCGCCCGAGCATGCCCGCTGGCTGACGGGCACCGCGCGCCAGCTTGCCGAAGTTCAGCAATTGCTGGCGGGCCTGAGCATCGACACCGTCGTGACGCTGAGTGCCAGCGCCGGCCAGGCAGTGCCGGTCGGGGTGGAAACCTGGCATGCACAGGCCGCCCTGAAAGCGTTGCGACAGCGGGTACGGCTCGCCAACGGTTAACGGCTGGATTACCGGCTGCTCTGTAGGAGCCCGCTTGCCGGCGACCGAGCGCGAAGCGCTCGTAAAATCTCGGAAACGCCACAAATTTACGACTGCTAACGCAGCCGGTCGCGGTGGTCCGGCATTCCGGCAGAGCGCGCTCCTACTAAACCCGCAGTGCATCAGGGAATCAGGCGTGCCTGGCGCAGGCAGTCAGATTGCCGACTGCTGTAGGAGCCCGCTTGCCGGCGACCGAGTGCGAAGCGCTCGCAAAATCTCGGAAACG
>NZ_UUIS01000007.1 GCF_900589395.1 Pseudomonas viridiflava
GAGCATTGGAACCACCTGATCCCATCCCGAACTCAGCAGTGAAACGATGCATCGCCGATGGTAGTGTGGAGCTTCTCCATGTGAGAGTAGGTCATCGTCAAGATTCAAACCCAGAACCCCTGATCGCCTTGCGATCGGGGGTTTTGCTTTGCGCGGAATAAAACATTTCCTGGCCGCTGCGACCAACCCTCACTCAGGCAACATGGCCTCCCCGCCAGCCACATAAAGCTGCTCATACCGCGCCATGCTCTCGGCAAGCCTCTGCCCGAGACAGGCATGCGCATGCCCCAGCGACAACAACGCTCAGGTTGCCTGCACAAGGCTGCGCAATTGGAGAGTCACCTGCGCAATCGGGGAGGCTGGCAGGCCGTGCAATCGCTAGTTTAGGCGCGACGTCGGGGCCGGCAACCACACTGTTGTTAAGTGTTGTCGCAGGCACGACTGCGCCTTGCCTGACACGCACCGAGGCGCTGACTGTCCTGGCTCCAGCGCCTGCATAGCCCGGCGCATGATGACCTCATAACAATAAAAAGAGACCTGACCATGCTCGACCCCATCTTTTGTTACAGCTCTCATGCGACCCGCTCACCGGCGGCATGCATCTGCCCAGCCACTTCCCAGTCGCGATCCTGCGCACTGTCACACGGCGCGCCATGCGCTTGAGCGGATTCAACGAGGAGCAAACACGAGTGAATATCCAGGTCAATGAAGCGGTCCTGCACAAGAAAAAGACATACGTTTATGAGTGGTACGTGGTCACCCTGTGCATGATCGCCTACATATTTTCATTTATAGATCGGCAGATCCTGGCGCTGATGATCGAGCCCATCAAGGCCGACCTTCAAATCAGCGATACCCAGTTCAGCTTGCTGCATGGGCTGGCCTTTTCGTTGTTCTACGCGTTCATGGGCATGCCCATTGCCTATCTGGCGGACCGCTTCTCCCGCCCGAAGATCATCGCCGTCGGCGTGGTGTTCTGGAGCCTGGCGACGGCCGCGTGCGGCATCAGCAAGAACTTCCTGCATATGTTCCTCGCCCGCATAGGCGTCGGTGTTGGCGAAGCGGCCCTGTCGCCTTCGGCCTACTCGATGTTCAGCGATATGTTTCCCAAGGAAAAACTCGGTCGCGTAGTGGGCATCTACTCGATTGGCTCGTTCGTCGGTGGCGGTGTAGCCTTCCTGGTCGGCGGCTATGTGATTGCCCTGCTCAAGGACATGAACGCCATCGAAGTCGCCTTTCTCGGCGAGATGAAGGCCTGGCAGCTGGCGTTCTTCATTGTCGGCCTGCCCGGCGTGCTGGTAGGCCTGCTGATCTGGCTTACCGTTCGTGACCCGATGCGCAAGGGCCTGCAGGTCGATGCGCAGGGCAAGGCCCGCCAGGTTGCGCTGAGCGATGGCGTGCGCTTCCTCGGCCGCCATCGCGCCACCTTCACCTACCATTACCTGGGCTTTTCGTTTTACGCCATGGCGCTTTTCTGCATGATGAGCTGGAGCCCGGCGCTGTATATCCGCAAGTTCGGCCTGTCGCCAATGGACGCGGGCTACATGCTGGGTAGTGTGCTGTTGCTGGCCAATACCACGGGGGTGTTTTTCGGTGGATGGCTCACCGATTACCTGGCCAGGAAAGGTCATCAGGACGCCGCCATGCGCACCGGCGTCATCGGTGCGCTCGGCATGGCGGTGCCGGCCGTACTGTTCCCCCAGGCCGATCAGCTATGGCTGTCGGTCACCCTGTTGGTGCCGGCGATGTTCTTCGCTTCGTTCCCGCTGCCGGCGTCCACGGCGGCGATGCAGGTCCTGGCGCCGAATCAGGTGCGCGCACAGGTATCGGCAATGTTTCTGCTGATCAGCAACCTGTTGGGGCTGGGCCTGGGTACCACACTGGTGGCGTTGTTGACCGACCGTTACTTCGGTTCGCCGGCGGCCGTGGGCTCATCCATGTCGCTGGTGATCGCCGGTGCATCGACCTTGACAGTGCTTCTGCTATGGTGGGGTTGCCGCTGTTTCCGAGAGAGCTATGCCCGGGAGTACCCGACCCAGGCTTGACCCGGATAATCCATGATTGGCACCTCGGCCTCGCTCCGTTTGAACGGCTCGGGGCCTTTCTGCTCCAGTGCGGGAGAGCCTCTGATGTTGAATGATGTACACCTGCTGGAAAAGCACAGCCTGCTCAACTCGGCCGATTATCGCGAGATCAAGAACAAGGTCAGCCATTATCTGTGCCCGCACAGCTTCAGGCTATTGCGCGACGAGCCTATTCACACCCGACTCAATGGCGTGTTTTTCGGCGACTCGGCGCTGCTGGACCTGTGCTATGGAGCGCCGGTCGAGATCAGCATCGGCGACATTGCCGATCAATACCTGTTTCGCATCACCTTGCAGGGCCAGTGCGAAGTGGCCCACGGGCAGCGCAGCGCGGCCATGCAGTCGGGCTACCTGAGCATCTCCTCGCCGTTCGCGACCAGCCGCATCATCACCGATGGCCAATGCCGCAACCTGATCCTGCGCGTCGACCGTGATGCCCTGGAAGCACAACTGCAACGCCTGCTCGGTCGTAGCCTGCGCCAGTCGGTGATCTTCGATGTCAGCGTCGACCCTCTGGGCGTCGGTGTCGTCAGCCTCTATCACACCCTGGACTATATCTGCCGGCTTTACGGCAGCGGCGTGGACGGTTCGCGCATCGCCAGCGGCCTGTCCGAATACCTGATGCAACTGTTGCTTACCCAGTTGCCGCATAACTACTCGGCGGATCTCTTGAGCGATTCGCACGCGCCGCTACCGCACCATGTGAAAAAGGCCCGTGACTACATCGAGGAACACCTTGATGAACCGATCAGCCTGGCGACCCTGAGCGAGCTGAGTGGTGTCTCGGTCCGCACCTTGCAGAACGGTTTCAACCAGTTTCTCCAGCAGGCACCGGTCGAGTACATCCGTGATCGTCGCCTGGCGGTAATCCACGAATCACTGAAGCAGGGCAGGTCCGGCGAAACCGTCACCGACATCCTGTTGCGTCACGGCATCAACAGCTTCGGGCATTTCTCCAGCGCCTACCGACAACGCTATGGCTGCCTGCCGTCAGACACCCTGCGGCGACAGAAGCATTGAAACGCCTGCGTAATTCGTCACTCGGCTGCGCAATCGGGTAAGTGTGCGGCGGTAGGGCTCGGTAGCATCAAGGCTCTTATAAAAAGGAGCCTGTCCATGAATATTACCGTGCTGGGCGGCGGCCACGGCTGCTACGCCGCTGCTGTCGAAATGGCTGAAAAGGGGCACACGACCCGCCTGTGGCGCCGTGACGGCGCAGCACTCAAGGCGTTGCTGGAGATCGGTGGCCTGACGATCAGGGACTACCAGGGGACTCGCCAGTTATCCGTTGGCAAGCCAGGTGACACGCTGTCCCTGACCGACAACCTGGCCGAAGCCTTGCGTGACGCACACCTGGTGATCATTGCGCTGCCATCGACCGCCCACGAAGACCTGGCCAGGCACGTCGCCCCGCACCTGCGCGACGGCCAGGTCGTGTTCTTGCCGCCGGGCACCTTCGGCAGCTACGTATTCGCCAAGGCCATGACCGATGCAGGCAACCCGAGCCAGGTCGCCTTTGCTGAAACCGGCACGCTGCCGTACCTGGTGCGCAAGCACGGTGCCAGTAACCTGGTGATCAGTGGCTACGCCACCCGGCTGCCGACCGGTGTGTTTCCGAGCAATCTGTCCGGGCACGCCTTCGCTGTGTTGCGCAAGGCCTACCCGAGCGTCGAGCCGATCGAGGACGCCCTGAGCGGAGCGTTGATGAACGCAGGCCCCATCATTCACCCGCCACTTATCATCATGAATGCCGGGCCGCTGGAGCATTTCGAGGCATGGGATATTCATAACGAGGGCACCCAGCCGTCTATCCGCCGCGTGACCAACCAGCTCGACGCCGAGCGCATGGCTGTACGCGAAGCACTGGCCTACGGCGCCCCGCATTTTCCATTGAGCGATCACTACAACACCGACGAAGGCGACGAGTGGATGTACGGTCGCGGTGCCCATGGCAAGCTGACCGACAGTGGCGACTGGCGTGAAGACATTGACTTGCAGACGCATCGCTACATGCTCGAAGACACCCGCCTGGGCCTGTCCTTCCTGGTTTCCGTCGGCCGCTGGGCCGGTGTGCCGACCCCGGTTGCGCAAGGCCTGCTGAGCATTGCTTCGGCCGTCGCGGCCCGTGACCTCTACGCCGAAGGCCGCACCCTGGAAAACCTCGGCCTGGCGGATCTGAGCCGGGCGCAGATGACCGAGTTGTTGACCAGGGGCTACAACTGATGAGCGCCGAGCGGTTTCATGTCAGCGTGGTCGGTGCCGGCAGGATGGGCGAGGGGATTGCCCTGGCGTTCATCCATGCGGGCCTGCCAGTCAACCTGGTCGACATCAAGGAGCGTGACGAAGACGAGCAACGAGCCTACTTCGAGCGCGTGCGCAACAACATCCGCAGCGAGCTGCACAGGCTGGTACGCCTCGGCGTGCTTCAGGTGGAACAGGCGGACATCGCCCTGTCCCGGGTGACGGTGCAATCCAGAGCCCAGGCCGCGATGACCTTGCCCCAGTGCGACCTGGTGTTCGAGGCGGTGCCGGAGGTCATTGCGGTCAAGCAGAAGACGTTCGCCTGGGTCAGCGAGCACGTTCCGGCGTCGACCATCATCGCTTCCACGACATCGACCTTTCTGGTCACCGAGCTGAGCGAAATGGTCAGTGAGCCGAAGCGCTTCGTGAATGCGCACTGGCTGAATCCGGCGTACCTGATGCCATTGGTGGAAGTCAGCCGCAGCGAGGCGACCTGCCCACAGGTGGTCGAGCGGCTGCTGCAATTGCTCAAGCGCATCGGCAAGGTGCCGGTGGTGTGCAATCCGGTGGCCGGCTACATTGTCCCGCGCATCCAGGCGCTAGCGATGAATGAAGCCGCACGAATGGTCGAAGAAGGCGTGGCCAGTGCCGAGGATATCGACACGGCAATACGCGTCGGCTTCGGTTTGCGCTTCTCGGTGCTGGGGCTGCTTGAGTTCATCGACTGGGGAGGAGGCGACATTCTCTACTACGCCTCGCGTTACTTGAGCGGCGCGCTGGCACCGCGTTTCGAGTCGCCCCAGGTGATTGCCGACAATATGCAAAACGGCCGTAATGGCTTGCGAGATGGCCAGGGCTTCTACGACTATCGCCACCTGGACGTGGAAGCCTACAAGCAGCAACGTCTCGGCGAATTTGTCCGCAAGCTGGAACTGTCAGGGCTGACGCCGGCGTTCGATGGCGCCTTGAAGCAGACCTGATGGTGCGTGTTGACCCATTGGAGCAACCATGAAAATAGCCATTGTGGGCGCCGGCGCCATGGGCGGGCTGTTCGCTGTTCGACTGGCCGTGGGCGGGCAGGATGTCTCTTTGATAGAGGTTTGCCAGAGGACTGTCGAAGCCATCCAGCATCAAGGACTGAGGCTGGTGACCCCTGCTTCAAGTGAAAGGGTCAAGCTGCCCATTGCCAGGGCTGACGCGTATTCGGGCACCTTTGACCTGCTGATCATCCTCACCAAGGGGTTCCATACCGAGGTCGCGATCGAATCGGTACGGCACCTTGTCGGGCCGGCGACATGGGTGCTTTCGGTACAGAATGGCTTGGGTAATGCGCCGCTTATTGCCAAGGTCGTGCCGGCCGATCACATCCTGGTCGGGATGACAAACCTGCCTGCCGACCTGCTTGAGCCAGGTGTCGTTCACAGCCATGGTGATGGCCATATCACTCTCTGGTCGTGGGACGGCCGGGACACCCCTGGGGTCCTGGACATCGCCAGGGTGTTTCAAGCCTCAGGCTTGCCCTGCCAGGCTGATCCGCACGTGCAGATCGCCATCTGGGAGAAGGTTGCCTTCAACGCGGCCCTCAACGGCGTGTGTGCGATTACTCGCCAGGCAGTGGGCTGCATCGGGCACTGCGAACATGGACGCTTGCTGGCGGACAGCGTCATTGACGAAACGCTTCAGGTGGCTGGCGCAATGGGCATTGCGGTGCAGAAAGACCGGGTCAGGCAAGCCGTCGCCTATGCATTCGAGCATCAGGCCCGGCACAAACCCTCGATGCTGCAGGACGTGGAGTCTGGCCGAAAGACCGAGATCGACTTCATCCAGGGCGCGGTGGTGGAACTGGGTCGACAGAATGGCGTTCCTACCCCGGTTTTGCAGTCCCTCCACCGCCTGGTAAAGCTCATTGAAGCGGGCTACACGTAAGCCAATGGCTTGATGGAAGGGCCGGGCCTGGCCTATAAAAAAGACCGCCTCAAGAGGCGGTCCCGGTACAACCGATCAACCTAAGCCACTTCTTCTTCCGGCTTGGCCGCTTCTTCACGACGATGAATATACTTCCAGTCGGCCTCATCGATATAAATACCGTTAGGCCCGCTGCCGGCCTCCAGGTCAATCGCCACATGGGCCGACACCTGCGGCTTCACGCTCGCCAGGATGGGTACAAAGCCCAGTTGCTGACTGGTTTCGAGCAATGCCGACTGGTTCTTCTCGTCGATGTCCGCGGCCTCGTCGAGGTAATAGGGCAGGCGCACACGCCCGGCCAGGTCGCGGTCCATCAAGTGCAATAGCAAGTACATGTTAGTCAGCGCCTTGATGGTCATTGTCGTACCGTTGGACGCTGCGCCGTCGATGTCCGTGTGAATCACCGGCTGGCCATTGACCTTGGTGATCTCGAACGCCAGCTCGAACAGGTCCTTCAGACCCAACTGGTTATGATTGGCGGCCACCAGGCGCGCCAGATACTCCTTGGCCTCTTCATTCTTCGAATCCTGCTCGGCACTCTGACTGAGGTCGAAGACCGACAGCGTCTCGCCTTCTTCGTACTGGCCGGCGCTGTGGATAATCTGGTCGATGTGTTTGAGTGCCTCCTTGTTGGGCGCCAGCACAATCCGGAAGCTCGCCAGGTTGGACACCTGCCGCTTGTTGATTTCGCGGTTGAACAGCGCCAACTGATGCTCAAGGCTTTCATAGTCGCTGCGGATATTGCGCAAGGTACGGGCAATGTCGGTCACCGCCGCACGACGTGCCTTGCCCAGGGTCAACGCTTCATCGGTGCGGTGGGCATACGCATTGATCAACAATTGCAGGCGCCGCTCGACATCTTCTTCGCTGTCGAACTTGGCGACACCTTTAAGGCGCACCTGCGCATACAAGGCATCGATCTGACCGTCGCAACGCTGCAGCGCCTGCCAGCTGTCCTGATAATCATTGAGTAGGGGCAGCAAGTTATCCACAGAGTCGTCGACATCCTCCATGAACGGCACGCCATGAGGCAGGTCGGCCGGCAGCAGCTGTCGACGGCGCAAGGCATCGTCCAGCGTGCGCTGCTTGGCTTCCAGATCACCGATCTGCCGCGCCACCAGTTGTAACTTGGCCGACAACTGCTGAACGCGTTCGGTAAAGGCGTCGCTGGAGCGCTTGAGCTCATCCTGCGCCGCTTCCAGTTGCGCCAGTTCCGCCAGCTTGCCCGGCTCTTCAGCGCTCAGGGTCTGGCAACGACGGAAGTCTTCCAGCGCCTTCTGGGCATCCAGCACCTGCTTGTACAGCGCCTCGGTCTGGCTCTTGCTGGCAATGCGGTCGGAGGCCACGGCCTGTTGGGTCTTGAGCTGCTTGAGTTCTTTTTCCAGACGGTCCTTCTGGTCGCGCAGCACGGCGCGATCCGCCAGGGCCTGCAAGGTCGGGGGTTCGATGCTCGACAGGTTGATCGACAACCCCGGCACCTGGAATTGATCACCCTTGAACCGGTCCAGCAACGTTTGCAGCGAGCTGACCCAGGCCTGGCCATCGTCCAGCGCAATGCCATCTTCACCCAGTGGCAGGCTGAACAGCGCACCATTGAACAGGCGCATCAGCCGCTCGACATCGCCCTGGGAAAACTCCTCGCACAAGCGCGCATAACTGTTGTTGTCGGCATGGTCCAGTTGCTGCTTCACCGACTTCAGGCGGCGCTCCAGATCACGCAGCCGCTCCTCCAGGTCCTCGGCACTGAATTGCCGCGACTGCGCCAGGGCACCGGCCAGTTCATCGTGGGCGTCCTTGGCGCTGAGCAGTTGCTGTTCGAGCACCCTGGCATCATCGACCAGGGCAAAGCGGTTGCGCAGCACCGACAGTTCGCCCAGCCAGCGTTGCAGGCTGCTGATCTCACGTTCCAGGCGCATCAGCTCCTGGGTGCTGTTGCGCTGGTCGTTCTGCATCACATCCTGCTGGGCCCGGTAGTGCTCGGCCTGGATGACCAGCTCTTCCTTGCGTGCGCCGGAATAGTCCGACCAGGTGCCGAGCAGCGCATCGAGCAAGGGCGAGATACGGTGCAGCTTGCCGCGCAGCACTTCGCGCTGGCGAACGCCCGAGGCCAGCGCCTCGACCAGCGCCCCGGCCTGCACCAGCGAGTTGTAGTCCTGCTCCATGCGCCGCACATCGCGGAACGCCTCTTCACAGGCGGCAATGTAATCGACGCTGCCCGAGCGCAAGCTGTGCTCAAAGGCATCGAGAAACAGCTGCTTGAGCTTGGCGGCGGTGATTTCACGCATGTGCAGCAGGTTGATGAACAGCGCACGGAAGGTCTTGAGGCTCTGTTCGCTGGTCGAGCGCAGCGGAATCAGCGTCAGGTCCAGCGGGATCGAGGTGTGTCCGCCGACCAACAGGCGGCGCAGCTCATCGGGCTTGAGCTCATAGGCTTTCAGGCCGTGGCTGGCCAGGTTGTTGAACAGTTCTTTCTGGCGCAGGCAGGTGTCGTTCTTCTGGTAGTGCCCCAGGTCCAGCTCGCCCGCATAGGCAAAGAACTGGTGACCAAAGCCGCCCCCCGGCCCGCGCCCGACCACGCCAATCACATGCGGGCCGTGGGCCAGGTTCACCTCGACCAGGATGTAGCTGGTGTCGGAGGCAAAATAGAAACGCCGTGATTGCTCCAGGCTGTACTTGCCGAAACTCATGTCCGACATGCGCGCCAGGATGGGAAATTGCAGGGCATTGATCGACGCACTCTTGCCCAGGTTGTTTGCGCCATAGACCGACAGGGGGTACTCCAGCGGAAACAGCCCCAGGCTGTAGCCGGCGGTGTTGAGCAGGGCAAAGCGGCGAATGCCATAACGTTCCTGGCTCATGCATTGATCTCCTGTTGCTCGTCGGCGATGGCGCGGGCCAGGGCCTGCTCCTCGGTTTCCTGCACCTCGAAATCGTCGTCTTCCAGTCCGTCATCCACCAGCACCGGTGTCGGCAGCGGCAGATCACTGTGCAGCGCAGCGGCCAGGTCGCGGTCCTGTTGCACTGACAGGCACACATCCAGAAAACGGTGCATCGGCGGCAGGAAGCGATAGATGCCCACCTCTTCACTGGCAAAGCCCAGCTGGGTCATGCGGCGCATGATCTTTTCTTCCAGCTCTTCCTGGGTCTGGACCTCGGCCTGCACGAACAAGTCGCGGTACTTGTCCAGCAGCGAAGGCAACTCGTCACGGCCCAGGCTGCCGCCGTCGAGCACGTTGACCGGATCGCGGCCCTGGTCGGCCAGGTGCTCGACCAGAATGAAGGTGAACAGCGCCAGGCGCTGGGCCGTCTTGTTGACCTGGGCGGCGGCCAGCTCCGGGACGAAGTAATAAAAACCGCGGGTGTCACACACCAGCTCGAACCCCAGTGCCTTGAACAGCGTGCGGTACTGGTCCTGCGAGTTGGACAACTGTGCGTACAGTTCCGGGTCGCGGCGGCTGATGTGATAGCCCTTGAACAGCTCGCGAAAGATCGGAGCCAGTTGAGACATTTCAGACAAATCAAGTTGCATGTAGGACGCTCTCGGAATTCTCTGGCTGTTCGTTGCCAGCACTGAGCAGGGCGAAGGAGCGCAGGCTGACCCGATGCTCCAGGGTCAGGTAGTCGCGGCGCTCCAGGCGTTGGCGGGCAAAGCGCTTGTCGCGTGACAGGCGCGAGAACCAGTACAGCAGCTCATCGGTGGCGCCCTCTGGCTCCTGCTCCAGCAGCCAGTCCATCAGGTCGGGCAAGGGCAGGGCGTCTTCGCAGCGCTCAAGCATTTCCTTGACCGTGCGCGGCGCCCGCGGTTGTTCGCCGTTGCGCGTGGCGCTGGCCTTGGGAAACTTCGTCGGCTTGGGCTCGAAGTGCGCCAGCGCATAGACATACGCCTCGACCTGGCTGGCGCTGCCCAGGAATGTGCTTTGCGGTCGGGTGAACAGCGGCATGGCCGCCTGCGGCAGGGCGTCCAGGCCTTTGCGGCGGATCGCCGACAGCGCCAGCGCCGCCCCCCGGGTCACGGCGTTATGCCGGCGCGCTTCTTCACGCAGTGGCAGCAGCAGTTCGCGGGCATGGCGCAGGGTCAGCTGTGCGTTGGTCTGCATTTCCAGAATGCGTGCGTGGGTGCGCAGCAGCATGTCGTCGTCGACCAGGTGGCCAAGGCGCTGCTGCTCGGTCAGCAGGTGCAGCAGCACCTTCTCGACCTTGCGCACGCCCTGTTCAAAAGCACCGTCAGCGTTGACCAGCTGGATCATGGGTTCGACGTATTCGTCCCAGGTCGCCAGCACCTCGGCGTAGCGCTGACGCAGCGGAATCTGCCGGTCCTGGGTCTTGGCCCGCTCGGCCACCGCCACCAGGGCCTGTTCGTCGTTGGCGAGCTTTTTCAGCACATCGCGCACGCGCATGTCGAGCAGGCGCAGCTGCCGCGCCAGGTCATTGGCATCACGAATGTCGAAGGCATCCTGGATATACCCGGCCAGGCGCTCCAGGTGGCGCAGGTACGCCTCGATTTCCAGGCACAGCCCCAGGCGATGCTCATGCCGCAGGTAAGACAGAAAGTCGTGGATCTGCGCATTGAGCTCGAAGCGGTTCGGACTCTTGGCCACCGGCACCAGAATGTCCAGGCGGATCCACACGTCCAGCAGTTGGGTGATGTCCTGCGCGGTGCTGTCTGGCTGGCGGGCGGCCAACTGCAGGCGCAGCTCGCTCAGGCTCAGGGTGCCCTGGTCAAAGTGCTCGCACAAAGGCTCCAGCAAGGCCCAGTGTTCGGCCAGGGCGCGCAGGACGCGCTTGGGTTCGATCATGACAAGTCGACCGTGGCAAATGAAAGGCAGCGATTGTACTGCATCGTCCGCCCTGCGTTTCACCTCACGCCTTCAACCCCGGTGATCGAGGATGAACGGTGGGCTGAACAGCACTGGCAGTAAACCGGCGCACCCCCTAGAATTGCGCGCCTGACTTATCCACAAGTGGCTGATCTTTTGCTGACCGAGTCCCGTCGCCGTGCTTATCTGACCGCCATGCAGGTGGAAAGCTGGCTGCCGCGTACCGAACTGCCTTTTGCAGCCCCGTCGCGGCCGGAATTGTTGGCGCCTGTACCGGTGCCCGAGGCGCCTGCCGTGACAGCGCCCGTCGCCTCGGCATCCCAGGCCCGTCCTGCGGCGCCCGACATGGCGCCGGCGACTGCGCCGCCCGCGCCACTGCGCACGCCGGTGCCACGGCCGAAGATCGAAGTGCCGCGCCCGACGCCTGCCGCTGCGCGCAAGGTGGCCGGTAGCGAAGCGCCCGACGTGGAATCTGCGCCCAAGGTCGTCGTCGTGCCACCGCCGCGCTTTGCCTTGCAATTGCTGCGGGCCGGTCGCTGCTTGTTGCTGGTCGAGTTATCCACCGGCCAGCCATTCCAGAGCCGCGACCCGACCTACCTGTTGCTCAAGGACATGTTGCGTGCCGCCGGCCTGCCTGACAGTCCGCAAATCGTTGGCGAGCCGGTACGCTGGCCGCTGCTGGTGCGCAGCCGCATGGATCAGGGCCCGGAAGCGGCCCGCGATTTCGTCCAAGGGTTTGTCGCGGCACGCCTCGAAGAACACCCGTGCACCTGCCTCTGGCTGGTCGGCCTGCCGGCCGTGCGCTTTGCCGGCGAAGCCGACAGCGAAGCGTTTTACCAGGAACGCCAGGTCCCTGGCCTGGGAACTGTCTGGGCGCTGCCGGGCCTTGAATCATTGATGGACGAGCCGCAGCGCAAGGCCGACGTCTGGAAGGCCATGCGCCAACTGATGGCGCGCTGGAAAACCCAAGATGAGTGAAACCACCACCTTTCGCCGCATGACCGAAGCGGACCTCGATGCCGTGCTGAAAATCGAGTACGCCGCCTTCAGCCACCCCTGGACCCGGGGCATCTTTACCGATGCCCTGAAATCCTACGAAGTCTGGTTGATGTTCGAGGGCGCCCAGCAGGTCGGCCACGGCGTCATCCAGGTCATCATCGATGAAGCACACCTGCTCAACATCACCGTCAAGCCTGAAAGCCAGGGCCGTGGCCTGGGCTACCGGTTGCTCGACCACCTGATGAAGCGTGCCTACGAACTCAATGCCCGCGAGTGCTTTCTGGAACTGCGCGACAGCAACCGCCCCGCGTATCGCCTGTATGAACAATACGGCTTTAACGAGATTGGTCGCCGTCGCGACTACTACCCGGCCGCCGACGGTCGCGAAGACGCCGTGGTCATGGCCTGCACCTTGCTGGACTGATCATTCGGGCTTGCCATCGAGCGGGTCCAGGTGCGCCAGTTCTTCTTCATCCAGGCCGTGGCCGGCACCGATGTCGGCCTGGTCGGTCAGGCTCAGTTCCTGATCGGCAGGGCGGTTTGAGCCTGGCTCGTCGGGCGAGCGGGCGCCGTCTTCGCGAATCAGCGTATCGGGCTGCAGGTCATCGTCGGTGCCGTGATGGTCGGCGGTCGATGCGCCGGTCAGGCCGGCTTCGCGCTCCCGCTGGTCGGGAAGCTCTTGGCGCAGTGCCTGTTCAGGCATTTCATCGCCGATGCGCGCGGTATCTTCATCGTCGAAGTCCAGCTCACGTACCGCACCCATGCGATCCTCGTTGTCGTCGATCGGCTCGGGTTGTTCGGCATTGAAGGGGCGACGTTCTTCGCTCATGACACAATCCTTTTATTTCCAGGGGTCTGTGCGGTGGACCGGCCACGCTGGCGAAGATTCCGTTTAAATCGGTCAACGGCGGCGCGGCCCATGTGGGAGGCGGCTTGCCGGCGACAGGGCAAGTCGTCCCCTCTGTGCACCTGAATCGGGATCAGCCATTACCGCTGGCTACACGCTATCAATGTAGTGACCCCAACGAGACGGCCCCCGTCATAACCGAGCATCGTCCCTGAGGTAGCACCGCATGAACGCATTACAAGACCTGATCGACAACAACGCCCGTTGGGCTGAAGCGATCAATCGCGAAGACCCCGAGTTCTTTGCCAAACTGGCGCGTCAGCAAACCCCTGAATACCTGTGGATCGGCTGCTCGGATGCCCGCGTGCCGGCCAACGAAATTGTCGGCATGCTGCCGGGTGACCTGTTCGTGCACCGCAACGTGGCCAACGTCGTGCTGCACACCGACCTCAATTGCCTGTCGGTGATCCAGTACGCGGTCGATGTACTCAAGGTCAAGCACATCCTGGTCACCGGCCACTACGGTTGCGGCGGCGTGCGCGCTTCCATGCAGGACCGCCAGTACGGCCTGATCGACGGCTGGCTGCGCTCGATCCGCGACCTCTACTACGAGCACCGCGCCGACCTCGGCAAACTGCCCACCGAAGAAGAGCGTGTCGACCGTATGTGCGAGCTCAATGTGATCCAGCAGGTGGCCAACGTCAGCCACACCACCATCGTCCAGAACGCCTGGCACCGTGGCCAGAGCCTGTCGGTGCATGGTTGCATCTACGGCATCAAGGACGGTCGCTGGAAAAGCCTGGACACCACCATCAGCGGCCTGGACCAGCTCCCGGCGCAATACCGCCTGCGCCCGATCTGAACCTGTGGAAGGCAGCTCTGCTGGTGATAGCTGTGTGACAGGCGCAGCAGGTGTATGGGCCTTGCTGGCCTCATCGCCGGCAAGCCGCCTCCCACAGGATTAATGTCGCCCAAGGTCTCGTGCCTGGCACCGGACTGTGGGAGGCAGCAACTGTCTGGCAATGACGGGTTTACAAGCGCTGCCTGTCTGTCGGCTGTCCTGGCCTCATCGTCGGATCGCCGCCCGGAGCAAGCCCCGCACAGATTTGATGTGACCCAAAATTTTGGGCCTGGCACTGGACTGTGGGAGGCGGCTTGCCGGCGATGGCTATGGAACAGGCGCAGCAGGTGTATGGGCCTTGCCGGCCTCATCGTCGGATCGCCGCCCGCAGCAACTGTCTGGCGATGGCGGTATGACCGGCGCACGCGGTGCGTCGGCCTTTGCGCGGGTCAGGCGGTGCTACAACACAAACCGCTGAACCATCAGGTTCAAATCGGTGGCGAGCATCGACAATGCGTTGCTGGCCACTGTGGTCTGCTGGGCGCCGGAGGCGGTCTGGGTCGACAGGTCGCGGATGCTGCTCAGGTTGCGGTCCACTTCATTAGCGACCTGGGCCTGTTGCTCGGCGGCGCTGGCAATCTGCAGGTTGCGGTCGTTAATGGTAGTGGTCGAGCTGATGATCACCGTCAACGCCTCACCGGTCGCGGCGGCCTGCTCCAGGGTCTGGTTGGCCTGGCTGGCGGTGTGGCGCAAGGATTCGGCGGTTTCCTGGGTGCTGCGCTGCACACCGCTGATCAAGCCTTCGATTTCCGTGGTCGAGGCACTGGTGCGCTGCGCCAGTGAACGCACTTCATCGGCCACCACGGCAAAACCACGCCCGGCCTCACCGGCGCGCGCCGCCTCGATGGCCGCATTGAGGGCCAGCAGGTTGGTCTGGTTAGCGATCGAGCGAATCACATCCAGGATGCTGCTAATGCTCTGGGTCTGTTCGGCCAGCCCCTCGGCCTGATGCGAAGAATCCAGCACATTGTCCGTCAGGTCCTTGATCGAGCCGATGGTGGCCGACAAACGCTGCTGGCCCTGTACGGCCGCCTGGCTTGATGCCTTGGATTCGGACACGGTGTTGCTGGCGTTATCGGCCACTTGCACCGCCGCCTGGCTCATCTGGTTGATCGCCACGGCCGCCTGTTCGATCTCAGTGTTTTGCAATTTCAGGTTGCTGGCGCTGGACTCGGCGATGCTGCCCATTTCCTGCACCGCCTGCGACAGTTGCGTGGCCGCGGCATAGATCTGGTCGATGGTACCGTGCAGGTTGCCGCGCATGCGCTCCAGGGTGTGCAGCAGTTGCGCGGTCTCGTCCTTGCCCGGCGCGATGGCGTGCTCGCTCAGGTCGCCTTCGGCAATGGTGTTGGCAATGTGCAGCGCATTGCGCATCGGGTGAATGATGCTCACGCTCAGGCGCCAGGCCAGCAGCAAGGTCATGACCAGTACACCGACAATCGCGCTCAGGGCGATGATGCGGGTCTGCTCATAACGCTCACCGGCAATCTGCACCGCCGACGCGGCGCTCTGCCGATTGAGTTCACGCAGCAATTGCACCTGCATGTCCATCATGTCGCCCTGGATCGACAGCGTGGTGTTGGCCAGCATCCGGGCCTGCGCCAGGTCGTTCTGCTCGATCAGGCGCATCTGGTCCTGCAAGGCCGGCATGAACGCCTTGTAGGCATCCTGCAAGGCCACGATGGAGTCGCGTTCAGCCACCGCCTTGGCGTGTGCCAGGTAATCCTGGAAGCCTTTCTCCACCTCGTTGCGCAGTTGCTCGACGTTGATCTTGCCGTTGATGACCGCTCCCGGGTCGTCGGCATTGGCAATCAGCCGGCTCGACTCGCTGCGCAGCTTGACCAGGGCGATGGCCAAGGCATCGGCCATGGCGATGCTGGGCAGCGCGCCGCTTTGCACCGCCTCGCCCTGGTCGCGAATCTGCTGCATCTGCAGCAGGCAGAACGCGCCAAGGGCGACCATCAGCGCCGAAGAAAGTCCGAAACACAGCACCAGCCTGGGCGTAATCCTGAAGCGGCGCAAAAAGGCCGTGTGGGATGAACGACGCGATGCACGAGCCAGAAATGTTTTCACAGCACACAACCCATTATGAACGCAGATGTCGAGGCATCCGGTTATAAGGCTGTTGTGTGATAGCTTTATGACATTGCTTGGCCGTGCCGTTGTCTGGCGTCAAAAATCGGCGTCTGGCCGATCTTTTGCGACGAGCGGCGGCGGATCGATTTCTTCCAGCCACTCACGCAGGAAGCGCTCGACCCGTTGATGCCGTGTCTGCGCCAACCGTGCGCCTGTGGTTGTCTGAAAGCCCTGGGCCAGCGACAGAATCTTGGTCTTGAAATGGTCAAGGGCAAAGCGCTTGTCGTCCAGCGTCCGGGCGCTGGCGTGCGGGTCCAGCGGGTCGTACAGGCGGCTGCCCATGCGCCCGGACACATGAAACAACCGCGCCACCCCGATCATGCCCAGTGCATCCAGGCGGTCGGCATCCTGCAGAATCCGCGCTTCAAGACTGCGCGGTGCAATGGCCGCCGAAAAACTGTGCGCCTCGATGGCATGCGCCACCGCCTCGATCATTTCCTCGTCCCAGCCCATGTCGGTCAGCAGCTCGCGCGCCCTGGCAGCGGCCAGGCGCGAGGCACTGGCGCGGAACGGCGAGTTTTTCTCCACCGCCACGCAGTCGTGCAGCAAGGTAGCGGCCACCAGAATCTGTGGCTCGCCGCCCTCGTGGTTACGGATGGCGCAGACGTTCTTCCAGACCCGCAACAGGTGCGAAAAATCGTGTGCGCCATCGTCCTGCGTGGCCTTGGTGTGCGGTAACAACCGGTTGGCCAGGTCCTGGAACGGTGCAAAGTGTTCAAGGGGCATCGGGCGGCTTCTCTACGGGCAGGCAGGTCGCCAGCTTGCCGCCCGTGTGGATATTGCGCAAGCGCCTGGCTGATCAGCCCGGCCAACACGCCCTGGTACAGGGCATTGCCCGGCCCGGGTAAAAAACCTTTATAATTGCGTGGTTTTTCCCCACCCCCCTGATGCGAGAGCGATTGTGAGTTTACCGTCCTGCCCGAAATGCAACTGCGAGTACACCTACGAAGACGGCGAGATGCTGATCTGTCCGGAGTGCGCCCACGAATGGTCTGCTGCGGGTGATGCCGGCGAGGCGGACGAGGTCAAGGTCATCAAGGACGCCACTGGCAACGTCTTGCAGGACGGTGACACCGTGACCGTGATCAAGGACCTCAAGGTCAAGGGTTCGTCCCTGGTGGTCAAGGTCGGCACCAAGGTCAAGAACATCCGCCTGGTCGACGGCGATCACGACATCGACTGCAAGATCGACGGCATTGGCGCCATGAAACTCAAGTCCGAGTTCGTCAAGAAGGTCTAGGCCCTTCACCTGGGCTCTGGCGCACCTCGACCAGGACCGGGCACGGCGCGGCATTGAGAATCTGATGGCCCACCGAGGGTGATATCAGCCGCTCCAGCCGCGACAGGTGACGGTGGCCGATCACTATCAGGTCGGCCCTGATCCGCTGCGCTTCGGCGCAGATCGCCTGGGCCGGTTGACCGGTCAGGGTGTTGCAGGTGTAAGTGACATCACGGCTGACCAGCTCACGCCGGGCCTGTTCAAGCAGCGCCTGCGCATGGTGCTGTTCGTGCGCGGCAGCCGGGTATTGCGCCTGATCGAACCCATCATCCGGGTCCGGCAGGGCGTAGGCGGGGTCGACGACACAGACCAGATGCAGCGCAGTGCCGGCCGTGATCAGGGTGCAGGCCAGCTCCAGCACCGTGGCGCTTTGCGCGCTGCCATCGAGGGCCACCAGGATCGAGCGGTACATGGCAATTCCTTGGGTCAACGGAAACAGCCCGCAGTCTGGCTGGCCCGCCAATATCGGTAAATGCCGCGCCCTGCAACTATGCAGTGTGCCGCACGCAATCAAGGACCGATGGTCACTCAGGCCTGCATGAGGCCGCCGCACAGGTTGTACCGTTTCTGAACCGGACGTAGAATCCGCCGCATCCGGTTGTCTCTCTCATACCCATAATAATTACCTCCATGCACGCCACGTTCAGGCACAGGCCATGAACGGGGCTTTTCTGCGTTGGCGGTTCTCTATCGGGGGTTGGCGGCATCGGCTTTTGCACACCGATGCCAGACGCTTTGCGGCGCCTGGCAGTCGACCTTCGGGTCGCAGTCCAACCAGAGGCGTTGCTTACCCTGATGAATACCCCTTCGACCGCGCAACCCGGTAGCTGGCTTGGCGTGATTGCGCTGGCGCTGGCGGCCTTTATCTTCAACACCACGGAATTTGTGCCCATCGGCCTGTTGAGCAACATCGGCCAGAGTTTCGACATGAGCACCGCGCAGGTCGGCCTGATGCTGACCATCTACGCCTGGGTGGTGTCGCTGATGTCGCTGCCGATGATGCTCATGACGCGCAACATCGAACGGCGCAAGCTGCTGATCTGCCTGTTTGTGCTGTTCATCCTCAGCCACCTGGTCTCGGCCACCGCCACCAGTTTCGGCGTACTGCTGGCCAGCCGTGTCGGCATTGCCTTCGCGCATGCGGTGTTCTGGTCGATCACCGCCTCGCTGGCAGTGCGCATCGCACCGCCGGGCAAGCAGGTGCAGGCGCTGGGGTTGCTGGCCACCGGCACTTCGCTGGCGATGGTGCTGGGCATTCCGCTGGGACGCATCCTGGGCGAGGCCCTGGGCTGGCGCACCACGTTCATGGCCATTGCCGGCGCATCGGCCGTGACCCTGTTGATGATCTGGCGCGCCCTGCCGGCCCTGCCCAGCCAGAACTCCGGCTCCCTGCGCAGCCTGCCGATGCTGTTCAAGCGGCCACGGCTGATGGTGCTCTACGCCCTGACTGCCACGGTGGTCACCGCGCACTTCACCGCCTACACCTACATCGAGCCCTTTGCCCAGAACGTTGCCCGGTTGCCCGGCGAAATGACCACCGTGTTGCTGTTACTGTTCGGCGGCGCCGGCATCGTCGGCTCGATCATCTTCAGCCTGTTCAGCAGCCGCTACCCCAACGGGCTGCTGATCGGCACCATCGGTGTCTTGGCGCTGTGCCTGATGCTGTTGCTGCCGGTGTCCGGCAGCGCTGCCGCGATCGGCACGCTGAGCGTGATCTGGGGCGTGGCGATGATGTGCTTCGGGCTGGTGCAGCAATCGCGCGTGCTGACCCTGGCGCCGGATGCCACCGACGTGGCCATGTCGCTGTTCTCGGGGATCTTCAACATCGGCATCGGCGGCGGTGCCCTGCTGGGCAGTGTGGTCAGCAGCCAGCTGGGCGTGGCCAATGTAGGGATTATCGGCGGGATGCTGGCCGTGGCCGGCCTGCTGTTGTGCTGCCTGGCCATCTACCACTTCGGCAAGCACGACGCAGGCGCCGCTTCAGCCGCGAACCCTCGCGATGCTTGAATGCTGGTAGGAGCCCACGCCAGGCGGGCTCCTACAGGTGTGAACGGCGGTGTTACTGTTCCCGACCCGTAGGAGCGGCTTCAGCCGCGAACCGCGGTCCTACAGGCTCAGCCCTTGAGCCGGCCCAGCCATTCCAGGGAGGTGCGCCAGATGCAGATCCCCAGGAAATACGCCGACATCAGCGCCCAGACCCCCAGGACCAGCGGGCTTTCATGAGGATGGCTGACGATCAGCCAGCCGCTGCTGACCAGCCAGACCGTGGTTACGGCAATGTTGATCGGCATGAAGCGACGTACCCGGAACGGGTGCAGGAACTTCATGCGCGTCAGCGTCAGCAGGGCCAGGCCAATGATGGTCAGGAAGCTCATCCAGGGCGACGGCGACAGGATGAACATGCACAGCGCCACCACGTTCCATGCGGCCGGGAAGCCCTGGAAGTAGTTGTCCTTGCTCTTCATGTCGACGTTGCAGAAGCAGAACAGCGACGACACCAGAATCGTGGAGATGCTCAGCAGCAGCGTGTAGTCCGGCAGCGGAATGTAGCGGTAGATGAACAGCGCCGGAATAAACACATACGTCAGGTAGTCGATTACCAGGTCCAGCGTCGAGCCGTCGAAATGCGGCAGCACCGAATGGGTGTTGACCTTGCGCGCCAGCGAGCCGTCCACGCCGTCGACAATCAGGGCGATGCCCAGCCAGAGCAGGCAGGCCTTGGGCTGGTTTTCAAACAGGGCGATGGTGGCCAGAAAGGCCAGGACCACGCCGGTGGCGGTAAAACCGTGGGCGCCCCAGGCGTTCAGCCTGGCGATACGTGGATGCGATAGCACGGGTGTGGTCTCCAGAAACGGTGCCAGAAATACCTGGCCAGTCAGCAGTTATCGACCGGGCAAGGGGCCATAAGGTTCAGCGATGGGGTTGCCCGGATGCGTTTGACCATTGGCCATCCGGGCTTTCCCGGTCTTGCTCCAGCTCCACGAAGCGTGTGGGTGGCATGCCATTGGCATTGAGCTGGTAAATCCTGGTCGGTTGGCCCTCGGTGTCGAAGAACACCTGGCCGAGCCCGGCCGAGTTCCACAACCGTTCGCCGGCCTTGCTGTGCTCGGGCACCCGCGGGATGACTTTCATCAGGCGGCGCTTGGTGAACCAGTTCAGCGGCGAACGCGGAGAGTATAGCCAGCGGTTGAGTCGGTCAAAGGTATCGAGCAGGCGCTTTGGAAACTCGTTCTTGATGCCACTGCTGGTGATCTGCCAGATGTGCGGTGTGCCCTTGCGCTCGCGGATCAGTACTTCGTAGACGAACGAGTAATGCACATCGCCCGACAGAATCACGTAATTGCCCGGCGTGCGCGAATGGCGAAAGATATTCAGGATCGCCGGCGCCGCGCCACGGTGCGCCATCCAGTTCTCGGCGTCCACCAGCAGCGGGTAGCCGCACCAACTGAACACGCGCTGGATGGCCTCGATCAGCTTGACGCCGAACACCGGTGCCGGTGACACGATAATGGCGCTTTCATGGTCCAGCAGTTCCTGTTGCAGCTCGCACAGCGCCTCCCAGTCCATCAGCCCTGATGGCTGGGTCAGGTTGAATTCGCTGCGCCAGCGCCGGGTGCGGGTGTCGAGTACTACCAGCGCAGGCTCGGTCGGCATCACGTAGTGCCAGTGCTGGAAGCGCAGCAAGTCGTTGATCAGCGTATCGAGCTGCGCACTGTCGAACCGGCCGTCATGGTCGGCCGCCTGGCGGCTCAAGGCGTGCAACTGTTGCAGCGGTTCGTCGAAGGCATCGGGGTTGTTGCCCCAGCCCTGGCACAACAGGTAGGCCACCAGGGCATTGCCGATGATGCGCCGCGAGAAGGGATGGCCATAGGCGGTTTCTTCCCAGCTGGCCGACAGGTTCCAGTCGTCGGTCACGTCATGGTCGTCGAAGATCATCAGGCATTGCAGGTGCGCCATGACCCGCGCGACATCGCCCAGGGTGTCGCGAAATGCGTCGATGACCGCCTGCTCCTGGACATAACAGGTGTGTTCCTCGGGCGTCAGCTCAGGCAGGTCCGGGTCGATCAGCGTCCAGGGCACCGGCGACCAGACCAGCAGGTACATCGCCATGACCTCGCCCAGCGTCACCAGGTGGTTGCCGGCATTGCTGCTGGTGAACACCGGCTTGCTCACGCCGCCGAAAAACCGCTCGCGCAGGGTCTCGTTGCTCTTGAGCGCCGGCAGCAGTTCGGCGCGCTCGTAATAGCTGGCCTCGTGGGCGTAAAGCGCGACGCTGTCTTCGACGATCGCGCCCTCAAGCTGTTCATCGAACAGCTTCAGGCGCTTGATCAGGGCATGAATGGCCCGCAGCATGGGGCCTGCAACGTCATCGGCGTACACCTGGTCGCCGCTCATCATCAGCAGGGCCGGGCGCTGCGCCGCAACAGTCGTTTCGGCCAGCAGCCGGTCGGCGCACAAAAGACCATCCTCGCAAGGATGATGGGGCTTGCGGCAAGAGCCATGCAGCATGTGATCGATACGGCTGCGGATCACAAAACTGGGCAGTTTCGCCCCGGGGTACAACACGTGTGGTGCCCAGTCGGCTATCGATGGCCGCGCATCGTCAGTCAGCAGGTCATAGTCGATCTGTGTGTCGCAGGGCAGCGGCGTGTCCAGCGTCAGGTCGATCAGGTGCACGAACGCATGCTGGCCGATGGCGATGACCTGGCAGTGGTTGTCGCCCAGCGCATGGTCGGCCTGTTGCACCTGGCCCTGGGCATCGGTGTAAGTCAGGCGCAATGTCAGCTCGATGCTGCGCGACCCTGCCAGCCAGAACACCAGGCGTCCGCTTTCCTGGCGACGCAGGACAGGGCCGGCCAGCACGGTGGGCAGGTCGGGGCTCGAGGGGCTCGAGGGGCTGGGTGGGACTGACATCCGGCGGTGGTCTCAGGCTCTGAAGGCCCGCGATCTTAACCTGAGCGGTGTGAAAATTTCCTCGGCAAATGTGGTTTATGCGTGCCGGCCGGGTGAAAAACTCACAAAAAGCACCCAGCGGCCTGCAATCCATTCAAGGGCTGCCGATAAAGTTCTGAATGTTTTCAACGCATGCACGCGCTCATCAACGCCGTTCTTCGAAAGGATTTCAGTATGAACTGGTTTTACAACGCCAAACTCTCGACCAAGCTGCTTGGCTCTTTTGCGCTATGCGCAGTCATTACGCTGGTCGTGGGCCTGATCGGCAGCCGCGGTATCGGTGATCTTTCCGACAGCCTCAGGCAGGTGTTTGCCAATAACCTGGTGTCGGTGAGCAAGACCAACGAGGCCAAGACCAGCACCGTGGCGCAGAACCGCGACCTGTATCGCCTGCTGTCGGCCGTGGCTGTCAATGGCCCGCAGGCCGATCGCGAGCGCATCATCACGCGGCTGCGGGATAACCGCGCCTCGGCTGAAAAAGCCTTCGCCCAGTACCGCGCCACACCGCTGGCCGATGACGAGCGTGCGGCGGCCGCCCGGATGGATGCGGACTGGCCGGCGTATCAGGCCATGATCGACCGTGCCCTGAACCTGGCCTCCAGCGGTGACCTCAATGCCGCACGGGTCCTGATCGACGGCGAAGTGCTACAAGCGTTCACCCGCATCAGTGATGAACTGACCGTCATGGTCGACTCCAACAACCGCCAGGCTTCTGAGGGCGCAGCCGATGCCCAGGAGCAGGAAGCGGCTGCCAAGCGCAACCTGTACATCGGCATCGCCGTGGCGTTCCTGGCCGCCTTTGGCCTGGGCATGTTCATCAGTCGCCTGATCAGCACGCCCATTGCCGCCGCGGTCATCAGTGCCGAGCGTGTGGCCAGCGGTGACCTGACCCAGCCCATTACCAGCACCCGTCGCGATGAAGTCGGCCAGTTGCTCAGCGCCCTGGGCAACATGCAGAACGGTCTGAAAGGCACCATCCAGCAGATCGCCAGTGCCGCTGACCAACTGGCCAGCGCCGCCGAAGAACTCAATGCGGTCACGGAGGAGAGCAGCCGTGGCCTGACCCGTCAGAACGACGAAATCCAGCAGGCGGCCACCGCTGTCAACGAAATGACTGCGGCGGTCGAAGAGGTGGCCCGCAATGCCATCTCGACATCCGATGCCTCCAGGCTCACCAGTGCCGAAGCGGCCAGCGGCCGTGATCAGGCACGCGAAGCGGTCAAGGCCATCGACACGGTCAGCGCCGAGATTTCCAGCTCCACCACCCAGGTCGAAGAGCTGGCCGGTCAGGTGCGTGAGATTGGCAAAGTGCTGGATGTGATTCGCGGCATTGCCGAGCAGACCAACCTGCTGGCGCTCAACGCGGCCATCGAAGCGGCCCGGGCCGGTGAGCAAGGCCGGGGTTTTGCCGTGGTTGCCGACGAAGTCCGTGCCCTGGCAGCCCGCACCCAGGCGTCCACCGGTGAAATCGAAGCCATGATTGGCTCGGTGCAAAGCAGCGCCGACCAGGCCGTGCGTGCCATGGGCAACAGCCGCAACCTGGCCAGCAACACCCAGTCCCTGGCCCAGGCCACTGGCCAGTCGCTGGAGCGCATCGCCAACAGCATCGCGCAGATCAACGACCGCAACATGCTGATCGCGACCGCCTCGGAAGAGCAGGCCCACGTGGCGCGCGAAGTGGACCGCAACCTGGTCAATATTCAGGACCTTTCGACCCAGACCGCCGCCGGTGCCCACCAGACCAGTGCTTCCAGCCATGAACTGTCACGCCTGGCGGTCTCGTTCAACGCGCTGGTGGGCAAGTTCCGCCTGTAAACGCACCAGGGCGATGGCTGCGGCGCCTCACACGACGCGCGGTGCCACCGGCCGGTCTAATGACCGGCCTGCGTGCATGCGCTGTAGACCCGCCAGGTATTGCGCCCGGCCGACTTGGCCTGGTACAGCGCCACATCACTCATGCGCAACAGCTCCAGGGCGCTGCCGGCGTGTTGCGGTGCCAGCGCCAGGCCGACACTGGCGCCCAGCACCACCTGGTCAGTCGCAAGGTCGATCGGGCGGTGCAGCGCCTCAATGATCTGTGCACAGATTGGCTCTACCAGGGGCAGCGCCGGGGCGTGCGGCCAGACCATCACGAACTCGTCGCCACCGAAACGCGCCACCATCCCCTGCGTTGGCGTCAGGTCGCGCAGCCGCTGCGCCACGCATTGCAGCACCCGGTCACCGGCGGCATGGCCCAACGCATCGTTGATCGGCTTGAAGCCGTCCAGGTCCAGGCTCAGCACGGCCAGCCGCTGCGTGTCATCACGCTGCAGGTGGTGATTGAGAAACTGATCCAGCTGGTAACGATTGGGCAGCCCGGTCAGAAAGTCATGCTGCGACAAATGCCGGATTTCAGCGAACTGCGCCTCGACCTGGCGCGCTGACGCCATGGCGTGGCGCAACAACACCGTCAGCACACCGATCAAGGCCAGCACGCCGGCCATGAACACCGGCAGGGTCTGGCCAAGCAGGTGCATGCCCGGTGTGGGCGGTGTCCAGTTCAGGTAAATATCGGCGTCCAGCAGCGGCATCGATTGCAGGTCCGGCAGGGGCCGGGACGACATCGTCAGCGCTGGCAGGCCGTAGGTTTCGCTCAGGTGGGCCAGCTTTTCGTGGCTCAGGATCGACACCAGGATCATCACCGAGGCCGGCCCCGGGGTTCTTTGGATGGCCGGGTCTCCCCCCGGGGTGATGGCCGAAGCCGCCGCCAGGGCCGCCACCGCGTCGACCCGGAAGGCCTGCACCACACTGGTATCGTTGCGGTCGGCCTCGCGCGCCGCCAGCAGCAGGGCTGGCAGGTCGCCTTGCAGCCAGTCGGCTGCCGATACGCTGGCGGGCTTGCCGTCGATCACCGCGTACACCGTACGGTCCTGGGCATCGATCACGAACACCCCGTTGTAGCCGTACAGCTCGTAGGGGATTTCACCGACATTGCGCTGTTCGTCGGCCCAGACCTTGTCCATCTTCAAATGCAGGTGCTTATAGGCTTCGCCCCACTTGCTGTAGTTGATGATGTTCTGGCCCACCTCGTTGCGCACCTGTCCGATCGTGCGGGCGATGAACGTGCGCGACCGTTGCTGTACATCGGCGTCCTGGCTCAATGCGGTCTTGACCAGCAGGTAGCAGCCCAGGCCGATCAGCAGCGACAAGGCTGCGATCGCCGGCAGCAGGCGCCAGATCAGGGGGTGGCTGTGACGCAGGGCAATCCAGCGAGCCAGGGTGGGTTTGAACATAAGAACACCTGAAAGGCAGAGGCATGCATCGACAGAACTCCTTTCCTTGTCAGTTCCCGGGCCAGCCATGACGCGATGGTTGATGGCCTGGAGCTATCATAAACGGCCCTTTGCCGAGGAGCCAGTCGTTGGCACGACGCTTTTTGCCGTCGATCGGATGGCGGCGCGGCCCTCTTCAGGCTTGGTCAGGGGGCTGTGCCTGCGCCAGCAGCCAGTGCCGCACTTCGGTCAGCGGCGCCGGGCGCCGGGCCTTGCGTGGCGCGATCAGGTAAAAGCCGGTGTCCACCTGCAAGGCCTGGCCGAAAACGCACACCAGGCGTCCGGCCTCGAGGTCGGCGCGCACGAACGCCTCATTGGCCAGCGCCAGGCCCTGCCCGGCGATGGCGGCCTCGATGGCCAGTGACGTCTGGTTGAAGCGCAGGTTGCGGGTGGCAGCCAGCAGCGGCTGGTCGCAGACCTGGCTCAGAAAGGCCGGCCAGAGGTTATGCGCATCGTGCAGCAGCGTGTAGCGCGACAGGTTGTCAGCCACCCCGGGGTCGCCCAGCGCCTCCACCCGTAGGGGGCTGGCCACGGCCACCAGGCGCTGCGGCATCAGCCACTGCGCGTCGAGCCCCGGCCCGAACGGCGCACGCCCGTAGCGCACGGCCAGGTCCACGGCATCGTGCTGGAAGCTCGACAAGCGGTCAGTGGCCAGCACGCGCAGGTCGATGTGCGGATAACGATCCGTGAAATCCGGCAAGCGCGGGATCAGCCAGCGCGAGGCAAAGGTCGGGGTGACGCTGAGGGTCAGGTGCAGGGGTTCAGGGCGTAGCATCTGCGTGGCCTCGATCATCAGTTCGAAGGCTCGGCGAATGCTGGCCTGATAACTGCGCCCGGCCTCGGTCAGGCCCAGGCCCCGCGGCAGGCGCTCGAACAGTCTGATGCCCAGGTGCGCTTCCAGGCTTCTGACCTGCTGCGCCACCGCGCCCTGGGTCACCCCCAGCTCATCGGCGGCCCGGCGAAAATTCAACTGGCGGGCCGCCACCTCGAAGACGCGCAGTGCATTGAGGGGCGGCAGTGAGGTGGATTGTTCAGACATGGCTGTAGTTTTTCTACTGGTTCGACAGCGTGATGATGACTCTCTGTCCGGCGTGCCGCGATGCTAGCGTGAATCTCTACCGTTCGCGGGTATTTTCAGTATTCAAGGAGCAAGATCATGACAGTAGAAAAAGTCGCCATCATCACCGCCGCAGGCAGCGGCATGGGCGCTGCGGCGGCCCGGCGCCTGGCCGCCGACGGCTTCAAGGTCGGCATCCTGTCGTCGTCGGGCAAGGGCGAGGCCCTGGCCCATGAGCTGGGCGGCGTAGGCGTGACCGGCTCCAACCAGTCCGGTGCCGACTTGCGCGCGCTGGTCGAGCAGGTCATGGCCCGCTGGGGCCGCATCGATGTGCTGGTCAACAGCGCCGGTCACGGCCCGCGCGCGCCGATCCTGGACCTCAGCGACGACGACTGGCATTCAGGGCTGGACACCTACCTGCTCAATGTCATCCGCCCCAGCCGCCTGGTCACGCCGATCATGCAGCAGCAAAAGGGCGGGGTGATCATCAATATTTCCAGCGCCTGGACGTTCGAACCCAGCGACCTGTTCCCCACCTCGGCGGTGTTTCGCGCGGGCCTGGCCTCATTTACCAAGCTTTTTGCCGACACTTACGGCGGCGACAACATCCGCATGAACAACGTGCTGCCAGGCTGGATCGACAGCCTGCCGGCTACTGAGCAACGCCGTGACAGCGTGCCCCTGCAACGTTACGGACGCAGCGAAGAAGTCGCCGCCACCATCGCCTTTCTGGCCAGCGCCGGCGGCGCCTATATCACTGGCCAGAACCTGCGCATCGACGGCGGTGTAACCCGCTCGGTCTGACGCCTCGCTGTTTCCCGGGCCGGTGCTGCCGACGGCTTGCCCGACTATCGGATCCAATCCCCGTCATTGCGATCACAGCCCGGCACCGCTGGGCTGAAACTTCCGGATCGTCGTGCGGTTCTATTGTTTTGCATGTCCAAGCATCGCTTACCATCGTCAATATCCAGACGGCATGCCAGCCGCCAGCTCGCGGGCGACCCATCAAATGTCGATCAGGCTTGAGAAGCACTGGTAACAAGGCCAGAATGCGCATTTTGTGCGTGCGGCGAATTACCGTTTTTACGCAGCCGAAACCGGGGGAAATGTAATCTTGAACCAGCTAAAACGCCTTCAGAGCGGAGTCGAAGGACTTGACGAGCTGCTGAAGGGAGGGTTCGTTTCAGGATCCTCCTACATCATTCAAGGGCGCCCTGGCTCGGGTAAGACCATTCTGGCCAACCAGATCGGTTTCAATCATGTACGCGATGGCGGCCGGGTATTGTTTGCCACGCTGCTGGCTGAGCCTCACGAACGGCTGTTTCAGTTTCTCTCGACGCTGAGCTTTTTCGACAAGACCCGCATCGGTGAAGAAATCCAGTTCATCAGCGCGTTCGACACCATGGAAAACGAAGGGCTCGACGAAGTGGTCAAGCTCTTGCGCCGGGAAATCTCGCGCCAGAAGTCCACGGTCATGATCCTCGACGGGCTGCTCAATGCTCGCTCCAAGGCCGATTCGCCGCTCAACACCAAACGCTTTATCTCCGAACTGCAAGGTCATGCCGCCTTCGCCGGTTGCACCGTGTTCTTCCTTACCAGTTCCCAGCTCGATGACGGCAGTCCGGAACACACCATGGTAGACGGTGTACTGGAACTGGGCGAGGAGCAGGTTGGCTCGCGCCAGATGCGCCGCATCCGGATGCGCAAGACCCGCGGCAGCGCAGCGTTGTCAGGTGATCATGAGTGCGAAATCACCGATGACGGCCTGGTCATCTATCCGCGCCTTGAAAGCACCATCACCCACTCGCCCATGCGCGACAGCGCTGAAATCTCGCTCATACCCAGTGGCATTGCCTCGCTGGACCCTTTTATCAGCGGTGGCCTGATGTCGTCCTCGGTGTCGCTGATCATGGGGCCGTCCGGGGCGGGCAAGACCTCGTTCGGGATCAACTTCCTGTCCGAGTCGACCGTCGAAGACCCAGGCCTGTATTTCGGCTTCTACGAATCCCCCCAGCGGCTGCGCCTGAAGGCCAAGGCCTTGGGGCGTGATTTCGAAGCGCTGGAAGAGTCCGGTGCGCTGACGCTGGTATGGCGCTCGATCGCCACCGAGAAGATCGACAAGCTGGCGCTCGAGCTGCTGCGCCTGGTCGAGCACAAGTCTATCAAGCGGGTATTCATCGACAGCCTGGGCGGCATGGCCAGGACGGCCGCCGACAAGTCGCGGCTGCTGGACCTGTACACGGCGCTGATGAGCGAATTGCGTAGTCGAAATGTCACGGTGCTGGCCTCCTGGGAGGTGCGCAGCATCCTTGGCGAGGTGATTGATGCACCGGCCTCGGATCTGTCCGGAATCGTCGATAACCTGCTGCTGGTCCGATTCGCTGAAACAGACGCTGAACTAAAGCGGCACCTGTCCATCCTTAAAGTCAGGGACAGTAATTATGATCCTGCCCTTCTAGAGCTCGTGATAGATCATCAGGGCGTAGGCGTTCGTAAGGCTTTTTCTCATGTATCCGACGACGACAGTGGCGCAATTGCTCGACCGTCATCTCGCTCATGACTTATCGAGTGGGGTGGGCTTGATATGAGCACGATTTTAATCGTCGATGATGAATATCTGATTGCCGAGATTCTCAGCTTCGCGCTGGAGGATGAAGGCTACCTCACCGTGACGGCCGGCAGTGGTCCAAGAGCATTGACCATTCTTGACCGGGAACGGCCTCATCTGATCATTACCGATTACATGATGCCGGGCATGAATGGTATCGAGTTTGCGGAAGCGGCTCGCGCCAACAAACCGTTCGAGACCGTGCCGATCATTCTGATGAGCGGCGCTCAGGCACACTTGGGTGTGTCACGTCCCGACCTGTTTGCGGCTGTGTATGAGAAGCCGTTCGACATTGGGCTGATGGTCCAGAATGTCAAACGGCTGCTCGGCGGGCACTGATCCCGCGCGAGCCACACCTCATGCCGTCAGCGGGGGCTAGGGGGATGATTGCCTGACATTCGGTCGGGTCCACTTTTCATGCCGCTGCGCGAGCGTCTCATCCGTGCAGGCCTCGATGCCTCAGGCAAACTGCCAGTCCCGTGAATGTACGACCCGGCAAAAGGCGCCGGCCAGCGTCGCATTGTGATGCGCGACGATCTGCCCGTGCGACCCGAACGCGGTGTCCGAACAACCATGCCCGTCCTCGATCAACACGGCATCCAGGCCCAGGTCCCTGGCGGCGCGACACGTGCTGTCGACACAATATTGAGTCTTGAGGCCAGCGATCACCACGCTGTGCGCCCCGGCCTCCTTGAGGCGCTCGACCAGGCCTGTGCCGACAAAGGCATTGGGGCGGCTTTTTTCAAAGACGGTTTCGCTGCCGTTCAGGTGCAGCGCCTCGATCAGTCGGGTCAGCGGGCTGCCCGGTTCGATGGGCGAGCCGGGCGGGCCCACGTGCCGGGCCAGGAACACCGCAGCCCCCGCGGCGTGTGCCTTGTCCAGCAGGCTGTTGATCGTGTCCAGCAGCGCTTCGCTGCGCCCGATGGGGTCGGGGCCGTGAAACAGTCCTGCCTGCATATCCAGAATCAATAGGGCGTGCATGTCGCGTCTCCTTGCTTGAAAGCCGGCGATGCGGGGCACGAAAAAGGCCCCGTCATCGCTGGCGGGGCCTTGGGGGTATCGTGGGGTTATTGACTCACGGCACCGTACCCGACCCGCCGAAGGCGGTCGTGGTTGTGGTGGTCGAGGTCAGCGCTGAGAGAATCATGGCACCGAGCCTACCGCGTTGTATGGATGCTGGCAAATGGCTCAAGGGTTGAGTCTTGCGACCCGCATTCTGATCGGCCAGACCACCGTGCGTTTGTCGGCAGGGTCGCCCCAGCATGCCGAAAGGTCTTCGGCGAAGCGTTGCAGCACCGCGTCCTGGCCTGCTTCACGCGCCTGGCGCACAGCCGACCAGGTCGACACATAACCGAGAAAGGCTGGCAGATCCCACGCCAGTCGGATCTGCAGGTCAGGTGTCGGCAAGGGCTCGAAAGGAAACGCCAGCGTGGCGTAGCCCTTATCCACCAGTGCCCGCTCAGCCGGCCAGAACGGACCGATTTCCTCCCAGTAGAACCGCTGAAAGCGCTCATCCAGCTCCGCATCCAGGTTCAGTACGCCATAACAGATCAACGCCAGCACCGCGCCGGGAGCCGCGATGCGTCGGGCCTGGGCATAAAACGCCGGCAGGTCGAACCAGTGCGCGGCCTGCGCGACAGTGATCAGGCTGGCGCAGCCATCGGCCACCGGCAGGTGCTCGGCCGGCGCACACTGGTACGTCACATTGTGGCGGGCATGGGCCTGCCCGATCTGGCTGGCGCTGGGATCAAACCCCAGCACCTGGGTGAAATACGCCGCCAGGGGCGCGGTGAGCTGCCCGTTGCCACACCCGACATCCACGGCCAGCGTCGTATCGGGCGCTACCGACGCGAGCCAGGCGGGCAGGGTGTCCGGGTACTCGGGGCGGAACTGCGCGTAGGCTTGCCCGCCCTGATCGAACCAGTTGGTGGTCATCGTTGATCTCCTCTTTACGCCAGGATGGCCGGCGAACGCCCGGCGCCCATCGAGCGAGTGTAAAGCGTCCGGCGTGTCTGGCGGGTGCCAAAGGCCGTGTGGTTGACCTGAGAAAGGTTTAAGGCCAGCCTGTGTGCTCGAATGAACGTGAGGTCAGGGACGAGGTTGATGGACATTTCCGAGGTGGTCAGGCGGTCGGGGCTGCCGGCGTCGACGCTGCGTTTCTATGAAGAGAAAGGCCTGATTGCCTCGCTCGGGCAGCCGGGCGAACGCCGGCGGTTTGCGCCCCGGGTGCTGGAGCAACTGGCGCTGATCGGCCTGGGGCAATCGGCCGGATTCAGCCTGGATGAAGTGGGCCTGATGTTTACCGCCAATGGCCAGATGAACATTGACCGCCAGGCACTGCAGGCCAAGGCCGATGAGCTGGACGCCACCATCCGCATGCTCAAGGCCATGAGCAATGGCTTGCGCCATGCGGCGGCGTGCCCTGCACCGGAGCATGCCCGGTGCCCCACGTTTCAGCGCCTGCTCAAGGCCGCCGCCCAAGGCACCCCGACACGCCGTTCGCGTACGGTACGGCCTGGAACTGCGCGAGGGCGGCGGCCATGAGCGGTGACATTGGCGACCTGGGCGATGGCCTGCTTGACCTGCTCGACATCGGCCCCTCCCGATCAAACCCCAACCGGCCCCTGTGGCGGCGCATCTGCAGCTTTATCTGGCGCCTGACCTGGCTCGTACTGTTCCTGGTCATAGGCGTGGCGCTGATCTTCGCCATCGCCAGTTGGTTGCTGGAATAAACGTTGGCTTCCATGCCCCGCCATCCCACCGCTTACCGCGCGGTCAGCGCCGCATAGCCATTCATCAGGTTGCGGTAGTTGGGAATCCGCTGCGACAGCAGGTTGCCCAGCCCTTCAATGTCGTTGCGCCAGTCGCGGTGCAGCTCGCAGGCCACCGAGAACCAGTTCATCAGTTGCGCAC
>NZ_UUIS01000035.1 GCF_900589395.1 Pseudomonas viridiflava
GTCCGGGGTCAACAGCCAGGGACTGGACCATTTGTGGTTCGGCCAACACAAAGGCCGGCTGTACACCGTGGGCGAAACCAAGGGCAGCACCTGGGCACACTTCAGCTTTCTCGCTGGCATGGACGAGAACGACAGGAAGGCGGTGGAAGGAACAAGGACCGACACGGCGAAAATTCTGGATGGGGCGGCGGCTTACGATCCTGATGCCGCGTTGAGTGACGATGCGCCGAGCAATACCTATACGACTATCGATAATGAAAAAGCCTTGGCGGATATAGACAAACAGACGGGAACGTTGAGCAGTACCAAGGGTAAAGGGCGGCAAATGAGTCATCGATGGATAGAGGTCTCAATATTGAGCGATGAGACAATTTCCGCTAGTCATAAGATAAAAATATCAGAAAAAATCAGACTCGCTTTAGCCATGGGCGATGACTACCCCTACAATCGAGAAGTTTTTATGGTGACGGGAAAGCAGTACGAGCTACATGATAGGTCAAAGGGAAAAATACATAAGCCTCAAATGTCCATAATTTGTATTCCAGATCAGGTCCTGAAAGGCTAACACATGAAAATTCTAGACAAGACAGAGTGGGCGAGCTGCAGGCGCGAACCATTGCAGTTCTACAACGACTATCATCACGTAATCAGCCAAGCACTTAAACTTGAGCCATTGCTCACAACGCGCATCAATGAAAGGCTGGATTCTGATTCTTTCAGAAGAGCTGAGTGCGCAAGAATAAGGGCTGATCAATCGCTGGAAACCATTATTTATAGTTACTCTGCCGGCATGCCAGTTTACGAGCTGGCGCTAAGCTTTAGCGAGTGCGTTAGGTTCTATCGTGAGTTTTCTGTATGCAACCTGGAGTTTGAAGGCAGTAGCGATAATGATGGTCATAAAATGCCGCATTTGGATCTTTACGATAGCTATTACTGGAAAGCACTCCAACTCATCTGTTTCGCAATCCTCCTCAATCACCGTGCCGAACTAAACAACATCATGGACCTGCTCGTCCATGAAAACGACGATCAGGATGCTTTGCTGGAAGCACTGGTTGCCCCATACCTGCCAAGTCGCCACGGCTCTACGATCTACACCCGACAACTGCCGTACCGTAAAACCCGCAAAATATTCCAGGCCGAATCCGATCAACGCCCTGCTCTGATGTCTCGATATTTGAAAGAGTGGTACTTAGCAAGCCGGCGCGAGCCGTATCACGACCGGCATAAAAGCTCACTATTCCCCGGCTACTGGTCGCTGGAAGCCGGGGCAATCACCTTCATCCTCGGCATCGACGACAGCACCTATCGCGATATGCCGTTTTATCCCAAGGATTTGGTGGATTACGCGCGCAGCGTCAGCAGCCCACCCGGCCAATCCAAGCCGGTCAATCCTCATCCACCGCGCAAGGCTGCCGGTGAAATCTGCCCTAAAACCGGCTGGTGGTTCACCATGGCGAAAGCCAACTCGCCTCGCTACTTCCAACAGGGTGTTAAATTTCCCAACATCGAAGGCAGCGACTATGGTCTGACATTCTGGCAATGGAGCCAAGACCAGCTGCCACCACCGCTGATTTAATACTGAACAATGAATGCACCTATTCCCACTCTCGCCTATGTGAGGTATCTCTAAAAATTGCCTGCGTTGTCATCGCTGCTTTAAAACCAGGCTCGAAATGCTCATTTACAACCCGTAAAGTCGAACGCGACTCCGGCCGTTCCTCGCCTGTTTTTATGGGGCAGCCATCGGTATTGCGCTGACTGCTTCGCTTACGTTTTTAGAGGCGCCCGTCAGATACTCCCTGTCGGCCATTCATTGCTCAAGGCGCTTTTCTGACCAGTGCGGGGTTCTTGGCGGAGTCGGCGCTCTCGAACAAAAACGAGAAGTCAGACGCCAGTGTGCGGCTGCCGGCCACTTTGGCGTTCTTGTGGCAACCGTCGCATGACGTGTTCTGGATGTAGGTTTCCAGTGTGGTGTTGGCGGCCGGCACGCTGCCTTCGCTGTTGAACGTGCCATAGACCAGCGGCACGGTTGCACCGGCACCCGGTTCCGGTGTCGGCGCGCTGGTCGAGCCGTCCCACAGCACATTGATCAGGTTGTAATACTGGAAGACCGACTTGCCGCCGGTGCGTTCGGCGATGGAGGCCTGAACCGCGCTGTTCAGGGCATTCATGTAATCGGTCAGCGGGTTGACGCGGGTAACCTGCACCGGGGTGCTGCGCGGAAAATTATCCGTGCAGCCTGAGCCGTTACAGGTGATGCGCTCCTGGTTAGGCGTGCAATCGCTGCCCTTGCAGTTGGGGTTGTTGAAGGTGTAGCCGGCAGCCGGTGCCGGACCAATGTCGGGTATGTTGTCGATATGCTCGAACGTGGTCCAGACAAAATCGAGCATGCTCTCGGTCTTGTGGATGATATGCAGCCCCACCAGGCCCACGACTTCCTGGGTGCATTCGCCGGTGTCGGGGCGTTGTACCCAGGTCACGCTGGTCAGGTAGCGCGGGTACAGGTGTGGCTTGCCGGTGAGAATGCGCCACGCCGCCTTGAGTTCGAAGGCGCCCAGTTGCTCCTGCGGCACTGGCTGTGCCGGCGGGGTGCGAAAATGTGCACCGGCTGGCAATGACAGCCCTTGCGGGCTATTGCCGTCCAGGTTCTGCGCGACCCGCAACTGGTCGGCGGCGTCGTACAGCGAATGGCTGACGATGTAGTCGAACTCGGCCTTGCCCACCTTGCGCTCGAAGAACACCAGCTTGCCGGACTGATCGGTCAGCCAGCCGCCGGTGGCCTCCAGGGTCGGGTCGGGCGTGGTATTGGGGGTGCTGCTGGACACATGGAAGCGATGCTTTGAGCTGACCGCGCTTTCCGAGGTGGCCGTCAGAAACTTGCGTGCGCCGACGTGCAGGGTTTGCAGCGACGCTTTGGCCTGGCAACCGACCGGTGCCGGGGCTTGCACGCCCCAGGCCGAAGGCGGTGTGGCACCTGGCAGAAAGATATCGTTGGCATCCTTGTAGCTGGCCCACAGGGGCGCGATGCTCATCGGTTGGCTGGCCGTGTCCGGCACGCCGAACTGGCTGACCGGGCTGTGAGTATCGGGCTCGCCGGCCAGCGTCGGATTGGTCGGCCAGCCCGGATTGACCGGCCAGTTCATGGCAATGAACATCTGCCAGGCGTAGCAGTTGAGGCCTTTCTGGGCGGGCAGAAACGGCGAGTCACTGGTCAGGAAGCTGCCGCTGGTGGGGTCGAACACCAGTTGTTGTACACATTGCTCCGGTGTTTGCGGGTTGAGTGCAGCGTGTGTGTCTGGCGCACCGACCGCCCACGACAGCCCGGTGAGCAATAGCGAGAGCAGGCCGACCCGGCTGCCTTTCTGAATAAACGTCAATAAGCACATGATCCTGCTCCCTGGATTCGGGTAGCCCGCGCAACGCTCGATCAATACCGGTTGCGCGGGCGGTGTCCATCAAGCCTGAGCGGCGTACACCACGGCCAGTGAGCTGGCCCATGGATGCTCGGCGTCCGTTGGGTTGGCGGGTTCGTCAGGGTTGAGCGCGCGCACCTGAACCCGGCCAGGTGCGGCATCGGCCGCCACAGTGATGGTCATGACATAGCCTTGACTGCCACCGCCTGCATCTTTCAAAAACTCGGTAACCTGTGCGGTCACGCCCGGATTGGAGAACTGGATTCGGGCATTGGTCGCCGTGGTGTCGGCTTGCGCGCCACTGACGAGCAGCACGAACGGATGGCTGCTGCCCGTCGTCAGCCCGGCGGGCAGGTCGCTGAGCGACTGGCCGTAAAACAGGTCCAGCGGCAGCAGTTGTGAGGGTGCCGGTTGCAGCCCTGTGCTGCGGTCGGCCACGCAGTTCTGGATCGCCGGAGAGATGTCGTCGAGCGCGGTCGCCGACAGCGCAACTTTCATCTGATTGGCAATCACCCCGACATACTCGATCTTCTTGCCATCGACGGTGATGTCGTTGATCGAGAAGCCTGCGCTCTCAGGCACCTCGAAGACCGCATGCAGGATCTGGTCGCTCTTGAGCGGACCGGTCCCGGCAGTGCCTCGGGTAATTTTCCAGTACTGGCTGACGTCCTGCCCTTGTGGGCCTTTCCAGTTGGCGAAGCTCTTGGGCTGTTGCAGGTACAGGCCCACCGGGTTGCTCAGCGAAATGTTGCTGCTGGCCGCCAGACTGTTGGCAACGTAGCCAATGTGAGGGTCCGAGTTACGGAAGTTCTGCCCGTATTTGGCACAGCAGATCAGTGTCTGTGCGTTGGTGGTGCTGGCATCGGAGCGCTGAATGGTCGCTGCCCCCGCCAGATAGATCTCGGCACTCAAGGTGTTGGGGCCGGAGGTCAGGTGCAGGGCGCCGCCATACTGGCCCGGAACCCGGGCGGTTCCGGAGTTCCACTTGTTGGTGACGTCATAGGCAGGCAATCCGGTGGTGGGGTCGATCACCGGCTCGCCTTGCTTGCCGGTCGGCTGGTCGGACGCGTAGCGCAGGTACAGGTCTTCGATGTGTACTGCCTCATCCACATAGGTCCGATACAGGCCCAGCACGGCCTGCGGGTTGATGCGCCACATGGTCAGGTAATAGGCCGGGTTTTCGCAGGTGAACATGATGCTGCGCATGTTGCCATTGGCATCGCGCGTGATCGACCATTCGCAGTACTCATCCAGCCAGCCGCGCGGGCCGTAGGGGCTGAACGCTTTGTAAGGACCGTTCCAGTCGATCTGCGGGCAGCGAATGGTCGGCAGGGTCAACAGTGCTTCGTTGTCCTGAGGGTTGTAGAGCGTGACGGTGGTGCCATTGATCTCGATTTCACCGTTATCGGCCAGCGCCATGACCTGGTCCTGGGTCAGCGGCTTGCCGGCCAGTTGTGGATTGGCTGCCGAGCCTGGCTGGGTCAGGTATATAAGCAGGCGGTTGGGAAACGGTGTCCAGTCGATCACCGCCGGGCTGTCACCAAAGCCGCTGACCAACGGGTTGTAGTAGCCCGAGCGCGGTGCGTCATACAACCCGGTCCAGGGGTTACCGATGATCGCCGCTTCGGTCCAGCCTGCCAGGTTGTTGTTCCAGTCGGTGTTGAATTGCGCCAGCTCCTGTTCCAGGCCCAGTTGTTGATAGTCCTTTGGGGCCTGTTCGGCGGGGGAGGTGAATTGGGTGAAAGGCGTGCTCATTAAAAATCTCCAACTGCAAGGGGTGAGTCAACGGGAGCAGTAACCGCAACCTTGATGAAGGTGCGGCCAGAAACCGGCGGGGATCCCTCCACGCCGTGTGCGCGGTGGCAGGCTGGAAATGGCGCGATGCGTTCGGCGATATCAAAGGGCGAATGGGGGTCCATGCGCCAGCCCTGGTTAACCCAGCGACGAAAGATTTCCAGGGATTTATGACGCGGCCATGGGCCATCGCCGACAAATGCCGACACCGGCTGGCTAGCCAGGTGCTGATAGAGCGCGGCCCAATGCTGCCTGACGGAGGCAGGCTGCTTGAGGTCTATGGCAGCCCTTGGCAAGGGGTATATCCAGCACAGCTGAGTCAACAGCCGCTGAATATCCGTCGTCCATGTCGGTTTGGTGACACTCATCGTTCCTTCTCCGAGCCATGCCCGTTTCGCTTACGGGCTGCCAGTGGTGCGGACAATGATGGTAATTTGCCGTCACGAAGATTTTGTGCAAAGTGCATCGCCCTGGCGCAGGATCTTTGCAATTTTTCAGGGAGAACGCTGTAAACATGACAGACGCGATAGATCTGAGGATTTTGAGCCGACTGCAGAAGGACTGCACTCAAAGTCTGGAGCTGCTGAGCGACAACGTGGGGCTGTCACCGACCAGCTGTTACCGGCGTATCAAGCGCATGGAAGACAGCGGCCTGATTCGCGCCAGAGTCGCGGTGCTGGATGAAAAGAAACTGGGCATCCAGGTCACCGCGATGTTCATGATCAAACTCGACAAAGACACTGCCGACGTCGATCGACGCATGCAGCAGATTCTTGCCACGCGCCCGGAGGTCCAGGAGTGCTACCTGGTCACCGGGGAGTTCGACTTCGTGATGGTGGCCAAGTTGCGCGATGCCAGTGAATACACTAATTACATCTACAACTTTCTGGAAACCTACCGGGATATTTCGATCAGGACCTACTCTTCGACCCTGATCATTCGCACGGTAAAGAAATCCCTTGAATTGCCGCTCAATGGTGTGGAGTCAGGTTGATTGGCACCCTACACCGCCAGGCGCGACGTGGCGCCGATCACCTTTTCCAGCACGCTGAAGTCCACCCAGTCATTCACATTGAAATGCCGGGGAATGAAATCCCAGCGGTACAGAAAATCAGTGAAATCCTGCAGCGCATCGATCGAGCGGCGGTCCAGGGTCGTGCGCAAGCGGCGGTGCGCGTCTTCACCATACGCGGCGGCCACCCAGTACTCGCTGGTGTTCAACTCGCGCGCCAGGTAACGGCGGGTTTCTTCAGGGTTGGCCCAGGCCCACTGCTCGGTACGCAGCACCACATCGACGATGCGCGTGCAGGCGTCGAAGTGGTTGTCGAACAGGTGCGAGTCCACGGTCAGTGCCCGTGGCGTGCCGTTGTTGCAGCGGATCAGCGGGTCAGGGTGCGAGCCGGTATCGACCACCACGTGCAGGCCAAATTCATTGGCCAGTTGGGCGGCGTGGGCACCTTTGAGAAAGATCGCATCGATGTCGCCGCGCAGCAGGCCGATCAGTTCGTTATTGCGCTTGCGGATCACGCCGACATCCAGGCTGACTTCCGAGCCGTACACATGATGCTTGCGCTCGTCGCTGTAGGTGCCGCCATACGGGTAGTCGACCAGCTCGACATCGGCGACGCTCAGACCTTCCAGCAGCAGGGCGTTTTCCAGGCCGCGCAGGGCCTGGGCGCGGGTAAAGTCGATCTGCACGTTGGCCCATTTCGGCAGGCCGAAGCGGCGGTTCTTCAGGTCGCGGGTGGTCTTCACGCCGCTGTCGACGGTGGTCAGAATCAGTTGCACCTCGTCGCTCCACGACAGGCCCAGCAAGTGCGTCGGCACGCCGCTGGAATAGGCCCAGATCGCCGGAATATTACCGCCATGGCGCACCGAGTTGGGCAGGTGATGGTCGTAGTGGGCTTCACGCACCTCGCGCTCGCTGGATTCGCGCAGTGACTGAATATTGGTGCCGTACGGCGCAAAAGCCTCCGCCAGACGGCCGGACTGTACGGCAATGCCAAGCCCGGTGGGCACCGGGCTGTGGGTGTACCAGAGGGTTTCGAGTGCTTGGCTCATAAAAGTCCGATCGTGTTCGTTTTAAAAGGCGTCAACCTGCCTGTCGGGCAAGGCTCAGCGCATCCAGAGGGCGAGTGTCGATCCAGTCGCGGACATCGAAGCGTTGCTCGATGAACTGCCAGCGCTGAAGAAAATCGGTGAAGTCCTGCAGGCCATCGATGGCCTGCTCGCTGAATTCGGTGTTCAGGCGCTGGTGCGCGTTTTCGCCATAGGCGGCCGTGACCCAGTACTCGCTGCTGTTGACCTCCCACGACAGAAAACGTCGCGTGTCCTGCGGGTGCTGCCGCGCCCAGTGTTCGGCGCGCAGCACAGCCTCGAGAATGCCGGTGGCGACGTCGAAATGGTGGTCCAGCAGGTGCTGGTCCACGGTCAGCGTGCGCGGTGTGGCGTTGTTGCTGCGAATCAGTGGCTCGGGGTGCGAGCCGGTATCGATCACCGTGACCAGCGAAAAATCATGCGCCAGTTGCGCGCCATGTGCGCCCTTGAGAAAGATCGCATCCACTTCGCCGCGCAGCAGGCCGACCAGTTCGGCGTTACGGGTTTCGGCGCGGTGGCCGGTAACCAGCGTGCCGTCCACCGCCTGGGCCTGGGTGTCGCTGAAGGTGCCACCGTGGACATAGTCGACCCGTTCGACATCACGCACTTCGAGGCCTTCGAGCTTCAAGGCATTCTCCAGGCCGCGCAGTGCCTGGGCACGGGTGAAGTCGATCTGTGCGTTGCGCCAGTGCGGCAGGCCGAAGCGCCGGCCCTTGAGGTCTTTGACCGTGGTGATGCCGCTGCCGGGACGGGTGAGGATCAACTGTACTTCATCGACCCACGACAGGCCGATGACCCGGGTTTCGCGGCCTTGGGCGCGGGCCCAGATGGCCGGTATGTTGCCGCCGTGGCGTACCGAGTTACGCAAGGTGTGATCGAAGTGCGACTCGCGCACGCTTTGCTCGCTGGACTCGCGGATCGATTGCAGCGCGGTGCCCAGGGGTTCCAGCGCCTCTTTCAGCCAGCCTTTCTGTACCGCCAGGCCAAGGCCGGTGGGCACCGGGCAGCGGGTGTACCAGAGTGTGTCCAGGGGCTGCGTATTCTGGGGCTGACTCATACGGTAGTTCCTGTTGGATAAACGGGGCTGCGTTGCTGCACCAGCGGCAGGACTTCCTGGCCGATGCGCAAGGCTTCTTCAAGGTGCGGGTTGCCGGCCAGGATGAACGTTGAAAAGCCGGCGTCGCGGTATTCGCTCAAGCGCTCTGCGATCTGTTCATGGCTGCCGACCAGGCCCACCGTCGGGCCTGGCTTGGCCTTGGCGAAACCGGCCCACAGGTTCGGGCCGATGATCAGGTCTTCGAAGCGGTCGATATTCTGGTGATAGGCCGTCTGCCGCGCGCCGCCCACCGAATCAGAACCGCGTCCCGCTGCTGGCTGAGCACCAGGGGTATGAAAACGCTCGAACTGGCGGCGCAGGTCGGACCAGGCCAGCGCCTCGGTTTCTCGGGCGAACAGGTCGACACGCAGGCCGAAACGCACGCTGCGTCCCTGACGGTCGGCCAGCTCGCGCACCCGCTCGATGTGCGGCGCCAGTTTATCCACCGGCTCCGCCCAGTTCAGGTAGACATCGGCGTGGCGGGCGGCGACGTCCAGTGCGGCATCCGAGAACCCGGAGAAATACACACCGGGCTTGCGCTCGTGTTGCAGCCCTGGCGGCAGGCCGCCGTTCTCCAGGCGATAAATCTTGCCTTCATACGAGAAGCGCTCGTTGTGCCACAGGCCGTCGATCACATCGAGAAATTCGCCTGTGCGCTTGTAGCGCAGGTCGTGTTCGAGAAAATCACCCTGAGCGCGCTGACCGGCCGGGCTGCCGCCGGTGATGATGTTCCAGTCCAGTCGCCCGTTGCTGAGGTTCTGCAGAATTGCGGCCTGTTGCGCGGCATAGGCGGGCAGGGTCCAAATGGCCTGGAAGGCAACCAGAAAACGAATGCGCCGGGTCTCACGGGCCAGCGCCGCTGCGACGATCCAGGGCTCGGGGCCGGTGGGCAGCAGCGCGCCTTCGAAGCCTGCCAATTCTGCGGCTTTGGCCACCTGGGCGATGTAGTCGATGTAGCCAAAGCCGTCGGGCGAGCCATCGGCCAGCCGTCCGGGAGCAATATGGCCTGGGCGATGGCGCGGGTTGCCGCGGTTATGGTTGTCGGTGCTCAATTGCGGGCCGTCGGTACCCAATGGCAGGCGCCAGAAAAATTCAGTGCTCATAAGGGCGTCTCGAGTAAAGGTTTGCGGTGGGTGGCGCCGATTTCATCGATCGATCTGGCCGAACTGCGCTGCCAGGTGCGGTAGAGCATCGCGTACGGGCCGTCTTGCTCGATCAGTTGTCGATGCGGGCCGAGTTCGACCAGTTGGCCTTCGCGAATCACCGCGATGCGGTCGGCGTCGCGAATGGTTGCCAGGCGGTGGGCGATGATGATCGCCGTGCGCCCCAGGCACAGTCGGCGCAGGGCCTTCTGGATACGGCGCTCGGTGTGGACATCCACCGCCGAGGTGGCCTCGTCGAGCACCAGCACCACCGGGTCCGCCAGATAGGCACGGACCAGGCAGACCAATTGCCGCTGGCCATGGCTGAGGTACGAACCCAGCGGGCCGACTTCGGTATGGTACTGATGCGCCAGGCGTTCCAGCACCTCGTCGGCGCCCAGCTCACGCGCAGCGGCGATCAACGTGTCGTCGTCGGCCTGTGGGGCGGCCATGCGCAGGTTGTCGAGGATGCTGCCGCTGAACAGCACATTGTCCTGTAGCACCACCGCTACATTGCGGCGCAGGTCATGCTGGGCCACCTCGCGCACATCCAGGCCGTCGAGGCGCACCGCGCCGCCCTGCACGTCGTAGAAGCGCGTCAACAACTGTACCAGCGTGCTTTTGCCATGCCCGGACGGGCCGACAATCGCCAGCACTTCGCCGGCCTCGATCACCAGGTTCAACTGGTTGATCACCGGTCGTGTGGCGTTGGGGGTATAGGCAAAGCGCACGTCTTCGAAGATCACTTGGCCACGCGCCTTGCCCAGCGCGCGCGGCTGCTGCGGATCGGTGACCTGCGGTGCTGTGTCGAGCAGCAGGAAGATACGTTGCGCCGAAGCGGAGCCGGTGGCGTAGCGCTCGAACAGGTCCGACAACTCTTGCAGCGGGCCGAGAAACAGCATCACGTAGAACAGGCTTTCGGCAACCTGGCCGACGGTCACGCTGCCCTGTGCCAGACCGTGTGCGCCGACCAGCAACAACACCGCCATGGCCGCCGCCGCCAGCAACGCGGTAAACGGCGCGAACCAACCCGAGCGCAGGCTGCCGCGAATCAGCGACCGGTTGAAGTCATCGAGCAGTTGCCGGTAGCGGCGCAGGTTGGGTTCCTGACGCACGCACTGTTGCAGCATGCGCGCACCGCCGACGCTTTCGACCAGGTGTGCGGTAAAGCGGCTGCGGTTCTCGGCCACCGTGGCCCAGTTGCGCTGCGAGATGCGCTTGAACGCCCAGGTGGCGATGAACAACAAGGGTACGGCGCCGGCCAGGCTGAGCAGGAACAACGGCGAAATCAGCCACAGCATCACCGCCGCTCCGCTGCAGCGCAGCAACGCGCCGAGCAGTTCCGGCGGGCCCTGGATCACCAGCGGCTCAAGGCTGTCGACGTCACGGTCGACCCGGGAAATGATCCGTCCCGCCTTGGTCCGGTCGAAGTAACCGACGCTCAGCGCCTGCACATGGGCAAACACCCGTATGCGTAAATCATTGAGTACGCGAATGGCCGCGTGACCTGCGATGTATTGCGAGACGCCGGCCAGGGCAAAGCGTGCCACCCAGCTGATTGCCAGGCCTGCGCCCAGCCAGCCGATCAGCATCATGTCGGCGATCCACTGGCCGTCCTGCTGGATCAGCCCGCGATCAAGCAGCTCGCGCACGAACCACGGGCGCAGGAACACGGTGAACACCAGCGCCAGCTCCAGGCCGATGACCAGCAGAATCGAGGCACGGATCGGTTTCAATAACGGCAGCAGGCGGCTGAACATGTTGCGGTCCAGGGCTTTTTTGGCCAGCAACTCTTCGATTTCGATGTCGCTCAGGGCTTGTTGGCCCCGCAATGGCTTAGCCATGTTCGATCCCCAGCAGGTCGCGGTAGTACGGGTTGCGTTGCAGCAGTTCCTCGTGACGGCCGCTGTCGGCGATGTGTCCGCCTTCGAGCATCAATACCCGGTCGGCGAGCAGAATGGTCGACAGCTTGCTGGAGATGACCAGCAGCGTGGTGACCCGCCCGTGGCTGTGTGGCAACTGACGAATGTTGTCCAGTACGCGGCGTTCGCTGATCGCGTCCAGCGCGCTGGTGGCGTCGTCCAGGCACAGAATGTCGGGGCGGGCGAGCAGGGCGCGGGCCAGGTTCAGGCGCTGGCGCTGGCCGCCCGACAAGGTCACGCCCTTGTCACCCAGCGGCGTTTGCAGGCCTTGCGGCAAGCGCTCCAGCACATCTTCGGCCGAGGCCATGCGCAGCGCTTCCAGCAGTTCATCATCGCTGGCGTTCGGTGCGCCGAGGCGCAGGTTGGCGGCCAGGGTGTCGGAAAACAGAAAGCTCTCTTGCGGCACCACATGCACCCGCTGGCGCAGCGGGTCGAGTTGCAGGTCGCGCACATCCTGCCAGCCGGCTTCGCAGGAACCGACCAGCACGCGACCTGCATTGACGTCGACCAGGCGCGGCAACAGGCTGGCCAGCAGGCTCTTGCCGGTGCCGGTGGCGCCGACCAGCGCGACGATTTCACCGGGGTGCAGGGTCAGCGAACAGTCGCTCAAAATCGAACGCCCACCACCGGGTGCCTTGATCACCACCTGCTCAAGCTTCAGACCCAGCGGGGTGTTGGGCAGGTTGCCGGTGGAGCCGGTAATCGCCGGTTGTTCATCGAGCAACTGCCAGATGCGCTCGGCCGAGGAGCGCGCATCGGCAAAGGTCTGCATCACCCGACCGATGCCTTCGATACGAAACACCAGCGTGGTCACGATCAGCAAGGCGGCGACCAGTTCACCGACATTGACCTGGCCGGTGCTGACCAGGTGCGCGCCGTAGACCAGAATCCACACATGACTGAGTGCGACCACCGCCTGCGGTAACGGAATGCGCGAACTGGCATAAGCCAGCGCCTGGCGGGCATGCACGGTAAACGCAGTGACCTGGCTGGCAAAGCTGTCGATGCGCCGTTGTTCCAGCGCAAACGACTTGATCACCCGCACGCCGCTGATGCCTTCGCTCAGGTCCTGGTTGACCCGGTCGTAAGCGGCGCCGACGGCGCGGTCGAGGCTGACCAGATGCTCGGTCTGCAAGACGAAAATCGCCAGCCCCACCAGCGTCAGCAACAACGGCACCAGGCCCAGCAGCGGGTCGTACCAGCTCAGCAGGCCCACCGCCGCCAGCACCACCAGCGGGGTATCGAGTACCTGCCGCCAGAAGTTGATCAGCGCATCGCGGACCTTGTCGGCGTCGCGGGTGGTACGGGTGATCGTCTCGCCCATGCCGTGCTGCCAGTGATAGCCCAGATGCAGGTTCTGCACCTGCGCCAGAATGCGCTCGCGCAGGCGCGTCAGCAGCTCCTGGCTAAGCACCAGCGCCAGCACGCCGGCGGCGTACTGCACGACACCGCGCGCCAGCGCGACACCGACGATCAGCCACAGCCAGTGCCAGGCCAGCGAATCGTTGAAGCTGCCGTCGTCGAGGCGTACCACCGCGCGCCCGGCGTTGACATCGTTGATGGCGTGGCCGACCAGCCATTGCTGCCAGACCAGGCCTATGTTGACGCAAATGAACAACGCAGCGGTCAGCCCGAAACGCCACGGCATTTCACGGTAGATGGCCAGGCTGCGCAGCAGTGGGTGTTTGTTGATCACATGAAAAACTCAAAGTGTTCGATGGAAGTGGATGTCACAGATCGCATGGCAGACACTGGCCCTGTAGGCGCGCGCTCTGCCGGAATGCCGGACCACCGCGACCGGCTGCGTTAGCAGTCGTAAATTTTCAGCGTTTCCACAATTTTGCGAGCGCTACGCACTCGGTCGCGGGCAGAGCGCGCTCCTACCAGGTACGGCGGTCGACTCAGGCTTTGCGGCTGGCGCCTTCGGCCTGTTTGGCGTTAAGGATCGCGGTGTATTCGCCGGGGTCGATGCCGTTCAGGTAGTAGTTGCCCACGTGGTGCAGGCGCCAGCGGATCGGGTCGTGGGTGGTGTGGACCCGCGCGTTGCGCCAGAAGCGGTCCAGGTTCCATTTGCTCAAGGTTGAACTGGCGCCCAGCAACGAGAAAATGTCGCTGGAGATTTTCAGCGAGGCGCCGTCCGAATGCGCACGTGCCGTGGCCACCGACAGAATCAGTTCGTCTTGCAGCTCTTTGTTGTCCGGGTCCAGGTTGTGCCGGTCGAACACCTGTGCGGCCTCGCGCAGCAAGGACTCGGCGGCGCGCAGGGCCACGGCGTATTCGCCGATCTGCTTGATGATGTGCGGCTCTTCATTGGCCCGCTCGACGTTGCTTTCCACCCAGGGTCGGGCGTGGTGCTTGAGATAGTCGACGGCAGCGCTCAGGGCGCCTGAGGCAATGCCGGTGTCTATGGCGGCATGCAGAATCTGCGGAAAGGTCAGGCCGGTGCGTTTCATCGGGCCTTCGCGGCGGGCAATGTAGTCTTCGTCCAGCTCGATGTTGTCGAAGATCACCGTGCCGCTGACCGAGTTGTTCTGGCCGAATGCCTCCCAGTCATCGACCAGGGTCAGGCCGGGCGTGTTGCGGTTGAGCAGCACGCCAGCGCCACCGGTGTCGCTGGCGGCGGTCAGCGAGATCCATTCGGCCAGATAAGAGCCGGTGGAGTAGAACTTGCTGCCGTTGAGCACCAGCTTGCCGTCTTCGCGGCGCTCTACACGGGTCTTGAGCGAAAACTTGTTCTTGCCACCGACTTCCGCCAAGGCATTGCCGAAGCGTTTGCCCGCCAAGACATCGGCAATCAAACGGTCGCGTACCGCCTCGGTGTAGCCGGTGAAGATGCCGCGCAGCATCACGTTATGAATCTGCAACAACTGGCCCACGCCGCCGTCGGCCACCGAAATCAGGCGCACGGTTTCGACGATGGTCTGCACCGACGCGCCCAGGCCACCGAACGCCTTCGGTACGCCAATCGCGGTCAGGCCGCTTTGCGACAGCAGCTCGGCCTGACGCCACGGCAGGGTGTTGTTATTGGCCGGGTCCGCCGCCAGCCGGGCGATTTCCACGGCGACTTCCCTGGCGGTAGCAATGGCCTGCGCTTCGCTGTGCAGGCGCTGGGCCTGCTGTTCGATGGACGAATTGTTATGGGCCGTACTCATGACTTCACCTTCTTGCTGATTCCAGAATGTCCCGGCAGTGCCTGTTCGCTGCTGAAGCAGCCCTACGGGATTGGTGTTGGAGCGTTGCAATGGGTTGAGCAAGTTCTGCGCCAGTGTGCCGGACAGCGTGGCAAGCCTTCTGTTTCGCGGCTTTCAGGGCAGGGGTGAGGCTTTCTGCAACGGGGGTGTTGCTGGAGCAGCACCCTGCGGCAGGCGATTGCTGATCTGCCAGCAGTCGCGCTGCAGCGTTGCTGGCAGATCAGCAATTGATTCTGTCCTGTCAGCGGTAATTTAATTTTTTTCTTTATTAATCAATGGCTTGAATATTTGGCATGAGCGTTGCGTTAGTACAGGTATTGGCCAGCCATCCTGGCCCCGACCGAACACCTGGAGCTTTCCATGACTCACGCTGCAACGCTGGAGCAAATCTGGTTCACCCGCTGCCCGGTGCCGACCGCCTCGGGGCTGGCGTATCAACTCGGCTGGCTGGGCGAAGAATTCGCCGCCGATGGCCTGCCGGTGTCGACCCTGCAAGAAGCTAAACAGTTGGGCCGTCATCACTACGATCACGACCTGCCGGGCCTGTTTCGCGAAGGCGGCAACGTCCCGGCCCTGGCGGCCCGCGCTGCCGGTGCGCCGAGCCGGCTGATCGGCCTGACCTGGATCGAAGAGTGGCAGACCATTCTGGTCCGTCCCGACTCCGGCATCCGCAGCGCGCAAGACCTCAAGGGCAAGCGCCTGGCGCTGCCGGCGTGGGGCGAGAACCGTCCGGGCAGCATCGCCCGTGCCATGAGCCTGCACGGATACAAGGGCGCACTGTCGCTGGCCGGCCTGAGCTTCGACGATGTCGAACTGGTCGAGGTGGCGCTGCAATCGCAGACCGATGCGGCAACCCCGCAACTGGGCCTGCAACGCCTGTGGTCGGGCCTGGATTACCTGGTACGCGGCGACGTCGATGCGGTGTATGTCAAAGGCGCCTCGGCGGCCGATGCCGCGCAGCGTCTGGGCCTGGTGGTCGGTATCGACCTCGACCAGATTACCGATCCGCGCTACCGCATCAACAACGGCACGCCACGGCCGATTACCGTGCATCAAAGCCTGCTCGACCACCATTTCGATGTGGTCGTGCGCTTTCTGGCGCAAACCCTGCGCGCCGCTGAATGGGCCGCCGGCAACCGCGAGGCGCTCAACCGCATTCTCGAAGAAGAAACCAAGGCCGGCAGCGCCGGCGTGGCCGAAGCCTATCGCGGCGACTTCCACACCACCCTGGCGCCGGACCTCTCGGCCCAGCGCCTGGCATTTCTCGACGTACAGAAAAAATTCCTGCACCTGCACGGCTTTCTCGAACGCGATTTCGACATTGCCGGCTGGGTCGACCATGCCCCTCTCAAAGCTGCCCATGAATGGTTGGCCACGCGCCGCGCCTGACCCCGGAGAACTTGCACATGACCACTGCTACTGCTGAACGCAGCCTCACCGCTGAGCAACATGCCTTCGTCGACAATGTGATCCTGGAAGCCGAGCAGGCGTTCACCGTGTTCCGCGAAACCAACACCATCACCGCCAACGGCACCGTGGGCTTTATCGAGCGCATTCCGGGCACCGAGCTGCTGGTGTCGGTCAACTACCCAGGCCCGTGGAACTACCGCAAGCCGCTGACCGCCACGGTCACCGACTTTGACGGCAACGTGCTGCATGGCAAGGGCCGCGGTGGTCCGGGGCGCTACACCAGGCTGTTCCAGCAACACGCCGACGTCACTACCATTTCCCACGTGCACTCGCCGTACCTCGGCGCCTGGGCGCAAACCCAGCGCACCCTGCCGTTCAACTATGTGCCGGTGCAGCGCTTCCAGCTGGCCCGCGAACTGCCGGTGTACGTCGACCGTCGCCAGCAGGAAGTCGACTTCATCATCGACAGCCTCGCGAAGAATCCCTTCACCCCGGCAATCCTGGAAGCCAACGGCGGCGCCACCGTGTGGGGCAAGAAAGGCCTGCGCGACCTGGCCGAGTTCATCGTGCTGCTGGAAGAGGGCGCGCAGATCCAGTTGCTCGCCGAAGCCATCGGCGGCTCGCGTGCCTTCGGTCCTGGCGTGCTGACCCAGCAATGGAAGATGAGCGGCCTGTTCGAGCAGGCCACCGCCTTGAACCTGGTACCGGCCATCGACCGCCGCGACTGATCGACAGCGCTTATTACAAGGACTGCAACCATGGCCGTGAAAATTCTCTGGTACCTCACCACCCCCGACGGGCCGTACCCGTGGGAGCCCGAAGGGCGCTGGCACACCGATTTCGAACACCTCAAGCAACTGGCCGTGGCCAGCGACCGTCTGGGCTACTACGGCTCGTTGCTGGGTTCGAGCCCCAACGAAAGCCTGGCCGTCGCTGCTGCGCTGATCGACGCCACCAAGCGCCTGCGCTTTCTGGTGGCCCAGCATCCCGGCGAGCTGTCTCCAGCGGTGTTGGCCAAGTGGGCGTTGACCTTCGATCAGTTCTCCAACGGTCGCTTGCTGTTCAACGTGGTCAACGGCAATGACGCCGGTTTGGCGACGCTGGGCGTGCATTATCCGCACGACGAGCGCTATGACTTCAGCCTTGAATACTGGAAGGCGTTCAAGAGCATTTATGCCGGTGAAACCGCAGGCTTCGACGGCCAGTACGTCAAGCTTGCACCGCGCCCGTCCGGCGCTGCCGGCCATCCATTGGGCGGCTGGCATGCGCCGCTGCAAAGGCCGGGTATTCCGCTGTGGGGCGCTGGCACCTCGGGTCCTGGCGTGGCGCATTCGGTGCAGTTGCTCGATGTGTACCTGAGCTTCGCCAACACCCCGCCGAAACTGGGCGAGAAGTTCCGTCGCGTGGCCGCAGAGGCGGCGAAGATCGGCCGCGAGCTGACCTTCGGGACGCGCCTGCAAATCATCGTCCGCGAGACCGAAGAAGAGGCCTGGGCACACGCTGAGAAACTGCTGCAACGTACCTCGCTGCAAACCGCGCTGAATGCCGTACAGCGCCAGTTGCCGGCGGGCGAAACCCTGGAAACCTTCCACAGTGACGACCCGCAGATCCAGCGCAATGTCGAGACCCTGCGCAGCGGCAAACTGCCCAAGGCCCGCGATCTGGAGATCTACCCCAACGTCTGGGTCGGCCCGAGCCTGTTCGGCTTCAACATTCTCGGCCCGGCCGCCGGCACCTATCTGGTCGGCAGCGCCAAGCAGGTCGCCGAGCGGATTCGCGAATACGAAAGCCAGGGCACCTCGGCGTTCATCCTCTCCGGCTTTCCGCTGATCGACGAAGCCCATCGCGTCGCCGATCTGCTGCTGCCGTTGCTGGACCTGGACCATGGCTTCGAGGTGCCGTCGCTGGGCGTTGCCAGGCAAAAGATGGAGTCAGCATGAGTCACGAATTTCCCCGTCGTACCTTTCTCGGCAACAGTCTGGCGGTCGGTGGCGGCCTGCTTTTGGGCGGCTTGCTAGGCGGTTGCGACAACAATGCCAAAGCGCCTGCACCAGCCGGTGCCGCCGCTGCGTTGCTGACGCCGGTGCGTGGCGGGCGTCTGCGGGTTGGCATCATCGATGGCGATCAGGCCGGCAACCTCGATGCGCACAAGCCGGTGGGCGGCGGGATCATTCGTGGCTGGGCGCTGTACAGCAAGTTCTGGGAATGGAACCCGGACGTCAGCACACGCCTGGCCCTGGCCGAGTTCGCCGAACCGAATGCCGACGCCAGCGCCTGGACCATTCGCCTCAAGCAGGGCCTGGAATTTCACCACGGCAAGACGATCACTTCCGAAGACATGCTGTTCTCGATCCTGCGCCTCACCGACCCCAAACTGGCCTCGCCGTATGCCGGCCTGGTCGGCGCCATCGACCGTCAGGCGCTGCGCAAGCTCGACGAGCGCACGATCGAGATCCGCTTCAAGGAAGGCCAGAGTTTCTTCCCGCTGGATGAAACCCTGATCAGCTTCGGCGGCATCGTGCCCACCGACTATGACCCGGTCACCAATGTGGTGGGCGCCGGCCCCTACAAGCTGAAAAGCTTCATTCCCGGCCAGCGCTCGCTGTACACCCGTTTCGAGAACTACTACAAACCCGGCCAGCCGTATGCCGACGAGCTGGAAATCATTGAATTCAAGGACCAGGTCTCGCGCCTGGCGGCCCTGCGCGCCGGGCAGATCGACGTCGCCAGCGGCGTCACCGCCGAGCACACCGCGACCATCAAGGCCGACTCGCGCCTGAAGCTGTATGCCTCGCCGACCACCTCGTTCAGCGGCTTCAACCTCAATGTGGCCAAGGCGCCGTTCGACCACCCCAAAGTCCGTGAGGCCTTCCGCCTGCTGGCTGACCGCGAAGAGCTGGTGGCGCGTGCGCTCAACGGTTTTGGCCGCATCGGTAACGACCTGTACTCACCGCACGACCCGACCTTCAACCACGCCATTGCCCAGCGCGGCCATGACGTCGAGCGCGCCAAAACCCTGCTGCGCGAAGCCGGCCACGAGAACCTCAAGGTCGAATTCACCACGCCGCCGGGCGGCACCGCCAACGCCGCATTGGTGTTTGCCCAGCAGGCCAAGAAAGCCGGGGTCGAGATCAAGGTCACCCAGGTCGACAACTCGGTGTTCAACGGCCCGCAGCGCGACAACTGGGTGATGTCGCCCGCGTCGACTCCGGCGCGTGGCTTTCTCGCCACTGCACTGCACAACGAGGCGCCGACCGCGATCTACAACCGCAGCAACTTCCACGACCCGCGCTTCGATGAGCTGTTTCTTGAAGCGCTGGCGCAGCCGGACCTGGAAAAACGCAAAGTGCTGGTCCATGAAGCCCAGCGCATCCAGCACGAGCGGGGCTCGCTGCTGATCTGGGGCTTTGCCGATATCCTCGACGCCGCTTCGACCAGGGTCGGCGGCCTGACCCCGGAGCAGACCACCTTCGCCTCGTGGCGCTTCGACAGCCTGTGGTTGAACAATGTCTAGACACGCACACCGTCACTCGCGCTTTCAGGCACCGGCCTGGTTGTCGTGGTTCTTCGGCCGGCTCGGATATGGCCTGCTGACTGCCTGGCTGATCAGCCTGGTGGTATTCATCGCCACCCAGGCGCTGCCCTCGGACCCGGCGCGGGTGATTCTCGGCCCCGACGCGCCGCTGGAAAGCGTGCTGACCCTGCGCCAGCAACTGGGCCTGGACCAGCCGATTCTCCTGCAATACGGGTACTGGCTGCTTAAGACCCTGAGTGGCGACCTCGGCACCTCGCTGGACTCGAACGCGGCGGTCAGCAGCATTCTGTTCGGCCGCTTCGGCAACACCCTGGCGCTGATCCTCGGTGTGCTGCTCACCGCCGTGCCGCTGGCCCTGGCGCTGGGCGTGGCCTTGGCGTTGCGACGCGACAGCCGCATTGACCGCTGGGCGCTGTCGCTGCTGATCTTCCTTAAGGCCACGCCTAGCTTTTTGCTGGCCATTGGTCTGGTGCTGCTGTTTTCGATGCCGCACATCGACTGGCTGCCGGCGGTGTCGATCCTCGACCCGGACAAGGGCTTGCTTGAGCAGTTGCGTTTTCTGGTGTTGCCGATCGTGGCGCTATCGCTGTCGACACTGCCGTACCTGACCCGCATGGTGCGCGCCTCGATGATCGAGGCGCTGGAATCGGACTATGTGATCGCCGCGCGCTTGCGTGGCGTGCCGGAGCGGCGGATTGTCTGGCTGCACACCCTGCCCAACGCGCTGATTCCGGCCATTCAGGGCGTGGCACTGACCCTGCGCACACTGATCGGCGGCGCGCTGCTGGCCGAGGTGATTTTCAGTTATCCCGGCATCGGCACCACGCTGAACTCGGCCATCCAGATGCGCGACCTGCCGCTGATTCAGGCCGCCGTGCTGGTCACCACGCTGGGCGTGGTACTGGTCAACCTGCTGGCCGATCTGCTGACCGTCTTGCTGACCCCGAAACTGCGCACCGCTCGCAAGGTGCGCATGATCAATCGCAACCGCCGTGGCATCCGCCCTTGGTGGCGGCGCACGCCGGCCCGTCAGGCCGGATGAGGACTGTGTAATGAGCGCTTTTTCTGCGACTGCCCGCTGGCGCCTGCTGTGGCGCGAACCCCAAGTGCGACGTGGCCTGATCATTACCTTGCTGGTGGTCGTGGTGGCGGTGTTCGGCCCGTTGCTGGCGCCGCATGCACCCACCGACATGCTCGGTCCGGTGTACGGAGCGCCGGCTGCGGATGCCTGGCTGGGCTTTGATTTTCTCGGCCACGACGTGCTGTCGCGGTTGCTGGCAGGCGGTTTGTCGGTGCTGTGGATGTCGATGGCCGCGGCCTTGGTCGCGCTGCTGGTCGGCACCAGCCTGGGCCTGGCAGCGGGCTTTTCCCGGCGGCGGCTGGACCAGGCGATCATGTGGGGCGCCGATGTGTCGCTGGCCTTTCCCGACCTGATCCTGGTGCTGCTGATCGTCTCGATGCTCGGTCGCCAGCCATGGCTGATCGTGCTCACCGTGTCGATTGCCTTTATCCCCAGCGTGATCCGTCTGGCGCGCGGCAGCACCGTGGCGGTGGCCAGCCAGGAGTTCGTCGAGGTCGCGCAGATGATGGGCTATTCGCCGTGGCGCATTCTTTTCAAGGAGATCCTGCCGAACATCCTCACGCCGCTGCTGGTGCACTTCGGCAACATGCTGACCTGGGGCGTGGGCATTCTTTCGGGTCTGAGCTTTCTCGGTTATGGCGTCGCGCCACCGGCCGCCGACTGGGGCCTGATGATCAACGAAAACCAGGCCGGCCTGCTGGTCCAGCCCTGGCCGGTGCTGGTGCCGGCGCTGATGATCGGCATCTTCGCCTATGGCACTAACATCCTTGCTGAAGGCATCGGCCGCAGCACGGCGCGGATCGGGGACAAACAACCATGAGTGTGATCGCCGAAATGAGCCTTGAACAACGTGCGGCGATTGCCGCGAGCCGCACGCTGCAGACGCTGGAAGCGCCTGTATTGCGTGTCGAGGGCTTGCGCGTCGAGCTGAGCGCGCAGGTCGATGTGCTGGCCAATGTCTCGTTCAGCCTGCAGGCCGGGGAAATCGTCGGCCTGGTCGGCGAGTCCGGCTCCGGCAAGACCACGCTGGCCACCGCGTTGCTGGCCCATGCCCGGCGCGGTGCGCGGATTGCTGGCGGGCGCATTGACATCGCTGGCCAGTCACTGCTGCAACTGGCCGGCGAGGCCCTGCGTCAGGCGCGCGGCAGCCTGATCGGCTATGTGCCGCAAGACCCGGCCACCGCGCTTAACCCGGCCTTGCGCATCGGCACCTTGCTGCGTGAAACCCTCGCCGCCCACGACGCCAGTGTGAGCCGCGACCAGCAACGCCAGCGCCTGCAAGAGACGCTGCGTGATGTGGGGTTACCGGACGACGAACAGTTTCTCAAGCGCTTCGCTCATCAACTGTCGGGCGGTCAGCAACAGCGTGTGCTGCTGGCGCTGGCCTTTGTATTACGGCCACGCCTGATCGTGCTCGATGAACCGACCACCGCGCTGGACGTGACCACCCAGGCGCACATTCTGGCGACCCTGCGGCGCTTGTGCAAAAGCCAGGGCGTGGCGGCGGTGTATGTTTCCCACGATCTGGCGGTGATCAAGGACTTGGTCGACCGGGTGATGGTCATGTACGCCGGTCGTCTGGTCGAAACCGCCAGCCGCGAAGCGCTGTTCAGTCATCCCGCGCACCCGTATACGCGTGGCTTGCTGGCAGCGATCCCCGATGTGGCCGAGCGCCGCGAGATCAACGCGATTCCCGGCCACGCCCCCGCGCCCGGTCATCGTCCACAAGGCTGCGCCTTCGCCCCACGCTGCCCGCGCAGCACCAGTGCCTGCGGCCAGGGCGAGCCGTTGCTTCATGGGCTGAATGACCAACAGCGTGTGGCCTGTTTGCACCCGCACCATGAAGCGCTGGCGCTGGTGACCCAGGCGCCGCTGGCTACGCAGGTCAGCGACGCCGCTGAGCGCCAGTTGCTTGAAGTGGCCCATCTGGATGTCGCCTACGACCGTCAGGTGCTGTTCGATATCTCGCTGAGTATTCAGGCCGGCGAATGCCTGGCGCTGGTCGGTGAATCGGGCTCGGGCAAGACCAGCCTGGCTCGCACCCTGGCAGGGCTGGGTGAAAATGCCCAGGGCGCGCTGCGTTATGCCGGCCAGCCGCTGAGCCTTGAGGCCCGCCAGCGCACGCCGGACTTGCGTCACCGGATTCAGTACATCTTCCAGAACCCGTATCGCGCCCTGAACCCGAGACAAACCGTGGGCGAATGCCTGAGCGCGCCGCTGGCGCACTTCTTCGGCGTCAAGGGCGCCGCCGCACGAGAGCGGGTCGAGGCGGTGCTCAAACGCGTGTCGTTGCCGATTACCACTGCGCAGTCGTACCCGCACAGCTTGTCGGGCGGCGAACGCCAGCGCGTGGCGATTGCGCGTGCTTTGATCTGCGAACCGGAGTTATTGATCTGCGACGAAGTGACCTCGGCGCTGGACGTCTCGGTGCAAGCCTCGATCCTGGCGTTGTTGCGCGAGCTGCAACGCGAGGGCCTGACCTTGCTGTTCGTTACCCACGACCTGGGCGTGGTACGGGCAATTGCCGACCGGGTGGTGGTCCTAAAGTCCGGCCGCATTCTGGAGCAGGGCCCGGTGGAGCAGGTCCTGGACCGGCCGCAGGACGATTACACCCGCACACTGGTGAGTAACTCGCCGACGCTGGTATAGACCCGCTTTGTTGTCCTTGGCTGCTCCTGATTGGCTGATTTAAATAGATATAGAAATCACCGCCTGTAGCGCGCTTGCCCGCGACTGGGCGCGAAGCGGCCATAAAAATTGATTAAACGCCACAAATTTACGACTGCTGCGCAGCCGGTCGCGGTGGTCCGGCATTCCGGCAAGCGCGCTCCTGCGGGAGTTGTGCCGGGCATTAAATATCGGCCTTGCACAAATCCCGCAGGACGGGCTACCTGAGGTTTACGAAGCCCGCTGCAACGCCCGTCGCCGCGCTTCTTCTCTTACCGCCGGAATGATCCAGCGGCCGTAATCGACGGTGTCGTACAGCGGGTCATAGCCGCGATTCAGGAACGTCGTCACCCCAAGGTCCACATAGTCGAGCAACGCTTCGGCCACGGTTTCCGGCGTACCGACCAGTGCGGTGGTGTCACCGTAGGCGCCGACCGCGCTGGCGGTGGGCATCCACAGGGCGCGGTCGTGGCGGTCGCCGGCGGCGGCTGCGGCGAGCAGGCGTTCGGAGCCTGTGCCTTTGGTGCGGTTGCGCCACGGGCTGCCTTCGGCGAACTGCGGGTTGGCCTTGATCTGCGCCAGAATCTGCTCGGCGCGCTGCCAGGCGAGGTCCTCGGTGGCGCCCAGAATCAGCCGTACCGACAGGCTGACCCGTGGCGCGGGCTTGCCTTGCGCGCTGGCGGCGGTGCGCAGTTTGGCGATTTGCTCGGCCACGCCGCTCAGCGGTTCGCCCCACAGGGCATAGAGGTCGGCGTGTTTGACGGCGATCTGGTAAGCGATGTCGGACGAGCCGCCAAACGAGATCGGGATGTGCGGTTGCTGCACGGGTTTGACCGGCGAGAACGCGCCCTGGATCTTGAAGTACTGGCCGTCGAAATCGAACGGCTGCTCTTCGGTCCACAGACGCCGGACGATTTCCAGGTATTCGTCGGCGCGCTTGTAGCGTTCGGTCTTGTCAGCGAGAAAGTCGCCTTCCTGCGGTTCGGCGGTAATCCCGGTAATGGCGTGCAGGCGCAGGCGACCGCCGCCGGTGGTGTGGTCCAGCGTGGCAAAGGCGCGGGCGGCCACGGTCGGCGCGGTCAGGCCCGGACGGTGGGCGATCATGAAGCCCAGGCGTTCGGTCTGCGAGGCGGCATACGCGGCGATTTGCAGACTGTCGGCGCTGCCTGGGCCGCTGGCGATCAGTACCCGGTCAAAGCCTGCCTGTTCATGGGCACGGGCGTGATGGCGGATAAACGGCAGGTCGAAACCTGCGGTGCGCTGGCCGTGGGTTTCGGACCACTGGCGCGGGAAAATCATCCCGACGAATTCGATGGACATGCGTTGCTCCTTGTAAAAGTCAGAACTGGTAATCGACCTGGGCCAGCACGGTGCGGCCCTGCATCGGTTGCAGGAAGGTGTTGGTGGAACCGACCAGACCGCTGACAAAGTTCAACTCGTCGGTGAGGTTGAGCACCCGCAGCGTGCTGCTCCAGGTCGGCTGGCGGTAGTAAATGGCAAGGTCCAGGTTGTATTCGTTGGGGATCTGCACGGTCTTGCTCAGGTTCAGGTACCACTGGCTGGTCCACCAGCCTGACAGTTCGGCGCCGAAGCCGTTGTCGAAGCGGTAGTCGACAAAACCCGAGGCGGTGTACTGGGGAATCTGCACCGCATCGAACTTGCCCGACGGGCGCTGGCTGAGCGCATTGTTGTCGCCGAACACGGTGCCGTTGTCGGGCACGAACCCTGCCGAGGCAAAGCCTGCCTGCGAGGTGAACTCGTTGTAGGCCTTGAGTTTCGACAGGTTGATGCTGGTGCGCAGGTGCTCGGTGGGCTGGTAGCGAATCGTCGATTCCACACCTTTGATGATCAGCCGGGCGATGTTGTTATTGCTGTCGGGCGACTGGTCGCGTTCCTGCTTGAAGCCGGCCAGCGAGAAGAACAGCGTGTCGGGGATCGCATCGACTTTCAGGCCGACTTCATGCAGCACCGACAGGCTTTTGAATTGCAGCGGGTTGAGCAGGTTGGCGCCTGCGCCGCTGCCCCAGCCGATGCCGTTGGAGAAGAACCCGGTGTTGACTGCCAGCGAGCGGTCGAAGGTGTAGTACAGCGTACTGTTGTCGGTGGGCTTGATGTACGGGCTGAGCTGCACCGAGAACAGCCGGTAGTTGTCGCTGTCCTTGCGCGGGCTGGCGCCAGGCAGGGCGAACGGGTTTTCGATGCGTGCATCGATCCAGCTGCGGCTGGCGCCGATGTTCAGGCCCACGCGCTCGTTGAAACGCAGATTGTGCTGGCTGAACAGGGTCTTGGTGGTCCATACGCTGTCGGCGGTGTAGGGCGCCACAGATTCGGCGTACAAGCCGTGACCGGCCGGGTACATGGCCGGCAGGTTCAGGTAGCCGTAATAGTCGGAAAATTGCGCCACGCCGGGCTGGCCGATCCAGGCGCCTTCGCCGCCGGCCGGGTTGCTGCCGGTCAGGCCAAGCAGATCGCCAGGGTTCTTGGTCGAGGAGTCCTGAGTCAGGTCGTAGGCGTAGAGATTGCCGCCAAAACTGTTGTTGGCGGCAATCGACTGGTTGGACTCGCGGCGATAGATCAGCCCATTGTTGCTGTCGTCGACGACCTTGATGCCGAACAGCTCGCCTTCGCTGCGCCAGCGAAATTCGAAGCGGTTGTCGAAGATGTTGTCTTTGGATTGCACATTGAACGAACCCAGCGCATCAGTGACGTCGTTGGAGCGTTCGTAGAAGGTGCTGTTGGCCAGGGTGATGTCTGGCGTCAGGTCCCATTCGGTGCGCAACTGGGTGATGAAGCGCCGCGAGCTGCTTTCGTCCTCGGCGCGCTGGCTGGTCTGTGATGACAGCGAGGTCAGGCCATTGCCGGCAAGGTTCGGATCGTACACCCAGCCGCGCACGCTGCCGGGGCTGGCCTGGGTGTTGGGCGACGCGGTCTGGAAGCTGTTGTTGACCACGGTGTACTGGCCCTGGGCGTTGCGCTGGCGTTGTACCCAACCGGTGACGGGCGCGTTGGTGGCGCCCGATTGCAGGACCGGCGACCACAGCGTGCTGCCGTTCTGGATGATCGGCGTGGCGCGGCCGGCGTAGTACGTGCCGTGGTCCACCAGCGCCTGGGTGGCGCGGTTCCAGCCGTGGGTGATGTTGTAGTCGTAATAGTCGTCGTAGCTGGCGTTCCAGTTGACCCGCACGCCGTCGCCGCGCCAGGCGAAGGCGCCGTAGAAGGCGTTGAAGTTATTGTCGACGTTGTCGTAGTAATCCTGGTTGCGCTGCTGGGTCATGCTGAAGCGATAGGCCAGGCTGTCGGACAGGGGACCTGTGGTGTCGACGCTGTATTTGCCCGAGCCGCGTGACGTCGCGCCGGGATTCCAGCCACCGAGTTCGGCACTGATACGGGTGCGCTGTTCGTCGAAGTCGGGCTTCTTGCTCAGGTAGTTCACGTAGCCGCCGCTGCCTGTCACCGAGCCATAAGTGACCGACGAGGGACCGGCGACGATGTCGGCGCCTTCGATACCGTTGAAGTTGGCCGGGTGGCGTACGGCATAACCGCGCTGGCCGTCATGAAAGACCTCCGAACCCTGGCCGCGAAATTGCGGCGCCAGTCCCGCGTTCTGGCCGCCGCCGCGGGTGATGCCCGGTGCGTATTTGACCAGGTCGTCGCTGCTGCGGATCGGGTCCCTGGCCAGTTGTTCGGCATTCACCTGGCTGACCGAACGCGGGGTGTCCAGCACCGTTGCCTGCAAGCCGCCATACACTGAGGTGGGAGCGCGTACCGGGACGATGGCGGTGTCGGGATCAGCCTTTTTCGCGACCTCGACGGTAACCACCGCCAGTGTCGGCGTATTGCCCTGTTCGATGTCGGCCCGGGCCTGAGCCGGCAGGTGCGCAAGCACCACCACCGAGAGCAGGCTGCGCGTAAAGCCCGCCACGGCGGGGGATAAGGCAATTGCAGGCATGAATCTCTCCTTGCCCGGCGGGATTGCCCCGCCAGGGGTGATTGGCGATAAGGAACTGCTGAGGCGCGTGGCGGCGTCAGGTCTTGCCGTTCAGCCACAGGTTGTCAAAGCGCCAGGTGCTGAACTGGGTATGTTCGGGACCGGCACCGCCGACATGGCTGGCAAAACCGTCGAGCTGGTCGGTGTAGCCCCAGATCAGCAGGCCGCCACGGTCGTACTGGATACGCTGCAGTTGATGAACCAGGGCGGTGCGTTTGACCAGGTCCGGCTGGGCCATGGCCTGGTAAAACAGCCGGCCGAATTCCGGGTCCTGGAACTGGGTTTTGTTGGCGACGGCGAACGGTGCGTCGGTGTGGATCGCGCTGGCGAGAAACGGCGCGCCGATGCTGCCGCCAGTGCTCAGCGGCCATTCGGTTTTCTGCGGACCCTGGAAGGTCGGCAGGTCGACTTGCCTGACCCTCAGCGTGACCCCGGCTTCGCGGGCCTGTTCAGCCAGCACCAGGGCGGCCGACAAGCCGCTGCCGGGCGTGGTCACCAGTTCGACATCGAGGTGTTCCTGGCCCGCTTCCTTGAGCAGTCGGCGCGCCGTTGCAATGTCGAACGGACGCGCCGGAATGCTGTGATCGAAGGTCGGATCGCTCGGCGAGTACAGGTCGTTGGCGACCCGGCCCTGGCCGTTGAGCGCACGCTTGACCAGGTTGTCGCGGTTGGCCAGCAAGCGAAAGGCTTGGCGCACACGCGGGTCGTCGAACGGTGGCCTGGCGGTGTTCATGTCGAACGACAGCCAGTTGCCGGTCACCGAGGTCACCAGCTTGATGCGCGGGTCGCGGCGCAGCACATCGAGCTGTTCGCTGGGCATGCCGTTGGCCATGTCGATCTGCCCGGCGCGCAGGGCGGCCAGGCGTGAAATCTGGTCCTTGAAGTCGATGATTTCCAGCTCGTCGGCATAGGGCTTGCCGTGCTTGAAGTAGTTCTCGAAGCGGGTGAACACCGAGCGCTGGCCCGGCGTAAAGCTCTTGAGTTTGTAAGGCCCGGCCCCGACCGGGTTGGTCACCGGGTGATAATCCACCGGCACTATGCCACCGAAGTTGACCCAGGTTTCTGCCAGCGGGAAGTAACTGCGCCCATCGCGAAAGCTCAGGCGAATGGTGCGCTTGTCGAGTTTGACCAGATTGTCGCGGTCGACCCAATGCAGCAAGGCGGCATAGGGCGAGGCCAATTGCGGGTCGGTCAGGCGGCGCACCGAGAAGATCAGGTCGTCGGCGTCGATGGTCTTGCCATGATGGAACTCCAGGTCCTGACGCAGGCGCAGGGTCCAGGTCCTGGCATCGGCGCTGACGTCGGCTTCTTCGGCCAGGGCCAGGCGTGGCTGCATGGTTTCGTCCCATTCCCACAGTTTGCTGTACAACGCAAAGCCACGCACCACGCCACTGCCGACCGGCTTATGGGCATCCAGATTGCCGCTCTGGTTGCCGTCCAGGATCCCCAGGCGCAGCCGCCCGCCGTGTTGCGGTTGGCCCTGGGGGCGGGCATTAACCTGGCCGGCCGGCGCCCCGGCGTCGCAGCCGACCAGCACCCCGCTGCTGCCCAGCATCAGGCCGGTGCCCAGCAGGACACTGTTATTGAGCAAGCGTCGGCGGCTGATCGGATAGTCCATGCCGGTTGTTCCTTATTGGTTGTACTTCAGTGAGCGTGGGCGGCGTGCACGGGAGTAATGCTGGCCGAGCTTTGCACCAGGGCGGCCCGCTCGTGCTTGAAGTGCGGCAGGATGTGCTGGCCCAGGCGATAGGCTTCTTCCAGGTGCGGGTAACCAGCCAGGAAGAACAGTTCAAGCCCCAGCGCGTTGTATTCGCGGATGCGCGCAACGACATTCTCGTAGCTGCCAACCAGTGCACAGCCGGGTGGCACGCCGATGTAGCCGAAGCCGGCCCAGACATTGGGGTAGATGAAGAAGTCGTCGTACTGTTTGATGTCTTCGCGCTGGCCGAACTGCTCTTCGTAGCTGAGCTTGCGTGCCGTACGCAGGCCGGCATGGGCGGCGACGGCCTTGGCCGCGCCGCGCCGGATGCCGTCGTCGAAGAAGCGTCTGGCTTCGGCATGGGCGGCCTCTTCGGTTTCGCGGGTGATGACATCGATCGACAGGCCGAAGCGAATGTCATGCCGGCCATGCTTGAGTGCTCGTTCGCGCACATCGACGATCAGGGCGGCGATCTGCTCGGGGTGCTCGGCGCGCATCAGATAGTAGTCGGCGTGCCTGGCGGCGAACTCGCGAGCGGCAATCGAGGAACCGGCCGTGCAGATCACTGGCAGCTGTGCTTTGTTCAGCGGATGACGCAGGCCACCGCCTTCGGCGCTGTAGTACTTGCCCTGATAATGAAAGTTTTCGTTGTGCCAGTAGCCCTTGACCACATCGAGGAATTCGGTGGCGCGTTCATAGCGCTCATCATGGCTGTTGAAATCGCCGACCTGGCGCTGCATGGCGTCTGAGCCACCGTTGATGATGTTCCAGACCAGGCGGTTGCCCGTGGCGCGCTGATAAGTCGCCGATTGCTGCACCGCCACCCACGGGGTGTAGTGGTAAGGCTGGAAGGCGGTGACGAACTTCAGCGTGCGGGTTTCACGCGCCAGTAGCGAACACACCGTCCACGGCTCTTCGCCGCTGGGAGCGTTGACCATCAGCGCGCCACCAAACCGGTTGATCTCGTTGGCGCGGGCGATCTGGCCCAGATAATCGATGTAGGTAAACGGATCACCCACGGCAAAGTCCGATACCGCGCCGGTGCCGTCTGAGGGTCCCCAGTCGCCGCGGTTGCGCGGGTCGCCTGGCAAGTATTGGGTTTCGCCGTGCAGCGGCAGGCGACTGAAGAATTCGATGCTCATGGTGAACGTTCCGAGGTGAATGTTAAATGCGCAGGCGCGGCCAAGGCCGGTCTTGCATTAGCCGGCGACGGGTTCGCACACGGCTGTGACGGGCTGATCGGCAATCACCTTTTTCGCAAACGGGATCGAGTCCTTGAGCGAGGCATTCACCGTTTCGCTGTGGCCCAGGCCCTTGTACAGATGGCCTTCAACCACGGAGCCGGCGTTGCAGGCGTCCTTCATCAGTTTGAGCTGGGTCTCAGCCGCCGGGGTCTTGTCCTCGGCGCCGGTGCCGATGAAGATCGGCTGGGCCAGCTTGAGGGTCGGATAGGCGATCTGGTCCTGCCAGGGCTTGAGCCTGGCGCCATCGTTATCCTTGCGCGCCTGGGCCGGGGTCAGGCCCAGCGCCAGCACATCGCTGGTCAAGGACGCCAGGCAACTGGTGCGCGCCTGTTCGAACAACGGCAAGGCCCGCTCGGTGTAGTGGTCCCTGGGGTCAATGCCAGGGTCATACTGCTGCGCGGCCAGCAAGGTGTAGAAGCCGTAGGTCAGCGCGGCGTCAACCTTGGTCGGGTCCTGGTTGCCGACGCTTCTGGTGCCCACGGTGTAGATTACGCCTGTGCCGACGCTGCCTTTGACACCCAGCTCCGGTGCGTAGGTGGCGGCATAGGCGCCGGCCGCAAAGGCCCCGGCACCGCCTTGCGACTGACCGACGATCAGTACCTTGTTAGCCAGTCCCGGCACGGCTGTGGTCACTGCCCGGGCGGCGTCGAGAATGCCGTAGGCGGCGGTGCGTGCGTTCAACAGCGGATGTCCGCCGGGCACGCCCAGGCCTTGGTAGTCGGTGGCGACGACGGCAAAGCCTTCCTTGAGCCAGCGCGCCAGGTACTGCACGTCACGGTACGAGCGCCCGCTCCAGGACGGCGCGCAGATATCGGCCACGCCCACGGTGCCGTGGCCCCAACTCACCACCGGCCAGCCGCCGGCCGGCGGCGTGCCCTGCGGAATGAACAGTGCACCGGAAACCACAATGGGCGTCTTGCCATCGAGACCGCTCAGGGAGGTGTAGAGAATCCGTTGCTGCGAGGCGGCGCCCGGCAGGCTCAGGGTTGCTTCCAGTGGTTCGCTGCGCAGCAGTTTGCCGGGGGTGGCCGGAATGACGTCTTGCCAGGTGTAGAACGCCGAGACCCGGCCGTCGCCCTGCAGCGGGTCTGGTGTGGGCGTATACACACCGTCGGCCAGCGCATGGATCGAGATCGCCACGGCCAGAGTGGCCACGGCGTACTTGAGGGGAGTGAAGAGTGTCATCGGATTTTCCTTGTGCGACAGGTTCGCGAAGCGAGTGCCGGGTATTGCCGGCTTGTCAGCACAGGAGCAGGTTGCATGCCATGCGGCAAAAATTACGCTGCAGCCCTTGTAATACGTGGCTCTGCAGAAAATGGCGGGTGCCTGGGGTGTTGCCTGGGACGCAGCCTGATGCTGAGCTCAGGACACTCGTTGCTGACCGGTTGCTGCTGGGGCAGCAGCCCGCTGGATTTAATCGGCTTATATTCTTTTTAAGAATAAACAAATGCTAATTAACAATTAATTGGACTATTAATTTTCATGTAAAGATGGCTTCGCGCTTTCACTGCCAGGTATGCAACATGTCGCTGCTGACCCACCCTCATGCCCGAGAACTGACCAAGTCAGTCCGTGCCACCGTGCTGGTGTTCAAGGACCCTCGTTCGCAGGAATTGCTCAGTCGTATCGAGCGTCTGGCGCCCAGCGAAGCCAACACTCTGATCGTGGGTGAAACCGGTACGGGCAAGGAGCTGGTGGCCCGGCATATCCATCATCTGAGCCGTCGCGGGCGCGAGTCGTTCGTGGCCGTCAACTGTGGTGCGTTTGCCGAGTCGCTGGTAGAGAGCGAGCTGTTCGGACACGAGAAGGGCGCGTTCACCGGGGCAACCAACAGCAAGGCCGGCTGGTTCGAGGCCGCCAATGGCGGCACGCTGTTTCTCGACGAAATTGGCGACCTGCCATTGAATATGCAGGTCAAGCTGCTGCGCGTGTTGCAAGAGCGTGAAGTGGTACGCCTGGGCTCACGTACACCCATTCCGATCAATGTCCGGCTGGTGGCGGCCACCAACGTCAACCTGGCCGATGCCGTGGTGGCCGGGCATTTTCGTGAAGACCTTTTCTACCGCCTGCACGTGGCGACCATCCGCCTGCCGCCGTTGCGTGAACGGCCGGGCGACATCCTGCCGCTGGCGGAATTCTTCATTGGCGAGCACTGTCAGCGGCTGGGCTACAACCGTGCGACCTTGAGTGTCGACAGCGAGCGCAAGTTGCTGGAGCACAGTTGGCCGGGCAATATCCGTGAGCTGGAAAACGCCATTCATCATGCCTTGCTGGTGTGCCGTAACGAGCGCGTGCAGCCTGTCGACCTGCACCTGGTCGACATGCGTTCCTCAGGCATCCGCCAGGAAGAAGCTGTACAGGCGGCTGCTCGTCCGCTGGCACCGCCGGCCAATCTTGAAAGTGCTTTGATCGGGTTGTTCGAGAAGAACATTCCGGATTTGTACGAACACATAGAAGAGACACTGTTTCGCACCGCCTACCGTTTTTGCCACGGCAACCAGCTGCAGACTGGCCGCCTGCTGGGCATCAGCCGCAACATCGTGCGGGCGCGGCTGGAAAAGATCGGCGAGCTGGCCAAGACTGAGTAGGGCAGGTGGGGTACGCCTTGGCCGGCAAGATCACTGTGCGGTGTCTGCTTCCCGGTTGAAGTCGGCATTACAGGCCGTGCCTCGGCGGCTCACCATCCGGCTGGCCACCAGGCCGACCTCGAACAGCAGCCACATCGGCACCGCCAGCATCGTTTGCGAGAACACGTCCGGCGGGGTAAGGATCATGCCCACCACAAAGCAGCCGACGATCACATAGGCCCGGCTTTTGCTCAGGGTCTGCACATCGATCATGCCGGCCCATACCACCAGGAAGGTCGCCACCGGAATCTGGAACGCCAGGCCGAAGGCCAGGAACAGCGCCAGGATGAAGTCCAGGTACAGCGCGATGTCGGTCATCATTTCCACGCCCTCGGGCGTGACGCTGGCGAAAAAGCCGAACATCATCGGGAACACCAAAAAGAACGCGAAGGCCATGCCGGCGTAGAACAGGGTCACGCTGGCCACCAGCAAGGCGATGGCGATGCGGCGCTCCCGGCGATACACCACCGGCGCGACCATGCCCCAGACCTGGTGCAGGATCAGTGGCATGGCCACGAACAGCGCCAGCATCAGGGTCAGCTTGAACGGCGCCATCAAGGGCGAGGTCACGCTGGTGGCGATCATGCTGGCGCCGGCGGGCAGAAAGGCACGCAGCGGGGCCGAGATGGCGGTGTACAGGGTCTGGGCGAAAGGAAACAGGCCGATGAACAGCAAGACAATCGCCAGCAGGCAACGCAGCAGGCGGCTGCGCAACTGACGCAGGTGACTGACTACCGCGATGGGAGCGTGATGTTCCAGGGCATTCATGAGGTCGATTGTCCGTTGCTGGCGTGAGGCGTGCCGGCCGGCGGGTCGAGGCGGATGCCTTCACGCAGTTCCTGTTCCAGCGCGATCAGGGGTGCCTGGTCGAGCGACTGGCGCAGTTGCTCGGCATCCAGTTCGCGTTCCATCTGCCGCTTGATGCCATTGAGCGCGCGCTTGGTCTGGCCCATCCAGCGCCCGGCGGTACTGGCGGCCTTGGGCAGGCGCTCAGGCCCCAGCACCAGCAGGGCGACGGTGCCGACCAGCAGCAGTTCGGTAAAGCCGATCTCGAACATCAGTGCTTGCTGTCGGCTTGGTGCGCGGCGGTGCGGCTGGCATCGTTCAGGCTGCCTTTGCTTGCCAGGGTGTCGTCGCCCTTGGTTTCGTCATGGCCCATGGAGCTGCGAAAGCCCTTGATGGTTTCGCCCAGGTCCGCGCCCAGGGTGCGCAAACGCTTGGTGCCAAACAGCATGAAGACCAGCACGAGAACGATCAGCAGTTGCCAGATTCCGATACCACCCATGAAAAACGCTCCAAATCATTGATTATGAAAATGAACAGGCATCTTGCCGAGGCCATGTGACGAGGCTGTGACATTTTTGCGTGGTTTTCATGAGCCTGTTACCCGGTTGCAACATTGCCGGTGTTGACTGTCGGTCCGCAGGTTTGAAAGCAGGTAGGAGTCATGCGCAGGCAACAGCAGGGCGCGGCGTTATTGATGGTACTGGTGGCCCTGGCGATGCTGGCCGGCGGGCTGACCTGGCTGGTGGCGCAGGGGCGCCAGCAGGTCGACGGTGTACGCCTGGTGCAACAGCGCATCCAGGCGCGGGCGGTGGAAAAGGCCGCGCTGGCGTTTACCGAGCAGGCGCTCAAGGACCCGCTGTGGCGCGCCAGCCCGATGTTCTGGCAGGCCTTGCGCGGCCAGCCGTTGAGCTATGACTTCGCGGGCGGGAAATCCAGCATCCGCATTGTCGACCTGCACACCTGCTTCAACGTCAACAGCCTGATCGGCCCGCAAGCCGACCGGGCGCGTAATCAGTTGCTGCACCTGCTGGGCGATGACATGGCGGCCGAGCGCCTGGCCGACAGCCTGATCGACTGGCTGGATGCCAATCACCAGGCGCGCTTGCATGGGGCGGAAAATCCGGAGTATTCACGCCAGTCACCGGCGCGCCTGGCGGGCAACCAGCCGATGGCTGACATCAGTGAGATGAACCTGCTGGCCGTGCCCGGCGCCCGGGCCGCCGGCTCGCTGTGTGTGTTGCCGGACAGCGAAGGCTGGCAGCTCAACGCCAATGCTCTGAATCTGGAGCATTTGCCGTTGCTGGAGGCCCTCTATGAAGGCGAGATCCCGCGCGCGCAACTGACCCGCCTGATCACCGGCCGCCCGCCTGGCGGCTACAAGGACGCCAGTGACCTGCGCAGCGCCATGGGCGCGATGGACGACGAAGCCTTTGCCCGGCTGAGCGAAGGCCTGCTGCTCAACGGCGATCACTTTTTGCTGCAGATCGAAACCACGCTGGACGGCCAGGCGTTTCGCAGCCAGTACCGGGTCCAGGCCCGCGGGGTAGTGAAATGGCACAGCCGCGTGCCGGCGCAGCAGATGGTGGTGCGGGGGCGGGAAATCTAGGGGCTTCGTAGGACCGGCTTTAGCCGGGAACACAGTCACCACCGATTTACGCCTGCACGTCTGAAACCTTTTGCGCCACGTGACTGCCGCTTCTTCGAGAGGCAGATCCTATCTTTGCCCTTCCTTTTCTCTGGAGGGCAATGGAATGCCTGTTCATCATCACGCCCATCATCTGCGTATCGGTCGCCATTCCATTCATGGACAGATTTATCTGGTGACGTGTGTTGTACGCAATCGCGACGCTGTGTTTTCCAATTTATGGATAGGTCGCCGACTGATGACTGAGATGCGTAGCCTGCATGTGGCAGGCTACGTGCGGTCGCTGGCCTGGGTGGTTATGCCTGATCACGTGCATTGGCTGTTTGAGTTGAGGTCCGGTTCTTTGAGCCAGTTGATGCAACGGCTCAAAGGGCGCAGCGCGTATGTGATCAACAAGCATTTCGGTAACAAGATGCTGTGCTGGCAGAAGGGTTATCACGACCATGCCGCCAGGCGTGATGAGGATGTATTGAAAGTGGCGGGCTATGTGATCGCCAATCCGATACGCGCCGGATTGGTACAGCGCGTAGGTGACTATCCGTTGTGGGATGCGGTCTGGATCCCGTAGGCGCTGCTTCAGCAGCGAAGGGCAGCACCACACATCGGCGGTGCCTGCTTCCCGGCTGAAGCCGGTCCTACGGGTTGAAACGGGTGATATCAGACGCCCAGCTCACCTCCATCGGCACGCTGGATCACCACGGTCGAAGCCCGTGGGCGCACGGTGCCGACGGTGACGTCGGTGGCCACGTCCGTGGACGGCCAGTTGCCCGGGTGCTGGATGTTGATGAACATGGTCTTGTTGTCCGGGGTGAAGGTCACGCCGGTCACTTCCGAGCCGTTGGGGCCGACGAAGAAGCGGCGCAGGTCGCCCTGGTTGCTGGCATTGACCGGAACCTGCTTGCCGGCGGCGTCGACCATGTTGCTTGGAATCACGGCCAGCATCTGGTCGTTGGTGTAGCTGGTCAGGGTCGACTCGCCGTTGTCGGTCTGGATCCACAGGATGCCGCGGCTGTCGAAGGTCATGCCGTCGGGGCTGGCGAACTGGTTGAGTTCGGTCAGGCCCGAGCGGTTGAGGTCGGCGGTGCCGGCGGCGTTGGCGCCGAAGACGAAGATGTCCCAGGTGAACGAGGTCTGGTTGTCGGCGTCATGCCAGCGGATCACGTGGCCGTGCTTGTTGTTGACACGCGGGTTGGCGGCATTGGCGGTGGTGCGGCTGGTGTTGTTGGTCAGGGTCAGGTACACGTCGCCGTTGACCGGGTTCACGGCTGTCCATTCCGGGCGGTCCATCGGTGTGGCGCCCACGGCGTCGGCGGCGCCACGGGTGTTGAGGATGATGCCGGGCAGGTCGGTGAACTTGGCGCCCAGGGTGCTGCCGTCGGTGGTGGCGGTTGTGGCTTCGAGCAGCAGCCAGGTGCCGGTGCCGTCAGCGTTGAAGCGGGCCACGTACAGCTTGCCGCTGTCCATGTACTTGGCGCCGGTGGCCAGGCGGTCGGTCGGGTTGGCGTCGGCGGCGGTCCACAGGGCGGTGGAGACGAATTTGTAGAGGTATTCGTTCTGCGAGTCGTCGCCCATGTAGAACACCACCGGCTTGCCTTCGGTCAGCAGGCCCGGCCAGCAGCCTTCGTGACGGAAGCGGCCCAGCGCCGTGCGCTTGGTGGCCACACTGGTGGCGCTGTACGGGTCGATCTCGACGATATAGCCGTAGGTGCTGGCTTCGTTGCGGTAGTCGTCAGTGGCACTGGCGCCGCGCGGGGTGATGTTGAAGCGGCTGAATTCGTCGTTGACTTCGCTGCTGTCGCCGGCCGCGGTTTCCCAGTCATAGTTGGTGCTGGAGGTGGCCACGCCGATGCGCTTCTGGTCGGCCGGGACAGTGCCCTTGTTGAGGAAGATGCCTGGCCAGTTTTCTTCGCACGTCAGGTAAGTGCCCCATGGCGTGTAGCCGTTGCCACAGTTGTTGTTGGTGCCGCGGGTACGGGTGCCGTCCGGCGAGAACTTGGTCTTGACGTGCGCGGTGCCCTTGAGGGGGCCGGCGATGTTCATCACCGAGGCGGTGGTGAAGCGGCGGTTGAGCGGGTCGTTGTCGACGATCTGCCAGCGGCTGCCGACCTTGCGTACACGGAACACACCGGCGCCATGGGCGTTGATTTCCTTGCGCACTTCCTCGACCGGGCGTTTGCCGGCAACCAGGGTCGGGCCTTTGGGGTGCAGGGCCTTCTCATCGATGTACTCGTAGTTGATGGCAATGATGCCTTCGGTCGAGCTGCCACTGATGGGGAAGTAATGAATGCCGTCGTGGTGCATGCCGGCGGCGTTGGCCTGGTCGGTCGAGGTGTTGGTGCCATCGCTTTTCCAGGCATTGGCAGTGCTGTTGAACGGCGTGCCCCACGGCGCCAGGATGTGCGCGACGTAACCGGCGGCCACGGTGCAGGCATCGGTGCGCGAACCTGGAATCGAGTTGAAGCCCAGCTTGAGCTTGGGCACCTCCGGGGTCGGGGTCACAGGCTCAGCGACATCGTCGTCATCGGAACCGCCACCGCTGTCGAAGCAGCCGGTCAGGCCGGTGCCGGCAATCAGGGCGATTGCAGCCCCCAGGCCACCGCGCACCACGCTGCGCCGGCTCAGGAAGGTGTCGATCACCGATTCCATCGGCTCGTTGACGCTCAGGTTGCGGTTCAGGTTATCGCCGGTGTCACGACTCATTCATCAGGTCCTTTTATGAAAGCAGGAATAAGTAAGGAGCCGCGAACTTTAGGAGCCAAGTGTGATGATTTATTGGCAGTTTGGTTAAGTTGTCACACTATGAGATGCCTGTTTGTTTCAAATTGTTTCTTCGGTGACACAGTTTATCAGCCTTTGCCAGAGCCTTCAGCACGTCGGTTCATGCGCTGCAAGCGGCTGATTACAAGGGTTTTACCGGTTTTCAAGAGGCACTGAACATGCGCCTGTGCTGCGCTTGAGCCGCCCGCTGGCTTTATCAAATGGAGGTATGGGCCACCCCAATGCGTCGGTGGTGTGGATGACCATTGATGGCACATGTGATGGCGTGGCGGTTGCAAAACTGCCATCAAACTGTCATTTGCCATCGCCAATATGCCGCCCCTGTACTGAGACAGTCCCAGGGTGCGTAAACAAATGGTTTCGATGGTGCGACGCGATGTATTGGGGTGGATGACGGTCGGTGCCATGGCGCCGTGGCTGTCGGCCTGCTCGTCGTTGGCCGGACCGTCGGGCAGTGGCGGGCAGGTCGACCTGTTGTATGTCGCCGACACCCTGGATGCCCGCCAGCCCGGCAAGCCTGTGGTGCCGGCCACCCGCCTGGGCCCGGCCACGCGCATTGGCCAGGCGCCGTGGATCAGCGGCCCCAACGCCCGCGCCGCCAACCCGGACAATCGCGCCCTCGACAGCCTGCTCGACGCCAGCCTGACCGGCCCGTTGCAGACCGGTGGCTACCCGGTATTGGGGGCACTGTTGCAGCGCATGCGCCTTGAGGCCGGTGAAGGCAACAGCCTGACCCTGGAAAATGGCCAGTGCTGGAACGGCAGCGGCCTGGCCTACCTGACGCAGGGCGTGTCGGGCGTGCAGGGCAGCGCGCTGCTGGGCACTGAAGTACGGGTCAGCAGCGATGAGCGTCTGCTCTGGCCACATGCCTGCGCCGGACTGTACCGCCAGTACCAGCACCCGGTGCTGGGCGCCGGGCTTGGCAGCGAAGCGGCTCAGCGCCTGGGCACGCAAGCGCTGACCCTGTTCAAGCGCGGCGGCGTGCGCATCGCCGTGGTCGGGGTGACCGACCCCTATGCCCGTGATCAGAAAGCGTCCCTCAAACAATGGCTGGACAGTTTGCAACCGGTGTTCGAGCAGGCCCGCAGCGAGGCCGATCTGGTCATCGCCCTGGCTGATGTTGGCACCGGCCCCGCGCTGTGGCTGGCCGAACGCATCAGTCAGATCGACATCGTGCTCGGCGCCCGGGGCCAGGATTTCTGGCCGCAACCGATCGAAGCCTTGCAGGCATCGGGCAAGCGCGTGCCGGTGATGCTCGGTGGCGTGCGGGCCAGCGGTGCATTTCGCATTCGCTGCCAGCAGGTGGCCGGCAACTGGCAGTTCGCGGCGCAGTTTCAACCGGCGCTGGACAGTGCCTTGAGTGTCAGCGATCAGGTCCCGGCGCAACGTATTCGTCAATTGGCGCAGCAGCAACGCGCCGCCCATGCCGGCTGGCTCGACCAGCCCTTGGCGCAGGCCCCGGAAAACCTGTGGCGCCGCGATGTGCGCGGCGGCAGTTGGGACCGCCTGCTGCATCAGGCCCTGGCCGGGCAATCGGGCGGTGCCGTGCTGTTGCCGGGCTTGCGCTACGACTATCCCCTGGAGCGCGGGCAGACCATCACCCGCGAACACCTGCTCAGCCTGACCGGCAGCTACCCGGCGCCGGTGGTCGATGTGGCTGCCAGACAGGTGCCCAACGTACTGGAAAATGCTGCCGAGCAACTGTTCGGTGAGCCGCTGTTGCTGGACAACAGCCAGGATCTGCCGCGTTGGTTCGGCCAGGACTGGCAGGTGACCTACAGCGCCAGCGGCAAGCGTGTCAGTGGCGTCGGCGAGCCGGCCGGGCAATGCCGCACCTTCGGCCTGGGCTTCGAGGCCCAGGCCGGCCAGCCGCTGTGGCAGCACCTTGAACAATGGCTGCGCGAACAGCCCCAGGGCTGGCAACTGGCGAGCCTGCCGCTGCCACAGATGCGCTATGTGCAAGGCCATCCAGGCTGGCACCCACGCGAGCTGTCCAGTTGAGCCGGCTGACCGCGCTGAGCCATCTGCTGCTGGTCGTGTTGTGCGGCTGGCTGGCAGCGCAATGCGTGGTGCAACTCTGGCATGGCCATGCGCCGACGGTCGTGGCGCCAGCGCTTCTGGTACCTGCCCCGCAATTGCTCGGCGCGCACTGGCACCGCGAGGCGGTCAGCACCGGCGAGCTGCCGCTGACCCGCCTGCCCATCGAATACATCGGCAGCCTCAAGGCGCGTGAACTGGCAGCGACGGTGGTGGTGCTGCGCTATGAACAGCGCCAGCGCACCTTGAGCCGCGGCCAGCGCCTGGCCCCAGGCATCGTCCTGCAGGACATCGACGAGCGCGGCCTGATCTTCGACAACCATGGCCAGCGCGAGCGCCTGCCGTGGCCGGCACAACGTCCACCTTTCGGCATCCGGCAACAGGGATAAGCATGATTTACGACCGCTGCAAGCCACCATTGCGTCTCGCCCTTTTGCTCTGTGCCCTGGGGCTGGGCCTGGGCAACGCGCAGGCCGAAGAGGACCCGGTGTACGAGGTCAACTTCGTCGACACCGAATTGTCCGAGTTCATCGACAGCGTTTCGCGCATCACCAACACCACCTTCATCATTGACCCGCGGGTCAAGGGCAAGGTGACGGTGCGCAGCATCGAGATGCTCGGCAGCGACGAGATCTACGCCATCTTCCTGTCGCAACTGCGCGCTCAGGGCTTTGCCGCCGTGGACCTGCCCAACGGCAGTGTGAAGATCGTGCCTGACGAAGCCGCGCGGCTGGAGCCGGTGCCGGTGGAGTCGGGCCGCAGCACCCGCCAATACAAGAACGGCCAGGCCAATGACGGCATGGCCACGCGGGTGTTCAACGTGCGCAATGCGGCCAGCGAGCAGATGCTCAATATCCTCAAGCCGCTGATCGACCCGCGTGTCGGCGTCATTACCCCGTACCCGTCGGCCAACCTGTTGGTGATCACTGACTGGCGCAGCAATCTGGACCGCATCGACACGCTGCTCGGGCAGCTCGATCAAGTCAGCCAGGAGCCGCTGGAAGTCATGCCGCTCAAGAACGCCAGCGCCAACGACACCGCGCTGCTGGTCACCCGCCTGCTGGCCCGCGAGCAGGGCGCCGACAGCGCGCAAGTGGTTGCCGACCCACGCAGCAATGCCTTGCTCGTGCGCGGCAGCACCGACAGCCGCCAGCGCGTGCGCGCCTTGCTCGGTCAGCTCGACAAGCCGCGTGACGCGCTGCACAGCAGCAACACCGTGGTCATTTACCTGCGCCACGCCAACGCCGCCGAGGTGGTCAAGGTGCTGCGCGGCCTGGGCCAGGAGCAGGCGGCGGTGCCTGAAGGCACCGCGCCCGAGGGCGAGAAGCCGCCGATGGTCAGCACCAGTGGCGTGCGCATGGAGTATGAAGAGGGCACCAACGCGGTGGTGATGGTCGGACCCGACAGCGAGCTGGCGGCCTACCGCAGCATCGTCGAGCAACTGGACATTCGTCGTGCGCAGGTGGTGGTCGAGGCGATCATTGCCGAGGTGTCCGACACCCGCGTGCAGGAGCTGGGTGTGCAGTGGCTGTTTCAGCACGACAGCCTGGGCGGCGGTGCCTTCAACTTTCCCGGCAACAATGCCGCCAGCGTCGCCGCCGTCGGAGCCCTGGCGCAGAACGGCGACAACGGCGCGCTGGCTGAATTGCTGGCTGGTGTGCAGGGCGCCACGGCCGGGATTGGCAACCTCAGCGGCGGCGGCCTGAATTTCCTGGCGCTGATCAATGCGCTCAAGGGCCAGAGCGGCTTCAACCTGTTGTCGACCCCGACCCTGCTGACCCTGGACAATGCCGAGGCGTCGATTCTGGTCGGCCAGGAAGTGCCGTTCGTGACAGGCTCGGTGACCCAGAACAACGCCAACCCGTACCAGACCATCGAGCGCAAGGAGGTCGGTGTGAAGCTGCGCATCAAGCCGCAGATCAACATCGACAACACGGTGCGCATGGACATCGTCCAGGAAGTCTCCTCGATTGCCGACAGCGCCTCGGCCAGCGACGTGATCACCAACAAGCGCGAGATCAAGACCAAGGTCATGGTGGCCGACAACGGCCTGGTGGTGCTGGGCGGGCTGATCGGCGACGAGAGCACCGACAGCGACCAGCGTGTGCCGTTTCTCGGTGATATTCCAGGCGTCGGCCGGCTGTTTCGCTCCAGCGCTACGCAGCGGGTCAAGCAGAACCTGATGGTGTTCATCCGTCCGCGCATCGTGCGTGACGACCAGACCCTGGCGCAGTTGAGCAGCGAGAAGTACCGCAACCTCAAGACCAGCACCCACCTGGCTTTGCCCGAGCAGGCGACCGGCGACACGCTGTTGCAGCTGTTTCCGTCGAGCCGCGAGCGGCTGGGCCCGGTGGCTTGGTGAGCAGCCTGGTGAGCGGCCTGCTGCCTTATCGCCTGGCACGCCAGGCCGGCGTGGCGCGGGTACCGGTCGAGCCGGGCTGGCAGCTGTGGCTGCGCGCCGGGGCCGATACCGACCTCATTCAGGAAGTGCTGCGCGTGCATGGCCGGCCCACAGCGGTCGAGCACCTGAGCGTGGCCGACTATGACCAGCGCCTGGGCACGCTGTACCAGGCCGGCGAGTCGGCCACCGCGGCGCTGATCGAAGGCATCGGCGAGCGGGTCGACCTCGACAGCCTGATGAGCGAGCTGCCCCGGATCGAAGACCTGCTGGAAAACGACAACGACGCCCCGGTGATCCGCCTGATCAACGGCCTGTTCGGCGAGGCGCTGCGGGTGCAGGCCTCGGATATTCATGTCGAAACCTTCGAGGCCAGCCTGGTGATCCGCCTGCGCGTCGACGGCCACTTGCGTGAAGTGCTGCGTCCGCCGCGGGCGCTGTCGGCGATGCTGGTGTCGCGCATCAAGGTCATGGCGCGCCTGGACATCGCCGAGAAGCGCCAGCCCCAGGACGGCCGCATCACCTTGCGCGCCGGTGGCCGTGAGGTGGACATCCGGGTGTCGACCCTGCCCGGCATTCATGGCGAGCGGGTGGTGATGCGTGTGCTCGACAAGCAGGCCAGCCTGTTGAACCTGGCCAACCTCGGCATGCCCGAGGCGGTGCAGCGCGGCCTGCGCGCCTGCCTGGCGCGGCCTAACGGCATCGTGCTCAGCACAGGGCCGACCGGCTCGGGCAAGACCACCACCTTGTACGCCAGCCTCAACAGCCTCAACGATGGCTCGTGCAACATTCTGACCGTCGAAGACCCGGTGGAGTACGCGATCACCGGCATCGGCCAGACCGCGATCAACCCCAAGGCCGGCCTGACCTTTGCCAGCGGCCTGCGCGCCATCCTGCGCCAGGACCCGGACGTCATCATGCTCGGTGAGATCCGCGACCGCGAGACCGCGCAGATCGCCGTGCAGGCCAGCCTGACCGGGCACCTGGTGCTGTCGACCCTGCACACCAACAGCGCCGTTGGCGCCGTCACGCGCCTGCGCGACATGGGCGTGGAGCCGTTTCTGATTGCCTCTAGCCTCAAGGGCGTGCTGGCCCAGCGGCTGGTTCGGCGCCTGTGTGCATGTGCGGTGCCGCAGCCCTTGCAGGCCGCCGAGCGGGCGCTGTGGCCGGAGCTGGGTGAGCTGAGCGAGAGCTTCCACCCGCAAGGGTGCGAACGCTGCCACGGCAGCGGCTACGAGGGACGCATCGGCCTGTATGAGTTCATCGAGCTGGACGACGGCCTGATCCGCCTGCTCTACGACGGCGCCAGCGAAGTGACGATGCATGACTACCTCAAGGGCAGGCGCCAGAGCCTGGCAGACATGGCTTGCGATTGCCTGCGGCGCGGCGAAACCAGCCTGGCCGAAGTGCTGCGTGCGGTGCGGGGCTGATCGATGCCGACCTATGCCTACCACGCCCTGGACCAGGCCGGGCGCAGCCGCAAGGCCAGCCTGCAGGCCGAGAACGAACGCCATGCCCGGCAACTGCTGCGCGAGCAGGGCTTGTTTGCCCGCAGCCTGCAAGTGCAGGACAGCACCACGCGCCTGCCGCGCAACCAGCGGCTGAACCATGGCCAGTTGTGCGAACTGACCCGGCAACTGGCGACGCTGGCCAGCGCCGGCATTCCGCTGGTCGATGCCCTGGCGACGCTGGAGCGGCAACTGGCGCAGCCGGCGATCCGCAACCTGTTGGTGGCGGTGCGCGGCACGCTCGGTGAAGGCCATAGCCTGGCGCAGAGCTTGCGTCGCCAGGGCGGCCTGTTCGATGAGCTGTATTGCTCGCTGGTCGAGGCTGGCGAGCGTTCCGGCAAGCTGGCGCCGGTGCTGGAGCGCCTTGCCGATCACCTTGAGCAGGTGCAGCGCCAACGGCACAAGGCCCGTACCGCGATGATCTACCCGGCGGTGCTGATGCTGGTGTCGCTGGTCGTGGTCATCGGCCTGATGACCTTTGTAGTGCCCAAGCTCACCGAACAATTCAGCCACAGCGGGCAAACCCTGCCGCTGGTCACCCGGGTGTTGATCGGCCTCAGCGACGGGCTGGTGATGGTCGGCCCCTGGTTATTGGCGCTGGTGGTGCTGGGTGGCATGGGCGCCGGCGTGCTGCTGCGCAAGGCGCATTGGCGACTGCGCCGCGACCGCGCCTTGCTGGGCTGGCCGAAAATCGGCGCCTTGCTGAGCGTGCTGGAAAGCGCCCGGCTGGCGCGCAGCCTGGCGATCCTGGCCGGCAGCGGCGTGCCCTTGCTCGAAGCCCTGCAGGTGGCCACCGCCACGGTCGGCAACCGCGAGGTGCACCGCGCCCTGCAGACCGTGCGCGAGCAGGTCGAGGGCGGCGTCAGCCTGCACCGTGCCTTGAGCGGCGCCGGGCACTTTCCGCCGTTGCTGCTGAACATGGTGGCCAGTGGCGAGGCCAGCGGCACCTTGCCCGACATGCTCGAGCGAGTGGCCGATAACCAGGAGCGTGGTTTCACCCGTCAGGTGGACACGCTCATGGCCCTGTTCGAACCCCTGATGATTCTGGTGATGGGCGCGGTGGTGCTGTTCATCGTGCTCGCGGTGCTGCTGCCGATCATGCAGCTCAACCAGGGTCTGTCTTTCTGATATGGAGAAGCGATCTATGCCTCGTATGCGTAACCAGCGCGGTTTTACCCTGATGGAAATCATGGTGGTGATTTTCATCATCGGCCTGCTGATCGCCGTGGTCGCGCCCAGCGTGCTGGGCAACCAGGACAAGGCCATGCGCCAGAAGGTGCTGGCCGACCTGTCGACCCTGGAGCAGGCGCTGGACATGTACCGCCTGGACAACCTGCGCTACCCGACCACCGAGCAGGGCCTGGGCGCGCTGGTCAAGGCGCCTGCGGCCGAGCCGCTGGCCCGTGGCTGGCGCGCCGATGGCTACATTCGCCGGCTGCCGGACGACCCGTGGGGTAATGCCTATCGCTACCGTGCGCCGGGTGAGCACGGGCGCATCGACATTTATTCGCTGGGCGCCGATGGCGTCGACGGCGGCGAGGGCACTGACGGCGACATTGGTAACTGGAGCCTGTGAGGTGAACCGCGCGCGCGGCTTTACGCTGCTCGAACTGCTGGTGGTGATGCTGATCATCGGTCTGTTCAGCGGCTTGAGCGTGGCCTGGCTCAACGGCGGGCAGACGCCCGCCGTGCAGGCGCTGGAACAGTTGGCCGCGCAGGCGCAGCACCAGGCCGCCGTGGCCCGGCACAGCGGACAACAACTGGGGTTGCGCTGGACCGGCAAGCAGCCGGAATTCGTGCGTTTCGAGCAGCAGCGCTGGGTGGCCCAGCCGTGGCGCGCGGAGTCCTGGCCGACCCAGCTGTCAGCCAGTTGGCCGGCCAGCCAGGTGCCACAGGTGGTCTTTACCGCGCATGGCGTGGCGAGTGCGGCCAGCCTGCAATGGCAATGGGCCGAAGGCCGTCAGCGCTGGCAGTGGCTGAGCAATGATCGCCTGGTGCGGATTGATGGGCCATGAAGCGCCAGCGTGGGTTCACCTTGCTGGAAGTCATGGTCGCGCTGGGTATCGCCGCGATGATGACGGTGATGATCAGCCAGCTATTGCGTCAGCGTATCGCGGTGCACCAGGCCGTGCAGCAGCACCGGCTTGGCAGCCTGTGTGCGCGCGAGCTGGAGGCGCGTTTCGGGGTCGAGCAGTATTGGCCGGCAGGCAAGCAGGTGCGGGGCGAGTTGCGCCAGGGACCGAACATTTGCCACTGGCGGCTGGACCTGGCCATGACCCGTGGCGTCAAGGATCTGCGCCGTGGCGAGCTGGCGCTGTTTGCTGCCCGTGACGAGCGTGAGCCGCTGGGGCATTTCACCGTGTTTCTGGTGCGTCCGCAGTGAGGCCTCAACGCGGCCTGACCCTGATCGAGCTGCTGGTGGCACTGGCCCTGACGGCGGTGCTTGGGGTGTTGCTGGCGGCCTTGGTCAACGGCTGGGTCAAGGTACGCGAACGGCTGAACGAGCAGGACGATCAACCCCGGGTGCTGGAATTCTGCCTGGCGCTGGAGCGGCGGTTCGACAGTCTGATGCTGCGCCAGTTGTATGAGCAGCGCCTGCCGTTGCCGCAGGGCTTGCTCGACTGGCAACCGGCGATACCGCAATTGGCCTGGGTAGCCGCGAGTGCCTGGCCACAGGGCGGCAGCGCGTCGCGGCTGGAGCGCCAGCGCTTGACCTTCGAGGCCCGCGAGCGCCGCCTCAGCCTGGCGACCTCGGCTGACCTGCACGCGGTTGGCGCCCCGCATTGGCAACCTCGCGAGCAACTGGATGATGTCAGCCAGGTGCAGTTCGGTTTTTATCAGGGCAATCGCTGGCTGGCGTTTCCCTCAACTATTGCCAGCCTGCCGACCCGCGGGGTGCGGCTGGAATTCGAGTATCACGGAGCCCCTTATGTGTGCACGTTCAACCTGCCCGACACCCAACCATGAGCCGAGGCTGCGCGATGTCTGAGCGTTGGACCCTGCGCCGGCGCGACCCCCGAGGCTGGCTGCTGGTCCGCCCGGGCCTTGCGCCTGATCAGCCTTGGCAATGGCGGCGCTGGCCGGGTGAGGAGGCGGGCGACTGGCCGCCGCCGGCCGGTCATGCGCAGCGCGACCGGGTGGCGCTGGTGATGCCGGCCGCCCAGTGCAGCCACTTTCTGGTGCCCGCCCCGCCGGGCCTCAAGCGTCATGAATGGCCCCTGCTGCTGGAAGACCAGTTGCAACAGCCTGTCGAGCAGGTTCAAGTGTTTGCCTTGGCGCGCATGGCCGGGCACTTGCAGTTGCTGGTGGTCGAGCGTGCCAGGGTGCAGGGCTGGCTGACCGATGCGCAGGCGCTGGGGATCGAGCCCCAGGCGCTGTGGGCGCAGATGCAGCTGATGCCGCAAGCCGGGGCGGGCGAGGTGCTGGCCTGGGATTGTGGTGAAGACACCTGCCTGGTACGCGGCGATGCGCAGGGGCGGCAGCAGTGGCTGGTCTGGCCGACGGCGCTGGGTGAGCGACCCGATGGCTGGCGGACTGGCACGGCGGCTTTCAGCGGTGTGTGGCCACAGCATTGGACAACGCTGGAGCGCTTGCCGAACCTGCTCGAAACCCGCCGTGCCCGCCTCCGGCCTGGCGCGTGGTTGACGCCCTTGCAGCGCCGGCTGACGGGGTGCGCTGCGCTGCTGGGGCTGTGCTGGGCCACGTTGGCATTAGTGCAGTTCGTCAACCAGGTGCCGGTCTGGAAGGCACAGGTCCAGGCGCTGGCGGGGCCGGTGTCGACGGTGCAGCAGGCGACGCGCAGCCTGGCGCGGGTGCAGGCTGAACAGGCTGACTGGCGCGTGCGCCAGGAACAACTGGTGGTGCTGGAGCAGGGCCTGGACCGCTGGTTGGGCGCGCAACAAGACTGGGGCGTCGCAGGCAGTTATTTCGATGGGCGTACCTGGCGGCTGGTGCTGGGTGGTCATGCGGGCAGCCAGGTTGCGCCGCCACCCGCTTCGAACTGGCAGGACCTGGCGCAGACCGCCGGCGCAACGGCCAGTGCCGAGCCGAGCGAGAACGGCGCGCAACTTACCGTACGTTTTGACCTGGGGGCGGTGCCATGAATGCATTGTTTGTGCGTTTTTCCCATGGCTATGCGGCCTTGCCTGCGTCGCGTCGTTACCTGTTGCTGGGCGGCTGGGTGGTGGTCCTGACCCTGATCCTGGTGCTGATCGGGCGGCCGTTGATCGACTATGGCAAGGACCTGCGCCAATGGCAGCGTCTGGCCGCGCAGGCCCAGGTGCTCAAGCCGGCCGGCGAGTTCGACAACGCCCGCTGGCAGGCACTGGCCGGTGCCCATGGCGTGACCCTGACCGGCGTCGAGCCACGCGGCGATGTCTGGCAATTGCAGGGTGAAGTGGCCCGGGCCGACAGCCTGGCGCACCTGATGCGCAGCATTGAAGAGCAGGGCGCCCGGCCCTTGCGCTGGAGCCTGGAGCGCCGTGGTGCAGGCCTGGTGTTCAATCTGGATGTCAGCCGCCACGGAGGGCAACCTTGAGCCGTCGTCTATGGCTGGCCGGGGGGCTGGTATTCGGTCTGACCCTGCTGCTCAACCTGCCGGCGGCCTGGGCGTTGCGGCTGATCGACTGGCCACCCGGCTGGCAGCCCGAACAGGTCAGTGGCTCGGTGTGGAACGGCCGCGCGCAGCAGGTCGGGGCACTGGGGCCGCTGGCCTGGCAACTGCGTCCGTGGCGCGCGCAACTGGAGACAGGGTTTGCGCAGCAGCACTGGACGTTGACGGTCAGCGGCTGGCCTTGGCATTGGCAGGCGCAGTTGATACCGGGCGCTGCAGTGGTGGGGGTGAATAGCGCTTATCTGATCGGCGGGCAATGGCAAGGTCGGTTGCAGCTTGACGGGCGGGGTGCGCGTTGCACGAGGGCCTCCGGTCAGGTGCAAGGGCATGATGTCGGCCTGCTGGCGCCCTGGACCCTGGCCTTGGGCGAGGTAAGCCTGAGTGTGGAATGTCAGCAAGGGCTGCAAGGGCTGGCTGACGTGCAGCGCGAAGGCGAACACCATCTGCAGGCCCGCCTCGAGGCCGACGGTGGCGGTGTTCGGGTGAGCGGGCAAGTCACATCACAGGCGGCACTGGCGCCCTTGCTGGTGCAGGCCGGGCTGCTCAAAGCCGGCCATGAGCGCTTTGAAAAGGTGTTAGGCGCCGCCAGGCGCTGAATGGGGTGGCTTCTGTCGCCGACAAGACTTTCCCACCTCAAGCCTGCGTGATCCATGGGCTTCATCAAGGGTCGTCGCATCATGACCGAGATGATGCCGCTGATGGATGTCCTGGAAACTGGCAAGTTCGTCCAGGCCATTAAGTACGGCAGCGCGCCGCTGCAGCGCCTGGCCGATAGACGTTCAGAAAGGTCGTTACCGTGTTCAAACGTTATCGATGAATGCGATATCGGCTTGCACAAGCCCCCCCCAATAATCAGGCGGCACTTTAATATCAATTGTGCTGCTTTTTTATGTGTTGCCTTTTCCTACAACTTATAAGGAAAGGGCTGATAGCGTTTTCCTATACAAAATATCGATCATGCACGCCGTTCATTGCCTGTGGTTACAGCCTTGCAGTCGACCCTACTCATGCTTCCATGAACGCTGTCATGTCGTGCCGTAGCGCGTGGCAAGTCATGAGCCTTCAAGGCTATAGACGTTCGATTTCCCAATTGGCCGGGTCTTATCATGTTGTTATCAAATCCCTCCGGTATCGCCAGATGGCGTGACCTGGTTATCAATCTTGTCGCCAAGGACATCAAGGTCCGCTACATGGGCGCCACCCTGGGTTTTATCTGGTCACTGGGTAATCCGCTGGCCGTGACCCTGACCTATTACCTGGTCTTTACCTACATTCTGCCCAGCGCCCAGGACCGCTTTGCCCTGCATCTGGTAACAGGCCTGGTGCACTGGATGTTATTGGCCCAGCTGCTTTCGCAAAGTGGCGAATGGCTGATCCATAACGGCAATCTGATCCGCAAGCTACGGTTTCCGCGCCTGTTGTTACCGCTTTCGGGTGCGCTGACCATCGTCGTGTTCTGGAGTGGCGTCATGGTGGTGTACGTGGCGCTGTTCTCGCTGCTGGGTGGTGTCGTGACCCAGGCCCTGTGGTTCTATCCGCTGGTGCTGGTGTCGTTCATGGCCTTGCTCATGGGCGCCGGCCTCGCCATCAGCGTTATCCAGATCACGATGCGCGACATCAAGCACCTGATCGACGTGCTGGTGCCGTTGATGTTCTGGATGACGCCTATTGTCTGGGTCACCTCTTCGTTGCCAGCCGAGATTGCACGAGTGGTCGCGTTCAACCCGGTGGCACCGTATTTCAACAGTTTCAAGGCCATCCTTCATGAGGGCGTCGCTCCGCCGATTGACGACCTGCTGCTGTGCATGGCACTGGGCGCGGTATCGCTGGTGCTCGGGCTTCTGGTATTCAGAAACGTTGACAGCCGGGTCGAATACTTATGAACGGTATTGTCATCGAGGCGCAAAACCTTACCAGGCACTTCACCCTGCGCCATAACCGGGGCGGTTTGAAACAACGGTTCCTGGGGCTATTCCAGTCCCGGCATCGCGAGCAGATCGAGACATTCACGGCCTTGAACGATGTGTCGCTGACCTTGCGCAAGGGGGAGTCGCTGGCCCTGGTCGGGCATAACGGGTCAGGCAAAAGTACATTGCTGCAGTTGCTGTCCGGCATTCTCATGCCCAGCAGTGGCGTGCTCAAGACCTGTGGCCGCGTCGCGCCACTGATCGAACTGGGTGTGGGTTTTCATCCCGAGTTGACAGGCGAAGAAAATATCTACCTTAACGCCAGTCTGTTTGGCCTGAGCAACCGGCAGACACGCGCCCGCTTCAATGACATCGCCGACTTTTCCGGGTTGGGGCACTTTATCGACCAGCCGGTCAAGCATTACTCGTCGGGCATGTACATGCGCCTGGGGTTCTCCGTTGCCGTTCATGTCGAGCCACAAATCCTGTTGGCCGATGAAGTCCTGGCCGTGGGTGATGAGGCTTTCAAGACCAAATGTCACCAGCGTGTCCGTGACATGCAGGCCGAAGGAATGGCGCTGATTCTGGTGACCCATTCAAGAGAGGAAGGCCGGCAATTCTGCCAACGCTACCTGACCCTCGAGCAGGGGCGGGTCATTGATCAAGGCTCTTTTTAAGGGCACCTATCGACCCGCAAGGTCAACTTACGAAGGTACTTGAAGCATGCTGCAAATCATTGTTCCGATGGCGGGCGCCGGCAGTCGTTTTGCGGTGGCCGGGTATGAAGATCCCAAGCCGCTGATTCCGCTGTTCGGGGTGCCGATGATCAAGGTGGTGATCGACAACCTGACACCGGCGTGCCCGCACAGGTTTATCTTCATCTGCCAGGCCCGGCATGTGGCGGCCTACGGGCTCAGGGACAAGCTTGGCCGCTGGGCACCGGGATGCGAGATCGTCGAACTCGACGGTCTGACCGAGGGTGCTGCTTGCACGGTGTATGCCGCCAGCGCGGTGATTGACGCAGCCCAGCCGGTGATGATCGCCAATAGCGACCAGTACGTTGACATGGACATCAATGCCTATCTGCAGGCGATGGGCGATGCCGATGGACTGATCATGACCATGAAGGCGTGCGATCCGAAATGGTCGTTCGTGGGGTTCGATGCGTCGGGCCGGATTGATCGTGTGGTTGAAAAGGACGTTATTTCCGATGAGGCCACGGTCGGTATCTACAACTTTCGCCGTGGCGGGCAATTGATCACGGCCATCGAGTCGATGGTCGCGAAGAACCTGCGGGTCAATAACGAGTTCTATGTCGCCCCTGCCTACAACGAAATGATCGAACAGGGCGCCAGGGTCGTTCATTACAGCATCGGTGCCGAAGGGCAGGGCATGTACGGCCTGGGTATCCCGGCCGACCTGCAACTGTTTCTGTCACTGCCGGTCAGCCGGCGGGCAACCTCGGGCGTGGCAGGCTGAAATGCAGATCATCAGCCATCGTGGCTATTGGCTGCAAAGATCGCAGCGCAACCTGCCTGAAGCCTTTCACCGTTCGTTCGACCTCGGCTTCGGCACCGAGACCGACGTACGCGATGTCGCCGGCCAACTGGTCATTTCCCACGACATGCCGCGCGGCCGGGAGCTGACCCTGGATGGCCTGCTTGAAATCATGGCCGGCCGCAACCTGCCCCTTGCAATCAATATCAAGGCCGACGGCCTGGCCGATGCACTCAAGGCCACGTTCGACGCGCATGGCCATGACAACTGGTTTGCCTTCGACATGGCGGTGCCGGATATGCGCCATTACCTGTACACCGGTCTGGACACTTATACCCGGCTGAGCGAGGTGGAGCCATCCGCTGCCTGGATCGAGCAGGCCGCTGGGGTATGGCTGGATGCCTTCGACAGTACATGGTTTTCCAACACGCAGATCGACAACCTGCTGAGCCAAGGCAAACGGGTGTGCGTCGTGTCTGCCGAACTTCACGGACGTAACCACAAGGCGTTATGGCAACAGTTGTTCGAGCTCAGGTCGCAAACCAATCTGATGCTGTGCACCGATCTGCCAGAAGACGCCGATCATTTCTTCAAGTAGGGCAATCATGATCAAGGCAGTTATTTTCGACATGGACGGTGTGCTCATCGAGGCCAAGGAATGGCATTACGATGCACTCAACAAGGCGCTCGACCTGTTCGGCTATACCATCAGCCGCCACGAACACCTGACCGATTACGACGGTCTGCCAACGTCGCGCAAGCTCGACATGCTCAGTGTCGAGCGTGACCTGCCGGTGGCTCTGCATCCGTTCATCAATGAAATGAAGCAGCTCTACACGATGGAAATCGTGTATGCCCAGTGCAAGCCGACCTTCGTGCATCAGTACGCGTTGTCGTCGCTGAAAAAGATGGGCTACAAGCTGGCGGTCGCCTCCAACTCGATCCGTCACACCGTGCAGGTGATGATGGACAAGGCCAACCTTGATCAATACCTCGATGTACAACTTTCCAATGAAGATGTGCGAAAAGCCAAGCCGGCACCGGATATCTATCTGAAGGCCATCGAAGCGCTGGGTGTGAAACCGCATGAGTGCCTGATCGTTGAGGACAATGAGAATGGCATCAAGGCTGCCCGCGCCAGTGGTGCGCATGTATTGATTGTCTCGGAAACGACTGACGTCAACCTCAGCAATATTCTTGGAAAGATCCAGGCCCTCAATCCGGTGAGCGAACAGGCGGTGGCCCAATGAGCAAGTTGAACATTGTCTTGCTGTCTTCGACATCAGATGAGAACAGCCCCTACCCGGACTACTTATCCGAGTGCGATGGCAAGCCCCTTATCCACGCCATGATCGACAAGTGTGCAGCGCTTGAACCTGACAGGATCATTTGCACCTTCCCGCACACTGATGTAGCGAGGCTGCATCTGCGCAACATGGTCCAGCACATGCACCCCTGCGCGAGTGCCCTGCCTGTTCATGGCCAGACACGAGGTGCGGCCTGTACGGTGCTGATGGCCAGTGAGCAGATCGATAATGATGATGAACTGTTGATTCTGAGCACCAGTGACTTTCTGGACGTCCCGCTGGTCGATGCTGTGCATCGTTTTCGTGAAGCTGGCGATGATGCGGGGGTGGTCATTTTCAACTCGTTGCACCCGCGTTATTCATTTGTGCGTCTCGATCACAATGGGCAAGTGATCGAAGCGGCCGAGAAAAATCCGATCAGTCCCCATGCGATCGCCGGTCTCTACTGGTTCAAGTCAGGCGCGACTTTTGTTGCGGCGGCCAAGGACATGATTCGCAAGGATGCCCGGGTCAATAACCACTTCTTTATCGCTTGCACGCTCAATGAACTGGTGTTGCGTCAGGGCCGGATCGGTACCTGGCGGATCGAGTCGGCGCACTATCACCCGTTAAAAACCCAGAGTCAGCTTCAAGCATTCGAAACAGGGAACATGCGATGAAAAAAGCACAGATCAAGGAGATGGTCAGGGGTTGGTTTGTAGGGGGCTTCGAGCCTGCCGCATTCAATACACAAGCTTGCGAGGTCGGCGTCAAGCACTACAAGGTGGGTGATGAAGAAGCGGCGCATTATCACAAGATCGCCACTGAAGTGACATTAGTACTCACGGGCAGTGTGAGCATGCGCGGTCATATCTGGAGCGCCGGCGACATTGTCGTTCTGGAGCCTGGGGATATAACGGCATTCAAGGCGCTGACCGATGCGACCACTGTTGTCGTCAAAGTACCCGGCGTGCTCAATGATAAATACCTCGTCTGAGTCATGAAAACGATCCTTCTGGAACATCACCCGCGGCTTGGCTATGTGGCCTCGAACAGGTTACGTAGCCTTCCGGTCGAGTTGCCGTTGCTGCATGAATGCAGCCACATGGTTTCATTTCGCATGCATCCTTCGCGAGCGCCTGACACGATCATCAAGAAGCTGCATGCCGCACAACGGCCATTGAGCCTGTTCGGCGATGGGTCGTATTGTTTTTACGGTGTTCAGGGCGACTCACCCTTGGCGCCCTTGCTGTTATGGGACGCCGCTCACTTTCTGAGGGTGGGAGAGACCATCACGCTGATTGAAGATACGCCGGTTGAAAGTTATCTGGATCGTGAGTACTACTCAGGATCACTTGAAACCATCGCGCGTGATGCGGTTTCAGTCACATACAGGAAAGTCGCGAAGCTGCTGGCTGAGGCCGATGATGATCTGGATGGCTGGACCTTTGGCATTCCAGTCGGTCCTGAAGATGCCACTGTCCTCAATGCCGTTGTGCAGCGCATTCTGGAAATCGATCTCCCTCACAAGGAGATCCTCTTGTGCGGAACACCAGGCAGTAACTTTGCCTATTTCAATAAGGTACGCATCGTTGGCGAGGACATTCCTGCACCGCCGATACAGATCTGCAAGAAGAAGAACCGATTGGCTCAGGAGGCCAGGTACAGCAACCTGGTGATTCTGCATGACCGGGTCTTTTTGCCCAGACACTTCGGGGATATGATTCGACGCTTCGGTCCGCGTTATCCGCTGATGACGCTGCAAAGTATGTTTTTCGATAATCGGGTGAGCCTGCATCCGCGGCGTTATTCGGATTTTTGTACGGCCATGGGAGAAATTGCCCAAGGCTTGCAGGGGCTGCATCGCTCCAATGGGCGCTCTGTAACAATTGCACCTGCCATCTTTCCGGATATTGAGAAAACCGGGCTTCCGTATGGCAATCCCATGCGCTACAGCAAGGATATGATGTATCCGACGGGCAGCCTTTATATTTGTCGCAAAGCAGTATGGAATGCTTGGCCACTGGATGAGGCCTTGTACTGGAGTGAGCTTGAAGATGTGGAGCACGGTATCCGGGCTTCGCGAGCAGGTATCCCAAGCCGGATAAATCCCTACGGTATTACCCAGAGCATTACTTCCCGGGCTGCACTGGGCGGCGATGTATGGGTGGAGTGCATAAAAGGTGGCTTCAAGAAAAACGGGCCGGTAAACCTGTCGATTCTGAACAAGAAGCCTTTGCTTCGGATCTCGGCTGAGCTCGCACTCGCCAAGCTACGGCAGTTTGAGAAAAAGTATGCTTTTGCCCCCTCCAAGCTGATAACACCTACAGGGCTGAAAAACCTGGGGGCGCGTCAATGGGTTGGTATGGTCAATGCAGTGGTGCAACGCACTACGTTCCAGAATGACATTGAGGCTGTCAGGGTATTTATCAGCGATCTGGAAAGGCTGGTACTGTTTGATCAAATGCCCGCCTTTACAAAGGAAGCATTGATCGAACGTTTTCATTCCGATCCCGTTCATACCAAGCAGACGCTCATCACTGAAAGTGACGAGATTCGGAACATGTTGTGCCAGCGCGTCTCGCAAACCTGGTTTGCCAAAGGCCCTGAAGATTTCTTTCATCATGACAGGCTCGCTTTGCCGGGGATCCTGATTTCAGCTATTGGCCTGTATCGGGACAAACATCAGCTTTTCTATTTTGAGAGTTTCACGGCGGCCATGAAGGCTATCTACAACTCAACGCCTTTCAAGCGCTACGCCAAGGGGGTGAGGTGAATATTTTCATCGTTGCTCGACCACCGTTGGTATCCGTCGATGCCTCACTCATCAATCGCTTGGCCGGTGTCATTCCTGAGCCAAGAAAAAACACGCCTGTCATTGTTGTGGATGATGTGATGTGTTTTCCAGGTCGGGCGGGTGACTCTGCTCCTGTCGACCACACCTGGTTACGAATGGAACACTTCATGTCGAGGTTCTATGTATTGGAGCCCAACATTATTTTCAGGCACATGAATAAGGTAGCCACTGATTGGGTATTGATCGATTTTGGCCAGCATGAGCTATCGATCTGTAAGGATTTCATTGTGAAGCTGGCGCGCTATAACTATTCAAGTTCCCGGCTTCGTGAGTGTAATCTGGTGTTTTCAGCGCCTGCTGTGTCTATCGGCGTTTTGGCACGCCTGCTCAACGAGTCATTCAATAATTTGCCGACCTGTCATGTATCGCAGACTAAGGCAAGACAGCTGAGACGACTGTTTATCCTTATCCATATGAAAAGAGTACTGGCTCGCTTGCCATTGCTGGAAAGCATGCTGATGTGCGTTCACCGCATTTCCCGGCGCCTGTTCAAGCGTTTGCTAAGGATCGAGTGAAGATGACTTTCCGTCATGAGGACATGGCCATGCATGCTCTTGGGGCCATTGACTCCAAGTCTATAAGTGTTGTGATTCAAGGGCCGCTTTATCGCGCATCCGGTCCTGAGCGGAGTATCCTTACCTGCATCGCTTCTATCCGCAGACACCTGCCCTGTGCCGAGATCATCGTTTCGACCTGGCGCGATGAAGACATTACAGAGATTGACGCTGACGGTATCGTGCTTCTGGACGATCCAGGCGGCCTGTTCGATTGCTCAGGCAACCAGATCAACACCAATCGCATGCTGCATTCAACGGCGAAAGGCATCCAGGCAGCTAACAGACCCTATGTGATGAAATTGCGTGCAGACCATCGACTGACCAGCGCAGCCCTGGCTGTCATCGGCAGGCCGATCGCTGATGATGGGCAGGCGTCACGTCTGTTCAATACACCGATCACGATCACAACCCTCTATATACGCAATCCCGAACGCGTGCCCATGCTGTTTCACTTGTCTGACCTGGTGCAGTTCGGCACCCGTGAAGCCATGCTCGATCTCTGGCAACAGCCATTGATCCAGCAGCAAGATCTATTGAATGACAAACCTTTTCGTAATCCTTTTGGTCATTTTACGGGTTACTCATCAGCACGCAGAGTGCCGGAGCAGGCCATTCTGCTGGGGGCCATGCGCAAGAAAGGCATAAAGGTGCATCTTGCCAATCCTTCACAGGTAACCATGAGCCATCTGAAACTCTGGGACAGGGTCTTGAGGTGCAATTTCAGGGTGCTGGACTATACCGAGGCAGGGGTGGCGTTTCCTGAGCGCTTCCTGAGCAATGGCTTTTCACTCAAGAGTCTGTACACCGCCGCTGAGATTGAACAGCTTGGTGAGATTGGTCCAATGGCGTATCGACGGAGAATGGCATCAATCCTGTTGAACAAATATGTACTGAGTTGCTTCAGGCCTGTCTGGTGGCTATCGATGGCGTCCATCGTGCTGTTCAACCTCTCGCCCCGTTTGGCCAGGAATATGCGTTCGCATTGGCGCAAGGCCAGGAAGCTGGTGCATGCCGACTCCTATCGCGTGTAGGCACGGACGCACATAAGCGTACTCTCAATCGTCGTTGGCCGAGTTTTCAGTCTGGTCAGCCTAGTGATGGCTGCCCATGGTCTCATCAGGATCAAAAAGGTTGCTCATGCGGGGCGCGTCTTGGGGCGGCAGGATCATGCTGTGTCCTTTTTATAGGGATCAAGGCCGTTTGCACTGTCGGCCAGTATGATCGGTGTCTGGCCTCATCAGGCCCTAAGCTGGTGAGAAACGGTAGTCATGCTGGCGGGACACCACAAGCAAGAGCTACGGAATCAGACGCTTCCTACAATGTGACGCGTGGCCGGTAGAGGCGGTATGAGCGTACCCTATATAAAGAGCAGCCTGGGTCTGAAGAAAGTTTGGAATTGGGGGTTGACGGAGGTTTTGGATACTGTATTATTCGCCTCCCGCTGACGAGAGATCTGAAGCGCAAGTGGTTGAAGTTGAAAGAGAAAATCTGAAAACTTCCGAAAATAATCACTTGACACGATACACAGGCGCTGTAGAATGCGCGCCTCGGTTGAAGCGAACAGCTCAACCAACCGCTCTTTAACAATTGAATCAAGCAATTCGTGTGGGTGCTTGCGGTGTCAGACTGAGAGTCAACTGATTATCAGCAAC
>NZ_UUIS01000001.1 GCF_900589395.1 Pseudomonas viridiflava
CCAGCTACACGTTCTAGCGCGCAGCCAACACCCGCTCTGTAGGAGCGCGCTCTGCCCGCGACCGGCTGCGTCAGCAGTCGTAAATTTTCAGCGTTTCCGAGATTTTGCGAGCGCTGCGCACTCGGTCGCGGGCAAGCGCGCTCCTACCCGGGAGAGGGGCCGCTTGGGGAGGCGTGGTAGTATGCGGCCACTTTTTTCCTGCCGACCGTCATGTCCCGAAAACCCTTCTTCACGCCGGCCTTCTGGCTGCAGCTTGTCAACCGCTTGCCGTGGCGCGACGCACCTGAAGCGGCAGCGCCCGACGTCCCGCCGGCGCCGGCTCAAGTCCCGGCGATTGAGCAGGACCTTGCGCGCCCTCGCCCTTCAAGGCCAACGGCCAGAACCAAGGCCAAAGCCAAGGCGTCGCCCGCTCCTGCAAAGCCCACGGCACCGGCCTGCCCGCATTGCAAGAAGACCATGATCAGCAAGGTCGCACGCACCGGCGCCAACGCCGGCGGGCCCTTCTGGGGTTGCACCGATTACCCGAAATGCCGGGGCATCCGCGCGATTTTTGCGCCATTGCCGTCAAGGCAAGGCTGAGGCTTCGGCACGCAAGCGTAGCGCCGACAGGCGGTATGGCCCTGCATGCGCCGAGCACGTGCCGTGGGATGCGCTGACGCTCAGGCAGATGCTGGCGAAGCGCGCCGGTGCTGTGTGGCGTGCGCCAGTCAGTTTTCATCATTCATTTCATTTTCGGGTTGCCTTCAGCAGGTAGTCATAGGCCTGCTGGGGCGTGGTTAACAACATAGCTTCATCGTCCGAAATAAGGATATTGAACTCCTTTTCAATTTCCATAGTGAGTTCCATGCAGTCCAGACTGTCAACACCCAAGGTGTCTTTGAATGATTTGGAAAAATTGTCTTTTAAATGAGCTTCATCGATGCCCAGTTTATCGACGATGATACTTATCAACTTGCCTTTTAGATCGTCCATGATCTGCATCCTTGCAGTGACTGTTTACATGTACCCTTGAGTCTAGCCCCTGCATGCCAGAAGCTGGATTGTTCAATGCCCCATTGACTTATCCATTTCAACGGTCTGAGGGGCGATTGCTTCATTTATGGAATAAACCAGGCCGGGACCTTTGTACAGCGCACTCACAATGCCATCCGCCAACGCTCCCCACGCCCCTGCTACCGCCGTATTGGTCATCACCACCAGGCTCAGCCCAGCCTGCGGATCAACCCAATAATGACAGCCGAACACCCCGCACCAGCCCCAGGTGCCGCGCCCTTGCACCTGCCGCGCCGCCACCGGATCGGTGAGCACCGCCGGCCCCAGGCCGAAGCCCCAGCCAGGACCGCGACTGGCCATGGACAGATTGCCCAGTGCATTGCCCAGCAGCGCGGCCGTGCTGGCGGGTTCAAGCAGCGGCGCCCCGCCCTGGCGCAGGCATTCGAGCAGGCGCAGGTAGTCGTCGGCCGTGCCCAGCAGGCCGGCGCCGCCTGAGGCCCATGCACGGGGCCGGTGGGCGCGGCGGGCCGACAGGTGCGCCAGGCCGCTGTCGAGCCACAGGCTGTCGTGATCGGCGATGAGTTGCGGTGCGCCGGGAGCATCCTTGTAGGGCCGGGCCAGCGGGCGTTCGGGGTCATCGACAAAGCCGGTGGCGGTCATCTGCAAGGGGGCGGTCACCCAGCGGGCGATGGCTTGGGCCAGCGACAGGCCGCTGGCCTTTTCGATCACCGCGCCCAGCACGTCGGTGGCCAGCGAGTAGCCCCAGGCGCTGCCGGGCTCGAACCGCAAGGGCACATGCCCCAGGCGTTGCAGGTTGTCCTCAAGCGTCAGTGGCGAATCATCCAGGCCATCGGACACGCCGGCCTGCTGGTAGGCATTGCCCGGCGCTTGCTCAAAGCCATAGCTCAGGCCACTGGTGTGCGACAGCAGCTGCCGCAGGGTGATCGACGCCTCGCGGCCATGGCTCAACCGCGGGCGAAAATCGGCCAGCCAGTCGCTGACCTGTTGCGGCAAGCCGAGGATGCCGAGTTCGCACAGGCGCAAGGCGACGACCGAGGTGAGCAGTTTGGTCAGCGAGGCCAGACGAAAGCGCGTGTCGCGTGCCATGGCCAGGCCCGCTTCACGGTTGGCCCAGCCTCGGGCGCTGGCGTAGCGCACCTCACCTTCATGCGCCAGCAGCAGCACACCGCCCACGATCTGTCCGCTGTCGATGTGCTCGCGCCAACAGCGGTCCAGGCGCTGCAATGCCTGAGCCTCGCGCATCAGCACCCCCGCACCGCATGGCTGAAGATCTGCTGGTAGCCCTCAGCGCAGTGGCGCACCGGGTTGGTGTGCGAGCAGCCGTCGTTAAAGGCCATCTGCCCGATCAGGCGCGCGTCGCGCTCGTCGATGCCCAGCGCGGCGAGGGTGTGCGGGATGCCGACGTCCTCGCGCAGTTGCAGCAGCCAGTCGAGCACACCCTTGAAGCCCGGCACCGGCAGGCGCAGGGCGTGCGCCAGTTCATCCATCGGCCGGTGCAGGACAGACTCGTTGGCCAGCAGCACGTAGGGCATCACGATGGCATTGAGCAACCCGTGGTGGTGGTCATACAGCGCACCCAGCGACTGGGCAATGGCGTGCACGCCGCCCAGCCCGCGCTGAAAGGCCGCCGCGCCCAGGCTGGAAGCCACCAGCATCTGCTCGCGGGCTTCCAGGTCCTGACCATCCGCGACAACACGCGGCAGGTGCTGCTGGATCATCTGCAGGCCCTTGACCGCCACGGCCTCGGCCATCGGGTGCCAGACCGGCGAGCACCAGGCCTCCAGGCAATGGGTCAGCGCATCCATGCCGGTGGAGGCGGTCAGGTGCCTGGGCAGGCTGAGGGTCAGGCGCGCATCAAGGATCGCCACCCTGGGCATCATCCGCAGGTGCAGAATGGTGCGCTTGACCCGGGCCTGTTCGTCGGTGATCACCGCGGCGCGGCCGACCTCGGAACCAGTGCCGGCAGTGGTCGGCAAGGCCACCAGTGGCGCGATGCCGTCGGGGTCGGCACGCAGGTGGTTGTCGCCGATGTCTTCGAAGTCCCACAGCGGGCGCTGCTGGCCGGACATCAGCGCCACAGCCTTGGCTGCGTCCAGCGCCGAGCCACCGCCAAAGGCGATCACGCCGTCATGGTCGCCGGCCTTGTAGGCCGCCAGGCCCTCGGCAACGTTGCTGCCGGTGGGGTTGCCCTTGACCTGGTCGAACAGCGCGCAGTGGCCCAGTTCACGGCGGCAGTCGTCCAGCGCCTGCTGGATCATCGGGCTGGCGCCCAGGTCACGGTCGGTGATCAGCAGCGGCCGGCGAATGCCGCTGAAACGGCAGGCGTCGGCCAGTTCCCGCGCCCGACCGGCGCCGACGCGAATGGAGGTGGGGTAATGCCAGTTGCTGGTGTGCATGGGATCGCTCCTTTTAAAGCTGTAGGACCGGCTGTAGGACCGGCTTAAGCCGGGAAACAGACGACACCATTCCCGACTGAAGCGAATCGCCCGCGGTCGGCCCTACACCAATGAGGGTGTGTGGATTTGCGTTCAGCCGCTCAGAACGCCAGCCAGGCCGCCGGCAGCAGACCCAACAGCAAACGCAGGCCGAAGGCGACCATGAACAGGCCGGTGACGATGTCGATGGCCTTTTTCATCCGTTGGTAGCGGGCCTGGATGGCCGGGATGGAGAACAGCGTGGCCAGCAGCACGAACCAGGAAATGGCCAGTACGGCAATGATCGAGACACCGGCGGTGCGCACCCACATCGGCAAGCCCGGGGCGGCGACGGTGGTGAACACGCTGGTGTAGAACGCCAGGGCCTTGGGATTGGTCATGTTGGTCAACAGGCCAAAACGGTAGGCACGGCCCAGATTGCCGATGCCCAGCGCCTTGATGTCACGCGGGGCCGGCGGATTGCCGGCGTTGCGCAGGCTCTTGGTGCCCAGCCAGGTCAGGTAGGCGCCGCCGAGCAGTTGCAGCGCCGGTTGCAGCCACGGCAGTTGCTGGAAGATCAGGCCCAGGCCGGTGGCCGCCAGCAAGGCCCAGAGGATGCTGCCCGAGGCCACGCCCAGGCCGGCGCAAATGCCTTGCTGGCGCGACTGGCTCAGCGACAGTTGGGTGATGACCAGAAAGTTGGGGCCGGGGCTGATGATCAGCACGATAAAGGCACCGGCCAGGGCGATAAGCAGGGTGAGTTCGTTCATGGGGACATTCCTTGTAGAGGGGTCGATAAAGTCAGTGTTCAGCCAGCCGCGACATGAGCCGCGCCCACGCGGGCCAGGCAGTCGCTGACCGCGCGCCGGGCTTGCAACGGCGCCAGGCACTGCGGGTCCGGGGTGGGCACGTAGTGGTTGTAAAAGGTGCTGCCTTCCACCGCTGGCCCCAGCACCCAGAGACATGGGTGCGGTTGGCCGTCGCGGCGCAAGGCGCGGTTGCCAGGATCGATGGCGATGCCGTCGGCCGGGTATGGATGGGCGGCGTGAATCAGGCCTTGACGCAACAGGTCGGCCAGCAGCGCATGACGGTTATGCGCCAGGCCGCTGGCGCCGACCCGGGCCTGGATCAGGTGGTCGACCTCGATGACCGGGCCATGCGGGTCGTCCAGCGCTTGCAGCCAGATCCGGCCGCCCTCCTCGTGCGCCTGGGTGGGCGGCAGCACCTGGACCACGCCGGCGTCGATCAGGGCCAGCACATCTTCATGGCGCTCGTGTTGCGGCCCGCCGACCAGGCGATTGGAAACACCGGCGTACAGCGTGTAGAAGGCCAGGGTCGAATGCGCCTGCAAGCCGTCATGGTCGACCACCGCCCGCAGCACGTCGCGGCAGTCGCGCCAGACCTCCAGCGCCTGGGTCAGCGGGCTGCGTGCCGGGCCCTGGCGGCTGCGCAGCAGGTCCTGGGCGACCCACTGGCGATACCAGCCGGCGTAGTCCTGCGGCGCACCCTTCCAGCGCTCGGTGGCGTGCCAGTGCGCAGGGTCGAATGCGCCCCATCGTCCGGCCAGCCGGGCGAACAGCGCCTGCCGCTCAGTGGCCTCGACCGCCTGCTGCAAAGCGTGTTGCAGGTCGATCAACTGTGCAGGCCCGGCCAGTTGCGCGCAGGCCTGATAGAACACCGCGCGCATTTCGTCCTCGATCAGCGGCAAGACGGCATGGCTGAAATCCAGCCGGCCATCGGTGCTGTGGCAGCGCAGTTGTTCAATCGCAGCCATCGTGAAATACCGTCGCGGCCAGGGTTGGCGCACCGAGCCGTCGTGCTGTGGCCGGGCATGAAACGGCCGGCCACTGCGCGAGTACAGGTACAGGCGCGGTTCACGGCCGCTGGGCAGGTAGCGCCATCCGGCCAGGCTGTCATCGGCCACAAAGCGCCCGCCGCGCCCTTCGGTCAGGGCGGCCAGGCTGTCCATCGCGCTGAGCCCCAGGCCCTCGATGGCCACCCGTCGACCAGGTTCTGGCGGCACCGGCAAGGCCTGCGCATGCCCGCAGGTGATGAACAGCGCAGCAAATGCATGGCGCTCACCGTTTGCTGTGCCCAGTTGCCAGCCCGAACCCGAGGGCTGGCCGCTGATCACCCGTTGCGCCACATGCCGTACCTGCAGGCCAGGCAGACAGTGCCTGAGCAACCCGCGGTAGCTGTCTTGCAGGTAGCGGCCCAGCAGGCGGCGCGGCACGAAGTCGCCATAGTCGATCGGGCGGCCCTGCCCGCTGTCGTCCAGGTGCCCGCGGGCATCGAGGCGCAGGTCGTGACCCTCGCACCATTGCAAGAAGGTCGGGCCGGGTGGCCGGGTTGCCGGGTAGGCGGTGCAGAACGCCGAGAGCTGCCCGGCCATGGTGTTGAGCATCAGGTAGTCGGGCTGCTCGCTCAGGTGCAGGCCGCTGCCGGGCGTCTGGGGATCGAAAACGTCGATTTGCAGTCTGTGGCCAGGGGCTTGCCGGTAAAGGGCAATGAATTGCTCCAGCACGCTCAGGCCGCGCGAGCCCATACCGACGATGGCGATGCGCAAGGGTTCAGACATGACCGCCGGTGCCGGCGCACGTTGGGTGCTCAGGGTCATGGTGATCACCAGCGGCTGGATTCGAAGAAGAAGTTCGGCACCGGCAATGCCCGGCCCTGCGCCAGCGCCTGGCGGTACACGCGCTGGCCGACCGCCAGGTCGAGCACGCCCAGGCCGAACGGCGAGAAGATCGTCGGCCGCGCCGGGTCCAGGGCAATTGCACCGAGCATCAGTTGCGCCAGGGTGCCGGTGATGAACGCACGATCCGGGTATTCCTGCACCGCCAGGTGCGGCGAGGTGCCGGCCTTGAGGCAGTGCTCGACGTCGTCGAACAGGTTGTTGGCCTGGGCAATCAGGACCGGTCCCAGGTCACGCAGTGAGATATTCAGCACCACTTGCCCAGGCTTCAGCACCGGTTCCAGCACATAGGGGCTGGGCGCGGTGGTGGCGAACGCCAGCAGGTCGGCGCCCAGGCTCGTGGCCAGGTCCTGCACCTCGATGCGCAGGCCGTGTTGCCGGTGGGCGTGATCGATCAGCGCCTGGGCAGAGTCGGCATGGCTGTCATGCACGCTGAGGCGCTCGAACTGCCAGCCATCGGCGACCAGCAGATCAAGCAGGGTGCGGGCGATGAAACCGGCACCGACCAGAGCCAGGTAGCGGGCGCTGCGTTGCTGACCGTTGATCCAGCGCGCCCCGAGCACCGCCGAGGCGGCGGTGCGCATGGCACTGATGCGTGATGCTTCCAGGCACGCATAGGCGTAGCCGGTGTGCGGGTCGTTGAGCAGCAGCACGGCCGAGGCGCGCTGCAGGCCAGCGTCGATATTGTCCGGAAAGCTGGAGATCCATTTGATCCCGGTCACCGGCTGTTCGCCGTCAAGGCTGGCCGGCAGCGCAATGATGCGGTTGGCCGGCTGCGCAGGAAAACGCAGGAAGTAGCTGTCGGGGTTGATCGTGCGCCCGGCCTCATGCTGCAGGTAGGCCTGGCGCACATCCTCGATGCACGCCTGGGGATCCGCCGCCAGCAGGTGCGCCACGCTTTCGCCGTCGACCACATGGAAAGACGGCTTTGCGGGCCCGGCCTGAAGCGCAGGCGCCAGCCTGGAGCCGGGCTCAAGGTAGGTGGTGTGCTGCGACTCGATGGGCAGGTCGGCCAGTTGCATGCCCAGCACCTCACGGCCAAAGCGTTGCTCGACCCAGGCATCGTCGTACAGGGTGTCGAGGTAGCGCTCGCCCCAGTCCGGCGACACTGCCACCACCACCGCCCCCGGTTCGATGCGCTCGCGCCACGCATGCACGGCGGCCACCACTGTGGCGGTCGAGCCGCCCACCAACAGGCCCCGAGTGCGCGCCAGCAGGCGGGCCATGGCCACGGTGCGCGCTTCGGGGACCATTTCCAGGGCGTGGATACCGTCGGCGTCGAAGATCGGCGGCCGCTGGCTGGTGCCCAACCCGGGAATGAAACGTCGCGCGGCCGGGGTGCCGAAGGTCACCGAGCCGACGCTGTCGACGGCGATGATCCGGGTACGCGGGTGATGCTTGCGAAAGTACTGCACACAGCCCATCAGCGTGCCGGTGGTGCCGGCGCCCACGAACAGGTAATCGACCTGCGTAAAGCTTTCACCAATCGAACGCGCGGTGGTCTGTGCATGGGCGCGCGGGTTGGCGGGGTTTTCATACTGGTTGAGCCACACATAACGAGGGTCGCGCATCAACAGCTCGCGGATCAGCGCAATGCGCGTGCCGAGAAAACCGCCATTGGCATCGGCAGTGTCGACCTGGATCACTTCGGCACCGTAGCTGCGCATCAGGCCGATGCTGTGCCGGGCGCTGTTGGGGTCGACCACGCAGGTAAAGCGCAGGCCACGGCTGGCGCAGAGCATGGCCAGCGCCACGCCCAGATTGCCCGAGGACGATTCGATCAGGACAGTGTCGGGCCGGATCAGGCCGCGGGCCTGCAAGTCGTCGACCAGGGCCGTGGCGGTCTTGAGCTTGATCGAGCCGGCCGGGTTGAACGACTCCATTTTCAGGTGAAAGTCAGGGCCGATACCGCTGACCTTGAGAAAGGTGCGGTCGTGAAGAATGTCGCCGAGGGTCTCGAACATGGTCATCACTCACTGGGCCCAGGCAACAACCGGCGCCGGTACGGCGACGGCTTCGTGCAGGGCATTGGCAATTCGTTCGGCGCGCAGCGCCATCATCGAGAACGACTGGCTGTCGCTGATGCCGTGGCTGCGTTCGGAAAGACCGTTGACCCACAGCTGCACATCGCAATGCCCGGTGGTGGCCACCCGATAGTCGCGGTCGATCAGCAGACCGCCTTGCTCGTCAGCGGCCAGCCAGGGTTGCAGGCTGGCGAGTAGCGGTGGCACGCGGTGTTGTTGGTAGCCGGTGGCCAGGACAATGGCGTCCACCTCCACGGTGCGGCTGTGCTGGCTGAAGCGATCGGTCAGGGTGACGCGGTAGTGGTCACCCAGATCCTGCACGTCACTGACCTGGTGGTAACCGTGGATGTGCAGCCGCGAGCGACCGGCAATGGCGTCTTCGTAGGTCAGCGAGAACAGCTTCTGGCTTTCGTCCGGGTCGATGCCGGCGTAGTTGGTGGCGCGGCTGTAGTCGAGAAACTGCTGGCGGGCCGCAGCGTCCAGGCCGTGGAAGTAATCGACGTGGTCGGGGCCGAACACCCGGTTGGGAAATTGCCCGAGTTGGGTGAGCTTGAAGCCGGCCGTGCGATGCACCGAATGCACCTGCACGTCGGCATCACGATCAAGCAGCGCCAGCACCGACTCGCTGGCGCTCTGGCCCGAGCCGATCACCAGCCAGCGTCTGGGCAGCGCGGTGCCGAACGCCTGCAGGCGGGTCAGGAACTCGCTGGTATGGAAGACCCGTGGGCCCAGCAGCGGTGCAAAGCGCTCGGGCACCTGCGCCACGCTGCCGCTGGACAGCACCAGATGGCACGTGCTGAACACCCCGTGTGGCGTTTGCACCTGCACGGCCTGCAAGCGGCCATTATCGATCACCGGCAGGATGTCGCTGGCCGGGGTATTGAAGTGGGTGCCGGCGTCGACTTGCGCCGCGACCCAGGCCACGTAGTCTGACCATTCATGACGGCTCGCCGGGCGACCGAGCAGGCCGAACTCGAACAGCCGGCCCTTGGTCTTGAGGTACATGGCAAAGGAAAAGCGGCTGCGCGGGTTGCGCGGCGTGACCAGGTCGCGAAACACATGGTGGTTGATGTCGGTGCCGGCCAGCAGCAGCTCGCGGTGCCATTGGGTGTCGGCGGCGCGCTCCAGAAAGCGCACGTCCAGGCGACCCAGCGCGTGGCCCTGCTCGCGGGCATCCTCCAGGACGCAGGCCAGGGCAATCCCGGCCGGCCCAAAACCGATGCACACGGCATCGGACGCAATGATGTGATGACCCATGAAAGTCTGTCCTTGGTGGGGTGGGTAAATAACGGTGTCGTGTCCATTGGCGGCTGAAACAGATCGCTGCCCGGCCACGTTTGCGGGGCTGTACTTACATGTCGGGCCAGCGCTCCAGGCCCTGCGGCCCGACCCGCCAGAGTCGGCTGCGCACGCTATGGCATTCGCTCTGTTCAAGCGTCACCGGTCCCAGCGGCGTGCTGAACCGTTCATGCCGCAAGGCTTGCAGCAAGGCGGCGCGATCGGGCCACGCGCGCCCGGCCAGGGCCGCGAGTACGTGCAGCAGGCGCAGGCTTTCGCGGTAGTAGGTCTGCGGCAACGATCCGAACAGCGCCTGGTGCTGGCGCGTGCCGGGGCAATTGCCAGGGCCGTCATCGAAGCCGATCACGTAGGTGTTCTGGTCATGGGCGGCGGCGTGGCCCAGGTGTGGCGAGGCGGCGTCGTCGGTGAGCACCAGCGGTCGGCGGCTGCCTGCCCGGCGCCGGGCCTGCCAGTGTTCGCGGCTGGGCTTGAGGCGCCCGGCGAAAATTTCCACCTCGGCCTGCTCCGGCGCCGCGACCTGTTCCAGCCCCTGCTCGCCCGCCAGCCGGTCAATCGTGGCCGCCAGCGCCTGGCCATGGGCGCTGTCATCGGCATCGATGTGCAGGCGCCGCCAATGCCGGCCTTGCACCCAGGCCAGCAGGTCAGCGGCCAGGTGCCGGTCGCAGGCACAACCGCGCATGACGTTGTCGTGCTGCGTCAGGGCGTCCACCGTGGCGGCCGGGGTCAGCAAGGCAATGTCGGCCTGGCGGTACAGCGGTGCAGCGGCCAGGGCGGCGTCGGAAGAAAAGTGCCCGAGCACCACATCCGCGCCCCAGGCGATCATCTGCCGGGCCACTTCGGCGCCACGCTGCGGGTCGGCACCGTCGTCGAGCCAGTGCCAGTGCACGTTGTCCAGCGCTGGCAGCCCATTGCGCGCCACGGCCAGGGCGCGCAAGAAGGTGCGTGCATGCGGGGTGACGGCCGGGTCGAACACGGCACTGATCCCGACCTGCAAAGGCCTTGGCCACGCGTTATCACTGTTCATGGCCGTGTCCTTTGCAGATCCGCCGGCTGGATCGTTTGCAGGGCGCGACGGGCGCACAGCGCCGCCCACGGCGGCGCCATGCCCGGGTCGCCGGTGGTCAGGTAACGGCTCACCTGCTGGCCGGCAATGTCGGCAATGCCCGGTGCGAACTTGAAGCCCAGCCCGGACAACCCGCAGGCCACATACAGGCCACGCTGATCGTCGACAAAGCCCAGCAGCGGTCGGCCATCGGCGCTGTAGCTGTCGAAGCCGGGCAGGATGTCGAGCACTTGCGCCTGGCCGCCGCCGGCCAGTTGCGTCACGCGCTCAAGGGCGTCGTGGTGATGCCGGGCGTCGGGGGGCGCCAGGTCTTGCGGCCACAGGGCCCGGTCGCGCAGACCACAGCCGCTCTGCACGATGTGGCGGCTGAGGGGGATGGCGTAGCTGGCGCTGGGCGCGTCGATCACCGGCAGCGACCAGCTGCGTTCGGTCAGTACCCGGGCCAGCGGAATGCTGCGGCTTTCGAGCGCCAGCGCCGGCAACAACCGACGGGTCCAGGCACCGCTGGCCAGCACCACGACCCGGCAACGCAGACGCGCCTGGCCCAGATGAATGCTGGCCGAGCCGTCGGCCTGCCAGTCGATGGCCTGCACCCGGCAATGCTCCAGCACCAGGCCCTGACCGCGCAGTACACCGCACACGCGCGCCGTGGCCTGGCGTACGTCACCGACACAGGCATTGGGCTCGAACAGGTCGAGCCGGTCGTCGCGGCGGGCATACAGGCCATGGCCTTGTAGCCACTGCATCGGGTACTCGGCACTGGCGTGGCGGTCGATGGCCGCTTGCAAATCAGCCTGCTGATCCACCCCGGCGCGATACAGCACGCCGGTGCAGCGCAGTGCCTGGGTGTAGGTGGTTGCGAACACCGGGCTGCGCATCACCTGCAAAGAATGCGCGGTGAGTTGCATCAGCAACGGGTCGGCGTCATACAGGCGCACCAGCCCGCCGGACCAGGCACTGGCGCCCAGGCTGGCAACGCTGCCCTGTTCGAGCAGCGCCACGGTCAGGCCCAGGCTGGCCAGGCGCGCCGCAATGCTGGCGCCGACGATGCCGGCGCCAATCACGGCGACTTGATAATCGATGTCCATATCAGGTGCGCTCAGATGGAGTAGTCGACCGCCGGCCCGGACAACACCGTGGCGGTAATCCGGTCTTCGGGCAGGCCGTAGGCGCGGATCAGGTGGGCGACGGTGCCCGGAATCAGGCTTTTGCCCATCACCGCGATCAAGGCGGCCAGGTGGCTGACCGGGCGACCTTCGGCCAGGCGCGTTCGGGCAATGGCAATGGCATCGAGCAGCACCTGGGCCATGTGCCGGATCGAGAACTGCTTGAGCTCCGAGGCCCTGCACCATTGCAGGCGCAAGGCTTCGAGCAAGGCGGCGTCCGCCCCGCAAAAGCCGCTCCACCAGTGATCGTGCTGGGCGGGGCCGGCCTGCAGCAGGCCGGGGAAGAATTCACCGAACACTTCCTGGCGCCAGGCCTGGAACGTCGCCAGGCGGAAATCGCCTGCGCTCTGTTCCGGGGCAATGCTGGCCAGGTACAGCCGGACGCTGTCCGGGCAAGCCTGGCGCACCAGATCGGCAACCCAGATAGCGTGGTTACGGCTGGTCGACAGGTTCAGGCCGTCGAGGGTGAGGAACTGGTTGGGCACGAAATGCTGCCGCACCCGCACACCCTCGTGGGCGGCCAGTTGCGCCGGGTAGACGATGCAATGGCTGAACACGCAATCGAAACCGAGGAAGTTGACCAGCGTGCCCTGCCCCGAGCGCCAGTACTGATTGAACAGCTCCGGGTTGCCGAGGCGCTCGGCGTATTCACGGAAGGCCGCCATGTAGCCGGCCAGGCCCATGAACCAGGTGTGCACCCGGCACGAGCCGTCGGCAGCCAGGTCCAGCCCGCCGTCGTGCGGCCGGGTCACGCCCCAGTCATGCAGGTGCTCAAGGGTGTCGCGCAGCCAGGCATTGAGCGGCTCGCGCCACGACCGCCCGAGCAGGCTGTCACGCAGGACCGGCTTGAAATCGGCCAGCTTGAGAAAGGCCCGGTGCGTGGTTTTCAGTCCTGGCGCCTTATGGCACAGCTTGCAGTACAGGCCGCTCATCAACGCTGCATCCGGGGCCTGGGCGCAGTGCTCGCACTGGCTGGGGTCCGAATCATGGCCGCAATAGTTGCACCGTCCACGGGCAAAGGCTTCATAGCCCCATGTGTCGCAGTCGGCGCAGTAGGGCTCGTCGCTGTCACGAAATGCAATGGCGCCGGCGGCGCGCAATTTATCGAACACTTCGCTGACCGCCTGGTGGAACCAGGGGTTGTCATACGGGCGCATCCAGTTGTCCGGCTGGATGCCCACGGCCGCCAGCGACGCTTCGATGCGGTCGGTGTTGCACCGTGCCAGCTCGATCGGATCGACCCCCTGCTCCAGCCCCTTGCGCAACATGTAGGACTGGTAGTCGTCGGAATAGGACAGCAGCACGCACTCGTGACCGCGCTGGCGCTGCACCCGGGTGAACACGTCGGCGCCCAGGAAGGGACCGGCGATGTGGCCGATGTGCAGGTCGCCGTTGGGGGTTGGCGGGGTGATGGTGACAATGAACTTAGCCATCGAGGCACCCCGTCGTGTCCGTGTGACGAGCGAGGAAGTCGTTGACGTGGTTCAGGTCCCACCAGATCACGTAGAAGTGAAAGTCGTCATCGGAATCATTGATGACGTAGTGGTGGGTGTGCTTGGGAATGGCAGCAATGTCGCCCTGGGTAAAGCTCATTTCCCGGTCGCCGATCACTAACCGTGCCGTGCCCTGAATGGCGATGAACAATTCCTGGTCGATCTGCGTATGGGTGGCGCTGGTGGTGCCGGGGCGCACCACGCACCAGCCGCCGCCAAACGGCATCGGGTAGCCTGCCCAGGGCAGCAGACGGCTGCCGTCCAGGCCGTATTCGTGAACCAGGGCGTCAAAGCGCGTCTTACGGTAGATATCGAACGGTTCCATGCTCAAGCCCGTATGTGGTGGGTGGGCAAAGCATGAAATGTGCGACGTAGACGCGCTATCGGATCCCCGGATAGCTCAGGGACGACGCATCAAGGAATTCAATCGATGACCTTTTATCGTTACACCTGAACTGTATCGGTTATGTCGATTGTCTGTATTGATAGCCATCATTTCTAGTGATCGGGGGGCCTCTCTAGAATGGCGACACAGGCAAAGCAAACTGAAGACTTTGCACAGATGATGAGATGGAGAACCCCATGAAATACGTAATCTTTGCGGCCCTGTCGATGTTCAGCGTGATGGCTTCGGCCAATACCGGGACGTCCACCCAACCGGTCGACGTGCAGCAGTACAGTTACTCGCAAAACCTTGATGTGGCCAAAGTGATCAGCATCGATGCCGCTGAATCAAACCTGTGCGAGCCCGTGGCCGCCAGCATGATTTACCTCGACAGTCAGGGCGTCGAGCATGAGCTGCACTACTCGCGCCTGAGTGAAACCTGCTCGACACAAGGTTGATCGAGCCATGAACGACAAGGCCGCCAACCATCAGGTTCAGGTGGCCTTCTGGCTTTGCGTGTACGGACCGCCGCTCATTCCTTGCCCACCCACGCCATGAACTGTACGAAATCAGCGGCGATCAGCTGGATGGAATCTTCCGGCTCCACCGCATCGAACCAGACCACAGGCCAGGGTGGCGAAGCGCCCCTCAGGTCGAAGGCGATAAAATCACCGACCCCATTGCTGCCAAAGACAAACAGGCCCGGCAGCGTCTGCGCGTAAAACGCGATCCGTTCGGGATCTGCGGCGCACTGGGCCGAATCCAGCACCAGGATCAGCGGCCTTACGTGCAGCGGCCCTTCACCGCCGTTGCTGAAGGCCAGCAATTGAAAATATTCCTCTGGCAGCCCTTGCGGGGCCGCCTCCCGCAGTGCGGCCAATGCCACCTGTGACGCACCGCAAACGCCGTACCACTGCCCGTCGATAGTCACTGGCAATCACTCCACTTCCTGCATGGCCGTCCGGATGCCGGGCTGATGCTTTTTATTTCAGGGGCCGGGACGGGATGGGCTTCTCATCCAGCAATAGTAGACGCCCATAAAGACAGGCATATAAATCCGCCGCCACGCTGAAAAAATACCCACAAGACCCGGCCACAACCGCTCCGATACGCGGCTTCATTTCATCGGACGCGGCCAGGCGGCAATCAGCGTCAGCAGCAACAGCACCAGAATGGCCGGGGCAAAGGCGCTGGCATCGAAGCGCTGCAGCAGCCACCCACCCAGCAGCCCGCCCCCGGCAATCGCCATGTTCCAGGCGGTGACCAGCATCGACTGAGCCACATCGGCCGCCTCCCCGGCACGCCTGGCCAGTGCGGTCTGAAACAGCGTGGCCGCTCCGCCGAATGCCAGCCCCCACAGCGCAACCCCTGTGTAGACCGCCCACGGAGACTGGCCTGCCACAGCCAGCAGCGCGGCCGCCAAGGCAAACAGGCCGATGCTGCCCAGGGTCAGTGCCCGCAGGTGCCGGTCGATCAGCGCACCGACGACCCAGATGCCCGGCAGGGCCATGACGCCGAACACCAGCAGCACCCGCTCGGTGTGCATGGCCATCGAGGCGCGGGCCAGGAACGGCGCGATGTAGGTGTAGAGCACGTTGTGCGCCAGCACATACCCCAGCACCATGCACAGCACCGCACGTATGCCGGGTCGCTTGAGCACCTGACGCAACGACAGGCGTGTGCTGCCGTGCGTGCCGGCAAAGTCCGGGAGCCGCAGGCGTATCCAGACCATCACCAGCAGCGCCAGCACGCTCATCAGGCCAAAGCACAGGCGCCAGCCCAGCACATTGCCCAGCCAGGTCCCGGCCGGCACACCCAGAGACAGCGCCAGTGGCGTGCCAACCATGGCAATGGCGATGGCGCGCCCTTGCTGTGGCGGCGTCACCAGCCGCGCGGCATAGCCGGCCAGTAACGCCCAGAGCACACCGGCTGAAATGCCGGCGATCAGGCGCGCCAGCAGGGTCAAGGCGTAACTGCCCGACAGCGCCGTGACCGTGTTGGCGATGGCAAAGCCGAAAATCGCCGCCAGCAACAACGGCCGGCGGCGCCAGCCTTGCGTCAGCGCGACCAAGGGAATGGCCGCAATCAGCGAACCCAGGGCATAGACGCTGATCAACTGCCCGGCCAGTGCTTCAGAGACGCCCAGCCCGACGCTGACCGGTACCAGCAACCCTGCCGGCAAGGTTTCGGTCAGGATCGTGATAAACCCGGCAAGCGCCAGGACCAGCAAGGATGAAAGTGGCAACGCTGCGGCACGCTGACGGGTATCGCCCGCCAGCGCCGGGATGATCGTAGGTGAAGTCATAAGAGGCCTGCCATGAGCGTGAGGAAACAGGCGCTCACCTTAGGCAGGCGATCAAAGCTGGACAATAGTGCCGATGTTCATAACATAGCGGACATAGTTTCTTTAATGGAGGGATCATGGACTCGCTGAGCGGCATAGCCTTTTTTGTCCAGGCCGCCGAAACCCGCAGTTTCTCCGAAGCCGCACGCAACCTGGGCGTGTCGGCGTCGGCGGTCGGAAAAAGCGTGGCGCGGCTTGAGCACCGTCTCGGGGTGCGCTTGCTGCACCGCAGCACCCGCAGCATCACCGTCACCAGTGAAGGGGCGCTGTTTCTGGAGCGCTGCCGGCGCGTGCTGGGCGAGCTGGAAGCGGCCGAGCTGGAGTTGTCGCAAACCCGTCAAGCGCCGCAAGGCCGGCTGCGGGTCAGCGTGCCGCTGGTGGAGCGCCTGGTCATGCCCGCCCTTACCGGCTTCATGCATCGCTACCCGGCCATCGAGCTGGACCTGGATTTCAGCGACCGCTTGGTGGACGTCATCGAAGAAGGCTTCGATGTGGTGGTGCGCACTGGTGAGCCTCATGATTCGCGGCTGATGTCACGCGTGCTGGGGCATTTCCAGATGCGCCTGGTGGCCACGCCTGCCTATCTGGCGCGACATGGCACCCCCTTCAACCCGGCGCAGCTTGTCGGGCATGCCTGCTTGCGGCACAAGTTTCCCAGCACCGGCAAGCTGGAAAGCTGGCCCCTGCAACCCGAGCCGGACCAGATACCACCATGGGTACCGGCCTCGATGGTGTGCAACACCCTTGAAGCACTGCTGTACGGGGTGCTGGATGATCTCGGCATCGCTTGCCTGCCGGACTTTCTGGTCGATGCGCTGATCACTGAAGGACGGCTGGCCAGCGTGCTGCAAGCGCATTTGCACTTCCAAGGGACTTTTCGCCTGCTCTGGCCTTCAAGCAAGCACTTGTCACCCAAGTTGCGGGTATTTATCGACCATATGGTCGAAAACCTGTTCCAGCCTGACCTGATGACAAGCTTGCCGGGACAAGCAATCGATAATGATAGTGACTATCGATAAACTCGATGTTTTTTGTCGGCTCCGCAATGATACGGTGCGCCTCGATGAATAACGGCCCGGTGGCCCGCTACGGCGGCCGGGCTCGTGCTCCCTTCATCAATCCTTTGGTTAGATCTGTTTGGCCACCCCACGTCATGTGCGGTGGCCTTTTTTATGCCCGCGCCTTGTGGTTTCGCCTTGTTCGCACGCCTCAGGGTGTGCGTGGCGGCCTTTACAACTCCAGATGATCGACCACCCGCCGACGTTCGTTGTCGTTGCGCATGTCGTAGCTGGCGGTGGTCGCAATGTGGGTGTGGTGCGCCAGTTTCTGGGCGATGGACAGGTCGAATTCTTCGATGACACGGGTGATGAACGAGCGTCGGAAATCATGCGGCATGATGTCCACGCCCACCTGACGGCCCCGTTGGCGGGCGATGAAATAGATGGCGTACTTGGTGATGCGCTCACGAGTGATGTGATTGCCACGGCGGATGCGGTTGAACAGAAAGGCATCGTCCGGCTGCCCGGCCGGCAAGGCATCGCGGCGCAATTGCAGCCAGGCTTGCAGGGCTTCGAAGGCCCAGACAGGGGCGTACTTGATCAGTTGCTTGTTGCCCTTGCCCAGCACGCACAGGCAGCGCTGTTCGAAATCGACCTGCGCCAGGTCGATGTTCACCGACTCGGATTTGCGCATGCCCGAGCCGTAGAGGATGGCAATGATTGCCGCATCGCGCCGCCCTTGCGGGCGCGGGTCGGCGGCGCAGACATCCATCAGCTCGCGGATCAGGCTGCGACGGATATTGCGCCCTCGACCGAGCCGGGTGCCGGCCATTGGCTTGACTGAGCGAATCCTGAGCAACTGGTCGTGGCTGATCAGGTCCTGGCGCCAGGCTTCGTTCATCACTCCGCGAATGGCATTGACGTACAGGGAGGTGGTATTGGGCGCGTAGTCGTCATCGCGCAGGGTCGCCACCAGCGCGGTGATATGGCCTGGCTGCAAGGTGTGCCACGGCACGTCGACAATATCGACATCCACCAGCCCCAGCCGGTCGGCGGCATCCTGCAGCACGTAGCGCATGGTCTGCCGGCTCGAGGGCGCCAGACGGTCCATGTACAAGCGCAGCGGGTTGCTGACGTCCGGTAGCGTCACGGGGGTGGAACGGGGTTGCTCTGGCATAGTCTGGCGGTTGGAGCCGCTCCTGTTGAGGGTCAATGACCCATTGTGGGTCGGGTCAACGATTGACGTCGACCACCACGCGTCCACGTATCTGGCCAGCGATCAGGCGCGGCGATTGCTCGATGGCCTCGCTCAGGCCGATTTCATGGCTGATCAGCGCCAGCAAGGCCGGGTCGAGGTCAATGGCCAGGCGCGACCAGGCCTCGATACGGTCATCCAGCGGACGGTTCACGCTGTCGATACCGGCCAGGGTCACCCCGCGCAGGATGAAGGGCGCGACGGTGGCGGGAAATTCCATACCCTGGGCCAGGCCACAGGCGGCGACGATGCCGCGATAGCGCGTCGCCGCGCAGGCATTGGCCAGGGTGTGGCTGCCGACCGAGTCGACCACGGCCGCCCAACGCTCCTTGAGCAAGGCGCGGCCTGGCTGGTTTAGCTCACTGCGATCAATGATGGCGCTGGCGCCCAGTTGCGTGAGGTAGCGGCTTTCTTGTGGCCGACCGGTGGAGGCCACCACCTGATAACCCAGCCGTGCCAGCAAGGCCACGGCAAAGCTGCCGACGCCGCCGTTGGCGCCGGTCACCAGCACCTCGCCATCCTCAGGCTTGACGCCGTGCTTTTGCAGGGCAATGACGCTGAGCATGGCGGTGTAGCCTGCCGTGCCGATGGCCATGGCCTGGGCCGGCGTGAAGGCTTCTGGCAAGGGGATCAGCCATTGACCCTGCAGACGTGCACGCTGGGCCAGCCCGCCCCAGTGGCTTTCACCGACGCCCCAGCCGTTGAGCACGACCTTGTCGCCGGCCTTGAACCGTGGGTCAGCGCTGGCCTCGACCGTACCGGCCAGGTCGACGCCCGGCACCATGGGGAAACGCTTGATGATCGGACTGCTGCCGGTAATGGCCAGCGCATCCTTGTAGTTCAAGGTGCTGTGCGAGACCCGCACGGTGACATCGCCTGCCGGCAGGTTGTGTTCATCCAGGTCACGCAGGCCGACATGGTAGCCCGCGTCGTCCTTGTCGATGAGGATGCCTTTGAATGAGCTGTTGGTCATGTCGCCTCCTGATGGAGCATCGTTTTTGAGCGCGCGGGCGCAGGGGCTTATTGCGGCAAGCCGCGCAGGAACCCGGCAATGAACGTGTTCAACGGCGCATCACCCTGCACCAGCCGGGCACGCAGCACCGCGCCCTCCCAGCCGATCCAGAAAAACGCCGCCAGCTCGTCGCAGTCGGCGCTGCGGCCCAGTTCGCCCACCGCCTGGGCGCTGCGCAGGCAGGTGGCCAGACGGGCTTGCCAGTCTTGCTGGATCTGCTCGAGTACCGGTCGGAAGCTTTCAGGCAATACGCTGATTTCCTGGCCCAGGTTGCCGACCATGCAGCCGCGCCGGTAATCATGGCGGGCCATGCCGATCTTGGCGACCTGCACAAAGCCCACCAGGCGCTCAAGCGGCGACAGGGACTCATCGAGCAGGTACCGGTCGAGCAGAGCGGCGAAATACTCGGCGTAGCGGTCCAGCACTTCGCGGGCGAACAACTCCTTGCTGGGAAAGTAGTTGTAGAAGGAGCCCTTGGGGATCGAAACCTGCTTGAGGAGAAAATCCAGGCCAGTGGCGGTAAAGCCCTGTTCGGTCAGGACTTCGAGGCCACGGCGGATCAGGACCTCGCGGGTTTCCACGTTGTCGCGATCAAGCTTGGGCGGACGGCCAGGGCGGCGCGGTTTGGCAATAGGTTCGTTCATGACAGGAGATATTAGACCGGGTGTTTTAAATGTCAATCATCCTGTGCTGAGCAAGTGACAACGACCGACTGCAGGCAGCCCGGTCGGCCGGATCAGAGACAGCCCTGCAAACACCCATTCCCGTAGCAGGCTCAACGCTATATATTTCAGTACATAGCGACATTACCCTACCCTGTGCCGGAGCCGCTTGATGCGCGCATTGCCCTTGTCCTTGATTTGCAACTCCCTTGTCATCACAGCCACCACCTGGGCAGCTTTCCCTGCATACGCCGATGAGGTGCAGGTCGCGGTCGCGGCCAACTTCACAGCGCCCATCCAGGCACTTGCCAAGGATTTCGAACAGGACACCGGCCACACGCTGGTCGCCTCTTTCGGCGCCACTGGCCAGCTCTATACCCAGATCAAGAATGGCGCGCCGTTCGAAGTATTCCTGGCGGCCGATGACACCACGCCGGCCCGGCTCGAGCAGGAAGGCGACACGGTCAAGGGCTCGCGCTTCACGTATGCCGTCGGCACGCTGGCACTGTGGTCGGCCAAAGAAGGTTATGTCGATGCCAAGGGCGACATTCTCAAGTCCGACACCTGGCAGCACCTGTCCATTGCCAACCCCAGGACTGCGCCTTATGGGCTGGCAGCTACTCAGGTTCTGGAAAAAATGGGGCTGACAGCAGCCACCCGATCCAGGCTGGTCGAGGGCCAGAGCATTACCCAGGCCTGGCAATTCGTTTCCACCGGCAATGCCGAGCTTGGTTTCGTGGCCCTGTCGCAGATCTACAAGGACGGCAGGATCAGCAGTGGCTCAGCCTGGCAAGTACCTGCCGAGTGGCATGACCCGATCAGGCAGGATGCGGTGCTTCTCAACAAGGGCAAAGACAACCCAGCCGCCGCTGCCCTGATCGATTACCTGAAAGAGCCCTGGGCTGCCGGGGTAATCAAATCCTATGGGTACACCCAGTAAATGCCGCTGGACAGCAGCGATCTGGCGGCGATCTGGCTAACGTTCAAGCTGGCCTCGCTGACCACACTCATTCTGCTGGTGATCGGCACCCCCATCGCGCTGTGGCTGACCCATACCCGCTCCTGGCTCAAGGGTCCGGTCGGCGCCCTCGTGGCCTTGCCGCTGGTGCTGCCGCCTACAGTGATCGGCTTTTACCTGCTGCTGCTGCTCGGGCCCCACGGTTATATTGGCCAACTGACCCAAAGCCTGGGCCTTGGCACACTGAGCTTCAGCTTCGCCGGGCTGGTGATTGGCTCGGTGGTGTATTCCCTGCCCTTTGTGGTGCAGCCACTGCACAACGCTTTCGCGGCCATGGGCCGTCGCCCGCTGGAGGTGGCCGCCACCTTGCGGGCCGGGCCCTGGGACACGTTTTTTCACGTGGTACTGCCCCTGGCCCGGCCTGGCTACGTGACGGGCGCGGTATTGGGGTTTGCCCACACAGTGGGAGAATTCGGGGTGGTATTGATGATCGGCGGTAATATCCCGGACAAAACCCGTGTGGTATCGGTGCAGATTTTCGATCACGTCGAATCCATGGCCTACGCGCAGGCGCACTGGCTGGCCGGGCTGATGCTGGTGTTTTCCTTCGTGGTGCTGCTGGTGCTCTATGGCAGTGGTCGGCACAAGACGGTCTGGAGCTGAATGATGGACAAACGCTTGCATATACGCTTGAAACTGGCCTTCGCCGATTTCAGCGTGGACGTCAGCCTGGACGTTCCGGGCCAGGGTGTGACGGCGCTGTTCGGGCATTCCGGCTCAGGCAAGACCACTTGCCTGCGCTGCGTGGCCGGCCTGGAACAGGCGCCCGAAGCCTTTATCGAGGTCAACGGCGAGGTCTGGCAGGACAGCCGGCGCGGCATATTCGTCCCTACGCACAAACGCGCGCTGGGGTATGTCTTTCAGGAAGCCAGCCTGTTTGCGCACCTGACGGTGATGGACAATCTGCAGTTTGGCCTGCGCCGCATTCCCCAGACGCAACAGAAGGTCCGGATTGCGCAAGCCATCGAGTTGATGGGCATCGATCATTTGCTGGCGCGGCGCCCGGACAAGCTGTCCGGTGGCGAGCGCCAGCGCATCGGCATTGCTCGCGCCCTGCTCACCAGCCCGCGCCTGCTGCTGCTCGATGAGCCATTGGCAGCGCTGGATGCCCGACGCAAGGCCGAGATCCTGCCGTATCTGGAGCGGCTTCAGGCCGAGCTGCGCATTCCCATGCTCTATGTCAGCCACTCACAGGACGAAGTGGCACGGCTGGCCGATCACCTGGTGCTGCTCAGTGAGGGCCGTGTCATGGCCAGCGGTACGTTGCAGGCCATGCTGGCCCGGCTTGACCTGCCCATGGCCCTGGAAGCCGATGCGGGGGTGGTGATCGAGGGGGTGGTCGCCGATTTCAATCCGCACTATCACTTGCTGACCCTGGACCTGCCTGGCTGCGATCAACCGATGCGCATCGCCCATGGCCCACTGGCGCCTGGCAGTCGCTTGCGCTTCAAGGTTCAGGCTCGGGACGTCAGCCTGACACGGCACCCGGACGAGCACAGCAGCATCCTCAATCGCCTGCCGGTCACTGTCGTCGGCCAGGCGCCTGCCGAACACCCCGCGCATGTGCAGGTATTGCTCGACGCCAGCGGCACGCCATTGCTGGCACGCATCACACGTTACTCAAGCGATCAATTGCAGTTGCATCCAGGTCAGCCGCTCTGGGCCCAGATCAAGAGCGTTGCTGTCCTGGCCTGATTCTTTCTTGAGCCTTCCCTCTCCCTGCGTCGGCAAAGCCCGACTCAACGTAGGCAAGGTCTTACAGACCTTGCCCGTGCCTCTGATGAAAACTAAGGCCTTGCTCGCACTCATTGCCGTGCTCCGACGGTCAGTCGCGCTCACTTCTTTGTAACGACGGCAACACTGCCCAGAAATAATTTCGGCACTTACATTGTAAAAAGAAATGATTATCAGCATCATTGGCGCCGCATATTCAAATGCAAATGATTCTCAAAAAAATAATGACACTTGGATTTTCACAGGTAGCGCTACAGATGACTAAAATGCTCGCCCTCACCCGCCCAACCCAAACGCTGATGCTCTCGGCCCTCGGACTGGCTGTCGCCTCCTGCGCCGGCCAGGCGCTGGCTGATCAGACTCCCAGCAACGCCCTGCAACTCGACAACATCAACGTCGATGCTACCGGCACCGGCGACTACAAGACCGAGCGCTCGGCCTCCAGCAAGATCGCGGCGCCCCTGCTGGACACTCCGCAGACCATCACCGTGGTTCCGGCACAGGTCATCCAGGAGCAACAGGCCCTGAGCCTGCGCCAGGTGCTGTCCAATGTTTCAGGCATTACCTTCAATGCGGGTGAAGGCGGCGGCGGGTCGGGCGACAGCATCAACATTCGCGGTTTCTCGGCCAACAGCAATATCCAGATCGACGGCTTGCGCGACAGTGCCCAGACCAGCCGGACCGACACGTTCAACATTGATCAGGTCGAAGTCATCAAGGGGCCGAACTCGGTGTTCGGCGGCGCCGGCACCACCGGCGGCAGCATCAACGTGATCAGCAAGCAGCCTCAGGACCGAGCCTTTACCCGGCTGGGCGGCAGCCTGGGCACCGACGACTATTACCGCATGACCGTCGATGCCAACCAGCCGCTGGAGGGCGTCGGTACCGACAGCGCCTTTCGCCTGAACCTGATGGGCCACAAGAACGATGTGGCCGGCCGTGACCAGATCGAGCGCGAGCGCTGGGGCATCGCCCCGTCCCTACGCCTGGGCCTGAGCGACTCCACGCGCCTGACCTTGAGTGCCTTCCACCAGACCGACGACAACACCCCCGACTACGGTGTGCCGGCCCTGGACGGCAAAAAGCTGGCCGGTGTCAGTCGCGAAGACTATTTCGGCTGGAAGAATCTCGACAAGGAAAAGATCGAACAGAACGCGCTCACGGCCAACTTCGAGCACGACTTCAACGACAACCTGCGCCTGCAAAACCTGACGCGCTACAGCCACATCACCCGCGACACCACGGTATCGGCCTCACACGTCAACACCAACGGCCTACCAGCCGGCCAGTACCTGCCAGCCGGCCCGCAAGCCTATGGCCGCCATACCACCACGGAAATGTGGATCAACCAGACCAACCTGCTCAGCAACTTCAATGTGCTGGGCATGCGTCACGACCTGGTCACGGGCGTGGAGATTTCCCGCGAAACCCTGGACCTGAAAACCTACAGCTACAACCTGACCGGTTTCCCGGCCACCGGTTATTCGCTGAGCAATCCACCCGGCTATTGGGGCGGCGCCACCAACAAGGCTACCAGCGGCTACACAGAAACCGAACTCACTAACCAGGCCGTCTATGCCTTCGACACCATTGCCCTGCATGAGCAATGGGACCTGAACCTGGGCCTGCGCTATGACCGTTTCAAAGGTGAGGCCGAAGGTTTTTCGTCAAACCAGGTGCGCACGACCCGCTTCAAGTCTTCTGACGAAAAAGCCAGCAGCCGTGTAGGCCTTGTCTACAAGCCGGTCGAGAGCGGGCGCATTTATGTGGCCTGGGGCAACTCGTTCAACCCATCGGCCGAAAGCCTGGCCTCCAGCGGCGGCGGCCTGAGCCTGGCCACTGAAAACCTGGCCCCGGAAAAGAACCAGACCTGGGAACTGGGTACCAAGTGGGAGCTGCTGGAAAAGCGCCTTGAACTGGACGCCGCCGTGTTCCGGGTGGAGAAAAGCAATGCGCGTGAAACCATGGCGGACGGTTCGACCCAACTGGCCGGCGAGCAACGCGTACAAGGTATAGAGGTCGGTGTGACCGGCCATATCACCGACCAGTGGGATGTGTATGCCAACTACACCTTCCTTGACAGCGAAACCCTCAAGGCTGCGGACACGGCGGCCGGGATCGCCCGCGAAGGCCAGGCACTGGGCAACACACCACCGCGCTCGTTCAACCTGTGGACCACCTACAAACTGCCGGCCGGTTTCACCGCAGGTTATGGCGCCCGTTATGTAAGCGAGCGCAACGTGACCTCCAGCACTACCGCCAAGCTGGACGGCTATCTGGTGCATAACGCCATGCTGGGTTACCAGGTCAATCGCCATGTTGACTTGCAACTGAACGTGAACAATCTGTTCGACAAGGATTATGTAGAGCGCGTCCGTCAGCAGAACGGCACCGCGGCACGTTCCTCGGCGCTCGAATACGGCGATGCCCGCTCGGCGATCCTTTCGGCCAATTATGCGTTCTGATTAACAGCACCAAGGGGCTCCATTGCCTGCAACAGCCGATGGAGCCATCCCATTTGAATGGCTTTGCTTGAGCCGTATAACTCAAAAGATCAGACACGGCGACACTTCATCGGCTTGACCGCTTGATTCCAATCGCGTGCGCACAAGCTCTGGCGACGCTGTGATGTAATGCCATATCCCCATCAAAAGGCTTATGGAAACAGAACGCTGTGGAACGCTCCATTCTTTTCAGTACGCCAATGGCCAATGCAATACTGGCTGGCAAGAAGACAGTCACCCGGCAGGTCATCCCTGCCTATCCCGCCGCCTCATGCCCTTATGGGCCTCCCGGCAGACGCCTGTGGCTCAAGGAGGATTTCTACGCCTATGGCTATTGGACGTCGAAATACAGCGAACTGAAAAAACGCACGCTCTGGCATTTCACCGACATGACCCGGCAATCAGCTCAGTCCTACCAGTTTTCGCCACCCCCGGGCTACGCCAGGCAACCGCGGGCCAGCACAGAACCGCTCTGGTGGCATCGACCCGGCCGCCACATGCCCAGACAGGCTTCACGCATCGAGCTGGAAGTCACCGACATCAGAAGTGAGCAGTTGCAGGACATCACGGATGAGCAAGCGCGTGCCGAGGGCTTTTACCCTGTTCAGGACAGCACCCATGTCTATTTCGCCAACTACATGGCTGCGCCGTACTCGGGCCTGAGCCCTACGGCGGTGATCGCCTTCGCAACCTATTGGCAAAAACTGCACAAACAGCATGCCTGGCACCAGAACCCATGGGTATGGGTCATCACGTTCCGACGGGTGTTGTAGGCGCTGTTCTGGGCGGGAGGTCAAATTTCGGGCAAAGAAAAGCCCGCGATGGGGGGGAGCGGGCTTAAAGGACACACTTGGATTCGGGTTCATCATAGGTGCCCGCTTGTGAAAAGACTGTGAAGAAAGCGTCGCTATTTCGCAGGCAAGTCACGTATCACGATATTTGGCCGCAGAACCATTTCAGTTGCATTTCACCTTCCACAACTGGTCGATGCGGGTCGTGTAACTCTGGCTCATGAGCTCGCGCTTCATGGCCCAGTCCGGATCAATCGGTACGCTGGCAGACCGTAGTGTGCCCGGCCCCCAACGGCTGTTGATCTGGTCGATCACGTTCATCAGTTGGGCCAGTGCTGCTGGCTGGCGCGCCTCGAACAGATCGCCGCTGAACTCACCTGGCTGGCGCAGATCCAGCAACAGCACCTCGGCCTTGCTGTAGCGATAGCCAGGTCGAAAGATTTGATCGACCGCCTCACTCGCCATCCGGGTCAGCAATAACGTGTTGTTGGTAGGGTATGGCAATTCCACCAGAGCCCCCTGGGCGTAGTGGGCTTCGTCCGGGTTGAACAAGCCGGTACGGATGCTGATACGCATCTTTTTGCACACCGAACCCTGAGCCCTGAGCTTTTGCGCCGCGCGCATGACATAAGTGGCCACGGCCTGTTTTATCGGTTCCACGTCGGTCAGGCGCTTGCCGAACATGCGGCTGTTGCAGATTTCCTGTTTCGGCAGGTCGGCCTCACCCAGCTCCAGACAAGGCGTACCCCGCAGTTCGCGAGCGGTTTTTTCGATCACAACGCTGAATTTCTGGCGCAGGGTCGCCGGATCCGCCAGGGCCAGATGCTTGGCGGTGGTAATGCCCATCTCTTGCAGGTGCGTGCGCATGCGACGGCCAATACCCCACACGTTGCCGACATCGGTATTGCGCAATACCCAATCGCGCTTGAACGGATCGCAGATGTCGACGACTCCGCCGGTGTACATCTGCAGACGCTTGGCTGTGTGATTGGCCAGCTTTGCCAGGGTCTTGGTCGGCGCGATACCGATGCCGACAGGGATGCGGGTACACCGCCATATATGGCGGCGCAGTGACCGACCAAACCGGGTCAAGTCCTCATCAAGCCCGGTCAGGTCGGCAAACGCTTCATCGATGCTGTAGACCTCAAGGGCTGGAACCTGCGACTCGAGAATAGTCATCACCCGCTCGCTCATGTCGCCGTACAACGCGTAATTACTGCTGAATGCCTGAATGCCCAACCGGTGCAGATCGTCCTTGATCTGAAAATACGGCGCGCCCATTTTTATATAAGGCTTGGCATCGTAACTGCGGGCGATCACACAACCGTCGTTGTTGCTCAACACCACTATTGGCACTTTGGCCAGGTCCGGCCGGAACACTCTTTCGCAGCTGGCATAAAAGCAATTGCAATCGACCAGCGCGAAAACCCGTTCACTTGTCATGGTCGCGAACGCTGTACTTCACAACGCCCAGGATCGTCAGCTCGTCATGCTCAAGAATATGTCGCGGTGGGTAATTGCTGTTTTCCGATTTCAGGATCACGGTTTCATCCTGCAGGTGCAGGCGTTTGCACAAGGGCTCGGCATTGAGCAAGGCAACGACAATGTCGTTGTGCTCGGCATAACGGCTGCAGTCGACAATGGCCAGATCACCATCGAAGATCCCCGCGCCCTGCATGCTGTCGCCCTGAATCTGGACGATGTACACATGCGGGGCTCGCACATCGAACAACTCATCGAGCGAGATTTTTTTCTCGACATGATCAGCGGCCGGTGAAGGAAAGCCTGCGGGTAATTTGGATGAATACAGCGGAAGCGGGATACCCCCTTCGGTCAATTGACCCAGAAATACGACACTCATGATGCGAGCCCTTGAGACATGTTATGAGAACGGGAGTGATAACTGTATGGATGTACAGTTAACGCTGTGACTCAAGCAGGGTCAATCTTTAATGTAGGAAATTTCGACAGGAGGCCTGTGATGAGCCGTGCAATTGGAGTCAGGAGGACGGGGCTACGCTCGAACGGAAGCTGACACGGCGCCGTAGCACCGATCGATGAGTCGAGGGGCAGGTGGTCGGAAGAAAGGTGGTTAATACGAGAAAAGGATTTGGCGGGCCGAGCGCCTCTAGCCGAGCGCCTCTGGCCGAGCGCCTCTAGCGGGCGGCGGGCAACTGGCTTTGGGTTGCTTGCGGTGTGATCACTGGCACGGTGTTGCGCAAACCTGCACCCCCCGCTAGCTCATCAACCTTCTGTGGATGAAGTAGGCGATGAGAAACTGCGCGGCCATCCAGCCAAGAAACAGGCAGGTCCGGGTTTCGCGATCGATGTCTGGCACCTCGTACGAAACCCACGCCCCGACCATAATCAAGGCCAGATGTATAAGCAGCCCGAGCATGCTCCAGAATAACGTCAGGAAAGCAGTCAGCAATTCGTTTTTAAAAGACATGCCCGATTCTAGATTTTTTCGCATCGTCTGTCTTTGGCTAAAATCGCAAACCTGTTTTCCGGACCTGGGCAGACGCTTTACTCTTCATCTATCAGGCTGTCAGTGCGCGCACTGCCATTTTCCCGGTTTGTCTGGGCATCCTGGTCAGAGCCTGGATTGCCTGGAGGTGGATTCCAGTCTTCCGGTTTTTGCTGGGCGCCCTGCCCTTGGGCCCCTTGCTTGGGCTCCGATTCGGCCTGCTCGATACCAGAGCCATGATCGTCTCCGGTATCGGGGGATTTTTCAGCCGGCCCAGGGTAAGCCGCTTCCGGTCCATTGTTTTCGATGGTCATGACGATTCTCCTGATGGCGACGCAGGACATCTGCGCATGATAATCAGAGAAGTTGTACGCAACGGAAGTGCCTGGGTTTCGACGAATGGCATTCACCCGGCCTCACGCCATCAACGCCAAGGGTGTTGGCGCTAAAAGGGTTGCCGGTGGCTGGCACGCCTGGCCGCTCCTTGCACGCCGCTGCCATTCATGGAAGTCTTCTTGAAAAGGTGTTCTACATCATGATGAGTCAACACCTGGTAAACGCCTGACTAAAGCGTGGTCTTAAGCAATACGGCTACGCCAGAAGAACGAGCAGCCCAACGCAAGTTCCACCGTAGTCCAACCATCATGTTCAGGAAGCCTAGATGGACGTTGAAGACGCTATCGATCTGGTGTGTGCAAGACTGGTAGAAGCTGACGCTTTCCGGGTAAAAATCCGTACCAGGGAAAAGCTGTGCAAAAACGAGGTCGATGAGTTGTTCACAGCCATTGATTTTCTGATCAGCCACTACAAGGGGCACGCCTTGATTCCCAAAAGACTGGCATCCGCTTTTGTCGACGTTTACGTCGGCTTTAGTGTGAGCGATGCGTTTTTTGACGACAGTGAATCTCAATGGTACGAGGACATTGGCATTGCCCTGCAGGACAAAGCCTATGAATTGTTTATTTGATGCAGCGCCCAGGATGAAACGTGGCAACGCCACAGGACCAGGCAGACGCCACCACCCTATCCGTCTTTACCTGCGGCGCCACTTTACCTGCGACACAGCGTCAAGCGCAGGCAACGCGCGCCGTTTTCAATGCCAGATCGATAGCCGCAAAGAGTGGCCCAAGTTCTTTTTCACCGACCTGGGTCAGCGTGCCAACCTTGCGGTCATTGACATAGAGATCACGCTTGACCAACTTGACGCTCTGCGTTTGATGCCAGAAGAACAGCCGGCTTGATTCCATCGACATTTTCATCGCGAAGGTTTTACGGCCCAATAACAGCCCCTCCTTTGCACCACCGAACAGCGTGTCGTCAATCAGTATCAGCACCTCGCCAGCCGTAAGAGTACCGCCGTAGGACGCCAGTGCCGCCTGCAGTTTTTTGGGGGGTATGTTGGGATTTACAAATGCACGCTCGGAGGCAAAGCGCTGGCCTGCCACGATCATGCTTCGAACAACCTGTTGCACCTGACTATCGGAAAGCTCGGCAGGGCCCTCTGCGATTACAGAAGCGACACAGCCCTGTGCACGAACCACGTCGCGCCATTCACTCAACAAGGCAAAAAGATGCTGGAGGTCTTTTTTGTCGACCACGGACATGGACGTGACTTGCTGGTCGTTCAGGCAGACTTTTGCGCCCTTGGCCTCCAGCGTTTCAACGTCCTTGAACGCATAGGGCTTCATGTCGGCGAACACTTCCTTGAAACGGAAGAAATCGTCTGCGATCAACCCACCTTCCTTGCCGCTGCCAAACACAGTGTCGTCGATCAGCACTTGAATAGTGGCCGGTTCTGCCGTGAGTTTGTACGAAGCGAGTGCATTATTGAGCAACCTGGACGGAATATGCGGCGCCACGTATATCCGACGAGCCCCCGAATAGCGCTTGGCAGCAAAAAAATCCATCAACAGCATTTACGCATTCCTTGATTTTGCCATCCGCCGCAAGCGAGCAGTGCAGAAGGGTTTGATCCAGCCGATTTGTCTTAACGCGCGCAGCGACCGAAGACCGGCCTTTAACGGCAGCTTTAACCGATACGGTTGCCGGCTGCACGATGAGATCACTGGCATTTCAGGCTTTATCACTGAGCCACTCAATACAAAATGGCAACAGTGTCATCGTTTGCAGACCAAGGCAACGCAGTCATGAGGGTCACTGCGATTGCCTTGAAGAGTGAGTAGCCACCCTGAATGCTATGTACCTACCGCTGCAAGTCATCCGGCCAACGACCTGCGCGACATGGCGCACCAGATTCGATACCGCCAGGAAGGCTTCAGGAATCGACAAAGCCCGCTTTCAGATGCGTGAGCAAAGGCAGCTACGGATAAGGAGTCAACAGGAAATATTCGCGAGGCCCGCGATCAGCTGGGACATGCCATTATCGGCATGAGCGAATACGGCATCAGAATGCGAAAGGAAATGAAGGTGACACCGACAAGATGGGTTTTGCGGAAAAGAAAAATTTATTGCGGAAAAAAATCGAAGGGCTTTGTTGCTCAGGAAGAGCTGTAACCCGTGACCTAGACATGGTGCCCCGAGCCGGGGTCGAACCGGCACGTCCATAGGACGAGGGATTTTAAGTCCCTTGCGTCTACCAATTTCGCCATCAGGGCACAAATCCAAGAGCAGGGAATATATACACCCAAGCCACACTAATCAAGCGCCGAGAGCATTCAGTTGGCACCGGATGTTGCGTTTCAAGGAAAATAAACCCCTTTCAAATCAAGGCGCTACAGAAATCATTATCCTGTAGGCACATGCTTTGATGCCTGTGCGCATAACAGATTCAGAACCTCTACCGCCGTTAAACAAAAAACCCCGCAGACGTTAATCTGCGGGGTCTTTATAGTGGAGGCCGAGGTCGGAATCGAACCGGCGTAAGCGGATTTGCAATCCGCGGCATAACCATTTTGCTACTCGGCCTCAAACGTTCAACACCTATGAAACAGGCATTCAACGCATCGTAAACTGGAGCGGGAAACGAGACTCGAACTCGCGACCCCGACCTTGGCAAGGTCGTGCTCTACCAACTGAGCTATTCCCGCATCGTCTTGATGTGCGCCATTCTATACACTCAAAACTTTTCGTCAACACCTTGATTCTAAAAAAGTTATTTTTTTTCCACCGTGGTTTTCAGATGCGGCCAGGCGGCCTTCAGATATTGCATCATCGACCACAGTGTCAAGCCGGCGGCAATCAGCAGCAATGCATAGCCCAGAACCACCCAGAATGTCAGCGCCGGCGGGTTGCCCAGCAAGATCACCAACGCCAGCATTTGTGCGGCTGTTTTCCATTTACCCATACTGGAAACCGCTACTTGTGCGCGAGCGCCGATTTCGGCCATCCACTCACGCAGCGCTGAAATGACGATTTCACGGCCAATGATGACGGCAGCCGGCAGGGTTAACCACAGGTTGGCGTGCACTTGCACCAACAGCACCAGTGCCACTGCCACCATCAATTTATCTGCCACCGGATCGAGAAAGGCACCGAAAGGCGTGCTTTGCTCAAGGCGACGTGCCAGATAACCGTCGAGCCAGTCCGTGGCTGCCGCAAATGCGAACACCAGACTGGCCGCCATGTAGCTCCAGTGATAGGGCATATAGAACAGCAGAATGAAGATCGGAATCAGTAAAACGCGCAGCACGGTAATCAGATTAGGGATATTCATCGGCACAACTGGCTACAAGGTGAGCGGGCATTCTACTCGCTATGCAGGTTGGCATAAATCGACTCTGCGAGCTTTTTACTGATACCCGGTGCTTTGGCGATTTCTTCGATACTGGCGCGTGACAATTCTTGCAGGCCGCCAAAATGCTTGAGCAGGTCACGACGGCGGGTAGGCCCCACACCGGCCACCCCTTCAAGCGTCGACGTACGCCGGGTCTTGCCCCGGCGGGCGCGGTGGCCGGTGATTGCAAAGCGGTGGGCCTCATCGCGAATCTGCTGGATCAGGTGCAACGCCGGCGAGTCGCCCGGCAAAGTGAACTCATGGGCAGCGTCGTTGAGATACAGGGTTTCGAAGCCAGCCTTGCGCGTGACCCCCTTGGCCACACCCAGGAGAATCAGTTCCGGCACCTGCAGTTCGTCAAGCACCTCACGGGCCATGCTCAATTGGCCCTTGCCACCATCGACCAGCAGGATATCGGGCAGCTTGCTTTCACCACTCTTGATCTTGCTGAACCGCCGCGTCAGGGCCTGATGCATCGCGGCATAATCGTCACCAGCCGTCACACCTTCGATGTTATAGCGGCGGTAGTCAGACTTGATGGGGCCCTCAGGCCCGAATACCACGCAGGAGGCGACTGTCGCCTCGCCACTGGAATGGCTGATGTCATAGCATTCCAGACGCTGCGGCGGTAGATCCAGGTCCAGCGCCTGCGCCAGCGCCTCGAAACGCGAAGCCACATGCAGTCGGTTGGCCAGACGCGCCGACAGTGCCTGTTCGGCGTTGGTCACTGCCAGTTGCTGCCAGCGCGCGCGCGTACCGCGCACCCGATGACTGATGCTCAGCTCACGCCCCCTGGCCTCCTGGATCGCATCGATCAGGGTCGGGAAGTCCTCGTGAACCACGTTGACGATGATTTCAGCAGGCAGCTCACGGTCAATGCCACTAAGGAAGTACTGGGCCAGAAACGCCGACATCACCTCCCCCACTTCCTCTTCTATACCCACCTGCGGGAAAAAATTCTTGCTGCCCAGCACTCGCCCGCCCCTGACACTGATCAGATGCACACAGGCACCGCCCGGGTTGACGAAAGCGGCCACCACGTCCACGTCGCCCGTGCCGCCTTCCATGCTCTGTTGATCCTGGACACGCCGTAGCAGCGATACCTGGTCACGCAACTCGGCCGCACGCTCGAAGTCCAGCGCCATGGCCGCCTGCTCCATGGCCGTATTGAGTTCATCGCTCAAGGCATTGCTGCGCCCCTCCAGAAACATCACCGAATGGCGAACATCCTCGGCATAGACTTCAGGCTCGACCAGCCCCACGCAAGGCGCCTTGCAGCGCTTGATCTGATATTGCAGGCAGGGTCGGGTGCGATTCCTGTAATAGCTGTCCTCACATTGACGCACCTGGAAGGTCTTTTGCAGCAGACCAAGACTTTCGCGGATCGCACCGGCACTCGGGTAGGGGCCAAAGTAACGGCCCTTGCCTTTCTTCGCACCGCGATGAATGCTCAGCCGCGCAAAGGCGCCATCTGACAGATACACGTACGGATAGGATTTATCGTCGCGCAACAGGATGTTGTAGGGCGGACGGCTCTCTTTGATGAGCGTCTGTTCCAGCAACAAGGCTTCGGTTTCATTGGCTGTGATCGTGGTTTCGATCTGAGCGATGCGTGCGACCAGCGCACCGGTCTTGGGTGCCTGGCCGGTTTTTCGGAAGTAACTCGACAGGCGATTCTTGAGGTTCTTGGCCTTGCCGACATACAGCAGCTGCCCCAGCGCATCGAACATCCGGTACACGCCAGGACGACCGCTGCAGGTTGAAAGAAAAGCACTGTGATCAAACAATTGGGTCATATTCAGGTTCGGCTTCAGGCGCTGGCATCGACCATACCGTGACGCACCGCCAGCAACGCCAGTTCTACATCACTGCTGATCGAAAGCTTTTCAAAAATACGATAGCGGTAGGTATTGACCGTTTTCGGTGACAAGCACAGCTTGTCCGAGATGGCCTGGACTTTCTGACAGCCCACGATCATCAGGGCAATCTGGATCTCCCGTTCGGACAACAGATCGAACGGCGAGTTGCTCTGTTCGGGCTGGAATGACTTGAGCGCCAGCTGCTGGGCGATCTGCGGGCTCAGGTAACGCTGGCCGGCAAACACCTGGCGAATGGCCTGGACCATTTCGGTCAGACCTGCGCCCTTGGTCATGTAACCGGCAGCCCCCGCCTGCAACAAACGCGTCGGGAACGGGTCTTCTTCACAGGCGGTCACTGCCACCACTTTCATTTCCGGATGGCTGCGCAACAGCTTGCGCGTTGCTTCAAGACCACCGATGCCCGGCATCTTGACGTCCATGAGCACCACGTCCGGCTTCAGATCACGCGCCTTTTTCAGCGATTCCTCGCCCGAGTCTGCCTGGCCGACGACTTGCAGGCCATCGATGTCGGCGAGCATGCGGGTTATGCCTGTACGCACGAGATCATGGTCATCGACAACTAGCACCTTAATCAAGGATATACCTCGCGAAACAGTCATAGCGATGCCAGCCACCCTGGCAAGGACGATAAGTCGAACCTGGATTCTGGCATACAAAGATTGATGCAGGGTGGTGCGGCAAGACAGCCACCTGCGACACGGCATAACAGGATCGCATGACCCGTCAAGGGCCCGACTCACCCTCGACAGGTGGATAGCGTTGACAACAAGCTATCACTCATGAGGCCTGATACCAGAGAAAAATATGCGTTCACATGCAAAATGCGCCCAATGGGCAGATTGGCCATCAGCTCTTGTCCAGAGCATCCGACGGCTGTTTTTCAAGGAGCGGGCGATCAAGCACAGGCTTGGCGACCGTTTGTGAAGTGCACAACTCGGCCATGGTAGTGGTCAAGCGACGAATTGCATCCTGATCTTCCTTGTGCAGTGTCCTGTAGCTGCCCAGTACCTTTTCCTCGGCAAGACTGAGGTTGTCGAGAGGTATGGGAGTCGGCCTTCCAGTGAGCACGTATAGAACGTCGACCCCCTTGGCGGCCACCGCCGCCAGATAGTCGGCCTTGGGGGTGCGGTCACCGCTTTCGTATTTGCCCTGAGCATTGGCTTCAACGCCACCGATTTCACCAAAGGCTCGCTGGGACAATCCGAGACGTTCGCGCTCTTTCCTTAGCCGGTATCCTATTCCACTCATTTGAATGCACAACCCTATTGACCACACTCTTACGAGTGGTAAAATCCTGACAAAATTAAACTTACTTGAACGGTTTTGAACTATGCCCGTAATTCGCACCCCTGCACAAGCCAAGGCCTGGCTTGATCAACAGGGAAAATCTGTTCAGCAATTCGCGCGAGAAAATAGTGTCGACCCTGCAACAACCTATCAGGTGTTGGCGGGCCGCAAAAAGGGCCGACGCGGAGAAGCGCACAAGGTCGCGGTTTTGCTGGGGATCAAGGAAGGCATCATTCCTGATTCGCCAGGCAGTCCAGAGCCGGACAGTGAGTGACACGCCTTTCTTCAACGTAGGCATATAGAAGCGTTCTCCATTTTCAGGGTCATGATCCCGCTGTACAAATCGACTTTTCTGACAAAGTCTGTCGACATTTGTAAACCCGTCGTGTCATCAGCGTCTTCTCGCCACCAAACGAACGACCTATGACCTCGATCATCACGATTGAATTCTTCAATTGCTGTACACCCATTGCTGAAGTAAGCTCGCCTGCAACCACGGAGACTTATCAATGCTGCGTCCTACTACCACCTTAGCTCAACACCTTGCCGACAGCCCGGCCGCGGTCGTTGGCCTGGTAGTGGCGCCTGTCTGCGCAATGGTCAATTTCTATTTTGGGTATTGGTTTAGCCACTGGCGCGCCTGATACCCGACATCGGCGCCCTGCTTCACGGGACGCCAACCAGAGAATTCTCAACCCCCGGTCGGCTCCCCGACCGGGGGTTTTGTTTTTCCGGCCATCGATAATCCGAACACATTATTTTCAAGGACACCGCTCATGACCTACTTCACTTATTACCGCAATGACTACGGCTTTACCTGGCGATTTAGCAACCTCCGTTCGGGACAACCTGCCGCCTCCGTTCGGTCACTGCCTGGTGGCAACTCATCCAACAGAACTGATACGCCCCCTTGTCGAACACCTTTATAGGCGCGTCTGCGGGATAGCCCGCCGCCCAGGAAGCCAGTCCATGAATGCGTCCGTAGCCATCAAGAACCCTGAAACCTCATCCGTCAGTAGCACCCGCCCGGACACCCGTCCATTCTCCCTGCGTTTGCCCAGCACGCTGGAGCTCAAGCACCGCTTGCCACTTACACCATCGCTGAACGATCAGGTCGCCGCCCACCGTCGGGCCGTGCGCGCCATTCTCAACGGCAGCGACTCGCGCTTGCTGATGATCGTCGGCCCCTGTTCGCTGCACGATCCCAGATCGGCCCTTGAATACGCCGAGCGCCTGGCCGGTCTTGCCAGCCAGGTCAGCGATCAGATGCTGCTGGTCATGCGTGCCTACGTAGAAAAGCCCCGCACCACGATCGGCTGGAAAGGCCTGGCGTACGACCCGCATCTTGATGGCAGCGACGACATGGGCGCAGGCCTTGCGCTGTCGCGCAGGCTGATGCGTGACATGCTGGAGATGGGCCTGCCGGTGGCTACCGAATTGCTACAGCCGATGGCGGCTGGCTACTTCGACGACCTGCTCAGTTGGGTGGCCATCGGGGCACGCACCACCGAATCTCAGATCCATCGGGAAATGGCCAGCGGCCTGGGGATGCCGGTCGGCTTCAAGAACGGCACGGACGGCGGGGTCGCCGTGGCCTGCGACGCGATCCGCTCGGCCGCCCACCCTCATCGTCATTTCGGTGTCGACCGCCAGGGCCACCCGGCAATCATCGAGACGCAAGGCAATGCAGACAGCCACATTGTGCTGCGCGGCGGCCATCAAGGCCCCAACTACACGGCCGAGCATGTGCATCAGGTCCGCGGCGCACTGGACAAGCAAGGCATCGCCGCACGCATCATGGTCGACTGCAGCCACGCCAACAGCGACAAGAATCCCTTGCGCCAGCCCCATGTATTGCGTGATGTGCTGCAGCAACGCCTGCAGGGTAATGCCTCGCTGATCGGCATGATGCTCGAGAGCCATCTGTTCGACGGCAACCAGCCTCTGGGACCGAATCTGCAGTACGGGGTGTCGGTGACCGATGGCTGCCTGGGCTGGAACTCGACCGAACAGCTGCTGCTGGAGGTGGTGGATCGCCTGCGCTACCGCTGACTGAAGCCACTGGAACTTTAGAGGGAAATACAGGCCACAATCGGGTAGCCTGTATTTTTTCCAAGAGGAGTAATGTTCCAATGGCTAAAGCCACTGCCCGTCACATCCTGGTTGCCAGCGAAGACAAGTGCAACGAACTCAAGGCCCAGATCGAAGGCGGCGCCGATTTCGCCGAAATCGCCAAGGCCAATTCGACCTGCCCGTCCAGCCGTCAGGGCGGCGACCTGGGCTCCTTCGGTCCAGGCCAGATGGTCAAGGAATTCGACACCGTGGTGTTCAGCGCCCCGGTCAATGTCGTGCAAGGTCCGGTCAAGACCCAGTTTGGCTACCACCTGCTGGAAGTGACCAGTCGCCAGGACTGATCCTGTCGCACAGATTGCACACAGCCCACCTTACGGTGGGCTGTTTCGTTTTAGCCTGCAGGAATATGCGCTGTTTACGCTTGGCGACCCGTGGCTTTCCCTGTAGAAGGGCATGATCGTTCACCGCACCTGGTCGGCTCATGGGTTTCGTTCGTTCATCGCTTCTGGCTTCGGCACTGGCCTTGCTCGCCGCCCTGCAACCGTTATCTGCTGCTCCCGAGCATGCCTTGACCGTCTACGGTGAAGCGCCTCGCTACCCTGCCGACTTCAAGCACTTCGACTACGTCAACCCGGATGCGCCAAAAGGCGGCAGCATGCGCAGGTCCGCCCAGGAAATCGGCCAGTTCGATCATTTGATCCCTTATGTCGACAAAGGCATGGGCGTCGCTCAGATTGACAAGCTGCTGTATGCCCCGCTGGCCGTGCGCTCGCAAGACGAACCCTATACCGTGTACGGACTGGTTGCCCGACGCATGGAACGCAGTGCCGATGGGCTGTCGTTGCGCTTTTATCTGGACCCCGAGGCTCGTTTCGCCGATGGCGCTGCGATTACCGCCAGCGACGTCAAGTACACTTTCGACCTGCTCATGACACAGGGCAAGCTGGAATACCGCACCCAGTTCGAGGCTGTGAAACACGTCGAGGTCGAGTCCGCCACCCAGGTTCGCTTCGATTTCAGCAATGCCGACAACCGCACCCTGCCCCTGGAGCTGGCCTCGCTGCCGGTATTGCCCGAGCACTGGTGGAAAAGTCGTGATTTTGCAGGCGGTGCCGGCTTTGAAATTCCGCTCGGCAGCGGCCCCTACAAGATTGCCAAGATCGATGCCGGACGCAGTATTACCTTCGAGCGCAACCCCGACTGGTGGGGCCGTGACAAACCGGTCAGTCGCGGGCTGTACAACTTCGACAGCTTTCGCATCGAGTACTTTGGCGACACCGACGTGGCCCGCCAGGTGCTGCTGGGCGGTGGCTACGATTACAACCGCGAGTATTCGGCCACCGGCTACACCATCCGCTATAACGGCCAGGCCCTGACCGATGGCCTGCTGCAGAAGGCGCACCTGGCCAAAGGGGCGGTGCAGAATTCACAAGGTTTTATCTTCAACCTCGACCGGCCGGTGTTTCAGGACCGCCGGGTCCGCCAGGCGCTGGCCCTGCTGTGGGACTTTGAATGGACCAATCGGCAGATGATGCGCGATATGTACATTCGCCAAAGCAGTTATTTTTCCAATTCGGCCCTGGCAGCGACTGCCCCACCCTCGCCCCGCGAGCTGGAGATCCTTGAACCGCTGCGCGGCAAGGTCCCTGACGAGGTCTTTACCCAGGTTTTCCAGACGCCCAAAACCAATGGCACCGGCTTTATTCGCGATAAACAGCTCCAAGCCCTGGCCCTGCTCAAAGAGGCAGGGTGGACGCCTGAAGGCGATCAACTGGTCAATGCCCAAGGCGAACCCCTGAGTTTCACCTTTCTCAATGCCCAGTCGGGCTTCGAGCGTCTATTGCTGCCGTACAAGCGCAACCTGGCACAGATCGGTATCCGCTTTGACATTCGCCGCATCGATCCGGCGCAATACCTCAACCGGGTGATGGCCCGCGATTACGACATGATCGTCACCGGCTACACCGTCACCACGTCGCCGGGCATGGAGCTGTACAACAATTTCGGCTCAAAGGTGGCCCGCGACCCTGGATCGAACAATGTGATGGTGCTCCAGGACCCGGCCGTCGATGCGCTGATCGAAGGGCTGGTCAAGGCCGGCAGCCAGGCCGACATGGTCGATCACGCACGCTGCCTGGACCGGGTTCTGCAATGGGGCTATTACTGGATTCCCAATTACTATCCGCCAGGTGCATCAACCGTATGGTGGAACCGCTTCGGCATGCCTGCCATTGCCGCACGCAACAGTGAAGCCATCGAAACCTGGTGGGAAATCAGTCCCACGGCCCTGACCCGCGAGGCGTTCACCGCCCGCCGCGGTGCCTCGGCCCTGCCTTGGGAGATGCCGTAAATGCTTGGTTATATCATCAGGCGCCTGCTGCTGATCATCCCGACCCTGCTGTGCATTCTGCTGGTCAATTTCTTTATCGTTCAGGCCGCACCCGGCGGGCCGGTCGAGCAGGCCATTGCGCGCTTGCAGGGCATTGGCGGAGCCAGTGTCGGCAGTGCGCCGGCCGAGAGCGCCAGCACCGGCCAATCGCGGATCTCACGCGGCCTGGACCCCAAGCTGATCAAGGAAATCGAGCGCCAGTACGGCTTCGACAAGCCGTTGCATGAACGGCTGTGGCTGATGCTCAGCCACTATGCACGGCTGGATTTTGGCAACAGTTTCTTTCGTGGCGCCTCGGTGACCGACCTGATCCTGCAGAAGTTGCCGGTGTCGCTGTCACTGGGCTTGTGGGCGACCTTGCTGACCTACCTGGTGTCGATCCCGCTGGGCATTCGCAAGGCAGTCAGGCACGGCAGCAGCTTTGATGTCTGGAGCAGCACGGTCATCATCATCGGCTACGCGATGCCGCCCTTTCTGGTGGCCATGCTGCTGGTGGTGGTGCTCTGCGGCGGCACGTCGCTGCACTGGTTTCCGGTGCGCGGGCTGGTATCGGAAGACTTTGCGCAGCTGTCGCTGATTGGCAAGATTGCCGATTACTTCTGGCACCTGGTGCTGCCGGTCACCTCGCTGGTGATCGGCGGCTTTGCCGCCCTGACGCTGCTGACCAAGAACGCCTTCCTCAATGAAGTCACCCGCCAGTACGTCACCACCGCCAGGGCCAAAGGCATGAGCGAGCGGCGCGTGCTGTACGGCCATGTGTTTCGCAACGCCATGCTGCTGGTGGTGGCCGGCATTCCCCAGGCGTTGATCACGGTATTCTTTGCCGGGTCCTTGTTGATCGAAGTGATTTTCTCCCTCGACGGCCTGGGACGGCTGAGCTACGAAGCGGCAGTATCGCGGGACTACCCGGTGGTGTTCGGCACGCTGTTCATCTTTACCCTGTTCGGCCTGCTGATCAAACTGGCCGGCGATGTCTGCTATACCGTGGTCGATCCGCGCATCGACTTCAGTGCGAGGAGTGCCTGATGGAGCGCCTGTCTCCCGTGGCCCGGCGCCGCCTTGAACGCTTTCGCAATCACCGCCGTGGCTGGTGGTCGCTGTGGCTGTTCTGTGCGCTGTTCATGTTGACCCTGGGCGGCGAGCTGATTGCCAACGACAAGCCCTTGGTGCTCAGCTACAAGCACTCGTTGTATTTCCCGGTATTCAAGCGCTACACCGAACACCAGTTCGGCGGCGAGCTGCCGTTCCAGCCCGACTATCGCAGCGATTATGTGCGCGGGCTGATCGATAAGGGGGACGGCTGGATGCTGTTTCCACCGATCCCGTTCGGCGCCGACACCCCCAACTACGACCTCACCACCCCGGCGCCCAGCCCGCCGTCAACCGATAACTGGCTGGGCACCGATGACCAGGCGCGTGATGTGTTGTCGCGGGTAATCTTTGGTGCCCGGGTATCGATCCTGTTTGCCCTGGCGCTGACCCTGATCAGCGCATTGATCGGCATTGCCGCCGGCGCCCTTCAAGGCTATTACGGCGGCTGGGTCGACCTGTTCGGCCAGCGCTTGCAGGAAGTCTGGTCGGGGCTGCCGGTACTGTACCTGCTGATCATCCTGTCGGGCTTTGTCGAGCCCGACTTCTGGTGGTTGCTGGGCATCATGGCGTTGTTTTCCTGGCTGGCTTTAGTGGATGTGGTGCGCGCCGAGTTCCTGCGCGGGCGCAAGCTCGAATACGTCAAGGCGGCGCGCGCCCTGGGGCTGAGCGACAGCAAGATGATCCTGCGGCACATCCTGCCCAACGCCATGAGTGCCACCTTGAGCTACCTGCCTTTCGTGCTGACCGGCGCCATCACCACCCTCACCGCCCTGGACTTTCTCGGTTTCGGCATGCCAGCCGGCAGCGCCTCGTTGGGCGAGTTGATTGCGCAAGGCAAGACCAACCTGCAAGCCCCCTGGCTGGGCCTGACCGCCTTTTGCGCCCTGGCGCTGATTCTCACCCTGCTGGTGTTTATCGGCGAAGCACTGCGCGACGCCTTTGATCCACGCGCCTGACCCGAGAGCCCTGACATGCCGGACAACCTGATTGAAATTCGCCACCTGAATATCGCGTTCCAGGGCCAGCAAGTGGTCAAGGACCTGAGCCTGGACATCCGTGCTGGCGAATGCCTGGCGCTGGTGGGCGAGTCTGGCTCGGGCAAATCGGTCACGGCGCATTCGATCCTGCAATTGCTGCCACAGGCTGGCACGACCTGCACCGGCAGCATCACCTGGCGCGGCCAGCCATTGCTGGGGGCCGACGCCAGGACCCTGCGCCAGCTGAGGGGCAACCGCATCGCGATGATTTTCCAGGAGCCGATGACCTCGCTCAACCCACTGCACACCGTGGCACGGCAGATTGGCGAAACCTTGCTGCTGCACCGTGGCATCAGTGGCCGCCAGGCCGAACAGCGGATTCTGGAGTTGCTGGAACTGGTCGGTATCCAGCAACCGCACAAGCGTCTCAAGGCCTACCCGCATGAGCTGTCAGGCGGCCAGCGCCAACGGGTGATGATCGCCATGGCCCTGGCTTGCGAACCTGAACTGCTGATCGCCGACGAGCCCACCACGGCGCTGGATGTCACCGTGCAGCGCAAGATCCTGCGCCTGCTCAAGGACCTGCAGCAACGTTTGAACATGTCACTGCTGTTGATCAGCCACGACCTCAACCTGGTGCACAGCGTGGCGCAGCGAGTGTGCGTGATGCAGGCCGGGCAGATCGTCGAACACAGCGATTGCCAGACCCTGTTCAAAAGCCCGCAGCACCCTTACAGCCGCCTGCTGCTCGATGCCGAGCCGGCCGGACTGCCCGTGCCCCGGGCGCCCCGGGAAAAACTCCTGCAGGTCGATAACCTGCGGGTCTGGTTCTCGTTGACCGGTGGCCTGCTGCGCCGCCACAGCGAATACCTCAAGGCGGTCGACGACATCAGCCTGAGCATCGAGCGCGGCAAGACGCTGGGCATCGTCGGTGAATCAGGCTCGGGCAAGTCGACCCTGGGCCAGGCCATCCTGCGCCTGCTGGACTCCACCGGTACGATCCGCTTTCGCGGCCAGCCGCTGGAGGGCCTGAGCGCCCGACAGATGCGCCCGTGGCGCAAGGAAATGCAGGTGGTGTTCCAGGACCCCTACGGCAGCCTCAGCCCGCGCATGTCAGTGGCGCAAATCATTGCCGAAGGGCTTGAGGTGCATAGCCAGCTCGATGCGCGCCAGTGCGATGAGCAGGTAATCCAGGCCTTGAAAGAAGTGGGCCTGGACCCGCAGAGCCGGCACCGCTATCCGCACGAATTTTCCGGTGGCCAGCGCCAGCGCATTGCCATCGCCCGCGCGCTGGTGCTCAAGCCGGCGTTCATCCTGCTCGACGAGCCGACCTCGGCACTGGATCGTACGGTGCAAAAGCAGGTGGTCAGCCTGTTGCGCGAGCTGCAGGAAAAGCATGACCTGACCTACCTGTTCATCAGCCATGACCTGGCCGTTGTCCGTGCGCTGGCCCACGACGTGATCGTGGTCAAGGATGGCAAGGTGGTCGAATGCGGCAGCAGCGAAGCGGTATTCGACGCGCCGCAGCATCCCTACACCCGCGAACTGCTGGCAGCAGCCCACCCCGGGCAGGTCTGAAGGCGGCACGCGCCGTGTTCAGGACTGTGTGGTCGGGTCCTTGTCGCTGTCATCCTCAACCAGTCCCCACTGGGCCATGTCCGGACTGCTGACGCCGACAGGCGCGGCAGGTGCCTCGCTGGGGCCGGCCACGACCTTGCCTTCACCGTGCAGCTTCAGGCGCAGGCGTACATTGTTCTTCGAGTCGGCATGCTTGATGGCCTCCTCTTCACTGATCGCGCCTTCGATGACCAGGTTGAACAACGCACTGTCGAACGTCTGCATCCCCAGGTTGCCGGACTTTTCCATGATGTCCTTGATCCCGGTGAGCTCGTTGCGCTGAATCAGGTCACGGATGGTCGGCGAACCCATCATCACCTCGACCGCTGCGCGGCGCTTGCCATCGGGCGTGCGCACCAGGCGCTGCGAGACGAACGCCTTGAGGTTGTTGCCCAAATCATGCAGCAACTGGGCACGGCGCTCTTCAGGGAAAAAATTGATAATGCGGTCCAGCGCCTGGTTGGCGTTATTGGCATGCAGGGTCGAAATCGCCAGGTGCCCGGTGTCGGCAAATGCCAGCGCGTGCTCCATGGTTTCGCGGTCGCGAATCTCACCGATCAGAATCACGTCGGGCGCCTGACGCAGGGTATTCTTCAGCGCGGCATGAAAACTGCGCGTATCAACCCCGACTTCGCGCTGATTGATGATCGATTTCTTGTGCCGGTGAATGAATTCCACCGGGTCCTCGATGGTAATGATGTGGCCACTGGCATTGCGATTGCGGTAGTCGATCAATGCCGCCAGGGACGTGGACTTGCCGGAACCGGTGGCCCCTACGAACAGCACCAGGCCGTGTTTTTCCATGACCACGTCCAGCAGCACGGGCGGCAAGTGCAGGTCTTCGAACCGCGGGATATCCAGCTTGATATTGCGCGCCACGATCGAGACTTCGTTGCGCTGCTTGAAGATGTTGATCCGGAAACGTCCGATCCCGGCCAGCGACACCGCCAGGTTCATCTCCAGGTCATGCTCGAACACGCGGCGCTGTTCTTCATCCATGATCGACCCGGCCACTTTGGCCACATCACCTGGCTTGAGTGTCTCGGTGCCCAGCGGCTTGAGCACGCCATTGAACTTGGCGCACGGCGGCGCGCCGGTAGAGAGGTACAGGTCCGATCCATCCTGGGTGGCCAGGGTCTTGAGTAACGCCGGGAAATCCATAGTCGACACCGCACACATAAAAGGTAAGACGGCCACCGGGCCGGTGCATCATTGAGCGTAGATGACTGGCATAATGGCAGCCTTTTGCGACAGGTAACATCGCGACATGAAAGCCCAAGCCCGCCATATCCTGGTCAAGACCGCCGAAGAAGCCGAGCGCCTCAGGCAACGCATCGCCAAGGGCGAAGCCTTCGACGAACTGGCCAGGAAACACTCGACCTGCCCGTCCGGCAAACGCGGCGGCGACCTGGGTGAAGTCCGCCCAGGCCAGATGGTGCACGCCATCGATCAGGTGATCTTCAAGAAACCGCTACGTACGGTGCATGGGCCGATCAAGAGCAAATTCGGCTATCACCTGGTCCAGGTGTTCTATCGCGATTAAAGGCAAGTGGCGACCGAAGCACTTCTGAGCCGGACCTGATCACCGCCGTCTGGCGCGTAGAAACGCACCTCGCTGCCGCCACCCTGGCGCAGGACATCGGCAAAATAACGCGACTGCGTGGTAAACACGGTGAAACCGCCGTCGTCGAGCCGATCAAGAAATACATCGGCGGTATCGCCAAACAGCTTGGTGTCCTGCCAGGACACCTGGATGCACTGCGCCACTTCAGCGCTGGTTTTCTGGCTGGCCAGGGTCTTTTGCGGCCCACCCGAACGTGCAGAGTTCGACGGTGCGGCGCAGCCGGCCATCAGTGCTGCCGACACAACCAGAATCGCAAATTTCATGACAGGCCCTTTTCGCTGAAAAAGGCCGAGTCTACCACTGCAGCGGGCTTTCAGCCTTCAGCGCGTTGTTCTTCAAACTCTTTCAGGTATTTGCCAGCCAGTGCATCTTTCTGCTTGTCATCAAGCAACTTGCCTGCGCTCTGGAAGAATTTCTGTTCTTCTTCCTTGAGATGGTGATGAACCTTGTGGCTGAGCTTCTTCGCTGTGACCAGCCAGCTGGGACTGGACATGTCGGTGGCATCGAGCTCCTCCATCAACTCATCCATTTCGTGATGCTCGGCAATGGCATGGCGGCTCAGGTCAACGCCGTTGTCGTGCTCCATCAACGGAATGTAAAAGTGCCGTTCCTCGGCGGTTTCGTGTGCTTGCAGTTCATCCTTGAGCAACCGATAGGCTTCGGCACGCGCCTCGCTGGCTCCGTGCGTCTGGATCAGGGCATCGGCATAACTGCGCTGGCGATCATGGCTTTCGCGCAGGGCTTCGAAAATATTCACGTTAACGCTCCCAATAAACAGGTATGGCCGACACAGGCTATGAAACCTAGACCGCCAAGCGAGACGGCCAGTTCCAAAGATCGCACGCAGGCAAGCCGGGTGCCGGCGGCATGGGTTGCACTCGGCCATCGCGACGATAGACTGGCGGGTCTTGAGGACGGCCTCACCCATGATGGGACAGTAATCCGGGACGACCCGGTTCTTGATTGATTAGGGAGAGCCGAACATGGCCTGGATCTATCTGATGTTTGCAGGGGTACTGGAAGTGGTCTGGGCCCTGGCCATGAAACAGTCCGAGGGCTTCAGCCGCCCCACCCCGACGGTGATCACACTGGTTGCCATGATCGCCAGCTTCGCCCTGCTGTCGATCGCCATGAAAAGCTTGCCACTGGGCACCGCCTACACCATCTGGACCGGTATCGGGGCCGTAGGCGCCTTTGTGGTCGGCGTCAGCGTACTGGGCGAGCCGCTGACGCTGATGCGCGTACTGGCGGCGGTGCTGATTGTCAGTGGGCTGGTGCTGATGAAGATGGCTGCCTGACCACCAGGCGCCTGAAGGCCCACTCGACCGCTTGGGCCCCCTGCTGAAATAAAAAATGAATTACTGCCTCGGCCCACGACTCCAGTAACAGGTACAGCGAATGATCTGGCGAGGTAACAGCAATGACTATCGAAGCAGAGACTCTTGTGCAACTGACTGAAGCGCTGAAAAAACGCGGGCTGAAACGGATCGCGGACATCATTTTCATCCGTGCCCCTTACCGACACGATCATCGCTGGATCTGCAGCGTAAAGTGATGTGTCCTTGCAGGTACCTGGCCACACGGCCGGGTACCTGCCTCTTTGCCGGCATCACCGGCAAGGGTTGGCCGTTGTCGGACAGCGCGTCCAATCAACGCGGCGTGAGCCCGACACAGTAAAAGCCGGGCGCCGGACCCTGCATCATTTATTTGCAATGGGCGCCAATCCTGTCGCCCTGAATGCCGGCATGTTGGTCAGGCCTGCCTTGACCGTCAGCCATACAATCGGCTGGCGCCATGGAAACGTCGACCATGATGGCAATTTATAATTTTATTGCCTTACACCTTTTGTCGAGCTGGCGTATATAAAGGACCACGATCCTGGACACTATGGATCTGACCCTCTCCTTTTGATGCAAGGCAACAGGCAATGCTGGAAACCCTCTGCACCCTCAAGTGCGACCTCGAAGAGGCCGCCGCACATCTGGAAAGCCTGTCGGTGACCATGAGTGGCCACTTCACGTTCCTCAGCCAGCGCGGCGGCCACGTCGATGGTGTTGATGCCACCGGCCATATTGCCTCACTCAATGCCTCGGTACAGCGATTGCGCACTGTTGCCTCAACGATCGAGTGACGGGCCCTGCACCTTTTAATGCAGGGCCGCCCCCACACGCTTAACAGGCGCCTGGTGGAATGCCATCCTTGTTGAAGTCTTTCAGGCGCTCTTTTTCTTCCGGGGTCGAATGAGCCGGGATGTCTTCCCTGTTCTGCTTCTGCTTCTGCTCTTGGTCACCTTTCTTTTCTTCGGTCATGGCCGTCGTCCGTTTTGATGAATGCAGGCATTTGGCAGCCATGCACGGCTGCGGTTCAAAGCAATGATCAGGCGTGTCGTACAGGCCGTCCACTGCAGCCAGCGCAAACCGCTTTCACCCCTTGCTGTGCTCATCCGAAGTCGGCCCTTCGCCCGGACGGATGCCACGTGGCCCGGCCAGCCCCCAGACAATCAGACCCAGCACGGGGAACAGCAGAATGCCGATGATCCAGGCCGCTTTTGTCCCGGTGCTTTTCTGGCTGCGGCAGATACCGATGATCACTACCACATCAGCAATCAGGACGAGCAACGTAAATGGTAGCCATAGCAGGCTGATAATTGCTTCCATGAGAAGTACTCCATCATTAATTACTACAGGTTGGCCATTGCAGGCTTCAAAGCTTGAGTCATTGAGCATGAACGGTTTGTTCCCACCGATTATCAACCGCCGGCATGAACGGAAGCCTGCGTGAAAGTGACGCAGCCCGTCAGGCTGCGTGCTTTCAAAGAGCCGGCTGACGCTGCATGGGGTTCATGGGTGAGGCTCGCTGCACACCTCTTCGGCGGCGGGCTGGCATGATACGCCACCTATCATCCGCTCAAGGGCCGTACCGCAATCGATTGTGCTGCTCGTTGTCATTGACCTGGCAGGCAGGTATGTCAAAGTTTGTCCCATCCACCACGGCTGCAAGGAGTCCACATGACAACGCCTACAGAAACCGACCTGGCACAAAGACTTGAGGTTGCTGAGCGAAAGCTGGATGCAGTCAACGACCTTCTGGTCCTCATGGCTGCCCACATAGCCCAACTCGACCCGAAGCGCGGTGAAGCCTTGTCCGCTCAGATGCGAGAGCTGTATGAAATGGACAACGTTGCCTGGCCAGAAGAATTCCAGACACTGGTTGCCCGGCTGGGCAGAGCCTTTGATGGCAGTGGGCTGGAGCTGGAATCCTTGCCTTGACGGGATCGCACCTGTGCCGCAGGTCCAACCTGTTGCCCGTACCTGTTTGAACCAGGCCTCAGGTGATTATTCGCCTCTGATGCCGCAACGAAACGCCGACCTCAGCTGTCGGCGTTTTTGCGTCTCCTCTACTTCAAAGGTCAGGCATCAAAGCCCTTACTGCCACGCGCTGGAATAACGCAAACCAATAACCATTTTCGTGACAGATGTCCATGAGAGGATCAACCTGCCATTGACCGGCGCCGGGCCATAACCCTACGATCCTCGACATTTATCAGGGAGCGATCACCGTGTCCGGGTCCAGAATCAATGCCCTGTTCCGTACGGCCGTCATGTGGTTGCTGTTCACCCTGTTCTTGCTCATTGGCCTGGCCTCGATGTTCAGCAGTTTGCTACTTGGGCCGTTCATGCTTGTCGCCGCCCTGGTTTTCGCCCCGCCCATCAATCGCCTGATCGAAAAGAGAACACACATCACGATCAAGGCACGCCACCGTGTGGCCGTTGCGTTCGTCTGCACCGGTCTCTTTTTTTACACCATCAGCAAAATACAAGACATCAACGCGCAAAAACGGGCCGCTCAGCGAGCCATGGCTGAGCGGCAGCCGCTGGAGCAAGCCCAGAAAGCTGAGACTGAAAAGCTGCAGCGCCAATAAGAGGCCAGCCCCCTTAGAAAGCAGCCGTTTGAGGGCGCTGCCGTGTACGTCGCTTTAGAAAAGGGTCGGTTTGTGTGCAACGACCGTATACTGATCGAGCCATGCGTGGGCAGTGACAAATCAACCCGTTTGCCGATATCAAACAGGCTATTGCACTGGCCAAGGAGACCTGATGATGACCTATACCCTGATGCCGTTTGACATGGCGGCACTGCTCGTCAGTGATGAAGCCATCGCCGAATACCTTTCACAGGTGGTGGCCGATGGCGACGCCGACGAACTGATTCGAGCGCTCGACCATGTCGTTAAGGCGCGCGGTATGGCGCCAACCGTCAAAGACTAGGGTTTGACAGCCCCTGCCTGTACAAAGCCTTTGCCGTCCGCCATACAACTGCCGTCATACGTATGCGACAATATGTTCAATGTCCGGTCTCAACCCCGCATTCATCGCCCAACAGCTTGGGCATAGCGTGCAGATGCTTCTTTCGACTTATGCACGATGGATCAACTCATCCAACGACTGGCAGGAGCTGCAAAAGCTCCAGATGGGTCCCAAATTGGTCCCAGGCTAAAATTTTAGATCGTAAGTTATTGATAGGTAAGGCAATTGATCTCCACCGCAAATATCACCATGCAGTTCGGCCCCAAGCCCTTGTTCGAGAACGTCTCGGTCAAGTTCGGTGCCGGTAACCGTTACGGCCTGATCGGCGCGAACGGCTGCGGCAAATCCACGTTCATGAAGATCCTGGGCGGCGATCTGGAGCCTTCGGGTGGCCAGGTGATGCTCGAGCCGAACGTGCGCCTGGGTAAACTGCGCCAGGATCAATTCGCCTATGAAGAATTCACGGTGCTCGACACGGTGATCATGGGCCACGAGGAGCTGTGGAAGGTCAAGGCCGAGCGCGACCGTATCTACTCGCTGCCGGAAATGACCGAAGATGACGGCATGGCCGTGGCCGAGCTGGAAACCGAGTTTGCCGAGATGGACGGCTACACGGCCGAATCGCGTGCTGGCGAGCTGCTGTTGGGCCTGGGCATCGGCATCGAGCAGCACAACGGTCCGATGAGCGAAGTCTCGCCAGGCTGGAAACTGCGCGTGCTGCTGGCCCAGGCGCTGTTCTCGGACCCTGAGGTGCTGTTGCTCGACGAACCGACCAACCACCTGGACATCAACACCATCCGCTGGCTGGAAAACGTGCTGACCCAGCGCAACAGCCTGATGATCATCATTTCCCACGACCGTCACTTCCTCAACAGCGTGTGCACGCACATGGCCGACCTGGATTACGGCGAGCTGCGCCTGTTCCCGGGCAACTACGACGAATACATGACCGTGGCGACCCAGTCGCGCGAGCAACTGCTGGCCGACAACGCCAAGAAGAAAGCGCAGATCTCCGAACTGCAATCGTTCGTCAGCCGCTTCTCGGCCAACGCCTCCAAAGCCAAGCAGGCCACCTCGCGTGCCAAGCAGATCGACAAGATCCAGTTGGCCGAGGTCAAGCCGTCCAGCCGTGTCAGCCCGTTCATTCGTTTCGAGCAGACCAAGAAACTGCACCGTCAGGCCGTGGTGGTCGAGCGCATGGCCAAGGGTTTCGATGGTGTGCCGCTGTTCAAGGACTTCAGCTTTACTGTCGAAGCCGGCGAGCGCGTAGCGATCATCGGTCCGAACGGTATCGGCAAGACCACTCTGCTGCGCACTCTGGTCAACGAACTGACCCCCGATGCCGGCAGCATCAAGTGGACCGATGCAGCGGAAATCGGCTACTACGCCCAGGACCACGCCCACGACTTCGAGGACGACTGGACCCTGTTCGACTGGATGGGCCAGTGGACCCAGGGCGGCGAGCAACTGGTGCGCGGCACGCTGGGCCGCATGCTGTTCTCCAACGACGAGATCCTCAAGTCGGTCAAGGTGATTTCCGGTGGTGAGCAAGGCCGCATGCTGTTCGGCAAGCTGATCCTGCAAAAGCCCAACGTGCTGGTGATGGACGAACCGACCAACCACCTGGACATGGAATCGATCGAGGCACTGAACCTGGCGCTGGAAAACTACCCCGGCACGCTGATTTTCGTCAGCCACGACCGTGAGTTCGTGTCATCGCTGGCCACGCGCATCATCGAGCTGAGCCCGGATGGCGTGATCGACTTCAGCGGTACGTACGACGACTACCTGCGCAGCCAGGGCGTGGTGTTCTAAACCGCATGGCGGCCGGGGCCAATGCCCCGGCCGCACAGCCTGTACTCAGGCGTCGGGCACCTGGACCATTTCGATCCACAACGCGCCTTTGCCTGACGGCGCCTCGCTGACCCGCTTCAGCGCGCCGTCTGCACCGATGGCATAGCTGCCGACGGTGTCACTCTTCTCCCCTGTCACCAGCAACCAGCGCCCGCCTGGCGCCACGGCGATGTTGCGTGGCTGCTTTTCCTGCATCGGATAGTTGTCCAGCCAGGTCACCTGACCGCTGGCCGGCTCGACCTTGAACACCGACACCGAACTGGTGGTGCGCTCACTCATGAACAGCAAGCGGCCATCCGGCGAAAGGCGGATGTCTGCCGCCCAGATACGGGGCGTCGGGTCGTCCTTGAGGTCGTTGTTGCGGGCATCGCGAACCTCGCCGTGGGCCAGCTTCAAGCGCTCGGGAATCCCGTCAGCCTGGCTAACCTGGGTCAGTGCGCCGCTGGCAGGGTCAATGGCAAAGCCGGTCACGGTGCCGCTCATTTCGCCCACCACAAACAGAAACTTGCCATTGGGCGAGAACGCCAGATGGCGGGGGCCGCTGTTGGCCGTGACGCTGACATGACCGCTGCCGATAGGGGTCAGGCTGCCGTTCTGGTTGTCCAGTTGGTATTGCAGCACCTGATCGACACCCAGGTTACCGGCATACACAAAGCGGTTGCTCAAGTCTGTACGGATCGAATGGGCATGCAGGCCGGTCTTGTAAGTCTTGATCTGCTCGCCAACAGTCGCCTCCACCGGCTGTACGCTGAGCAGGTCACCGCCATACGAGGCGCCCATCAGGTAACGGTCGCTGCGATCCAGCGACAGATAAGCCAGGCTCTCGGCCAACGGTGCCTCGCTGAACGCTTTCAAATGTCCGCTACCCGGCTCGATGCGATAGCCCACGACCTTGTAGGGTTTGGCCCGCAAGGCGGCATAGAGTCGGGTGCCATCGTGGGCGGCGGCGAGCGGATTGACTTGCTCACCCGCCTTGGTCTGGGTCACCAGGCTCAGCGAACCATTGGTTTCATCCAGGCGATACTGCGAAATAAGGCCATCGGCAGGACTGGAAATATAGGCAAAGGTAGCGGCTTGAGCACTGACACTCAGGCCCATGGCAGCAGCCAGCAGGAGGGGTTTGAACATGAAGTCGCCTTTATTGTTGTGGTTGTTATCAGTCATCCTATGACTATTCTGTAGAGGTCGGCAAGGACGCTGATTAAATAGATAGCTAGCTTTCATTTACGCCGGGCACGCGCCATGATGGAGCACGCCCACCTTCCTGCCTGTGGACCCGCCTTATGCCCGTTAGCGCCAATGCCTCTGGACCCTCTTCTGCCCCACCCAGCCAGATGGCGATCACCCTGCAGATCGTTGCCATTGTCCTTTACACCTTCATCGCCTTTCTCTGCGTCGGCTTGCCGGTCGCCATCCTGCCCGGCTACATCCATGACCAGTTGGGATTCAGTGCCGTGGTGGCAGGCCTGGCGATTGGTGCGCAATACCTGGCCACGTTGATCAGCCGCCCCTTTGCCGGGCGCATCACCGACAACCTGGGCAGCAAGCGGGCCATCGTCTACGGCCTGGCGGGGTTTGTGCTGGGTGGCGTGCTGACACTGCTTGGCACCCTGTGCGAGGCGTACCCGGTGGCCAGCCTGACGCTGTTGATCGTGGCCCGGCTATTCATGGGCGTGGCGCAAGGGTTCATCGGCGTCGGGACCATCAGTTGGTCGATTGCCAAGGTCGGCGTCGAGCACACGGCGCGCTCGATTTCCTGGAACGGCATCGCTTCCTATGGCGCCATTGCCATCGGTGCGCCGCTGGGGGTCTGGCTGATCGGCGAGGTGGGGTTTCACAGCCTGGGCATCGCCCTGATCCTGCTGGCCGCTCTGGGCCTGCTACTGATCCGCCACAAGCCGTCGGTGCCGGTGATCAAGGGCGAACGCCTGCCATACTGGTCAGTGTTCAGCCGCGTGTCGCCCTATGGCCTGGCGCTGACCCTGGCCTCCATTGGCTACGGCACCCTGACCACCTTCATCACCCTGTTCTACATCAGCCGCGGCTGGCAAGGCGCGGCCTACTGCCTGACCCTGTTCGGGGTCTGCTTCATCGTCTCGCGCCTGGTGTTCATCGGCGCGATCAATCGCCTGGGCGGCTACCTGGCCGCCATGGTCTGCATCGGCGTGGAAGTGCTGGGCCTGGCGTTGCTGTGGCTGGCACCCAACACCGGCATTGCGCTGCTCGGGGCGGGCCTGACCGGGCTGGGATTGTCGCTGGTGTACCCGGCACTGGGCGTCGAGGCGATCAAGCGGGTGCCGGTCGCCAGCCGCTCGGCCGGCTTGAGTGCCTATGCCGTGTTCTTTGACCTGGCGATGGCGATTGCCGGCCCGCTGATGGGCGCCATCGCCCTGGGCCAGGGGTACGGTCTGATCTTCTTCTACAGCGCCTTGTTGTCGCTACTGGCCCTGGGGCTGACCTGGTGGCTGTCGCGTCGGCAACAGCCCGCCAGTGCCGTCAACGGCTAGGTTATTGTGCTGCCTCGCGCGCCGCCTGCAGCCATTGATCGAACTGCGCACGGTGTGCGGCGACCCATTGCTCGCCATGCCGACGAATGTCGGCGGGCTTGTTCTCGCCCTGTTGCATCTTCAGGTTCTGCGCACTTTCGTCGGCCGTGGTGATCTGCATCACTGACAAAAACTTGAGCGCTGCCGGGTTTTTCTCGGCGAAATCACGGTTCAGGACGGCTTCGACCTTATCCACCGCAAAGCCCAGGTTCTTGCCCTTGTACATTGTGTCGACGTCGTTCTTGCCGCCGGGCAGATCGGTCCTGGGCACTTCCAGCCAGACCACGTCGCGGTCCTCGACCAGCACGCCGGCGATCCACTGTGGCACCCAGGTGTAATACAGAATCGGCTTGCCTTCCTTGTAGCGGGCAATGGTGTCGGCCATCAGCGCAAAGTACGAGCCGCGGTTGGCAACGACGGTTTGTTCCAGGCCGTAGGCCTTGAGGTGGTGATCGATGATCAGTTCGCAGCCCCAGCCGGGGTTGCAGCCGGTGAGGTCGGCCTTGCCGTCGCCATTGCTGTCGAACAGCCTGGCGATTTCAGGCTTCTGCAGGTCGGTCAGGTACTTGATGTTGTGTGCTTCGGCGGTCTTCTTGTCGATCAGGTAACCCTGCAGCACCCCCGGCATGATGTCGCCGGCCTTGATCATGCTGCGGTCGCCACCCGCCTTCTGGTAGAACGCATCGTGCAGCTTTTCCCAGAGGTTCACGGTGAAATCGGCATCGCCATAGGCCACGGCCAGGATCATGGTGGCGTATTCGGTTTCCTTGGGCTCCTGAACCTTGTAGCCCAGCTCACGCAGCCCCTGCATGGCGATTTCGCCCCGGAAACGCTCTTCAGCCACGGAGGGAAAGATACCGGTGACCTTGACGCCCTCCCCTGGCTTGTCGGCGGAGGCGGTGGCGCATAAGGCCGCTACGCTCAATGCCAACGCCGAGGCGCACTGCACAAAACGACGGGCGAACGGGGTCTTGTTCATCGCTGTATACCTTTTTCTGGTTTTTATCGTGGGGACGGCAGATCAAGAAAAGGGATTGCTCAGGCGCTCTTGCGCCGCCCTGCAGGTTGCGCCGCGCCGAACAGGCGCAGCACTGCGCCCACCGGGCCGGTCTGGTACCAGCGCAGGCTCGGGTCGGCACTGGTGCGCTCGCCCATGGCCTGGGTCAGGCGATCAAGGAAAATGGCCAGCAGCACCAGGCCGACACCGCCTACCGTGGCCAGGCCCATGTCCAGCCGGCCGATGCCGCGCAGCACCATCTGGCCCAGGCCGCCGACCGAGATCATCGAGGCGATCACCACCATCGACAGCGACAGCATCAGGGTCTGGTTCAGCCCGGCCATGATGGTCGAGGTGGCCAGCGGCAATTGCACCCGCTTGAGCATCTGCCACGGCGTGCAGCCAAAGGCGCGGGCCGCTTCGATCTTGTCTTCGGGCACCTGGCGGATGCCCAGGTTGGTCAGGCGCACCAGCGGCGGCAGGGCAAAGACGATGGTGACCAGCACGCCAGGCACGTTGCCGATGCCGAACAGCATCACCACCGGCACCAGGTAAACAAAGGCCGGCAAGGTCTGCATGGCGTCCAGCAACGGGCGCACCACCCGCTCCAGGCGATTGCTGCGGGCGCAGAGAATGCCCAGCGGAATACCGATCACCGCGCAGAAGAACACCGCCGTCAACACCAGTGACAGGGTGGTCATCGATTCGGACCATACGCCGATAAAGCCCAGCAGCGTCAGCGTCACGAACGACAACAGTGCCATGCGCTTGCCGGCCAGCTGCCAACCCAGCAGCGTGGACAGCAGGATGCCGATGCTCGGTGGAATGCTTTGCAGAAGGTACTCGATGCCGTTGAGCACCTGGTCGATGGGCCAGCGAATGGCACGGAATACGTCGCGAAAGTTGTGCACCAGGTAATTGAGGATGCTTTCCACCCATTGCCCCAAGGGAATGGTGGCGGACTGGAACGGGTCGAGCAGACTGAATTCGGACATGGTGGGGCGACCTCTTTTATCTCAAGGGTGCTTAGTGGCGGCTCAATGTCTGCAGCAGTTGGTTTTTTGAAATCGTGCCCTTCAATGCGCCAGCACGGTCCAGCACCGGCACCGGGTAAGGCAGTTTCGCCACGATATTCAGCACTTCGTGCAACGGCGTGTCGGTGTACACCGGGTGCTGCTTGTGCAGGTCGTGGCGGGTGCCGGCCACTGTGGCCAGCACGGCGCCGGCAGGGTCGGTGTCGACCACGTCCAACAGCATCCCCCTTTCATCGATCAGGTAACCGTAAGCACCGCCGGCCTTGAATTGCGCCGGTTTGCCATTGACCCGGCACACCACTTCCGGGTCCAGGCGCGCAATATCGCCGGCCTGGAGCACCCGCGAGCTGTCGAACCCCTTGAAAAACGTACGCACGTAATCGTTGGCCGGCTGGTTGATCAATTCTTGCGGGGTGCCGATCTGCACCACACGCCCGCCCTCCATGATCGCGATGCGATGGCCGATGCGAATGGCCTCTTCAATGTCATGGGAAATGAAAATGATCGTGCGCTGCTGCTCGGCCTGCAGCCGGATCAGCTCGCCCTGCATTTCATGGCGGATCAGCGGGTCGAGGGCAGAGAAGGCTTCGTCCATCAGCAGGATGGTCGGGTCATTGGTCAGGGCACGGGCCAGGCCGACGCGCTGCTGCATGCCGCCGGAGAGTTGATGCGGGTAGCTGTGTTCCTGCCCGGCCAGGCCGACCTGGGCCAGCGCTTCACGGGCGCGGCGAAAGCGCTCCTTTTCCGGCACACCGGAGATTTCCAGGCCAAAGGCGGTGTTTTCCAGCACGCTCATGTGCGGCATCAAGGCAAAGGACTGGAACACCATGCCCATGTCCTTGCGCCGCACATCCAGCAGCTCCTTGTCGGACAGGCCGGTGATTTCGCGGCCATTGAGATGGATGCGACCCGAGGTCGGCTCGATCAGGCGATTGAACAGCCGCACCATGGTCGACTTGCCGGAACCGGACAGGCCCATGATGACAAAGATCTCGCCGCGCTTGACCGAGAAACTGGCATCGAACACGCCGACCACATGGCCGGTCTTGCTGAAAATCTCGTTCTTGTCGGCCCCGTTGCGCAGCATCTCCATGGCTCGCTCAGGGTGAGGACCGAAGATCTTGAAAATAGTGGAAACGGAAAGAATTGCCTCGTTGCTTACGCTCATACGACCCTCATTATTATCTTTATTACCAATAACAGCAGACACCGTGGCTATTGGCAGTACGCTCAAGCCTGAGCGCGAGTCGGGGATGACGCAGGGGTGGCCAGGTTCATTTCTGTGAATGATCGGGCGCCAGAATATCGGCTCGTCACAAGGGGGATGAATCAAGGCTTGCGGCGAGTGGCTTCACTCTACGCGTGAAGAATCGGGGGGAATTGTACGCGGGGGTCAATTTCTATTATGGCGGCGCGGGTTTGCAGGCACCGCCTGCAGAAGCGACCGGGCGGCCGCGCCTGCAGGGGGATGGATCAGCCTTTTGGCTTGAGAATCAGCACAGCCAGAGGCGGCAGGTTCAGCAGCAGCGATACCGGCTGGCCATGGCTCTGCTCGTCGGTGGCGCGCACTTCGCCACCGTTGCCCTGGTTGGAGCCGGCATAGGTTTGCGAATCGCTGTTGAGCAGCTCGGTCCACGCCCCGTCAAACGGCACACCGACGCGATAGGCCTCGCGTGGCACCGGCGTCATGTTGCACACCACCAGCAGCGGCTCGCCCTCGCGACTCCAGCGCAACCAGGCGTAGACGCTGTTGGCATGGTCATCGCCGATCAGCCATTGGAAACCCATCGGCTCGGTGTCGCGTTCGTGCAGGGCCTTTTCACGACGATACAGGTGGTTGAGATCGCTCACCAGCTTCTTGATGCCGATGTGCTCGGCATATTGCAGCAGGTACCAGTCCAGTTGCTCGTCGTGGTTCCACTCACGCCACTGGCCGAATTCGCAGCCCATGAACAGCAGCTTCTTGCCTGGGTGCGCCCACATGAACGTCAGGTAGGCCCGCAGGTTGGCAAATTTCTGCCAGCGATCACCGGGCATCTTGTCGATCAGCGAGCGCTTGCCGTGCACCACTTCGTCGTGGGAAATCGGCAGGATGAAGCGCTCGGACCAGGCATACACCAGGCCAAAGCTCAACTCGCTGTGGTGATGAGCGCGATGGATCGGGTCCTGCTGGATGTAGTGCAGCGAGTCGTGCATCCAGCCCATGTTCCACTTGTAGGCAAAGCCCAGGCCGCCCTGCTGGGTGGTCTGGGTCACGCCTGGCCAGGCGGTGGACTCCTCGGCGATGATCAAGGCACCCGGGGCCTCAACGGCCACGACGTCGTTGAGGTGACGCAGGAAATCGATGGCCTCCAGGTTTTCCCGCCCGCCGAAACGGTTAGGCACCCACTCGCCGGCCTTGCGCGAATAGTCGCGGTACAGCATCGAGGCCACGGCATCGACACGCAGGCCGTCGATGTGGAAGTGCTTGAGCCAGAACAGACCCGAAGCCAGCATGAAGCCGTGGACCTCGGTGCGGCCCAGGTTGTAGATCAGCGTGTTCCAGTCCTGATGGAAACCCTCGTGCGGGTTGCCGTATTCATACAGCGCCGTGCCGTCGAACTCGGCCAGGCCATGGGTGTCGGTCGGGAAGTGCGCCGGTACCCAGTCGAGAATCACGCCGATACCCGCCTGGTGGCAGGCGTTGACGAAGAAGGCGAAATCTTCCGGCGAGCCATAACGCGCCGTCGGCGCGAACTGCGCCAGCAACTGATACCCCCACGAACCACCAAACGGGTGCTCCATGATCGGCATCAGCTCGATATGGGTAAAGCCCAGCTCCTGAATGTACGGAATCAGGCGATCAGCCAGTTCGCGCCAGTTGTACTGGCGCCAAGCGGTGCCGTCCTCGTTCTGCTCCATCTGCCAGGAACCGGCGTGCAGTTCGTAGATCGACAGCGGCGCTGAAGGCGCATGCAGATCGCTACGCTCCTGCATCCAGTCATGGTCCTGCCACTCGAACTGCAGGGGGCCGGCAACCTTCGAGGCGGTTTCAGGTGGCAGGGTCGTGGCACGCGCCACCGGGTCGCACTTGAGCGGCAGAATGCCGTGCGCACCAAGGATTTCGTACTGGTATTTTTCTCCGGGCTGCAGGCGCGGCACGAAGATTTCCCAGATACCCGAGGGGTGCAGCAGGCGCATCGGGTGACGGCGTCCGTCCCAATTATTGAAGTCGCCCACCACCGAGACACGCCGGGCATTGGGCGCCCAGACAGCAAAGCGCACGCCTTGCACGTTATCGACCGTCTGCACCTGCGAGCCCAGGCAGTTGCCGAGGTCGCGGTGGTTGCCTTCGGAGAACAGATAGATGTCCATCTCGCCGAGCAATTGCCCGTAGCTGTATGGGTCTTCGGTAATCTGTTCGCCGCCGGCCCAACTGATCTTGAACAGGTACGGCTGGGCTTCGGGGAAACGGCCGGCAAACAGGCCCGGCACTTCGGTCATGGGCAGTTCGCCCAGGTCCTGTTCGCTGCCACGCGCCAGCACCCGTACACTCAGCGCACCCGGCAGGTAGGCGCGGATGATCTGCCCGCCCTGGCCATCGTCGTGCGGCCCCAGGATAGAGAACGGATCACGGTGTTCGGCACGGATCAAGGCGTCCGTGTCGACAGCAGCGGGCAATGGTTGGCGACCCGTGCCACGGTTATCAGGCGCATTCATGTTGACTCTCCATCGTTCAGTTGCAGCAATCCACGCAAGCCCTGCAACGGCACGGCCAACCAGTCCGGACGGTTTTCGGCTTCGTAGATTACTTCATAGGCGGTTTTTTCAAGGGTAAACAATTCAAGGGCGGCGTCTTCTCCCTGCGGGTCCTTCCAGGCATGGGCGATGGACGCACTGGCCTGTCGGTAACCGCCCAGGAAGGCTTCGCGAGCCTGGCTCAGATATGCCTGCGCTACCTGCTGGCGGGCAGCGCCGGCCTCGGCTGAGGAATCCACGCTTTGCGCACTGCGCGCCGCCATGGCCGCAGCGTAGTCGAAAGAGCGCAACACGCCGCCGACATCCTTGAACGGGCTGTATTTGCCGCGGCGCTCTTGCAGTGGCCGAACCGGCTCACCCTCGAAATCGATCAGGTAGGCATCCCCTTTCACCACCAGCACCTGGCCCAGGTGCAGGTCGCCATGCACGCGCATGCGCAAGCCGCCTTCAGAGGCCTTGGCGAGCGACAGCACATGCGCCTGGACACGCTTGCGCTGCGTCAGCAAGTCGTCGACCAACTGGCGGTCTTCAGCCTGCAGGTCACCCTTGCGTTGCTCGAGCAATTTCAGGGCACGTTCGATCTGCGCCTGTACCCGCTCGGCCGTGTCCAGGGCTTGTTGGGCAGACGTATTTTCGACGGCAAAGTCCGGATTGTCGGTCGGCGCCGCCAGCACCTGATGCATCTCGCCCAGGCGCTGGCCCAGGTTGCGAGCAAACTCGGCCAGTTCGCTCAGCGCGTTATAGGACGACTCCTGGCCTGCCGCAGCCGGCGAGAGCTGGTCGCGCACCGCGCGCTCCAGGTTGTTCTGCGTCCACTCCCAGGCGTCGCCCTGGTTGTTCAGGTAGCCCTGGGCAATCATCAGCAGGTGCGGCTGGCCGTCGGCATCAGTGCGCACCAGCGAACCGAGCAGTGGCGAAATATAGTGATAGCCGGCGCGGGTCAGGTAATCCCCCATTTCCAGCTCCGGGTGCACACCGGCGCTGACCTTGCGGATCATTTTCAACACCAGGCTGCCGCCGACCACCACCGAACTGTTGGACTGTTCGGCCGACAGATAGCGCACCTCCGAATCCTGGCCGAGCCCCAGCGGCGTCAGCTTTTCAGTGCCCTGGAAATGCAGCTGGCCATGCGTGCTGTCGGTGTCGAGCACCGTTTGCGCCTGCATCGCCTGGACCACATCGCGAATGAAATGCTCCAGAGTGAAGCCGTCGGTGATCAGGCCCACCTGGGGTCCCCGACGCACTCGGCTCATGGCCAGTTGCTGGGGCAAGGCGCTGCTGAAGTCTTCTTCGGCCAACAGGCCGAAGGGCAATTGATAGCGCTCTTGCTGACCGCCTGCGGTGACATCGACCTCACTGAGCAATACCGGCTTGTTGCCGTTGCTCAGGCGGACCGCATAAGCGATGTGCACGTGTTCAATGGGTTTGTCCTTGCTGGCAAACCAGCGCCGCTTGGGCAGGTAGGCCGCCAGGGCGGTGTTTTCGATCTTGTCGCGCAAGGGCTGTTCGAGCAGTTCTTCCAGACGCTTCTTGAGTACCAGGGTCGGGAAATCCGGCATGCTCTGGGCCGGTTCGACGTGCCAACTGGGCATTTGATTCTCCGCTGCGAGTAGAAACCAATGAAAGCCGTAGGGCGGGAATGTCAGCAGGTAGGTCAACTGGCCGATGGGCGGAAAGGCACTGCCGCCCAGCATTTCGACCGGGACCTTGCCGGCATGGGCTGACAATTCCAGCTCGACGGCCTGGGCGGCACTGGACATGTTGGCCACGCACAAGATGGTCTCGGTATGCCCATCGGTGCCGGTGTATTCACGGATATAAGCCAGGATGCGACGGTTACTGGGCGACAGCATGTGCAACGTGCCACGACCGAACGCCTTCTGTTGCTTGCGCACCGCCAGCATGCGCCGCGTCCAGTTCAACAAGGAGTGCGGGTCGGCGTCCTGGGTCTCGACATTGACCGACTGGTAACCGTAGAGCGGGTCCATGATCGGCGGCAGCACCAGGCTGGCCGGGTCGGCACGCGAAAACCCGCCATTGCGGTCGATCGACCATTGCATGGGCGTGCGCACACCGTCGCGGTCGCCCAGGTAGATGTTGTCGCCCATGCCCAGTTCGTCGCCGTAGTACAAGGTCGGCGTGCCGGGCATCGACAACAGCATGCTGTTGAGCAATTCGACCCGGCGCCTGTCACGTTGCACCAGTGGCGCCAGACGACGGCGAATCCCCAGGTTGATGCGTGCACGGCGGTCGGCGGCGTAATGGTTCCACAGGTAATCGCGCTCGCGACTGGTGACCATTTCCAGGGTCAGTTCATCGTGGTTGCGCAAGAAGATTGCCCATTGGCAGTTGGCCGGGATTTCCGGGGTCTGGCGCAGGATATCAGTGATCGGAAAGCGGTCTTCCTGCGCCAGGGCCATGTACATCCGCGGCATCAGCGGGAAGTGGAACGCCATGTGACATTCGTCGCCATCAGGGCCCTTGCTGTCGCCGAAATACAGCTGCGTGTCTTCGGGCCACTGATTGGCCTCGGCCAGCAGCATGCGGTCCGGGTAATGGGCATCAATTTCGGCGCGGATGCGCTTGAGCACCTGATGGGTCTCGGGCAGGTTCTCGTTGTTGGTGCCGTCGCGTTCGATCAGGTAGGGAATCGCGTCCAGGCGCAAGCCATCCACGCCCAGATCCAGCCAGAAGCGCATCACGCCCAGCACGGCTTCCATCACCTGCGGGTTATCGAAGTTCAGGTCCGGCTGGTGCGAGTAGAAACGGTGCCAGAAATACTGGCCGGCCACCGGATCCCAGGTCCAGTTCGACTTTTCGGTGTCGAGAAAGATGATGCGGGTACCGTCGTACTTCTGGTCGGTGTCGGACCAGACATAGAAATTGCGGGCCTTGGAGCCCTTCTTGGCCGTGCGGGCGCGCTGGAACCACGGGTGCTGGTCCGAGGTGTGGTTGATGACCAGCTCGGTGATGATCCGCAGCCCGCGCTTGTGTGCCTCGGCAATGAACCGCTTGGCATCGGCCATGCTGCCATAGTCAGGGTGCACGGCGCGGTACTCGGCAATGTCATAACCGTCATCGCGCCGTGGCGAAGGGTAGAACGGCAACAGCCAGATGGTGTTCACGCCCAGCCCGGCAATGTAGTCGAGCTTGGCAATGAGACCTGGGAAATCGCCGATACCGTCGTTATTGGAATCGAAAAACGACTTGACGTGGACTTGGTAGATGACCGCGTCCTTGTACCAGAGCGGGTCATTGATGAAACTGGCGTTTCTGGACTTCTTCGCCATGGCGATCTCCCTGACCGATTACTTCGCGCTGATGCGCCAGATACCGAATGGCTGGTAATTGGGGTCGATGCGCATCCACTGCACCTTGCCGTACCAGCTCCAGCGGTGGCCGGTCATCAGGTCTTCACCCAGGGTCTCGGCGTGATCGGGCAAGCCCATGTCCCACAGAGGCAACTCGAAATTTGCTTCCTGGACATTGTGTGGATCCAGGCTGACTGCCACCAGAATGAAGTTGCTGCCATCGGGGGTGCGCTTGCCGAAATACAGGATGTTGTCGTTCCAGGCCGTGTACAGCTTGAGCCCCAGGTGGGTCTGCAGGGCCGGGTTCTGGCGGCGGATGCGATTGAGCTGGGCGATCTCGGCAATGATGTTGCCCGGTGCGGTGAAATCGCGAACGCGTATCTGGTACTTCTCGGAGTCCAGGTACTCTTCCTTGCCCGGCAGGGCCGCCGACTCGCACAGCTCGAAACCGGAGTACATGCCCCACAGCCCGGACCCCATGGTCGCCAGGGCGGCTCGGATCAGAAAGCCTGGTCGCCCGTTGTCATGCAGGAAGAACGGGTTGATGTCCGGCGTATTGACGAAGAAGTTCGGACGGTAGCAATCGCGCAAAGGCGCTTCGTTGAGCTGGGTAAAGTACTCGGCCAGTTCAGCCTTGGTGTTGCGCCAGGTGAAGTAGGTGTAGCTCTGCGAATAGCCCACCTTGCCCAGGCGCGCCATCATGGCCGGCTTGGTAAAGGCTTCGGCGAGGAACATCACGTCCGGGTGCTGGCGGCGAATGTCATCGATCAGCCATTGCCAGAAAGGCAAGGGTTTGGTGTGCGGGTTGTCGACCCGGAAGATCTTGACCCCCTCCTCGACCCAGCCCAGCACCACGTTGCGCAGTTCCAGCCACAGGCCGGGGATGGCATCGGGCGCATAGAAATCGACGTTGACGATGTCCTGGTATTTTTTCGGCGGGTTTTCCGCATAGCGGATGGTGCCGTCCGGGCGCCAGCTGAACCAGCCCGGGTGCTCCTTGAGCCATGGATGGTCCTGCGAGCACTGAATGGCAAAGTCCAGCGCCAGCTCCAGGCCATGCTCGGCGGCCGCAGCCACCAGCGCACGGAAATCCTCGCGACTGCCCAGTTGCGGATGGATGGCTTCATGGCCGCCGTCCTGACTGCCTATGGCATACGGGCTGCCCGGATCATCGGGGCCGGCGGTCAGCGAGTTGTTGGGGCCCTTGCGGTGGGCGCGGCCGATGGGGTGGATCGGCGGAAAGTACAGCACGTCGAAGCCCATGTCGCGGATCATCGGCAGGCGCGAATGCACGTCGTTGAAGGTGCCGTGCCGGGCCGGATCATCGGTGATCGAACGCGGGAACAGTTCATACCAGCTGGCAAATTGCGCACGCTCACGCTCGACATCGAGCGGGTACAGGCGGCTGGCACTCAAGTAACTGTGGTTATCCGCCTGGGCCATCAAGGCAGCAGTCTCGCTGTGCAACAGCAGAGCGACACGCGACTGCACATCCTTGCCTTCGAGTTGCCCCAGTACCTGCTCGATCTGTTGGCGCACCTCGCCCTGGCTGCGCTCGGCGCCGTGCAGCAGGTGCAGGCGCCCTTCTTCGAGTTCCAGCTCGATCGGCACGCCTGCCCCATGTTTCTTGCCCAGCTCGTAGCAATAGCTGGCATACACATCGATCCAGGCTTGCAGGCGAAACACGTAGCGGTCCACCGTTACCGGCGTGAAGCTGCCCAGCCAACTGTCATTGCCCAGTTCCTGCATGGGCACACTGTGCCAGTGCGCTTCGCCCTCGGCGCGCCAGTCCAGCCGGACAGCGAGTTTGTCGTGGCCGTCGGCGTAGATCTTGCCTGTCACCGTCACCGGCTGGCCGATGATGGCCTTGGCGGCGAACTGCCCGCCGTCGAGCACGGGTGTAACGTCCTCGATGGCAATGCGCGGCAATTGCAACGCCTGGGTCAGGGTCAATGGACCTGTGGGCTGTGAGAGGGTGTGCGAGGCTTCGAAAGCGGGAGAATCGGGACTGTATGACTGTTCATTCATCGAGCATCACTCCTTACGCCCTTGGGACGCGGCGGTGCGGTCCATAGCATTGACTGCTTTGAATGGGTTGAACGACAGCCCTCAAACCCTCGGGCCTGTGCTGCCGACTGCAAAGGTTCCGAACGACGGTCCTGTGGAAAGTTCAAAGCTTTACCAAGCCTGCCCCCTGAGCCGGGCAGCCGGAACAGGCGCAGGTGACCACCTGCCGGGCACGCATAGGCGTAGCACCGAAACCTGCTCTGTGCCAGCCCAGGCCAGGTGGCCGAGCCGTGCGCCGGGGCAACCAAACGAGCAATCGGTTGCCCAATGCAAAAAATGCCGTGTTTTTCCCGAACACAGTCTGAGCCGTGTCTATATCCTTGGCGTCAGGCACCATTTCAGGAAGCAGGAAGAACCTCTTGATGCAGGGAAGTTACCAACCGTCATCCCTCACCGCTCCCGACACGTCGCTGTCTGCAGAGCGCGAGCGCACCACCACCCTGTTCCGCCTGACGGTCAGTTTCATGCTGGTGGTGGTCATCACCTTCCTCACGGTCGAGGGCTGGCGTGCCTGGCGCGATTATCGCCAGGCGTTCGCCATGGCTGAAGACTCGGCCACCAACCTGGCCCAGGCCACGGCCCAGCACGCCGAAGATGCAATCCGCCAGGTCGACATCCTGACCTCGGTGCTGGCCGAGCGGGTCGAGGGCGACGGCCTGCAACACATCAACATCCCCCGTATGCACCAGTTGATGGTGCAGCAGACCCGGATCATGCCGCAGTTGCACGGGCTGTTCATTTACGACGCCAACGGTCGATGGGTGGTGACCGACAAGCTCGGCACCCCGGAGTCGGCCAACAACGCTGACCGCGACTACTTCATCTACCACCGCACCCACACCGACCGCAGCGTGCGCATCAGCAACGTGGTCAGCAGCCGCTCGACCCAGGAACTGATCATTCCGGTTTCGCGCCGGCTCAACAATCCGGACGGCTCGTTTGCAGGGGTCATGCTGGGCACGGTCAAGGTCAGCTATTTCGTCGACTATTATGGCGACTTCAAGATCGACGACAAGGGCGCCCTGGTGCTGGCGTTGCGCGACGGCAACATTCTGGTCAGGCGCCCGTTCATCGCCAGGACCATCGGCCAGAGCCTTGCGCAAAGCGAAATATTCACCCGCTACCTGCCGTGGTCCAACGCCGGCGTCGCCCAGGTCAAGGCCGTGGTCGACGGCACTCACCGGCTGTACGGCTACCGGGCACTGAGTCGCTACCCGCTGGTGGTCGAAGCCGGCCTTTCGCGCGACTCGATCATCGCCCCCTGGCGCCAGGACCTGATCAAGACCGGCCTGATCCTGTTGCTGCTGATCGCAGGCCTGGTCAGCTTCGGCATGATTGTGCTCAAGCAGCTGCGGGCACGCATGGTCATGGAAACCGAATTGCGCCGCGTGCATCGCCAGGTCCAGGACATGGCCCTGACCGACAGCCTGACCGGCCTGGGCAACCGCCGCCGGCTCGACCTGGTCCTGAGTGATGAACTGGCCCGGGCCAAACGCCAGAACACCTGCCTGGCGCTGATCATGCTTGATGTCGACTACTTCAAGCGTTTCAACGACCGCTATGGGCATTCGGCCGGCGATGAATGCCTGCGCCAGGTGGCTCAGGCCATCGGCCAGACGCTGAAACGTCCCACCGACCTGGCGGTGCGCTATGGCGGCGAAGAATTCACCATCCTGCTGCCGGGCACCGACGCGGCCGGCGCCGCCGGGGTGGCCAGCGAGCTGCTTGAAGCCATTCGCGCGCTGAACATCGAGCATGCCGATCATCCGGCCCACCGGGTGACCGCCAGCGCCGGTGTAACCACCAGCTCACCCAGGACTGAAGACGTGACGTCGGCGAGCATGATCAAGGCTGCCGATGCATTCCTGTATATGGCCAAGCACAAGGGACGTGATCAGTGGCAGGCAGAACCGGTCATACCGCCGACATAGGCCGCCGGCGCGGCCAGGCCGGATTCTGTGGAATTTTACCGGCCCCGCCGCATCGAATACTGGACCAGCCCTATGGAGGTGCGTCCATGAACATCCCGATTCCGCCAGAACCTGAAGACCCGAATATCGACGAGCCGCCGCTGCCGGTGCCCCCGCCGGCCGACGAACCACCGACCACCCCGTCGCCGGACCAGACGCCGATCGGCGACCCGCCCGGCCACGAACCACCCGCGCGACTGTAACGACGCCAAGGCTCAGGGCAGTTCCTGACTGTCCTTGGCCGGCAGCGTCTGCTTGTCGCCCGGCGGCAGCTCGTCCTGCGACCGGTGCTTGTGGTCATGACGGTCCACGACATGCGGCACCAGGCTCAGGATGCCCAGCGCCAGCACGGTACTGAGCACGGCAGTGGCCTCGCGACCCATGCCGGCGGCCACGCCGATGGCAGCGGTCATCCACAGCCCGGCGGCCGTGGTCAGGCCCTTGACTTGAGAAACGTTCTTGGCGTGCTCCTTGAGAATGGTCCCGGCACCGAGAAAACCGATGCCGGCCACGATGCCCTGGATCACCCGGCTCAGGTCGGCATCGCCAGCCCCGCCCATGCGCGGCACCAACACGAACAGCGCTGCGCCCATGCACACCAGCATGTGTGTGCGCACACCCGCTGCCTTGCCGCGATGTTCGCGCTCGAACCCCAGGATGCCGCCCAGCAGAGCGGCTATCGACAAGCGCACCGTCACACGGGTCAGCTGCGAAACGTCAGTGATATCGGAAAACTCTGCTTGCAACGTCGTTACGACTTCCTGCCACCACGTACTCATCGTCCATCCTTAACGGGTTACGTCCGCTGTGTTGGACCGTCGCCGCAAGCGAGAGTGCGGCCGCCCCGGGCTGCGACTCAGCGCCCGCCGGCCACGTCGATAAAGGTGCCGGTGGCATAGGAGGCCTTGTCCGAGAGCAACCATAAGATGGCCTCGGCCACCTCTTCGGGTGTGCCACCGCGGCGCATCGGCAGTTCACCTTCAAGCTTGCTGACCCGGAACGGATCGCCGGACTGCACATGGAAGTCGGTGAAGATGTAGCCCGGACGGACCGTATTCACACGGATGCCTTCGGGGGCGACTTCCTTGGCCAGCCCCAGGGTGAAGCTGTCGATGGCGCCCTTGGAGGAGGCATAGTCGACGTATTCGTTGGCCGAGCCCAGGCGCGAGGCAGCCGAGCCGACATTGACGATGCTGCCGCCCTGCCCGCCATGGCGCGGGGACATGCGCAACAGCGCATGCTTGCTGCACAGGATCGGGCCGACCACATTACTCATCATGATTTTCAGCAGGCGAAACTCCGACATGTCCTCGACCCTGGATGCATGGGCAATGGTGGCCGCGTTATTGACCAGGTGCGTGATACGCCCGAGTTCTGCGTCGATGCGGGCATAAAGACGGATGATTTCATCCTCGTTGCTGACATCGGCCTGTACTGCAATCGCCTGTGCCCCCAAGGCCCTGACCTGAGTGCAGGTGCGCTCGGCGGCGGCATGGTCGGACACATAGTTGATACAGATTCGATAACCTTGCGTGGCAGCCGCCAGTGCCGTGGCCGCGCCGATTCCGCGAGAGCCGCCGGTAATGAGGAGGACTTTTTCCATGTGTTTTTCTCGTGACCCAGTTCAAAGAATGAAAATTGAAAAAGGCCCGGGCACGCCATCATTCAGTCGTTGACGATGGCCGTCTTCCTGGCCTGTACACGGCGCTCGGCGCTGTGAATGTCCTGCATGAAGCGCTCGGGCGGTTGCGGGTAGCCCAGCAGGTAACCTTGCAGCGAATCACACCCCAGGCGGGTCAGGAAATCCTGCTGCATATCGGTTTCCACCCCTTCGGCCACAATCCGCAGATCCAGGGCCTGACCCAGGGCAACGATCGCCGAGACGATCGCGGCGTCATCGCTGTCGTGCTCCAGGTCACGCACAAAGCCGCGGTCGATCTTGATCTCGTTGGCGGGCAGGCGCTTAAGGTACATCAGACTGGAATAGCCTGTACCGAAATCATCGATCGACAGGTCGATGCCCATCTGCGACAGCTGGTTGAGCACCGCCATGCTGGCATCGGCATCGTTCATCGCGGTGGTTTCGGTGATTTCCAGGGTCAGGCAATTGGCCGGCAGCCCGTAGCGTGCCAGGGTCTGGGCGACGATATCGACCAGACCGGCGTGGCAGAACTGCAAGGCCGAAAGATTGACCGCCATGCGCCACTGCGGGTAACCCTGGCGGATCCACTGGCTCATCTGTCGGCAGGCCTCATCGAGTACCCATTCGCCGATGGGAATGATCAGCCCGGTCTTTTCTGCCAGGGCGATGAATTTATCCGGGGCCAGCAAACCCCGCTCGGGGTGATTCCAGCGCAGCAAGGCCTCGGCGCCGACCGGCAGGCCACTGACCGCATCGAACTTGGGCTGGTAATGCAGGCAAAACTGCCCGTTGCCCAGGGCAGCGCGCAGCTCTGAAAGCAGCTGCAACCGGTTGCGCGCATTGGTGTTCATCGAGGCTTCGAAAAAGCTGTAGCCATTTTTGCCATTGGCCTTGGCGTGGTACATCGCCGCATCGGCGTTCATCAGCAACTCGTGCTGATCAAGGCCGTTGCCTGGGTACAGGCAGATACCGACACTCACCGACACCTGCAGGATGTGCCCGTTGACCTCGAAAGGCTGGGCGACGACGCTGACCAGTCGGGAGGCCACGGCCACCGCTTCATCGGCATCGCGCAACTCCATCAGCAACACGAACTCATCACCGCCGATGCGCGCCAGGGTGTCGTGGCGGTGCAGGTTGCCGCGCAGGCGCAGGGCGACATCACGCAGCAATTGATCGCCGATGTGATGACCAAAGGCGTCGTTGACCGGCTTGAAGCCGTCAAGGTCCATGAACATCAGGGCAAAGGCCGAGTTATTGCCTTGTGCGGCATGGATGGCCTGGTCGATGCGGTCCGAAAGCAGCACGCGATTGGGCAGGCTGGTCAGGGTGTCATGCAGGGCCAGGTGGGTCAGTTCGCGGTTCGCCTCGGTCAGTGAGTCGGCGAGGATGGCGGTGCGTGCTTCCAGGCGGGCATCGAGAATGGAAGTCAGCAGCGCAATGGTCAGCACCGCCAGGGTGGTGACCAGCACCAGCTTGTCCAGCCCGTCGGTCTGCAGGCCACCGAGGTAGGCTCCGCAAAAACTGCCGTCGGCAAAACTGGCCGCCGCCATGCCCGTGTAATGCATGCCGACGATGGCCACGCCCATCACCACGGCCGCCGCACACCGCGCCAGAAACAGGTGTGGGGTGTTCTGGCGCAGGTGAAAAGCGATCCACAGGGCCGCGGTCGAAGCCGCGAAGGCGATCAGCAGCGACAGGCCGAACAGCCCAGGGTCGTAATCGATGCCCGGTTGCATGTACAGCGCCGCCATGCCCAGGTAATGCATGCAACTGATCCCGGTGCCCATCAGCAAGGCGCCCAGCATCAACTGGCGCAGTGGCAACTCGGGCTGGCTGACGACCCACAGGGCAAAACCCGACGACAGCATGGCAATCAGCAATGAACACACGGTCAGGAACAGGTCATAACCCAGGTCAATGGGGAGCACGAAGGCCAGCATGCCGATGAAGTGCATCGACCAGATACCGATGCCCATGGCAAAGGCGCCGCCGCCGATCCAGAAATAGACACTGCGACCTTTGGCGGTCGCGACGCGGCCGGCCAGGTTCAGTGCGGTATAGGACGCCAGGATGGCGACCAGGATGGAAACAATGACCAGCGAAGGAATATAGCTGCCAATCAACTTGGGATGCCTCTTGACTTGGACCGGTGTGCGCATCCTTGCCAATCACGATTGGGCCGATTCTACTCCTATCCATCGTTGCTGGTGCAGCCGCCGGGAAGAAATATGGCATATAGCCATTAATCTTTTCTATCCCGTGATACCGGCAGCCGCCTCACTCGGAAGATCCGTCGGCGCGGGCCTGCTCGCCTTGCAGGCCCTGCCAGCCTCCGCCCAGTGCCGCGATCAACTGGACGCTGGCCACCAACCGGCTTTGCAGGACATTGAGCACACTGCGCTCGTTGCTCAATGCCGTGGCCTGTACGTTGACCACGTCCAGGTAGTCGATCAGCCCGGCCTTGAACTGGTTCTCGGTCAGGCGCATCGACTCGCGCGCCGCAGCCAGCGCCTCGGCACGCACAGCCGCTTCGCGCTCATAGACCTCGAGCTGGGCCATGTAGTTCTCCACTTCCTGGAAGCCATTGAGCACGGTCTGGCGGTACTGGGCCACGGTCTGGTCATAGACCGCCTCGACCCGGTCGACCTCGGCCGAACGCCTGCCGGCATCGAACAGGGTCAGGGCCAGTTGCGGGCCCACCGACCAGAAGCGGTTCGGTGTAGTGATCCAGCTGGAGAAGGCACTGCTGCTGTAGCCACCACTCAGGCTCAGGGTCAGGTCGGGAAAGAAGGCGGCCTTGGCCACGCCGATGTTGGCGTTGGCCGCCATCACCGAGCGCTCGGCGGCGGCGATGTCCGGGCGGCGCTCGAGCAGGGTCGACGGCACGCCCACCGGAATGGCCGGCAGTGGCGGGATATCGGTACTGGCCTGCAGGTTGAACTCGGCCGGGGTCATGCCCATCAGCATGGCAATCGCATTTTCGTACTGGGCGCGCTGCCAGGCCAGGTCGATGAGGTCGGCCTCGGTGCTCTTGAGCTGGGTCTGCGCCTGGGCCACCGATTCGCGGCCGATGATGCCGGCGCGGTATTGGTTCTGGGTCAGCTTCAGCGAGCGTTCGTAAGCCTTGACCGTGGCTTCAAGCAGGCGCTTTTGCTCGTCGATGACGCGCAGTTGCAGGTAATTCTGCACCAGCTCCGACTGCAGGCTCAGGCGCATGGCCGCCAGGTCGGCCTGGCTGGCCTGGGCGCTGGCGCTGTCGGCCTCGACACCACGGCGCAGCTTGCCCCACAGGTCGGCCTCCCAGCTCACGCCCAGTTGCGCGTTATAGGTGTCGCGGATGCCACTGTTGCTGCTCGACAGGCTTGAACTGCTGCTGCCGGTGCCCTGGGCCGAACGGGTCTTGCCGGTGGTCAGGTCCAGGGTCGGGAACAGCGAGGCACGTGAGCTGCGCACCAGTGCCTGCGCCTGGCGGTACTGGGCTTCGTATTGCGCGACGGTCTGGTTGGAGCCGTTGAGCCGCTCGACCAGTTGGTTGAGCTGCGCATCCTGATAAATCTCCCACCAGGCACCCCGGGCCAGGGCGTCACTGGGGCTGGCCTGGCGCCAGCCGGGGGCGGCCTTGAACTGCGCCGTGGTGGTAAAGCCCGGCTTCTGATAGTCAGGTCCCACCGTGCAGGCCCCGAGCAGCAAAATGCACAGCCCCGCTGCCAGCGGGCGCAGCAGCCAGAGGGGTGTGGAGGAAGTGGCCGGGCGATGGGTCATAGCGGATTTTCCAGGGCTGCATCGGTACGCACGCCACGCCAGCGGTTGAAGCGATGGCGCAGGTTGTCCAGGTAAAGGTAAACCACCGGGGTGGTGTAAAGCGTCAGGACCTGGCTGAACACCAGGCCGCCGATGATCGTCAGGCCCAGCGGCTGGCGCATTTCCGAACCTTCGGCGGTGCCCAGCAGCAATGGCAGGGCCCCGAGGATGGCGGCAATGGTGGTCATCAGGATCGGCCGCAGGCGTTGCAGGCAGGCGCGACGGATCGACTCTTGCGGGCTCATGCCCTGGTCGCGCTCCAGTTGCAGCGCCAGGTCGATCATCATGATGGCGTTCTTCTTGACGATGCCGATCAACAGAAACAGGCCCAGCAGGGAGATCAGACTGAACGCCGAGCCTATGGCAAAGATGCTCAGCAAGGCCCCGACGCCGGCCGATGGCAAGGTCGACAGAATGGTCAGCGGGTGGATATAGCTCTCGTACAGAATGCCCAGCACCAGGTACACCAGCACCAGCGCCCCCAGGATCATCCACGGCTGGCTTTTCTGGGTCGCGGCAAAGGCATCGCCGGTCCCGGCCATCTTCGAGATCACCTCGCTGGGCAAGCCAAGGGTGGCGATGGCGCGCTCGATAGCAGTCGTGGCCGTGTCCAGGGTCACGCCTTCGGCCAGGTCGAACGAAATGTTTTCCGAGGCAAACAGGCCCTCATGCGAGACCCGGTCGTTTTCCAGGCTGTTTTCGTAATGGGCAATGGTCGACAACGGCACGCGGTCGCCATTGGCGGTGATGACCTTGATCTGCTCAAGGGTACTGGGGTCCTGCGAGTACTTGGTATTGACCTCCATGACCACCTTGTACTGGTTCAGGGCGTCATAGATGGTCGACACCTGGCGCTGGCTGTAGGCGTTGTTGAGCACGGTGGTGACCATCTGCATGTCGATGCCCAGGCTCTTGGCCCGGTCACGGTCGACGATCAGGGTGATCTGCGGCGCCCCGCGCCCTTCGCGGGCATCAATGGACGTCAGTTGCGGCAGGGTTCGAAACGCAGCCACTACCTTGGGAAACCATTCGCGCAGCAGTGCCAGGTCGCCGCTTTGCAACACGTACTGGTACTGCGAACTGGCCTGGTCGCGCACACCACCGAGCTGGATGTCCTGGTCGGCCTGCAAGAACAGCCGGCCACCGGGTATCTGCGGCAGGTTCTTGCGCAAGCGCTCGACAATCTTTTCCGCAGACAACTTGCGCTCGCTGAGCGGCTTGAGGCGCACGATCATGAAGGCGTTGTTGGTGCCACTGCTGCCGCCGATGAAACCGGCCACGCTCTGCACCGCCGGGTCCGCCAGCATCGAGCGCCGGAAGACTTCCATCTTGGGCTGCATCACAGAGAACGACAGACCGTCGTCGCCGCGAATGAAACCCATGATCTGCCCGGTGTCCTGCTGCGGCAGGAACGTCTTGGGCACCATCACGTACAAGGCAATGTTGACCGCAATGGTCACCAGCAGGCTGGCCAGGGTCAGGCGCGGATGGCGCAGTACCCAGCCCAGGCTGCGGTCGTAGCCGGCGATCATGCGCTCGTTGATACGCTCGCTCCAGCGTTGCATCGCGTTGGGCTGGCTGCTCGAATGAGGCTTGAGCCAGCGGGCACAGAGCATGGGTGTCAGGCTCAGCGAAACCACCAGCGAAACCAGGATGGCCACCGACAGGGTGATGGCAAACTCGCGGAACAGGTTTTCCACCAGCCCGCCCATGAACAGGATGGAAATGAACACCGCCACCAGCGACACGTTCATCGACAACAGGGTAAAGCCCACTTCCTTGGCACCGATATAAGCCGCCTGCAGGGGCGACTTGCCGTCATCGATATGCCGGGTGATGTTTTCCAGCACCACGATGGCATCGTCCACCACCAGTCCGGTGGCCAGGATCAGTGCCATCAGCGACAGGTTGTTCAGTGAAAAACCGCACAGGTGCATGATCGCGAACGAGCCCACCAGCGACACCGGCACTGCCAGGGTCGGAATCAGCGAGGCGCGCACATTACCCAGGAACAGGAACACCACCATGATCACCAGCACCACGGCGATCAACAGGGTCAGCTCGGCCTCGTGCAGGGTGGCCTTGATCACCGGTGAACGGTCCTGGGCCACTTCCAGGCTGACGCTGGCCGGCATCACCGCGCGCAGGGCCGGCAACTGGTCCTTGATCTGCTGCACGGTCTCAATGATGTTGGCGCCCGGCTGGCGGTTGATGACCAGCAGTACAGCCGTGCGGTCATTGTAGAAGCCGCTGTTGTAGCGGTTTTCCACTGCATCGCTGACCTTGGCCACATCGCTCAGGCGCAAGGCCGCACCGTCCTGGTAGCGGATGATCAACGGCGCATAGTCCTTGGCCTTTTCCAGCTGGTCGTTGGCCTGCACCTGCCAGTTGTGCAGGTCGGTCTCGACAAAACCCTTGGGCCTTCGCACGTTGCCGTTGCTGATGGTGGTACGCACCTCGTCCAATGACACGCCGTACTGTTCCAGCAGGTGCGGCTCCAGCTCGATGCGCACCGCTGGCAGCGAGCTGCCGCCGATCTGCACCTCGCCGACACCAGGCACCTGGGCCAGGCTCTGCGACAGGATGGTCGAAGCCAGGTCATAGAGCTGGCCCTTGCTCAGCACATCGGAGGTCATCGCCAGCACCATGATGGGCATCTGCGAGGGGTTGACCTTCTTGTAGGTCGGCATGCTGCGCATGCCACTGGGCAGCAGGTTGCGCGCCGCATTGATGGCCGCCTGCACTTCTCGGGCCGCCGCATTGATGTCACGGCCCTGTTCGAACACCAGAATGACTCTGGTAGAGCCCTGACTGGAGCTGCTGGTCATGGTGGTGACCCCGGCAATGGTGCCCAGCGAGCGTTCCAATGGCGTGGCCACGCTGGAGGCCATGATTTCCGGGCTGGCACCGGCCAGGCTGGCCGACACCACGATCACCGGAAAATCCATGTTCGGCAACGGCGCCACCGGCAAGAGGCGAAAGCTGAACGCACCGAGCAGCATGATCGCGATGCTCAGCAGCATGGTGGCGACCGGCCGGCTGATAAAGGGCGCCGACAGGTTCATGCGTCGACCTGTGAAGCAGCCGGTGCGGCATCAGGCTTGCGGCCCCAGCGCCGCCCCAGCCGGTCGAAGTACAGGTAGATCACCGGCGTGGTGAACAGCGTCAGCACCTGGCTGACCAGCAGCCCGCCGACCATCACCAGGCCCAACGGCTGGCGCAGTTCGGCACCGGAGCCGGTGGCCAGCATCAGCGGTACGGCACCGAACAGCGCCGCCAGGGTGGTCATCAGGATCGGCCGGAAGCGCAGCAGCGCCGCTTCATAGATGGCCGTGCGCGGGTCGATACCCCGGTTGCGCTCGGCCTCCAGGGCAAAGTCGATCATCATGATGGCATTCTTCTTGACGATGCCGATCAGCAGGATGATGCCGATGATGGCAATCATGCCCAGGTCATTGCCGGTCAACAGCAGCGCCAGCAAGGCACCGACGGCGGCCGATGGCAGGGTCGACAGGATGGTAATCGGGTGAATGTAGCTCTCGTACAGCACGCCAAGCACGATGTACATGGTGACCACGGCGGCCAGCACCAACAGCAAGGTGCTGGACAACGAGGCCTGGAAAGCTTCGGCCGCCCCCTGGAATCGCGTCTGTACACCCAGCGGCATGCCGATGTCCTTCTGCACCTGCTCGATCACCTCGACCGCCGCGCCCAGCGATACATCGGGGGCCAGGTTGAACGACATCATCACCGCCGGGAACTGGCCCAGGTGACTGATCGCCAGTTGCGCCTGGCGTTGTTCGACCCGCGCCAGGCTCGACAGCTTGACCTGGGTGTCGTCGGTGGTCTTGACATAGATCTGCTCCAGCGCCGCCGGTCCCAGCTCGTTGGCATAGGCCGACTGCAGCACCACGCGGTACTGGCTGGCCTGGGTGTAGATCGTGGAAATCTGCCGCTGCCCGAACGCGTCATAGAGGGCATCGGTGATGGCCGATACGCTGACCCCCAAACGGCTGGCGGCGTCACGGTCGATGGCCAGGTACACCTGCAGGCCCTTGTCCTGCAGGTCGCTGGCCACATCGGTCAGTTCCGGGCGCTGCTGCAAGGCCTGCTGCAGCCGCTCGCTCCACTGGCCGAGCAGTTCGGCGTCGGGTGACGACAGGCTGAACTGGTACTGGGTGCGGCTGACGCGGTCTTCGATGGTCAGGTCCTGCACCGGTTGCAGGTACAGGCGGATGTCGGCCATTGCGTCCAACTGTGGCTGCAGGCGCTTGATGACCTGGCTGGCGGTCAGGTCTCGCACCTTGTGCGACTTGAGGTTGATCAGCATGCGCCCGCTGTTGAGGGTCGCGTTGTCGCCGTCCACGCCTATGTAGGACGACAGGCTGTCGACTGCCGGGTCCTTGAGGATGATCTCGGCCAAGGCCTGTTGCCGCTCGCTCATCGAGGCGAACGACACCGACTGCGGCGCCTCGCTGATGCCCTGGATCACACCGGTGTCCTGCACCGGAAAGAAGCCCTTGGGCACGGCCAGGTACAGCACCACGGTCAGCGCCATGGTAGCAATGGCCACCAGCAGGGTCAGGGCCTGGTGGTTGAGTACCCACTGCAATTTGCGCGAATAGACCTCGATCAACCAGTCGATCCAGGCCCCGCTGGCCCGGTAGAAACGACCCTGTTCATGTTCCTGGGGCTCGCGCTTGAGCAGGCGCGCGCACATCATCGGCGTGAGGGTCAGCGAAACCACCAGGGAAATCAGGATGGCCACCGCCAGGGTGATGGCAAATTCTCGGAACAGCCGGCCGACCACGTCGGCCATGAACAGCAACGGAATCAGCACCGCAATCAGCGACAGGGTCAGCGAGATCAAGGTGAAGCCGATCTGTCTGGCCCCCTTGAGCGCGGCCTGCATCGGGGTCGCACCCTCCTCGATGTGCCGCGAGATGTTCTCCAGCATCACGATTGCATCGTCCACCACAAAGCCGGTGGCGATGGTCAGGGCCATCAAAGTCAGGTTGTTGATCGAGAAGCCGGCCAGGTACATGACCCCGAAGGTGCCGATCAGCGACAGCGGCACGGCAATCGACGGAATGATCGTGGCGCTGATCCGGCGCAGGAACACGAATGTCACCAGCACCACGAGCATGACGGCAAAGACCAGTTCGTGCTGCACGTCCGTGACGGCCGCGCGGATGGTCTGGGTACGATCGGTGAGCACGATGACATCCAGGCCCGCCGGCAGGTTGTCAGTGATTGCGGGCAACATGGCCTTGATCCGGTCGACCACGTCGATGACGTTGGCCCCCGGCTGGCGCTGAATATTGAGCAGCACCGCCTGGCTCTGGTTGGCCCAGGCTGCCAGGCGGTCGTTTTCGGCGCCATCGGTGATCTGCGCGACATCCTTGAGGCGCAAGGGCGCGCCATTGCTGTAGGCCAGGATCAGGTTGGCGTATTCCTGCGCCGACTTGAGCTGGTCGTTGGCGTCGAGCATCGAGGTGCGGATCGGGCCGTCGAAGTTGCCCTTGGGCTGGTTGACGTTGGAGGCGCTGATCAGGGTGCGCACATCGCTGAGGTTAAGGCTGTTGGCGGCCAGCGCCTGCGGGTTGACCTTGATGCGCACGGCCTGGCGCTGACCGCCGGCAATGCTGACCATGCCGACGCCGCTGACCTGGGAAATCTTCTGGGCCATGCGGGTGTCGACCAGCTCGTTGAGCTGCGGCAGCGGCATGACCTTCGAGGTAATGGCCAGCGTCAGCACCGGGGTGTCGGCCGGGTTGACCTTGTTGTACACCGGGGGTGCCGGCAGGTCGGCAGGCAGCAGGTTGCTGGCGGCGTTGATGGCGGCCTGCACTTCCTGCTCGGCCACATCCATGCTCAGGTCCAGGCTGAAGCGCAAGGTCAGCACCGAGGCGCCACCGGAGCTGGTCGAGGCCATCTGGGTCAGCCCGGGCATCTGCCCGAACTGACGCTCCAGCGGCGCGGTGACCGCACTGGTCATCACTTGCGGGCTGGCGCCGGGGTACAGGGTAATGACCCGGATGGTCGGGTAATCCACCTGCGGCAAGGCCGAAACCGGCAGCAAGGTGTACGCGATCAGGCCGGCCAGCACCAGGGCCAACATGCTCAGTGTGGTGGCGACCGGGCGCAGGATGAACAGGCGCGACATGTTCATGCCTGGTCGTTTTGCGCAGTGGCGGCAGCAGCAGCCGAGCTGTCAGTGCCCTTGGCCGGCTGACCCTGCAGTTTCTGGCCGGGCGTGACCGGAACATCCTTGCTGTCGCTGACCACTTCGACGGCGCTGCCCTCGCGCAGCCGGTCGGTGCCTTCGAGCACCACTTGCGTGCCGGCGGCCAGGCCCTCGGTCACGACCGTGGATTGTTCGTTGCCCGGCCCGGTCTTGAGCAGCTTGATGGTGACCTTGTTGTCGCCCTCCAGGGCATAGACAAACGTGCCCTGGGTGCCGAATTGCAGTGCAGCGGTCGGCACCTGCACGGCCTGCCTGAGGGTGTCGGCCAGCAGGCGTACATTGACGAACTGGTTGGGCAACAGGGCTTCGTCGGCGTTGTCGAAACGGGCCTTGAACTTGAGGGTCCCGGTGGTCACGTCAATCTGGTTGTCCAGGCTGGCCAGTACGCCAGTGGCCTGTTGCTTGAGGTCACCGCGGTCCCAGGCTTCGACAGGCAGTCTGTCGCCACTGCGGTAACGGCTGATAACGGGCGGCAGGACGGTTTCAGGCAGCGTGAAGTTCACCGAGATCGGCTGCGTCTGGGTGATCACCACCAAAGCGGTGGTGTCGTTGGCGGCCACCAGGTTGCCCATGTCGAGCTGCTTGAGGCCGACACGCCCGGCAATGGGCGCACGAATACGGGTGAAGTCGAGGTTCAGCCGCGCCTCGTTGACGGCGGCCTGATTGGTCTTGATCGTGCCCTGGTACTGGTTGACCAGCGACTCGGCGGTGTCCAGGGTCTGCTTGGCGATGCTGTCCTCGGCGAACAGACCGCGGTAGCGCTGCACGTCGATCTGGGCATTCTTGAGCAACGCCTGGTTGGTCGCCAGCGTGCCTTCGGCCTGTTGCAGGGCAATCTGGTAGGCGCGTGGATCGATTTCTGCCAGCAGGTCGCCGGCCTTGACCTTCTGGCCTTCCTGGAAATGAATCTTGACCAGTTCGCCCGCCACGCGGCTGCGTACATTAATGGTGTTGGTCGCCGTCACCGTGCCCAGGGCCTTGTAGTAGATCGGGAAGTCGGCCTGGGTCGCCGGCGCCACACGCACCGGCACCGGCTGGGTCGAGGCGCCGAACCCCGGACGCGCCGCGCCGCGACCGGCACCCGCAGCGCCAGCGGCACCGGAGCGGGCGGGCTGTGCGCCGTCCTGCGCGGTCGGCGCCGGCCAGAACCACCAGCACAGGCCGACGATAGCCAACAGCACCAACAGACTTACCAACCAGCGACGAGAGTTACGGGGACCAGACGATTGCATGAATAAATCAACCATTGCAGGTGGGGCTTGTTCGGAGGCTGAACAATAAGCACAGACGGGTGACAAGCAAAGCGCCTTTACCAAGCGCTTACCTTCGTTAAGCTTTTGAGACACAAGTGAAAACGGCCTGAACAAGGCAGGCCGTTCGGTGACGCGCAGCCTTACTTGAGGACGGACAGCGCCGCTTCGTAATTAGGCTCCTGGCCAATTTCGCTGACCAGTTCGCTGTGCAGGACCTTGTCGTGCTCGTCCAGTACCACGACGGCGCGGGTGGTCAGGCCGGTCAATGGGCCGTCGGCAATGGCCACGCCATATTGGCTGGCGAAATCGGCACTGCGGAAGGTTGACAGGTTCTTGACATTTTCCAGGCCTTCGCTGCCGCAGAAACGCGCCTGGGCGAACGGCAGGTCAGCCGAGACGCACAACACTACGGTGTTATCGAGGGTGTTGGCCTGACTGTTGAAAGTGCGAACCGACGTGGCGCAGGTCGGGGTGTCGACGCTGGGGAAAATGTTCAACACTTTGCGCTGACCGGCAAAATCCGAGAGCGACACGCTGGCAAGGCCGGCGCCGACCAGGGTAAAGGCCGGAGCGGCACTGCCCACTGCCGGCAGTTCGCCCTGAATGCTGACCGGATTGCCTTTGAGGGTTACTTGAGCCATGAAAAGAAGTCCTTGTGGGATGAAAAAGAACCGGCAGTTAAGCATGAAAATGCTTCTCGATATAGGGCGGCGCCCCCATCGTCACTGATTGCCGGTCCTGGGTTGCGGTGTCCGTCAAGCGCCGCCGGTCAGAAGTCTCGCTTATAGAAAATGTCCAGGGAACTGGCCAGGCCGCTGGCCGCTTCCAGGTACACCCGTTTGCTGAGCATGTAGCGCAAGGCAATGGTATTGGCCGGTTCAAACACCCCGACCCCGTAGCGCAGGCTCAGCTTCTCGGTGATCTTGCCACTGGCCACGACGCTGGTCTTGTCACCGGCCCCTGAAGTGTCCAGCTCGAAGTCCTTGATGCCCAGGTTGCTGGCCAGCTTGCCCGTCGCCCCGGAACTGCCCGCCACGCCCAGCGCCAGCGCTGCCTGCGCGACCATGTTGTTGTCTTCGCTGTTGGTGCCCAACGGCCGGCCCATGACCAGGTACGACAGCGCCTGCTCCTGGCTCATGGCCGGTTCCGAGAACACCTCGGTGGTGGGCTGCTCGGCGCTGCCGGTCAGGCGGATGCCGGCGATCACTTCGTCGACCTGGCGAATGGCTTCGATATCCAGGTACGGCTGGTCGATGGGTCCGGTGAACAACAGCCGCGCCTTACGGATGTTCAGGCGCTGGCCATAGGCCCGGTAACGACCGTCATTGAGGTTGAGCTCGCCACGGGTGTCCATGTTGTCGCCCACATGCACACGGCCGGCGAGATTGGCGGTCAGGCCAAAGCCCGAGAACGCCAGTTGCTCCTGGCCCACCAGCACATCGATGTCCATCGCCATGGCCATCGGCGCCTGGCCCTGCTCGGTCTGCTGACCCACGATGACCGTGTCCTGCGACACCTTGACGGTCGAGGGCGGCAGCTCACGCACGGTGATCCGGCCCTTGGGCACCTGCACGGTCCCGGAGATCTTCAGTTGGTCGCCCTGCAGGGCAATCGCAAGGTCCGGCGCGGCCTCGAGTTCGGCATAAGGCTCGACCACGACCGGCAGGCGCGAGCCCTTGATGCGGATGTCCACGGCCAGGGCATTGCCCCAGGCGACCTGCCCGCCAATGCTGCCCTGCCCTGTCGCGCCACTTTTCCAGCCGCCCTGCAGCTGGACGCTTTCACCAGCAATCTGCGCGTTCAGGCGCACATCCTGCATTTGCATCGGCAACTCCGGGCCTGAGACCTCGCCGTCAGAAAGCATCAGGTTGCCATTGACCTGCGGCGCCAGCAGGCTGCCGGAAATACGCCCGCTGCCATTGAGGCGGCCATTGAGGGTTTCGACCATGGGCGCAAACGGCCGCGCCACCGAAATGTCCACGGCACTGAGGGTGAAATCGCCGCTCACCGGCTTGTCGGCCGCCACCGGGTCGATGCGCGCGTTCAGTTGCAGGCGCCCGAGCCGGTTGCCGTCGAATTCCAGGCGCGAATCGATGCGCTTGGGCGTCAGGCTGCTGGTCAGCTTGAGGGTGCTGTAGGGGAAATCCAGCCACCGCTGCTTGTCGCGAATGCGCAGCGTGCCGCCCCCGGCATCGACGCTGATCTGCCCGGACGGGCCTGCCGCCGGGACATCCAGCGACACGTCGGCATTGAGCTGGCCCTTCCAGGCGAAATCCTTGGGCATCCACTGCGCCAAGCTGTCGATCGGGAAATTTTTCAGGCGGTAACGCAAGCGTGGGTCGGGCATCAACCGCTGGTTGTCGCCACACAAACTGGCGGCGCCGGACACAAAGCAGTGCGCGCCGAAATTGATCGTGCCGTTGGCCAGGCGCTCCAGCCGGGCCGGGGCCTGCAAGCGCCAGTGCTGGCCGCCGCTTTGCACGTCGCCGCTGACCAGCCGGCCGCGCCAGTTGTCTTTGTCCAGGCCACCGTCCAGAGCCATGGCCAGCTTCAACAGCGGTCCTTGCAGGTCAAGCTTGAGCTGCTGGGCCTTGAGCGTACCCTGGCCATCGACCAGTAAAGTGCCCAACCGGGTGTCGCCGCTCTGGATGCCTTCGCCTTTGAGATTCAGGGTGGCACGTTGCGCCTGATCAAGTTTGCCGCTAAGGCTCAGGCGTTGCAGGCGGTTGTCCTGGAACGCCAGACGGTTGCCTTCCAGGTTCAACTGGCCTTGCGGGGCCTGCAGTGTACCGGCCAGGTCGACCCGGCCCTTGATCACGCCCTGCAAGCCCGGCCAGAGTTGCGCCAGGCGCGGCAGATCGAGATTCAGTTGGCCGCGCAGTTGCCGGGCCAGTTCACCCTTGCCTTCGACCCGGTTGTCGCCCAGGCGTACCAGCAGCGTGTCGAGCGCCCATTGCTGGCCGTTGCCCGCGGCCTTGGCCTGCAAGACCGCTGGTTGCCCACGCAAGCGACCGGTCAGGTCCAGGTCGGCTTGCAGATCAAGGGTTTCACCCTTGAGGCTGCCTTTACTGCGCAACGGGCCGCCGAGGGTGCCAGGCAGCTCGGCCACCCAGAAGGCCGGGTTCAATGCACTCAGCTTCAGGTCGGTGTCCCAGGCCACGCCGTCGGCAAATTGCAGGTTCAGGTAGCCGCTGGCCTTGCCCTGCCCCGCCACCAGCTCCAGTTGGGGCAGGTAGACCGCCTGCAGATCACCACTGAACGGGCTTTGCAGTGTAAAGGCACCGGCCGGGCCATCGGCCTTGGCACTGAAATTACCCAGGTACTTGCCATCGGTGTACGACACCAGGCCCTTGAACTGGCGCAGCCTGACCTCAGGCTCGGCCACCTGCGGGTACAGGCGGTGCCAGGGGAAATCCAGCCAGTCCAGCGTGGCATCGGCCTTCAGGCCTTCGGCCCATCCCAGGGTGCCCTTGAGCGCGACACGCTGCTGCTCGTTGGCGGTCAGCTCCAGCGTGGCGATCTGGGCACCCTTGGCATCGACGCGGCCACGCAGCGCCAGTGCGATCGGGCCTTTTTCAGCCGGCAGGCTGGCCTTGCCTTGCAGTTGATAGCCGGCCGCCAGATCACCCTCGGCCACCAGATCAAGCTTTTCCAGGGTCAGCGTGTCCGGCAGGTCGGGCGCCGCCTTGAAGCGGTCGACCAACAGGTTGAGGCGTGCCGGCAGGTTATCGGCCAGCGGTTGCAGCTCGCCGGTCAGCAGACCTTGCAGGTAACCGCTGCTTTGCGCCTTGAGCTGCAACGTCTTGAGCAGCTCGCCTTGTACCTCCAGCGCCAGGGCCCAGTCCTGGCCGCCCTGGGGCGGCAATTGCACCTGCCCGGTCAGGTTCAGCGGCCAGTCGCCGGTCGGTTGCAGCAGACCGGCCAGCTCCAGGCGCAGGTCGTCGCGCTGCAAGTAGACCCGGTCGATCTTCAAGCCTTCGGCCGTCCAGTGCGCGGCCAGTTGCAGATCCTGCAACTGGTCAATGCCATTGAGCTGCACACTGGCGATCTGGATATCCTGCACTTCAAGGGCCAAGGGCAGGTTCAGGTCCGGCAAGGCCAGGGGACCGGCCGGCTCGCTCGGCTCGCTGGCCGGCAATTGCAGGCTGACGGCTCCAGTGTGCAATGTGTCGATGCACAGGGTCATGCGCCACAGGCAGGATGGCGACCAGCTCAAGTGCGGCGCCTCGACAGTCACGCGCTGCTCGCCCTGCTGCCAGACCAGGCGTTCGGCCTGCCACTGTGCGCCGAGGCGACCGCTGAACGCATCCACCTGCAGGCCAGGCACCCGGTCCAGCAGCCATTGACTGCCGCGCTGGGTCCCCAGCAGGCCCGCCACGATCAGCCCTGCCAATAAAAGAACGGCCAGCACACTGGCGGCGATGATCAGCAAACCACGCATGAAGCGGCGGGCATTCATAGTTCCGGTCCCATGGAAAAGTGCAAGCGAACGCCGCCGTCGCCGTCCAGCGGATGGGCCAGGTCAACGCGTATCGGCCCCACGGGCGACACCCAGCGCACGCCAAACCCCACACCGGTCTTCAGACTGGGCATATCGAGGGTGTTGAACGCATTGCCCTGATCGACGAACGCCGCCAGCCGCCATTTTTCGGCAATGGAATACTGGTATTCGGCACTGGCGGCCACCATATAGCGCCCACCGATGCGGTCACCATCAGAGTTGGTCGGCGACAGGGTCTGATAGTCATACCCTCGCACGCTCTGGTCACCGCCGGCGAAGAACCGCAGCGACGGCGGAATCGAGGCATAGCCGTTGGTCCAGTTGCCGCCCACCTGTACCCGTCCCAGCAGGCGATGGTCGCGGGCGATGGTGGTCAGGCCCTTGAGCAGCGCACTGCCGCGCAACAGGTTGGTGTCCGACAGGGCCCCTTCGGCCGCCACCTGGGCATCGAACTGCAGGCGGTAGCCGTTTTGAGGATCGATACGGTTATCGCTGCGCAGGAACGAATAACTCACCCCCGGCATCAACAGCGTGCTCAACCCCGAGTCGTCACCCAGACGGTACTCTTCGCGCTGCCACTTCAGCGACAGCACACGCTCCCAGCCACTGGGCAACTTGCTGTGCCATTCCGGCCCCAGTGTCAGCAGTTTGCTGAGGGTGTCGGTGCCGGCGATTTCTTCATATTGATAGCCGCCGGCAAAGCGCAGCTTGTCGGTCAGCGGTGGATCGAGGGGAATGTCGTACCACAGCCCGATGTTCTGCCGGGGGGCCGACAGCTCGGATTCGAAACCGTAGCTGTGCCCTTGCGGGTTGGCCCAATGACGCGTCCAGTTGGCCTTGCCACGCGGCCCCACGTCAGTGGAGAACCCCAGCCCCAGGCCCATGGTGCGCGGCTTGCGGGTTTCGAGCTGGACATTGACCGGTATCGCCTGGGCCACTGCGGTGGTGGGTGTGGCATCGACGCGCACGCCTTCGAAGTAGCCACTTGATTGCATGGCCTGGTTCAGGTCGGCAATCAGTTGCGAATCGTAGGGCGTGTTTTCCTTGAACGGCACCATGCGCCGCAGCAGGTCAGGATCAAGCGGGGTATCGCCACTGAAACTCACCTGCCCCAGCGTGTAACGCGGACCGCTGTCAAACACCAGATCGATGTCAGCCACACCGCCGCGTGGGTCGACGACCAGTTGCTGGCGGGTGAACCGTCCGCTGAAAAAGCCGTAGCGCGAGGCCTGGTTCTGGATCAGCTTCTTGGCGTCTTCATACAGCCCATGGTTGAGCGGCTGACCAGGCTGCAGGGCCGCGCTTTTGGGGACTTTGAATGCGGCCATCGAAGCGGCCGGCCCTTCGACACGCACCGTGACATGACGCAGGCGCACAGGCTCGCCGGGGTCGATGCGGATAATCAGTTGCGGCTGCTGGCCATCCATGACCTGCGTGTCGATCTGCGCCTGGTAATAACCCAAGGCCTGTGCGGCGGTCTGCGCCTGCTGCACGGCACCTAGCCTGAATTGCTCCAGCGCCGCAGCATCGCGTTCGCCCAGGCTGCCGATGTAGCCCTCGACATTTTCCTTGAGTGCCGCATTGGCAGGAGTGACATTGACCTGCAAGCGCGCCTCGGCATGGACCGTGGTGCTGAGCGACAGGACGAACAAGCTGCTGAGTAGTCTTAAAGGCTTCATGGGTCCGGATGCTAACACGACTCAATGGCGGCGCCGTGCGCAGGCGAACAGGCGTGCCGCTATGAAGCCTTGGTTCTACCACTCACGTCGTGGCGTGGGTCACAGCCCGGGGGCTGGGATGAAAAAACACATGCTCACGAATCGGTCCAACCGTCACTTCACCGATTTCCTCGTAACCCTGCTGTTTATAGAACTCAAGATAGCGGGGATTTCCAGTGTCGAGGACGACACCGCGCGAATGCTCGTCCACCGCGCACCACTCATGCAACGTCTGCAGCAACTTCTCACTCAATTGCTGACCCATGCGCTGTCCCTGATAGACCGGGTCCAGCCCCACCAACGGCAGGACATGCACTTGCGGCGAGGGCAGGCAGGCCAGCACCGCATTGTAGTAGTCCAGGTAACGCTGGGTGCAGCTCAGGCCGGTGCTGAGGACCATGCGCAAACGCCATGCCCAGCTTTCAGTGATGCCCAGGCGGCGCTGTGGCGGCGCGATCAGGGCCACGCCCGCCAGTCGGTCTTCGACGAACAGCCCCAGTGCCGGCAGGTCCTGCAGGAAATGCTGCTTGACCAACGCATTGACCGTCGCCTTGACGCGTTGCTCGTAGCCGGCGCGCTTGTCATTGAAGACATAGGCAAAGTTGGGGTCGTTACGGTAGACCTGAAACAGCAGATTGCGGGTTTCACGCGAATAACCGCTATCAAGCTGACGTATATCGATCTGGGAAACAGGTGAATCAGGCATACGGCAAAACCTCGTATTAGCGGCCGTGCAAAAAATGCGCAACTGGCATGCACAGGCTCAGAGTCATCGAGGTTCAAGACAGTTCCGGAAATATGATGGCAATCCAATGACAAGCTGCAGGCTGGTCGTTATCAGGCAGGTCAGCTAGCATCGCCGTCTCGTTTTCGCTTCAGGATTGTCGTTTTATGAAAATCGTCTCGTTCAACATCAACGGCCTGCGCGCCCGGCCGCACCAATTGGCGGCCCTGATCGAGAAACACCAGCCGGACGTGATCGGCCTGCAGGAAACCAAGGTGTCCGACGAGCAGTTCCCCCAGGCCGAGATCGAGGCTTTGGGCTATCACGTCCACTATCACGGCCAGAAAGGCCACTACGGTGTTGCCCTGCTCTCGCGCCAGGCGCCATTGACGCTGCACAAAGGTTTCGATGGCGATGACGAAGACGCCCAGAAGCGTTTTATCTGGGGCACCTACGCCGATGAAAACGGCCAGCCGGTGACCGTCATGAACGGCTATTTCCCCCAAGGCGAAAGCCGCGACCATCCCACCAAGTTCCCTGCCAAGCAGCGCTTCTACGAAGACCTGCAAGCCCTGCTGGAAAGCCGCTTCAGTCATGAACAGCCGCTGGTGGTGATGGGCGACGTAAACATTTCGCCCGAAGATTGCGACATCGGCATCGGTGCCGAGAATGCCAGGCGCTGGCTGAAGACCGGTAAATGCAGTTTCCTGCCCGAAGAGCGCCAGTGGATGGCGCGCCTCAAGAACTGGGGGCTGGTCGACAGCTTCCGTTACCTGCACCCAGAGGTGAATGACCAGTTCAGCTGGTTCGACTACCGCAGCCGCGGCTTCGAGGACCAGCCCAAGCGCGGCCTGCGCATCGACCTGATCATGACCTCCAGGGGCTTGCAACCATGCATCAAGGCCGCTGGCGTGGATTACGAACTGCGCGGCATGGAGAAGCCTTCGGATCATGCACCGATCTGGCTGGAGCTGACCTGAGGCCCCCAGCCTGATCGTCATCGCCCAGTCATATTTGTGTCTTAATCTGCCGGCACCTTTGATGACTTACGGTGATGCAAATGCTGCGCGCCCTGCTCTACGCGCTGCTGTTGACCGGCACGCCGTCAGCCCTGGCCGCCACGCCAGCCATCCAGGCACCAACACCGGCACCGGCACCGGTGCTGAGGCTGCTGGGTTCCAACACCCTTAATGCGCAATTGGGCCCGGCACTGGTCGAGGGCCTGATGCGCCAGCGTGGGCTACAGAGGGTAAAAACCCTGCCGGGCACGGCGACCAATGAAGTGCAGGTACAAGGCGTGGACACCCGGGGCCAGACCGTGCGCGCACTGGTCGCCGCGCATGGATCGGGCACCGGCTTTGCCGCACTGGCGCAGGGGCTTGCCGATATCGCGGCCTCGTCACGGGCGATCAAGGATGATGAAGTGCGCGCGCTGGCAGGCTTTGGCGACTTGCGCAGCGCCCAGGCCGAGCACGTGATCGCCATCGACGGGGTGGCGGTGATCGTGCACCCCGCCAACCCGTTGCGTCATCTGGACACCGAGACCCTGGCGCGGATTTTCAGCGGTGAGATCCGTGACTGGCAGACACTGGGCGGTCGGCCCGGGGCCATTACCCTGTACGCCCGTGATGAACAGTCAGGTACTTGGGAAACCTTTCTCGAGCGGGTGCTGACCCGGCACGGCAAGCACCTTTCGGCGCGTGCGCAGCGCCTTGAGTCGAGCGAAGAACTGTCCGATGCGGTCAGCCGCGACCCTGGCGGCATAGGCTTCATCGGCCTGCCCTATGTACGGCGCGCCCGCGCCCTGGCCATCGCCGATGGCGACTCGCAGCCCATGTTGCCCAGCCTGGAATTGATCGCCACCGAAGACTATCCGCTGTCGCGCCGGTTGTACCTGTACCTGCCGCCGCACCTGCAACAACCCTGGGCACAGGCACTGGTGCGTTTTGCCCAGAGCCCCGCCGGCCAGGCCATGGTGGCTGACAGCGGCTTTGTGGCGCAGCGCGTGCAAGCGATCACCGTCCGTCCGACCGCACAAATGCCCAGGCAATACCAGGCGTTGAGCCGCGAGGCCCAGCGCCTGTCGATCAACTTTCGCTTTGATCAGGGCAGTGCCCGGCTGGACAACAAGGCGCTGTATGACCTGCAACGGGTGGTCGATTACCTGCAAGCCAACGGCAAGATGCAGCGACAAGTGACACTGGTCGGCTTTGGCGATGCCAAGGACGATCCGCAGCGTGCCGCACTGCTGTCACGGTTGCGCGCCATGGCCGTGCGCCGTGAACTGTTGCGCCACGAGGTGATCCTGCGAGAGGTGATCGGCCTGGGTGAAGAGATGCCAGTGGCCACCAACGAGGCCGACGACGGACGCATTCGCAATCGCCGGGTTGAAGTGTGGGTGCATTGAACCGCAGGCCCTTGACAGCAACGCGCTCGTCGGGCAGCAGGTGCGACACGTTGTCACGCAGTGTTACCCTTCACGAAATCGTTTCAAGAAGCGGGTAGCAAGGAAACATTTTCAGCGTATTCAAGCGGCCTGCACGGCAGGTTATTTCGGTCAAAAGCCTGTTCTACAAGGCTTTGCAAAACCTGGCACGGGTCCTGCTATATCTTTTGTACAACAAGAACAATAAATCGCAGCAATCCAATAAGAACAAGACGTAACGGCTCTGACATAACAAGAACAACACGGACAGAGACGCAGCCAACAGATTTTTTTGGAGTAGACAGCTTTTCGGGGTATTGCCCTCGCAACCGGTCACTAACAACAAGACTGCATCAGCAGCTGGCAGACAGGTTGGATCCACGGATAAAAGCGACTCAGCGCTCAAAAAAATACGTTTGCTCTTGATCCCGTCTGGGGATCATCTAAAGCGGTAACGGGTAAGGTCACCAAAAAAAACAACAGGCCGCCCCGAAAAATAAAAAGAGCATACAAAGAAAACTTGAAGGGGAGCCCAGGCTCCCCTTCGTGCTTTCTGGCGTTTGACCACGCAGATTGAGTCCAGCCGCTGCCCACCCTCAACCCGCGCATATAGGCAGGTCATCACGGCACCAGGGAAGATTCGGAAGAGGGATCGAGGGAAGATTGCCGAGGCGCTCAGGCCAGGCGAATGCATGGCATTGACCGACGCGATACCCACTGATGGGCGCAGATGGAATCTTTATTTCAGAAGCATGCAAAAAAGAGCTTGACGCTCAAATGATAATGATTATTATTGCATCAGTCGGTTGCGAGACCGGCTGGTAACCCTGGAGTCTTAGGTCGACTCCCGGATTATCTCCTCATCAGGCTAATCACGGTTTTTGACCCGGCTTTTTGCCGGGTCTTTTTTTTGGGGTGTTTCTCGTTTTAGGGTGTTTCTCGCTGCTTCAGGCTAATGAAGTCGGTGCGTGTTGCGTATGGGGCGCATCATAGCAAAACACCATCGCAAGGCCTCATAGATTTTTCCTGTGACCGTGATCAAATTCAGTAATTGTTGATGCTTTTCACTTGAGAATGATTCTCGAAATCATTAGTCTAGGGCTCGTTCAAGCGACCCGATGACACGCCAGGACACCCTCCCCCCATGGACAACCCGCGAGCGATACATCATGAGTAGTCAGCTCTCGCCCTTATTGCCTCTGCCCACACGCACCACGCTCCAGTTGAATGACGACACCCGCAGCCTGGCCCGGCGCTTGCGCAAGCTGTCGCGCCGCACCCGCCAGATATTTCTGCTCAGTCGCCTCGAAAACCAGTCCTATCCACACATTGCCCGATTCCTGGACGTGGATGTCGGCAAGGTCGAGCGCGCCATGTTGCGGGTGATGCGTCATGCCCATCGATCACTGTGTGACACCGAGGCCCTGCTGGCGGCCCACGATCAGGCCGATGCCTGGTACATCCACTTGCAGAGCCCGGCCGCTACCGCCAGCCAGCGGATCGAGTTTCGCCACTGGCTGGACGCCCACCCCAGCCATCTGGCGGCCTTCCAGGCCAGCGAACGGCTGTGGCGCCGGTTGCAGGCGCCGGCTGCACTGCTGGGTGCCTCGGGCTGGCATCAGCGCAAGCGCCGGGCTTACCTGAGCTGGTACCTGGCCACCGGCTTCGTCTGCAGCCTGATGATGACCGCCGAGGCTTTCAGCTGACCATAGATGGCCGATTCATGACAGAACATGACGGACAAGCCCTGTAAAGTGCGTGTCATATCCGATACTTGCGCATACAGGGAGACACCGTGAGTCTGATCATCAGCGCCGACTTCGACAGCGGCAACATTCACGTCATCGATGCCAGCGACCCTGCCTGCATCGAACTGGCTATCCGTCCTGACACCCGCAGCGCGCATTTCCAATGGTTCCACTTCAAGGCCAGCGGGCTGGTTGCGGGCGAGCAATATACCTTCAGGTTGGGCAACGTGGGCGAGTCCAGCTACCGGCACGCCTGGAGCGGGTACAACGCTGTTGCCTCTGTCGATCAGAAAAACTGGTTCCGTGTCGCCTCAAGCTTCGATGGCCAGGCACTGAGCTTCAGCTTCACCGCCCAGGAGCCCCAGGCATGGTTCGCCTACTTCGAACCCTACAGCCGTGAACGCCATGAGGCCCTGATCGCTCAGGCACAGGGCAGCGCCGGTTGCGAGCTGCTGGCCTGCGGACTCAGTGTCGAAGGCCGGGCCATCCCGCTGTTGCGCAAGGGTGACGGGGCGCCCGGCAAGCGCAAGATCTGGATCATCGCCCAGCAACACCCCGGCGAGCACATGGCTGAATGGTTCATGGAAGGGGTGATCGAGCACCTGCAACGCGTCGAGGACCAATCGCTGCAACGCCTGCTGGCCGCTGCTGACCTGTACCTGGTGCCGAACATGAATCCCGATGGTGCCTGGCATGGCCACCTGCGCACCAATGCACAGGGCAAGGACCTCAATCGTGCCTGGCAGGACAGTAACGCCCAGGACACGCCTGAAGTGTTCTTCATCCAGCAGCAGATGGAGCACTACGGCGTCGATATGTTTCTCGACGTGCACGGTGACGAAGCGATCCCCTACGTGTTCGCCGCTGCCTGCGAAGGCAATCCTGGCTACACCTCCAGGCAGGCTGAACTCGAAGCCTTGTTTCGCAGCACGCTGGAGGGCATCACGCCGCACTTCCAGAGCGTCCATGGCTACCCGCGCAGCGCGCCCGGCCAGGCCAACATGGCCCTGGCCTGCAACAGCGTCGGTGAACGCTACAAATGCCTGTCGTTGACCCTTGAGATGCCATTCAAGGACCATGACAGCGCGCCAGACCCCGTTACCGGCTGGTCAGGCCAACGCTCCAAGGCATTGGGGCGCGATGTCATGTCTGCCCTGTCGCAACTGGTGCCTGTGCTGCGCTGAATGCCCGTTATCCCAGCGCCTTGTCCGGCATGGCCGGGCAAGGGAAACGGCGCCAGGCAACCAATCGGCTATCATGCGCCTCCGTCCGACCCATGGCCCCTGTTCACATGCACACCCTTGCAGATCTGCGCGCCGGCAAACTGGCCGGCCTTCAACGCCTGGACCTGGCCTGCGGCCTGGAAACCTTCCCCACGGAAATCTTTGACCTGGCCGACTCGCTCAAGGTGCTCAACCTGAGCGGCAACGCCCTGAGTCGGTTGCCTGACGATTTTCATCGCCTGCACCAGCTACAAGTGCTGTTCGCCTCTGACAACCGCTTCACCGAACTGCCCGCCTGCCTGGGCCGCTGCCCACAGTTGCGCATGATCGGCTTCAAGGCCAACCGCATTGAACATGTGCCAGCCCAGGCACTGCCGCCCCAGCTGCGCTGGCTGATCCTCACCGATAACCGTATCGAAACCCTGCCCGAAGCCCTGGGCGATTGCCTGTCGCTGCAAAAACTGATGCTGGCCGGCAACCGCTTGACCCACCTGCCGCAAAGCCTGGCCCGGTGTCGCCACCTTGAACTGCTGCGCATTGCCTCCAACCAGTTGCGGCAATTGCCCGAGTGGCTGCTGGAGCTGCCGGCACTGGCCTGGCTGGCGCACTCGGGCAACCCGTTCAGCCACCGCCCGGCGGCCACGCCGATTCGCAAAATCCACTGGTCGCAGCTTGAGGTACGCCAACGCCTCGGCGAAGGCGCCTCGGGGGTGATTCAGCAAGGCGTCTGGCACGATGGCGAGGTCGAACGGCCGGTGGCGATCAAACTGTACAAGGGCCAATTGACCAGCGATGGCTCACCCCTGGATGAAATGCAGGCGTGTATCAAGGCAGGCCTGCACCGGCATCTGATCACCGTGCAGGGCGAGGTCGACCAGCATCCTCAGGCGCGTCGCGGACTGGTGATGGACCTGATCGACCCTGCCTTTGCCAATCTGGCCGGGCCGCCCAGCCTGGCCTCCTGCACCCGCGATGTTTATAGCCCCGACATGCACCTGCCCCTTGCGGCCCTGCGCGCGCTGGCCAGCGGCACGGCGTCGGTGACGGCCCACTTGCACGCGCAAGGCATGACGCATGGCGACCTGTATGGCCACAACATCCTGTGGCAGGCCAGTGGCGAGTGCCTGCTGGGCGATTTTGGCGCGGCGTCCTTTCATCCTTCAAGCCACGCCGCCGAGCGCCTTGAGCGCATCGAGACACGCGCCTTCGGCATCCTGTTGAGCGAGTTGCTTGAACGCTGCCCCGACAGCGCGACGCAGCCTGAGCTGCACGCGCTGGCGGTGCGCTGCCTGCAGGACGATGTCCTGGCCCGGCCGGCGATGCACGAGGTGGCTCGCCAGCTGGCAGGGCACGACTGACGCCAGGGCCATGGCAGGTGCTACGCGGCGGCCTGCCTGGCCAGCGAATCAGCCAGCCAGGCCTACGTACATGTTCTGTACGTCGTCGTGTTCGTCGATGGCCTCGAGGAAGGCTTCGACTTCGGCCAGTTGTTCATCGCTCAGGCCCTCGACCGGGTTCTTGGGGCGATAGCCCAGTTGCACGGATTGCACGGTAAAACCTTGTTCCGGCAGCGCCTTGCACACCGCGTCGACGTCGGTCGGCTCGGTCAGAAACAATACGGCACCGTCTTCACCCGGCTCACAGTCCTGGGCACCCGCCTCGATGGCGGCTTCTTCAGCGTCCCGGTCAGGCCTGTCGGCCACCGCCTCGATCATGCCCTGATACAGGAAGTCCCAGGACACCGAACCCGACGCGCCCAGTTGCCCCTTGCGAAACAGCACGCGGATCTGCGCCACGGTGCGGTTGACGTTGTCGGTCAGGCACTCGACGATCACCGGCACCTGGTGCGGAGCAAAGCCCTCATAGGTCACGCGCTCGAAGCTGATGGTCTCGCCCAGCAGGCCTGCGCCCTTCTTGATAGCCCGCTCCAGGGTGTCGCGCGGCATCGAGGCCTTCTTGGCCTGCTCCACTACCAGGCGCAGGCGCGAGTTCATTTCAGGGTCGGCACCGGCGCGGGCAGCGACCATGATTTCCTTGGACAGCTTGCCAAAGATCTTGCCCTTGGCATTGGCGGCCGCTTCTCTATGTTTGACTTTCCACTGTGCGCCCATGTCTGCTCTCTTGATTCGCTGGCGCCTTGCCCTGTGTGGGCCAGGCGTTGAAAAAGGAAGGGTCCGGAACGCTCCGGACACAGGGCATGCATTCTATACGCCCTCAGCGCAGATGAAACCCCTGTCCAACCAAGCGCTTGCACGTCGGACAATTACCCTTTGAGCGCTCAAAGCTGTAGTCCTTTTCTGAAAAACCGGGCAGACCTGCTTTTGCGTCGTGGCATTCCGTACCCTTCGCAGCCATGAAACTCATGGAGAGAGCCCACTTATGCCAAACGATCAATTGGCGTCGATCACCCTGGTCATTGCCGACTGCCAATCAGACATGCAGGTGGTCGGTTTCACAGGCCGTGAAGCCCTCAATGAAAGCTGGCGCTTCGATATTGACCTGGTCAGCCGCGACCCGCACCTTGATGTCGACGCCCTGCTGCAGCGCGACGCGTGCTTCAAACCGCACCCGAGCCATCCTGGCGTGCACGGTGAAATCGGCAGTGCCAGCCAGGTATACGCTGGCACATGCCTGAGCCATTACCGTCTCAGCCTCTGGCCTCGCCTGCAACGCCTGGCCCAGCCACGCCGCCGCCAGGTGTTCCAGGGCCTGAGCGTGCCGCACCTGATCGAACGCCTTTTGCGCGAACGGGGCCTGGGCGCAGCCGATTACCGTTTCGAGCCTTTGTGCGGTGTCTACCCACCTCGTGCGCTGTGCATGCAGCATCACGAAAGCGACCTGCACCTGGTGCAGCGCCTGTGCGAGGAAGAAGGCATCCATTTTCGTTTCGACGGCCGGCAACTGGTGTTTGCCGACGATTGCGCCAGCTTCCCCGAGCGCAGTGGCGTGCTGCACTTCAGCGCCCGCGAGCAGAACACAGCGGCGTCACACATCAGCCACCTGGCCGACGTATTCAAGTTGCAACCGATGCCGGCACCTCTGCCGGTGCCTGGCGTCTTGTCCGGCCTTGCGGGCGCAGCAGACTCGCACGCCGACCACCCCAGGCAGGCCGACAACCAGCCCTATCCGCAGCCGGCTGACAGGCCGGCACAGGATCCACTCAGTGCCTGGCAGCGCCAGCGCAGCGCCCGCCAGTTGCAACGCCTGCGCACCGAGCGTCGCCAGGTCAGCGGCTGCAGCCAGCTGCCAACACTGGTCTGCGGCCAGGTCGTGCAGGTGCTCGGGCATTGCGAACCGCACCTCAACGATCACTGGCGCCTGATCTGGATTCGGCACGCCGGCAGGCAGCCGCACGTGCTTGAGGGCCACGACCCGCACGATGTCGCCGCCATTATCAGGCTACTGGCCAGCGCGCCGCTGCCGGAGGCCCTGTATCACGAGCGGTTCGACACCGGCTACCGCAACAGCTTTGGCGCCACCTTGTGGACCGAACCCTACCGGCCGGCGCTGCGCCATGCCAAGCCGATCGTGGCGGGAACCTGCGCCGGCACCCTTACCGGCAGCGCGATCGACGCCCAAGGCTGCCTGCCGGTTCGCCTGGACTGGCAAGCGGACTCGGACGAGCCGGGCCAGAGCATCAAGGCATTGCGGCTGCATAATCGCGACCTGCCGGCGCATGCATTGCGCAACGGCGGCCGGGTGCAGATCGGCTATCTCGATAACGACCCGGACCGGCCCTTGATCTGTGCGCTGTTGCCGCCGGCAGCGGATGAGCCTGTTGTTCGCTGGTGGATCGATGGCCAGGCGCTGGATCCCGTACCGCAGACCTTGATACTGCAAGACGGGCAGACCGCCCAGGTACACAGCCGTGATCCTGTGCTGCTGCAAGGCCTGGGTTGCCTGAAGGTGGCGGCACAGGCCATTTCAGCCAGAAGCCGTGGCGGCCTGCAGGTCGGCCACGACGTGCCACCTCCTCTGCTTACCGCCCCCGCCTCCTTGCCTGATTTGCGCCTGCCGCCCGAAGGCACGACGCCGGCCCGCTGCCTCTGGTACATCGTGCGCATGGCCGAGCCGGGGCTGGAACACCTGTCGCGACTGGACCCGGAGCACTTCCTGTTCGAAGGACGGACCAACGATGAAGGGTATCTGGGCCTGACGCCCAGACAACGGCATCAATTAGCCATCGAGTACGCCATGACCCCTGACAACCTGTGCCTGATCCACCCCGGCCGTTGCATCAGGTTCGCTGACTTTTTTCACCAGCATCACAGCCAGGCCGAGCATCAAGCCTGGCTGGCCCATGGCCAGGCCTTCAACGGCCCTTGAACGACGGGGGCCTTTTCTCGATGAACGCCGCCATGCCCTCCTTCTGGTCGTGGCTGGCAAAGACGGCATGAAAGAGACGGCGCTCGAAGCGGATGCCTTCGGCCAGGCTGATCTCGAAGGCGCGATTGACGCTTTCCTTGACCATCATCGCCACAGGCAAGGATTTTTCGGCGATGCTCGCTGCTGCTTTCATGGCCTCATCGAGCAATTGCTCGGGCGCCACCACTCGTGCCACCAGGCCGGCGCGCTCGGCTTCATGGGCGTCCATCAGCCGGCCGGTCAGGCACAGATCCATCGCCTTGGCCTTGCCAACCGCGCGGGTCAGACGCTGAGTGCCGCCCATGCCAGGCAGCACGCCAAGGTTGATCTCCGGCTGACCGAAACGGGCGGTGTCCGCAGCCAGAATGAAATCGCACATCAGCGCCAGCTCACAACCGCCGCCCAGGGCAACGCCGGCCACGGCCGCGATCATCGGCTTGCGCCTGGCAGCGACCTTGTCGCTTTCGACAAACAGGTCGTCGAGGTAGATCTGCGGGTAGCTCAGACTCGCCATTTCCTTGATATCCGCACCGGCGGCAAACGCCTTTTCGGAGCCAGTCAGCACGATGCAGCCAATGCCCGGGTCGGCCTCGAAGTCCGTGAGGGCATGATTCAATTCATCGATCAAACGAGCATTCAAGGCGTTCAAGGCTTGGGGACGGTTGAGCGTGACAAGCGCAACCCTTCCTCGAACCTCAGTCAGAATTTCGCTGTAACTCATTGATTTTTATCCTTATAAAAACAGATCAGACACCGTGCAGGCGCCTGCATGTCAATCGACCAGTTCAATGGCCATGGCAGTTGCCTCGCCGCCGCCTATGCAGATGGCCGCCACGCCGCGCTTGAGCTGCCGGCGCCTGAGGGCCGATAACAGGGTCACCAGGATGCGCGCCCCTGACGCCCCTACCGGGTGGCCCAGGGCGCAGGCCCCGCCATGAACGTTGACCTTGTCATGTGGCAAGCCCAACTCGCGCATGGCCACCAGCGTCACCACGGCAAAGGCCTCGTTGATCTCGAACAGGTCCACATCATCCGCCTGCCAGCCGACGTTGTCCCACAGCGCCCGAATGGCGCCAATGGGGGCGGTGGTAAACAGTCCGGGATGATTGGCATAAGCGGCATGCCCATGAATCACGGCCAGCGGCCTGAGGCCCGACTGCCGGGCATGTGAACGGCGCATCAGCACCAAAGCGGCGGCGCCATCGGAAATCGAACTGGCATTGGCGGCAGTCACTGTTCCACCGTCACGAAAGGCCGGCTTGAGCGAGGCAATACGGTCGGGCCTTGCCTTGGGCGGCTGCTCGTCCTGCGCGATGATTTTCTGCTGTTTGCCGACAGTGACCTGGACCGGCACGATTTCGGCGTCGAACCAGCCCTGAGCCATGGCCTGCTGGGCACGGCTCAGCGAGGCCAGCGCAAAGTCATCCTGGTCCTGGCGGCTGAAACCCGCCGCCTGCGCACACTCCTCGGCGTAGGTGCCCATCAGCCGGCCAGGCTCGAAGGCGTCCTCCAGACCGTCATAGAACATGTGGTCCAGTACCCGGCCATGCCCCATGCGGTAGCCTTGTCGTGCACGTTCCAGCAGGTACGGAGCATTGGACATGCTTTCCATGCCGCCGGCCACCACCACACGTGCGCTGCCGGCCAGCAACAGGTCATGGGCCTGGATCACGGTCTGCATCCCCGAGCCGCACATCTTGTTGACCGTGGTGCAACGGGTGCCGACATCCAGGCCGGCACCCAGCGCCGCCTGCCGCGCCGGGGCCTGGCCGAGGCCTGCCGGCAATACGCAACCGAACAGCACTTCTTCGACCGCCAACGGGTCGATGCCGGCACGTTCGACCGCTGCGCCAATGGCGACGCTGCCCAGGCGGGTCGCGCTCACGCTCTGCAAATCACCCTGAAAGCCGCCCATGGGCGTGCGCGCCGCACTGACGATGACCACCGGGTCGTGAAGGGTCTGACTGGACATGACGAATTCTCCCAAGGCAAAGATGGCCTTTGTCCTCAGGCCATGATGATCGCCCTGAGCTTAGCCCACCCTGGGCCATCTGGCGGCTGCAGGTCGATGAGACGAATGTCTGGACCTGATCGGGGTCTATGCTGAGTACCTGACCCGGAGCCTGCCATGTTGCGCCCTGTTGCCCGCCTGCTGCTGATCATCCTGCCCCTGTTGCTGGGGGCCTGTGCGCTGCTGCCTGATCGCGACCCGCTGCTGATCGATGTCGTGGGCATCGAGCCTTTGCCAGGCCAGGAACTGGAAGTGCGCATGGCGGTGAAGCTGCGCGTGCAAAACCCTAATGACACACCCCTGGAGTACGACGGCGTGGCCTTGCGCCTGGACGTCAACGACAGGCTGCTGGCCTCCGGGGTCAGCAACCAGAGCGGGCGTATCGACAGGTTCGATGAAGCGCTGCTGGTGGTGCCGGTGAGCGTGTCGGCCTTTTCGGCGCTGCGCCAGGCAGTGGGGCTGGCGCAAGGGCAAGCGCTTGATGGCTTGCCCTATACCGTGCGCGGCAAGCTGTCCGGCGGCGTGTTCGGCACGCAACGCTTCAGCGACAGCGGCACCCTCGGCCTGCCGGACGCCACCGACAGCCGCTGGTAACAACCGGACCTAGCGGGCTGCGGCCACCAGACGGTTCAGCTCGCTGCGCACCATGTTGGCAAATTCCGGCGGGCTGAGGTTGTCCAGTTCGGCGCGGGCCCATTCAGACCATTTGCCCTTGCGCTTGGAGCGCTCGCCGATCAGGCGCGCCGCTTCACTCTTGGCCTTGCCCAGATTGCTTTGCCACAGCTCGAACAGACGGGACTTTTCATCTTCCAGCTCGGCACGCTCGGCCAGGGGACGGTTGGCGAGATTGAAACTCATGACGGTGACCTCTTGTAAAACCGGCGGCAATCTTACACCCCCGCCCGCCATCAAGGCTCGCCAGCGGAGGGAAAAGCTTGCAACTTTTCCGACAGCACCACACTCCATTGCTTATTGCCATCAACTGAAAGGGAAAAACCATGGCCCGCAAAAGAGCTGAACAGCATCTCTCTGACCAGATCAAGGACCAGACCTTCAGCGAGCTCCAGGCGCTGATCGAGGAGTCCGACAAGTTGCTCAAGGACAGCGCATCGCTGGTGGGCGAAGAGGCTGACAACCTGCGCGAGCAACTGCGCATCAAGCTCAAGCAGGCCGCCGAATCGATTGTCAGCGTGCGTGAGCGCACCCGTCCCGTCGTAGAAGCCACCGAAACCTACATCGGTGGTCATCCATGGCAGACCGTTGCCATCTCGGCCGGCTTTGGCCTGGTGGTAGGCCTGTTGCTGGGGCGTCGCTGATCGACTGCGCCCAAGTGCCCGCGCGCTCTACAGCGCGCGGTTCACCACGCCGGGCTCGGCAAAGCGGTGTGACTTCGCCACCTTGGCCTGTAGGGCCGTCAACTGGGTCTTTGCCTGTTCTTCGGACGCATAGGGGCCGAGCAGAATCTGCTGTTTGCCATCGATATTCACGATCACCGGCGCATAGCTGCGCTCGAGCAGCCAGGCGCTGGTATCGCTGAGCGCCTCACGGGTGTTCATCTGGATGTACCACTTAGGCTGTTTGACCTCGGCGGCCTGGACCGGCGCACTGGCGGCCTCGCGAGCCGGTGGCTGGGGCTTGCCTGCATCGCATCCGGCCAGCGCCAGTACTGCCATCATCATTACCCTCTTGCGCACGTCGAACTGCTCCTGCCTGAATGAAGAGGCCGCGAGTCTAGCACCCCTGCGGTCGTATTCGCCGGGTGCGTAAAGGTGTCGCAGGGCAATGCCCTGACCGCTCCAGCCCCCGTAATGGCTGCCTGTGGCCGGGCTGGGGCATCGGCGCCAGCGGCCACCATCATGTAATCAGATATTTCCTCGACAGCCGCGCCAACCGCTCAGCGGCGAGGCCGGTGTCCGGGCCACCAGCCACTATGCTCAACACGTGCTCTCCTCATACCCTGCAGGAGTCAATGCCATGTGCACGCATAACCCGCTGCATTGCTTCATCCCGCCCTACATGCTCGAACACATGTCCGAGTCGCGCAATCCCAAGGTGCGCTACTGCGCAATCGCCAACCTCGCCTGCCGCTCGGCCTTCGTTGCCACGCGCCTGACCACGCAGTCCATGCTGGTGCAATCGATGCCGGGCACCACGCCCGGGCACAAACAGCGCGAGGTTTACGACGCCCGGGACAGCGCTGAACTGCCAGGCCGGCTGGCCCGCAGCGAGGATCAACCGCTCAGTGGCGATGCAGCCGTGGATGAAGCCTATGAAGGCTCGGGGCTGGTGTATGACTTTTACGAGCAATTGTTCGAGCGCCGTTCGCTGGATGACAACGGTATGGCGCTGGTGTCCTCGGTGCATGTGACCGAGGTCGACATGCAAGGTGACCGGGTGCCTCTCAACAACGCTTTCTGGAATGGCCGGCAAATGGCCTATGGCGATGGCGACGGTGAGGTCTTCAGACGATTTACCGCCAGCCTTGAAGTCATCGGCCACGAACTGACCCACGGTGTGCAGAGCTTTACCTCGCAATTGGTGTACCAGGGCCAGTCCGGTGCGCTCAACGAACATTTTGCCGATGTATTCGGCATGTTGGTGCGCCAATGGCATGAGCGCACGCCGGTCAATCAGGCCAACTGGCTGGTTGGCCAGCAGCTGTTGGTGCCGGCCCCGACCCGGCGTGGCATCCGCGACATGCTACATCCCGGCACGGCCTACAGCGCAGACCCCGAGCTGGGCGACGATCCGCAACCGGCGCACATGGCCGACCTGTATACCGGCCAGCGCGATCGTGGCGGGGTGCATATCAATTCGGGGATTCCCAACCGCGCCTTTGCCCTGTTCGCCCAAGCGCTGGGCGGGAATGCCTGGGAGGTGGCCGGACGGATCTGGTATGAAACCCTGCTGCAACTGCCTGCCAACAGCCAGTTCAGCGACTGCGCGCGCATCAGCGCCAAGCTGGCCGGCCAGCGCCGCTACGGTGCAGGCGCCAGGCGTGCTGTCACCGCCGCCTGGCGCGAGGTGGGGATCAGACTCTAGGCGCCAGCCGATTCAGTCATCAGAGAGCGTGCCGAGCATGAAAGTATGCGTCGTTCAGTCAGGCGGTTTTGCCGGCGTCATCCATCAATACCAGGTGGATGCCGACACCCTGCACCAGGCCCAGGCCGAGCAATTGAGGGCACTGGTCCAGCGCCTGGACCTGCCTGGGTCCGGGCAATGGCTCGATGAACAGAGTGCCGACCTGAAACTTTACGAAGTGACCGTCGAGCACCAGGGCGAGACGGTCTGCCTGATCTTCGACGAGCACAACATTCCCGCCACGGTTCGCCCCTTGCTCAGGTTTTTGCAGGAACATGCTGCCCGCTCGCCCACAGGCACAGGAAAACACACCCCCTAGCGCTCACCGACACTGTTGGCGCATGACCGCAAAAAGCGCTACCACCCTTGTGCAGCCGACAGATGATTCGCCACACTGGCGCCCGAAACAGGAAAAGGCCAAAATAATGGCCTGTTGCCGCTTCCCCCGGCAACAGCCCCGGGCATTCCATGAACATGGCGACAGAACGGCGGTTCACCTTTTTGGACAGTTCGACGATTCGTTACGTTTGAACACAAGCCGCAACGGCCTTAACAAGGTATCTTCCTGTACCTTTTCCATCACCGTTCAGGATTTGCATCTACCGCATTCGATGAGTACTGAAGCCCCTACCCCTCAGCCCCCCAGCCTGCTCATTTGCGAGCACTGCGATTCGTTGTACGAAATCAAGCCCCTGCACGCGGGTGAGTCGGCCTATTGCCTGCGTTGTCGCGCCTTGCTCGGTCGTGGCTCGCGCATGTCGCTGGAACAATGGCTGGCCCTGACCGTCGCTGCCGCGGTGCTGTTCGTGCTTGCCAATATCTTTCCGGTGATCAGCATCAGCATGAAAGGCCTGAGCAACGAGGTGACCCTCTGGCAATCGGTCGAGGCACTGGCCCAGGGGCGCATCACCCTGATTGCCCTGGTGGCCGGCCTGTCGATCATCTTTGCCCCGCTGCTGCAGATCGTCCTGCTGCTGTGGGTGTTGCTGCACGCCCAGCGCGGCGTGGTGGCCCCAGGCTTCAAGGCCTGCATGCGGGCGCTGGAACACCTGCGCCCCTGGAGCATGCTGGAGGTGTGCATGCTCGGCATCCTGGTGGCGATCATCAAACTGTCGGGCATGCTCGACGTCCATCCCGGCGTCGGCCTGTGGGCCATGGCGATGCTGATGGTGCTGATCCTGCTGATTGCCAACCGCAACATTCGCAGGCTCTGGGATGTGCTGCAGGTAAAACCGTCATGAGCGAGATTCCCTACGCCCACCAGCACCAACTGTGCCTGTGCCATATCTGCGGCCAGGCCTGTGCTGAAGACGTTCATTGCTGCCCGCGCTGCGACTCGGCCGTGCACCGGCGCAAACCCAACAGCATCGTGCGCACCTGGGCCTTCCTGATTGCCGGGCTGATCTTCTACATTCCGGCCAACACCCTGCCGGTGATGTACACCACGCTGCTGGGCAACAGCAGTGAAAACACCATCATGAGCGGCGTGATCGAATTCGTGCACGGCGGCTCCTGGGACATTGCCCTGCTGATCTTCATTGCCAGCGTGGTGGTGCCCTGCGTGAAATTTGCCGTGCTGGGCATGCTGTTGATTACCTGCCAGCGCCGCAGCCGCTGGGCGATGGTCGAGCGCACGCGGCTGTATCGCTTCATCGAGCTGATCGGCTACTGGTCGATGCTCGATGTCCTGGTGGTGGCCCTGGTGGCTTCTCTTGTGCAGTTTCGCGAACTCAGCAGCATCGAGCCGCGCATCGGCATCCTGTTTTTTGGTTTGGTTGTGGTGATGACGATGTTCGCCGCCATGAGTTTCGATCCCCGGCTTATCTGGGATGCAGAGGTTGAAGATGCCTGACAACACCCCCCCTACGTCTGCCAACGTGCCGGCCGGCCCCGAGATCAAGCGGCGCCGGGTGCGTATCTCGCTGGTCTGGCTGGTGCCGATTGTCGCCGGGCTGATCGGCCTGTCGATGGCCGTGCATGACTGGCTGAACATCGGCCCAAAGGTCACCGTCAGTTTTCAGACCGCCGAAGGGCTGGAAGCCAACAAGACCCAGGTCAAGTACAAGAACGTGGTCATCGGTACGGTCACGGCCATCGCGCTGAGCGAGGACCGTAGCCATGTCAAGACCACCATCGAGCTGAATAACACCGCCGCGCCTTTCACCCGGGTCGACAGCCAGTTCTGGGTGGTGCGTCCACGTATCGGCGCCCATGGGGTGTCCGGGGTCGACACCCTGCTTTCAGGGGCATTCATCGGTGCCGATGCCGGCAGCGCCGAACAGACCAAGGACGAATTCGTCGGCCTGGAAACGCCGCCGCCGGTCACCTTTGGCGAGAAAGGCAAGCGTTTCACCCTGCACACCGACGACCTCGGCTCGCTGGACATCGGCTCGCCCATTTACTACCGGCGCATCCAGGTCGGCCAGGTAGTGGGTTACAACCTGTCCGAGGATGGCAAGGGCGTGGACATCCAGATCTTCATCAACTCGCCCAATGACAAGTACATCACCACCGACACCCGCTTCTGGAACGCCAGCGGTGTGGACGTGAGCGTCGGCGCCTCGGGCCTGAAGATCAACACTCAGTCGCTGGCCTCGATCGTCTCCGGCGGCATTGCCTTTCGTGAGCCGAACTGGAGCCCGGACACCAAGCCGGCCGACGAGAACGCCGAGTTCCGCATCTTCGATGACCAGGCCGCTGCCCTGGCGCCGCCTGATGGCGAACCGCGTTATATCCGCATGCGCTTCAACCAGTCGCTGCGTGGCCTTGCGGTCAACTCACCGGTGGACTTCCTGGGGGTGAACATCGGCCGGGTGGTGTCGGTGGACCTGGACTACGACCCGGTGACCAAGACCTTCCCGGGCATCGTGGGCGCCCTGATTTACCCCAAGCGCCTGGGCGCCGCCGATTCCAAGCTGCAGAAGCTGGCCGGTGCAGGCGATCCGGACGAACAATCGGCACGCATCCTGGGCGCCTTCGTCAGCAACGGCCTGCGCGCCCAGGCACGCACCGGCAACCTGCTCACCGGCCAGTTGTATATCGCCATGGAGTTTGACCCCAAGGCGCCGAAAGTCGCGTTCGACCCCAAGGCCCGCCCACTTGAAATCCCGACTGTTCCAGGCAACTTCGACAAACTGCAGGAGCAACTGCAGGCCTTCGTCGACAAGCTGGGCCGCCTGCCGATCGACGAACTGGCCGGCAACCTCAATGGCACCCTGAGCGAATTGCAAAAGACCCTCAGGACGGTCAACGGCACTGTGCTGCCGCAAATGCGCGGCGCCCTGCAACAGGCCGAGAAAACCCTGGCCACCGCTAATGACACGCTGGATGAAGATTCTCCCAGCCGCCAGCAACTGGGCCAGGCCATGGAAGAAGTGCAGCGCGCCGCCCGCTCGATGCGCGTGCTGACCGACTTCCTGGGCCGCCAGCCGGAAGCGCTGATCCGTGGCCGCAGCAGCGAATCGGCCCCGGCGTCCTACAAGAGCTCGTCTTCACGCACCAAGAACCTGGAGCCACAACAATGACCCTGCGCCTGAAACTGGCAGTCCTGGCCACGGCCCTGGGGCTGGCCGCCTGTTCGTCACCCATGATGCGCTATTACACCCTGGTGGCACCGCTCAAGACCCTGCCGGCGACCAAGAGCCAGCCGGCACCGTTCCAGTTCGAGATGCTGGCGGTGCAATTGCCGGTGCAGGTCGACCAGCCGCCGTTAGTGGTTCGCCAGGGCGACGGCAGCCTGGCCATTCTTGATACCGAGCGCTGGGGCGCTCCGTTGGGCGATGAGTTCCACGATGCCCTGACCGCTCAGTTGGAAAGCCGTTTCGGCCGTCGTGACGTAGCCGGCCTGCCCAAGGACAACAGCCAGCCATTGCTGTCGCTGCGCACCGACGTGAGACGGTTCGAGTCGGTGGCAGGGGACTATGCGCTGATCGACGTGGTCTGGAACCTGGGAATGCGCAACGGCCCCACGGGCAGCCCGCGCACGAACCTGACCTGCAGCAGCGTTATCCGCGAGAAAGCAGGTCCTGGCCTGGATAACCTGGTGCTTGCGCATCAGGCGGCGGTGGCCCGCCTGGCCGACGCCATTGCCCACACCGCCACCCAGTGGGCAAACCGTCCGGCAACGACCTGCCCGTAATTCTCGCAGCCCGCCCCCCCACGCATCGTCATATCGGCTGCGCCAATCCCCCTGTGAGTGGTCCTTCGCCACTCACACCTGCCCTGTCCTGAGCGTGTGCACCGGGTGATCCACTCCCGGTACCGGTCCGTACAACAGCGCAAAGAAACGTTCCAGTTGGTATAAAAAAGTATCAACCAACCCTATTAGCCTGTGAATTTTGCGGGTATCTTTGCCTGCGAAAAAACAATGCGCCGGGAACTTTCGATATAGACCATCAGTTGATGCCTTGCCAGGCATCTGGTCTGCTCGCTTCTTTATTAAATGGATATGTATTCGCAAGAACAACCCCCATGCGGATGATTTACTAAGGACAAACGGATGATAGGAATTGGTCCTCGTTTAAAGCGAGAGCGTATTCGACTGAAACTATCGCAAAGTGCGCTAGGGACTATTGGCGGTGTTGAAACCAATGCACAAGGCAATTACGAGAGTGGCCTCAGATTTCCCAGGGCTGATTATCTGTCTCGTATCGCCGAAGCCGGCGTGGATATTACCTACGTTATAACCGGACAGGAAAAAACCGCCCTTGACAGGGCCCGCTGCGTTGACTCTGAACTGAGCCGTGTCATTGCCCGCCTGCACTCAAGCCTGCACGACATCACTCAACACCTTTATCAAATGACTCACTTGCTTGAGGCCCATTACACCACTACCGAGCCTCCGCACTGCCCGACGCTTGACACCGTACGCCATGAAGCCGAAGCCATCAGCCTGGCCGTGGTGCGCCTGATTTACATCACGTCAACAGTAGGACCTTCACGTTAGGAATAAGCTTATAACCTGATCTTGTAACCGTGCGGCAGGTCATTGCCGGCCGCTCGCGGGCCGTGACTATGCTGTCAGGCGTGAGACTTCACGCGGGCTCCTGGCAGGCCGCACGGGGTGTTGAAGCGTTACCCACTGCGCGGTCCGGCAGTTACCTGTTTTTGCTCGCCGGGGCTCTTTACCCACGCTGCGCTACATAACAGGTAATGCTCATGAATACCCCTCCCGACCTGCATGCGCTCAAGGCGCAGCACAAAACCCTCTGGGCCAGCGGCGACTATGCCGTCATTGGCACCCGTTTATCATTGACCGCCGAGTTACTGGCCGAGGCCTGCGACCTGCACGCTGACGAGAAGGTGCTGGATGTTGCCGCCGGCCATGGCAACGCTACGCTCGCGGCAGCCCGCTGCGGTGCCACGGTGATATCGACTGACTTTGTGCCTGCTCTGCTGGAGCGCGGACGTGAGCGCGCCCGTAGCGAGCGCTTTGATGTCAGTTTTCTGGAGGCCGATGCCGAGGACCTGCCGTTCGAAGACGCCACGTTCGATGCCGTGCTTTCATGTTTTGGCGTGATGTTTACGCCCGATCACGCCCGGTCGGCGTGCGAGCTTGCTCGGGTGTGCAAGCCAGGCGGACGCATCGGCCTGACCTGCTGGACACCGGAGGGCTTTATCGGGCAAATGTTCAAGGTGATCGGTCGCTACCGCCCACCGCCTGCCGGCGTGCCCTCGCCCTTGCTGTGGGGCAATGAAACGTACCTGCACACCCTGTTCGATGACGCCGTACGCACGTTGCGCATCAAGCCGCGACTGTTCAACCTGCGCTACCGCTCGGCGGAACACTTCATCGACGTGTTCCGCCGTTGGTACGGCCCCTTGCACACGGCCTTTGCAGCCTTGACCGACGACCAGGCCCATGCCTTGCACGAAGACCTCAGCCAACTGCTCAAGCGCAGGAATCGTGCAGGTTCAAGGTCGCTGATCGTGCCGGCCGAATACCTGGAAGTGATGATCAAGCGCTGAACAGCATTGTTCAACCCGCCTGGTGCGGCACCAGCGTGACCCAGTAGCGGGTATGGGTCTGCACGTCCAGCGGCAGGCTGGCGGCCAGCAACTGCAGGACACGGTCGGTGTCGTCGAGGCGAAACGCCCCCGTCACCCGCAAGGCTTCAAGGCGCGGGTCCCAGCGCAACACGCCGCGGCGGTAGCGCGACAATTCAGTTAGGAAGCTGCCCAATGGCCGGTTCTCGACGGTCAGCACGCCGGTTCGCCAGTCCGGTTGCTGGGCGTCGAAACGCTCTACGGCACTGACGCCGGCGCCGCCGAGCGAGGCGCGTTGCCCGCCTTGCAGACGCACCGGGGCACCAAGCAATGGATGCAGTTCAACCTGCCCGCGTGACACCGACACCCGGCAACGCCCGGCGTCTTCGCGCAGGCATAACTGGGCACCGGTTGCCACGACCTGCCCCAGACGTGTCTGCAAGGTCAGTGCAGGGGCGGTCTCGACCATGTTCAGTGCCAGCTCCCCTTCGACCAGTTCCAATCGGTGCCGGCCGGCCTGCCAGTCCAGGTTCACCGCCGTGGCGGTATTGAGCTGCAGCAGGCTGGCATCGGCCAGTCGCACGGTGCGCTGCTCGCCCGTGCCGGTGCGCAGGTCGGCGCGCCACGCAGCCACCGGGGCCTGACCGCTTAGCAACCAGCCGGCCGGCAACAGCGCGGCGACACCCAGGGCGCGCTTGATCAGTGTCCGCCGCTGCAGCTCGACGGCCGGACGGTCGAGGCTGGCCATGGCCAGTTGCGGTGGCACATCGGCAAAACGCTGGCGCAGGCCCTGGGCTTTCTGCCACATCTGTTCATGGCTGGGTGACTGTTCGCGCCAATGCTGCAAGCCGGCGCGGTCCTCGGCACTGGCGGTGCCGGACTCGACCAGCGCCAGCCAGCGCGCCGCGGCATGGGCGACCTGACGGGCGTGATCATGACCGGGCGGATTCACAGGTCGGCCATCAGGCAATGCTCATAGGCCTGGGCCATGTAGCGTTTGACGGTGCGCTGCGACACCTGCAGCCGTTCGGCAATCTGCGCATAGTCCAGGCCTTCGAGCTGGGCCCACAGAAAAGCGCGGCGCACGGCGTGGGGCAGACCGTCGAGCAGATCGTCCAGCGCCTGCAAGGTTTGCAGCACGATCCAGCGATGCTCGGCCGACGGCGTCACCGCCTCGGGCAAGTGCGCCAGTGCTTCCAGGTAAGCCTGTTCCAGGCGACGGCGACGCTGATGGTTAAGCAGCAGGCGCTTGCCCACGGTCACCAGATAAGCCCTGGGTTCGCGCAGTGCCGTCAGCGGCTCGCCGTGTGGATAGGCCAGGACCCGCAAAAACGTTTCCTGGCTCAGGTCAGCGGCATCCCATGCGTTGCCCAGGCGCCTGCGCAACCAGGACTCCAGCCAACTGCGGTGTTCACGATAGAAGCTGTCCAGCCCGGGCTGCAGTGAGTGTGCGGCGTCAGTCATGCCAGGGGCACTCTTCAGGAAGTCATTTTTTGCAATGAGAATAATTCTAATTAACTCAAGCGCTGGCGCCAATCGGAATTTTTCCGCAACCGGCCCCACTGGTCGCCGCCACCTGTAAATCGGGCACAGGCGACTACGCTTGTCCCGTTGTTCGCCACACCCTCGTGTATCGCCTTTTCAACTCAAAGGACCTACTGAATGTCGACATCACCGGAAGACGACTACATTGAACAGGCCGTAGGCAATTACGTAGCCGGCATGCTGTTCGCCGATGAGAACCTGTTGCGCCGAAGCCTGCACCCCGACAGCCGGATCGTGAGCACCTGCCAGGGCGTGCCTCAGTGGTACACGCTTGATGAGTTCATCGACACCCTAAAAGCCGAAGCCACGGGCGAGAGTGATTTCAGCCCGTTCTGGGAAGCGGTGCCAGACGCCGCAGGTACCCCGGGCGCGGTCACGGGCAACGAGTTTCGCCAATCGCTGAAGCTCTATGCCGATTGCGTCACCGTCAACCGCCGCTATGTGACGGCCTATCAGCACTGACCGGTCCAACGGTACTTGAGCGATAGCAAAAAGCCCGATACTGTACATAAAAACAGTATCGGGTTATTTCCATGCAGTTGATCGACAAGCTGAGCATTCTGGCCGACGCTGCCAAGTACGACGCCTCCTGTGCCAGCAGCGGCGCACCCAAACGCAGCTCGCAAGGCAAGGACGGGCTGGGCTCGACCAATGGCATGGGCATCTGCCACAGCTACACCCCGGATGGCCGCTGCGTCTCGCTGCTCAAGATCCTGCTGACCAACTTCTGCCTGTACGACTGCCAGTACTGCATCAACCGCCGCTCCAGCGATGTGCCCCGGGCGCGCTTCAACCCCGAAGAGGTCGTTACCCTGACCCTGGACTTCTACCGGCGCAACTGTGTCAGCGGATTGTTCCTGAGTTCGGGCATCATCCGCTCCGCCGACTACACCATGGAGCAACTGGTCGAAGTGGCCCGCCTGCTGCGTGAAGAACATCAGTTTCGCGGCTACATCCACCTCAAGACCATCCCCGATGCCGACCCCGCGCTGATTGCACTGGCCGGGCGCTATGCCGATCGCCTGAGCGTCAATATCGAACTGCCCACCGACCAGAGCCTGCAGACCCTGGCGCCGGAAAAGAACATCGGCTCGATCCGCAAGGCCATGCACACCATTCATACCGGCGAGCAGAACGTCAAGGATGAGCCACGGGCGCCGCGCTTTGCGCCTGCCGGGCAAAGCACCCAGATGATCATCGGCGCCGACGCCACCGATGACAGCACCATCCTGCACAGCGCCCAGACCCTGTACAGCCACTACAAGCTGCGCCGGGTCTATTACTCGGCGTTCAGCCCGATCCCCAACAGCCCGGGCAGCGTGCCACTGGCCGCCCCGCCGCTGCTGCGCGAGCACCGTCTGTACCAGGCCGACTTCCTCCTGCGCGGCTATGGCTTCCAGGCCGACGAGCTGCTCAAGGGCCCCGGCGACCTGGCCCTGGACATCGACCCCAAGCTGGCCTGGGCGCTGGACAACCGCGACATCTTCCCCCTGGACCTGAACCGCGCCGACCCGAGCCTGATCGCGCGCATACCCGGCATCGGCCTGCGCACCACGCAACGGCTGGTCGAACTGCGCCGGCAGCGACGCATCCGCTATGAAGACCTGACCCGCATGCGCTGCCTGCTCGACAAGGCCCGCCCGTTCATCATCACCTGCGACTACAAGCCATCCCAGGCGCAACGCTCCAGCGAGTACCTGCACCAGCAATTGCGCGACCGGCCGCCACCCCAGCAGTTGGGGCTGTGGGCATGATCAGCCTGGACTGTCAGGAACGCTTCGAGGTGTGGCGCGAGCAGGCGCGATGGCTGCTCAGCCACGGCATCGACCCCAGCCGCGTCAGTTGGAACGGCGCACAGGACAGCGACCTGTTCGGCAGTGACGAATCCCTGCCGGCCACACCGGGGCCGTTCCAGGCACGGGTGCCGCGGGCCTTGCTCGAGCAACTGCAGGCTGCAGCGCAGTACCGTGGCGAACAACGCTGGAGCCTGCTCTACGAGGTGTTGTGGCGGGTCTGTCATGGCGACCGGACGGCCATGATGGCCGGCGACCGACTCGGCAGTGAATTGCAGCGCCGGCTCAAGCAGGTCAGCCGCGAAGCCCATCACCTGCACGCATTCCTGCGTTTCGTGGCGCTCAAGGCCGATGCGCCCTGGCAGGACGATAACGCCCCGCATTATGTGGCCTGGCACGAACCGGCCCACGACATCCTGCACAGCGCCAGCGAACACTTCATTGGCCGCATGGGCCGCCATCGCTGGTTGATAGCAACGCCCGGCGCCGGCGTGTTCTACGACGGCACCCGGCTGATCCATGAACCGCACTGCCCGCCAGCCTGGCAACAGCTGGCCCGCCAGCCGGACGATGCAAGCGGCGAGCTGTGGCTGACCTATTACCAGCACATCTTCAATCCGGCACGGCTCAACCCCAAGGTCATGCAGGGCCATTTCCCGAGCCGCTTCTGGAAAAACCTGCCCGAGGGCCCATTGATCCCGACCCTGATTACCCAGGCTCGCACCGGCAAGCAACGTGACGGCCAGGCCAGCGGCCTCGCTGGCCGCGCAGGCAAGCGTATCCGCCCCTGAGCCGGGGCGCTCGACCAGGCTACAGGCTGAGCTGCCCCTCGATGCAGGTCACCGAACTTCCACCAATCCAGATGTCATCGCCCATGCGTTCGACCTGCACCCGGCCACGGCGGCCCAGCGCGGTACCCTGGCTGACCCGATAGCGCTCCGGCACCAACCCTTCCTCGAACAGCCAGCGCGCGATGCCGGCATTGAGACTGCCGGTCACCGGGTCTTCAGGCATGCCATCGCCACCGATGAACGCACGTACTTCGAAGTCGGCCTCGTCGCCATCAATGTCCGGCTCGAATGCACCAAAAACACCAACGACCAGATCGCCAAGGCGCGAAAAATCAGGCTGGAGCGCCAGCACCCGGGCCCGGTTGGCCAGGTGCAGGGCGACCCAGCCGGCCCCATTGTCGACCCAGCGAGCTTCGAGCACTTCATTGACGCCCAGGCCCAGGGCATCACGTATCCGGGCCAGCCGTTCAGCGTCCACCGGTCCACTGCGCAGCAAGGGGGGCGCAGTAAACGCCAGTTGGTCGCCGACCCGACGGATACGCACCAGGCCGATGCCGCATTGCTGGACGATCTCTTCGCCCTTGGGCACACCGCCGTTTTCGAGCCAGGCGTGGCAGGTGCCCAGGGTGGGATGCCCGGCAAAGGGCAGCTCCCTGAGCGTGGTGAAAATCCGCACACGGTAGTCGGCCTGCGGCTCGGTGGGGGCCAGGATGAACGTGGTTTCGCTGAGATTGGTCCAGTTGGCCAGCGCGGCCATGCGCTCATCGCTGAGGTCATCGGCATCGAACACCACGGCCAGCGGATTGCCTTGCAAGGGCTGTTCGGCAAAGACATCCAGTTGTTTGAACGGGTAACGACGCATGACCGACTCCTGTCGACAAAGCGCCAAGCGTGGCACGCCCAAGACAGGGAGGTAAAGCGCGCCGGCCCGGGTTAAGCTCCAGTGAGCCTGCCAAGAGAGAAGCACCCATGCCCCTTGAAACGCTCCGCCAGTCCTTTGCGCAACATCCGTTGCTGGTCATCACCGGTGCCGGCATCAGTACCGCCTCCGGCATCCCTGACTACCGTGACCGTGAAGGGGTGCGGCGTGGCCAGCAACCGATGATGTACCAGGAGTTTGTCGGCAACCCCGCCGCGCGCCAGCGCTACTGGGCGCGCGCCTTGCTGGGCTGGCCACGCATCCTGGCCGCCCAGCCCAATGCCGCGCACCAGGCGCTGGCGCAATTGCAGGCTGCGGGCCGGCTCAGCGGCCTGATCACCCAGAACGTCGACGCCCTGCACACCCGTGCCGGCAGCCCGGCGGTGATCGAGCTGCACGGCAGCCTGCATCGGGTCCTGTGCCTGGACTGCGGGCAGCGCTGCGAACGGGCGGCGGTGCAGCAACAGATGCTGGCCGACAACCCTTATCTGAGTCGCGTCGAAGCGGTACAGGCGCCCGACGGCGACACCTTGCTCGATGCCGCCTACATTGCCGACTTTCGCTTGCCCGCCTGCCCGCACTGCCAGGGCCAACGGCTCAAGCCGGACGTGGTGTTCTTTGGCGAAAACGTGGCCAGCGACACCGCCGCCCACGCCCTCGGGCTGGCGCAGCAGGCCGCTGGCCTGCTGGTGATCGGCACCTCGCTGATGGCCTGGTCAGCGTTTCGCCTGTGCAAGCTTATGGCCGAACAAGGCAAGCCCATCCTGGCCATCAACCAGGGCAAGACCCGCGCCGATGATCTGCTGAGCGCCAAGTTCCAGGTGCCGTGCGAAACGCTGCTGCCACAACTGGCGCAAGCGCTGAGCTAGAACAGGCCCATCTGTCCGCCGATCAAACGGCTGAAATCATCGCCGACAAACGGCAGGATCGCATCGGCCAGCGGCTGTAGCTGGCGGGTGACGTAATGGTCGTAGTCGATGGGCGACTGCCGCGCCTCCAGCGGCTCGGGCCCGTTGACGGTCATCACATAGCTGATCCAGCCACCGCGCTGGTACTGCAACGGCCGGCCCAGGCGCCGGTTGTAGTCATCTGCCAGTTTTGCCGCCCGCACATGCGGCGGTACGTTGCGCTGGTAGTCGTCCAGACGTCGGCGCAGGCGCTTGCGAAACACCAGTAACTCGTCCAGTTCACCGGCCAGGGTACGGCGCACATAATCGCGGATGTAGTCCTGATGAGGGCGGCGCTGGAAAATCAACAGGTACAAGGCCTGCTGAAACTCCCGGGCCAGGGGCGACCAGTCGGTGCGCACCGACTCCAGGCCCTTGTAGACCATCTCCTGAGTCTGGTCGGCCCGCGTGACCAGGCCGGCGTAGCGTTTCTTGCTGCCCTCCTCGGCACCGCGAATGGTCGGCATCAGAAAACGCGTGTAGTGGGTTTCGTATTGCAATTCCAGGGCGCTGGTCAAGCCATAGGTCTGTAGCAGGTGGCCGGCCCACCATTGGTTGATATGCGCCACCAGCTCCAGCCCCAGCGTGCGAGCCTGTTGCTCGTCATGCGGAGCGCCCAGCCAGACGAACGTCGAATCGGTGTCGCCGTAGATCACCTGATGACCGCGTGCCTCGATCAGTTGCCGGGTGGTTTGCATGATTTCATGCCCGCGCAGGGTGATCGACGATGCCAGGCGGGTATCGAAGAAGCGGCAACCGCTGGAGCCCAGGACACCGTAGAAGGCATTCATGATGATTTTCAAGGCCTGCGAAAGCGGTGCATTGCCTTCACGCTTGGCCGTCTCGCGGCCCTGCCAGACCCGCTCGACCATGGCCGGCAGACAATGCCGGGTGCGGGAAAACCGTGCGCCGCGAAAGCCCGGCACCGAATGGGCATCATCGGGCTGTTGCAGGCCTTCGATCAGCCCGACGGGGTCGATGAGAAACGTGCGGATGATGGAGGGGTACAGGCTCTTGTAATCGAGCACCAGCACCGACTCGTACAGCCCGGGCCGCGATTCCATCACAAAACCGCCAGGGCTGGCCTCCGGCATGCGCTCGCCCAGGTTGGGCGCCACAAAGCCCTGGCGGTGCATCAGCGGCAGGTACAGATGGTAGAACGCCGCTACCGAACCGCCCATGCGGTCGGCGGCAAGGCCGGTGACCGTAGCGCGTTCGAGCAGGAAGGTCAGCAACCCGGTGACCTCGAAGATACGTGTGACCAGTTCGCAATCCTTGAGGTTGTAACGGGCCAGTGCCGGCTTGTCTTCGGCGAACAAACGATTGATTTCGTCCATGCGCTGGTAAGGGGTGTCAATCGCCTTGCCCTCGCCCAACAGGGTCCTGGACACAAATTCGAGGCTGAACGAGGCAAAGCTCCAGGTCGCCGAACGCAAGGCTTCGATGCCATCGATGATCAACCGGCCGCAGGCCTGGGCAAAGAAATGCTGGCCATTGCCATGCTCGCGCCAGTCCATCGGCTCGCCACCACGCCCCAGCAGCAAGGGCACGCCAAGCCGCCTGGCGTGCTCTTGCAGAATGCGCAGGTCGAACTGAACCACGTTCCAGCCAATGATCGCGTCCGGGTCGTGCTCGGCCAGCCACTGGTTCAGCCGGATAAGCAGGTCGGCCCGGGTAGCGCAGTATTCAAGATCGAAGTCCACCGCCGTGCTGTCGCCATTGGCCGGTCCGAGCATGTACACCTGGCGCTGGCCACAGCCATGCAGGCCGATGGAATACAGCTCGCCACGCTCAGTGGTTTCGATGTCCAGCGACACCAGCTTCAGGCGCGGCCGGTAGTCGGGGGCGGGACGCACGCTGGCCTGGCACAAGACCCCCTCGACGTCGGGCGTACCGTCGAACCACACCGGGGCGGTGATGAAACGCTCCATCAGGTAGCGGTCAGGCGGACGAATATCGGCTTCGTAGAGGTCAAGGTTGCCCTTGCGCAACAGCCGCTCGACATTGAGCAGCTGCCCATATTGCGCGCAATAGATCCCCAGCACCGGCCGGTGACGAAAATCACGCAGCTCAAGCTGGCGCCACTGAACCTGTGCCTGCCCCTGCAACAGCGCCTCGGCACGCTCGCGTTGCACGGCAGGGATGAACATGACCGAAGGCTGGACCGGCAGGCGCAGCCTTCTCGGCCCCTGATCGGTGGCCAGCCACAGCTCGATTTCAGCCCCGGCAGGCGTGTCGCGCCAGTGGCGGCTGAGAATGAAACCCTGTTGTCGATCCAACGCTCTGCCCCGCTGCATTCAAGCGCGCCATTGTACGCCGGAATCTATCTTGGGTTTCCGACAACCAACACTGGATCAGGGGGTCTACTACTGCGATATAATTTTGCCACTATTGACATCATAACTTCGCGCACTGTTTGGGTATTTGGTCAATACTCGTCCCCAGTAGTAGCGTCATGGACCCAGCCCGATGAATTCAGCCGCAAGGACATCCCTATCCAGCCATCGCAATGTGCGGCTCGCCAGGCGCACGCTGACGACCTTGCTGGGTCTGCTGGGTGGCATTTCATTGGTCATGGTTGTAGCGCTGCTGTTGATTGCCTTGCAACTGAACCGTGAGGCCAGCGCTCATGGCGAGCGCCTGGTGGGAAAACTCTGGCAGGCGACCTCGCAGCGGTTTGCCACGGTGGTGCTCGAGAACGCGCCCTGGGGCGACGCCTACCGTAACCTGCACATAGAGGTCAACACCGACTGGTCCTACGTGCGCGACAACCTGGGCTCTTCGCTGTTCATCAGTTTCCAGTTCGAAGGGGTCTTCGTCATCGACCCGCAGAACGCCACCAGCTATTCGCTCGACAGAGGCGAATTGACCGACACATCGCTGCAGGCCTGGCTGGGCCACTTCCCTGCCAACCTCATCGAAGAAGCCCGCGCCGCCCAGGAGGATGATCATGTGGCCATGCAGATCAGCCGCAGCCAGGGCCAGCCGGTGCTGCTCGCCGCCGCCAAGCTGAGCCCGGGCAACGACCCCAGCGTGGAAAAAACGTCCGGGGTGCAGTCAGTGCTGGTCATGGCCTACCTGTTGACCCCCGAGAAGTTGCGCGAGCTGGGCAACAGCTATGAAATCACCAACCTGCGCACGGCTGTCGACGCCTCCGAGCCGTTCCTGCAGGTCGACCCTTACCTGTCACTGCACTGGAACCCCGAGCAACCCGGTCATCGATTGTTGCGCGTGCTGTTACCCATCCTGCTGCTGTTGCTGGCCGCGCTGTTGTTCGTGTCCCGGCGCATTACGCGCCGTACCCTGAGCACCGCGCACCTGCTGGACAAGCAATACGCCTTGATCCATGCCAGCCGTACGGCGCTGGCCAGCAGCGAAGCGCGCTTTCGCAACGTGGCCGAAGCGGCCTCGGACTGGCTGTGGGAAACCGACCTGCAACTGCGTATCACCTACCTGTCGGAGCGCTTCAGCATCATTACCGGTCAAAGCGCCGAGGCCTGGCTGGGCCGCTGCCTGGACGACATGCTCCAGTGTCAGGGCCAGACGCTGCGCGACTGGATACGCGCGCAGCACACCGCGACCATCCGCTCGGTGATCCGCTGCACCCATGCAGCCCCCAATGGCGCCGTACTGACCAGTCATATCGCGGTCAGGCCGATCCTGCGCGATGACGAGGTCATCGGTTACCAGGGCAGCGCCTCGGACATCACCCGCGAAGTGATTGCCGAAGAACGCCTGACGTACCTGTCGCAGCATGACACCCTCACCGGCCTGCCGAACCGCCTGCAACTGCGCGAATTTCTCATCGCTCAACTGGAACAACTGCCGCGCAGCCCCTACCCGCTGACCATGCTTAACCTGGACCTGGATCACTTCAAGCCGGTCAACGACATCTACGGCCACAATGGCGGCGACAGCGTGCTGCGCGAATCGGCACTGCGCATGGCGCGCTGCCTGCCCCCCGGCAGCCTGCTGGCACGCCAGGGCGGCGACGAGTTCATCCTGATCGCCACCACCCTGGCCACCCACCAGGACCTCGTGCAACTGTGCCAGGCCCTGATTGCCTGCATCAGCCAGCCGTTCATCATCAATCATCAGGAAGTCGTCATTGGCCTGAGCATCGGTGTCGCCCAGGCGCCTGCGCATTCGAGCCAGCCCGAGGACCTGCTCCGATTCTCGGACCTGGCCCTGTACCAGGCCAAAAAGGATGGGCGTGACACCTGGCGCCTCTACGACCCCGACATGCTGGTGCGCCTGGAGCAGCAACGCGAACTGGAAACCAGCCTGCGGGCTGCGCTCAGGCACGGACAATTCCACCTCAATTACCAGCCCAGGCACGATGTGCACAGCCGGCGCATCCTGAGCGTCGAGGCGCTGATTCGCTGGCAACATCCGCAAAAGGGCCTGTGCATGCCCGACCAGTTCATCGGCGTGGCCGAAGAAAACGGCATGATCGTGCCGATCAGCGACTGGGTGCTGCAGCGGGCCTGCAGCGATGCCATGCAATGGGAAGATGACCTGCATGTGTCGGTGAACATTTCTGCCGTGGAGTTCCGTACCCCGGGGCTGGTCGAGCGCATCGCCAATGTGCTGGCCGCCACAGGGCTGCCCAGCCATCGCCTGGAGCTGGAACTGACCGAGCGGGTGGTGATCGAGGATGCCGCCTCCAGCCTTGAACTGATGCTCGCCCTCAAGGCCCTGGGCGTGCGCCTGTCAATGGACGACTTCGGTACCGGCTACTCATCGCTGAGCTACCTGAAGGATTTCCCGTTCGACACCTTGAAAATCGATCGCAGCTTCATCCAGGAAATCGACAGCAGCGTGCGCGGGCGGTCGATCGTGCAGGCGATCATCGCCCTGGGGCGCGCCTTGTCGATGAACATCACCGCCGAAGGTGTCGAGACGCAGGAGCAGCTGCAAAGCCTTGCCCACTTCGGCTGTGACGAAGCCCAGGGCTACTATCTGAACCGGCCGATGCCATTGCCGGCCTTGATGAAGGCCATCAGCATCTGCAACGACCCGGTCGAGTCCTGACACTGACGTTTTCCATGCCGTGCAGGGCGTTTTCAAGCTTGCGCGGCCTGCACGCTTGCCGGATGCTTGAACGACCCCGCTCAGGGGCCTTCCCGCTAACGTTCTCGCCACCGGAGAGCACGATGAAAACCGTAGCCCAGTTACTCAAACTCAAGCCTGAGCAACATCGCCAGGTGCACACCATCGCCCCTGAAGCTCTGGTGCTCGATGCCCTGCGCCTGATGGCCGACAAGAACATCGGCGCCCTGGCGGTGGCGCAAGACGGTCAGGTAGTGGGCGTGCTCAGTGAACGCGACTATGCGCGCAAGATGGTGCTTCAAGGGCGTTCGTCGGCCGGCACGCCGGTAAGGGACATCATGAGCAGCAAGGTCATCACCGTCGATTCGACCCAAAACGTCGAGACGTGCATGAACATCATGACCGACCATCACCTGCGTCACCTGCCGGTGGTCGATGACGGTCAGTTGCTGGGCCTGCTATCGATCGGCGACCTGGTCAAGGAAGCCATCGCCGAACAGGCCAGCCTGATTCAACAGCTGGAACAGTACATTCGCGGGGAATGATCGACGCCAGGGTAGGCCGGGTCAGTCATCCAGCACCGGCGCCCCACCCTTGCCTGCCCTGGGCGCCTTCTCGGTAGGGGCAGTTGTCGTTGCCGCGCCGGGTGCCGGGGCCGCGGCTTCACGTTCGCGCATGGGCATCTGGTCGATGGTGGCAAAGATTTCCTTGGGCTCAAGCGTTGCGGCATCCATCTTTTTCTCGCCGTCCTTGCCGATCAGGATCACCCGGGTCTTGCCACCGGCGCCCTGGCTGAACTCGCGGATCAGCGCCATGGTCGCCTGGGTGTCCAAGGGCTTGTCGTTACGCTTGCCTTCAAGGCCTACCAGCGTGTACAGCACCATGTTGCGTTGGTTGAAGGCTTCGCGATTGGCCGGCTCATCCAGCACTTTTCTGATATTGACCAGAGTCGGGTCGTCCGCCTTGGGCGCAATGATGACCAGGGGCCGGGATTTGCCGCGGTCCTGCGCCAGCGGCGTGTCGCTGTCGGCCGCCAGCACCGGGGCGGCGACCAGCAGGAGGGTGGCAAGGGTCAGTGACCGGATGGGCATGAGCAGCTCCTTTTTAAATCAATGGGTTGGCATATCGCGAAGTGATCCGCAATTCCCATGTGAATTTCTACCGCATCGAGCCCTGACGGTACAGTCAAAATCCACGCTGCCTGCTAAAGCCTCCCTTAAGCCAGCAGCTGTTGCAGACGCTCGACAATCATTTCCACCTCATCGGCGGTCAGGGTCAGAGGCGGCAGCAAGCGAATGGTCCGCCCGCGGGTCACATTGAGCAAAAGCCCGTACTGGCGGGCCGCTACCAGGGCAAGATCAGCGATGGGCTGGTGCAATTCCACGCCGATCATCAACCCCCGGCCACGGATGGCAAGCACCCTGCCGTGCCCGGCGAAGACCTCATTGAGCCGCTGCAACAGATAGCGCCCCTGGACCTCGGCATTATTTACCAATTGTTGCCGCGCAATGATCTCCAGCACCGTGCATCCCACCCGACAAGCCAGTGGATTACCGCCAAAGGTGCTGCCGTGGCTGCCCGGCGTAAACAATCGCGCCGCCTTGCCCCGCGCCAGGCATGCGCCAATGGGTATGCCGTTGCCCAACCCCTTGGCCAGGGTCATGACGTCCGGCACGATGGCCTCGTGCTCGAAGGCAAAAAGCCGCCCGGTGCGCCCCATGCCGGTCTGGATTTCATCCAGCATCAGCAGCCAGTCGCGCCGGGTGCAATGCTCGCGCAGGGCCTTGAGGTACCCGGCCGGTGGCACCTGCACGCCGCTCTCGCCCTGGATGGGCTCGACCAGCACGGCCGCAATGCGCGGGCCATGGCGCACGCACAGCTGATCGAACGCCGCCAGGTCCCCGAACGGTACCCGCACGATACCGCCCGGCAGGTCGGCAAAGCCCAGGCGCACTGCCGGCCCGTCACTGGCGGCCAGGGTGCCCAGGGTACGGCCATGAAAGGCGTTGTCCATGACCACCACCAGCGGCTGCTCGATGCCCTTGTGCCAACCGTGCAGCCGGGCCAGCTTGAGCGCCGTTTCGTTGGCTTCGGCCCCGGAATTGCTGAAGAACGCCCGTTCCAGGCCGCACAACCGGGTCAGCTCATGCGCCAGGCGTTGCTGCCACTCGATGCTGTACAGGTTGGAGGTGTGCAGTACCAGCCCGGCCTGCTCGCTGATGGCGGTCACCAGGGCCGGATGGGCATGGCCGACATTGGTCACCGCCACACCCGCCACGGCATCGAGATACTCACGCCCTTCCTGATCCCACAGACGGGTGCCCAGGCCACGCACAAAGCTGATGGGCAGGGGCTGGTAGGTGTGCATCAGGCAGGCGGCAGTCATGGCATCAGGCTCCAGGGTGCGTCAGGGGGTGAATGCCAGTATCGTTAGCCACTTCTGGTGGATAAACCCCGGAACACTTACATCTTTTTAAAGCATGGATTGATAATGGACCTTCTTCAGGCAATGTCGGTGTTCGTCAAGGTGGTCGAGACCGGCAGCATGACCGCTGCGGCCCGCGAATGCGGGCTGTCCACCACCATGGTCGGCAACCACTTGCGGGCACTGGAACAACGCCTGGGGGTCAGCCTGCTCAAGCGCACCACCCGTCGCCAGCGGCTGACCGAGTTTGGCGAGGCGTATTACCAGCGCTGCCAAGAAGTGCTGGGGCTGGTGGCCGACTCCGAACACCTGGCCGAGCAGGCGCTGGGCGAGCCGATGGGCACCTTGCGCATTACCGCGCCCCTGACCTTTGGTTCTGAACGTCTGTCGCCTGCGCTGTGTGAGTTTTCCAGGCGGCATCCGAAGGTCAGGCTGGATGTAGTGCTGACCAACCAGCGCGTCGACCTGCTCGACAACGGTTTCGATGTCGGCGTTCGCATGGGTAGCCTGCCGTCGTCCTCACGCCTGGTCGCCCGCGCGTTGCATGACTACACCCTGACGCTGTGCGCGGCGCCCGACTACTTGGCCCGGCGAGGCACGCCCGTGCGCCCGCAAGACCTTGGCGGCCATGATTGCCTGGCGTTCGCGTACCTGGCAGACGACGACTGGAGCGCCACGCAAAAGCACTGGCAGTTCAGCGGGCCCGAAGGCGAGGTGCAGGTGCCGGTGTCGGGCTCGTTGACGATCAATTCTTCGGCCGGCCTGTACCAGGCTGCCAGGGTGGGCATGGGCATCGTCATGCTGCCTGACGCACTGGTCGAGCAGGATTTGCTGGAGGGCCGGTTGGTTGCGCTGCTGCCGCAATACCGGCTGCCCAGCAGGCCCATGCACCTGATCTACCCGCAAGAGCGCTACCGCCTGCCCAAGCTGCGCAGCTTTGTCGACTACGCGCTGGGGCTGTGGGGCCGATCCGTACCCTGAAACGGCCGGTCTGACGCCTCTGGCCACTGCTTTGCTCGCCAGCTACCGGCCTGTCCGCCAAGCCTGAGCCTTGCAGGTTGGCCATGCGCCGCATAAGGTGCGCCACACGCCGCAAACCGTAAGGACCGACATGATAGACATCCGCCCCATGACCGCTGCCGACTTCGAACGTTTCTGGCCCACCTTCGCGGCCGTCGTCCAGGCACAGGAGACCTACGCCTACGATCCGGGCCTGAACCTGGAGCAGGCCCGCGAGCTGTGGTTGAACCTGCCGCAACACACCCTGGTCGCCGAACAGGACGGTGAACTGCTGGGCAGCTACTACCTCAAGGCCAACGCCGCCGGCCCCGGCAATCATGTGTGCAACGCGGGTTATATGGTCAGCGAAGCGGCGCGCGGTCGCGGCGTCGCGCGCCTGATGTGCGAGCACTCCCAGCAACTGGCGCGTGACTGCGGCTTTCTGGCCATGCAGTTCAATTCGGTGGTGGCGAGCAATACCGTGGCCGTGGCGCTGTGGAGTGCCTTGGGCTTCGAGACCGTTGGCCGTCTGCCGCGTGCCTATCGACATGCCCGCCTGGGGCTGGTCGATTNCCTGGTGATGTTCAAGTGGCTGGTGGCGCAGCCTGCCGCGCCGAGCGAGACGCAGCCGCCGGGCGCGCTGTTGATCGGGCGCAAGAACATCGAATCGGTGGTCTCGCGCCCGCGGCGGCGTTAGTCCTTGACTTCGCTGAGTGCGAACCGCCGCCCCTTGGCATCACGCACCTCGTTGCCCTCGATCCAGGCCATGGTGTAACCGTCGTGGTCGACCAGCCGCTGTGGCGTGCCCAGGCTCAGGGTACCGATCTCGCCGCTCCAGTCGCGGCGGGGGTCGTGTTCCAGGTAGGCATAGACCTTGCGCTCGCGAATGCGCCACACCGGCAGCGACTTGGGGGTGGAGATCACGTCATAGGTCAGGTTGGGGTTGAATACGATAGCGGCAGTCATGACAGGCTCCGTGCGGTTGAGTGGCTGACTGCACGTTGAAGCCACGGGATGACGGAGGATAGACCAGGCGTATGCTTTTTGGTTGAGCGAAGGCGACCAACAGCACATCGCCGGCGTTAGCGGTGTTCGAGCCGTCGATGCAAGGGTCTGGGCCAGACAGCCCGGCCTTGATGGCCAGGCTGTCCGACAGCCATGAATCAGCCTGCAGCGCCCTGACGCTGCAACAGCACCTGCGTGACCCGGCGCTCTTCGACGCCCACCACCTGCAGGTTCCAGCCCTGATGCTCGAGACGATCCCCGATCATCGGCAAGCGGTCCAGCAGGCTCATCACCATCCCCGCCAGGGTCTGATAATCCTCGGTGGCAGGGGCCTGGAACCCTGTGCGCTCACGAATCAGGCTCAGGTTCACCGCGCCTGAGACCAGGAAGTCCTCGCCCTGCTCCACGATGCCGGGGCCGGCCATTTCACTGGCGTCGGGCAGTTGGCCGGCAATCGACTCCAGAATGTCGGTCATGCTCAGAATGCCGATGAAGTCACCGAATTCATTGACCACGAAGGCAATGTGCGTCGACTCCTTGCGCATCTGTTCCAGCGCGTTGAGGATCGTGAAGTGCTCCAGCAGGTTGATGGCCTTGCGTGCCATCAGCGACAGGTCCGGTTCATTGCCGGCCAACAGTTCGCCCAGCAGCTCCTTCTTGTGCACGTAGCCCAGCGGTTCGTCGATGCCACCCTCGCCCACCAGCGGCAGGCGCGACACGGACGAGTGCATCAGCTTGAGACGGACCTTGTCGGCGTCGTCCCTCAGATCCAGGTAATCGACCTCGGCACGCGGGGTCATGATCGAGCGAATCGGCCGTTCGGCCAGTTGCAGCACGCCACTGATCATCACCCGCTCGCGACGATCGAACAGCACCGCCTCGCCGTTGCCGGTATCGCCCAGCATGTCGCTGATGTCCTCGTCGACCTCGCCATCCTCAAGCTTGCGCCCGCCCAACAGGCGCATCACCGCATGGGCGGCCCGCTCACGGCGCGGCAGCGAACCATGGGACGACGTCTTGCGACGCTTGCGAGCGATCTGGTTGAACACCTCGATCAGGATCGAGAAGCCGATGGCCGCGTACAGGTAGCCCTTGGGAATATGGAACCCCAGGCCTTCGGCGGTCAGGCTGAAGCCGATCATCATCAAAAAGCCCAGGCACAGCATGATCACGGTCGGGTGGCTGTTGACGAACTTGGTCAACGGCTTGCTGGCGATCATCATCAGGCCGATCGAAATGATCACCGCAATCATCATCACCGACAGGTGCTCGACCATGCCCACCGCCGTGATCACCGCATCGAGCGAGAACACCGCATCGAGCACCACGATCTGCGCCACGATGGGCCAGAACAAGGCATAAGCACCATTGGCCGCACGCTGGCTGACATGGCCTTCGAGGCGCTCGTGCAATTCCATGGTGGCCTTGAACAACAGGAACACACCACCGAACAGCATGATCAGGTCACGGCCCGAGAAGCTGTGGCTGAACACCTCGAACAACGGCTCGGTCAGGGTCACCATCCAGGAAATACTTGCCAGCAGGCCCAGGCGCATCAACAAGGCCAGGGTCAGGCCAATCACACGCGCCTTGTCCCGCTGATGCGGCGGCAGCTTGTCGGCCAGGATGGCAATGAACACCAGGTTATCGATACCCAGCACCAGCTCCAGCACGATCAGAGTAAAAAGGCCCAGCCAGGCCGTAGGATCAGCAATCCATTCCATGTCGTCAGTTCTTCCTGGCAGTCAAAAGGGGGGCAAACGTCAGCGCACGACGCACAAGGGTCGGGCTTTGCTCAAGGCAAGAGGCGCATGAAAAGCTGAGCGGACGGCACAGGGCTGTGCCTGATCGGGTGTCTTCGCGGGTGGGCCGGCGGACTATCGACAAACGCAAGGCGGGGCGCTTGTGGCGATTGGGGGGCTCCTGGAGGGTGTTCATAAGGTCCTGAAATCAATTACGGAATCGAATCCTACAATACCCGGTAACTTTTCTTAATCCGAAGAAGTATTACAAAGATTGACGCAGGCACTCTGCCATTCCTGGACCACAGCGCCCGCCCCGTGGCAATTTGCCGCAGACTCTGTGAGCACCGGTTGTCTGACAACGCCACATTGCCACTGGCCTTCACGGTTTTTTTTGTTCTAAAATGTTGCAATCGTGACAAGCACAGGCACAAGCGAACATTGATCCACCCCCCGGATCATCGAATGCGAACCCTGAAGACTTGATCCATCTATAAAAAGAAAGCCCGTCAATGACGGGCTTTTTTCGTTTTCAGCTTTTGTCGGCAACCTTTATCCAGAGTGTTGCGGCCCCCTTTCCATCACCTTGAGGCTATTCACCATGCTGCGGTACGTTGTAATCCACCTGTTCCAATGGCTCAAACGCTTTTCCTCGGTACAGGATCCCCGCCACCATGCCGACCTGCGGTACTCGCGTGACTTCACCCGCGAAGAGCAGCGCGCCAACAGCTGGAGCCTGACCACCATCGTGCTGGTCAGTGCGCTGGCCTGCTACAGCCTGGGCGGGCTGGGCTACTACGCCAAGACCCACATCTGGGACACCATGACCGATGTGCAGAAAGAACAGATGGCCCAGGCCATGATTGCCAGCTCGCAGAACCTCTGATCACGCGGCCGCCAACATCGACGGGCAAGCCAATGGCTTCCCCGTTTTCATGTGGGCCGAGCACGGTTGCCGTAGGGTCTGTTGCCGTTTCATCACGGCCGCGCCAGCGCCCGCTTTGCCGCGAGGCAAGGCAGGCGCCGCGAAGTCTGGTCATTCCAAATGAGTGGCGAGTAACGCAGTATCGCGGCAAAACAGGCCCGGCCCTTCGGGTTGCGTGCCCAATCTCGCCATGCGGTGTTGGAGGACTTGAAAAGGGAGTGACCCTTTTCTGCGTCCTCCGCCTGGCCTGGCGAGATTGGGCCCAGCAACGCGGCTCGTGCTGAAACGGCAACAGACCCTAATACTGTTTATTCAGGGGCACGGCTGTTTTGGCTGTGAGGGCACCGCCTCTTATAAACGAATCATCACGATGATCGTGTGCCCGCCCTTTAACCTTCTGTCAGGCGCCCTGTGTAGCTATTGATAATAGCCGCGCCATTGATCTGCGCCGCTTTATCAATAGGCCATTATTGGTTAGTATCCTTGCGTGTTACTGCACGCCTGAAAGCCATTAGTCGATTCATGACTCTTTGCGCTCTGCCCTCCCCGTACCAGACGCCCCGGTCACTTCCAACCATCCAACTCCAAGGCCCCATTTCCGGATGACGCATCAATGGTCCCCGTCCCTTTGGGGTCGGCGCATAACTCGTTCTTCGCCCTGGCAATTAACCCTGATAAACGAGCAACTCGATTTGATCGTCAATGATCAACGTTACTCGATTGTCATTGATGAACGCTTGCCGCCGCTTATCAATAAGGGGCTGCTGTGGAGTGAAGTAATTCTGCCGGGTATTACCCTTAACGGTTTACCCAAGGCCCAGGCCAGTTCATTGCAGGCCGCCATCAACGACGTGCTGGGCCAGCAACGCGAGCGCCAGACCGTCGAGCATTTCAATCAAGCGTATGCCCTGGTCAGTCAATGGTTGACGGGCGTTGCCCGACAACTGCAAGGCATCGCTTGCGCGCGGCACTGGATTACCCATGAGCAACAGCAGGCCCTGCTCGACAGCCGGCCCCGTTTGCCCTTGTCGGATGAAGCGCTGTGGGCGCTGTTCAGAGAGCCATCCGTCCAGGCTCACTGCACCGCCGGTGGCCGGCTCGAGACGGTCGAGCAGGACCTCAACGATTGGCAAGCCGACTGGCCGGCCACCTGGCAGGCGCTGAACGAGCAGCACACGCGCCAGGAACTGACAGCCTGCAAATACCTGTTCGATCACGTCGAGAAAAAACCGCTGACCGAAGAACAGGCGCGTGCCGTGATCTGCTTCAACAACCGGGTGCAAGTGGTGGCGGCGGCCGGCTCCGGCAAGACCTCGACCATGGTCGCCAAGGCCGCCTATGCCATTGATCGTGGCCTGATGCTGCCTGGGCAGATCGTGCTGCTGGCGTTCAACAAACAAGCCGCCGACGAATTGAAAAGGCGCGCAGCCCAGTCATTCAAACGCTTGGGGATGGACGATACCCAGGTCCAAGCCTCGACCTTTCATGCCCTGGGCCTGCACATCATCGGCCAGGCGACCGGACGCAAACCGGACATTCCGACCTGGGCGGTGGATGCGCAAGGCGGCTTGCGCAAACTGACCGAGCTGATCGAGCAGCTCAAGTCACGCTCACTGGTGTTCCGGGTCAAGTGGGACATGTTTCGCCTGGTGTTTGGCCGGCCCTTGGCCGACTTCGGCGACGAGGCCCCGGCCGATGCCTGGAATGCCAGCGGCCAGGGCCTGATCACCACCTTGAACGGCGAGCGGGTGCGCAGCCAGGAAGAGTGCATGATTGCCAACTGGCTGTTCTATAACGGCGTTGAATACGCGTACGAACGCAACTATGTGATCGACACCGCTTGCGCCGAGCATCGCCAGTACAAGCCCGATTTTTATTACCCGGCCATCGACCTGTATCACGAACATCTGGCGCTGGATGCCGACGGCCAGCCGCCGCCTCATTTCGAGAGATACCTGGAGGGCGTGACCTGGAAGCGCCAGTTGCACCAGACGCACGGCACCGACCTGATCGAAACCACCTCCTGGCAGTTGCGCAACCAGGACTGGATGGCGGACCTGAGCCAGGCCCTGACCCAGCGCGGCATCGAACTCAAGCCGGACCCTGAACGCCCCACACCGGCCAACGGCCAACCGCCGATGCAAAGCACCGAACTGGTGGTGCTGCTGCGCACGTTCATCAGCCATGCCAAGAGCAACGGGCTCGATGCCCAGGCCATGGCCGAGCGGCTGGATGAACTGCCGGGGCGTTTTTTCAAGCTGCGCTATCGATTGTTCCTGCAACTGGTCGAGCCGGTCTTGCAGGCCTGGGATCAGGCGCTGGCGGCTGAACGCAGCATCGATTTCGAAGACATGCTCAACCTGGCGGCCGAGCACCTGGAACAGGAGCGCTATGATTGCGGCTTTACGCTGGTGCTGGCCGACGAATTCCAGGATGCCTCCCGTGCCCGCGCAAGGCTGTGCCGTGCCCTGGTGCAGAAGCCGGGGCGGCATCTGTTTGCCGTGGGCGATGACTGGCAGTCGATCAACCGCTTTGCCGGCGCCGATGTGTCGGTGATGACCGGCTTTGCCGAGTGGTTCGGTCACGGCCAGGTATTGAAGCTGGAACGCACTTTTCGCTGCCCGCAGGCGCTGTGTGACATTACCAGCGGCTTTGTCAGCAAGAACCCGGCGCAGCTCGACAAACACGTGCGCTCGGCGACGCCGGCGTACGGCCCTGTGCTGCAGGGGTTGCAGGTCAAGCACCGCGAGGAACTGGGCTCGGCCATCGATGGATTCCTGCACCAGCTGTATCAGGACCTCGGCGCCGCCAATGGCGTCAATGGCAAGGTCTCAGTAGTGATCCTGGGCCGTTACAACGCCGACCAGGCGTATGTGCCCCAGCACTGGCAGGCCCGCTATGGCCAGCGCATCGAATTGTCGTTCATGACCATTCACCGGGCCAAGGGCAGCGAGGCCGACTATGTAATCCTGCCGGCCATGATCAGCCACGCCCGGCGCCTGAGCTTTCCCAACATGCGCAGCGAGGACCCGGTGCTGAGCATGGCCATGCCCGGCGCCGACGACTTCCCGCAGGGCGAGGAACGGCGGCTGTTCTACGTGGCCCTGACCCGCGCCCGGCGCAGCGTGGCGCTGTTCACCGTGCAGGGCATGCGCTCGGTGTTCGTCCAGGAACTGGTCAGGGACCAGGTCTTGACGATCACCGACATCGAGGGCCAGGCCATTGACGACATTTCCTGCCCGGCCTGCGGGCAAGGCGCAATCGTCACGCGCACCGGGCGCTATGGCGATTTCAAGGCCTGCTCCAACTACCCGGCGTGCGAATACAAACCCGCAAAGAACCGCTCAGGGGGCGGTGACTTGATCGGCCCTCCTGGCGGGCTGGTACCGGCACGTTGACCACTTGAACGCCGCCGCACCCTGTGGGAGGCGGCTTGTCGGCACCCGCTTGTCGGCGCCCGCTTGCCGGCGATGACGGACAGACTGATGCAACGTCTTCAGTCCGGAAAAACCAGCGCAAACACCGTCCCTGAAGGGTCGCAGTTTACACTGACCGTTCCACCATGGGCCTGCATGATCGACCGAACGATGGCCAATCCCAGGCCGCCGGAGTCATCGGGCTGATTGCGGGAAGGGTCACATCGATAAAACCGCTCGAACAAGTGCGGCAGGTGTTCGCCTGCAATCTCGTCACCCTGGTTGTGCACGCTGATTTCCAGCCTGCCCGGCGTGCTCAGGGTGCTGATCGTCACCGGCGTATCAGGGACGGCGTAACGCAGCGCATTGGCCAGCAGATTCGCCAGCGCCCGGCGCAGCAACTGCGCGTCAGCGCTCAGCGTGCCACTGGCCCTGTTGATCAGGACAATGCCGCGCTCCTCGCCCATGCCTTCGAAATATTCGCAGAGCTGGCCGGCCAGTGCCTGCAGATCGACAGGTTCGCGCCTGACCGACGCATTGGGCTGCTCGGTGCGTGCAAGAAACAACATGCTGTCGATCATTCGAGCCAGGCGCTCGTACTCTTCCTGATTGGACACCAGCAGATTCTGGTAGTCCTCAATCGAGCGCGTGCGTCCCAGCGCCTGTTGGGTCTGCCCCATCAAGTTGCTCAGGGGCGTACGCATTTCGTGCGCAAGGTCTTCGCAGAAGCGTGAAAGCTGGGCGAACCCCTGCTCCAGACGGCCAAGCATTTGATTGAGGGCATGGCTCAAAGCGCTCAGCTCGCTGAGTTGCCCGGACGGCTGCAGACGCACATGCAGGTGCCGCACATCAATGGTGGCGGCGCGTGTTGCCAGTTGACGCACGGGCTTGAGCCCGCGCTGGCTGACCAGCCAGCCGAACAGAAACGCCAACAAGGTGCCGATCGTCACCGCCATCAAGACTTTCCAGCGATAGGCGCTGAGCATCTGCTCGCGTTCAGTGAGGTCCTTGCCGGCAATCAGGGTCAGACGACGATCAGCAGTGGAAAGACTGACCCAGGCAAAACGCAACGCGGGGTCATCGGGGCTGTCTGCCAGACTGGGCACGGACGATGCCGGCAGGCTTGGCAATGGCAGCGCCAGCGGGTTTATTTCGATCAGCAACTGCCCGCTGCTGTCGATGATCCAGAGCATGTTATCGCGGTTGCCCAGCATGTTTTCGTACAAACGCGGGCGCGAGCGCAGCGAATCGATACTCGGGCTGTCGCCGATCAAGGCCTGCATATGCTGCAGGCGACCCAGCAGCGCCTGGTCATCGCGCCAGGCAATTTCGCGTTGCAGGGAGTGATACAGATAGACCCCTGCAGACCCCAGAAGCAGCACGCTGACCAGGGCGAACATCAATGCCAGGCGCAGGCTGAGTCGGCGTGGCCACAGGCTCATGGTTGAGCGTCCAGCCTGTAGCCCATGCCGCGTACGGTGTGAATCAGCTTGATGGGATAAGGGTCATCGACCTTCGCCCGCAAACGGCGAATGGCGACATCCACGACGTTGGTATCACTGTCGAAATTCATCTGCCAGACATGCGAGGCGATCAGCGTACGTGACAGCACCTCACCTTCGCGGCAGAGCAGCAGATGCAGCAACGCGAACTCCTTGTTGGTCAGGGTCAGGCGCTCGCCACTGCGGGTGACCTTGCGCTTGAGCAAATCCACATGCAGGTCGGCAACCTGAAACTGCTCGATTTCTCTGGGCGGACCGCGACGCAGCAGCGTGCGCACGCGCGCGAGCAACTCCGCATAAGAGAACGGCTTGACAAGGTAATCATCCGCCCCGAGTTCAAGCCCTTTGACTCGGTCCTCGATGGCATCGCGCGCCGTCAGGAACAGCACCGGCGTTTGCCACTTACGGCGGATGATCTGCAGCAGTTGCCAGCCGTCCAGCCCAGGCAACATGACATCCAGGATGATCAGGTCAAATTCGCACTCCTGCACCCAATGCTGACCATCCAGTCCATTCAGGGCGACTTCAACCTGATAGCCGGACTCACTCAACCCTTTGCGCAGGTAATCCGCCGCCTTCGCTTCATCTTCGACAACCAGGATACGCATCTCGTCCTCCAGCACAGGGGCGTAGTCTAGGCTCATAGACCGTGTCGCCCCATTACAAATCGGTAATCCTCTCGCAATCTGTCTGAGCGCAACGCTTATGCAGTATGGCCGCCAACAGCTCGACCGAGCTTTGAACGGGAGGATCCATGCACATTGCAAGAAGCTTCACCGCATCACTCATTGCCCTGGCGATCGGTTCAGGTACCGCGTGGGCCGACACGTCAAAAGTGGCCCAGCGTGCGGATGTCACTTTGGCCACGGCCAACCAGTTACTGGACGCCACATTGGCCGCCTGCCATGCCGATGGCCGGACGGCAGTCGCGGCCGTGGTAGACCGTGCAGGCAATCTGGTAGCCGTACAACGCGATGACAATGTCGGACCACACAACACCGTGGCAGCACAACGCAAGGCCTTTACTGCCCTTTCGACCAAGACCGCGACCGGCCTGCTGGCTGAGCGTGCCCGCAGCAACCCCGAAGCTGAAAACCTCAACACGCTCGATGAACTGTTGCTGCTGGGCGGTGGCGTACCGCTGAAAGTCGGCGACCAGGTCATCGGGGCCGTCGGCGTTGCCGGGGCCGGCGGTGCGCAGTTCGATGAAGGTTGCGCGCTCAAGGCGATCGCCCAGGTTTTACCCACCCCCCTCAACTGATCAGGAGATCATCATGACTGTATTGAAAACCCTCGTTGCCGGCGCCGTGTTGAGCCTGCTGTCATCTGCGGTCTTTGCCGCGACCAATCCTTTGAGCGTGCATGTGCTGAATTTGCAAGACGGCCTGCCATCGCCTGGCGTGAGCGTGACACTCGAAAAACAGGACGGCCAGGACTGGAGCAAGCTGAACACTGCCATGACCAACGAACAGGGCCGTGTGCCTGCACTTTATCCGCAAGACAAGGTGCTGGAAAAAGGCATCTATCGCGTCACGTTCAAGACCGGTGACTGGTTCAAGAAACATCAGTCGGCCACCTTCTTTCCAGAAGTCCCGGTGATTTTCGAAGCCGACGGCAGCGTGCCTCACTACCATATTCCGCTGCTGCTCAGCCCCTATGGCTTCTCGACTTACCGCGGCAACTGAGTCATTGATTGGCGTTACCTCGCTCGGCGCGGCAAGTGGGAAACGGCTTGCCGGCGCCGGCGGCCTTGTTGACGTCGCCACTCTCCAGATCCTCTATGGCACCTGCGACAGCGGCCGGGCCACCTGTTCCAGCGACTTGCGCTCGGCGGCCACACCCCACACTGCCTGCACCAGCGCGGCCATGATCATCAGGGCCGCGCCGATCAGGTAGCCGATGAACACGTTGAAACGCTCGCCGCTTTCGATCAACTGGCCAAACAGGGTCGGGCCGACGATACCGCCCAGTCCGGTGCCGAAGGCGTAGAACACGGCGATGGCCAAGGCACGGATTTCCAGCGGGAACGTTTCGGCCACAGTCAGGTAGGCCGAACTGGCCGCCGCCGAGGCAAAGAAGAAAATCACCATCCAGGCCAGCGTTTGCTCGATCACATCCAGCAGTCCTTGAGCGAACAGCCAGCCGCTGATGGCCAACAGCACACCGGAGATAAAATATGTGGCACTGATCATGACCCGCCGCCCGACCACATCGAACAGCCGCCCCAGCAACAACGGACCACAGAAATTGCCCAGCGCGAACGGCAACACGTACCAGCCGATGTGCGCCGAGGGCACGTCGTAGAAGTCGGTCAGCACCAGCGCGTAAGTGAAGAAAATCGCGTTGTAGAAAAACGCCTGGGCGGTCAGCAGGCTCATGCCGACCACGGCGCGCCGGCGATGGACCACCAACAGGCTGGTGAACACCTCACGCAGTGGCGTATGGTCGCGGGCCTGCAGGCGCAGCGGCGGTCCCTCGACCGGCGGCAAGGCGATGCCACGCTCGACGTAGTGCCGCTCGATGCCCTCGACAATGCGCCGGGCGTCCTCGGGCTGGTTGTGGATCAGCAGCCAGCGCGGGCTTTCCGGGATCCACAGGCGCATCAGCATGATCACCAGGCCCAGCGCCGCACCGATGCCAAAGCACAGGCGCCAGCCGGTTTCGCTGCCGACAAAGTCCGGGTCCAGCAACACGATCGACCCCACCGCGCCCAAGGCGGCGCCCACCCAGAAGGTGCCGTTGATGGTCAGGTCGACCCAGCCGCGAAAGCGCGCCGGGGTGAATTCCTGGATGGTCGAGTTGATGGCGGTGTACTCGCCGCCGATGCCGGCACCGGTGAGAAAGCGAAACAGCAGAAAACTCCACAGGTTCCAGGAAAACGCCGTGGCGGCAGTGGCGGCGATGTACACGAACAGGGTGATGAAAAACAGCTTGCGCCGCCCCAGGCGGTCGGTCAGCCAGCCGAAAAACAACGCGCCCAGCACGGCCCCGGCAATATAGGCCGCGCCCGCCAGGCCGATGTCGGCATTGCTCATCTGCAACACTGGGCTGTCCTTGAGCGCCCCGGACACGGACCCGGCCAGGGTCACCTCCAGGCCGTCGAGCAGCCAGGTAATCCCCAGGGCAAATACCAGCAGGGTATGGAAACGACTCCACGGCAGGCGGTCCAGCCGGGCCGGCAGGTCGGTGTCGAAGGTGCGCGCATGTTGCGGTTCCGGGGTCATGGTGACAGTCCTTTGCAAAGCCGGATCGGCAGTTCGTAAGACCCCTCGAAAACGCGTTCCTCCTTTCTCTGAACAATTTTCTACTGTCCTGTAACGCGGGCAATTCCTACACGCACAGCAGAAGCGAGTATTGGATCGTGCCTTGGGAACGTGTCATTGCGACTGCCTGCGCCGCTGATCCCGCCCGCACCGCCCTCTGAATCGACCGTCAGGCCAGCCGGCCTGGCGGCCTGTCAACAACAGGCCTGATCGGTAGACAGCTATCAGGGCCTGCCCACCCGATGAAGTATGACGTCTCGATAAAACCCTCCTCCTCTCCCTGCCTAAAAAATCAGAAAGCCCTGTAAAAGCTCAGCGAAAAACAAAATAACCTCAAAAAGTCGTCACACCACCTCTTGACATCATCGTACAACAGGGCAAATAATCGCCCCAAGTCGTATGACGACACACTGATAAAGCCCGAATAATTACAAGATTGCAGGCCCCCATGAAAATCACCCGCATCAATGTCGAGGTCTTCACCTACCCCACCCGACGCGCCGTCGACAGCGCCGGTCATGCTCACCCCGGCGAAGAGCGGCAGGTCAGGCACGCCATGCTGCGCATCGGCTGCGATGATGGCAGCGAAGGCTTTGCCTTCGGCCCGCCCGAGCTGATTCGTCCGCATATCATCGAGTCCTTCGTCAAGAAGGTACTGATCGGCCAGAACCCCATGAACCGCGAGAAGATCTGGCAGGAGCTGGCCCACTGGCAGCGTGGCAGCGCCAGCCAGCTCACCGACCGCACCTTGGCGCTGGTCGAGCAGGCGCTCTGGGACCTGGCCGGTCGCGCCCTGAAGCAGCCGGTGCACAAGTTGCTTGGCGGCTACCGCGACAAGGTGCTGGCCTACGGTTCGACCATGTGCGGCGATGACCTGCCCGGCGGGCTGTCGACCCCGGACGAGTTCGGCCAGTTTGCCGAGAAACTGGTGCAGCGCGGCTACAAGGCCATCAAGCTTCACACCTGGATGCCGCCGATCTCCTTCGCCCCCAACCCGCGCATGGACGTGCAGGCCTGTGCGGCGGTGCGTGAAGCGGTCGGTCCCGACATCGCGCTGATGCTCGACGGTTATCACTGGTACAGCCGGGTCGATGCGCTGTACATCGGCCGTGAGCTGGAAAAGCTCGATTTCGCCTGGTTCGAAGAACCGATGATGGAAGAGTCCACCGAGTCCTATGCCTGGCTGGCCGCCAACCTGGACATCCCGGTGCTGGGCCCGGAAACCGTCGCCGGCAAATACCACAGCCGTGCCAGTTGGGTTACCAACAAGGCCTGCGATATCCTGCGTGCCGGCGTGGCCGGGGTCGGGGGTATCGGCCCGTGCCTGAAAGTGGCGCACCTGGCCGAGTCGTTCGGCATGGATTGTGAAGTTCACGGCAACGGCGCCGCGAACCTCAACGTGGTCGGCGCCATCAGCAACTGCCGCTGGTACGAGCGTGGCCTGCTGCACCCGTTCCTGGAGTACGACGACGTACCGGCCTACCTTAATACCCTGGTCGACCCGATGGACAGCGAAGGCTATGTGCACCTGAGCCAGCAGCCAGGCCTGGGTGAGGACATCAACTTCGGCTATATCGAGACGCATACCGTAGAACGCTGGTAGGACCGGCCTTAGCCGGGAGCGCTGTACCAGGGTTCGCGGCCTGAGCCGTCCCTGCGCACAGCGCGGCACCCCCGGGAACGATCAGAGCGTTCCCGGTACATGAGTCTTTATAAATATAAAAAAGGACCGCCCCATGAAACTCTGGCCCAAGCGCCTGCCCTGGCTGCTCTGCCTCGCCCTGACGGCGACGTTTCTGCACACCCCCGCTGTGCAGGCCCGTGGCGAAACCCCGGTCGACCAACTGGTGGTCGGCATGAGCATGATCAACCTGCTGTCCCTGGACCCTGCCGCCGCCACCGGCCTTGAGGTGTCCGAGGTCAACTCCAACGTCTACGACATGCTGCTGGAACAGGACGCTGCCCGTCCCGACCAACTGGTGCCGGCCCTGGCCGAGCGCTGGGAAATCAGCCCGGACCGCATGCGCCTGACCTTTCATCTGCGCGCAGGTGTCACGTTCCACTCCGGCAATCCGCTGACCGCCCAGGATGTCGCCTGGTCGCTGCAACGGGTCGTCACCCTCAACAAAGCCCTGGCCTCGACCTGGAAAGCCTACGGCTACAGTGCCGATAACGTGACCCGCCTGGTGCGCGCCGAAGGGCCGCTGACCTTCGTCATGGACCTGCCCAAGCCCACCGACCCGATGCTGGTGCTCAACACCCTGGCCACCTCGCCCAGCGCCTTTGTGGTCGACCGCCTGACCGTGCAGCAGCACGCTCAGGGCGATGATCAGGGTGCCGCGTGGCTGACCACCCACACGGCCGGTTCCGGTGCGTTCAAGCTGGACATCTGGCGCGCCAACGACGTGATTCTGATGACCCGCTTCGACAATTACTGGCGCGGGCCGGCCAAGATGCGCCGGGTGGTGATGCGCAACATGACCGAGTCCCAGGCCCTGCGCCTGATGGTCGAGCGCGGTGACCTCGATGTGGCCCGCGGCATGGCTGCCACCGACATCAAGGCCCTGACCCGCTCCGACGATGTCGAGGTGCAGACCATCCCCCGTGGCACGCTGTACTACGTGGCCATGAGCATGGAGCAACCGCTGTTCAAGGACATCAAGGTCCGGCAGGCGGTGCGTTCGCTGATCGATTACGAAGGCATCAACAACGTGGTCATGCCGCACTACGGCATCATCAACCAGCGTCCCCTGCAACTTGGACTGCAGGCCCGCCTGGACGATCCGGGCTATCGCCTCAACGTCGCCCAGGCCAAGCGTCTGCTGGCCGAAGCCGGCTACCCGGAAGGTTTCAAAATCACCATCCGCTCGCTGACCGACTCGCCGTTCATCAACATTGCCACCAGCCTGCAGTCGACCCTGGCCCAGGCCGGTATCCAGGCCAACATCATCACCGGCACCGGCAACCAGATCTACGGTGCGATGCGTGACCGCAAGTTCGACATCCTGGTCGGGCGTGGCGGCGGCGGTGCCGAGCGGCATCCGCACTCGAGCCTGCGCGCCCTGGTGTACAACCCGGACAACCGTGAGCAGGCCAAGCTGACCAACTTCCAGGGCTGGCGCACCTCGTTCTTCGACCCGCAGATCAACAGCCTGATCGAGCAGGCCGAGCAGGAGCGCGACCCGGGCCGGCAACTGGCGCTGTATCAGCAGATCCAGACCCTGTATGACCAGCAGGCCGGGCCCATCATGCCGGTGTCGCAGATGACCGACGAGGTGGTGATCCACGCCGATGTCCGTCAGTACCTGGGGCACAGCGCCGCCACCACGCGCCTTCGGGACGTCTACAAGCAACGTTGATCGCGACGTTCATCCGCTCACGCCAAGGCAGGAATCATCATGTCGAGTGCATCACTTTCTTTTTGGAGCAGTCGGGTGGCCAACGGCACCCGTCGCAGCGGTTCAGTAGTGGCGACTCTGTTCGGCTTGCTGTTGCTCACTTTCTTCATCGGCCGGGTCATGCCATTGGACCCGGTACTGGCGGTCGTCGGCCCTGACGCCGACGCTGCCGCCTACGCCCAGGCTTACAAAGAGATGGGCCTGGACAAGCCGCTGTGGAGCCAGTTTGGCGTCTACGTCGGCGACCTGATGCAGGGCGACCTGGGCAAGGGCCTGCTCACCGGCCACCCGGTGATCGAGGACATCGCCCGGGTGTTCCCCGCCACGCTGGAACTGGCGACCCTGGCCATTCTGTTCGGCGTGCTGGGCGGGCTGCCACTGGGCGTGTACGCCGCCACCCACCAGGGCCGCGTGGGTGACCATATTGCCCGGGTAATCACACTGTTCGGTTACTCCACGCCGATCTTCTGGCTGGGCATGATGGCCTTCCTGGTGTTCTACGCCTGGCTGGGCTGGGCTGGCGGCGTGGGCCGTATCGGCCTGGCGTATGACGGCCTGATCGAGACCCGCACCGGCCTGCTGCTGATCGACACCGTGCTGGCCGGCGACTGGGAAGCCTTTCGCAGTGCCTTGCGCCACATCCTGCTGCCGGCACTGATCCTGAGCGTCAACTCGGTGGCTTACATCAGCCGCATGACCCGCAGCTTCATGCTCGAACAGCTGTCGCAGGAATACATCATCACTGCCCGGGTCAAGGGCCTGTCGCAGCGCAGCATTGTCTGGGGCCATGCGTTTCGCAATATCCGCGTGCAGTTGCTGACCATCGTCGCCCTGGCCTATGGCGGTCTGCTCGAAGGCGCGGTGCTGATCGAAACGGTGTTTGCCTGGCCTGGCTTCGGCCAGTACCTGACCAGCAGCCTGCTGCTGGGCGACATGAATGCGGTGATGGCCTGCGTGTTGTTGATCGGCCTGATTTTCGTGGCCCTGAACCAGATCAGTGACGCCCTCTACAAAGTCTTCGACCCGAGAACCCGCTGATGAATACGTCCATTGCAAGCAGCGTAAAACCCTTGGCATCGGTACCCGATTCGAGCCTGGCGGCCCTGGCAGCCAGCAGCAAGCGTCTGTTGCGCTTTCTGGTGCGCAACCCGCTGACCCTGGCCGGCCTGGTGGTGATCAGCACGTTGATGGTGGTCGCCCTGTTCGCGCCCTGGATCGCCACCCATGATCCACTGGCGCAGAACCTCTCGGCCGCCCTGCAAAGCCCGGGCGCCGCGCACTGGTTCGGCACCGACGAATACGGCCGCGACGTGTTCAGCCGGCTGGTGTATGGCTCACGCGTGACCCTGTACATCGTCATGCTGGTGACTGTGATCGTCGGCCCCATCGGCCTGCTGGTCGGCACGGTATCAGGCTATTACGGCGGCTGGGTCGACAGCCTGTTCATGCGCATCACCGACATTTTCATCTCGTTCCCCAGCCTGGTCCTGGCCCTGGCCTTTATCGCCGCCCTCGGCCCTGGCCTTGAGCATGCGGTGATCGCCATCGCACTCACTGCCTGGCCACCGATCGCCCGCCTGGCCCGCGCCGAGACCCTGTCACTGCGCAACGCCGATTTCGTGGTGGCGGTGAAACTGCAAGGGGCGTCGGCCACGCGCATCATCGGCCGGCACATCATCCCCATGTGCCTGTCGTCGGTGATCATCCGCCTGACCATGAACATGGCCAGCATCATTCTCACCGCCGCCGCCCTGGGCTTTCTCGGCCTGGGTGCCCAGGCACCGCTGCCGGAATGGGGCGCGATGATTTCCAGCGGCCGACGCTACATGCTCGAAAGCTGGTGGCTGGTGGCGGCACCGGGCGCGACCATCATGCTGGTCAGCCTGGCCTTCAACCTGCTGGGCGACGGCCTGCGCGATGTGCTGGACCCGCGCAATTCTTGACAGCCGGACCGTAGGCGCGGCTTCAGCCGCGAAGCTCAAAGAACAACAACAAGGTACAGCGCCATGTCACAGATCAAGCTTGCAGTAGAAGATTTGCGCGTCGACTTCACCAGCGGCGGCAAGACCACCACCGCGGTGCACGATGTGTCGTTCACCCTGGGCCGGGAAAAGCTGGCCATCGTCGGCGAGTCCGGCTCGGGCAAGTCAACTGTGGGTCGCAGCCTGTTGCGCCTGCACCCGGCCAGCGCCCGCATCACCGCCAAGACCCTGCGTTTTGGCGACACTGACCTGCTGAGCTGCAATGAAAAACAGATCCAGGGCATTCGCGGCCGGCGCATGTCGATGATCATGCAGGACCCCAAGTACTCGCTGAACCCGGTGATCAAGGTCGGTGACCAGATCGCCGAAGCGTACCTGGCGCACCACAAGGTCTCGAAGGCCGAAGCCCGCGAGCGCACCCTGGACATGCTGGCCAAGGTACAGATCCGCGACCCGGCGCGGGTGTTCGAGCTGTACCCGCATGAAGTCTCCGGCGGCATGGGCCAGCGCATCATGATCGCCATGATGGTGATCACCGACCCGCAGGTGATCATTGCCGACGAACCGACCTCGGCGCTGGACGTCTCGGTGCGCCGCCAGGTGCTCAATGTGCTTGAAGAGCTGGTCAGCGAACGCGACCTGGGCCTGCTGTTCATCAGCCACGACTTGAACCTGGTGCGCCACTTCTGCGACCGCGTGCTGGTGATGTACGCAGGACGGGTGGTCGAGTCGCTGGCGGCCAAGGACCTGGACCACGCCCGCCACCCTTACACCCAAGGCCTGCTCGCCGCCCTGCCCAGCCTGGACCGCCCGCGCGCCAGCCTGCCGGTGCTGCAACGCGACCCACTCTGGCTCACACACTGAGGTTGATCCCATGGCGATGATCGAAGTCGATTCCCTGAACCTGAGCTTTGGCACGGGCGCGGCCGTCAACCAGGTGCTGCACGATGTCAACCTGCAGGTCGAGCAAGGCCAGTCGTTCGGCCTGGTCGGCGAGTCCGGCTCAGGCAAGACCACCGTCCTGCGCTGCCTGGCCGGCCAGTATCACCACTGGAGCGGCCACCTGAAGGTCGCCGGCCAGGCCGTACAGCGCAAGCTTGATGCCGAGCACTACCGCACGGTGCAGATGGTGTTCCAGGACCCCTACGCCTCGCTGCACCCACGGCACACCGTCGACACCGCGCTCAAGGAGCCGCTGAGCGTGCACCGCATCGGCGAGCGCAATGAGCGGGTCAGTGAAGTGCTGGGCCAGGTCGGCCTCAACGACAGCTTCCGCTACCGCTACCCGCACCAGCTTTCAGGTGGGCAGCGCCAGCGCGTGGCGATAGCCCGGGCGCTGATCCTGCAACCGAAGGTGCTGCTGCTCGACGAACCCACCTCGGCCCTGGACGTGTCGGTGCAGGCCGAGATTCTCAACCTGCTGGCTGACCTGCGCCGCCAGCGTGGCCTGACCTACCTGATGGTCACCCATGACCTGGGGGTGGTCGCCCACCTGTGCGATCGCCTGGCGGTGATGCAACAGGGCCGGGTGGTCGAGACCCTGGACAGCGACCAGTTGCTGGGCAACCAGGTGCATCACGATTACTCGCGGCTGCTGATCCAGGCCAGCCGCGACCTGGACGCTCGACCGCCCGGTTGAACACTGAGCGACAAGCCGCAGGTTACAAGCCGCCCCAAACCCGCGAGGACGCTGCATCGCCTCGTGCCGCTTGAAGCCCAACGCTTGCCGCTGCCTCTCCCGCTACCAGTTTGATTTCCGGCTTTTACGGCCACGGGATCCGGCTGCCTGCGATTTGCTGAAAAACCCTGAAAATCAACTCAATCACAAGAATAAAAAAATGAAAAAAATGAAAAAAATCATCTCTCTGATCGCGCTGACTTCCACCACCCTGCTGACCAGTGCCTGGGTTCAGGCCGGCAACACCGGTTACGTCAACTACCGGCACCAGTACGCGGAGGATTCGCGTATGCACTCGGACCGGGTCAAGTTCGGCACACGCCTGGAAAGCGGCTGGGGCTTCGAAGGCGAACTCAAGTACAAGACCGCCGGCGACCGCCAGGACGTGGCATTCGACAACACCGTGGGCAGCGGCCATGAACTGACCGTCAGCTACCAGTACAAGCTCGACAACAAATGGACCTTCACCCCTTCCTTCCAGCTGGAAAGCATCGAGAAATCGACGGCGTACAAGACCGGCCTGAAGGTCGGCTACAAGCTCACCGATGAGTTGAGCCTGTCGGGCCGTTATCGCTTCGACTCGATCAAGCTCGACCGCGACAAGGTCAACAAGGAGATGCCTTACAACGCTTCGGACGACCAGACGGTCAACCGCTACGACGTATGGCTCAACTACGCGCCCAAGGGCAGTGCGTGGGCGTACGAGTACCAGTTCATCTACTTCGATGCCGACTACATCCGCTACGACAATGACACCAGCGACTACGAGCAGAACGCGGCGTTCAAGTACAAGTGGGACAAGAACTGGACACCGTTCTTCGAGGTGGGTGACATCAAGGTCAACGCCACCGACGACGAACGCCAGCTGCGGTTGCGGGTCGGGGTGCAGTACAACTTTCTCTGATCGTGCGATTGCGGCCTGGTAGGAGCGCGCTTGCCCGCGACCGAGTGCGCAGCGCTCGCAGAAATCTTGGAAACGCCACTATTTTTACGACTGCTACGCAGCCGGTCGCGGGCAAGCGCGCTCCTACCGGGGGGTCAGTCGCCGTATAGCGACTGGGTGCGGCGCAGGCGCATGCGGCTGCCGTTGAGGTGCAGGTACATGGCGGCACGCGCGGCGTCGACGTTGCCCTGGGCGATGGCTTCGTAGATCTGCCGGTGTTCGGCATCGATGCCCTTGAGGTAGGCGGTGCGGTCGCTTTGCCCGGTGTAGGCCGAATTCATGCGGGTGCGCGGGATCAGCTTGGTGCCCAGGTGTTTCATGATGTCGATCAGGTAGGCGTTGCCGCTGGCCTTGGCGATCTTCAGATGGAACTGGAAGTCGGCATTGATGGTGGTGCCGGACTTTTGCGGGCCTTCGAGCAGCGCCTCGAAGGCCCGCTTCAGTTCCAGCAACGCCTCGGGGCTGCGTCGCTGGGCGGCCATGCCGGCGGCTTCCACTTCCACGCTCAGGCGAAACTCCAGCAGATTGAGTACATCGGACAAGGTCGCGATGGTCGCCGGCCCCACGCTGAAGCCTTCCGGTGCCGGCATGTCGAGCACGAAAGTGCCGACGCCGTGACGGGTCTCGACCAGCCCGGCAGCCTGCAACCGCGACAGGGCATCACGCACCACCGTGCGACTGACACCTTCAGCTTCCATGATGTGCACTTCCGAGGGCAGCTTTTCGCCGCGCTGCAGTACGCCGTCGCGCATGCGCTGGGCAAAGCGGTCGACCAGGGTCTCGGCCAGGCGTCGATGGTTTTTCTGCGCGGGAACGCTGTTGTCGGACATTGCAGCCTCGTTCTTGTCGGATACGCGATTATAGGCTGCACAACCCGACAAAACACACCCGCACCCCGCCCGCCGGCGGGGTTATACTCAGCGCCCCACAGGACCTGACCCATCGATATGGACCAACCATCCGCAGCCTCGGGCCGTCGCTCGAACCTGACCCAGCAACTGGTCGCCGAGTTTTCCCGCCGGATTCGTGAAGGCGAGATCGGAAGCGGTGAAAAACTGCCCACCGAGCAGGCCATCATTCTTGAAACCGGCGTCAGCCGTACCGTGGTACGTGAAGCCATGTCGCGCCTGCAGGCCGAGGGCCTGGTGGAAACCCGCCACGGCATCGGCACCTTCGTGGTCGATGCCGCACAAGCACGCAGCGCAACGCCCGACGAGCCAGCGGTCGGCACGCGCCACGACGCCGTCGCGGTGCTCGAACTGCGCCTGAGCCTGGAGCCGGAAGCCGCCGCCCTCGCCGCCCGGCGCCGCACCCCGGAACAGCTAGAGGCCATCGAACAGGCGTTGCAGCATTTGCAGGACTGCGCCCGGCAAGGCGCTGATACGGTACAGGCCGATTACCAGTTCCATCGGCATATTGCCCTGTGCACCGCCAATGGCTTTTTCACCGACGTGATGAACCACCTGGGCAGCAGCATCCTGCCGCGCATCGGTACCGGCTTCGGCAACCAGCCCGTGCTGGCGCATGCCGAAGACCCCGAGGCCCAGGCCCGCGAGCAGGCACAGATCTTCACGGCCATCGCCCACCAGGACGGCGACGCGGCCCGCGCGGCCATGCGCCTGCACCTGATCAACTGCCTGCAACGGCTGAAAACAAACCATTAGCGGCTCGTGAGTCGATCGTTTACCATCGCCGCCGTCGGTTTCCGAAAGGAACTAACAGGGAATTCGCCGGCCGTGAAACGCCTGGTTTTGCCTGAGAAGTCGACGAGCGAAGGTGAGGCAAGGCGCAAAGCGGCGAGCACGCGGAGTTTACTCAAGTAAATGAGCATTGCGATCCGGTTGGCCACGCAGCATCACCGATGCGCCGTCACTGCTCAGGTAAACGCAAACGAAACTGCCCCCGCAACTGTAGGCATCGAGCCGCTCCATATACGCCACTGGGTTTCACGCCCGGGAAGGCCGGAGCAAGGCCTGGACGTGCCAGTCAGGAGACCTGCCGACCCACACTTTTACTGACCGGCGGGGTGTCCGGGAAGGACATCCGCGCACGCCCTGCCGTGGCGTGTCTTGCCCGGGCCTGCCTGTCGGGTGGCGACCGCGATGTATTTCCTGCCTGTACACTGCGTCCCGCTTTCGTACGAAATGGAGATCGCCCATTCATGTTGCCCCTGTTGTCGCTGCCGCGCCTGGCCACCCTGCTGGCCGCGCTGGGCTTTTGCGCCCAGAGTCTTGCCGCCCCCACCCAGTACCCGCTGACCATCGAGAATTGCGGCTTGCCGCTGACCTTCGCCAAAGCCCCGGACAAGGCGGTGACCATCGGCCAGGCCGGCACCGAGATGCTCTACGAACTGGGCCTGGGCGAGCGCCTGGTCGGCACTTCGCTGTGGTTCAACGACGTACTGCCGCGCTTCAAGGCGCAGAACGACAAGGTCGAACGCCTGGCGGACAACGACCCCAGTTTCGAAGCGGTAATCGGCAAGCGCCCGGGGCTGGTGGCCGTGCAACTGGAGTGGATGGTGGGCAAACAGGGGGTGGTCGGCACCCGCGAGCAGTTTCATGACCTGAAGATCCCGACCTACATCCTGCCTTCGGACTGTGAAGGCAAAAACAACCTGGTCGGCGCCGACGGCACACGCCTGGAGCCGTTTCGCATCGACACCCTCTACCAAAGCGTCGAGCAACTGGCACAGATCTTCGACGTGCAGGACCGTGGCCGGCAGGTGGTCGACGAACTGAAGGCGCGGCTGGCCAAGGCGCTGGCCAACGTTGATCGCAACAAGGCCAAAGACGTCTCGGCGGTGTTCTGGTTCTCCAGTGCCGACCTCGACATCGACCCGTATGTGGCCGGGCGCAAAGGCATTCCGGATTTCATGCTCAACAGCCTGGGGCTGCGCAACATCGTCGCCTCCGATGAAGAGTGGCCGACCGTGGGCTGGGAAACCATTGCCAAGGCCAATCCGAACATCCTGGTCATCGCCCGCATGGACCGCCGCCGCTTTCCGGCTGACGACTACACGCGCAAACTGGCCTTCCTCAAGTCGGACCCGGTGACGCGCACCATGGACGCGGTCAGGAACGACCGCATCGTCATCATCGACGCCGACGCCATGCAGGCCAGCCTGCGCATGTTCACCGGTATCGAAGAGCTGGCCGACGCTGCTGACCGGTTCAACAAGGCCCCATGAGAGCCTGGGTGTTGGTGGGCCATGCCCTGTGGGTCAGCGTTGTGCTGGTACTGGCCGTGATCGCCGGCGCCGCCATCGGCGAAACCTACATCAGCATGGACGTAGTCGGGCAGATCCTGGCCAACAAGCTGTGGGGCGCCGGTTTCCCGGTTGACCCCATCGACGAAGGCATCATCTGGAACTACCGCCTGACCCGTGCCATCGTCGCCGCCGCCTGCGGTGCCGGGCTGGCGCTGTCAGGGGTGGTGCTGCAATCGCTGCTGCGCAACCCGCTGGCCGAGCCGTATCTGCTGGGTATTTCTGCCGGGGCCTCGACCGGTGCGGTGCTGGTCGCCCTGCTGGGCATCGGTGCGGGGGCGATTTCGCTGTCGGCCGGCGCGTTCGCCGGCGCCATGGCCGCGTTTGCCATGGTCACCCTGCTCGCCCGCTCGTCCCAGGGCTCCAGCGCGGCCGGCCATATCATTCTGGCCGGCATTGCCGGCTCGCAGCTGTTCAATGCCCTGACCTCGTTTCTGATCACCAAGTCGGCCAGTTCCGAGCAGGCACGCGGCATCATGTTCTGGCTGCTGGGCAACCTCAGCGGCGTGCGCTGGCATTCGGTGTGGCTGGCGGTGCCGGTGGTGCTGGCCGGCCTGCTGGTGTGCATGTGGCATCGCCGGGCGCTGGATGCGTTCATGTTCGGCAGCGATTCGGCCGCCTCGCTGGGCATTGCGGTGCGCCGCGTGCAGGTGCTGCTGATCACCTGCGCAGCGCTGATCACCGCCGTGATGGTGTCGATTGTCGGCTCCATCGGTTTTGTCGGCCTGGTGATCCCGCATGCCGTGCGCATGCTGGTCGGCGTGCGTCATACCCGGCTGGTGCCGGTCAGCGCCTTGTGCGGCGCGCTGTTTCTGATTGCCGCCGACGTGCTGTCGCGCACGCTGATCAAGGGCCAGACCCTGCCGGTCGGGGTGATTACCGCCCTGATCGGCGCACCGGTGTTCGCCCTGATCCTGATCCGGGGGAAACACCCGCGATGAATGCCTTTTCCCCCTTGCTCGACACGGCAGCGCTCGGCTGCACCGGGCTGACCCACATCATCAAAAGCCAGGCCTTGCTGCAGGACGTCAGCCTCAGCGTGCGGCCCGGCGAAACCCTGGGCATTGTCGGCCCCAACGGTTCGGGCAAGTCCACCCTGCTCAAGCTGCTGTCAGGGCTGCTGGCGCCCAGCGCCGGCAGCGTGCACCTGGCTGGCCAGCCGCTGGTACAGATGAAGCGTCGTGACGTGGCCCGGCAACTGGCGGTGGTCGAGCAACAGGCCGACACCAGCGACAGTATTACCGTGCGCGACGCCGTGGAACTGGGCCGCACGCCCTGGCTGTCGGCGCTGGCACCCTGGAGCGGCGAGGACGATGAGATCGTGCGCCAGGCCTTGGTGGACGTCGACCTGCTGCACCTGCGCGAGCGTCACTGGCAGACCCTGTCCGGCGGCGAACGTCAACGTGCGCACATCGCCCGCGCGCTGGCGCAACGGCCGCAGATCCTGCTGCTGGACGAACCCACCAACCACCTCGACATCCAGCATCAGTTGAGCATTCTCGGCCTGGTCAAGGCCTTGCCGGTCACCTGCGTGATTGCCCTGCACGACCTCAACCAGGCACTGGAATGCGACCGCCTGGCGCTGCTGCATGGCGGACGCCTGATTGCCTTGGGCCTGCCCCACGACGTGCTGACTCCCGAACGCCTGCTCAGTGCCTTTGGCGTACACGGCCACTGGCTGACCGATCCGTTCGACGGCACGCGGCTGCTGCGCTTGCGCGCGCTGTAACACCCTTGCTACGCGTTGAAAAATCTGGCCGTGGCGCAGTCAGCCTGCGCTCGAAGGTGACTGCGCAATGAACCAGCCAGGATGCAGCACAGGAAAATGTTCTTTCAGCCACTCCACAAAGGCTTCTACCTGAGGAGCAAGATGCGTTCTGCTTGGGTAAAGCACCGACACCAGGCGCGGCTGTGGACGATGGGAGCCGAGCACCTCGACCAGTTCTCCATTTGCCAGGAAGGTCTCAACGGCGATTCCTGGCGCCTGGACAATACCGAAGCCGGCAACACCACATTGAACGTAGGCATTTGACTCATTCACAGTGATGCCCCCGTGGGGCGTGTAAGGATGATCCTCGCCGTCCACCGAGAAATGCCAGGGAAGCGGCCTCTTACTCTGGCCGGAAAGGAAGCTGACACACCGATGATCGATCAGATCGTGCAGGGTCGCGGGTGCCCCACAGGCCTGGAGATACACCGGGGACGCACAGGTCACCATGATGACGGTGCCAATTTTTCTGGCCACCAGACTTGAATCCGGAAGGTCACCAATCCTGACGACGCAGTCGATGCCCTCGGCCACAAGATCCACCCTGCGGTCGGTCACCCCCAGCGCCAGCTCGATTTCGGGATAAGCCTCTGTAAATCGCCTGAGGCTTGCCATGAAGCGGTGCTGGGAAAAGGCCGTGGGAATGTCGATTCGAAGCCGTCCACGCAAGGTTGGCCCACGGCGATCGAACATGGCCGTCGTCTCTGCGATGTTCGCCAGGATTTCTTTGACGCGCTCGTAAAACCGCTCTCCCTGCGCAGTCAGTCTTACCTGGCGAGTGGTGCGTTGAAAGAGACGAACCCCCAGCGAAGCTTCGAGATCCTGGATGGTACGAGTGACATGCGGGCGTCCTGTCTGCAGGGCTTCTGCAACTTTGGTGAAACTCTGCAGCTCGGCCAGCTTGGCGAATACCTGCATCGCCTGTAGAAGCTCCATAAGTCCCCTCCCGCAAACCTGTCAGTGCGATGATTGTTGCTTGCCAGCATAACAATCCTGTCGGTTCCTGCGCATTTATCCCGGTGCGGCAACACAGAACAATGTGCCCTGACGGAGCGTTTCTGCTCTGCACCTCAAAACGACTGGAGACGGAAAATGAAAGCGTGGCTGTTGAAAGATTTCGGCCTGGATAATCTGGTACAGGAAGAGACAGAAACACCCGTACCCCAAGCCGGTGAACTGCTGGTGAAAGTAGGCGCGGTGTCGCTCAATTTCCGGGACAAAGCCATCGTTGACGGTATCTACGAACCTCACAAGGTGCCCAAGCCGCTGATCCCCGTCAGCGATGCGGCGGGGACTGTCGTGGCAGTGGGCGAAGGTGTCAGCCGATTCGCCGTTGGCGATCGGGTCAACTCACACCTGTATTCACGCTGGCTGGACGGCATGCCTGGGCCGGATGAACCCGACTACTGCTTCGGCTCGCCACTGCCGGGTGGCCTGGCACAGTACATGGTCATTCATGAAGACAGCGCGGTACGCGTTCCTGACTACATGTCGGATGAGGAGGCCGCGACCCTTCCGATTGCGGCCCTGACAGCGTGGTATGCGCTCGTCGACTATGGTCAGGTCGAGGCCGGCCAGACCGTTCTGGTGCAGGGATCTGGAGGTGTTTCTGTTTTTGCGGCACAGATTGCCACTGCCTTGGGCGCTAAGGTCATCGTCACCTCCAGCCGTGATGCCAATCTGCAAGCGGTAAAAAAGCTGGGCGCGGTTGCTGGCGTGAACTATCGCACCACCCCTGAGTGGGCCGAGGAAGTCCTGAAACTCACTGATGGCAAGGGCGTGGATCTGCTGCTGGATGTGGCAGGCGGTGACGGCATCAATCAATCGGTTGCCGCCACAAAGGCAGGTGGACGTATTGCACAGATCGGCTTTCTGACAGGCCAGACCTCTGCCCTGAACCTGATGCCCATGATTTTTCGACAAACGACGATTCGCGGCATAGCCGTTGCTCCACGTTCATCATTTGATCGAATGAACGAATTCCTCAATGAGCACAGGATTCGCCCGATCATCGATCATGTGTACCCGTTCGATCAGGCACGCGAAGCGTACGAACATCTGGCCAGGGGTGCCTTCGGTAAGGTCGTCATCAAAATCGCTCAGTAACGACCGCACCTCAATGCGACCGCGAACGCCGGCCCTCGGCCCGCTGCAAGGTCGTGCTCGGGCTTTCGTCGAACTGCTTGCGGTATTCGCTGGAAAAGCGCCCCAGGTGGGTGAAGCCCCATTCCATGGCAATCGCCGAGATATTGCGGGTGCCACGGTGTTCGAGGATTTCCTGGCGCACGCCGCTCAGGCGGTATTTTTTCAGGTAGGCCATTGGCGAGAGCTCGATGTACTTGCGAAAGCCTTCGAACAGCTTGAAGCGTGACACGCCGCTGGCGGCCTCGATGTCCTCGACACACAGGTCTTCGCGGGCGTGGGCGTGAATGTAGTCCCTGGCGCGCACCAGGTAATGCGGCATGCGCACCCCGAGGGTGTCACGCAAGGCGTCGGAATAGTTATTGGGCTGGGCCAGGATCAGGCCCTTGACCAGAGCGTTTTCCAGGTCGCGACTGAACAGCAGGTGGTCGTACAGCTCGCCGCGTTCCATCTCCTCGATAAAGTGCCGGGCCATGCGCCACCAGGAAGCTGCGGCCCCGTTGACCGCGTCCATGCCGGCGGCGAAGCGCAAGGGCTCGCCGATCGGGCGCTGGAGCAAGTCTTCCAGGGTCTGGTTCATCGCCACCCGGCTGATCACCACCTGCAACTTGCGGCAGTCGCCGGCGATGCTCAGTTCCTGGGTTTCGTTGGGGGCAATGATCACCCCGTGCTCGGCGTCGGAGCGCAAGCGCTGGCCGCCCTTGTTCAATTCCTGCTCGCCGCACAGCGGCAGGCTGACGCTGTAGCTGTTGAAGCTGTCGAGGTCGGCGATGCCCACGGTGACATCGGTGCCGTACTCGACAATGCCCAGCGTGGTGGACATCGACTTGAGCACGTTGGCGCTGTGGCGAAACTGGATGCGCCCCGGGCTGCTGGCCTTGAGCTGGTGAGGGCCGCAGATATGCGACATCCAGGAGCAGGCACCGGCCAGGTCGAAATGGTCGGCATGGATATCACGCAGGTGAGATTCAGGCTTGGAATTGATCATGGCACTCGTCATCAAGGCTGTTTCGCGGTTATCAGGTGTGCGCTCTGCGGCGCATCTGCCTGACCTCGATGCAAGCGTCAGGCCACGCAGGCCTGGCTGAAACAAACCCGCACTATCCGGATAGCAATCGCACACTATCCGGATAGTGCGAGCGCCAAAGCCTTGAGCCGGCGTTCACCCACTGGCTGCCACCTGCGCGCTATGCCCCGCAACAGAGCAGTGCCCGCCTGGCGGCATGGCAACGCCAACAGCAATGGCCGGCGCCTGATGAAAACGCCACACCCCGCTGCCCAACGGTTGCACCAACAGACATCTGGGTAGGACCGACACAGCGTTGTTACCGCTCAGAGGCCCAGCAGGTGCCTGGCCGCCAGGTACAACGGTGTGCCGGGTTCGCCCAGTTGCAGTACCACATCGAAATGATTGCGGCCCGGCGCCTTGACCCCTTGCCCTGACAAACCCTCCCTACACCAGGCGTCGAGATAGTCATGGGACTGGCGAGCAAACTCTTCGCTTTCAAGCGCGCCGTAGCTGATTTTCAGCGGTGTGTCGTGTGCTGGCAGGTGAAACTGCGGGCTGTTGCGCCGGGCCGACACTTCATCAAGATGCATCCAGGCATTGATATGGGTGGCCAGCAAGGGTTGCAGATCAAACAGCCCGCTGATCGGCAAGGCGCCGTGCAGCACCGAAGGCGGTACGCCGTAGTCTTGATGCCAGCCGCCCGCCAGCAACATGCCCACCAGGTGCCCGCCGGCCGAACTGCCACTGGCCACGATGCGCGCAGGGTCCCCGCCAAATTCGCCGATATGCCGATGGACCCAGGCCAGGGCGCGCCGGGTCTGGTCGACGATATGATCCAGGGTCACGGCTGGCGCCAGGTCGTAATCGATGACCACCACACAGGCACCCGCCTGGGTCAGCGCCGGTGCCATGAAGGCCGAGTCGGCCTTGGACAAGGCGCGCCAGTACCCGCCGTGAATGAACAACAGCACCGGCGCATCAGGCTGCGCGGCCGTAAAGATGTCCAGCCGCTCACCGCTGCCGGGCCCGTAGGCCACGTCTTTGGTCACCGGCAGGCTGGCGTGCGCTGCATCGCTCAGGCTGCGGTACAGCCGGGGATAGTGCTCATAGTCGGCCACGCTGGCGCGGGCGTTGTACTGCACATCGTAATAATCGTCGAGCGTGGCCATGATCATCTCCGCGTGAATCCCGGTGTCGATTAGGCCGTAAGCGGCGGGCCACGGCTATCCGCCAAGGTGTGCATGACTATCCGGATAGTTGGAGGACGGCCATGGACAAGCGCGCCGCCCACCACGGAGCTTGTTGATAATCACTCGCATAAATAGGTGATTGGCGTCGATCCACGTCCATCTGACCGGCAAAGGGTGCGGCGCACGGCCAGTACCTCTACAATGCGCGCTTTGCCCTGCGCCGGATCTCGCTCGTCATGTCCTTACCCAAGCACCACCTCGAACTGCTCAGCCCTGCCCGCGACGTCAGCATTGCCCGCGAAGCCATTTTGCACGGCGCCGATGCCGTGTACATCGGCGGGCCGAGCTTTGGCGCACGGCACAACGCCAGTAACGAGGTCAGCGAGATTGCCGAGCTGGTGAAATTCGCCCGCCGCTACCATGCGCGGATCTTCACCACCCTCAACACCATCCTGCACGACGACGAGCTGGAACCGGCGCGCAAGATGATTCACCAGCTCTACGATGCCGGTGTCGACGCCCTGATCGTGCAGGACCTGGGGGTCATGGAGCTGGACATTCCGCCCATCGAGCTGCATGCCAGCACCCAGACCGACATCCGCACCCTGGCGCGGGCGCAGTTTCTCGACCAGGCCGGCTTCTCGCAACTGGTCCTGGCTCGCGAGCTGAACCTTGAGCAGATCCGCGAGATCGCCGACGGCACCGACGCCGCTGTCGAGTTCTTCATTCATGGCGCGCTGTGCGTGGCCTTCTCCGGGCAGTGCAACATTTCCCATGCGCACACCGGGCGCAGCGCCAACCGCGGCGACTGCTCCCAGGCCTGCCGCCTGCCCTACACGCTCAAGGACGACCAGGGCCGTGTGGTGGCGTTCGAAAAGCACCTGCTGTCGATGAAGGACAACAACCAGAGCGCCAACCTGCGGGCGCTGGTCGAGGCCGGTGTGCGTTCGTTCAAGATCGAAGGCCGCTACAAGGATGTGAGCTATGTGAAGAACATCACTGCTTACTACCGTCAGCGCCTGGACGAAATCCTCAACGACCGCCCGGACCTGGCCCGCGCTTCCAGCGGCCACACCGCGCACTTTTTCGTGCCAGACCCGGAAAAGACCTTTCACCGTGGCAGCACTGACTATTTCGTGTCCGACCGCAAGATCGACATCGGTGCCTTCGACACCCCGACCTTCACCGGCCTGCCGGTGGGCACCGTCGAGAAGGTCAACAAGCGCGACCTGATTGCCGTGACCCATGAGCCACTGTCCAACGGCGACGGCCTCAACGTGCAGATAAAGCGTGAAGTGGTCGGCTTTCGCGCCAACATCGCCGAGCTCAAGGGCGAGTTCGAAGAAGACGGCGAGAAGCGCTGGCGCTACCGGGTCGAGCCCAACGAGATGCCTGCGGCCCTGGCCAGCGTGCGCCCCAATCAGCCGCTGAGCCGCAACCTGGACCATAACTGGCAGCAAGCGCTGGCCCGCACCTCGGCCGAGCGCCGTATCGGCATCCAGTGGAAAGCCGTGCTACGTGAAGAGCGTTTGAGCCTGTGCGCCACCAGCGAGGAAGGCGTCAATGCCACGGTCACGCTGGAAGGCCCGTTCGGCACGGCCAACAAACCCGAGCAGGCGCTGGAACAGTTGCGTGACCTGCTGACCCAGTTGGGCACCACGATCTACCATGCCCAGGACGTCAAGCTGGATGCTCCACAGGCATTCTTCATCCCCAACTCGCAGCTCAAGGCCCTGCGCCGCGAAGCCATCGAGGCCCTGGAAGCCGCTCGCCTGCTGGCCCACCCGCGTGGCGGGCGCAAGGCCGAGACCAGCCCGCCGCCGGTCTACCCTGAGTCGCACCTGTCGTTCCTGGCCAACGTGTACAACCAGAAGGCGCGTGATTTCTACCATCGCCATGGCGTGCAGTTGATCGATGCGGCCTACGAGGCCCACGAAGAAACCGGTGACGTGCCGGTGATGATCACCAAGCATTGCCTGCGCTTCTCGTTCAACCTGTGCCCCAAGCAGGCCAAGGGCGTGACCGGCGTGCGCACCAAGGTGGCCCCGATGCAACTGGTGCATGGTGATGAAGTGCTGACCCTGACCTTCGATTGCAAGCCATGCGAGATGCACGTGGTGGGCAAGATGAAGGGCCATATCCTCGACCTGCCGCTGCCGGGCAGCGACAAGGCCGGGATCGTCGGGCATATCAGTCCTGAAGACCTGCTCAAGACCGTCAAGCGCCACGCCCCGCATTGATGTAGCCAGCCTGGGCCTCGGCCCTACGCTTCAAGCTCACGAATCTCGGCTTCTATATTGCGCCGCGCTGGGACCTCCCAGCGTGCCCTGCCCGGCTCGGTGCCGAAAATCACCGGACGCTGGAGGAATTTCTTCAATACAGCCGCTCGGCCGGGGCGATAAAGCGCGTCCGGAAAACGCCCGTATTCACGCCGTACCGCTTCGGTGTAGGCCTGGTAAGCCGGCGCGTCGGCACCCAGGATCGACAGGTCGATGTCCACCAGCAGCCGCTGATCATGGGTGCTGGCCGGCTGGCGATGATCGGTGGCCATGATCAGGTCATGCACCGCCTGGCGATGCCGATCAAGCCCAACCACTGCCAGCACCTCGCCTGCCAGATCGGCGCTGCGCGCTTCGTTGTCCTGGCGGCTCGGGTCGTAGATCGCATCGTGGTACCAGATGGCCAATTCCACTTGCAGCGGCGCTTCGGCCAGGTCGCGCAGTTCATCGAAACCTTGCAGGCAAGCCAGGATATGCGTGGCGTTGTGGTAATGCCGTCCCGGCTCAGCGTACAGCGTGCGCAGTTGCTCGAAACGCTCAGGTGCCGGTGACGCGCCCAATGCCGTCCATAGACGCTGCCAGCGCTCGTGTTGCAGTTCACTGTTCATCCAGCACTTTCTCCATATGGGTGGTCTGCCACACCGGGTCGCTTTCGACGTCCACGGTTACAAAACCGTGCTTTTCCCAGAAGCGGATAGCCCCCGGCAGAAACGGGTGGGTGTGCAGGTACAGCACGTCGACCGCCGTGGCCCGCGCCTGCTCACATAAAGCCTGGAACAGCCGACCGGCCAGGCCCGCGCTGCGCCAGGCGGGGTCGACGAACAGGCGCACGATTTCCACGGTTTTGCGGCCCCGGTAATCGAGCTGCGCAAAGCGATGATCGTACGGCAAGTAGCCGATGGCGGCGACGATCTGCCCGTGTACTTTGGCAATCAGGAAATGGCCATCGGCGTCATTGAGATAGACCTGTTCGAAATCGGCCAGGTCAGCAGGCAGTGCGTCGGGGTCTAGCATGGGAAAGATCTGCGCCCGTGCGTGCATCACGAATGCAAGAATCGCGGCGATGTCCGCAGGACATGCAGGGTTAATCGGCGGGATTGAGTCGGGCATTGATTGAATTCACCAGTCTGAAACACAGGATTAATACACCTGTTCATGCACAGATTTACAGCCTTCTGAACCGTTGCGCACCATTTAAAGGCAACCCTGCATTGACCTGAAACCTTGACGAACCCTTGCAAGCGCACGGTTTACGGGGTTTTGCGCAAGCTGGCACAAGCTCTGCATTGCTGTTACCAACCCTGGCCTTCATATGGCCGGGCTGCCCCGGCCGATCGACGCTGATCGCCACTCTTGCATCGGCATTTGTCAGCAGAGGCCAAAGGGCAACAGGTGCATCCGGCAACGACGCCCCGATGACACCCTATAACCAGAACAGGCAAAGGCGCCTGGAACCGAAAGGTTCCGGGCGCCTTTTTTTTGCTTCACAAAAACCTGATTGGCCTAGGCCGGGACGAGCTATGAACTCCACAGTCTTGACTCACAACGATGTAAAAACACTGATCGTCATCGGCAATGGCATGGTCGGTCATCATTGCGTCGAGCAGTTGATTGCGGGCGGCGCACTTGAACGCTATCGCATCCATGTCTTCGGCGAAGAAGCGCAGCGCGCCTATGACCGCGTGCACCTGTCTGAATACTTCGGTGGCCGCGATGCCGAGTCGCTGGCCATGAGCACCGCCGCGCTGTACGAGCAGCCCGGCCTGAGCCTGCACCTGGGCGTGCCGGTGCTGGAGATCGACCGCAGCCGTCGCGAAGTCATCACCGCCCATGGCAGCGTTGCCTACGACAAACTGGTGCTGGCCACCGGCTCTTACCCGTTCGTGCCGCCCATCGAAGGCGCCGAAGGCGACTCGCGCCTGGTGTACCGCACGCTGGCGGACCTGGACACCATCCGCGCCGCCGCCGCCAAGGCGCGCCGTGGCGTGGTGGTCGGCGGCGGCCTGCTGGGCCTGGAGGCGGCCAATGCGCTCAAGTCCCTGGGGCTGGAAGCCCATGTGGTGGAGTTCGCCCCACGCCTGATGCCGGTGCAGCTCGATGACCTGGGCGGCGCAGCCCTCAAGGCTCGTATCGAAGCCTTGGGTGTCGGCGTGCACCTGTCGCGCGCCACCCAGTCGATCAGCGCCGGCAGCGAATACCGCTACCGCATGAATTTTGCCGGCGACCAATTCCTGGAAACCGACCTGATCGTCTTTTCTGCCGGCATTCGCCCGCAAGACGCCCTGGCGCGCCAGTGCGAGCTGGAGCTGGGTCCGCGTGGCGGGGTGAACATCAATGAACACTGCCTCACCAGCGATGCCGACATCTTTGCCATCGGCGAATGTGCGGCCTGGAATGGCAGCGTGTTCGGCCTGGTCGCACCCGGCTACCAGATGGCCCGCAGCGTGGCCGCGCAATTGTGCGAACAGGATGCCGAGTCGTTCTTCGGCGCCGACATGTCGACCAAGCTCAAGTTGCTGGGCGTGGATGTCGGCTCCATTGGCGACGCCCACGGCGCCCTGGCCGGTGCGGTCAGCTACCGCTACATCGACGAAGCGACCGCCAGCTACCGCCGCCTTGTCGTCTCGGCCGATGGCAAGCAGGTGCTGGGCGCGGTGCTGGTGGGTGACAACAGCTACTACGACACCCTGCTGCAATACGCCCAGAACGGCATCGCCCTGCCCGCTGACCCGGCCAGCCTGATCCTGCCGCACAGCGACGGCGCCCCGGCGCTGGGCGCCGACGCCCTGCCCGCCACGGCAACCATCTGCTCGTGCCACAACGTCAGCAAGGGTTCGATCTGCGCCGCCATCGACGGCGGCTGCACGGACCTGGCCGGTATCAAGGCCTGCACCAAGGCCGCCACCGGATGCGGCGGCTGCGCGGCCCTGCTCAAGCAGGTGTTCGAGCATGAACTGATCGCCCGTGGGGTGAGTGTCGACAAGAGCCTGTGCGAGCACTTCGCCTACACCCGCCAGGAGCTGTATTCGATCGTGCGCGTCGAAAACATCGAAAGCTTCGACGAACTGCTGCATCACCACGGCAAGGGCGAACAGGGCTGCGACATCTGCAAGCCGGCGGTGGGTTCGATCCTGGCGTCGTGCTGGAACCGGCCGATCACCGACCCGTTGCTGATCCCGTTGCAGGACACCAACGACACCTTCATGGCCAACATGCAGAAGAACGGCACCTACTCGGTGGTGCCGCGCATTCCCGGCGGTGAAGTGACGCCAGACGGCTTGATTGCCATTGGCGCGGTGGCCAAGAAATATGATCTGTACACCAAGATCACCGGCGGCCAGCGCATCGACCTGTTCGGCGCGCAACTGCACGAGCTGCCGGACATCTGGAGCGAACTGATCGCCGCCGGCTTCGAGACCGGCCATGCCTACGGCAAGTCGACCCGCACGGTGAAATCCTGCGTGGGCAGCACCTGGTGCCGCTATGGCGTGCAAGACAGCGTGGCCATGGCCTTGCGCATCGAGGATCGCTACAAGGGCCTGCGCTCACCGCACAAGCTCAAGTTCGCAGTCAGCGGTTGTACCCGCGAGTGTGCCGAGGCGCAGAGCAAGGACGTGGGCATCATCGCCACCGAGAACGGCTGGAACCTGTACGTGTCCGGCAACGGCGGCATGCGCCCGCGCCACGCCGAGCTGTTCGCCACCGATCTGGATGACGAGACGCTGATCCGCTACATCGACCGTTTCCTGATGCTCTACATCCGCACCGCCGACAAACTGCAACGCACCTCGGTATGGCGCGAGTCGCTCGAAGGCGGCCTGGATTACCTCAAGGCGGTGATCATCGACGACAGCCTGGGCCTGGCCGCCGAGCTTGAGTCGCAAATGCAACTGGTGGTCGACCGCTACGAATGCGAATGGGCCAACGCCCTGAAGGACCCGGAAAAACTCAAGCGCTTCCGCACCTTCGTCAACGACACGCGCCAGGACCCGGACGTGCACTTTGTGCGTGAGCGCGAGCAGCGTCGCCCGGCCCGCGCCGATGAACTCAACCTGATTCCCCTGTTCAAGGAGGTGGTGTAATGAGCCAGACCCATGAAGCGTATGCCCAACACGCGCAGACCGCCGCCCTGCACTGGCAAACCCTGTGCGAGCGCCAGGACCTGGTCGCCAACTCCGGCGTGGTGGCCTGGTTCAACGACCGCCAGGTGGCGCTGTTCTATCTGCCGGGCCAGGAACAGGCCCTGTACGCCGTCGATAACCGCGACCCGAAATCCGGCGCCAATGTGATCGGCCGCGGCCTGCTGGGCAAGCTGGGCGACGACCTGGTGATTGCCTCGCCACTGTACAAACAGCATTTCCGTCTGCACGACGGCAGTTGCCTGGAATACCCCGAGCAAAGGCTTGAGGTATGGCCGGTGCGGCTGAATGGCGATTGGGTCGAGATCGCGGCCTGATACGCGCCGCTGGACCCGATCCGGACACATTTCGCGATATAAACAGTCCCCCATGAAACTCGACCCGGTTGGCGCGGTCGAGTGCACTTACCTGTCTGGGACGCGGTTCTGCGTGCCTCTGGACGGGTTATGCACGCCAGCCTGCCGTCGACGGCCACGGCCTGTCGACGAACCACCGGGCCTTATGAAATCAGGGGAATGATTGATGAACGCAACACAATGGAGCGCGATGGCGCTGGCCGTTTCGGCCGGCCTGAGCCAGATGGCACAGGCCGAGACGATCGAAGACCAGGCCCAGGCCAAAGGCTTCGTCGAAGGCAGCAGCCTGTCGGTACTGATGCGCAACCAGTACTTCAATCGCGATCGCCAGGATGGCGCCACTGACAACCGCGACTGGACTCAGGGTTTCATCGGTACATTCAGCTCGGGCTTTACCGAAGGCACCGTCGGGATCGGCGTGGATGCATTCGGCCATTTCGGCCTCAAGCTCGATGCCCGGGAAGGCGACAGCGGCACCGGCAACCTGCCACTCGACCGCGACGGCCAGGCCCGGGACAGCTTTGGCAGCGCCGGCGCCGCCTTGAAACTGCGCCTGTCCAAGACCCAGGTGCGCTACGGCAACCTGCAGCCGCTGGCACCGGTGTTTGCCGTGGGTGGCACCCGCCTGCTGCCACAGACCGCCACCGGTCTGGACCTCAAGAGCAGCGAAATCGAAGGCCTGGACCTGGAAGCCGGGCGTTTCACCAGCAGCAACAGCAACGTGACCACCAACCAGGATCACGACCTCTACGCCCTGTACGCCAACGTCACCGCGCGCCGCGCCACCTATGCCGGCGGCGTGTACCAGATCAGCCCGAACTGGACCGCCAGCCTGTATGGCTCGCAGTTCGAGGACGTCTGGAACCAGTACTACGCCAACACCCACTATGTGATGGCGCTGTCGGACGAGCAGTCGCTGACCTTCGATGCCAACCTGTACCGCACCCTGGACCAGGGCCAGGCCAAGGCCGGCACGATCAACAACACCACCTATTCGCTGTCGGCCACCTATGCCTTTCTGGTGGCGCATTCGATCAGCCTGTCCTTCCAGAAAGTCGACGGCGACACCCCTTTCGACTACCTCGCCGTGGGCAACAACGGCAATGGCGAAGGCGGCGACTCGATCCTGCTGGCCAACTCCGTGCAATGGTCGGATTTCAACGGCCCGAACGAGAAGTCCTTCGGCATCCGCTATGACCTCGACATGGCCAGCTATGGCGTACCGGGCCTGAGCTTCATGGCCCGTCACCTGCGCGGCTACGACGTCGACGGCAGCAAGGTCTCGGCCGACAGCGCCTACGCGGGCCTGTACGGCAGCGATGGCAAGCACAACGAAACCGACATCGAAGCCAAGTACGTGGTCCAGACCGGGCCGGCCAAGGACCTGTCGTTTCGTATCCGCCAGGCCTTCCATCGCGCCAACAGCGACCAGGGTGAAGGCGACCTGTCCGAGTTTCGCCTGATCGTCGACTACCCGATCAGCGTGCTCTGAGGACGCGCATGGCGCGCTCACCAGATACTGTGGGAGCGACCACCGGTCGCGAAAGGGCTATTCCGGGCACACGATGTTCTGCGCCTGGCGATCAGCATTCGCGACCGTTGGTCGCTCCTGCGAGGTAATGCTGGTCAGTCAGGCATTTGCGGTGGGCTCTTGCAGACAGGGTGCTGGCGGCGCAAAGACGTGATCTGCTGCACGGATGACCTAACGGGCGGAATTACTGTATACCCATACAGATAAAACTTGATCTGCCCCCGCCCCTGACGCATCCTGTCGGCCTCGACCGCCTTGAAGATCGATCCCGGCCATGCGCCTGTATCTCTGTGAAAAACCTTCTCAAGCCAAAGACATCGCCGCCGTGCTCGGTGCCAACCGGCGCGGCGACGGCTGCTGGGTCGGGCCGTCCGTCACCGTGACCTGGTGCATCGGCCACCTGCTTGAAACCGCTCCGCCAGACGCCTACGACGCCCGCTACAAACGCTGGGTGCTGCAAGACCTGCCCATTGTGCCGGGCACCTGGAAAATGCAGGTCAAGCCCAAGACCGCGAGCCAGTACAAGGCCGTCAAGCGCCTGCTGGGCGAGGCCGGCGAGCTGGTGATTGCCACCGACGCCGACCGCGAGGGCGAGATGATCGCCCGCGAGCTGGTCGAGCATTGCCGCTATCGCGGACCCATCCAGCGCCTGTGGCTGTCGGCGCTGGACGATGCCTCGATCCGCAAGGCCCTGGCAGCCCTCAAGCCCGGCGCCGACACGTTCAGCCTGTACCACTCGGCACTGGGCCGCTCGCGCGCCGACTGGCTGATCGGCATGAACATGAGCCGGCTGTTCACCCTGCTCGGCCGTCAGTCCGGTTATCAGGGCGTACTGCCAGTAGGTCGGGTGCAGACCCCGACCCTGCGCTTGGTGGTGGACCGCGACCGCAGCATCGCCGACTTCGTGCCAGTGCCCTACTGGGCCATCGAGGTCGGCCTGCGTCACGACGGCCAGACCTTCACCGCCCACTGGCGTGCGCCGGCCGATGCCTGCGACGACCAGGACCGCTGCCTGAACCAGCCCATGGCGCAGCAGGCTGCCCAGGCCATGCAGCAGGCCGGCCGCGCCACCGCCACTGCGGTGCGCACCGAGCGGATCAAGGAAGCGGCGCCGCTGCCCTTCGACCTTGGCACGCTGCAGGAAATCTGCTCGAAAAAACTCGGCCTGGGCGCGCAGGAAACCCTCGACACCGCCCAGGCGCTGTATGAAACCCACAAGCTGATTACCTACCCTCGCAGCGACTGCGGCTACCTGCCCAACAGCCAGCACGGCGAGGCACAGGGCATCATCAAGGCGCTGGTCCAGGCCGATCCGGGGCTGCAGGCGTTGCAGATGCACCTGGACCCACAGCGCCGTTCGCGGGCCTGGAACGACGCCAAAGTCACTGCGCACCACGGCATCATCCCCACGGCCGCCGCGCACAACCTGGCGCGCCTGAGCGGCAAGCTGCGGGCGGTGTACACCCTGATTCGCGCCCGTTACCTGGCGCAGTTCCTGCCCCATCATGAATACGACCGCACCCAGGCCGACTTCGACTGCGCCGGTCACGCCCTGCGTGCCGTGGGCAAGCGCATCGTCGAGCCGGGCTGGAAACGCGCCCTGCCCGAGGCCCTGACGCCGCCCAAGGGCAAGGAAGCCGCGCCGCCGCAGGACCTGCCGGCGCTGCACAAAGGCTGCGTGTGCCCGGTCACCGGGGTGCAGCTCAAGGACCTGTGGACCCAGCCGCCCAAGCCCTACACCGAGGGCGACCTGATCAAGGCCATGAAGAACGTCGCGCGCCTGGTGCAGGACCCGTTGCTCAAGCAGAAGCTCAAGGACACCACCGGCATCGGCACCGAGGCCACCCGCGCCGGCATCGTCCAGGGCTTGCTCGACCGCGGTTACCTGGCCAAGAACGGCAAGGCGCTGGCGGCCACTGCGGCGGCTTTCAGCCTGATCGACGCGGTGCCACGCGCCATCGCCGACCCCGGCACCACGGCGATCTGGGAACAGGCGCTGGACATGGTGCAGAGCGGCGAGATGAGCCTGGAAGAATTCGTTGCCAAGCAGGCCGCCTGGATGAGCAGGCAGGTCGAGCGCTGCCAGGGCCTGCGCCTGAACCTGCAAGGCATGCCGGCGCCGGCCGGCGGCACGCCCTGGAAGACATCACGCAAGGGCACCGGCAAGCGCAAGCCGGCAGCGGCTTCGGCTTCGGCGCCACGCAGCAAAGGCGAGGCCGGCGCCAGTGCCAGCAAGACCACACGCAAACCGGCTGCTGCAACGGCAGGTGCCGGCAAGGCACGGCGAGCACCGCGCAAACCCTCGGCTTGAGGCGCGGTCGCTCAGGTGCGAAAGGCGTCAGGGTCTATCCCCAGGCGCTTCATCTTGGTGTACAGGCCGCCGCGTGACACGCCCAGGCGCTGGGCGCTGAGGCGCATGTTGCCGCCAGTGTCGCGCAGCGCCTGAACGATCGCATTGGCCTGCTGCCCTTGCAGGTTCTGCCCGGCATCCGGTACCACGGCACTGGCCGCCAGGGGCCGGCGAGTGCCCTGCAACAACTCCAGGGGCAGGTCGCCGGGCTGGATCTGGTCGTGACTGGCCAGGTTGGTGGCCCGCTCGATCGTGTTTTCCAGTTCACGGACATTGCCCGGCCAGGCATGGCTCAGGAGCAGATCCAGCGCCGCCGGGGCGATGTCGCGCACGTCCTTGCGCAGCGACTGGGCGACGCGGGCCAGGAAATGCCGGGCCAACAGTGCAATGTCGTCACGGCGCAGGCGCAGCGGCGGCACGGTGACATTCAGCACATTGAGGCGGTAGTAAAGGTCTTCACGAAACGCGCCCTCGGCCACTGCCTGGCTCAGGTTGCGGTGGGTGGCGGCAATGATGCGCACATCGACACGCCGGGATTTCTTGGCGCCGACCCGGTTCACCTCCCCTTCCTGCAGCACCCGTAGCAGGCTGACCTGGGCGTCGAAGGCCATGTCGCCGATCTCGTCGAGAAAGATGGTGCCGCCGTCGGCCAGCTCGAACTTGCCCGCCGAACCGCCTCGGGCCGCGCCGGTGAAAGCGCCCTCGACATGCCCGAACAGTTCGCTCTGCACCAGCTCGCGCGGGATGGCGCCGCAGTTGACCGCCACGAACGGTCCCTGGCTGCGGGCGCTGGCGCTGTGGATGGCCTGGGCGAACAGTTCCTTGCCGGTGCCGCTTTCGCCCAGGATCAGCGTGGTCGAGTCGCTGCGGCTGGCAATGCGCGCCAGGCGCACGGCGTCCTGCATGGCTTGCGAGCGGCCCTGGATGCTGTCGAAAGTGTAGCGGGCGCGGCTGCCGATCAGGCGCTGGGTGATTTCGCGAATGCGCCGGTTCTCGCGCAGCGACACGATCTGCCCGCCCTCGGCCAGCGGGCACACCGACACCAGGCACGCCAGCGCGCTGCCGTCGGCCAACTGGAACGTACAGTCCTGGTCGCGCAGCCCGTCGGCATCGCCCAGCAGCCGCTCGGGACCTGGCTCGCTGCGGCCCAATTGCCGGAACGGCGCCCCCACCAAGGCAGCATCGACCTTGAACAAATGCCGGGCATAGCGGTTCAGCGCCTTGATCCGCCCCTGGTCGTCGAGCACCACCAACCCTTCATTGAGCACTTCAAGCACCGCGCGCTGCTCGCTCAACAATGCCTGCAGCGACATTTGCCTCGACACTGCTTCGGCGGCCGCCTGTACCGTGCCCAGGGTGTGCAAGTGAAACCAGCCGGGCTCGGCGGTCAGGGTCAGCATGGCGCGGGTCTGGCCCTGGCTGTCACGGATGGGGGCGGCGGCGCAGTGCATGCGGCGCTCGCGCAGGCCGGTGGCGAAGTTTTCCTCGGCCAGCACATACACCAGGCGATCTTCGGCCAGTGCCAGCCCGGTGCAGTTGGTGCCTTGCAGCGATTCGAGCAGACGGCTGCCGACCGGAGTGATGTCCAGCCCACAAAAATGCAGGGTCGTGCCTTGGGCATCGGTCAGGTTGATGTGCCCGCGCGGGTTATAGGCCAGCAGGCCCTGCATGACCTGCGCCGCCGTGGCGATCAGTTCCTGATGTGTGTGCAGGGTGGCGGCCAGGCGTTCGGCACTGACGAAGCGGTATTGGCTGTCCTGCGGGTCGATGCCGGCGGCGCGGCTGCGCTGCCAGGAAGCCCAGATCATTGGGCGGACCGCCGCCGGGCGTTCATGCTGGCCGGCCAGGCACGCTTGCCAGGCTTGCTGCAGCCCCGGAACCGGCCCGTCGCTCAATGCACTGGCGCCCAACGACGTCATGTAGTTCAAATCCTGGGCATCGAGGATCTTGAGCGGAAACGGGATCATGCCAGCCTGCCTTATCGGTTGATGCGTATGTCTGTTTTTATGACATGTCGGTGTAGACATGTCATTAAAATAGACATTATCAAGGTTGATAAAAAATAAACCTTATAAATATCAACAGGTTAAAAATTGGCATGTGCCTTGCTCCTGTCAAGAGGCGGCCGCTTGCATACCCGCCCTCACAATAAAAAAGGAGCTTCACCATGAACACGCAAAAGACCCTTCGCCTTGGCCTGATCGGTGCTGGCCGCATGGGGAGCTTTCATGCCCTGACCGCCGCGCGGCACATTCCCGGCGCCATCCTGGCGGCCATTGCCGACCCGACACCCGGCCAGGCGGCCCGACTGGCCGCAGAACTGGGTGTCGACAAGGTCTACACCGACCCGCAGCAATTGTTACTCGACCCGGACATCGACGGCGTCCTGATTGCCTCCCCGGCCCGCACCCATGCCGAGCTGGTGGTCGGTGCCGCCCGCGCCGGCAAGGGCATCTTTTGCGAGAAACCCATGGCCATAAGCCTGGAGGAAGCCGACCAGGCCATCGAAGCGGCGCAGCAGGCCGGCGTGGTGCTGCAGGTCGGTTTCAACCGCCGTTTCGCGGCAAGCTTTCGCCAGGCGCATCAGGACATCCTGGCCGGGCGCATCGGCACGCCGCAACTGCTGCGTTCGCTGACCCGTGATCCGGCGCTGAACAACCCGGCCGCCTCGCCGCAATGGGTGATTTTCCTGGAAACCCTGATCCACGATTTCGATACGCTCAATTACCTCAACCCCGGTGCCAGGGCCGTCGAGGTCAGTGTCATGGCTGACGCACTGATCGCCCCGGCGTTCAAGGACAAGGGCCTGCTGGACACCGCGCTGGTGAGCATTCGCTATGACAACGGCGCATTGGCCAGTGCCGAGGCCAGCTTCCAGGCCGTGTACGGCTACGATGTGCGCGGCGAAGTGTTCGGCAGCGCCGGCATGCTGACCATGGGCGACATTCATACCTCTGATCTGCGCCGCTACACCGCCGCGGGCACCGGCGCCGACACCCTGCGCCTGGACACCGAGCTGCTCAAGGACGCCTACATCGCCGAACTCAATCATTTTGCCGACTGCCTGCGCACCGGCCACACGCCGCACGCCACAGGCGAGGACGCCCGCGCCGCCCTGGTGATCGCCCGCGCCTGTATCGACTCGTTCCAGCAAGGCCGGCCGGTGCATCTGCAAGGAGAACAGCCATGAGCCATTGCCCGTTCAAGCTGGCGGCCAGTGCCGAAATGCTGTTTCTCGACCTGCCCTTCGTGGAGCGCGTGCGGCGCATCCAGGCACTGGGGCTGAGCGTGGAAATCTGGAACTGGACCACCAAGGACATTCCTGCCCTGGCCGCCACCGGCGCCGACTTCACCTCCATGACCGGCTACATCAGCGGCAACCTGACCGAACCGGACGGCATTGCCAGCCTGCTCGACAGTGCCCGCGAATCACTGCAGGTTGCCGAACAGCTCGGCTGCCCGAGCCTGAACCTGCATGGCACCGGGCTTGACGGCAAGGGGCTGCCGGTAAGGCCGGTCGAGCAAATAACCGGACGCATGTGGCTGACCGCCTGCAAGACGCTGGAAAAAATCGCCCGGCTGGGCGAGCGCGCCGGCAAGGTGTTCTTGCTGGAGAACCTCAATACCGCTGTCGATCACCCCGGCACACCGTTCGCCCGTGCCGAAGACACCCTGGCGCTGATCGAGGCGGTCGGCAGCCCGCACCTGTTGCTGAATCTGGACCTGTATCACGCGCAGATCGGCGAAGGTAACCTGATCGAGCTGATCCAGCGCGCCGGCAGCGCCATCGGCGAAATCCAGGTGGCCGATGTGCCGGGCCGCAAGGAGCCCGGTACCGGCGAGATCCACTACCCGGCCATTGCCCGTGCATTGCATGCGCAGGGTTACCGCGGCGTAGTCGGGCTCGAAGGCTGGGCCTCGGGCGACTCGCAGCAGGCCATCGAGCGTTTCCGGCGTGCCTTTACCCTTGAATGAACACGACCTGCGCTGCCCAGCGCTGTACGTTTGATGCCCATAACAACAACAGGAAATCATCATGCGCCTTACCCGACTGCTTGCTTTGACCGGTGCCACGCTCATCGGCTGCCTGACCCTCGCCACCACGGCCCTGGCCGACTACCGGATCGGCGTCAGCATTGCGCGGGTCGACGATAACTTCATGACCTACGTGCGCAACGGCCTCAACGATGCGGCCAAAAAGGCCGGGGTGACCCTGCAGGTCGAGGATGCCCAGGGCGATGTGGTGCGCCAGCTCAATCAGGTCCAGGGTTTCCTGAGCCAGAAGGTCGACGCCATCATCGTGTTGCCGGCCGACACGGCCGCCATTGCCAAGGTCACCCAGGCCGCCGTCGAGGCCGGCACACCGCTGGTGTATGTCAACCGTCGGCCGGACCAGGCCGTGCTGCCCAAGGGCGTGGTGGCCGTGGCTTCGCGCGATGAAGAAGCCGGGCAGTTACAGATGCGCTACCTGGCCGAGAAGATGGGCGGCAAGGGCAACCTGGCAATCATCATGGGCGACCTGGCGCAGAATGCGACCCGAGGCCGGACCGAGGGCGTCAAGCAGGTGCTCAAGGATTATCCGGGCATCAGGATCGTCGAGCAGCAGAGCGCCGAATGGCAGCGCAGCCGCAGCATGGACCTGACCAGCAACTGGATTCTGGCCGGTTCGCAGATCGATGCCATCGTCGCCAACAACGACGAAATGGCCATCGGCGCCGCCATGGCGTTGCAGCAGTCGGGCAAGGCCAAGGGCAGCGTGCCGGTGATCGGTATCGACGGTTTGCCCGATGGCCTGGCCGCGATCAAGCGTGGGCAACTGGCAGGTTCGGTGTTCCAGGACCCGGCGGCCCAGGCCAGCGGCGCGATGCAAGCGGCGCTGCAAATGATCAAGGGTGAAGCGGTGCAAAGCGATGTATGGGTGCCCTACCAGCTCATTACCCCTGAGCAGGTGGCCACTTTCGAGCAGCACTTCAAGTAATGCCGGGCGGCGGCCAGGGTGCATTCATGGCACACTGGCTGCCCTTTTTTCTCGACACCCCCTGCCATGCCCCTGACCAGACGCGAACAGGCGCACCTCGAGCGCCGACTGATCCAGACCCTGACCGAAGCCTGTGAAACCGCCAAGGCTGAAATCCCGGGCTTCGAGTGGCTGACCCACACGATCGATCATGCCGACCCGGGCGCCAGCGTGCGGGTGACCTGGGTGTTCGACAGCGAGGCCAGCCGGTTGGCGGCGCTGGCCGCCGGCCAACAACAGCGCATGGTCGAATTCACCGCCATGGCACTGCGTGAAGCGGGTATCCGCCCCACCGCCATCGAACGCCAGGTCGTGACCGACAGCGAAGAAGCCCGCCGGCGCCATGGCCGCTAGCCCGCACCGGGCTATGCAAGAACGCAACGACGCCCTCTCAGCTGTAGGAGCGCGCTCTGCCCGCGACCGAGTGCGCAGCGCTCGCAAAATCTCCAAAACACTGAAAATCTGCAGCGAATGACCGAAAAATTTGTGAAACGCTGAAGTTTTACGACTGCTAACGCACTCGGTTGCGGTGGTCCGGCATTCCGGCAGAGCGCGCTCCTACAAATAACGTTTGAACCACTCGATCGTACGGTTCCAGGCCAGGGTGGCGGCAGCGTCGTCGTAACGTGGGGTGGAGTCGTTGTGAAAGCCGTGGTTGGCGCCCTTGTAGATGTACGCCTGGTACGTCGTGCCTGCCGCCTTGAGGGCCTGCTCGTAGGCCGGCCAGCCTTCGTTGATGCGGGTATCCAGTTCGCCCAGGTGAATCTGCACCGGGGCCTTGATGCGCGGGACGTCCTCGGCCTTGGGCTGGCGACCGTAGAACGACACGGCGGCCCCCAGTTCCGGGTAGGCCACCGCGGCGGCATTGGCCACCCCGCCGCCGTAGCAGAAACCGGTGATGCCGACCTTGCCGGTACTGGCGTCATGCGCCATCAGCCATTCGAGGCCGGCGAAGAAATCGTTGAGCAGCTTTTCCGGATTGACCTGCTGCTGCAGTTCGCGGCCCTTGTCGTCGTTGCCCGGATAGCCTCCCACCGAACTCAGGCCATCGGGTGCCAGGGCGATGAAACCGGCCTTGGCCACGCGCCGGGCCACGTCCTCGATGTACGGATTCAAGCCACGGTTTTCATGCACCACCACCACACCCGGCAGCTTGCCGCTGGCCTTGGCCGGACGCACCAGGTAGGCACGCACCTGACCATGGCCGTTAGGCGAGGGGTAAGTGACGTATTGGGCGACGATATCCGGGTCGGTGAACGCCACCTGCTCGGCCAGCGCGTAATCGGGACTCAGGGCTGCCAGCACCGCCATGGCGGTCAGTCCGCCCAGGGTGAACTTCGCCGCCCGGTCGATGAACTCACGGCGGTTGATCTGGCCATGGGCATAGAAATCGTAGAGTTCCAGCAGTTCGGGCGCGAAGTCTTTGGCAGTGAGTCGTTGCATCAGGGCGCTTCCTGTCGGGTGGGCGAAGTCGGGCGTGAGGTGATGGCATTGAACCATAGCCTGTCAGTTGGCAAAACAGGCACGCGCGGCGAACACGAACGGGGCCTCGGCGGGCAATGTGGTGTAACGCGTGAGGGTCTGGCGATACAGGGCCTGCGGGTCGAGGTCGGCCAGGTCCTGCGGCCAGATGGCCTGGGCCAGGTAATGCAGGCCGACCACGTTGAACACGCTGTTGTAGAACTGGTGATGCAGGCCGCCAATGCAGGCACCGGGCCCGGCCGCCACAGCGGCAAAGCCACGGCGCGCCATCAAGCGGTGCATGTGCCGGGTGATCGAGGACTGCTCGACGTCATGGCCGAAGCCGATCGCCGCCACCCCGTTGCGCAGACGCTGGGTGCCGGTCATCAGGTAGACATCGGGCCGGGCGCGAATCAGGGTTTCCAGGGCCACGCTGCCCGAAGGGCTGCGCAGGTAGCGACTGCCGACATTCTCGGCGCCCAGCGCCTGGATCATCAGGCCCCAGGCCGTCTGCCCCTGGGTATGGCAACACTCATGATTGCCCGCCTGGCCGGCACGCACCTCGATGAACACCCGGCGCGGCGGCAGGTGGCGGGTGCGCCGCAACAGGTGGGCCAACTGCTGGCGATAATCCTGCACAAAGGCATCGGCGTGTACCGACTGGTTCAGCACCAGGCCGAGCAGCTCGACGCTGCGCGGCACATTGACCAGAGGATCAGCCTCGGTGTCGACATACACCAACGGGATGTCCAGGCGCTTGAGCACGCTGTACAGCACCGTGCTCTCGATGGCGGCACGCAGTTGCAGGCGCGTCACGATCAGGTCCGGCCGGCGCCGCAGGATGGCTTCGATGTCCACCTGGCTGCTGGTAAATTGCAGCGGCACGATCTGCCGGGCCTGCGGCCAGCGCCCGGCCACCTGCCGCCAGAGGCTGGGGTCGGAGTTTTCCAAGGCATTGTTCCAGCCCACGACCCGCGCCAGCGGCTGCTCACGTTCCAGCAAGGCGAGCAGCAACAGGTCATTGCTGTCTTGCAGCACGATGCGTTGCGGGGCCGCCTTGATCAACACCTCACGCCCGGCCAGGTCCACGACCGTACGCGGGTAAGGGGCCGCCAGCCCCGGCAGGCACACCAGCCAGGCCAGGAGCAATACGCCAAAGTTCATGCGCCCTGCCCCTCGTCCAGCGGACCGTCGACCGCAATCTGCAAGCGCCCCTGGCTGCAACGTTCGACCCGGGCCCTGACCTTGTAGACCCGCGCCAGCATATCCTGGCTGAGCATGTGGGCCACGGTGCCGGCGCCATACAGGCGGCCCGCCTCGATCACCACCATGTGGTCGGCCCAGCGCGCAGCCAGGCTCAGGTCATGCAAAACCACCAGCACCGTACGGCCCTGTTCGGTCAGGCGCCGGACCATGCGCATCACATCGTCCTGATGCCGCAGGTCCAGGGCACTGGTGGGTTCGTCGAGCAGCAACAGTTGCGGGTCACGAATCACCGCCTGGGCCAGGCTGACCATCTGCCGCTGACCGCCGGACAACCGTTCCAGCGGCTGCAGGGCCAGCTCGCCGATGCCCAGTTGCGCCAGCACCTGCCAGGCCTTGGCCTGCTGCTCGCGGGCGCCGAGCCGGGCGATGGCCGGATCGCCACCGCGCAAGGCGCCCAGCAGGGTTTCCAGCACGCTGAGGGCCACGCCTTCGGGCAGCGCTTGCGGCATGAAGCCTACCCGCTGCGAGCGCTCCACACGCCCGCAGCGCAGCAAGTCCAGCGTGCCCAGTTGCAATTGCCCATCGGCCTTGAGCAATCCGGCCACGGCACGCAACAGGGTCGACTTGCCGGCGCCATTGGGGCCGACCAGCGCCACCAGGCTGCCGGGGGCGATGACGGGCAGGTCAATGCCATGCAGCACCCGGGTGCGGCGGTAATGCACATTGAGGCCTTTGACGATCAGGTTCATGCGCGCCCCCGCTTGAAGATCAGGCTCATGAACAACGGCACGCCCACCAGTGCGGTGACGATGCCCACCGGCAGGATCACTCCCGGTATCAGCAACTTGCTGGCAATCGCCGACAGTGACATCACCAGCGCGCCCATCAGGGCACTGACCGGCAGGAAGAAGCGGTGGTCTTCACCGATCAGCATGCGCGCGATGTGCGGCCCTACCAGGCCGATAAAGCCGATGGTGCCGACGAACGCCACGGCGGTGGCGGCCAGCAGGCTGATACGCAACAAGGCGAAAAAGCGCAGGCGATTGACATCGATGCCCAGGGTGGCGGCGCGCTCATCGCCCAGGCGCAAGGTGGTCATCGGCCAGGCCGCACGCAGGCTGAACGGCACCACCAGCAGCACCACCAGCCCCAGGGTCTGCACCGCCTCCCAACTGGCGCGGTTGAGGCTGCCCATGCTCCAGAACACCAATTGTTGCAGGGCGTCGGCCGAGGCCACGTATTGCAGCATGGCCACCAGAGCATTGAAGCTGAACACCAGGGCGATGCCGAACAGCACCAGGGTCTGCACGCCGCCGGTAAAACTGGCCACCGCCTGCAGCAGCAACACCGAGGCAAAGGCGAACACGAAGGCATTGCCGGTCACCAGCCAGGTATCCGGCACACCGGGGATGCCGACCTGCAGCACGATGGCCAGGGCGGCGCCCAGCGAGGCCGCCGACGACACCCCCAGGGTGAAGGGGCTGGCCAGCGGGTTGTTGAGGATGGTCTGCATCTCGGCGCCGGCCAGTGACAAGGCCACGCCGACCAGCACGGCCATCAGGGCGAACGGCAAGCGCAGTTCCTGGATGATCACACGGGTATCGGGGTCCAGCGCCTGGGGCCAGAACAGCGCCTGCAACACCTGGGTAACGGAAAAGCTTGAGACACCCAGGGCGATGTCGGCGATCAGGCTGCCGATGACCAGCAGCGCCAGCACCAGGCAGACAGCCAGGCGCCGACGCAGGATGCGGCGGTAGGCCAGGTACAGGGTCGAGGCGTCATTGAGGGGAAGTGCCATGGCCGGTCAGTACCGCACGCTGAGGGTGCCCAGCACATGCGCCGGGTCGCCGTAGTAGTTGCCGTCGGTGGTGGCCACGGTCTCGATGTACTTGCGGTCGGTCAGGTTGCGGCCGTTGAGCGAGACCCGCACGTGTTCGTTGATGTCGTAGAACACGCTGGCGTCCAGGCGTGCATAGCCGGCCACGTCGTAGCTGTTGTCCAGATCGCCTTCACGCGGGCCGACGAAGATCACCCCGGCACCCAGGCCCAGGCCACGCAGCGGCCCTTCCTGCAACTGGTAGCTGGACCACAGCGAGCCACTCAGGGTCGCGACCCCGGTCAGCCGGTTGCCTTCGGCAATCACTGTGTCCTGGGTCACCTTGGCATCCAGGACGCTGACATTGCCGATCAGGTTCCAGCCCGGCAGCGGGTTGCCGCTGACGTCCAGCTCGATCCCGCGCACCCGTTGCTCGCCGGTCTGCACGGCGTATTCGCTGTCGTCGGGGTCAGTGGCGGCGACGTTCTCGCGCACGATCTCGAAGGCGGCCAGGGTCGCACTGAGTTGTTCGGGAATGATGTCGAATCTGGCGCCTATTTCGTATTGCACGCCCTCCTCCGGGTCCAGTACGCGGCCGCTACGGGTCTTGGCAGTCTGCGGGGTGAACGAGGTGCTGTAGCTGGCGTACAGCGCCAGCCAGTCGGCCGGCTGATAGACCACGCCAAGGCGCGGCGAGAGCTGCTCGGGGTCGACGTCGGTGCGGGTGGTGCGCAAGCCGGCATCCAGGGCGCGGCTGGTCTGGCGGGTGTCGTCGTAACGGGCGCCGACCAGCAGCTTCCAGTGCTCGTTGAGGTCGATCTGGTCTTGCAGGTAAAGGCTGTAGGACTGCAGGTCGTAGCGCACCTTTTCCTGGAAGGCAAAGGCACCCGGTGTGGCGCCATACACCGGGGCGAAGATGTCCAGCGGCGCCAGCGACGCCCGGGCGCTTGAGGTGTCGCGCTGGCCGTCGATGTATTCGAACCCCATCAAGGCCGTGTGCTGCACGCTACCGGTGGCAAAGCGCGCGATGGCTTCGAACTGCATGTCCAGGGTCTGGATGCTTTCCTCGCCATCAGTGGCACGGCGGTTGAGCGTGCGTCCATCGTCGCTCAGGCCACGCAGGTCGACCACGTAGCGATCCTTGTGCGAGTCGTCCCAGCGGGTCATCTGGCGCAGGGTCCAGGTGTCGTTGAGGTCATGCTCGGCGCGGTACCAGGCCGAGAACTTGTCAGCCTTGTCCCGCGCCCAGGCTTCATGCAGGTAGCGGTCGGCGGGCAGGTTGATCTTGCCGTTGATCGGGATCGCACCGCGATCGAAAGGCGAGGTCTGGTCGATGTACTCAAGCCCGGCGTCGACCCGCGTGGCCTCAGTGGGCTGCCAGCGCAAAGTCGGGGCCACATAGGTGTGCTTGCTGTCGCGAAAGGTGTCGCGAAAGCCACGGTCGGTCTGGCTGGCCACCGTCACACGGCCGGCCAGGGTCTGGGCGCTGTCCAGTGCACCACCGGCATTGGCTTCCAGACGATAGAAGTCGCCGCTGCCGGCCTGCACCTTGGCGCTCGCCTCGGGGGTGAAGGACGGCTTGCGGGTCACGAGGTTGATCAGGCCGCCCGGATTGCCGCGGCCATACAACACCGAGGCCGGGCCCTTGAGCACCTCGACCCGCTCGACATTGGCCAGGTCACTGAGTGCCTCAGGACGTGACACCAGGGGGTTGAGCGCCATGCCATCGATGGCGTAGCTGGTGGCATGAAAGCCACGAATCACAAAACTTTCCGAAGAACCGCCATGGGTGTTGCCACGCTGCACGCTGCTGACGTTGGCCAGCGCATCGCCCAGGCGGTCCAGTTGCTGGTCCTCGATCACCTGCCGCGACACCACCTGCACCGCTTGCGGGATATCACGCAACGCCGTGTCAGTCTTAGTGGCAGTGGCACTGCGGGTCGCCCGGTAGCCCTGCACCGGTCCGCCGGCAAACTCCAGTTCACCGCTGCCATGAATGGTGGACGGCGCCAGGTTGACCGCGCCCTGCGGCTGGGGGAACAACAGCAAGGTGCGTTCGGGTGTCAGGCTCCAGCCCAGGCCGCTGCCCTGCAGCAACTGTGTCAGCGCCTGACGTTCGCTCATCTGGCCTTTGAGCGCCGGCGCACGCAGGTCGCGGGCCAAGGCAGCATCGAAGCTGACCTGAATGCCGCTCTGGGCGCCGAAGGTGCCCAGCGCACCGGCCAGCGACTGGGCCGCGATGTCGTAGCGCCGCTGCGGTTCGGCAGCCGGTTGTCCGCTCGCTGCCACCGTTGGCTGAGCGTGCACAGGCACACCGGTGCTGATCAGGACGCAACCGGCCATCCAGCCCAGTAAACCGCAGGATGAAGCCTGGCGAAGCAAACGAAAACGCGGCACGGGCATGGCGAAGATTCCTTCATACGTCTGGTTAGCATTTGAGAGACGTTCTCAAACTCACCAGAAAGACGCCGTGCTCGCGTATTTTTTCCAGATTTTTTCGATTTATCGTCGGGCGCGCTACAACACGCTCACCCAAGGTGTGACCTGTTGCAGGGGGACATTCAGTGACCGGGCCAGGGCCTGCAAGGCCCGTTGCGGGTCGCGCAGGTCGAAGACGCCGCTGATGCGCCTTTGCGCCAGGGCGCTGTCGGAGATGACGATCCAGCCCGGGCTGTAGCGCTGCAGGCGCTCGACAATGTCAGCCACGCTCTGGTCCTCGACATACAGCTTGTGCTGACGCCAGGCGGCGACCCTGGCGGGGTCCAGCTGACGGCGTTGCACCTTGCCGGCGCGCCAGTCGACGTGCAGGTCATCACCCGGCAGCAAGCGCTCACTCACGCGCAGGGGCTGCGCGACGGTGGCGTTTTCGGCCTGCACCTGACCCTGTTCCAGCACCACTTCGGTGGTGTCGCCTTGCAGGCTCAGCTCGAAAGCGGTGCCCAGTACGCGCACTGACAACTCACCTGCCGTGGCCGTGAACGGCCGGGCCGGATCAGGGGTCACGTCAAAGAAGGCCTGGCCTTGCAGCAGCCGTACCTGTCGCGGCGAGTCGTCCGGCACTTCAATGGCGCTGCCGGGAGCCAGCACGACGCGGCTGCCGTCAGGTAATTGCACCTCGCGCATCTGGGCCACACCGGTGCGGTAATCGGCGTGCCAGTAAAGACTGGCCTGGGGCGTGAACCACACCATCAAGGCCAACAAGCCACCTGCCAAGGCTGCACGGGGCCAGCGGCGACGGCGAGGACGGGGCGCGCTCGGTCGGGGCGCCGCTGTTGGCGCCGGGACATGGGCCACCGGCCGCGCCGGCGAGGGCGCCAGCGCACCGAGCATGGCCTGGATCTGCTGCCAGGCAGCGCCGTGGCATGGGTCGGCATTGAGCCAGCGTTCGAATTCATCACGCCGCTGCGGCTGCTCGGTCAGCCGGATATGCCAGTCGGCAGCCTGTTCCAACGGATCGAGGGAGGTATCAGCGTCCATGCGAAGTACCTTGAAGGGAGGGCTCGGCAAAGGCCTTGGCCAGCCGCACCAAGGCATCGCGCAGCAGCCTGTGGGCACTGGTGACCGAAACGCCCAGTTGCTCGGCGATCTGGGCCAGGGTGCAGCCGCCAAAGCGGTGCATTTCCAGCGCACGGCGGCTGGCTTGCGGCATGGCGTCCAGTGCCTGGGCCAGGCGCTCCAGCGCGATGCCATGCTGGCAGGCGTCGGCTGGGTCGTCGAGTTCCACCGGCAGCAGCCAGGCGGGCGGCGAGACGTGCCGGGCCTGTTCGCGGGCCCGACTGCGGATCAGGTCCAGCGCCAGGTTGCGCACCACCCGGTAGGCATAGGCCACCGGCTGCTCGATCGGCTCGCCCCGGCCGGCTATCAGCCGGATAAACGCTTCCTGGACGATGTCTTCGGCCTGCATACGGTCGCCGGTGATGCCATTGGCATAGTTGATCAGCTCGCGCCGCAAGCTCAGAAATACGTCGAGATCGTTTGCCGAACCCGCCATCGATTAGCTCCGTTGCCTGGAAAACCAACGGGGCGGGCCTGTAAACCACTACAGTCACCCGCCCCGAAAGGTCGCCATCTTAAGCGCTAACGATACGCATTGCTAATTGATTGACCCAAACCGTGCCACGGTTCAGGCCGGTGCGTCGACAAACACTTCGTCCAGCAGGTTGTACATGGCCTTGAAGGCACGTTCCGAGACCCTGGGGTCGTACATCATCCGGCCTGGCACGTCGGCTTCGGGGTCAGTGAACGAATGCACCGCCTCGCCATAGACGTTCAGTTGCCAGTCGACACCGGCTTCATCCATTTCGCGCTTGAAGTCCCTTAACTGGTCTGCCGGCACCATCGGGTCGGAACCGCCGTGCAGTACCAGTACCGCGCCCTGAATGTTGTGCGCATCCTGAGGGGTATTGGTGTCCAGGGTGCCGTGGAAGGAAATCGTGGCTTCGACATCCGCACCGCTGCGCGCCAGCTCAAGTGCAGCGCAACCGCCAAAGCAGAAGCCGAACGTGGCGATGCGGCCGGCGTCCAGCGACACGTCCTTTTGCGCCAGCAACTGCTGCAAGGCGCCCTGCATGCGCTTGCGCAACACAGCACGGTCTTCCTTGACCCGGGTCATGGCCTGGGCGGCCTCCTCGGCATTGACTGGCCGCACGCCCTGACCATACAGGTCGGCCAGCAGCACCACATACCCCTGCGCAGCCACCTGCCGCGCGATATCTTCGGCGCCCTGGCTGACGCCCATCCAGTTCGGCGCCATCACCAGGCCCGGTCGTGGCTGACTGGCACTGGCGCTGTACACCAGGCGACTTTCGAACGCCTGGCCGTTGATCTCATAGACTACGGAACGAACTGTCACGTCATTGCTCATCATTGACTCCTTGAACGCTGGAAAATGACCCGGCACAGAAAACAAAAAAACCCGCCGGGGCGGGTTTTCTTGAGGCCACTCGTCAGACCGAGAGTTCAACCAACAGCTTGTTCAGGCGGCGCACATAGGCGGCCGGGTCCTTCAGGCTGTCGCCAGCGGCCAGCGCAGCCTGATCGAACAGGATGTGCGACAGCTCGCCGAAGCGCTCTTCGTTCTGCTCGGCGTCGAGCTTGCCGATCAGAGGATGCGCCGGGTTGAATTCGAAGATCGGCTTGGAGTCCGGAACCTTCTGCCCGCTGGCTTCGAGAATCTGGCGCATTTGCAGCCCCAGATCCTGTTCACCTATGGCCAGAATAGCCGGTGAATCGGTCAGGCGATGGGAAACGCGCACTTCGCTGACCGATTCGCCCAGTACGGTCTTGATCCGCTCGACCAGGCCTTCCTTTTCCTTGGCGACTTCTTCCTGGGCTTTCTTGTCCTCTTCGGAGTCCAGGTTGCCCAGGTCCAGGTCGCCACGCGCCACGTCGACGAAGCTCTTGCCATCGAATTCGTTGAGGTAGCTCATCAACCACTCGTCGATGCGGTCGGTCAGCAGCAGCACTTCGATGCCTTTCTTGCGGAAGACTTCCAGGTGCGGGCTGTTCTTGACCTGTGCGTACGACTCGCCGCTCAGGTAATAGATCTTGTCCTGACCTTCCTTGGCACGGGCCAGGTAATCGGTCAGCGCTACGCTCTGCTCGCCGCTTTCATCGCTGGTGGACGCAAAGCGCAGCAGGCCGGCAATTTTTTCCTTGTTGGCGAAATCTTCAGCCGGACCTTCTTTCAGGACCTGGCCAAAGTTTTTCCAGAAGCCCTTGTATTGCTCAGGCTCGTTCTTGGCCAGCTTCTCCAGCATGTCCAGCACGCGCTTGGTCAGGGCCGACTTCATCGAGTCGATGATCGGATCTTTCTGCAGGATTTCACGCGAGACGTTCAGCGACAGGTCATTGGAGTCGACCACACCCTTGATGAAGCGCAGGTACAGCGGCAGGAACGACTCGGCCTGGTCCATGACAAACACGCGCTGGACGTACAGCTTCAGGCCGCGCGGGGCTTCGCGCTGGTACAGGTCGAACGGTGCACGGGCCGGCACGAACAGCAGCGAGTTGTACTCCAGCTTGCCTTCGACCTTGTTGTGGCTCCAGGTCAGCGGGTTCTCGAAATCGTGGCCGACGTGCTTGTAGAACTCCTGGTATTCCTCGTCCTTGATCTCGGTACGCGGACGGGTCCACAAGGCACTGGCGCGGTTGACGGTTTCCCATTCTTCGGCCGACGCCTCTTCACCTTCGGCGGCAGCCGGCTGCTGCTTGGGCAGCTCGATCGGCAGGGCGATGTGGTCGGAGTACTTCTTGATGATGTTGCGCAGGCGGTAACCGTCGGCGAATTCGCTTTCAGCGGCCTTGAGGTGCAGGACGATGCGGGTGCCGCGCTCAGGCTTGTCGATGGTGGCGACTTCAAAGTCCCCCTCGCCCTTGGAGGACCAATGCACGCCTTCATTGGCGGGGGTGCCGGCACGACGGCTGTACACGTCGACCTGGTCGGCCACGATAAACGCCGAGTAGAAGCCCACACCGAACTGACCGATCAGGTGCGAATCCTTCTTCTGATCGCCCGTCAGGTTTTTCATGAAGTCGGCAGTGCCGGATTTGGCGATGGTACCCAGGTGGGTGATCACATCGTCACGGTTCATGCCGATACCGTTGTCTTCGAGCGTGACGGTATTGGCCTGGGCGTCAAAGCTCACACGAATCTTCAGCTCGGCACCGCCTTCGAGCAGCTGCGGATTGGCCAAGGCCTCGAAGCGCAGTTTATCGACGGCATCGGAGGCGTTGGAGATCAGTTCGCGAAGGAAGATTTCCTTGTTGGAATACAGCGAATGGATCATGAGGTGCAGCAGTTGCTTTACCTCGGTCTGGAAGCCCAGGGTTTGCTTTTGAGATTCCACACTCATGTTCGTCAAGCTCCAATTCAGGGGGTACAAAGCGCCACGTTCAGCGATGCGTGGCAGCGGGTTGTCATGAAGGTGGGGCCGGCGGGGAGGATTTCAAGGGGCAACAAAAATGATCGTTGCAAGTGCGAGGTGATGGGCATGTCTTCACATGTCGTATAACCACGCTACACCACGATGCCATCATAGAAGATGGCACTTACTGGATAAGTTCCCGGCAAGCCGATTTTAATATTCTGATAATCCGCTGGAACTTACGTTATGACGCCGGGCTCTTAGGCACGTTAGGTATTCAATAAGGAGAAACACCTCATGCGTAAATCTATTACTCTTGCCTTGATGTTGGCCGCCAGCCTTGGCCTCGCTGCCTGCGACAAAAAATCTGAAAATATTCAGCAAGATGCCAACAAAAAGGCCGAACAATCTCAAGAGTCGATGCAGAAAGCTCAAGAGAAAGTGAACGACGCCGCCAAAGAAAGCCAGGACGCGGCCCAGAAGAACGCCGAAGCCGCACAACAGCGCGCCAAAGAAGGCACGCCGGCGACCGCACCGGCCACCACGACCGAAACAGCCCCCAAGCAATAACCTGTTGCTGGCACCTGTTTAAACTAATAAGGCCCGCTTTTAGCGGGCCTTATTAGTTATGGCACTGTTGTAAACACTCGCGGCCACACGTGTCGCACTAATGAAACACGTCTCATCTCTTCTTACGCCAATGCTTGCTCGCGCCTGCCCAGCAGGCGGTCCATCACGGCGGCGGCGACCAATGTGATGAACGACGGTACCAGCCAGGCCAGCCCCTGTTCGCTGAATGGCAGGTTCATCAACGCCGATGGCAGGTACGAGGTCAGCTCTGCGACCTTGAGGCCGTCGATGATGCCCGCTAGCAGTGCCACGATCATGACCGGCGCCACGACACGACCGGGACTGAGCCACAGGTTCCTGCTGAAGCTCAGCGCCACCAGCACGATGCAGGGCGGGTAGATGCCGGTCAGCACGGGACCCGAGAACTCGATCAGGCGTGTCAGGCCCAGGTTCGAGACCAGCAGCGAGAACAGCGAAAGGCCAACCACCAGCGTGCGGTATGACAGCGGCAGCAAGCGGCTGAAATACTCGGCGCAGGCACAGGTCAGGCCCACGGCCGTGACCATGCATGCCAAGGCAATCAACACCGCCAGGAAACCACTGCCCACCCCACCGAAGGTATGTTGCACATAAGCGTGCAGCACTGCCGCGCCATTGCTGGCGTCGGCGGCAATCGCGTGGCTGTCCGAGCCCAGGCGGAACAGGCTGATGTACACCAGCGCCAGGCCGACACCGGCGATCAGACCGGCGATGATCGCGTAGCGGGTGATCAACCGTGGCGAGTCCACGCCGCGCGAGCGGATGGCATTGACGATCACGATGCCGAAGACCAGCGCCCCCAGGGTGTCCATGGTCAGGTAGCCCTCGGTAAACCCTTTGGAAAAGGGGGCGGCGACGTAGGCCGGCTGAGCCGTGCCGATGTCGCCTGCCGGCAGCATGAAGGCGGCGATGCCCAGCATCGCCAGGGCAATGATTTTCAGTGGGCCGAGCACCCGGCCGACCGTGTCGAGCAAGCGGCCGGGGTACAGCGACACCACCAGCACAATCATGAAATACACCAGGCTGTAGAGAAACAGCGCCAGCGAGCTGTCACCGGTGAACGGCGCCATGCCGACCTCGAATGACACGGTGGCGGTGCGCGGCGTGGCGAAGAACGGGCCCACGGCCAGGTAGCAGACCGTGGCCAGCAGCACGCCGGCCACCCGGCCGATCGGGCTGCTCAGGCTGTCCATCGCACCACCGACCCTGGCCAGGGCAATGACCGTCAGTACCGGCAGGCCTACTGCCGTGACCAGAAAGCCCAGCGCGGCCATCCATACGTGCGGGCCGGCCTGCAGGCCAACGAACGGTGGAAAAATGATATTGCCGGCGCCCACGAACAACGCAAACGTCATGAAGCCCAATGCCAGAATGTCCTGGCCTTTCAACACTTTCATCTAGGAACCACACTGCCGAATCAGGAATGAGAAGGTAGATCCCGTGGGTTTGGGAAGATTTGCAGCCTGGGTAGGGCCGGCGTGCAGGGCTGCGGATCCTTGTGGGAAGCGGCCTGCACCAAGAAGGTTGCAAGGCTAACGAAATCGCGCACAAAACGCACTAGTACAGGGCGTTGATGCGACGATATGCACCTTCCTTTCCCGATTTTCTACATCTTTTGAGCAAGTGATGCGCAAAGCATGCGTATTTCACGCCCGGTGTAGGAGCGCGCTTGCCCGCGACCGAGTGCGCAGCGCTCGCAAAAATCTGCGAAACGCTGAAAATCTACGACTGCTAACGCAGCCGGTCGCGGTGGTCCGGCATTCCGGCAAGCGCGCTCCTACGAGGGTGAGTTCAATATCCAGTGGATCAGCCCGTTATTTGTATTTGATGAGAAGGAGCGTGGGTTGCTGCACGGATATTTTTGCAGAAACGTCAAATCCTGGAAGCACAAAGGCCACCCGAAGGTGGCCTTTGCTGCAGCATCAATCAGTCAGCCGAAGCTTACTTCTTGACTTCCCAACCGGTCAGCTCGGCCAGGGCCTTGCCGATGTCCGCCAGGGAGCGAACGGTCTTCACGCCAGCGTCTTGCAGGGCAGCGAATTTCTCGTCTGCAGTGCCTTTGCCGCCGGAGATGATTGCACCGGCGTGGCCCATGCGCTTGCCCGGAGGGGCAGTCACACCAGCGATGTAGGACACCACCGGCTTGGTCACGTTGGCCTTGATGTAGGCAGCGGCTTCTTCTTCGGCCGAACCGCCGATCTCACCGATCATGACGATCGCTTCGGTCTTCGGGTCTTCCTGGAACAGCTTCAGGATGTCGATGAAGTTCGAGCCTGGAATCGGGTCACCGCCGATGCCGACGCAGGTGGACTGACCGAAACCGGCGTCAGTGGTCTGCTTGACGGCTTCGTAGGTCAGGGTGCCGGAGCGCGACACGATACCGACCTTGCCTGGCAAGTGAATGTGACCTGGCATGATGCCGATCTTGCACTCGCCCGGGGTGATGACGCCTGGGCAGTTAGGACCGATCAGGACCACACCCAGCTCGTCGCACTTGACCTTGGCTTCCAGCATGTCGATGGTCGGAATGCCTTCGGTGATGCACACGATCAGCTTGATGCCGGCAAAAGCGGCCTCCAGGATCGAGTCCTTGCAGAAAGGAGCCGGTACGTAGATGACCGAGGCGTCAGCGCCGGTGGTTTCTACGGCTTCTTTCACCGTGTTGAACACGGGCAGGTTCAGGTGGGTAGTACCGCCCTTGCCTGGCGTCACGCCGCCGACCATCTTGGTGCCGTAGGCGATGGCTTGTTCGGAGTGGAAGGTACCTTGCGAGCCGGTGAAGCCCTGGCAGATAACCTTGGTGTCTTTATTGATCAGAACGCTCATTACTTGCCCTCCGCAGCTTTGACAACTTGTTGAGCAGCATCGGTCAGGCTGGTAGCTGCGATGATGTTCAAGCCGCTTTCTGCCAGTACTTTAGCGCCCAGCTCAGCGTTGTTGCCTTCAAGGCGAACAACAACCGGGATTTTGACGCCGACTTCTTTCACGGCGCCAATGATGCCTTCGGCAATCATGTCGCAGCGAACGATGCCGCCGAAGATGTTGACCAGTACGGCCGCGACGTTGGTGTCGGACAGGATGATCTTGAACGCTTCGGTTACGCGTTCCTTGGTTGCACCACCGCCTACGTCGAGGAAGTTGGCTGGCTTGCCGCCATGCAGGTTGACGATGTCCATGGTACCCATGGCCAGACCGGCACCGTTGACCATGCAGCCGATGTTACCTTCCAGCGCTACATAGTTCAGTTCGAACTTGGCAGCGTGAGCTTCGCGAGGATCGTCCTGCGAAGGATCGTGGAATTCCTTCAGCTTTGGCTGACGGTACATGGCGTTGGCGTCGATGTTGATCTTGGCGTCCAGACAGTGCAGGTCGCCGTCGGCCTTGATCACCAGCGGGTTGACTTCCAGCAGGGCCAGGTCATGGTCCTGGAACAGCTTGGCCAGACCGGTGAAGATCTTGGCGAACTGAGTCACCTGCTTGCCTTCCAGACCCAGCTGGAAAGCCAGATCGCGACCCTGGAATGGCTGTGCGCCAACCAGTGGATCGATGGTGGCCTTGAGAATCTTCTCAGGAGTGTCGTGAGCGATCTTCTCGATGTCCACGCCACCTTCGGTGGAAGCCATGAACACGATACGACGGCTGGAACGGTCGACTACAGCGCCCAGGTACAGCTCTTTGGCGATGTCGGTGCACGATTCAACCAGGATCTTGGTCACTGGCTGACCGTTGGCGTCGGTCTGGTAGGTCACCAGACGCTTGCCCAGCCACTGTTGGGCGAACGCTGCTGCGTCTTCCTTGCTGCGAACCAGCTTGACGCCGCCGGCTTTACCGCGGCCACCAGCGTGAACCTGAGCCTTGACGACCCACTCGGTGCCGCCAATCTTGTCGCAAGCTTCTGCGGCTGCTTCCGGGGTGTCAACTGCGTAGCCTTTGGATACTGGCAGGCCGTATTCAGCGAACAGCTGCTTACCCTGATACTCGTGAAGATTCATGCTTATTACCGTCTTTGTTGGGCATTGCGCATTCGGTGCTGCACACGGTGTGTGCCGCACCACCTGTGACCGCTACTCCGGGTGGACTGCGTGAAGGTTTGAAAACCTTCACACCGCCGCCTGAGAGGTCGAGTCCGGCGCCACTTCCGCGGCGAACCTCATGGTTCGCGACGGGCATGGCACCGTGGTTTCTTGTTGTCTCAGCGTTTCTTGCGGTTCTGGATGTGGATGGCGCCGCCATTCACTGCCAGGGCCGCTTCGTGCAGCGCTTCGGACAGAGTCGGGTGAGAGAAGACCATCATGCCCAGGTCTTCGGCACTGCTGCCGAATTCCATGGCGATCGCACCCTGCTGAACCAGTTCGGCGGCGCTCGGACCAATCACATGGACGCCCAGGACACGGTCGGTCTTGGCGTCGGCGATGATCTTGACGAAACCGCCGGTGTCGTTGGCGGCCAGGGCACGGCCACTGGCGGCAAACGGGAAGGTGCCGACGTTGACTTCAACGCCTTCGCCCTTCAGGGTCTGCTCGGTCTTGCCGACCCACGCGATTTCCGGGTGGGTGTAGATCACGGACGGAACCAGGTTGTAGTTCATCTGGGCCTTGTGGCCCTTGATGCGCTCGACAACCATGATGCCCTCTTCCGAGGCCTTGTGCGCCAGCATCAGGCCGCGCACCACGTCACCGATGGCGTAGACGCCCGGTACGCTGGTCGCGCAGTAGTCGTCGACGTAGATGTAGCCACGCTCGTCCAGGGTCACACCGCTGTCGGCAGCCAGCAGGTCGGTGGTTACCGGGCGACGGCCCACGGCCACGATCAGGCGATCGAAGGTGATCTTCTGTTCGCCGTTGGCGTCGGTGTAGGTGACTTCGACTTCATCGCCATTGACCTGGGAGCCGGTCACGCGAGCGCCCAGCTTGATGTCCAGACCCTGGTTGGTAAACGTCTTGAGTGCATCCTTGGCCACGGCCTCGTCAGCCGCCGGCAGGAACTTCTCCAGTGCTTCCAGGACAGTGACCTGAGCACCCAGGCGAGCCCAGACCGAACCCAGTTCCAGGCCGATCACACCTGCGCCGATCACGCCGAGGCGTTTTGGCACTTGCTGGAATTCCAGCGCACCGGTGGAGTCAACGATGACGTTCTGGTCGACCGGAGCCGGTGGAATGTCGATCGGACGCGAGCCGGAAGCCAGGATCACATGTTCGGCTTCGATGATTTCAACGGTGCCGTCGACCTTGGTCAGCTCGACTTTCTTGCCGGCCAGCAACTTGCCGTGGCCTTGCAGGGAGGTCACGCCATTGGCCTTGAACAGGCTGGCAACGCCGCCGGTCAGGCCCTTGACGATAGTGGCCTTGCGACCAACCATGGTCGGTACGTCGATGGCGACTTCACCGGTGCTGATACCGTGCACATTGAAGCTTTTCTTGGCTTCGTAGAATTTCCAGGAGCTGTCCAGCAGCGCCTTGGAAGGGATGCAACCTACGTTCAGGCAAGTGCCGCCCAGCGCCAGCTTGCCTTCCTTGTCCTGATACTTCTCGATGCAGGCAGTCTTGAGACCGAGCTGTGCAGCCTTGATGGCCGCTACATAGCCGCCAGGCCCTGCGCCGATCACTACGACGTCGAATTTCTGAGACATATCAAAGAGTTCCTCTTTTAGCTGCGAGCTTCAAGCTGCAAGCTGCAAGCCGGTCTGCGGTGTTTTGCAGTACCGGCCTGCAAGCTGTTGATTAGATGCAACCCATCAGCCGCAGGCTGCATGCCGCTGCGCTTCTCACTTGAAGCTTGCGGCGTGCAACCTGTGGCTGCTTCCTCAGATATCCAGCAGCAGACGCGCCGGATCTTCCAGCAGGTTCTTGATGGTAACGAGGAAGGTCACGGCTTCTTTACCGTCGATCAGGCGGTGATCGTAGGACAGGGCCAGGTACATCATCGGGCGGATCACGACCTGGCCGTTGATGGCCATGGGGCGCTGCAGAATGTTGTGCATGCCCAGGATCGCGGCCTGCGGCGGGTTGACGATCGGGGTCGACATCATCGAGCCGAAGGTGCCGCCGTTGGTGATGGTGAAGGTGCCGCCAGTCATTTCGTCGATCGACAGCTTGCCGTCACGGGCCTTCTTGCCGAAGGTGGCGATGCCGCCTTCGATTTCTGCCAGGCTCATGTGCTCGGCGTTGCGCAGTACCGGCACCACCAGACCGCGGTCACTGGAAACGGCAACGCCGATGTCCGCATAACCGTGGTAGACGATGTCGTTGCCGTCGATCGAGGCGTTCACGGCCGGGAAGCGCTTGAGCGCTTCGGTCGCAGCCTTGACGAAGAAGGACATGAAGCCCAGGCGCACGCCGTTGTGCGACTTCTCGAACAGGTCCTTGTACTTGGAACGCAGCGCCATGACTTCGGTCATGTCGACTTCGTTGAACGTGGTCAGCATCGCCATGTTCGACTGGGCTTCGACCAGACGCTTGGCAACGGTGGCCCGTACACGGGTCATCGGTACGCGCTTCTCGGTACGGTCGCCGGCAGCCACGACGGGTGCGGCAGCGGCAGGCTTGGCAGCCGGTGCGGCAGCCGGAGCGGATTTCTTCGCTTCGACGGCAGCAACGATGTCTTCCTTGGTGATGCGACCGTCCTTGCCGGTGCCTTTGACACTGGCCAGGTTGATGCCGTTTTCTTCTGCCAGCTTGCGGGCAGCCGGGGCTGCGATCGCGTCCTCATCACCGGCGGCCGGGGCGGCAGCAGGTGCGGCAGCGGCGCCTAGAGCAGCCGCTGGTGCAGGAGCAGCCGCTGGAGCGGCGGCAGTGGCGCCGGCGTCCAGGGTGGCAATCAGTTCGTTGGAGAGGACGATGTCGCCCTCGCCTTTCACGATCGACGCCAGCACGCCGTCTGCTTCGGCCAGGACTTCGAGGACAACCTTGTCAGTCTCGATATCGACCAGCAGCTCGTCGCGCTTCACCGCTTCGCCCGGTTGCTTGTGCCACTTGGAAATGGTGCCGTCGGCAACGGATTCCGGGAAAGAGGGGGCTTTGATCTCGATAGCCATTATCTGTAATTCCTTAATTCGGTTTCTAATGCACGAAGGCGTTAAACAGTGAAGGCATCTTGCAGCAGTTTTTCCTGCTGCTCGGCGTGTATCGAAGCGTAGCCACAAGCCGGTGCGGCAGAGGCATCACGACCGGCATACTCGAGCACGAGGTTGCGGTTGTGATTGCCGATGCTGCGGCGCAGGTGATGCTGGCTGCTGTACCACGCGCCCTGGTTCATCGGCTCTTCCTGACACCAGACCACGTGCTTGAGGTTGGCATAAGGCGCGATGGCCTCCATCAGGTCGTCCTCAGGGAACGGATACAGCTGTTCGATACGCACGATGGCGATGTCTTCACGACCTTCGGCACGGCGCTTCTCGAGCAGATCGTAGTAGACCTTGCCGCTGCACAGGACCAGACGCTCGACCTTGGCAGGATCCTGGGTGTCGATTTCCGGGATCACGGTCTGGAACGAACCATGTGCCAGATCTTCCAGGGTCGAGATGGCCAGTTTGTGACGCAGCAGCGACTTGGGCGACAGCACGACCAGCGGCTTGCGCAGCGGGCGGATGACCTGGCGACGCAGCAAGTGGTAGATCTGTGCCGGCGTGGTCGGTACGCAAACCTGGATGTTGTGCTCGGCGCACAGCTGCAGGTAACGCTCCAGACGTGCAGACGAGTGCTCCGGGCCCTGCCCTTCATAACCATGAGGCAGCAGCATGGTCAGGCCGCACAGACGACCCCACTTGTGCTCGCCGCTGGTGATGAACTGGTCGATCACCACCTGGGCACCGTTGGCGAAGTCGCCGAACTGGGCTTCCCAGATGACCAGCGCGTTAGGCTGGGTGGTCGAATAGCCGTATTCGAACGCCAGCACGGCTTCTTCCGACAGGAACGAGTCGTACAGGTCGAAGTTGGGCTGGTTCGGCAGCAGGTTCTTCAGCGGCACATAGGCGCTGGCGTCTTTCTGGTTGTGCAGTACCGCATGGCGGTGCGAGAACGTGCCGCGACCGACATCCTGCCCGGTGATACGGATCGGATGGCCTTCGAACAGCAACGTGGCGTAGGCCATGGTCTCGGCGTAGCCCCAGTTGATCGGCAAGCCACCGGCCTGCATCTTCTGGCGGTCTTCGTAGATCTTCTGCACCTGACGCTGGACCACGAGACCTTCAGGCAGCTCCAGCAGCTTGGCGGAGAGTTCCTGCAGGGTCTTGAGGTCGAAGCTGGTGTCGTGACGCGCGGTCCAGGCATGGCCCAGGTAAGGACGCCAGTCGACGAACAGCTCGCGGTTCGGCTCCTTGACCAGGCTCTTGACCACGTGCTGACCATTGTCGAGCGCGTTGCGGTAGTCGTCGATCTTGGCCTGGACACCGGCCTCGTCGAACACGCCCGATTTGATCAGTTGCTCGGCATACAGTTCACGGGTGGTGCGCTGCTTGGTGATCTGCTGGTACATCAGCGGCTGGGTGCCGCTTGGCTCGTCGGCCTCGTTGTGGCCGCGACGACGGTAGCAGACCAGGTCGATGACGATGTCACGCTTGAACTGCATGCGGTAATCGATCGCCAGCTGGGTGACGAACACCACCGCCTCGGGATCATCGCCGTTCACGTGCAGGATCGGTGCCTGGATCATCTTGGCCACGTCGGTTGCATACTCGGTGGAGCGTGCATCCAGCGGGTTGCTGATGGTGAAGCCAACCTGGTTGTTGATCACGATGTGCACGGTGCCGCCGGTCTTGAAACCGCGGGTCTGCGACATCTGGAAGGTTTCCAGGACCACGCCTTGCCCGGCGAAGGCAGCATCGCCATGCAGGGAGATGGGCAGGACCTTTTCGCCGCTCGAATCGTTGCGGCGATCCTGGCGGGCACGAACGGAACCTTCGACCACCGGAGAGACGATCTCCAGGTGCGAGGGGTTGAAGGCCATGGCCAGGTGGACTTCGCCGCCTGCGGTCATGACGTTGGACGAGAAGCCCTGGTGGTACTTGACGTCACCGGAACCGAGCTCGACCACTTTCTTGCCTTCGAACTCGTCGAACAGCTCGCGCGGGTTCTTGCCGAAGGTGTTGACCAGTACGTTCAGACGGCCACGGTGGGCCATGCCGATCACGACTTCCTTGACGCCGTAGGACCCGGAACGCTGGATCAGCTCGTCGAGCATCGGAATCAGGCTTTCGCCGCCTTCCAGGCCGAAACGCTTGGTGCCGGGGTACTTGGTGCCCAGGTATTTTTCCAGGCCTTCGGCAGCCGTGACGCGCTCAAGCAGGTGGGCCTTGTTCTCGGCGGAAAACGCCGGGCGGCCGCGTACGCTTTCGAGGCGCTGCATGAACCAGTTGCGCTGCTCGGAATCGACGATGTGGGCGAACTCGGCCCCGATGGTGCGACAATATGTCTGCTCCAACGTCTCGTGGATTTCACGTAGGCTCGCTTCCTCCTTGCCGATGAACAGGTCGCCGGCACGGAACACGGTGTCCAGGTCCGCATTGGTCAGGCCGTAATGGTTGATCGACAGATCAGCCGGCACGGGACGTTGCCACAGCCCCAGCGGGTCGAGCTGGGCCGCCTGATGGCCGCGTACGCGGTACGCCTGGATAAGCCGCAACACTTCAACCTGCTTCTTCTCGTGCTCGCTGCTCACGCTGCCGGCAGACACCGGTTGGGCGCGGCGCTGGTTTTTGGCCAGCAACACGAAATGATCGCGAATTGTCGAGTGCGATACATCGGTGGCAGAGCTGCCAGTGGTCGGCAACGTCTGAAAGTAGGTGCGCCATTCATCTGGCACAGCGTTAGGGTCGTGCAGGTAGAGCTCATAGAGCTCTTCCACATAGGCAGCGTTACCACCGGAAAGGTGGGCACTGTTCCACATGCGCTGCATCACGCTTTCTTGCATGCTTGGTCACCCTCGGTAAGGGGACACCACCGGCGAAGACCCAAAGCATGCCTGAGACGGTCGTGTGCAGCGACCAAAACAAGTCACCAAGGATCACGCAGATAGTCCGGGTACCAGCCCGGATGCCCCTGCTGGTCTCATTTCTTCAAAGTTAGAGCGGCAGCCTTGCGAGCCACGACTCTGGTTAAACCGTGGGGCGGGTTTTGCCCGCGCCACGGCAGCTTTCGGTACAGCGGTGTAACGGTTACAGCGATGTATCAGACACCGTTGCTGAGCAACATGTTGCGTACGTGACCGATTGCCTTGGTTGGGTTAAGGCCTTTCGGACAGACGTTGACGCAGTTCATGATGCCGCGGCAGCGGAACACACTGAACGGATCGTCCAGCGAAGCGAGACGTTGAGCGGTGTAGGTGTCGCGGCTGTCGGCCAGGAAGCGATAGGCCTGCAGCAGGGCCGCAGGGCCCAGGAACTTGTCAGGGTTCCACCAGAAGGACGGGCACGAGGTCGAGCAGCAAGCGCACAGGATGCACTCGTACAGACCATCAAGCTTCTCGCGCTCTTCCGGGCTTTGCAGACGTTCGATGGCCGGAGCCGGCGTGTCGTTCTGCAGGAATGGCTTCACCTTCTCGTACTGCTTGTAGAAGATGCTCATATCGACGACCAGGTCACGAATGACCGGCAGCCCAGGCAGCGGGCGCAGCACCAGTTTGTTGCCCTTGACTGCGGCCGACAGCGGCGTGATGCAGGCCAGGCCGTTCTTGCCGTTGATGTTCATGCCATCGGAACCGCATACGCCTTCACGGCACGAGCGACGGTACGAGAAACCCTCGTCCTGTTCCTTGATCAGGGCCAGCACATCCAGAACCATCAGGTCCTTGCCACCGGTGTCGACGTTGAAGACCTGAGTCTTGGGTGCCGAGTCGGTGTCAGGGTTATAGCGATAAACTTCGACTTTCAGCATAGCGGCCATCCTCAGTAAGTCCGGATTTTCGGTTCGAACGCCGGTACAGTCTTCGGCGCGAAGTTGACTGAACGCTTGGTTACCCGCTTGTCACCCGGGAAGTACAGGGTGTGGCACAGCCAGTTTTCGTCGTCGCGGTCTTCATAGTCTTCACGGGCGTGAGCGCCGCGGGACTCTTTGCGGGCTTCGGCCGCGATGGCTGTGGCTTCAGCGACTTCCAGCAGGTTCTGCAACTCCAGCGCTTCGATGCGCGCAGTGTTGAAGGCCTGGGACTTGTCGTTGATCTTGACGTTGGCGATGCGCGCACGCAGGCCTGCCAGTTGCTCGATACCCTTCTGCATGTATTCGCCGGTACGGAATACACCGAAGTAGTTCTGCATGCAGCTTTGCAGCTCGCGACGCAGGGTGGCCACGTCTTCACCGTCGGTGCGCGAGTTGAGCGCATTCAGGCGACCCAGCGCACGCTCGATGTCGGCCTCGGTAGCTTCGTCGTACTGCACGCCATCGGACAGTGCCTTCTCGAGGTGCAGGCCGGCGGCACGACCGAACACGACCAGGTCGAGCAGCGAGTTGCCACCCAGACGGTTGGCACCGTGAACCGATACGCACGCCACTTCACCGACCGCGAAAAGACCTGGAAGGATCACGTCCTTGCCGTCGGCGTCCTGGGTCATGGCCTGGCCATGAATGTTGGTGGCCACGCCACCCATCATGTAGTGGCAGGTCGGTACGACAGGCACAGGCGCCAGGACCGGGTCGACGTGGGCGAAGGTCTTGGACAGCTCGCAGATACCTGGCAGGCGGCTGTGCAGCACTTCCTCGCCAAGGTGATCGAGCTTGAGCATCACGTGGTCGCCATCAGGGCCACAGCCGTTGCCGGCGATGATTTCCTTGACCATGGAGCGGGCCACGACGTCGCGACCGGCCAGGTCCTTGGCGTTGGGCGCATAGCGCTCCATGAAACGCTCGCCATGCTTGTTGATGAGGTAACCACCCTCACCACGGCAGCCTTCGGTCACCAGTACACCGGCACCGGCAATACCGGTCGGGTGGAACTGCCACATCTCGATGTCCTGCACCGGGACACCGGCACGCAGGGCCATGCCCACGCCGTCGCCGGTGTTGATCAGGGCGTTGGTGGTGGAAGAGTAGATACGGCCTGCACCGCCGGTGGCCAGTACGGTCGCCTTGGCGCGAATGTACGAGGTCTCGCCGGTTTCGATGCAGATGGCGATGATGCCGACGAAGTCACCGTTGGCGTTCTTCACCAGGTCGACGGCATAGTATTCGTTGAGGAACACGGTGCCGGCTTTCAGGTTGCCCTGGTACAGGGTGTGCAGCAGAGCATGGCCGGTACGGTCGGAAGCGGCGCAGGTACGGGCAGCCTGGCCACCCTTGCCGAAGTCCTTGGACTGGCCACCGAACGGACGCTGATAGATACGGCCGGTTTCGGTACGCGAGAACGGCAGGCCCATGTGGTCGAGTTCGAATACGGCGGCAGGACCTTCCTGGCACATGTATTCGATCGCGTCCTGGTCACCGATGTAGTCCGACCCCTTCACGGTGTCGTACATGTGCCAGCGCCAGTCGTCGTTCGGGTCGGCCGAAGCGATCGCGCAGGTGATGCCGCCCTGGGCCGAAACGGTGTGCGAACGGGTCGGGAATACCTTGGTGACCACGGCAGTCTTGTGACCGCCCTGAGCCAGTTGCAAGGCAGCGCGCATACCCGCGCCGCCGCCACCTACGATGATGGCGTCGAAAGAAAGTGTATTAGTGCTAGCCATTGATCAGATACCCCAAAGAATCTGCACGCCCCAGACGAAGTAGGCGAACATCGCAACGCCGCATACGGTCTGGAAGAGGAAACGTACTGCAGTTGCCGATTTGCCCAACGCCATCGGCGTCAGGTAGTCGGTAGCGATGGTCCACATGCCGACCCAGGCGTGAGCGCCCAGGGCAACAAGGGCCAGCAGACTGAAAATACGCATCCAGGTGGTCGAGAACAGCTCGTGCCACTGGGCATAGCCGAGACCTGGGTGAGCAATGAGGTAGCCGATCAGGAAAATGAAGTAAGCCGCGAGCACGACCGCAGAAACCCGCTGCGCCATCCAGTCGTACAGACCCGAGCGGGAAAGGTTAGTGACGTTGGTTACCATATCCAGACTCCCGCCAGCACGATCAGTACCACAGAAACGACGATTACGATTTTGGACCCCAGCTTGCCGCCTTCCAGCGTCTCGCCGACACCCGCGTCCATGATCAGGTGGCGCACGCCGGCCACCAGGTGATACAGCAGGGCAGACAGCAGGCCCCAGATGACAAGCTTCGCCAGCGGGCTGGTCAGACACGCTTTTACTTCACCGAAGCCTTCCTCGGATGCCAGCGACTTGTCCAATGCGTAGAGCATGATGGCAATGCCGACAAACAGGATGACACCGGAAATACGGTGAAGAATGGACGTGTAAGCAGTGACTGGGAGCTTGATTGTCCTTAGGTCTAGATTTACAGGTCGTTGGCTTTTCACGGCTTTTTTTTCACACTGAAGAGCCCCTAACAGGCAAGGGCAAGTTGTTGGGAAGTGCACTGGTCAGGTACCCACCACCCACGAAGTGACGACTACCTGGAGCGGGCTCTAAAGCCCATGGCAGTCGGACGCCGAGTATAGACAGTTAGGCTATTAATGACAACGCGCAGACAGCCCGCGAACGGCGGATTGCGCAGGCACCCCAAAAGGCGTAGAGGAGTAGGAATAATACGAAAATCCTTCTTGCTTTAAGCGCTTTGGAACGCGACTTTAGGCAAATTGACTTTAGGATTTATCTCACTATAGTGATGCGGGCCCTGCGTGGGGGGCCTGTCTGATGATTTGAAGCATAAATAGGAGGCCATATGGCTGACAAAAAAGCGCAGTTGATCATCGAGGGCAACGCCCCCGTCGAGCTGCCCATTCTGACCGGCACTGTCGGTCCCGATGTGATCGATGTGCGCGGACTCACTGCCACCGGCCGCTTCACCTTCGACCCCGGCTTCATGTCGACCGCCTCCTGCGAGTCGCAGATCACCTACATTGACGGTGACCAGGGCATCCTGCTGCATCGCGGCTATCCGATCGAACAACTGGCCAGCCAGTCGGACTATCTGGAAACCTGCTACCTGCTGCTCAACGGCGAATTGCCGACTTCCGAGCAGAAAGCCCAGTTCGTTGCCGTGGTCAAGAACCACACCATGGTGCACGAACAGCTCAAGACCTTCTTCAACGGCTTCCGTCGCGACGCCCACCCGATGGCCGTCATGTGCGGTGTTGTCGGCGCCCTGTCGGCGTTCTACCACGACTCGCTGGACATCAATAATCCGCAGCATCGTGAGATTTCCGCGATCCGCCTGGTCGCCAAGATGCCGACCCTGGCCGCGATGGTCTACAAGTACTCCATGGGCCAGCCCATGATGTACCCGCGCAACGACCTGAGCTACGCCGAAAACTTCCTGCACATGATGTTCAACACCCCGTGCGAGATCAAACCGATCAGTCCGACACTGGCCAAGGCCATGGACAAGATCTTCATCCTTCATGCCGACCACGAGCAGAACGCCTCGACGTCCACCGTGCGCATGGCCGGTTCTTCGGGCGCCAACCCGTTTGCCTGCATCGCAGCCGGTATCGCGGCACTCTGGGGCCCGGCTCACGGCGGCGCCAACGAAGCCGTGCTGACCATGCTCGACGAAATTGGCGATGTGTCGAACATCGACACCTACATCGCCAAGGCCAAGGACAAGAACGACCCGTTCAAGCTCATGGGCTTTGGTCACCGCGTCTACAAGAACCGCGACCCGCGCGCCACCGTGATGAAGCAGACCTGCGACGAAGTGCTGGCCGAGCTGGGCATTCACAACGACCCGCAACTCGAACTGGCCATGCGCCTGGAAGAGATCGCCCTGACCGATCCTTACTTCATCGAGCGCTCGCTGTACCCGAATGTCGACTTCTACTCGGGGATCATCCTCAAGGCGATCGGCATTCCGACCAGCATGTTCACCGTGATCTTCGCCCTGGCGCGGACCGTCGGCTGGATCTCGCACTGGAAGGAAATGCTCTCCAGCCCTTACAAGATCGGCCGTCCACGCCAGCTGTACACCGGCGAAACCCAGCGCGACCTCAAGCCGCTGCAGGATCGCAAGTAAGCTGCAGACGCTGCATACGACAAAGGGCTGCCCATGGGCAGCCCTTTGTTTTAGCGTCGAGAAAATCTCAGGGCCTGGCCACCCTCTCCTTCAATGCCTTGAGCGTATTGAAGGGCGCATCGACCACGAACTTGTTGGACAGCCACGAGGGTACGCTGCCACCCGGATCGGTGTGCACCTGGTAGGTGACCTCGGTACGCCCCGGCCCCTTGGGGGTCATCTGCCAGAAACCCTCGACCCTGGCCACGCGCTCATAGCCCTTCTCTGCCGGAATGTAGCCAGGCTGCCCTTGCAAGAGACGCTTGATCGAGCCGTCGGCTTGCTGTTCGGTGGTCACCAGCAGCACCGAATCGCGCGGCGTGACAGGCCAGGGCGTATTGAAGCGGCTGTAGGTCCAGGCCCGGTTCCCCTCGTGTTTGAGCAGCTTCTGCGACTCGCACTCATAGATCCAGGCACAGGCGCCCGCCACATCCTCCTGCAACGTGCGCACCCGGTCGATGCCGGCCTCGATCGTGGTCACACCACGGTAAGCCTTGTACTTGGACCCTGGCACCTCGCTCAGCCAGACCTTGACCCCTTCCTCATCCTTGGCCAGTTGCCAATCCTCGGCATGCGCGCCACTTCCGAGCAGTACAGTTACACCACATGCAACAGCCAGCCGATACAGCAACGTCATTGGTCATTCCTCACAAGAGAGCTTACCGCCACGCTGCCGACCCAATCGGTCATGCCACTGCCGTGGCCTGTTCCCACCAGCCGATCAGGCGAATGGCATCGCCTCGATCAACCCCACAGACATCCTCGGCCGCCTTGAACTGACCACACACCTCAGGCCGCTCAGGCTTGCCGAACAGGTCGCAGAAAAAATCGACTGTCAGGTGCAGGCAGTGAACACCTGCCGGCTTGCCTTGCGGCATGCCGGGAATGGGAGAGGTGATGGAGGGCGCGATGCAGCAGGCACCACAACCGGAACGGCAGTCCATGACGCGATTTACCTTGGAAGTCAGAAAGAGAGAATAACGGTATTAAAGGCACTCACAAGCGCTTGAAAATGCCATTGCAGGCGGCAAACCGGGCGTTACTGCTTGAACTTGAAATCCAGCGCCGCGCCTTCGACGTCACGCCGGCTGTCGTTGCGCATCTGCAACTGCATTTCGTTGCTCAGCAGGCGGCCATTGAGTTCGAAGCCATTGGGATCTTCGGCCGCCGCCTTGTCGCTGAACATGGGCGGCAACAGGGGCTTGCGCCGCGCCGTGATGACCTTGGGCGGCGGCTCAAGCCCTTGCACCAGTTCGGGCGGCAGGCTGAGGTCCAGGCGCGTCTTGCCCAGACCGGTTTCCTTGGCCACGGCAGCGGTCTTGTTGGCCGACTGACGCTTTTGCGCCTGCTGCTCACGCTTGGTGAGCGTCTTGGCCGCCGGCTTGCCTGCTGCAGGCTTGGCCTGGTCGGATGCTGCAGGGGCCTTGGCGACCTTGGCAACCCTGTCCTTCTCTGGCCGAACCTCGGCAGCCTTGGGCGTCACTCCCGAATCCCCCTTGCCGATCACGACAGGCACAACGGGTATATTGGGCGTGAGCTGATGCACGGGGGCTGCAGGCGCGTCCACCACCGAGCCGGTCACCGCCTCGGCCACCGGCTTGTCGAGTGTCGATGACACCACCGGCGCTGCCGGCATGGCTGGCGCCTGCTCGACAACGGGGGCCGCAGCCGGCACAGAAGAAGGAGCAGGCGCTGGCGCCACACTCTGGGCAGCCTGGGTCTTTGGCTTGGGCACAACCGGCTCCTGGGGCTTGTCACAGGCGCTCAACAGCACAAAAACCAGCAATCCGAGACAACGAAAAGCATTCATAGGCAGGCAATTAAATAGGCATAAAGCCACATGCTGTCCTTTTGCAGCGCACATGACAAGCTTCGGCCCGATCACCGGAGCAAAAACCTGCCGGTCTCAGTAACCGTTTGCCGTTTCCTGGCAGAGTTGTCGGGCCAGCATCCCCAGCGTCATCAACGCCCGCTCTGCCTCGCGGTTCCAGGGCATGCCACAGTTGATGCGAATACAGTGATTGAACTGCTCTGTATTACTGAAGATCAGCCCCGGTGCAATACTGATGCCCTGCTCCAGCGCCCTGACGTGCAGTTCCTGGGTATTGACCCGTCCCGGCAGACTGACCCACAGGATGAATCCCCCTACCGGGCGACTCATCTGCGTGCCCTCAGGAAAATACTGCTGCACCGCCAATTGATAGGCGCTGAGGTTTTTGCGGTACTCCACACGGATGTAACGCAAATGGCGATCATAGCCGCCATTCTCCAGGTAAGCCGCCACCCCCATCTGCGTCACACTGCACGCCGAATGAGTGCTGAAGGTCTGCAGGCGCTGGATTTCGCCATGAAACTTGCCACCCGGAATCATCCAGCCAACGCGCACGCCAGGCGAAAGGGTTTTGGAGAAACTTGAGCAATAGATGACTCGATCCTGGCGGTCATAGGCCTTGAGCGCCTTGGTGCGGCCGATTTCGAACATCAGCTCACCATAGATATCGTCTTCGATGACCTGGATGTCGAAGTCCGCAACCAGGCGCAGCAGATTTTTCTGTCGCTCTTCGGGCATGGTGGCGCCCAGGGGATTGCTGGTGCGGGCGGTCAGCACCAGTGCCTTGATCGACCACTGATTGGCCGCCAGCTGCAGCGCTTCCAGGCTGATGCCGGTGACCGGATCGCTGGGAATTTCAATGACTTTCAGGCCCAGCAGGTCAGCCAGCTGCAACAAGCCGTAATAAGCCGGCGACTCGGCTGCTATCAGGTCACCGGGACGGGTTACCACCCTGAGCGCCATCTGCAAGGCATCGACGCAACCGTGGGTGATGATCACTTCGGACGGATCGACTACAACACCCGCATCACGCATCCGAATGGCTACCTGGCGACGCAGCGGTTCAAACCCCGGGCTGAACATGTAGCTGAACGCTCGAGGACTGTGAAAGCGCGTGACCTTGGCCAGTTGCTGGTGCAAGGCACGCACCGGCAAGTAGTCGACATGCGGCACCGCAGCCCCCAGGGCAAATACACCTTCACGTCGCGATTCGACCAACACCTGCTGGATGATGCTGCTGCGAGTCACCAGGCTGGGCCTTTCGACACGCGCAATGTCCGGGGTCGAGGCGGTCAGCGCCGGGGTCTGGTGCACGTAATAGCCTGATTGCGGGCGCGCGCGGATCAGCCCCTGATCCTCGAGGTTGGCGTAGGCCTGCAACACGGTAGCGTGACTGACGTTGAGCTGCGAGCTCATCTTGCGCACTGAGGGTACACGTTCGCCAGGCTGGTAAACGCCGCGACGAATGTCTTCGGCGAGTTGCTTGGCAATACGTTGGTAAAGCAACAAATTGGTCATGAAGCAGCCTCACAACGACCGGCAATTTTTTATTGTTGGCGAAAAACCACCAGAACAGTTTGAAAGTGTACTGGGACAGTTCTTCTGGATGCGGGACATTGTGCACGCTGAAAAAAAATATTGGCAGGCATAAGCGCCAAAAAAGCCCGCTTCAAAGCCAAAAAAAGCCCGACACCCTCAAGGACGTCGAGCTTTTTTACCCAAAACAGTCAACGTGGGGCGCTAAGAAGGCCCTTGTCATCAGAAAACACGATCTCCACTCGTCGGTTTTGTGCGCGCCCGCGTTCAGTGGCGTTCACATCGACCGGAAATTGCTCGCCGTAACCTTCGACCTGTAGCCGTTTTTCATTAACGCCCAGGTCGACCAGCATATCGGCTACAGATTGCGCACGCTCCCTGGAGAGTTTCAGGTTGCCCTGCCGGTCGCCGGTGTTGTCGGTATAGCCCTCGATGCGGATGATCCGCCGCGGATTGAGTTGCATGAACTGCACCACCTTGAGCACCGTGCGATTGGCCGAGCTTTTCAGCTCCGTATCGCCTTCATCGAACAGCATGTCGCCCAATGTCATGACCAGACCACGGTCACTCTGGGCAGTGGCCAGGCTGAAGATCTGCTCTTGCAGCCACTGGCCCTGGCGCTGGACACTGGCCAGCTTGGCTTCGCGCAGGGCCAACTGCAGACGCTGGCGATCCAGCTCCATTTTTGCCAATTGCTCTTGCGAGAGCAGCAGATTGCTGTGCTCGCGGGCAATTTCGCTGTAGCGGCGACTCAGGTAGGCGTAGTGCCGGACGTCCTCGCCACTGCCCACGTACGTGGACAATCGCTCGGCCCGCGCCAGCGATTCACCGGCACGGATCACATCCTTGGGCGCACTGCGCAGGACGTCGGTGTCCTCCTTGACCTTCTGGAAGTCGGCACTGGCGGCTTGCAGCACTTGATCACTGCCCTGCTGGCTGGCGCAACCACCCAGGCCCAGCAACAAGCAGGCGCCCAGAACTGGGGGCAGGCGCTTCATCGGGCCTCCTTCAACTGCTTGCGCAGGCGCTCGAGGCGGGTCTCAAGCTGCGCACGCTGCTCTTCGCTCTTGAGCGTCAGCACACGTGCCTCAGCCAGACGCGCATCAAGCTCGGCCTGCTCGGCCTGCATACGTGCCTGCTTGTAGGACTGAGCCAGCATGTCGGCGCGCGCCTGGGCAAACTTGGCAGTCGCCTGCTCCATTGCGGGCTGCTCTTGAGCATCGGCGCCTACCGCCTTGGCCTGCTGCAAGGCTTGCTCGGTCAGTTTCATTTGTTCGGATGGCGCCGGGTCGCTGGCACAGCCGACCAGGCAGACAGTCGCCACGCAGGCGAACAGAAAACGAATTCTCACAAAAACATTCCTACTGTTTGGAGACAGGCGCGAGCAACTGGCTTTTCCATACGCCCAGGTTGCGCCTGACAGCTTCATCGGCAAAGCCGGAGGCGGCCGATTCTGTCATCTTTTTCACCAACTGTCCGCGCAACCACGGATCAAGGCAGGCCGAATTGAACGACAGCGCCAGGTAGGATCCGGGCCTGTCGACCACCACAGGCAGTGCCTGCAGATTGTTTTGCAGCCCCAGGGCCTGGGCCATGACCATCGCGGCATAACGCCCGGCCAGTACATAGTCAACCTCACCCAGCACCAGCTTCTGCAGCGCCTGGGTCAATCCGGCCGTGCGCTGCAACTGCAGCAGTTGCCCGGCAGCCACGCTTTCGAATTCCGGACTCAGGCGGGTACGCTGCGAAACGGCGCCAGCCAGGCCGTGCAAGTCCTGGAGCGCCTGAATGCCCGCTTGCGTGTCTGCACGCACCCAGACCACGATCTCGTTGTGGGTCGCGGCCGGATGGATGTAATCGAAATCATCGAGCCAGGCCGTGTTCAAGGGGGCATCGACCAGCATGTCCATGCGCCCGCTGCGCACTTCCTCCTGGGCCTGGCTGCGCTTGCCGGCGTACAGAAACTCCACAGCGATGCCCAGCTCTTTCAGCGCCTGGCCGAGCAGGTCGGCATTGGCGCCCATCAGGTGCCTGGGATCCTGTGGGTCGCGCCACAGGTAGGGCGGCGAATCCGGACTGCCGGTGACAATCAGTCGCTCACACTTGCCGGCTGCCCACCCCGCACCCGGCAACATCGTCATGACGCCCAGCAGCACCGCTGACCAGACTGGCCGTGAAACTCGCATGGCAAACGCCCTTTGATGACAGAAACACAAAAGCCCGCTGTGTCCGGCCATGCTTGCACATGGACCGGACACAGCGGGCTTTTCAATGCATGGAAGCCTGGGTCAGACCAGTTTTTCCAGCTCTGGAATGGCCTCGAACAGATCCGCGACCAGACCGTAGTCAGCCACCTGGAAGATCGGCGCCTCTTCGTCCTTGTTGATCGCCACGATCACTTTGGAGTCCTTCATGCCGGCCAGATGCTGGATGGCACCGGAGATGCCTACCGCGATGTACAGCTGCGGTGCGACGATCTTGCCGGTCTGGCCGACCTGCATGTCGTTGGGCACAAAGCCTGCGTCAACGGCGGCACGCGAAGCCCCCACGGCCGCACCAAGCTTGTCGGCCAAGGCATAAAGGTGCTTGAAGTTCTCGCCGTTCTGCATGCCACGACCGCCGGACACCACCACCTTGGCGGCAGTCAGCTCGGGACGGTCAGAGGTCGCCAGCGCCTCGCTGACAAAGCTCGACTTGCCGGCATCGTGCGCGGCCGCCACGGTTTCAACCGTCGCAGAACCACCTTCGGCAGCCACCGGGTCAAAACCGGTGGAGCGCACGGTGATGACCTTGATCGCCGCCGTGGACTGCACGGTGGCGATGGCATTACCGGCATAGATCGGACGCTGGAAGGTGTCGGGCGAAACCACCGCAACGATCTCGGAGATCTGATCGACGTCCAGGTGAGCGGCGACACGCGGCAGGATGTTCTTGCCATTGGAAGTGGCTGCCGCCAGCACATGGCTGTAGCCGGCTGCCAGTTCGACCACCAGCGGCGCGACGTTTTCCGGCAGCAGGTGCGCGTAGGCGGCATGATCGGCCACCAGCACCTTGGCGACGCCTGCGATCTTTGCAGCGGCCTCGGCTACGGCAGCAACGCCCTCGCCTGCGACCAGCACATGGATGTCGCCACCGATTTTCTGGGCAGCCGCCACCGTATTGAGGGTGGCAGGTACCAAGGCGCCCTTGTCGTGTTCAGCGATAATCAGGATGGTCATTAGATTACCTTCGCTTCGTTCTTCAGTTTCTCGACCAGTTCGGCCACCGATTTGACCTTGATGCCCGCGCTGCGTGCAGCCGGGGCTTCGACCTTGACGGTCTTGTTGGTCGAGGCGGTGGAAACGCCCAGTGCTTCAGGGGTCAGCGTTTCGATCGGCTTCTTCTTGGCCTTCATGATGTTGGGCAAGGAAGCGTAGCGAGGCTCGTTCAGGCGCAGGTCGGTGGTGACGATGGCGGGCAGGTTCAACGAAACGGTCTGCAGACCGCCGTCGATCTCACGGGTTACGGCCACCTTGTCGCCTTCGACCTCGACCTTGGACGCGAAGGTGCCCTGGGCGTAGCCGCTCAGCGCCGCCAGCATCTGGCCGGTCTGGTTGTTATCGCTGTCGATGGCCTGCTTGCCAAGGATCACCAGTTGCGGCTGTTCCTTGTCGACCACCGCCTTGAGCAGCTTGGCAATGGCCAGCGAGGTGAGTTCTTCGGCGGACTCGACCAGCACGCCACGATCGGCACCCAGCGCCAATGCCGTGCGAAGTTGTTCCTGAGCAGTGGCAGGACCCACGCTGACCACGACGATTTCGCTGGCTACGCCCTTCTCTTTCAGACGCACGGCCTCTTCCACGGCGATTTCGCAGAAAGGGTTCATGGACATCTTGACGTTGGCCAGGTCGACGCCGGAGTTGTCCGCCTTGACGCGAACCTTGACGTTGTAGTCGACCACTCTTTTGACAGCTACAAGAACCTTCATGGATTCCTCGTTACTCTCCGGTGAATAGAAGTCGCCCGGACATGGCCAGGCGATTGAAATGCGTCCTCAACAAGCAATCCTGGGGAGCGCAGGCACGGCGCATACCGTCCAGCCCCCGATCCGAAGCCGATTAAAGCCGGCCAACGGCGTTCGGGGTGTGTAAAATGCGCGCCACGACAGGCATCTGTTCATGGCCTGCGCTGTACTCGCCCCATGCCTTTTACAGGTCTGGCCGGACCGCAGTCGGGCCTTGGGCAAGTACGAAACCGCCCGTATCTTGACTGCAACCTACCGGACGGTCAATACGACATATCCGCCAGTCACGGGTGCCACCGCTAGGATTTATAAGGCCTGCGGCCGATTCAAACAAACGTTTGTATTGGACCTGCACAGTGGTGTAGATATAATGCCTCCCTTTAGAAAGAAGCCGTGAATTCAATGCCGCCCGCATTGTTTATCACCAGCGTTTATAAAAACACCGTGAGCCTTTGTAGGAGATAGCCTGTGGAACGCGAATACATGGAATTCGACGTCGTGATCGTCGGAGCCGGCCCGTCCGGGCTTTCTGCCGCGTGCCGCCTGAAGCAGAAGGCTGCCGATGCCGGTCAGGAAATCAGCGTCTGCGTCGTGGAAAAGGGCTCCGAAGTGGGCGCACACATCCTGTCTGGCGCCGTTTTCGAACCGCGTGCCCTGGATGAGCTGTTCCCTGACTGGAAAGCCCTTGGCGCGCCGCTCAACACCCCTGTCACCCGTGATGACATCTACGTGCTGCGCAGCGAACAGAGCGCGATCAAGGTCCCGGATTTCTTCGTGCCCAAGGCCATGCACAACGAAGGCAACTACATCATTTCCCTGGGCAACCTGTGCCGCTGGCTGGCCCAGCAGGCCGAAAACCTCGGGGTCGAGATTTATCCGGGCTTCGCCGCCCAGGAAGCGTTGATCGACGAAAGCGGCGTGGTGCGCGGCATCGTTACCGGCGACCTGGGCGTGGACCGTGAGGGCAACCCCAAGGACGGCCTGTATACCCCTGGCATGGAATTGCGTGGCAAGTACACGCTGTTCGCCGAAGGCTGCCGCGGGCACATCGGCAAGCAACTGATCAAGCGCTTTGCGCTGGACAAGGAGGCCGACGTGCAGCACTACGGCATCGGCCTCAAGGAGCTGTGGGAAATCGATCCGGCCAAGCATCAGCCAGGCCTGGTGGTACACACCGCCGGCTGGCCGCTGGATAACGACAACGCCGGCGGCTCGTTCCTCTATCACCTGGAGAACAACCAGGTGGTGGTGGGTCTGATCGTCGACCTGTCGTACAGCAACCCCTACCTGTCGCCCTTCGACGAATTTCAGCGTTACAAGCATCACCCGGTGGCGAAACAGTACCTCGAAGGCGGCAAGCGCATCAGCTACGGCGCCCGCGCCCTGGCCAAGGGCGGCTACAACTCGCTGCCCAAGATGGTCTTTGCCGGCGGCGCACTGATCGGCTGCGACCTGGGCACCATGAATGCGGCGAAGATAAAAGGCAGCCACACCGCCATGAAGTGCGGCATGCTCGCGGCTGACGCTGTGGCCGAGGCACTGCTGGCCGGTAACGAAGGCGGCGATGAACTGACCCGCTACACCGAGTCCTTCAAGGCCAGTTGGCTGTATGAAGAGTTGTACGCGGCCCGCAACTTCGGTCCGGCGCTGCACAAGTTCGGCGCCATTCTCGGGGCCGGCTTTGCCTTCGCCGAACAGAACATCTTCAAGAACAAGCTGCCCTTCACCCTGCACGACACCAAGCCCGACTACGCCTGCATGAAACTGGCCAGCGAGTCGAAGAAAATCGACTACCCCAAGCCCGATGGCAAGTTGAGCTTCGACAAACTCAGCTCGGTTTTTCTTTCCAGCACCAACCATGAAGAAGAACAACCCTGCCACCTCAAGCTGATCGACCCGAGCATCCCGATCGCCAGAAACCTGCCGATGTACGATGAGCCAGCCCAACGTTATTGCCCGGCTGGCGTGTACGAAGTGGTGACCCAGGAGGATGGCGAGAAGCGCTTCCAGATCAACGCGCAGAACTGCGTGCACTGCAAGACATGCGACATCAAGGACCCGTCGCAGAACATTGTCTGGGTGACACCGGAAGGCGCTGGCGGGCCGAACTACCCCAATATGTAAAAGGCTTGCTTGCGGCTCAAAACGCTCCTGCGACCGTGCGCAAGAGTGGCTTGAGCCGCGAAAAACCCTTACGCCGACAGCGACAGCCACTCGACTTCCTGCCCCGGGCTGCGATCGAAATACCGTTTGTACTCCCGCCCAAACTGCGACGCACTCTGATAACCGACCCTCAGCGCGACCTGGGCCACGCCCAGGCCGTCGCTGACCAGCAGCTGCTGGGCCTTGAGCAGACGCAGGCGCTTGAGGTATTGCACCGGCGACAGCAAGGTGCTGCGTTTGAAATGCTCATGAAAGGTCGACACGCTCATGTTCGCGCAGCGCGCCAGCGTCTCGACATTCAACGGCTCGGCATAATGCTCGTGCAGGTAGTTGACCGACACCGCCACCCGCGCAAACTGTCCCTGCTGCTCGACCAGCGCCCGCAACACACCGGCCTGTGGCCCGCGCAGCGCGCTGTACAGCACATCGCGCACCCGCGCCGGGCCCATCACCTGACACTCCAGCGGATCGTGCAGACAACGCAACAGTCGCTCGACGCTTTCGCGCATGCCGACATCAAACTGTACGGACGTCATGGACTCCGGGGTCTGCTGGCGGACTTCGTGCCCGGCCACCGGGCCCATGGCTTGCACCATGTCACCCAGCAAGGTGCGGTCCAGGGCCACTGAGACGCCGTACAGCGGCATGTCGGGGGTGGCAAACGTCTCGCACTTGAACGGCACCGACAGGGCCTGGATCAGGTAATGCCCCGCACCGTACTCGAACGTCCTGGGTCCCAGGAAGGCGACCTTGCTGCCCTGGGCAACGATCATCAGGCTCGGCTCGTAGATCTGCGGGCTGCTGCCCAGATGGCTGAAGGCGCTGATCAGCCTCACCTCCGGCAGCAGGGTCGAAACCCAGCCCGGCTGGAGGGCCAGCGACTGGATCAGAGACACGAGAGTGGCATTGGCTTGAAGATGACGGGTCAGTTGCATGGGGGCGGGCCGGTAGAGAATCAGACAGCCCAATCATCGCAGATCTGCGACCTTGATGGCTGCTCCTGAACCGCAGCCGTAGAATCAGGCATGAATCACGGAGAAATGGCCATGGCCGCGAGCAGCCCTGAGGATGACAATGGCCCGCCTCAACACGTTGTCACTTTTGCGAGGCTCCTCATGTACACCGCCATCGGTTATGCCGCCCAATCCCCTACCGCGCCCCTGGCACCCATGACTTTCGAACGCCGCAGCCTGCGCGCCGATGATGTCGCCATCGAGATCCTCTATTGCGGCGTTTGCCACTCGGATATCCACCAGGCGCGCAACGAATGGGGCATTGCCGTCTATCCCCTGATGCCCGGCCACGAGATCGTCGGCAAGGTCACCGCCACTGGCTCCCACGCCAGCCGCTACCAGGTCGGCGACCTGGTGGGCGTCGGTTGCATGGTCGACTCGTGCCGCACCTGCAAGGCGTGCCAGGCGGACCTTGAGCAGTATTGCCTCGAAGGCCCGACCATGACCTACGCCACGCCCGACCGCGTGGACGGCAGCAACACCATGGGCGGCTATTCCAGCAGCATCGTGGTCAGCGAGCACTTCGTCGTGCGCATTCCGGAAAACCTCGACCCGGCAGCGGCCGCGCCGATCCTGTGCGCAGGCATCACCACTTATTCGCCGCTCAAGCATCACGGCGTCAGGGCCGGCCACAAGGTGGGCGTGCTGGGCATGGGCGGCCTGGGTCACATGGGGATCAAGCTGGCCAAGGCGATGGGCGCCGAAGTGACCCTGTTTACCCGCTCGGCCGCCAAGGCCGCCGAAGCACGTCGCCAGGGTGCCGATCATGTGATCGTGTCCACCGACGCCGAGCAGATGCAGGCCGCCGCCGGGCGCTTCGATTTCCTGCTCGACACCATTCCGGTGCAGCACGACCTCAACCCTTACCTGGAAACCCTGGCGTTCGACGGCGTGCACATCCTGGTGGGCCTGATCGAGCCGATCGACCCGCCGGTGCATGCGGCCAACCTGGTCTTGCAGCGCCGCGTGCTGGCCGGCTCCTTGATCGGCGGCATCGCCGAGACCCAGGAAGTACTGGATTTCTGTGCAGAACATGGCATCAGCTGCGACATCGAGATGCTCGACATCCGCAACATCAACCAGGCCTACGAGCGCATGCTGGCCGGTGACGTGAAATACCGCTTCGTCATCGACATGAACACCCTCAAGGCCTGATCAGACCGCCCCCAGCTCGGCCGACAGTTGTGCTGCGATCTGCTTGATCAGCGGCACCAGCTCGGCCATTTTCTCCAGCGGCATGTACGGCACGGTACTGGCCACGCTGATACCGGCCACGATCTGCCTGCCGGCATCGCGCACCGGTGCTGCCACGCAACGGATCGAAGGTTCGTTGTCCTCAAGGTCGAAGGCATAGCCGCCCTGCACATACTCTTCACGTCGCTGGCGCAGTTGCTCCCAGGTTTGCGGCTCATGAGCCGGCAAGGCCTGTTGCCGACCCGCCACCGGCTGGCTGATCTCGAACAGGCGCTGCCACTCGTGTTCGACGCTGTCGAGCAACAGAGCCTTGCCGATGCCGGTGCGCACCAGCGGCATCCGGTGGCCGACCCGCGAGCGCATTTCCGGGCCGTTGCGGCCCGGATTCTTGTGCAGATACAGCACCTCGTCACCATCGCGAATCGCCAGGTGCACCGTGTCGCCTGTCAACGTCGATAACTGGTCCAGATAGGGCCGGGCCAGAATCGCCAAAGGAACTTCTTCACGCGCCTGAAAGCCCAGCTCGATCAGCTTGGGCCCCAGCAGGTACCCCACTTGCGGGACCACGCGCAAATAGCGCTCCTGCACCAGGCAACTGGCCAGTCGATGGGTGGTGCTGCGCGTGGTGCCGATCGCCCTGGCAATCTCTTTCAGGTCTCGTGCCCCTGCCGCCACCGCCTGCACGACGGCCAGACCGCGCATCAGAGTCTGGGTGCCGGCCAGCGCCGGTTCTTTGCTGTCGGCGTCGGTCACGGCGGTATCATTTTGCATAGCGAGTCTGGTCCGGTCTGGAGAAAAGCAGGCGGCATTATGGGCGTGCGCCAGCATCACGGCCAGCCATTACAACTCGATACGCTCCACCTTGCCCACCAGCAGGATGTACGACAATGCGCCAATCAGGGCCAGGCAAGCCACGTAGGTGATGGCCGGCGCGAACGAATCGCCGGTGGCCAGGAAACCGATCACGATCGGCGTGGCAATGGCCGCCAGGTTACCGATGAAGTTGAACGTACCACCGGTCAGGCCCAGCAGGCGCGCCGGCGCGATGGTCGAGACCAGCGACCAGGTGATCGACGCCAGGCCGTTGCCGAAAAACGCCACGGCCATGCAGGCGATCACCAAGGGCGTCGAGTCGACGAAGTTGGCACCGATGATGGCCGTGGAAATCAACAGCCCGGTGATGATCGGCAGCTTGCGCGCCAGCCCTACGCTGTAACCACGACGAATCAGCCAGTCGGAAAAGAACCCCGAGCACAGTACGCCGACGAAGGCGGCCAGGAATGGCAGGGACGCCAGCAGCCCGGACTTGATGAAGTCCATGCCACGGTATTTGACCAGATAGGTCGGGAACCAGGTCAGGAAGAACCACAGGGTCGAGTTCAGACAGAACTGCCCCAGATAAATGCCCCACAACTTGCGCTGGCTGAGCACGATCCCCAGGTCAGCCCATTTGAAGCCGGCTTTCTGTCTGGCAGTGTCGGCCTGGATGTCCACCAGGCCACCGCCTTCGCGGATCAGCTCGATCTCGGCGTTATTGGCACCCTTGAAGTCTCGCGGCTCGCGGTACACCAGATACCAGATCACCCCCCACAGAATGCCGACCGCACCGGTGGCGACAAACACCATGTGCCAGCCGTAATGGGCCTGCAACCACGCCAGTACCGGCGTCAGGAACGCCAGGCCGACGAATTGGCCCGAGGTGTAGAAGCCAATCGCCGTGGCGCGCTCACGCTCGGGGAACCACGAAGTCACCACCCGGCTGTTGATCGGGTAGGCCGGCGCTTCCAGCGCACCGACCGCCATGCGCAGCACGAACAGGGCGATGAAGCTGGCCGCAAAGCCCAGCATCACGGTCGCCAGCGACCAGGAGATGAGCGCCACAGTGTAGAGAATCCGCGGCGGTACCCGGTCGACCAGCCAGCCACCGGGCAGCTGCATGGCCGCATAGGTCCAGCCGAAGGCCGAAAAGATCAGCCCGACCTCGACCGGCGTCAGGCCCAGCTCGCTGGTCAACGCCGGCGCGGCAATCGACAGGTTGCTGCGGTCCAGGTAGTTGATGACCACGGTGATGAACAGCAGCACCATGATGAAAAAGCGCTTGCGGGTAGGCGCGGCCTGGGACGCCGCCGCGCCGATGGTCCGGGTTTGCATGAGGGTTGCCTCTTATTGGAGTTGTATGAGGACGCAGTTACAGGGGGCGAAAGCGACTCACCACTCGGCAAAGCTGCCGTCGGCGTGGCGCCAGATCGGGTTGCGCCAGCGATGACCGATGGCGGCCCGCTCGCGCACGTATTCTTCGTTGATCTCGATGCCCAGCCCCGGACCGTTGGGAATTTTCACCATGCCGTTGTCGTAGTCGAAGACCTCGGGGTGCTTGACGTAGTCGAGCAGGTCGTTGCTCTCGTTGTAATGAATGCCCAGGCTCTGCTCCTGGATGAACGCGTTGTAGCAGGCAGCGTCCAGTTGCAGGCAGGCGGCCAGGGCAATCGGCCCCAGCGGGCAATGCAGCGCCAGCGCCACGTCGTAGGCCTCGGCCATGTTGGCGATCTTGCGGGTTTCGGTGATGCCACCGGCATGCGAGGCATCCGGCTGGATGATGTCGACATAGCCTTCGCTGAGCACCCGCTTGAAGTCCCAGCGCGAGAACAGCCGCTCGCCCAGTGCAATCGGCGTACTGGTCAGCGGCGCCAGCTCCTTGAGCGCTTCGTAGTGCTCGCTGAGCACCGGCTCCTCGATGAACATCAGCTTGAAGGGGTCAAGTTCCTTCATCAGCACCTTGGCCATGGGCTTGTGTACCCGGCCATGGAAATCCACACCGATGCCGACATTCGGTCCGACGGCATCGCGCACCGCCGCCACGCTGGCCAGGGCGCGGTCGACCTTGTCGAAGGTGTCGAGAAACTGCAGCTCTTCAGTACCGTTCATCTTCACCGCGGTAAAGCCACGCTCCACGGCCTCTTTGGCGGCGCGCGCGGTGTCGGCCGGCCGATCGCCGCCAATCCACGAATACACGCGAATCTTGTCACGCACCTGGCCACCGAGCAGGTCACTGACCGACACGCCCAGCGCCTTGCCCTTGATGTCCCACAGTGCCTGATCGATGCCGGCCAGGGCGCTCATGTGGATCGAGCCGCCACGGTAGAAGCCGCCGCGGTACAGCACGGTCCAGATGTCTTCGATGTTGCGCGGGTCTTTGCCGATCAGGTAGTCGGACAGTTCATCGACCGCCGCCGCCACGGTATGGGCCCGGCCTTCGACCACCGGCTCTCCCCAGCCGGTCACGCCGTCGTCGGTCTCGACCTTGAGGAAGCACCAGCGCGGCGGCACGATGAAAGTGGTCAGTTTGGTGATTTTCATAAGCAGGGTCTCTCTTGTTGGAGGGGGCGCCAATCAGTGGGCGCGGTTGGCCGTGCACTGTTTCCAGGCCGTGACGTAGGCCTTGGCACGGGCAGCAACGTCGGCGGCGCTCATGCCCGGCTTGAACAGTCCGGAGCCCAGGCCAAAGCCCTGGGCGCCGGCTTCAAGCCACGGCTGCATGTTGTCCGGTGAAATGCCGCCCACCGGCAGCAACACGGTGCCGGTGGGCAGGACCGCCAGCCAGGCCTTGATCACGGCCGGGGCCATTTGCTCGGCCGGAAACAGCTTGAGCACGTCGGCCCCCTCGCCCAGTGCGGCAAAGGCTTCAGTGGGCGTGGCCACACCCGGCGACAAAAACAGCCCTTCGGCCTTGGCGGTGCGCAGCACTTCACGGTCACTGTGCGGCATGACGATCAACTGGCCGCCCGCCTCCTTGACCCGGCGCACCTGTTCGGGCTGCAGCACGGTGCCGGCGCCGACCACGCAATCGGCCGGCAGGTGCAGGCGCAGCAGGCCGATGCTGTCGTAGGGTGACGGCGAGTTGAGTGGCACTTCGATGACCCGCAGGCCGGCCTCGTACAGTACATCGCCGATGGCCGGCGCCTCCTCGGGGCGCAGGCCGCGCAGGATGGCAACCAGACCGTTGCTTTTGAGTGCTTGCTGAAACATGTCAGACCTCGTTGATCAGAGATACGGGAGTGGGCGCCAACAGCCCGGCCTGCTGCGCCACCTGCCAGAGGCCGCGCTCGGTGGCCTGCCCGGCCAGTGTCACCGTCGGGAAACCACACAGGGCCAGGGCGCGCTGGTAGCGCTGGCACAGCGCATCGCTGCCGATCAGTACCACGGCGGGCAGCACGGCTGCTTGGCGCTGCAAGAGGTGGCTCAGGGCAGCCAGCTCATGGCCGATCAGCAATCCGGAGAGATAATCAGGCTGGGCACTGCCCGACAGTTGCCCGGTCAGGCCCAGCGTGCGGCAGCTGAAAATGGTCGACAGCGGACCGGCAGCCCCTTCGCTGGACCGGGCCACGGCCACGCCGCGCTCGAAAGCCTCGACATCCAGCGAACCGGCCGATTGCATGGTGCGGCCCAGCAAGGTGTGCGCACACAGCGCTGCATAGACCTCGCCGGTCATGAAGGTATCGAAGTGAACGATGCGTCCCTGGACCACCTGCACCCACTTGCTATGGCTGCCAGGCAGGCCGATCAGCAGGGGCTGGGTGTCATGGGGGCGTTCAACCTGTCCGGCCAGCACCCCGAGCACCTGGGTTTCTTCGCCGCGCATGACGTTGGGCAGTGCCGAGCGCTGGATCACGCCAGGGATGATATGGACATCGATGCCGCGCAGGCTGCGCACCTTGACCAGTGCAGCGCTGAGGCCATCGACGCTGGCCGGTGTGTCCTGATACGGCGCCTCCTGCCAGCCCTGGGCGCTGCCGACCATGCCACAGGCAATGACCGGTACATGCGGCTGGGCCTCGAGCCAGTCGCCACACGCCTGCTCGAACGCCAGCTCAAAGCCGTCGCTGCAGAGCTGCCCGGCCACAGGGGCTGGCAGGGTCGGTAATTGCATGATGCCCGCGCTCAGGGAGCGTTGTTCCAGGACCCGGCCATGTTCACCGAGTCGATAGGCCCGAAGGGAGGTGGTTCCCCAGTCGAGTGCGATCAGTTGCGCCTGCATTGCTTCACCTTTTGTTTTTCTAAGTGACTGCGAGGCGGACTATAAACCTGACCCGGGCAAAATCTCAATATATAAATGTCAATCCCATATATAGGGATCTAACTGCACATCAGAACACCAGACACCGAGCAATTGCCAGCCAGCGCTGCCCCGGCCATACTCCTTGCCCATCCAGCCCCAGCCTGCCCGTCGGTCAAACCGAGGGTGGTAACGTGCCTGAAATCGCTCCCCTTCGCTCCACCCTCCCTTTCGTTGACCTGCATGCGGTTTCCACCTGGCTGGCAGTCCGTTTTCGACCGCTCATTTCCCTCAAGTTCAAGGACATGTGCCATGAAACGTTTTCTGGTGCTCGACAGCTTTCGCGGGCTGTGTGCGTTGGCCGTGGTGATTTACCACTCACACATTCTGCAAGGTTTCAGCGAGTGGCTTTTTTTCAGGAATGCCCACGTGCTGGTGGCGTTCTTCTTCGTGCTCAGCGGTTTTGTGATCAGCCATGCCTATGCCGGCAGGCTCGGGTCGCGCCAGCAACTGGGGCGGTTCGTGACCTCGCGAACCTGGCGGATCTACCCGTTGCACCTGGCCATGCTGCTGGCCGCCATCGGCCTTGAGTGTGCCAAGGTGCTGGCCGAACACCTGGGAGTGCCGTTCGGCAGTGGCAGCTTCAGTGGCCCACGGGCGCCAGAGCAGATCCTGCCCAACCTGCTGCTGATCCAGTCATGGTGGCCAGGCTTCGATGCGCTGTCGTTCAACTACCCGGCCTGGAGCATCAGCGTCGAGTTCTACCTGTACCTGCTGTTCGGGCTGCTTGGCGTGGTTTTGGGAGGCAGGTCAGGGTATGTCTTCGCCGCGTTGGCCGTGGGCGCCTTTGTGGCCTTGTACCTGAAGGCCGATTGGCCCACGGAACTGGCGCTGCGCGGCATCGGCTGTTTCTTTGCCGGTTGCATGACTTACGCACTGTATTGCAAGCGGCCGAACAGGCGCCTGGGCGTCTGGCCAGCCAGTGTCCTGGAGCTGGCAGCACTGGCCTTGACCGGACTGGCGATCATCCGCTTCGGCACGGGGCAGCCGTGGGTGATGGCTGTGCCGTTCTGCCTGGTCGTGGGCCTGTTTGCGCTCGAGGCCGGCGTGGTGTCCAGAGCCTTGCGCGCCGCGCCGTTCATCTGGCTGGGCACGCTCTCTTATTCGGTCTACCTGACCCATGCACTGGTGCTCATGCTGCTGTCGATCAGCGCCAGCCTGGCGGAGAAGTTCACCGGCCGGGCGCTGACCGTGCAGCACGAAGGCAGCGATGGCCTGCACCGCTATTTCAGTTCAGGCAGCGCCATGGGCGACAACGCCTTTCTGTTGCTGCAGCTGGCGCTGGTGCTGGGAGTGTCAATGCTGACCTGGCGCTTCATCGAGCAACCCGGCATTGCCCTGGGCAAGCGCCTGAGTACATCCCGCGCCGTTTCAGCCGGTGGCAACCCGGGCAAGCCGGCCACCTGAACGCCGGACACAAAAAAACCGCCGATGAAGGCGGTTTTCCTGTTCAAGCGTACAGCCGGTGGACACTCAGCGCTCCAGCAGGATCCGCAGCATGCGGCGCAGCGGCTCGGCCGCACCCCACAGCAACTGGTCGCCTACAGTAAAGGCCCCCAGGTATTGCGAACCCATGTTCAGCTTGCGCAGGCGGCCGACCGGTACGCTCATGGTGCCGGTCACAGCTGTCGGGCTCAATTCCTTGATGCTGGCTTCGCGGTGGTTCGGCACCAGCTTGACCCAGGGATTGTGCTGACTGATCAAGCTTTCGATGTCCGCAATCGGCACATCCTTGTTCAGCTTGATGGTCAGTGCCTGGCTGTGGCAGCGCATGGCACCGATGCGCACGCAGATGCCGTCGACCGGGATCGGGCTCTTGAAGCGGCCCAGGATCTTGTTGGTCTCGGCCTGGGCCTTCCACTCTTCACGGCTCTGGCCGTTCGGCAGCTCCTTGTCGATCCAGGGAATCAGGCTGCCGGCCAGCGGCGCGCCGAAGTTCTCGGTCGGGAACGCATCGCCGCGCATGGCGTCGGCCACCTTGCGGTCGATGTCGAGGATGGCGCTGGCCGGGTTGGCCAGGTCATCGGCCACCGAGGCATTGACCGCGCCCATCTGGCGGATCAGCTCACGCATGTTCTGCGCGCCGGCACCCGAGGCCGCCTGGTAGGTCATGGCCGTCATCCACTCGACCAGACCGGCTTCGAACAGCCCGCCCAGGCCCATCAGCATCAGGCTGACGGTGCAGTTGCCACCGATGTAGTTCTTGGTGCCGGCGTCCAGCTGCTGGTCGATGACCTTGCGGTTGACCGGGTCCAGCACGATCACGGCATCGTCCTGCATGCGCAGGCTGGAAGCGGCGTCGATCCAGTAACCCTGCCAGCCGGCCTCACGCAGCTTGGGGAACACCTCGTTGGTGTAGTCGCCGCCCTGGCAGGTCAGAATCACGTCGAGGGTTTTCAGCTCTTCGATGCTGTACGCATCTTTCAGAGGCGCCACGTCCTTGCCTACCGATGGCGCGGTGCCACCGACATTGGAGGTGGTGAAAAACACCGGCTCAATGAGGTCGAAGTCCTGTTCTTCACGCATCCGCTGCATGAGCACGGAACCGACCATGCCACGCCAACCGATCAGACCTACACGTTTCATCGCAACACCTTAACTAAAAGTGGGACCGCCGCCGCGCCTCTGGCGAGTGGCGGCGGGCCAGAGAGATTACAGATTTCGCAGCGCGGCGACTACCGCATCGCCCATTTCGCGGGTGCCGACCTTCTGCTTGCCGTCCGACCAGATATCGCCGGTGCGCAGGCCCTGGTCCAGGACCACGCTGACCGCCTGTTCGATGGCATCGGCGGCGGCCGCCTGGTTGAAGGTGTAGCGCAGCATCATCGACACCGACAGGATGGTCGCCAGCGGGTTGGCAATGCCCTGCCCTGCAATATCCGGCGCCGAACCATGGCACGGCTCGTACATGCCCTTGTTGTGAGTGTCCAGCGAGGCCGATGGCAGCATGCCGATGGAACCGGTGAGCATCGAGGCCTGGTCGGACAGGATGTCGCCGAACAGGTTGTCGGTGACGATCACGTCGAACTGCTTGGGCGCACGGACCAGTTGCATGGCCGCGTTGTCGACGTACATGTGGCTCAGTTCGACGTCCGGGTAGTCCTTGGCCACTTGCTCGACCACTTCACGCCATAGCTGGCTGGAGGCCAGGACGTTGGCCTTGTCGACCGAGCACAGCTTCTTGCCGCGCACGCGGGCCATGTCGAAGCCGACGCGGGCGATGCGGCGGATTTCGCTTTCGCTGTACGGCAGGGTGTCGTAGGCCTGGCGCTCACCGTTGTCCAGCACGCGGGTGCCGCGAGGTGCGCCGAAGTAGATGCCGCCGGTCAGCTCGCGCACGATCAGGATGTCCAGGCCGGCGACGATTTCCGGCTTCAGGCTGGAGGCCTCGGCCAGTTGCGGGTAGAGGATCGCCGGACGCAGGTTGCCGAACAGGCCCAGTTGCGCACGAATCTTCAGCAGGCCGCGCTCAGGGCGGATGTCACGCTCGATGGTGTCCCATTTCGGGCCGCCCACCGCACCCAGCAATACGGCATCGGCCGTGCGGGCGCGCTCCAGGGTTTCATCGGCCAGCGGCACGCCATGCTTGTCGATGGCCGCGCCACCGATCACGTCATGGCTGAGCTCGAAGCCCAGGCTGTATTTGTCGTTGGCCAGCTCCAGCACCTTGACCGCTTCGGCCATGATTTCCGGACCAATGCCGTCGCCTGGGAGAATCAGAATCTGCTTACTCATAACATCCTCGGGGTTGGGGTCGCCACGCCGGCGTGCGTTCAGCAGCGCCGGTCACGGTCAAAAACTTATCGCTCGGCCCACAGCACCAGGACATCGGTGCTGAACGAGCCGTCCGGCTCAATCTCGAAATACTCACGCACTTCGCGCCCCATGGCCTGTTGCAGCTCACGGATCGCGACGCGCAGCGCTTCGGGGGTGCGCATGCGCGTCACCCACGAGGCAAATTCCAGGTGCAGCCGCTGGCGCGCATGGCTGCGGGTAAACAGGCCGGCCTCGCTGACCTGCTGCAGCCACTCGGCGGCCGAATAGTCGCGCACATGGCTGGTGTCGCGCAGCACTTCCACGGTTTGCAAGTAGGTGTCGAGCAGCGGGCTGCCCGGCGACATCACATCGATGAACGCCGCTACCCCGCCCGGCTTGAGCACCCGCCGCACTTCACGCAGGGCCAGGCCCAGGTCGCTCCAGTGATGCGCCGAATAACGGCTGAAGACAAAATCGAACTCGGCCTCGGCAAACGGCAAGCGCTCGGCCGGCCCACAGACGGTGCGGATATTGTCCAGACCGCGTTCGCTGGCGGCGGCCTTGACCACGTCAAGCATCTGCTGTGACAGATCATAGGCCACCACTTCACCTACAGCGGCGGCGACATTAAAGCTGACGTGCCCGGCTCCGCAACCCAGGTCCAGCACGCGTGCCTGGTCCTGGCCCTGGACTTGCGCCTGCAAGAGCGCGAACTCGCGGCCCTGTGCGTGCACGGTGCTGCTCAGATAAGCGCTGGCCTGTTCGCCGAACTGACGCTGGACAACATCGGAGTGAGGGGCTTGGGTCATGTCGTTACACCTTGTGTGGGGGGTTTACGCCGCCATGGCCGCGCCTGCGTCATGCGCAGGAGCAGCCGGGCGTCAATCCACCTGTGCCTTGTCAGGGCCTTGCCCGCATCAGTCGCGAAACAGCCACGGCTGGCTTGCACGATGCTTGCTTTCAAAGGTCGCGATGGCGTCGGCATCGACCAGTGTCAGGCCGATGTCATCCAGGCCGTTGAGCAGGCAATGCTTACGGAACTCGTCGACCTCGAAGCTCAGCACCTTGCCGTCGGGACGGGTCACGGTCTGGGCCTGCAGGTCGATGTTCAACTGGTAGCCCGGCTCGGCCTCGACCTGCTTGAACAACTGATCGACGTCGTCTTCGGCCAGGATGATCGGCAGCATGCCGTTCTTGAAGCTGTTGTTGTAGAAGATGTCGGCATAGCTGGGCGCGATGATGGCGCGGAAACCATACTCTTCCAGCGCCCATGGCGCGTGCTCGCGGCTGGAACCGCAGCCGAAGTTTTCCCGGGCGATCAGGATGCTCGCCCCCTGGTAACGCGGATTGTTGAGCACGAAATCGTGGTTCAGCGGACGCTTGGAGTTGTCCTGGTACGGCTGGCCCACATCCAGGTAGCGCCATTCATCGAACAGGTTCGGGCCGAAGCCGGTGCGCTTGATCGACTTCAGAAATTGCTTGGGGATGATCTGGTCGGTGTCGACGTTGGCGCGATCCAGGGGTGCCACAAGGCCGTTGAGCTGGGTAAAGGCTTTCATGCTGGGCTCCTCAGTGCTGGATCAGTTCGCGAACATCAATGAAACGACCGGTCACGGCAGCGGCCGCGGCCATGGCCGGGCTGACCAGGTGGGTGCGTCCACCGGCGCCCTGGCGGCCTTCGAAGTTCCGGTTGGAGGTGGAAGCGCAATGCTCGCCGGCACCCAGGCGGTCCGGGTTCATGGCCAGGCACATCGAGCAACCGGGCTCACGCCATTCGAAACCGGCTTCGATGAACACCTTGTCCAGCCCTTCCTGCTCGGCCAGCGCCTTGATCAGGCCGGAACCCGGCACCACGATGGCCTGCTTGATGGTCGAGGCCACCTTGCGGCCCTTGGCAATCTCGGCGGCGGCGCGCAGGTCTTCGATCCGCGAGTTGGTGCACGAGCCGATGAAGACCCGGTCCAGCTTGATGTCGGTGATCGGCTGGTTGGCCTGCAGGCCCATGTACTTGAGGGCACGCTCGATGGAGCCGCGCTTGACCAGGTCCTGTTCCTGGGCAGGGTCCGGCACGTTCTGGTCGACGGCCAGGACCATTTCCGGGGAGGTGCCCCAGCTGACCTGGGGCTTGATCTGTGCAGCATCGAGCTCAACCACGGTGTCGAACACGGCATCGGGGTCCGAGACCAGGTCTTTCCAGGCCTCGACCGCCTTGTCCCAGTCGGCGCCCTTGGGTGCGAACGGGCGGCCCTTGACGTAGGCGATGGTCTTTTCATCGGTGGCCACCATGCCGACGCGGGCACCGGCCTCGATAGACATGTTGCAGATGGTCATGCGACCTTCGACCGACAGGTCGCGAATCGCGCTGCCGGCAAATTCCATGGCATGGCCGTTGCCGCCGGCGGTGCCGATCTTGCCGATCACGGCCAGCACGATGTCCTTGGCGGTAACGCCGAACGGCAATGTGCCCTCGACGCGCACCAGCATGTTCTTCATTTTCTTGGCCACCAGGCACTGGGTGGCCAGCACGTGCTCGACCTCGGAGGTGCCGATACCGTGGGCCAGCGCACCAAAGGCGCCGTGAGTCGAGGTGTGCGAGTCGCCGCAGACCACGCTCATGCCTGGCAAGGTCGCGCCCTGCTCGGGGCCGACGACGTGGACGATGCCCTGGCGTGGGTCGTTCATCTTGAATTCGGTGATGCCGTACTCGTCGCAGTTATCGTCCAGGGTCTGGACCTGCAGGCGCGAGACTTCATCGGCAATGGCATTGATACCGCCCTTGCGCTCGGCCGTGGTTGGCACGTTGTGGTCGGGGGTGGCGACGATGGAGTCGACCCGCCATGGCTTGCGGCCTGCCAGGCGCAGACCTTCGAAGGCTTGCGGCGACGTCACTTCGTGGATGATATGGCGGTCGATGTAGATCAGCGACGAGCCGTCGTCGCGCTGCTTGACCACATGGGAATCCCACAACTTGTCGTAAAGCGTTTTGCCAGCCATCAGCCATCTTCCTCATCAGCGTCTTTCTATGCCTTGGGTGATCAAAATGCTCGATGACCCCTTGGCTTGTGCGGTCAATGCTATGGAATATGCTTAAATAACTCAAATTCATATTTTTTATGCTTTGGATAACCAACTGGAATCCGTCGCCATGGACCTTGCCAATCTCAACGCTTTTATCGCCATTGCTGAAATCGGCAGCTTTTCCGGGGCCGGCGAACGCCTGCACCTGACTCAGCCGGCGATCAGCAAACGCATTGCCGGACTGGAACAGCAACTGAACGTGCGCCTGTTCGATCGTCTGGGCCGCGAAGTCAGCCTGACCGAGGCCGGCCGGGCGCTGTTGCCACGCGCTTACCAGATTCTCAATGTGCTCGATGACACCCGACGCGCCCTGACCAACCTGACCGGCGAGATCAGCGGCCGCCTGACCCTGGCCACCAGTCACCATATCGGACTGCACCGTTTACCACCGGTACTGCGCACCTTTACCCGGCGCTACCCACAGGTGGCACTGGACATTCAGTTTCTGGATTCAGAGATTGCCTACGAGGAGATCCTGCACGGTCGCGCCGAGCTGGCGGTCATTACCCTGGCCCCTGCCCCGCACGCCCTGGTGCGCGCCGTGCCGGTCTGGGATGACCCGCTGGATTTTGTCGCCGCTCCCGAGCACCCGTTGGCCAATAGCGGGTCAGTGAGCCTTGAAGACATCGTGCGTTACCCGGCGGTGTTTCCGGGGGGCAACACCTTTACCCATCACATTGTCAGCGGCTTATGCGAAGCACGCGGGTTGAAGCCGGATATCGCCATGAGCACCAACTACATGGAGACCATCAAGATGATGGTCTCCATCGGCCTTGCCTGGAGCGTGCTGCCGCGCACCATGCTCGACGAGCAGGTGGCGCGCATCCCGCTGCCGGGCATCCAGCTCAATCGCCAGCTGGGCTACATCCTGCACACCGAGCGTACGCTGTCGAATGCAGCGAAGGCGTTCATGGCCCTGCTGGATGCCGAGACCCTTCCTGCTGGCGCGAACGCTGCAACGCCTTGACAGGCTTATTTCAAAAAGAACCCCCAGGCCGTCTCTCCCGCATTGAGAATCGGCAGGGTCGAGGCCTCCAGAAGAATACTGGTGTCGACCAACCCGGTGGTCTCACCGCTGTCAGGGAGATACGCCATCCGCAGCAGCAGTGGCAATCCATATTTAACCTGCAATTGGACATCACGGGCCCACACTCTGCGGTGGCGCACGGCGCCATCGGCGTGATCCGGAAAACTCAGCGTGAGGACGCCGCCATTCATGCGGGCCATGGTTTGCCACTCCTGCACGCTCGGAATCCGCAGGGCGCCTCCAGGGTAGCGGGCGGCCATATCATGCAGCACACCATAGGTGTTGAAGCCCCCAGACAGCATATTCAAGGCGTAGACACCCGAAACAAGAACCCTGTAGGTCACTGTGGCGCCGTCCATGTCGGTCACAGTGATGGTCGCCACACCATTACCGCGGGCCGACACCTTGCCAGAGCTGGCATCAACCTGTGCCACCTCAGGATTGCTCGAGGTGTAGCGGTACGGTGACTTGCCACCTGTCGCCGTGCGGTATTTCCAGCTTTTATCCGGCGGATTGGCCCGGTAGGCGTCGTCAACCAGGGCAAAGAAGCCGCCAAGGTTGAGATCCCGGGCATCGATACTCAGGGCCGCCCCGGGCGCAGTGCCCGCCTGCCTGACGTCCACTTCGCAGGGGCTAAAGGACACCGCTTCGCTTTCATCAATGTCGGCATCCCATGCCACCTTGAAAATGACCTTGAGCTGGCTGCCACTTTTGAGCGTGACCAGTTCGCTCTTGGCAATTGGAATGCTCAACCGGCCTTGCACGGCAGCATCGGGTATCAACTCGGCAATGCGAGGCGTCAGCACAAACGGCTGGTTGGCCGTGGTCGTGCCTTCCAGCCGCAGCCAGTACCGCTGTCCGGGCGCGATCAGCGGCCATTTTTCGACAATGACCGTCACCGGATCCGTTGCACTGGCCAGATCCAGCACGCCCTGAGGCGCCTGCAGGATCCGAGGGGTGGGCAATTCCGATTTGTAGAAACCAAGCTCATGGATCAGCGTTTCAGGCGAGTACAGGGTCGCGGCCTGCCCTGTACGTGTCACTTCATAAGACACCAATACCTCCCAATTCACCGAGTAGGCAACGGCACTGGCCGGTACGGCCACCTTCAGCGGACCCACAACACTGACCCTGACCGGCTCCAGCACGGGCGTTCCAAGGCCGGGACCGCCATTCCAGGACACCCTGACCAGGTCACCGACCTTCATGTTCGGATAGACCGGAACATGAATCGTTGCGCCCTGAAGTGCATCCATAGGGTCGAGGGCATCGTCCTCGTCGGCCTGCAGGACGCTGGGCGCCAGCAATTGATCGCCCGTCAAAGGCCCGATCCTGATCACGGTAAAGGGCGACTCAAGGTGTTCTTCCTCACCGCCGACCCAGCGCTTGATCACATAAAAGAGTGATGCCCGCTTGCCCGTGGCGGCCTGGACCTGGATCGGGTCAACCGTAAAACTCAGGTCGGCATCCACGTTCTCCTGCGTCACAGTCTGGACGCCCACCACGTACTTTTCCGACGCCCCTTCGATGCTCCAGTAGACACTCACCTCATCGCCCACCTGCGTGGAGGCAAAAGGCACTACCAGCGTTGCCGAATCGCCTGTCGAGGCGGTGTCCAGCCAGCCATTCTGCGCCTGCAACACCTGGATGACACCTATGCCACCCGACTCGGCAAACGCGTCCTGTTCTTGTGCATTGCCAATGAAAAACATCAACTCCGGGGAACGCAGCACCACGGAGCGCCCATTGATCAACCGGGTCAGGGTGTAATAGACCTTGACCAGCCGCCGGGCATTGACCTGCAGGACGCTGTTATTGATTTCAAACTTCAGGTCGGCATTGACGTTGCGCGCCGAGACCGGAAAACGATCCCTGAAACTGCCCAGTTCGCCCGCACCCACCCAATACAGCGTGACCATATCGCCAACCAGGGTCGCCCCCGAAGGAATATGCACATATAACTTCGAGGCCAGTGCTTCCAGCTCCAGACGCCCCGCGTCAATCTCGTTGATCACAGGTGGCAGGGCCGCCAGGCTGGGGCCGATTCGATACGCGGTCGAGGGTGATACATAACTTCTCTCGGGCGTACCACGATAGACGATGTAATGAACGGTGATGACATCGCCACTCAGGTTGGCCAGATCGGCGCCTGGCCAGTGAATCTCGAGGGGATGCCCCAACATGCTGGCGCTCACCGCAATTTCCTGCACTGCAAGGCCATTGCGGTAGACCTCGACGAAATCCCCCAACTGCATGTCCGGGTAATCGATTTTCACGCTGGCGTAACGCTGACCGTCAGTTCCTGACAACCGGGCGGTGTCCAGCGAATCACCCTCTGCCTCGGCAATGATGGGCTTATACAAGTCCAGCCCGTCAAGATAGAACTGCACCACACCCGAAGGCTGGATCTTGCCTGGCGTGTCAGAGTTTGCGCCCCGTGTAATCTGGTAGCTGACAGAGGCCGTGCTGCCCACAAGGGCCTTGACCTTGTCGCTGGGCACGCGAAATTCAAATGCCTGGGCCGGGACCTGATTAAGTACCTTGATCGCCTGCGACCAACTGACATTCGCGCCATCGAGGCCTTGCCCCTGCCACGACATATCGATTTCATCGCCGTCGGCAAAGTTGGCATGTTCAATCGTCGTGCCATCGGTGCCGTAGAACAGCGTCGTGGCACTGACCAACAGGACCAGGTCTCGATCCCCCAACGTGCCAAGGCTGACGGCAGATTCTTCGACCCCATCGTTATTGATATCCACCGATTCCATCAACTCGACCAAGGGGTCGGCGATAAGTTGCTCCGACGCGTTGTATTCAGTTGTCATGATCCATTCCTTTGGGGTTGACTGATAAACAGGCTGCTGTCGAATTCCATTCATGGGCAGCCGAAAAAGAACAGCATGTCCATCAAGGCAAGACAAACAGTCCCTGATCAAAGGCACTGGCATAAATGAGAGGTGCGCACTCGAAAAATGACCCATGGGGGGTTCAAAGATGAGCGCATCTGCTTTAAAAGCGCATTATTTAGTCGCCGGCTGGCCATCACGGCCTTGACCGCAAGCCGCTTGATCACATCGGATGCGCCCAGCGCCCGTTTACACCCGCGCCAATAACCGGGTATATGATGCCGGTCAGCCGGATCCGGGCGCTTGACGGGCATACAGCCCGATCGCCAGCTAGGCTACTACCTGCAGGCCGTGCCCATGCTGTCGAATGCTGTCAAAGCCTTCATGGCGCGGCCCGATGCAGAGACACGACCCTCGTAACCCGGGGGCTGCTGGAAGCAGAATGATCGTTTTACCGGCTTTTTCATTCAGGCTCGTGATCCCATGCCCAACCCCGTGGACAGTAATTCTCTGCAGTTGTCCGATCAGCGCCGTGAGGCCGATGGCGTGCAACAACTGGAACAGGCACTGCAGCACACTCGCGAGCAGCTGCAATGGGTCCTGGAGGCCGCCAGCATGGGCACCTGGGACTGGCATATCCCCAGCAACATGCTGGAGGCCTCGCCTCGGGCCGTGCAATTGCATGGCCTGCAGGCCCAGGACTGGCACCAGCCCAGCGAGGCTTTTTTCCAGCGCTTGCCTGTGCAAGAGCGTAAACGTCTGCTGGACCTTTACCGCACCTGGCTCGAAGGCCGGGACGATCTCCTGCATGCCACCTACTGCCTCGAGCTGCCCGACGGCAGCACACGTCTGCTGGAAACCCGCGTGCACCTGTATCGCGATGCACAGGGCGCGCCGTTGCGTCTGTTCGGCACCTTGCTCGACATCACCAACCAGCAGACCCAGGCTGTACTGGACGCTACCCGCGAGAAGTTCACCAAGGCGTTCTACTCCAGCCCCGACTCGATCACCATCACTGAACGCCACAGTGGCCGTTATCTGGAGGTAAATGACGGCTTTTGCCGCCTGACCGGCTATGCCATCGACGAAGTGGTGGGCCGTACCGCCCACGACATCAATATCTGGGGCAGCGTCGAACAACGCCTGCAAATGGTCGATTACCTGCAACAGCACGGCCGTATCCATCACCGGGAAATGCTCGGGCGCAACAAGCTCGGGGACGCGCTGGTGCTCGATGTCTGCGTCGAGCCGCTCGTACTGCACGATATCGACTGCCTGCTGATGACCGCCCGTGACATCACTCAGCTCAAAAGCGCCCAGGCTCAGGTCCAGCACCTGGCCTACCACGACTCATTGACCAATCTGCCCAACCGGGCCTTGCTCACTGACCGCCTCAACCAACAGATTGCGCTGCTCAGCCATCACAACCTGCGTGGCGCGCTGATGTTTCTCGATCTGGATCACTTCAAGCACATCAACGATTCGCTGGGCCATCCGGTGGGTGACAGTGTGCTGAAGATCGTCACCGCCCGCCTGGAGGCCAGCGTGCGTCAGGAAGATACGGTGGCCAGACTGGGTGGCGATGAGTTCGTAGTGCTGATCAGCGGCCTGGAGGGTACGCGCAAAGAGGTGACCGACCAGGTGCGCAAACAGGCCGATACACTGCGCGAACTGCTGGCCGAGCCAATGTTTCTCGATGGCCACCGCCTGCAAGTCACCCCCAGTATCGGCATTGCCCTGATTCCGGACCACGGCAACAACACCGCCGACCTGCTCAAGCGCGCCGACATTGCCCTGTACCGGGCCAAGGATTCGGGGCGCAATACCTCACAGCTGTTTCACTACAGCATGCAAAAGGCCGCCAGTGACCGGCTGCGCCTGGAAAACGATTTGCGCATGGCGCTGGTACGCAATGAGTTTTACCTGTGCTACCAGGCCCAGGTGGACGCCCGCGACCAGCGCATTGTCGGTGCCGAAGCCCTGCTGCGCTGGCACCACCCCGAGCACGGCCTGCTGGCGCCCTCGCAATTTGTGCCGGTGCTCGAAGAAAGCGGAATGATCCTTGAGGTGGGCAGCCGGGTGCTGGAGCAGGCTTGCCAGGCCTGCAGTCTGCTGCTGCGCCAAGGGCTGATCGAAAAAGACGACTTCAAGATGGGCGTCAATATCAGCCCTCGCCAGTTTCACCAGAACGACTTTGTCGAACGCATCGAGCATACGCTGCAAGCCTTGCAGCTGCCCGGCAGCATGCTCAAGCTGGAAATCACCGAAAGCATGGTCATCCAGAGCATGGACGACACCATCACCAAGATGCTGCGCCTGAAAAAGCTGGGTATCAGCTTTGCCATGGACGATTTCGGCACCGGGTATTCATCGCTGACCTCGCTCAAACGCCTGCCCATCGACACGTTGAAGATCGACCAGTCGTTCGTGCGCGATGCCACCACCGACCCGAATGATGCAGAGATCATCCGTGCCATTACGGCCATGGCCCAGAGTCTGAACCTGCACGTGATCGCCGAAGGCGTAGAGACGCCTGAGCAACTGGCGTTTCTCCAACAGTCGGGCTGCCACGTCTACCAGGGGTATCTGTTCAGCGAGCCGCTGGAGGACCCGGCCTTCGAAGCCCTGTTGCGCCTGCAGGGGCACCTCCAGGAAAAGGTTTCAAGGCTGCGAGTGTGAAGGCAAGGTCTGGTCAGGCTCGCAACCAAGCAACCGGCCCACACGCGCGCAGTCGGTCTCACGGCGCAACAGGTCGAACATCACGGTCGCTTCGGGGTAGCTCTTGGTCAGCAGCGCCAGCCACTGCTTGAGCCGGCCCGGCGCCTGCAGCGCGGTGAGCTTGACCAGGCAGGCGGCCCAGAACAGGCGCAGCATGGGCTGCAACTCGGCCCAGGTCAGCGGCTCGACGGCCTCGCCACGGGCCACGGCGGCAATCTGCCGGGCCAGGTCGGGCCTTGCCACCAGGCCACGGCCCAGCATGATGTCTTTGGCACCGCACACCGATTTGCAGCGCTGCCAGTCTTCGACACTCCAGATCTCGCCATTGGCGACCACCGGGACCTTGACCACTTCCTGGATGCGCGCGATCCACTCCCAGTGCGCCGGCGGCTTGTAGCCATCAAGCTTGGTGCGCGCGTGCACCACGATCCGCGCCGCACCGCCATCGACCAGCGCACGGGCGCAATCGAGGGCCTGGTCGGTATTTTCATAGCCCAGGCGCATCTTGGCGGTCACCGGGATGCTGGCCGGCACCGCCCGGCGTACCTGGCTGACAATGGTGTGCAGCAACTCAGGCTCGCGCAACAGAATCGCCCCACCGCGGGAACGATTGACGGTCTTGGCAGGGCAACCGAAATTGAGGTCCAGCACCGGGGCGCCCAGCTCGCAGGCAAAAGCGGCGTTTTCTGCCAGGCAACCCGGATCGGAGCCGAGCAACTGCACATGCATGGGCACGCCGGCGGCGGTTCTGGCCCCTTTGGGCAGCTCGGAAGCCAGCTTGTAGAAATAACTGGCAGGCATCAGCCGGTCGACCACCCGGATGAACTCGGTCACGCACCAGTCGATACCACCGACACGCGTCAGTACATCGCGCAGGATGTCATCAACCAGACCCTCCATGGGCGCCAAGGCAATTTGCATGGATCACACTCGAAAAAAGTCCGGCAGTTTACGGGGCGCCGTCAGGAATGGAAACGCCAGGCGGGCAGATCGCCGCGCCATAGCCTTCGATAAACGCATCCGGCATGCGCCTGGGGCGACCACTGGACAGCTCGATACAGACAAAGGTGGTTTGCGCACGCAAAAGGGTCAGGCCATCGGCAGGCCGGCGCAGTTGAAAGCGGCGGGTCATTTTCAGCCGCTTGTCCCAGTCGACGATCCAGGTGGCCAGTTGCAGCTCATCGTTTTCGTAGGCACTGGCCAGGTAATCGATTTCATGCCGGACCACCGCCATCGCCCGATCCAGGCGCCGGTACTCGCTCAGGTCCAGCCCCAGCTGTTGCGAATGGCGCCAGGCGCTGCGCTCCAGCCAGGTGACATAGACGGCGTTGTTGGCGTGACCCAGCCCGTCGATATCGTCGGCCGTGACATTCAGATCGATAATGAACGGCGTTGCGAGGTCCCAGACCATGCGTGCTCCTGCGGTGGCGATTCGATAGAGGCGCCAGTGTAGCAAGCGCCAGTACAGGCCATGATCGGCAGGCGGCGGGAAAGTGAAACCCGGAAAAAACAAAAGGGCCATTCAATAAACGAATGACCCTTGGGCCCGCATACGCGGAAAATTGTGGCGTCCCCTAGGGGACTCGAACCCCTGTTACCGCCGTGAAAGGGCGGTGTCCTAGGCCACTAGACGAAGGGGACGCATGACCTTCGTGCGGATTCGCCTGTTGGCGAACCTGGCAAATTGGTGGAGCTAAGCGGGATCGAACCGCTGACCTCCTGCATGCCATGCAGGCGCTCTCCCAGCTGAGCTATAGCCCCGAATTTAACGCCTTGCGGCGCAGATCAGCCTTGCGGCATCACTGGGTGAAACTGGCGTCCCCTAGGGGACTCGAACCCCTGTTACCGCCGTGAAAGGGCGGTGTCCTAGGCCACTAGACGAAGGGGACAAACCTTCTTGGGACCGGTTACCCGGTCGATTCACGGCCATTGCTGGATGACCCTGAACCTTCAAATTGGTGGAGCTAAGCGGGATCGAACCGCTGACCTCCTGCATGCCATGCAGGCGCTCTCCCAGCTGAGCTATAGCCCCACATCAGTGGACGGGGCGCATGTTAAGAGCGTTTCGGATCTCTGTCAAATTTATTTTCGAACAATTTCAAAAAAAATTTCCGATATAACAATCACTTACCGCCCTACCCCTGAAAAAAGCCTGAGGCCATGGCCGTCGAAACCCCGTTTTCACGGGGTCCGACCAGCCTTGCTACTGCCTTAACCGATGGCGCCCAACAGCTTTTCCCATTCCTTGTTTTCTTTCTTCGACACGCCGCCCAGCAGGTCAAGCGCCTGGCGCAGACGGAAACGGGTCAGGTCCGGCCCGAGGATTTCCATCGCGTCGAGCACCGACACCGAGCTGGCCTGCCCGGTGATGGCGGCAAACATCAACGGCATGGCATCGCGCAGCTTGAGCTGCAAATGATCGACCACGGCCTGGATGGTGGCGGTAATGGCATCCTTGTGCCACTGACGCAGCGCCTCAAGCTTCCACAGCAGCAACTGCATCAACTGGCGCACCTGCTCGGGCGACAGTTTCTTGTGTTCGAACAAGGCAGGATCGGGATTGACACCACCGGCGAAGAAGAAACCGGCCAGCGGTGCAACCTGGCTGAACGTCTCGACCCTGCCCTGCACATGCGGGGCAATCTGCATCAGGTACTGCGGATTGAATGCCCACTTCTGCAAGCGTCTGGCAAATTCCTCGACCGGCAGTTCGCGCAGCCACTGGCCATTGAGCCAGGACAGTTTCTCGACATCGAAGATCGGCCCGCCCAGGGAAATACGCGACAGATCGAAGTGCTCGACCATTTCCTGCAAGGTGAACTTCTCACGCTCGTCAGGCATCGACCAGCCCATGCGGCCCAGGTAGTTGAGCATGGCCTCGGGCATGAAGCCCATGCGTTCGTAGAACGTCACCGAGGTCGGATTCTTGCGTTTGGACAGCTTGCTCTTGTCCGGGTTACGCAGCAGCGGCATGTAGCACAGTTGCGGCTTGTCCCAGCCGAAGTATTCGTACAGCAGGATCAGCTTGGGCGCCGAGGGCAGCCACTCTTCGCCGCGCAGCACATGGGTGATGCCCATGAGGTGGTCATCGACCACGTTGGCGAGGAAATAGGTGGGCAGGCCATCGGCCTTCATCAGCACCTGCATGTCCATGCGGTCCCATGGAATCTCCACGTCGCCACGCAGCAGGTCAGGTACCACGCAAACGCCTTCGGTGGGGACCTTCATGCGGATCACATGCGGCTCACCCGCCGCCAGGCGACGCTGCACCTCTTCAGGCGACAGCAACAATGCACGGCCGTCATAGCGCGGGGTTTCACCACGTGCCTGCTGCTCGGCACGCATCTGGTCCAGCTCTTGGGCCGTACAGAAGCACGGGAAGGCGTGACCCATTTCCACCAGTTGATCGGCGTACTTGCGGTAGATATCGCCCCGCTCGCTCTGCCGGTACGGGCCGTGCGGACCGCCCACGTCCGGGCCTTCGTTCCACTCGATGCCCAGCCAGCGCAGTGCATCGAAGATCTGCTGCTCGGACTCGCGGGTGGAGCGCACCTGGTCGGTGTCTTCGATCCGCAGGATGAACTCGCCGCCATGCTGCTTGGCAAAGCAGTAGTTGAACAGGGCGATGTAGGCGGTGCCAACATGGGGATCGCCAGTGGGCGAAGGCGCGATGCGGGTACGAACGGTGGTCATGAATAATCCCGGGTAGGTCGATCAAACGACGAATCTTAGCAGGCCGGACGGCAGCTGCGTAGGACCGGCTTGAGCCGGGAAGCAGACGCCGCCCGCCCTGTGTCGCGCCCTTGGCAGCTGAAAACTGCGGGACCGCCCAGCCCGTTGCTACACCTTCAACAACCGCTCACGCAGCTTGGTGATCTCGTCGCGCATCTGGGCTGCAGCCTCGAACTCCAGATCGCGGGCCAGCTCGTACATTTTCTCTTCCAGCTGGCGAATACGCTTGGTGATCTCGCTGGGCGAACGCAGTTCGTTCTCGGCACGGGCCAGCTCCTCGGCCGCCTTGGCCGCGCCCTTGCGCTTCTTGCTGCGCGCCCCCGGCACGGTAGCGCCTTCAAGAATATCGGCCACGTCGCGCGACACGCCCTTGGGCGTGATGCCATTGGCCAGGTTGAAGGCGACCTGCTTCTCGCGGCGCCGCTCGGTCTCGCCAATGGCCCGCTCCATCGAGCCGGTCATCTGGTCGGCATACAGGATGGCGCGGCCGTTGAGGTTACGCGCCGCCCGGCCGATGGTCTGTATCAGCGAACGTTCGGAGCGCAGGAAGCCTTCCTTGTCGGCATCCAGAATCGCCACCAGTGCCACTTCGGGCATGTCCAGGCCCTCACGCAGCAGGTTGATGCCCACCAGCACATCGAAGGCGCCCAGGCGCAGGTCGCGAATGATCTCGACCCGCTCCACCGTATCGATGTCCGAGTGCAGGTAGCGCACGCGCGCGCCATGGTCGCCCAGGTAGTCAGTGAGGTCTTCGGCCATGCGCTTGGTCAATGTGGTGACCAGCACCCGCTCGTCGACCGCCACGCACTTCTTGATTTCCGAGAGCAGGTCGTCGACCTGGGTCAGCGCCGGGCGGATCTCCACCAGCGGGTCGACCAGCCCGGTCGGCCGCACCACCTGCTCGATCACCCGCCCGGCGTGCTCGGCCTCGTAATTGCCGGGGGTGGCCGAGACAAAGATGGTCTGCGGGCTGATGGCCTCCCATTCGTCGAAGCGCATCGGCCGGTTATCCAGGGCCGAAGGCAGGCGAAAGCCGTATTCGACCAGGGTTTCCTTGCGCGAACGGTCGCCTTTGTACATGGCACCGACCTGCGACACGCTGACGTGGGACTCGTCGATCACCAGCAGCGCATCGGCCGGCAGGTAATCGAACAGGGTCGGCGGCGGCGCGCCACTAGGCCGGCCGGACAGGTAGCGCGAGTAGTTTTCGATGCCGTTGCAGTAGCCCAGCTCCAGCATCATTTCCAGATCGAAACGGGTGCGCTGCTCCAGGCGCTGGGCCTCCAGCAGCTTGTTGGCGCCGCGCAGGTATTCCAGACGCTCCTGCAGCTCGACCTTGATGCCCTCGATGGCTTCCAGCAGCGTCTCGCGCGGGGTGACGTAGTGGCTCTTTGGGTAGAAGGTGAAGCGCGGCAGTTTGCTGATCACCTCGCCGGTCAGCGGATCGAAGGCCGACAGGCTTTCGACCTCGTCATCGAACAGCTCGATGCGGATGGCCTCAAGGTCTGACTCGGCCGGATAAACGTCGATTACATCACCGCGCACCCGAAAGGTGGCACGGGCAAAATCCATGTCGTTGCGGGTGTATTGCAGGTCTGCCAGGCGGCGCAGCAAGGCGCGCTGGTCGAGCTTGTCGCCACGATCGATGTGCAGGACCATGCGCAGGTAGGTTTCAGGGCTGCCCAGGCCATAGATGCACGACACCGTAGTCACAATGATGGCGTCCTTGCGTTCCAGCAAGGCCTTGGTGGCTGACAAGCGCATCTGCTCGATGTGGTCGTTGATCGAGGCATCCTTCTCGATGAAGGTGTCCGACGACGGTACATAGGCTTCGGGCTGGTAGTAGTCGTAGTAAGAAACGAAATATTCCACGGCGTTGTTGGGGAAAAACGCCTTGAACTCACCATACAGCTGCGCGGCCAGCGTCTTGTTCGGGGCCAGCACCAGCGTCGGGCGCTGCACCTGGGCGATCACGTTGGCAATGCTGAACGTCTTGCCCGAGCCGGTCACGCCCAGCAGGGTCTGGTGGGCCAGCCCCGCCTCGATGCCTTCGACCATCTGCCGGATGGCTTCAGGCTGGTCGCCGGCGGGTTGAAAACGCGTAACGAGCTGAAACTCGGACATAGCCTGCCTCTTGGGTAAATAGGCGCCGGGCGCCGCTGCACTGTGCGACGCCCGCAAGACGCCTGGTCTATTCAGATGGAGCCGGGCGCATGACTTTTCAAGACAGCACCAAAACCCGCCCTTACAGCATTGAGGCTGCCAGGCAGGCATCGTTCGGCAAAAATTTTGAAATACCTTGAAAAAATCATGACCGCCCAGTCGCCGTGCCGCACACACCTCACTATACTGACTCCCCGTTTATGCACAGCTTTGGGGCATTCGGACCGGGCGTGCATTTCCCACTCTCCCCTACTCAGAGCTGCCGCAAACAATGAGCCTGTTCTCCGCTGTCGAAATGGCCCCACGCGATCCTATCCTGGGCCTCAACGAAGCCTTCAACGCCGACGCCCGCACCGACAAGGTCAACCTGGGCGTCGGCGTCTATTGTGACGAAGACGGGCGCATTCCCCTGCTGCGTGCCGTGGCCGAAGCCGAGAAGATTCGTGTCGCACAGCACGCCCCGCGCGGCTACCTGCCGATCGACGGCATTGCCGCCTACGACCTGGCGGTGCAGAAGCTGCTGCTGGGCGCCGACTCGCCACTGATCGCCTCCGGCCGGGTGCTGACCACCCAGGCCGTCGGCGGCACCGGCGCGCTGAAGATCGGGGCCGACTTCCTCAAGCAACTGCTGCCCGGCGCTGTCGTGGCCATCAGCGACCCAAGCTGGGAAAACCACCGTGCGCTGTTCGAGACCGCCGGTTTCCCGGTACAGACCTACCGCTACTACGATGCTGCCAGCCATGACGTAGACCGTGCCGGCATGCTCGAAGACCTGCAGAACCTGCCCCAGGGCTCGATCATCGTCCTGCACGCCTGCTGCCACAACCCGACCGGCGTCGACCTGAGCCTGGACGACTGGAAAAAAGTCCTGGACGTGGTCAAGACCAAGGGCCATGTACCGTTTCTGGACATGGCCTACCAGGGCTTCGGCAAGGGCATCGACGAAGACGCCGCCGCCGTGCGCCTGTTCGCCGATTCGGGCCTGACCTTCTTCGCCTCCAGCTCCTTCTCCAAGTCGCTGTCGCTGTACGGCGAGCGCGTCGGTGCCCTGTCGATCATCACAGCGTCCAGGGAAGAAACCGCCCGGGTGCTGTCGCAGGTCAAGCGCGTGATCCGCACCAACTACTCCAACCCGCCCACGCACGGCGCCATCATTTCCGCTGCCGTGCTCAATGACCCGGCGCTGCGGGCGATGTGGGAAGAAGAACTGGGCGAAATGCGCGTGCGTATCCACAGCATGCGCAAGGCCATGGTCGAGCGCCTGGCCAACAACCCGGCCGGCCAGGACTTCAGCTTCGTCAGCCGCCAGCAGGGCATGTTCTCCTATTCGGGCCTGACCGCCGCCCAGGCCCAGCGTCTGCGCAACGAGTTCGGCATTTATGCGCTGGACACCGGCCGGATCTGCGTGGCAGCCCTGAACCAGAAGAACATCGACCAGGTGTGCCAGGCCATCATGCAGGTGCTGTAACGCGCTGACAGCTGCAATCGCCCGCCAACATGCGCCGTGTTGGCGGGCTTTCTCTGCCCAGGCCAGACACTCGGTTCTTCCCCCGCAGCTCCCCCCTCCCGACACCCCGGAAATATTTTTTTACATATTTATCGCAGCCAACGTTGCGGGTATTTCGTTCTCGTTCGTCTTTATCTAGATACGACGGCTACGTCTGCTGCAGTCACGCCGTATGCAAATACATGGAGTGCGCCTTCGGGCCGCTCCACTCCGTGAATCGAGACCTCACTCCAATGTCGAAGAAATCCCGCTCAAAACTCTGGTTCCTGGTCCACAGCTGGCTGGCGTTGCCTATCTGGTTCTTTGTCCTCATCGTGTGCGTGACGGGCACACTGGCCGTGGTCAGCAAGGAGATCATGTGGCTGGCCAACCCCGAGATGCGCGCCAACCCGCCCTCGGACGATGCGCCGCGCCTGAGCTTCGAACAGGTGCGCAATACCCTCAGGCAGAATGAACCAGACCTGCACGTTGGCTCGATTTCACAGCCTGATGGCGACTATTTCGCGCTCAATGTCCGTGTGACCCATCCGGACGGGCGGGCGGTTACCGTGTACGTGAACCCTTTTAGCGGAATGATCCAGGGTGCGACGCCCTCGTTTGATTTCCGCTTCTTCACCCGTGCCCTGCATGGCTGGTGGCTGGTGCCCTTTACCAATGGGTATTCATGGGGCTGGTACCTGGTGTCGTTCCTGGGCATCCCCATGCTGGTGTCGCTGATCACAGGTCTGGTGGTCTACAAGAAATTCTGGAAAGGGTTCTTCAAGCCCACCCTGCGCTTCAATCAGGGCTCACGCATTTTCTGGGGCGACTTCCACCGCTTGAGTGGTATCTGGTCGATCTGGTTCATCCTGGTGATTTCGATTACCGGCACCTGGTTTCTGATTCAGGCCATCCTGGGCGATAACCAGATCAGCCTGTCCAGCCGGGCAGCCGCCGCCTCGATCCTGCCGCACAGCGCAGTGCCACTGACGGCCGATGGCCAGCCGGTCCCGACCATCAGCCTGGACCGTGCCGTGCAGATTGCCCAGGCGCGCATTCCGGGCCTGGAGGCCAGTTTCATCAGCCCACCTTTGAATGCCTACAGCAACATGAATATCAGCGGCCGCAGCTGGTATCCCTTGATGTTCCAGACCGCTGAAATCAACCCTTACACAGGGGAAATCGCCTCGACTCACTTGTTGTCGGACCGCAACAAGATCGAGTTCGTTACCGAATCCATGCGCCCGCTGCACACCGGCGACTTTGGCGGCATCTGGATCAAGCTGATCTGGGCCTTTTTCGGCCTGGTGCTGAGCATGATGGTCCTCAGTGGCTTGCTGATCTGGACCAAACGCACCGCCCAGGCCACCCTCAACGCCCTCAAGCGCGAAGCCAGGACCACCCATTCCAAGGCCCCTCCTGCACCGCACGCAGGCAACCGCCCTGTCATGGCCAACGAAACTGCGGAGAATGCCCTGTGAGCAAGGCTGTGACTGCCCAACCGTCCTCGCCCCTGAGCCGCCTCTGGTACAAGTGGCGCTTTCATATCAACGTGCTGTTGCTATTGATTCCGTTGGGCTTCATGCCCAAATACTTTGCCGATGCGGCCCTGTTTCGCGGTGACAGCGGCCTGGGCCAGCGTGAAGTCGGCGAGGTGCCAGTCGGCCCATGGCGCCTGCGCCTGGCCGAGTTGCGTGAAGAGGCGCCGCGCCTGGATGGCAGTCTCGGCTACATGAAAGTCTTCAATGCCTCGCTGTGCACCGAGTGCATCGACCGGGTCAAGGCCACCTACCTGCGCATCGGCAAGCCGCGCAGCCTGCGCACCGCCGGGGTGATTTTCTTCGGTCCCGGCTACCGCATGGGCGCTTTCATGCAAATCGGGCCGGACACCGCCCCCGACGCCGACCTGTGGATCACCATGGAAGGCTGGGATGGCGCCGTCCACCAGACCTCGATCCCCCTGTCGCAAGCCTCGCCTACCACCGTCGCCTGGCTGAAGAAGCAAGGAGTGAAAAAATGATCAGCACTTACCTACGTCGATTTGCCACGCTTTGCCTGCTGGGCCTGAGCGGCACCGCCCTGGCACACAACCCGATCTGCGAATGCCAGCAGGTCGACAGCGAAACCATCCGCTGCACCGGTGGTTTTTCCGACGGCAGCGGTGCCGCCGGCGTAACCCTGGATGTGATCGGTTATGACGAAACCATTCTGGTGCCCGGCAAGCTGGGCGACGATTCGACCCTGACCTTCAAGAAACCGGCCGCCGAATTCTATGTGCTGTTCGATGCCGGTCCCGGCCACGTCGTGGAAATCGACCAGGCGGACATCGCCTCCCGATGAGTACCTCGACCCGCCAGATCGTCCGCCCGGCCGGTGCCGGGCATGAAACCCTTTATGTCCTGCTGCTGTGCCTGCTGATCCTCATGGTCGCCGCTGGTGTAGTCGGGCTGCGTGGTGAAAGCCATGAACCCGAGGCCATTGCCAGCCATCAACTCGATGCCAGGCGCGACCTGACCGCCGCCGAGCAAGGCATCTATGCCGACCTGCGCGTAACCCTGGATGAAATCCGCCTGCTGGCCCAGGAACAGGCCTCCCCGGTAACCGTGCAACAACTGGCCGAGGACGGCTTTGCGCCGTTCGCCCAGGACGCCAGTTCCGTCGCCCGTGGTGCCCACGCCTGGCAGTTGCAAGGGCAGTCCTATCTTGGGCTGAGCCAGGCACCCGAGGTGTCGGGCTCGTTCTTGCTGCGCGGCCATTCCGGCGCCGAGCCGCATGATGATGAGCCAGCGGACATCTGGCTCAACCGCACCGCCTCCGCTGCGGCACCTACGCAGCTGAGCGACCAGGCCCTGATTGCGACCGGCTGGAAACAGGTCGTTGCCCAATTCGATGCCGGGGTAACCCGCCAGCATCAGCACTGAACCCACGCATTCATCGCACGGAAGATCGCCTGACCATGCCCATTTCATTCAAACGCCGCCCCATGCTGCGCGTGCTGCTGGCCGGCCTGTTCGCCGCCCTGCTCACCCCTGTGGCCAGTGCCGACGCGACCAAGCGCCTGCGCATCGGCATCACCCTGCATCCTTACTACAGCTACGTGAGCAATATCGTCGGCGACAAGGCCGAGGTGGTGCCGTTGATTCCGGCAGGCTTCAACCCGCACGCCTACGAACCGCGCGCCGAGGACATCAAGCGCATCGGCTCGCTGGACGTGATCGTGCTCAACGGTGTCGGTCATGACGACTTCGCCGACCGCATGATCCAGGCCAGCGAGAAACCGGATGTACCGGTGATCGAGGCCAACGCCGACGTGCCATTGCTGGCCGCTACCGGCATTGCCGCGCGCGGCGCCGGCAAGGTGGTCAACCCGCACACCTTCCTGTCGATCAGCGCCTCCATCGCCCAGGTCAATAATATTGCCCGCGAACTGGGCAAGCTTGACCCGGACAACGCCAAGGCCTACACCGCCAACGCCCGCGCCTATGGCAAGCGCTTGCGGCAGATGCGTGCCGATGCCCTGGCCAAGCTGACCCAGGCGCCCAAGGCCGAACTGCGGGTGGCCACCGTGCACGCAGCTTACGATTACCTGCTGCGTGAATTCGGCCTGGAAGTGACGGCAGTGGTGGAACCGGCCCACGGTATCGAGCCCAGCCCGAGCCAGTTGAAAAAGACCATCGATCAGTTGCGTGAGCTGGACGTGAAAGTGATCTTTTCGGAAATGGACTTCCCTTCCAGCTACGTCGACACCATCCAGCGCGAGTCGGGTGTGAAGCTGTACCCGCTGTCGCACATTTCCTACGGCGAATACACCGCCGACAAGTATGAAAAAGACATGAAGGGCAACCTCGACACCGTGGTCCGCGCCATTCAGGAGAGCGGCGCATGACCGCTGCCGAACACATCCAGGTCGCCCATCAGGGCCCGGGCATCGAATTTTCCGAAGTCAGCCTGACGCTGGGCCGCACCACGATCCTGGACCGCATCAGCTTCGACGTTCACGCCGGCAGCGTGCATGCACTGGTCGGCCCCAATGGGGGCGGCAAGAGTTCGCTGATCAAGACCCTGCTCGGCCAGATGCCGCACCAGGGCCAGCTCAGCCTGCTGTGGCCAGGCGCCCAGGGCGTGATCGGCTACGTGCCGCAGGCACTGGAATTCGATCGCGGCCTGCCGATGACCGTCGAGGACTTCATGGCTGCCATGTGCCAGCGGCGCCCGGCCTTCCTGGGGCTGTCGCGGCACTATGCCGGACCCATTGGCGAGGCGCTGGAGCGGGTCGGCATGCAGGACAAGCGCAAACGACGCATGGGCGCGCTGTCGGGCGGCGAGCGCCAGCGCGTGCTGCTGGCGCAGGGCCTGATTCCGGCACCGCACCTGCTGGTGCTTGATGAGCCGATGTCGGCCCTCGACGAACCCGGCATCCAGGTGTTCGAGCGGCTGCTGGTCGACTGGCGTCAGAGCGGCATCACCGTACTGTGGATCGAGCACGACCTGGAAGCGGTCAAGCGCCTGGCCGACCGGGTGACCGGCCTGAATCGCCGGGTGCTGTTCGATGAGCCGGCGCACACGGCCCTGACGCCTGAACGGCTGTTGACGCTGTTTTCCGCCCATCCACGCAGTGCCGGGAGTGCCCAGTGATGTCCTACGAAAGCTTTCGGCTGTTGATCCAGGACCTGGCCAATTCAGGCTACCTGCCCGAGTCGCTGGCCTATGGGTTTGTGCTCAACGCGCTGCTGGCCGGCATGCTGATCGGCCCGGTGCTGGGCGGCCTGGGCACCTTGGTGGTGGTCAAGCGCTTTGCATTCTTCTCTGAAGCGGTCGGCCATGCCGCGCTGACCGGCGTGGCCATTGGCATTCTGTTGGGCGAACCCTACACGGGCCCGTATGGCAGCCTGTTCGGTTACTGCCTGCTGTTCGGCATCGTGCTCAATTACTTGCGCAACCGTACCGGCCTGACGCCCGACACCCTGATCGGCGTGTTCCTGTCGGTGTCGCTGGCGTTGGGGGCCAGCCTGCTATTGGTGCTGGCCGGCAAGATCAACGTGCATATTCTGGAAAACGTACTGTTCGGCTCGGTGCTGACGGTCAACAGCAACGACCTGCTGGTACTGGCCATTGTCGGCGCACTGGTCATGGGCCTGAGCCTGCCGCTGTACAACCGCATCATGCTGGCCAGCTTCAATCCGCAACTGGCGGCCGTACGCGGTGTGGCGGTCAAGGTGCTGGACTACCTGTTCGTGATTCTGGTGACCCTGATCACCGTGGCGGCGGTCAAGGTCATCGGTGCGATTCTGGTCGGCGCCCTGCTGGTCATCCCGGCCGCCGCCGCACGCTTGCTCAGCCAGTCGCTCAAGGGTTTTTTCTGGGCCTCGGTGCTGATCGCCACGGTCAGCACCCTGTGCGGCATTTTGCTGCCCATCGTCTTCGACCTGCCCGTGCCGTCGGGTGCTGCGATCATCCTGGTCTGCGGCGCGGCCTTCGCCCTGGCCGCCATTGCCCGCGGCACCCTGCCCAGCCTCAAGGGAAATATCGGATAAATGCCCACTTCAAACCTGCACCGCCTCGTTCTTGCCCTGGCCCTGGGCGGCCTGTTCAGCCACAGCGTGCTGGCCGCCCAGGCACAACCTGCTGCCTCCCAGGCCTCGGCGACCCCGGCAGCGACCAAGCCGGTACGGATTCTGGCCAGCCTGCCGATCACCTATGGCCTGGGGCAGATCCTGCTCAAGGACACCGGCGTGGTACTGGAACGCGCCGCTGCGGCCAACCTGCCAGGCTCGCGGCAGAGCGCCTATTTCACCGGACGCGGCGCCGAGGCGTTGCACAGGCTGGCCACGGATGCCGATGCGGTGATCGGCCTGCGCTCGATCTGGGGCGAAGACTCGCTGTACCCCAATGCGCGGCGCAGCAATATCCGCATTGTCGAGATCGACGCGGCGCGTCCTGTCGACGGTGCCCTGCCCGGTGTTGCCCTGCAGGCCGGACAAGGTATCGACGGCCTCAACAGCCAGCCCTGGCTGGCCAGCCACAATCTGGGGCGCATGGCCGATGTCTTGAGCGCCGACCTGGTGCGCCTGGCACCTGAGGCCAAGCCACGCATCGAAGCCAACCTGGCGGCCTTCAAGCAACAGTTGCTCACCCTCAGCGCCGACAGCGAAAAACGCCTGGCCCAGGCCGACAATGTGGCGGTGGTGAGCCTGTCCGATCGCTTGAACTACCTGATCAGCGGGCTCAACCTGGAGCTGGTCGAGCGCCAGGTACTGACCGATGAGCAATGGACACCCGCGACCTTGCAGAAGCTGACCACCACCCTCAAGGACAACGAGGTCGCGGTGGTCCTCGACCACCGCGAGCCACCGGCACCGGTCAAGGCCGCTATCAGTGCCGCCGGCAGCCAGTTACTGGTACTGGGCAGCGAAAACGACGACCCGCTGGCCGGGCTGCAACAGGATGTCGACCTGCTGCTCAAGGCGCTGACCAAAGGCTGAATGGCATCGTGCATGCACAAAAAGGCGGATCGCACCTGGATCCGCCTTTTTTGCCTGAAGGTCAATGGCTGGCGTGCAGCAGAGGCTGGACCTGCGGCATTGCCGAAGAGTGGTGATTGAGAATCTTCCACTTCCCGTCCACCTGGGTGTACAGGAAGGTGTAGCGCGCCTGAACTTCGCTGATTTTGCCGTCGGCGGCGGTCAGGGTGAAGGTGTAGACGCCGCTGTCCATGGCAGCCGTTGGGCCCAGGCTGCGGATTTCCCGATAGTTGATCCGCCCTACCGGCTTGAGCACCAGGAAGTGATCGAAGTAATCACTGATTTGCGTCGGTGTGGCACGCACTTCATTGGACACCGTCGGTTGCAGCACCGCGTTGGTGGCATACAGGCCGGTCACGGTCTTGGCGCTGCCGGTCTTGAGGGCGGCATTCCACTGGTCGAACAATCCGGCAATTTCACGTTCGCGGCTGTCGCTCGGCAGTTCGGCCACTGTGCGGTACACGTACGGAGTGGTTTCAACGGCCTGGACCCAAGGCGCACTGACGGCCAGGGCCAGGGCTACAACGACGGTTTTCAATTTCATGACATTTCTCCTTCACGTTGGTCAGGCCACTACTGTGCCGGGCTTGGAGAACGGGGCCATCGGCCAACCGGCGTCTTTTTCCTATGCCATTCGGCAGATAGGCAGGCAGGGGTCCGACAGGTTCTAATGGCGCATGATTGCCCGCACAAGCGCGCGCCCCTGCAGGAACGTCCTACATGCCTACCTCCTCCCACGATCCGGCCAGCGCCCTGGCCATCCGCGCGCATTACCGGCAGGCCCAAAGCCGTGCAGCACGCTTGCGCCTGCTGGTGGACACCGGCCAGCAATTGACCGGCCTGGCCCCTGAGGCCATGCGCCAACAGGTCCTGCAGCGCGCCTGCGCCTTCGTGGCCATGGACCATGGCCTGCTGCTGGAATGGCCTGCGGACAGGACCGCCTGCTGCACCGCCAGCCTGGGCAGCCATGAACGCCTGGGCAGCCTGGTCGGGCACGCGGACACCACACTGCGCCAGCCTGCCTGGCTGGAAACAGCCGACACGCCACTGCATGCCGTACTGCAACTGCCCCTGCGCGGTGCCGACGACCGCACGTTCGGCCTGTTGCTCCTGGCCAACAGCCTGCCCATCAGCGCGCCCGACAGCGAAGACATCGAGTCGCTACAATTGCTCGCCACCTTGCTGGCCGCCCACCTGGAAAACAATCGCCTGCTGCAGACCCAGATCAGCCGTGAACGCAGCATGTCGGAGCTGGTGCATCGCCTGTTCACTGCCCAGGAAGACGAACGCAAGCGCATGGCCTATGACCTGCATGATGGGCTGGCGCAATCTCTGGCCGGCCTGCACCAGCGCCTGCAAGGCTTTGCCGGGCGCTGCCCGTCGCTGCCTGCCCCACTGGACGGCGACCTGGAAAACATTCTCGACCTGGCCCGGCATTGCGTGGGCGAAGCGCGCCAGCTGATCGGCGGCCTGCGGCCCAGTGTGCTGGACGACTTCGGCCTGTGGCGCGCCATCGACAAGGAAGCCGACCGCCTGCGCGACGCCGGTATCGACGTGCACTGGCAGGCCCGCTCGCACGAGCGCCTGCCGCCTTCGGTCGAAATCGCCCTGTTTCGTATCGCCCAGGAAGGCATCAACAACGTCCTCAAGCATGCCGGGGCACAGCGTGTCGAGCTGGGTCTGCAACACCACGGCCAACAGGTGTCGCTGCACCTGAGCGATGACGGCTGCGGTTTCGATATCGACAGCCTGCAACCTCATCACCCGGCCAGCTCGCTGGGCCTGGTCACCATGCAGGAGCGCGCCAGCCTGCTGGGCGGGCATTTCAGCTGTATCCGTTCGTCCGCTGGCGGTACACGGTTGCAGACCCGCGTGCCCCTGGCCCCGGCACAGCAGGTGCAGCCATGACGCCCCCTCTGCGCCTGGTGCTGGCCGATGACCATGAAGTGACCCGCACCGGGTTTGTTTCCATGCTGGCCGGCCATCCCGAATTCGTCGTGGTCGGCGAGGCCTGTGACGGCCAGCAGGCCGTGGACATGTGCCAGGCCCTGAAACCCGATATCGCCATCCTCGACATCCGCATGCCGGTGCTCAACGGCCTGGGGGCCGCCCGCCTGCTGCAACAGTGCATGCCCGGCCTGAAAGTGGTGATGTTCACCATGGATGACAGCACCGATCACCTGGAGGCGGCGATCAGCGCCGGGGCTGTGGGCTACCTGCTCAAAGATGCCAGGCGCGAAGAAATGATCGCCAGCCTGCAACGCGTGGCCCGTGGCGAGGAAGCCCTGAACGGCGCGGTCAGTGCCCGCCTGCTGCGGCGCATGGCCGAGCGCGGCGGGCAGGCGGCACCGGCCCTGGAAACCCTGACCGCCCGTGAGCGTCAGGTGCTGGCGCTGGTTGCTGGCGGCTGCAGCAACCGGGTCATCGGTGAACGCCTGGGGATTACCACCGGCACGGCCAAGGCGCATGTCGAACGGGTCATCGGCAAACTGGGCGCATCCGACCGCACCCAGGCTGCGGTGCGGGGCGTGGCCCTGGGTCTGGTGCCCGGCCAATGACCGAGGTCATGCACACACCGGCCAGTCGCTGGGCCGACCTGCCGCTGCGCGGCAAGGCACTGGTGGCCATCTCTTTGCCGCTGGTCTTGTTGATGGGGTCGCTGATACTGATTTACATCACCGAGCGCCAGACAGCTCAAGCCGAGGAAGATGTGCGCCGGGTTCTGCTGGTCCAGGGCGATATCCAGACCGTGCACACCCAGTTGGCCGAAGCGGCGGCCAGTGTCCGTGGTTATCTGCTGACCCGCCACGAAGACTTCCTGCCGGCCTATCGGCAGGCCGGCGCCCTGATCGAAGCCGCCCGCCAGCGCCTCAATGACAACGTGCGCGACCCTCAGATGCGCGAACACCTGCAGGCCATCGCGCCGCTGATTGCCTCCAAGCTCGAGGGCCTGGCGGCCTTGCACAACCTGCAACCGGCCGAACGGGACTTGATCTCGGCGATTCTGGTAGAGAACAAGTCGATTCTCGACGAGCTGCGCCAGCGCATCGACACCATGCGCACGCGCGAAGACACGTTGCTGGCCGAGCGCACGGCGGCCGCGGCGGCCACCCGCCAGCGCCTGCTGTTCTCGACCCTGCTTGCCGCCGGTTGTGGGCTGTTCGGGGCGATCATTGCCGTGCTGTTGCTGACGCGAGGCATCGTCGCCCGGGTCCAGCAAGTGCAAGGCAACGCCCAGCGCCTGGCGCTCGGCCAGCCCTTGTGGCCGCAGCCGCCGGAAAACGATGAGGTCGGCCAGTTGGGCAGCCGCCTGGTGGAGGCCGGTCACCTGCTGACCGAGCGTGAACGGGCCTTGCGCGATAACGAAGAACGCTTGCGGCTGATCATCGACGGGGTCAAGGACTATGGGATCTTCGCCCTGGATATCCACGGCAGTGTCACCAGCTGGAACGTCGGCGCCGAGCGCATCAAGGGCTACACCGAACAGGAAATCATCGGCCGGCACTTTTCGGTGTTCTACCTGCTCGACGAATGCCCGGACCATCCGGCCAGGGCCCTGGAAGCCGCCACACGCGACGGCCACTACATGGAAGAAGGCTGGCGCTGCCGCAAGGATGGCAGCCGGTTCTGGGCCAGCGTGGTCATCACCGCCCAGTACGATGCCAGCGGCGCCCTGCGCGGGTTTTCCAAGATCACCCGTGACATCACCGACCGTCGCGCCGCCGAAATCGACCTGCGCAATGCACGCGAGCTGGCCGAACGCGCCAGCCGGGCAAAAAGCGAATTCCTGTCGCGCATGAGCCATGAACTGCGCACGCCCCTGAACGCCATTCTGGGGTTTGCGCAATTGCTGGACATGGACGCCGCACCGGGCCAGGCCACTCATGCCAGGCACATCCTGCGCGCAGGCCAGCACCTGCTGACCCTGATCAATGAAGTGCTGGACATCGCGCGCATCGAGGCCGGTCGCCTGGCCCTGAACCTGGAGCCGGTGGCCCTGGGTCCGGCCTTGCAGGAAGCGCTGACGCTGGTCTGGCCCATGGCCACAGAGGCAGGCATCGAACTGAGCCCGCTGCCCCTGCACATCGACGATCATGGTGTGCTGGCCGATCGGCAACGACTGATCCAGGTGCTGCTGAACCTGCTGTCCAACGCCATCAAGTACAACCGTCCGGCAGGCCGGGTGTGGGTCGAAGTGCAGGCGCGTGCCGGGCGCCTGGGCATTTCGGTCAACGACACCGGGCATGGTATTGCCACCGACAAGCTTGAGCGCCTGTTTACCCCTTTCGAACGCCTGGAGGCCGACCCGCGCGTCGAAGGCACCGGCCTCGGCCTGGCGTTGAGCAAAAACCTGCTGCAGGCCATGCAGGGCACCTTGACGGTACACAGCACACCCGGGCAAGGCTGTCGCTTTACCCTTGAACTGCCCGTTGCACAGGCACAGCGTGCTGCGGCCGTCGCGTTGCACCTGCCGGCCTTGCCGGCCGCGCCGGCGTTGCACAATCGCGGCACCGTGCTGTGCATCGAAGGCAACCTGTCGAGCATGGCCCTGATTGAAACCCTGCTGCAACGTCGGCCGGGCATCGGCCTGTTGTCGAGCATGCTCGGCCAGCTGGGCCTGGACCTGGCCCGCCAGCACGCGCCGCAGCTGATCCTGCTGGACATCGACCTGCCGGATTTGCCGGGCCTTGAGGTCTTGAGGCGCCTGCGTGAGTGGCCCGCCACGGCACAGACGCCCGTGATCATCCTGACCGCAGACGCCAGTCACCTGGGCCGCAGCACCCTGCAAGCGGCCGGTGCTACCGCGACCCTGGTCAAACCCCTGCATGTACCAGGCTTTCTCGCCTATCTGGACCAGTACTTACCGGAGCCTGAATGAACGCCGACTTTCGTATCCTGATCATTGATGATCAACGCCCCAATCTGGAACTGATGGAACACTTGCTGGCCCGCGAAGGGTTGCACAACGTACTGAGCAGCAGCGAGCCGCTGCGTACCCTGGACCTGTTCAACGGCTTCGAGCCGGACCTGGTGATCCTGGACCTGCACATGCCCCAGTTCGATGGTTTTGCCGTGCTCGAGCAACTGAACCGCCGCATCCCTGCCAACGACTACCTGCCCATCCTGGTACTGACGGCCGACGCGACCCGCGACACCCGCCTGCGAGCCCTGGCGCTGGGGGCCCGGGACTTCATCAGCAAGCCCCTGGATGCACTGGAAACGATGCTGCGCATCTGGAACCTGCTGGAAACACGAGCCTTGTACAAACGGCTGCGGCAACTGGTGCCGCCCGAGTCGATCGAGTTGCTGCGCCAGCACACCGCACCAACGCCGTCTTGAGGGGCCGGCCTATTTGATCAGTACGACCGGTACTGGCGCATCATGAATCACGCGATTGGCCACTGAACCCAGCAGCAAGCCGCCGAAGCTGCCCAGGCCACGCGTGCCCATCACCACGGTGTCGCATTCGAGCTTCTTGACCATAACGACAATCTGTTCGGCGACATTGCCCAGGTCCATGTGCACCTGGTGAGCAACACCCCGGGCATTGAGCAATGCGCTGGCCTGTTCGATCACGTCTCGGGCCGAGTTGAACAAACCAGCCTTGACGCCCTCGATCATGTCCGGCGCCAGATAATCGCTGTAGGCAATCGGACTGGACTGCACATTGAGCACATGAATCTCCAGCGGCCGGGTCATCTGCCCGGTCAGGTCGATGACATAGTTCAGTGCATGCAGGGCATGGACCGAACCATCGAAAGGAACCAGAACCTTGTGCATGACTGCTCTCCTGCAAATGGGTATGTGATGAACATAGCCATCGCAGAGGCAATCGGCCAGTGCGATCGCTCGCTGTGTTGACCCACGGCAAGCCACCCTCTTCTTTCACGCCAATGAATCCCTCATGCCTTATGCACTGGCAATGACAGGCGCTTGCAAAGGAGGGATATGACGCACAGGCAAATGAAATTCGGGGTGGTATTAAACCGGTTCAGGACCCAGGCGCTGCCGGCCAGCCATGGTGCAGCCAGGAGAATGGCTGGTCAGACTGCACCGTCAGTGGTTGCGCACGCCTCAGGAGCCGCCTGTGGCAGGCGGCTAACGCCCCTCGAGCAACTTCGCAGCCTGGTCAAGCAGCGCCAGGGGACTTTCAGCCTTGTGAATGTCCACCGACAACAACTGCCGAAAGCGCCGGGCGCCCGCAAATCCCTGGGCCAGGCCCAGCACATGCCGGGTGATGTGGTGCATGTTGCCGCCGCGGCCAATGTAGTCGGCAATGTAGGGGCGCAAAGCGGCCAAGGCGTCGGCGCGACTGATCGGTGGCTGGCTTGAGCCGAACAATTGGCTGTCCACTGCGGCCAGCAGATAAGGATTGTGGTAAGCCTCGCGCCCCAGCATGACGCCATCGAATACCTGCAAGTGCTCACGGCAGTCGTCCAGGGTCTTGATGCCGCCATTGAGAATGATCTCAAGGTCCGGAAAGTCTGCCTTCAGGCGCGCGGCCACGTCGTAGCGCAATGGCGGGATATCACGGTTTTCCTTGGGCGAGAGCCCCTCGAGAATCGCAATGCGGGCATGCACGGTAAAACTGCGGCATCCGGCTTCGCGCACCTGGCCGACGAAATCGCACAACTGCTCGTAAGTGTCACGGCCGTTGATGCCGATACGGTGCTTGACCGTGACCGGAATACTCACCGCATCAAGCATGGCCTTGACGCACTCGCTGACCAGCGTCGGGTGCCCCATCAGGCAGGCACCGATCATGTTGTTCTGCACCCGGTCACTGGGGCAGCCGACATTGAGGTTGACCTCGTCATACCCCGCCGCTTCGGCCAGCCTGGCACAAGCGGCCAGATCGGCAGGATTGCTGCCGCCCAATTGCAGGGCCAGGGGATGCTCGGTTTCATCGTGCCCCAGAAAACGCTCCTGGTCGCCATGCAGCACGGCACCGGTCGTCACCATCTCGGTGTACAGCAAAGCGTTTTTCGACAGCAGGCGCAGGAAGAAACGGCAGTGGCGGTCCGTCCAATCCATCATCGGCGCCACGGAGAACCGGCGCGACAGCGCAGGCCTTGTGGGCTGGGGGTTTGGGGCAATATCGGGTGGCATTTTCATTGGTCGGTTTTTAGCACTTTCGGGGCGTTTTCAGCGGTTTCTTCGGCGCAGCGGCTACACGCAGCCACGGTTGTCAGCCATCCAGTCATCAAGACCAGGAGGCATCACAGCACGTCAAGACAAGCACACCTGCTCGGCCACATCACACCGCTCAGGGTCAATCGCGACGGTCGAGCAGTCTATCAGGAAAGCCAGGCGTTCGACGGCAAGCGGTTGGTACCTCTGCGGCCATGCACCGCTTCCAGGTTCAATTCTGGATTGATCCCAGCCGAGGGATGAGTGAGCATGCCGGCTGGATAGGCTCACTTAGGTTGCGTTTTACCGAGCACGATCTTGAGCGGGTTGTATTCGTGGGTGTTGGCTATCAGCGCTTGCCCACACAGATGCGGGCATCAAAGGTGCTTGTTCAACCTGTCAGCCGAGGCAGCATGCAGTACTACATTCTTCGTCACGAAGATTTGCAGGGCCGGGTCATTGATGGTGATGTCACCTTCATTCCTGCCCTTGCGGATTACTATCAAGTGGGTAGAGACCTGATACCGGCCGGGACCCGTGTGATCCTTGAGCTGGACCGCTGCGTGAAAAAACTCGAGGCCGATTTCTTTCTGACGACCTGCGGGGCATTCTTCGTGTCGCAAGCCATGAAGAACCTGCTGGACCTGCACAGCCATGACCTGGACCTTTTACCGGCAGACACACGTTACGCCAGCGGAAACGCCACGCAACACCGCTATTTTCTGGTTCACGCCCGCCACAACACGGCCTGCGTTGATTACCTGAATTCAGAGTACTCGGGCAAGTCCATGATTCTGGACAGACTTGCCCGTGGCGAGCTCTCGGCCGATTACAAAGTCAGGGGAATAAAAAAGCTTTGCATCACGATGAACGAAGGCGTGGCGCCGGACTTTTTCTTTGTCGATAACATCCTGTGGATTGACCCGCTGATTTCCGAGACCGTTGTGAATGCCGCCAAAAGCCTCCGGTTGCGGCTGAACGTCGAAAAGATCTGTCAGCCCCAGCCCACCTGATGGAGAAACCCGCTTGCCATGTTCTGCGTGAATCGGCGGCTCAACAGGCTACCGACGTGCCTCCATCATCATGCGCACCGCCAGCCCGGCCAGTACCGTGCCCATCAACCAGCGCTGCACCACTTGCCACAGTGGCCGACCGGCCAGGAACACCGCAATGGAACCGGCCATCACTGCGATGATCGCATTGACGCTCACACTGACGAGGATCTGGGTCGAGCCCAGGATCAGCGATTGCAGCAGCACGCTGCCGTGACCTTCAGGCTGGATGAATTGCGGCAGCAGCGACAGGTACATGACCGCGATCTTCGGGTTCAACAGGTTGGTGACAAACCCCATCATCAGCAGTTTGCGCGGGCTGTCCTTGGGCAGGTCGCGCACCTGAAACGGTGAACGGCCGCCGGGTTTGACTGCTTGCCAGGCCAGGTACAAGAGGTAGAGCGCACCGCCGATGCGCAACGTGTCATAGGCATAGGGCACGGCCATGACCAGCGCGGTGATGCCCACCGCAGCACAGAGCATGTAGAAGACAAAACCCAACGCCACACCACCGAGCGAGATAAGTCCGGCCACGCGCCCCTGGCAGATTGAGCGCGAGATGAGATAGACCATGTTCGGCCCGGGCGTGAGCACCATGCCCAAAGAGATCAGGGCGAAAGCCAACAGGCTGGAAACTTCGGGCATGGTCATGCGTCCTTGATGAGTGTGCGTGCGGGAAGTCTACGACAAAGCATCGAGCACAGTGCCATGCCTGCGCATTTTTATAGTGGCCTGTGCCTGAATCGTCAGAAAGCCAGGCGTACACTCGTTAACCCAGGCACGACGCACAAGCATCGGCACATTGCGGGAACAAGCCGTCGCCCTGAGGCTCAAACCCAGTCTGCATGGCGTGCAAGCGCCGCCACGACCACACCCTTGAGCGGTCGACTACGCTCGGGTAATGTCACTCCACCAAAGGACAGAGCACACTCATGACTTCCAAGCTGGAACAACTCAAAGAAATCACCACCGTTGTGGCCGATACCGGCGACTTCGATGCCATCGCCCGCCTCAAGCCGGTCGACGCCACCACCAACCCTTCCCTGCTGCTCAAGGCAGCCTCCAGCGAAAGCAATGCAGCGCTGCTGGGTGAGGCGTTCAGTGGCAGCCAGGGCGACATCGGCCTGGCCTGCGACCGCTTTGCCGTGGCCATCGGCCGCAAGATCCTGGACGTCGTGCCAGGCCGGGTGTCCACCGAAGTCGACGCTCGCCTGTCTTTCGATACGCCGGCCCTGATCGAGCGCGGCCAGCGCCTGATCAACCTCTATGAAGAAGCCGGTGTCGGTCGCGAGCGCATCCTGATCAAGCTGGCGTCAACCTGGGAAGGCATCCGCGCCGCCGAGACGCTCGAGAAACAGGGCATCCAGACCAACCTGACCCTGCTGTTCTCCTTTGCCCAGGCCGTGGCCTGTGCAGACGCCGGCGTGTTCCTGATCTCGCCCTTCGTGGGCCGCATCTACGACTGGTACAAGAAGTCCACCGGCCAGGAATACACCGGCGCTGAAGACCCGGGCGTGCAATCGGTGGCGCGCATCTACAACTATTACAAGGCCAACGGCTTCAATACCGTGGTCATGGGCGCCAGTTTCCGCAACATCGGCCAGATCGAGCAACTGGCCGGTTGTGATCGCCTGACCATCAGCCCGGACCTGCTCAAGCAACTGGCTGAAGACCAGGGCACCCTGGAGCGCAAGCTGGTTCCGGGCCAGGCCGGCGAACCGCGTCAGAGCCTCAGTGAACGTGAATTCCGCTGGCTGTCCAATGAAGATGCCATGGCCACCGAGAAACTGGCCGAAGGCATCCGGCAATTTGCCCGTGACCAGGAAAAGCTCGAAGCCCTGCTCGCCGCGAAGGCCTGATGCAAAAAGGGCGATACCCAAACGGGTACCGCCCTTTCTCATTGAGGCTGTGAAAGCGGTGTGTCGCTGTCAGCGCTGCCCTTCGAGCGCATTGACCAGGTCATGGAACGCTTCGCGATTGGACTCGTTGAGCCCCATCAGAATCTTGTGGGCTTCCAGCACCTTGGCCTTGACCACTTCCTCACCCTGATCCTGCGATGGCAGGTCGGTAAGGCACTCCGGGCATGGCACCGGGTGGTCGACGATATTGAACACCTGATCGAAGCCCATCGACTGTAACAGCCGTGTGATGTCTTCGTGAGTGGTGACTACGGTAGGCAGCAACCCGACCTTTTGCCGCGACAGGATCGAAAGCTTGGCCAGCAGGCCCAGCGTGGTGCTGTCGATGCTGCGCGTTTCGGTCAGGTCGATCACGACAGCCGAAAAATTCAGCGCGGTGAAGATGCGCTCGATCGTCGCATCCAAGGCCGAGCACAAGGTCAGACGCACTTCGCCCACGAACTTGAGAACGAAGGTGCCTTCCTGCTCGGCGAACTGGATTCTACCGGTACTCATCAAAGATTCCTGCTTAACACTAACAAGGCGATATCATCCGGCATCTCCCCTAGCGTAGCCAATTCAAAAACCCCGCGCAGACCATCCAGGCTGCCGCCCGCCGTCTCCACCTGCACAGGCAGAGCGGCTTCCTTTTCCTTGAGTGTATCACCGGGCAATAGATCCAGTATGCCATCAGACAACAGCGTCAGGCTGAACGATTCCGGCAGCTCGATCGTGTAGTTCTGGTAAGTCGCCTCCTGAAACAGGCCCACCGGCAACCCACGGCCTTCAAGGTAACTGGCTTTGCCATCGGTATACAGCACAGGCAGCGGCAGATGGCCGCCCACGGCGTACGTCAGCGTACCGGTCAGCTCATCGATGACCCCGCCCACCATGGTCACGTGCTTGCCCAGCTTGCAACTGATCAACCCACGGTTGAGGTGGCCCAACACGTCGGAGGGTTTGAACTCCGGCAGCGTACCACCGCGCTTGGACTCGAACAGCAGCCGGGTGGTCATGAACTTGAGCAGCACGGTGATGAATGCCGAAGAAGCGCCATGACCCGAGACATCGGCCAGATAGAACGCCACACGGTGCTCATCGACGCGAAAGTAATCGACGAAATCGCCCGACAGGTACAACGACGGAATGATTTCGTGGGCAAAGTTGAACTGTTCGATAGACCATGGGCTGGTCGGCAGCATGTTCATCTGCACCTGGCGACCGGCGTCCTGGTCCTCCTGAAGCAGGTGCAGGCTGGCTTCGAGTTCGCGGTTGGCGGTTTCAAGCTTCTGGCGATAGAGACGGTTTTCCTGCTCGAGCCGCGCACGGTCAAGGGCCCGGCCGACCGAATGCTCAAGGACGGCGAGGTCTTCAAGTGGCTTGATCAGGTAGTCGGCAGCGCCCAGGCGCAAGGCCTCGACCACATCGCTCATGACGCCGGCACCGGAGACGACGATCACCGGCACCTGCGGAGCGATGGCACTGACCTGGCGGATCAGCTCAAGGCCACCCATTTGCGGCATGCGCAGGTCGCAAATCACCAGGTCGGGGGTCTGCTGCTCGAACATCTGCACGCCTTGCAGGCCGTTGCTGGCCTGCAAGACATTGAAGCCGCTGTCTTCCAAGTAGGCCGCGATGCTTGCGCGCACCACGTCGTCGTCGTCGATAATCAGCAGCGTTGCACTGGTTTTAGGCATGTGGGCAAACGGCGCCAGATCAGGTTGAGGTAGGCGACCCGGTGTGTTCCGGGTTCTGCTTACTGGATTCGCTTTCTAGCCACTCTGCGAGAACAGACCGTCAGGATCGGGCCATGATGTCGGTCTTCAGAGGTGCCCTTCAAGGCGCAGACGGTACTCCCATCCGACGGGCGTTTCAAGCGTACTGCCATGCTCGATTTGCGACTTTACACCGCAAATCACCGGGAGTTATAAGAACGCATAAATCAGCAACCAAAACATAGGACCCACCATGAGCCGAATCGATCAGAAGCATGATGAGAAGCGTGACTTCATTCGTATGCGTATCGATGCCGACATCACCCTCATTCATGCCGGCCATGTGATTGCTGCCGTGTGCCTGGACTTGTCCAGCAGCGGCATGCAGGTGCAGGCACCACGGGCCTTTGAAGTAGGCGACAGAGTCAGCGTGCGCATCGACTCCGATCACCCGGCGCTCGCCGGCCTCAAGGCCGATACCGAAGTGGTGTGGATCGCCGATCAGGACGACGGTGGCCAGAAACTGGGGCTGTCGATCCTGGCAATGAGCTGACACCCTCAAGGCGTCTTTGACTGTATGAACAGCGCACGCAATTGCCCGGCCATCCATAGATGCGCGTCGCTGCGTGCATATTTGCGATGGCTGTAGAGCCGCAGCGTATAGGGCGCCAGGATGAACGGTGGCGCATGGCACACAATGTCTGTTGAAGCGCTCAACAGACGGGCCGCCTGTTCAGGCAGGGTCATGAGCAAGTCGCTGCGCGCGATGATGAACGGGCACAACATCACAAACGGCAACTGCAAGGCGACATCGCGCTTGAGCCCCATGCCCTGCAAGGCCAGGTCCACCACCCCGCATGCCTCGCCCCACGGCGTGACAACGGCATGCCGCTCAGCCAGATACCCCTGCAGGTCAAGCTGCGTACCGATCCTTGGATGATCACGGCGGGCGATTACGCAATAATGGCCGCTCATCCAGTCCTCACTCTCCACCCCTGCCGGCAGGCTGTCGCGATCCTCGCCATAGCCCAGGGCAAAATCAATCCGGCCACTGGCGAGGTCCTCAATACACACCTTGCGCTCGGAATGCACCACCTTCACACACAACCCAGGCGCCACCTGCTGCAGGCGTTCCAGCAACGGTGGCAACAGTTGCAGCGCGGTGTAGTCGGTGGCAGCAAACACAAACACGCGCTCGCTGCTTGAAGGCTCGAAAGGCTCCCATTGCTCCAGTTGATCCGACAACACCTTGAGGCTCTGCGTGACCGCCACTGCCAGCGCGTCGGCCCGCTGGGTGGGGTGCATGCGATTGCCGTGGCGCACGAACAACTCATCGCTCAGCGCTTCGCGCAGGCGGGCCAGGGCATGGCTGAAAGCCGAGGCACTGATCGACAGTTCATGCGCGGCGCGAGCGACGGTACGGTGGCGGTACAACGTGTCGAAAACCAGCAGCAGATTCAGATCGAGACGGCGCAGGGCGAGATGCATGATATTCAATAAGGCCTGAAAAAATTGCAGTACATGCAGTTTATGGCTTCGCCTAGCATGAACGCTTCTTCTTTGACGGATGTCGCCACATGAGCCTGCACATACGCCCCGCCCACCCGGACGACGCAGCACAGATCCTGACCTTTATCACTGAACTGGCCGACTATGAAAAGGCCCGGCACGAAGTCATTGCCAGCGTTGCCGACATTGAGCGCACGCTGTTCGCCCCGCAGGCCAGTGCCCAGGCGCTGATCTGTTCATACAACGATCGGCCCATCGGATTTGCGGTGTACTTTTTCAGTTACTCGACCTGGCTGGGCTGTAATGGCCTGTACCTGGAAGACCTTTACATCACACCGGAGCATAGAGGCACAGGCGCCGGCAAGCAGATGCTCAAGCACCTGGCCCGACAAGCCTGCGACAACGGCTGCGGACGTTTCGAGTGGAGCGTGCTGGACTGGAACGAACCGGCCATCCGCTTCTATGAATCGATCGGCGCGCAGCCGCAGAACGAATGGGTGCGCTACCGAATGGAAGGCGACGCGCTGAAAGCGTTTGCCGAAAGCTGACCTGACGCTGCGTCGATCGAGCTGCCATGCAGGTCGATCGACGAGAATCCTCTGATCAGAAGTCGTCTTCGACCTGGCCATCCTTGACCTTGAATTCACGGTTCTGCAGGTAGGCATTGCGGATGAAGGTGTACTTGTCGCCAGTGACCAGGCGCTCGGCCGACAACAGGCTGGCACGGGTGTCGATCAGGTTCACGCCCAGCGCCGTGTTGCGGGTCGGGACATGATCGATGTAGCGGTAAGGCGAAGTGTAGGTGTCCGGGTAACGGGCCAGGGCATCGCGCACGGTGCTGGGGCCGAACAGCGGCAGCACCACGTACGGACCGCTGCCCACGCCCCAGCGACCCAGGGTCTGGCCGAAGTCTTCATCGTTGCGCTGCAGGCCCATGTAAGTGCCCACATCGATAAGGCCCAACAGACCGAAAGTCGTGTTGAAGATCAGCCGCGCGCTGTCGACACCGGCATCGGCCGGCTTGAGTTGCAGCACGTTGTTGGCCAGGTTGCCGACATCGCCGATGTTGTTGAAGAAGTTGTGCACGCCGTCTTCGACGAACTGCGGCGCAATGTACTGATAGCCCTGGGCGATCGGCTTGAGGGTGTAGGTGTCGACCACGTCGTTGAAACGGAAGATGGCACGGTTGACACCTTCCCACGGGTCATCCTCGGCAGCTTGGACGGCTACAGGGAGCAGTGCAACGCCGACGCACAAGGACAGCCGGGTCAGTCGCTCGATAAAGCCGCTACGCGGTAAGGGCATGACGCAAACTCCTGTCAGAAAGTGATGCCCCGAGCATGAGGCTTCGGGCAAAGGCGAGCAGTATAAAGTGTTCGCAGGCAAATAAGGCAGACCTGTATAAACACCGCCCCCGTCATTACACATTCATATTTCTGTCATCTCCCGTCGGTAGCGTGCATCAGTATTTCAGAGATAGTCATCATGCTCGCACCGGTTGCCACACCCCTGCCGGCGTTTTCTGCCCTGCTGTTCGGCCTCAGCGGCTGCCTGGTGGATTTTGGCGCACAGGCCGGCGCCGCCAGCAAAGGCCCTGCCCCAGCCCTGGACACCCACGCACAACTGACGCCGGGCGCACTTGAAAACCTGCAAAGCCTGCGCCAGCAAGGCATTCCCTGCGCCTGGCTGGATGAACTGCCCGACCCGCTCAGCCAGGCCCTGTCTGCCCCGCTGGGCAACCTGATTACCGCCACCGCACGCAGCCAGGTACGCTGGCCGGCGCCGGATGCCTGCTGGCTGGCGCTGATGGCGCTCAAGGTCAATCAGCTCGAAGGCTGTGTGCTGGTCAGTGGCGAGCCGCGCCTGCTGCGCTCCGGCCTCAATGCCGGGCTGTGGACTATTGGCCTGGCGTCTTGCGGCTCGCTGTGCGGCCTGTCGCCCACGCAATGGCAGGCCCTGGAAAGCATCGAGCGCGAACGCCTGCGGGCCCAGGCCACGCTGCAGCTGTATGCATTGGGAACCCATTCGGTCATTGACCACTTGGGCGAACTGGAATCGTGCCTGGCCGACATCAGCCTGCGGCGCAGCAAAGGCGAAAAACCCTGACGGTGGTCAGCGGCACAAAGACGGGCAATGGATTAGTCTTACAGGCATCACGGACCTTTCGTCTGACGGCGCAGTCCATGACTCAGACTTATCGATCAAGGAGCACCGTATGCCTGCCCGCGAACTGCAAGAACAGCTCAATACCCTGCGCGAGCAACTGGAGCAGAATCCGCCACTGTTGCAGGAAGAACGTGACCGCATGCACGAACTCATGCAACAAATCGAAACAAAAATCGAGTTGGAAAACCTGACACAGGAGCAAGACTCCAGCCTGTCGGACAACGTCAACCTCGCCGTCGAGCGTTTCGAGGTCGAGCATCCCGGCGTGGCCGCCACCCTGCGCAACATCATGAATACCCTGGGCAGCATGGGCATCTGAAAACCTGGCGCCCGGATACGAAAAAGCCCGTCATTCGACGGGCTTTTTCGTGCAACCGGCTTATTGCCGCGCCAGACGACCGTTATCCACCGATACCGCCTCGGTACTGCGATAAGGGTTGATGTCCAGCCCGCCACGGCGCACATAGCGGGCATACACGGTCAGTGACTGCGGCTTGAGCAGGCGTTGCAGGTCGAGAAAGATGCGCTCCACGCACTGCTCATGAAAATCCGAATGTTGGCGGAAGCTGACGATGTAGGCCAGCAGGCTAGCGTGATCCAGCGCCGCGCCACGGTACTGGACCACCACGCTGCCCCAGTCGGGCTGGCTGGTCACCGGGCAATTGGACTTGAGCAAATGCGTGTGCAGGCTTTCTTCGACCACGCGTGATGCATCGCAGCGCAGCCAGTCAGGACGCGGATGGTCGTAGCTGCTGATTTCGATGTCCAGCTCATCGATGCAGGTACCCGGCAAGCCGGCCACGCCCTGCGCCTGAACCTCATCCAGACTGCGAATGACCACGCCCACCGGCTTGCCGGCGGCGCCCGACAGGTCGGTCACCAGCACTTGCTGCAGTTGCTGGCGATCGGTGAACACGCTCTGGTTCAGGGAGTTGAGGTACAGCTTGAACGACTTCGACTCAATGATGTTCGGCGAGTCCGCCGGAACGCTGAACTCGGCGATGGCCACCACCGGCTTGCCCGAGGGCAGCAGCCAGGACAACTCGTAGCAGTTCCAGACATCCACTCCCTGGTACGGCAAGGTCTGCGCGGTCAGCCCCAGTTCGGCCCATTTCGCAGTGCGCGGAATCGGGAACAGCAGCGAAGGCGTGTAGGTGCAAATGTACTCACTGGACTTGCCCAGTGGCGAGTGTTCGGCGGCGGGGTGCATGGTGATACCTGGACGTCAAGAATGAACCGGGCAAGTCTAGCGGGTTTGCGTGGCGCTTTCAGCCCACACTGATCAGCATTACAACCTTGTCAGCTTGCGCCGTTGCCCACCGCAACGCGCTATAAAGCTGTTTTGCGACCCACACGAGCCTGCGATGAAATTACTGATCGTCGAAGATCAACCCAAGACCGGCCACTACCTTTACCAGGGCCTGAGCGAGGCCGGGTTCGACGCCGAATGGGTCAACGACGGGCATGCCGGCCTGCAACGGGCGTTGAGCGGTGAGCATGCCCTGCTGATTCTCGATGTGATGCTGCCCGGCGTGGAGGGCTGGCAGATTCTTGAGCAGGTGCGCCGCGCAGGCTTGCAGACCCCGGCGCTGTTTCTCACCGCTCGCGACGCCATCGAAGACCGCGTGCATGGCCTGGAACTGGGCGCCGACGATTACCTGGTCAAGCCGTTTGCCTTTGCCGAATTGCTCGCTCGGGTGCGTACCCTGCTGCGGCGCCGCAGCGTGCCAGCCGATACCCGCTTGCAGCTGGGTGAGCTGCAGCTGGACTTGCTGCAACGCAAGGTCGAGCGCGCCGGCCAGCGGCTGGACCTGACCGTCAAGGAGTTTGCCCTGCTGGAACTGCTGTTGCGCCGCCAGGGCGAAGTGCTGCCCAAGTCATTGATTGCCGCGCAGGTCTGGGACATGCATTTCGACAGCGACACCAATATCATCGAAGTCGCGATCCGCCGCTTGCGCATGAAAGTCGACGATGATTTTGCGGTCAAGCTGATCCATACCGTGCGCGGCCTGGGCTATGTGTTGCAGGAGCAGGCACCATGAGGTTGTCGCTGCGCAGCCGGTTGGCGCTGCTGTTCGCCGGCTGCACGGCCGGCGTCTCGCTGATGGCCGGCCTGTTGTTCAGCCAGGCCAGTGCCCGCCATTTTGTCGAGCTTGATCAACAGCTGTTCGACGCCCAGGTGGCCAGCCTGCGCAACGGCCTGCAGGGCGTGGACAACCTGTCGGCGTTCAAGGCACGCCAGGCGCTGCTGGGCAGAACCAGCCACTCGGCCGACATGACGCTGCGCCTGCGCGATGCACACGGTCAGCCGTGGCTGGACACCGCCCCTGCCCTGCCCGACGCGCTGGGCATTGCCGGCCTGCATACATTCAGCAATGCCCAGGGCGCTTACCGGGTTTTCACGACCGCCCTGCACCCCGGCCAACCGGACTCGCCCATCCTGACCCTGGTCCTGGACATCACCCACCACCAGCACTTCCTGCAGCGCATGCAACACCTGATCTGGCTGACAGTCGGTCTGTGCGCGCTGGTCACCGCCCTGCTCGGTGCCTGGGCCGCACGCAGCGGCTTGCGGCCCTTGCAGCGCATGAGCACGGTGGCCGCCGGCGTCTCGGCCAGTTCGCTGACCACCCGCTTGCCCGAACACGAGATGCCCGCCGAACTGGCCGAACTGACCCGCGCCTTCAATGCCATGCTCACCCGCCTGGACGAAGGCTTTCAGCGGCTGTCGGCATTCAGTGCCGACATCGCCCATGAGCTGCGCACGCCGCTGTCCAACCTGCTGACCCAGACCCAGGTCACCCTGACGCGGCCACGCACACTGGAGCAGTACCGCGAGGCGTTGCTGGGCAACCTTGAAGAGCTGCAAAGCCTGGCACAGATGATCAACGACATGCTGTTGCTGGCCAAGGCCGAACAGGGCCTGCTGGCCCCCGCCCATGCCTGCCTCAATCTTGAAGAGGAGGTCGACGCGGTGCTGGAGTACTTCATGCCCCTGGCCGAAGACGCTGGCATCAGCCTGTGCCGCGAAGGCCAGGCAACCGCACGCGCAGACCGGGCACTGCTGCGCCGAGTGTTGTCCAACCTGCTGGACAATGCCGTGCGCTACACCCCGACCGGCGGCCAGGTGCGCGTCACGTTGCAGGCCGTGGCCGCTGGCGTGGAGCTGAGCGTAGAAAACCCGGGCCGGACCCTTGACCCGGCGGTGCTGCCACGCCTGTTCGACCGTTTCTATCGGGTCGACCCAGCGCGGCCCGACAGCCAGGCCCACGCAGGGCTTGGGCTGGCGATCAGCCGCTCGATCATCCAGGCCCACGGCGGCACGATTCACAGCGAGTCGGCTGAGGGGCTGACCCGCTTCGTGATTCGACTCTGACAGCCTACTCGTAGCGCAAGGCGTGCGCCGGCTCGATCTTGGCGGCGCGCCAGGCCGGGTAGATGGTCGCCAGGAAGCTCAGGACAAAACCGGCCCCGCAGATCAGCAGCACGTCGCCGCCTTGCAGTTCAGAAGGCAGGTTGCTGATGAAATACACGTCGGCACTGAACACATGCTGGCCACTGACCCGTTCGAACCAGCCGACCAGCGCACTGACATTCAGCGCAGCAATCACCCCGAGCACCCCGCCGATCAGGGTGCCGACCACACCGATCAGCGAGCCCTGGACGATGAAGATGCCCATGATCTGCCGGGGCGTGGCACCGATGGTACGCAGAATGGCGATGTCGGCTCCCTTGTCGTTGACCACCATGATCAACGTGGCAATGATGTTGAACGCCGCCACCGCCACGATCATCAGCAACAACAGGCCGATCATGGTCTTTTCCATTTTCATGGCGCTGAACAGACTGCCCTGGGTGTGGGTCCAGTCGTCGGCGCGGTAACCCTGGCCCAAAGCCTTGGCGATGTCGGTCGAGACTTTCGGGGCCTGGTACAGGTCTTTCAGCGCCAGGCGCACGCCTTGCACCTGGCCGGGCTGCCAGCGCTGCATCTGCCCGGCGTCGGCGATGTGCATCAGCGCCATGGAGCCGTCCAGCTCGGCACCGACCTTGAACAGCCCGACCACGGTCAGGCGTTGCAGGCGCGGCGTGATACCACCTGGGGCGTTGCTGATTTCCGGCACGATCAGCGTCAGCGCGTCGCCGACATTGACCCGGAAACGGCGGGCGGTCATCTCGCCCAGCACCACACCGAACTCACCGGGCTTGAGGCCATCGAGGCTGCCGCGGGTGATGTGTTGCGTCACGATGGACACTTGATGCTCACGAGCAGGATCGATACCGCTGACCTGGATCGGCTGCATCAGGCCGCGGTAGGACAGCATGCCTTCCATTTCGGTCAGCGGCGCGGCGGCCACCACCTCCGGGTTGCGCAAGGCGGCGTCGGCCGTGGCCTGCCAGTCATCCAGCGGCTTGACGCCGAGGATCGCCGCATGCGGCACCATACCGAGGATGCGCGAGCTCATTTCACGCTGGAAGCCGTTCATCACCGACAGCACCACGATCATGGCCAGCACACCGAGGGCCAGGCCGATCATCGAGGTCATGGAGATGAACGAGATAAAGTTCTTGCGGCGCTTGGCCCGGGTGTAACGGGCGCCGATGAAGATGGATAAGGGTCGGAACATTCGCAGGGCACCTTGGCAATGAGTTCGGCCCGGCACGCCGTCAGGGGCGCCGGGCCGGGTGAATCAGACAGCGACTAGGTGGCCGTCTTCCAGGCGCAGGATACGGTCCATCTGCCTGGCCAGATTCAGGTCGTGGGTGACCACCAGAAACGCCGTGCGCGAGGCTGTGCTCAGCTCGCGCATCAGGTCCTGGATGCCCTGTGCCGTGTGGTGGTCGAGGTTGCCGGTAGGCTCGTCGAGCATCACCAGCCCCGGCTCGTTCACCAGCGCCCGGGCAATGGCGACACGTTGACGCTCGCCACCGGACAGCTCGGCCGGCTTGTGCGCCAGCCGATGGCCCAGGCCGACCCGCTCCAGCAGCGCCGTGGCCCGTTTGCGCGCCTCGGGGATGGCCGTCTTGCCGATCAGCAGCGGCATGCAGACGTTTTCCAGCGCAGTGAACTCGGGCAACAGGTGGTGGAACTGGTACACGAACCCCAGCGCCCGGTTGCGTAACAGGCCACGGGCCTTCTCGTTCAGGGCCGACAACTGCTCGCCGGCCAGCCACACGCTGCCCTCGGACGGCGTATCCAGGCCACCTAGCAGGTTGAGCAAAGTACTTTTGCCAGAACCGGAACTGCCGACGATCGCCACCCGCTCGCCGGGAAACAACTCCAGTTGCAGGTTGGACAGCACCACCACCGACTCAGGGCCCTCCTCGTAGGATTTACCCAGGTTGCGGCAACTCAATACGGCTTTCTCAGACATGCCCGACTCACTCATAACGTAACGCCTCTGCCGGCTGGGTACGCGCTGCGCGCCAGGCCGGATACAGGGTGGCGAAGAAACTCAGGACCAATGCGGCACCGCAGACCTGGAACACGTCCTGGGCCATCAACTGCGAAGGCAGGTAATCGATGAAGTAGACATCCGCATTGAGAAACTTGTGGCCGATCAGGCCTTCGAGGGCGGCGATGGCGCGGCTGACATTGAGCGCGGCCAGGATGCCGACACCCGCGCCGATCAGGGTGCCGACCACACCGATCACCGTGCCCTGGACCATGAAGATCGCCATGATCTGCCCGGGCGTGGAGCCCAGGGTGCGCAGGATGGCGATGTCGCCCTTCTTGTCGTTGACCACCATCACCAGCGTGGAAATGATGTTGAACGCCGCCACCGCCACGATCAGCAACAGCAGCAGGCCGATCATGGATTTCTCCATGCGGATGGCCTGGTACAGGTTGCCGTGGGTGCGCATCCAGTCGCGCGACCAGTAGTGGTCGCTGCCCAGTTGCTGGGCAATCTCCCAGGACACCTTCGGTGCCTGGAAAAGGTCGTCGAACTTCAGGCGCAGGCCCTGGACCTGATCGGGCTGCCAGCGGCGCAGGCGACCCAGGTCTTCGATATTGGTCAGGCCCAGGTAGCCATCGATCTCGCCGGCGCCGACATGGAAGATGCCCACCACGGTAAAACGCTTCATGCGCGGAAACATGCCAGCCGGGGTCACGGCCACTTCCGGGGCCACGAAGGTCAGCTTGTCGCCCACGGCAACGCCCAGCCTGGCGGCAGCCTTGTCGCCGATCATGATGCCGAACTCACCCGGCGCCAGCGCGCTCAGAGCGCCTTGGCGAATGAATTGATCGATGATCGAAACCTTGGGTTCCTGGGCCGGGTCAATACCATTGAGCAAGACCTTCTGCACCGTGCCGGCGTGGCTGAGCAGGCCCTGCATCTGGGTGAACGGCGCCACGGCGACAACCCCGGTGTGAGCGCCGACCTTGCCCGCCAGGGCCGGCCAGTCGCGAATCGGCTCATCGGATTCGAGGGTGGCGTGAGGCACCATGCCCAACACCCGGGTGCGCATCTCATGATCGAAACCGTTCATGACCGACAGCACCACGATCATCACCACCACGCCAAGCGCCAGGCCAATGATCGAGGTCAGGGAAATGAAGGAGACAAAATGATTACGTCGCTTGGCACGGGTATAACGCGTGCCGATGAATGCAAAAAGAGGTCTGAACATGTAAGGAATTGTTCGCAGGAATGGGACATCCGTGTGGCGGGCCGAAACGCTCGGCCTTACACTCGAAGCTCTCTGACCATAGCCGTTAGCACGGGTTCGCCATGTCGACACTAGATGAAGAAAGACGCCGCGAATACTACCGTATCGAGGACAGCGTCGCACTGGAAATTAACCCTCTGACCGAGGCTGCCAGCTGCGCCATGCCCCGCATCACGGCGTTATTCGAACTGCTCAGCGAACTGCACGTCAGCGAGTTCGAGTCCCAGCATCTGCTGCGCCAGCTCGACGAGCGCGACCGGGTGCTCAACAGCTTTCTCAAGACCCTCAGCAAGCGCATCGACCTGCTCGGTCAGGTCGTGGCACACACCGCGCTGGGCGAACTGGGCACGCCGCAGCCGGTGTTGCTGTCGGAGGCCGGCGTGCAGTTTCAGACCCATCAGCCCTATGCCGTGGACGCGCACTTGTCGATCAAGATGGTATTAATGCCACAAGCAGCCGGCATGATGCTGGTGGCCCGGGTCATGAGCTGTGAAGCCCGGGAAGGCGGCGATTACGAAATCGATACAGAATTTGTCGAACTGCCCGATGCCCAGCGACAATTGCTGGCCCGACACGTCTTGCAGCGCCAGGCCCAACAGCGCCGCCAGGCCCTGGAGCAGGCGGAGCCGCCGCAATCCTGAGCCGTTCGGTTCAAACCCAAGGAGTATTTGTGACCCTGATCTACGGCCATCGCGGCGCCAAAGGCGAAGCACCGGAAAACACCCTGACCAGCTTCCAGCACTGCCTGCAGCAAGGCGTGCGCCGCTGCGAGCTGGACCTGCACCTGTCGCGCGACGGCGAGCTGATGGTCATCCACGACCCGACCCTCAAGCGCACCACCCAGCGCGGCGGCAAGGTCAACGAGCACCTGGCAAGCGACCTGCAAACCTATGACGCCCGCCACGGCGGACCGGGCTGGGCGCAACCCTGCCCCATCCCGCGCCTGGAGACCCTGTTCGAGCAGTGCGATTTCGAGCACTGGCAACTGGAGGTCAAGAGTGCCTCACGCACGCGCGCCGCCAATACGGTGCTGGCGATCCGCGAACTGGTGCAGCGTCATGGCTTGCTGGACAAGGTGACCATCACGTCAAGTTCGCGCGAAGTGCTGCGCGCCGCACTGGAACTGACGCCGGACATCTCCCGCGGGCTGGTGGCCGAGTACGCCTGGCTGGACCCGCTGAAGGTCGCACAGGGCTATGGCTGCGAGATTCTGGCGTTGAACTGGACGCTGTGCACGCCCGAGCGCCTGCAAAAAGCGCAGCGCCAGGGGTTGCACGTGTCGGTGTGGACGGTCAACGAGCCGGCGCTGATGCGCCGGCTCGCCGACTTCGGCGTTGACAGCCTGATTACAGACTTTCCCGGTTTGGCCAACGCCACCCTCGGGAATCGCTGAATCCGGTTTCTCCGGCCGGCTCAGGCCACCGGCCGGAGCCGCTCAAAAAAGCCGGTTGAGACCGTCGTAGGCGGCCACCCGATAGGCCTCGGCCATGGTCGGGTAGTTGAAGGTGGTGTTGACGAAGTACTTGAGGGTATTGGCTTCACCGGGCTGGTTCATGATTGCCTGGCCGATGTGCACAATCTCCGACGCCTGGTCGCCGAAGCAATGCACGCCCAGTACTTCAAGGGTTTCGCGGTGGAACAGGATCTTCAGCATGCCCACGCGCTCGCCGGAAATCTGCGCCCGCGCCATGCCCTTGAAGAACGCCTTGCCGACCTCGTAAGGCACACGGGCCTCGGTCAGCTCGCTCTCGTTCTTGCCGATCGAACTGATCTCCGGAATGGTGTAGATCCCAGTCGGCACGTCGTTGACATAGCGCCAGCTGCCGTTCTCGACCACGCTGCCGGCCGCCGAACGGCCCTGGTCGTAGGCAGCACTGGCCAGGCTCGGCCAGCCGATCACATCGCCGGCGCCATAGATATTGCCCAGCTTGGTGCGATAGTTTTCATCGACCTCGATCTGGCCACGGCCGTTGGCCTTCAGGCCGATGTTCTCAAGGCCCAGCTTGTCGGTGTTGCCGGTACGGCCGTTGCACCACAGCAAGGCGTCGGCCTTGATCTTCTTGCCTGACTTGAGGTGCAGGATCACGCCATTTTCCAGGCCCTCGACCCGCTCATACTCCTCGTTGTGACGCACCATCACATTGTTGTTGCTGAAGTGATAGCTCAGCGCCTGGGAGATTTCCTTGTCCAGGAAGCTCAGCAACTGGTCGCGGTTGTCCACTAGTTCGACCAGCACGCCCAGGCCGCTGAAGATCGAAGCGTATTCACAGCCGATGACACCGGCGCCATAGATGATCAGCTTGCGCGGGGTATGGCTCAGGCTGAGGATGGTGTCGCTGTCGTAGATGCGCTTGTGGGTAAAGTCGATGTCGGACGGACGATAAGGGCGGGAACCGGTGGCGATGATGATCTGGTTGGCCACCAGCTTTTCGACCACGCCGTTGGCGCAGACCACATTGATGCTGTTCTCGTCGGCAAAGCTGCCGGTGCCGAAGAACACATCGACGCGGTTGCGGGCGTAGTAGCTGGTGCGCGAAGCCACTTGCTTGGAGATGACCATTTCGGCGTTTTTCAACACATCGGGAAACGAGAACCAGCGCGGCTCGCCGATGGCACGAAACATGGGGTTGGTGTTGAACTGAATGATCTGCTTGACCGAGTGACGCAATGCCTTGGAGGGGATGGTGCCCAGGTGGGTGCAGTTGCCGCCGACCTGGCGACGGCTGTCGACCATGGCGACTTTGCGCCCGGCCTTGGCAGCGTTCATCGCCGCCCCTTCCCCGGCAGGACCGGACCCCAATACCACGACATCGTAGTTGTAGACAGCCATGCGTACTCCTTTAGAACAGGCCGGGCCGCCACTCTGGCCTCCCGGGCTAAATCACGCGGCGCAGTCTAGCGCTGCGTCGAAACGGGGAACATTACCCCTTGGTCGAGTCGATGGCCAATTTTTCTCCTGAAAACGGTCCCTGCACTGGATTTGCCAACCTGAACAAAGCTTGAACCAGACGTCCTTGAAGGCTGCAACCGCTCTACAACGGTTGTCCCCGCCACCTTTAAAACATATTGTTACAAATGACTTCCGCATCCTGGCACAGACCCGGAGTGCTGCGTGCGCAGCCGACAGACTGACCTGTTTCTCCCGTTAATCAGCCCCAAGAGTCAGCGCTCATGACCTCTACAACCAGCAAAGGCAAGGCGATCTTCCGCGTTGTCAGCGGCAACTTTCTCGAGATGTTCGACTTCATGGTCTATGGCTTCTATGCCACGGCCATTGCCAAGACGTTCTTTCCGGCGCAGAGCGCATTCGCGTCATTGATGCTGTCGCTGGCCACCTTCGGTGCCGGCTTTCTGATGCGCCCGCTGGGGGCCATTTTCCTGGGCGCCTACATCGACCGTCATGGCCGGCGCCAGGGCCTGTTGATTACCCTGGCGCTGATGGCCATGGGCACCTTGCTGATCGCCTGCGTGCCCGGCTACGCCAGCATTGGCCTGGCCGCCCCCTTGCTGGTGCTGCTGGGGCGTCTGCTGCAAGGTTTCTCGGCCGGCGTGGAACTGGGCGGCGTCTCGGTGTACCTGGCCGAAATCGCAACGCCGGGGCGCAAGGGCTTTTTCGTCAGTTGGCAGTCGGCCAGCCAGCAGGCGGCCGTGGTGTTCGCCGGCCTGCTGGGCGTGGCCCTCAACCATTGGCTGAGCCCGGAGCAAATGGGTGACTGGGGCTGGCGCCTGCCGTTCTTCATTGGCTGCATGATCGTGCCGGTGCTATTCATCATTCGTCGCTCGCTGGAAGAATCGCCCGAGTTCGAAGCGCGCAAGCATCGCCCGACCTTAAGTGAAGTGCTGCGCTCGATCCGGCAGAACTTCGGCCTGGTCATCGCCGGTATGGCGCTGGTGGTCATGACCACCGTGTCGTTCTACCTGATCACGGCCTACACCCCGACCTTCGGCAAGAACGAGCTGAACCTCACGGACCTTGAAAGCCTGCTGGTTACCGTCTGCGTGGGGCTGTCCAACTTCATCTGGCTGCCGGTAATGGGCGCGTTGTCCGATCGTATCGGCCGCAAGCCGCTGTTGATCGGTGCCACGGTGCTGGCCATTGCCAGTGCCTACCCGGCCCTGTCGTGGCTGGTCGCACACCCCAGCTTCGGGCACCTGCTGACCGTCGAACTGTGGCTGTCCTTTCTATACGGCTCCTACAACGGCGCGATGGTCGTGGCCCTGACCGAGATCATGCCGGTCGAGGTGCGCACCACCGGCTTCTCGCTGGCCTACAGCCTGGCCACGGCCACCTTCGGCGGCTTTACACCGGCGGCCTGCACCTACCTGATCCACGCCCTGGATAACAAGGCCGCTCCCGGCATCTGGCTGACTGGCGCTGCGATCATGGGTCTTATGGCGACGCTGTTCCTGTTCAGGAGCGGCGCTGCGACAAGCCATAAGCTTCAGGCGGCACGTTAAAAGCAGGGCGCGCCGGGCTTGAAATCTGCGCATAAAAAAACGGGTCGAATAATCGACCCGTTTTTTTTGGCCTTGCCCAATCAGCTCAGGCAACACCTTCTTGCCGCTTGCAGCGAAAGCCTGCCGCTGCGTTTACGCAGGAAACGCTGGTGGGTTGACGCCCGCCATGTCTTCCATCACGCGCACGACCTGGCAGCTATAGCCGAATTCGTTGTCGTACCAGACGTACAGGACAACGCGGTTATCGTTGGCGATGGTCGCTTCGGCGTCGACGACACCGGCGTGACGGGAGCCGACGAAGTCAGTCGAGACCACTTCCTGGGAGCTGACGTAGTCGATCTGCTTGTGCAGGTCCGAATACAGCGCGATGTCGCGCAGGTATTCGTTGATCTCTTCGCGGGTGGTGGCCTTTTCCAGGTTCAGGTTCAGGATGGCCATCGACACGTTTGGCGTCGGCACGCGAATCGCGTTGCCCGTCAGCTTGCCGGCCAGTTCAGGCAGGGCCTTGGCGGCGGCGGTGGCAGCACCGGTTTCGGTGATGACCATGTTCAGCGCGGCGCTGCGGCCACGACGCGAACCCTTGTGGAAGTTGTCGATCAGGTTCTGGTCGTTGGTGTACGAGTGAACGGTTTCGACGTGACCGTTGATGATGCCGTACTTGTCGTTGACGGCCTTGAGCACCGGCACGATGGCGTTGGTGGTGCAAGAGGCAGCAGACACGATCTTGTCATCAGCGGTGATCTGGCCGTGGTTGATGCCGTGAACGATGTTCTTCAGCTTGCCCTTGCCAGGCGCGGTCAGTACGACACGGTCGACACCCGGGCAGGCCAGGTGCTGGCTCAGGCCGTCGGCGTCACGCCAGACGCCGGTGTTGTCCACCAGCAGGGCGTTCTTGATGCCGTACTGGGTGTAGTCGACCTCGGACGGGTTCTTGGCGTAGATGACCTGGATCAGGTTACCGTTGGCGGTCAGGGTGCTGTTGGCTTCATCGATGGTGATGGTGCCATCGAACGGGCCGTGTACCGAGTCGCGGCGCAGCAGGCTGGCACGCTTGACCAGGTCATTTTCGGCGCCCTTGCGGACCACGATGGCGCGCAGGCGCAGGCCGTCGCCGCCACCGGTCTTCTCGACCAGGATACGCGCCAGCAGGCGACCGATACGGCCGAAACCGTACAGGATCACGTCGGTGCCCTTGCGCTCGGAAGTCTTCTGCTGACCGACGACACTGGCCAGTTCTGCACGCACGAATTCTTCGGCGCTGCGGCCGTTGCCTTCGGTCTTGAACTTGACGGCCAGACGGCCCAGGTCCACGGAAGCGGCGCCCAGCTTGAGCTCGCTCATGGCCTTGAGCAACGGGAAAGTCTCGTGCACCGACAGCTCGCTGGCATCGGCCTGGCGATGGCGCGCGAAGCGGTGGGCCTTGAGAATCGCGATGACTGAACGGTTGATCAGGCTGCGGCCGTAGATCGAGGAGACCACATTGTTATTGCGGTACAACTGGCCGATAAGCGGGATCATAGCTTCGGCGAGGGCTTCACGATCGATCCATTCACCAAGACACTGGTCGGGCTTCTGAGTCACGGGAACCTTCCACATGTAGGGGCAGAAAAAAGGGGCTACATTATGACCGCGCCAGTGTTTCTGAGCAATGCACGGCGATCAGATGTTTTGGCACTACATAAATTTCGCCCTCAAAATCGGTCAATGGCGCTGGAAAACTGACAGCCACCGCCCAGGCCCGTTACAATCGCCGCCCCTGTCGCACTGCCTGGAGTCGGACCTTCCGTGCCTGTCCTGCGTCTACCGCATCTGCCCGCCGCTGCCGGCAAACAACACTGGGGCAATCTCCCCGGTGCCGCGCTGAGCCTGGCCATCGCCGAGGCCGCCAATGCTGCCCGGCGTTTCACCCTGTTGCTGACTGCCGACAGCCAGGCCGCCGAACGCTTGGAGCAAGAGCTGAAGTTCTTTGCCCCGGACCTGCCGGTGTTGCATTTCCCTGACTGGGAAACGCTGCCTTATGACCTGTTTTCGCCGCACCAGGACATCATTTCCCAGCGCATTGCCAGCCTCTACCGCCTGCCCGAGCTGAGCCATGGCGTACTGGTGGTGCCGATTACCACCGCCCTGCACCGCCTGGCCCCGACGTCGTTTCTGCTCGGCAGCAGCCTGGTGCTCGACATCGGCCAGAAGCTCGACGTCGAAGCCATGCGCACGCGCCTGGAGGCCAGCGGCTATCGGTATGTCGACACCGTCTACGAGCACGGTGAGTTCACCGTGCGCGGCGCGTTGATCGACCTGTTCCCGATGGGCAGCAAGGTGCCGTACCGCATCGACCTGTTCGATGACGAAATCGAGACCCTGCGCACCTTCGACCCCGACACCCAGCGCTCGATCGACAAGGTTGACTCGGTGCGCCTGCTGCCGGCCAAGGAATTTCCGCTGCATAAAGACGAAGTCGTGCGCTTCAAGGCGCGCTTTCGCGAGCGCTTCGACGTCGACTTCCGCCGCAGCCCGATCTTCCAGGACCTCAACAGCGGCATTACCCCGGCCGGGATCGAGTACTACATTCCACTGTTCTTCGAACAGACCTCGACCCTGTTCGACTACCTGCCGCAAGACACCCAGGTGTTTTCGCTGCCGGGCATCGAGCAGGCTGCGGAGAACTTCTGGAACGACGTGCGCAACCGCTATGAAGAACGCCGCGTCGACCCGGCCCGGCCCTTGCTGCCGCCGGCCGAGCTGTTCCTGCCGGTCGAAGACTGCTTTGCGCGCCTCAAGGCCTGCCCTCGGGTCGTGGTCAGCCAGCAGGACGTCGAGACCGGCGTCGGCCGCGAACGCTTCCCGGCCCGGCCGTTGCCGGAGCTGGCCATCGAAGCCAAGGCCAACCAGCCTCTGGCCGCGCTGTCGAACTTTCTTGACCAGTTTGCCGGACGGGTGTTGTTCACCGCCGAGTCGGCCGGCCGTCGCGAAGTGCTGCTGGAATTGCTCGAACGCCTGAAGCTGCGACCCAAGACCGTCGACGGCTGGCAGGAATTCGTCGCCGGCAAGGACCGCCTCGCCATTACCATCGCGCCACTTGACGAAGGCCTGGTGCTGGACGAACCATCGCTGGCCCTGGTCGCCGAAAGCCCGCTGTTCGGCCAGCGGGTCATGCAGCGCCGGCGCCGCGAGAAGCGTGCCGACCACGGCAACAACGATGCCGTGATCAAGAACCTCACCGAGCTGCGCGAAGGCGCGCCGGTGGTGCACATCGATCACGGCGTGGGGCGCTACCAGGGCCTGGCCACGCTTGAAATCGACAACCAGGTCGCCGAGTTCCTGACCCTGGTCTATGCCGATGAAGCCAAGCTCTATGTGCCGGTGGCCAACCTGCACCTGATCGCCCGCTACACCGGCAGCGACGATGAGCTGGCCCCATTGCACCGGCTGGGCTCGGAAGTCTGGCAAAAGGCCAAGCGCAAGGCCGCCGAACAGGTGCGCGACGTGGCGGCCGAACTGCTCGACATCTATGCCCGTCGCGCAGCCCGCGAGGGCTATGCCTTCGAAGACCCCAAGGCCGACTACGCCACCTTCAGCGCCGGCTTTCCATTCGAAGAAACGCCCGACCAGCAGTCGAGCATCGATGCGGTACGCGCCGACATGCTCGCTGCCAGGCCCATGGACCGCCTGGTGTGCGGTGATGTCGGCTTCGGCAAGACCGAGGTGGCNATGCGCGCAGCCTTCATTGCCGTGCACGGCGGCCGCCAGGTGGCGGTGCTGGTGCCGACCACCCTGCTCGCCCAGCAGCACTACAACAGTTTTCGCGACCGCTTCGCCGACTGGCCGGTCAAGGTCGAAGTCATGAGCCGCTTCAAGTCGACCAAGGAAGTCAATGCCGCAGTGGCCGAGCTGGCCGAGGGCAAGCTCGACATCGTCATCGGCACCCACAAGCTGTTGCAGGACGACGTCAAGTTCAAGAACCTGGGCCTGGTCATCATCGACGAAGAGCACCGCTTCGGGGTGCGCCAGAAAGAACAGCTCAAGACCCTGCGCAGCGAAGTCGACATCCTCACCCTGACCGCCACGCCGATCCCGCGCACGCTGAATATGGCGGTGTCGGGCATGCGCGACCTGTCGATCATCGCCACCCCGCCGGCCCGGCGCCTGTCGGTGCGCACCTTCGTCATGGAGCACAACAAGCCGACGGTCAAGGAGGCGCTGCTGCGCGAACTGCTGCGCGGTGGCCAGGTGTATTACCTGCACAACGACGTCAAGACCATCGAGAAATGCGCCGCCGATCTCGCTGAACTGGTGCCGGAGGCGCGCATCGGCATCGGCCACGGGCAGATGCGCGAGCGTGAACTCGAACAGGTGATGAGCGACTTCTATCACAAGCGCTTCAACGTGCTGGTGGCCTCGACCATCATCGAGACCGGCATCGACGTGCCCAGCGCCAACACCATTCTCATCGAGCGCGCCGACAAGTTCGGCCTGGCCCAGCTGCACCAGTTGCGTGGCCGGGTCGGGCGCAGTCACCACCAGGCCTACGCCTACCTGCTGACCCCGCCGCGCAAGCAGATCACCCCGGACGCCGAGAAGCGCCTGGAGGCCATCGCCAACACCCAGGACCTGGGCGCAGGCTTTGTCCTGGCCACCAACGACCTCGAAATCCGCGGTGCCGGCGAACTGCTCGGCGACGGTCAGAGCGGGCAGATCCAGGCGGTGGGCTTTACCCTGTACATGGAAATGCTCGAGCGGGCAGTCAAAGCCATTCGCAAGGGCGAACAGCCCAACCTCGACCAGCCGCTGGGCGGGGGACCGGAGATCAACCTGCGGGTACCGGCGCTGATTCCCGAAGCCTACCTGCCGGATGTGCACGCCCGGCTGATCCTCTACAAGCGCATCGCCAATGCCGCCGATGAAGAGGCGCTCAAGGACCTGCAGGTCGAGATGATCGACCGATTTGGCCTGTTGCCCGAGCCCACCAAGCACCTGGTGCGCATCACGCACCTGAAGCTGGTGGCCGAACAGCTGGGCATCACCAAGATCGACGCCGGCCCCCAGGGCGGGCGCCTGGAGTTTTCTGCTACCACGCCGGTCGAGCCGCTGACCCTGATCAAGCTGATCCAGGGCCAGCCCGATCGCTACAAGTTCGAAGGGGCCACCCTGTTCAAGTTCATGGTGCCCATGGAACGCCCTGAAGAGCGTTTCAACACGATCGAGGCGCTGCTTGAGCGCCTGACCCCGAAAACTGCTTGAAGGATGGATTGATGCGCCTGTTTCGTTCACTGACCCTGCTGCTGACCGTGGCCCTGACGCTGATTGCGCCCAGCGCCTTTGCCGACGGGCTTTACCAGGTGGAAACCATCCTGTTCCGCCAGCTCGGCGAGGTTCCCGCCACGCCGCAACGGGCTCCGGAACACTGGGATGCCGGCGCGACCCGGGTCACAAGCGAGAATCAACGCAGTCCGGCGCTCACTGCCATGGTCGACAAGCTCCAGGCCAGCGGCCAGTATCAGGTGCTGCTGCACCGCGCCTGGCAGCAATCGATCGGCAGCGAGCCCAGTGTGATGGCGGTCACCGACGGCCAGGGGCAGTTCGGGCATTATCCGGTCGAAGGCACGCTGAGCCTGGCCATCGGCCGATTCATCGATTACGAGGCCGACTTCTGGGTCAACCAGATGGACGCCCATGGGGTGCTGGTCAGCAGCGAGCGCCTCAAGCAGAGCGCCCGTATCAAGCACGGCGAACTGACATTCCTGGACTATGGCAGCCTGGCCCTGCTGGTCAAGGTTTCGCCACTCTGACCACTGTTTTCGTCCATGGGGCGAGCGCTGCGGCGCTCGTCTTTTTTTGAGCAGCGCAAGGGCTTCGCACACCGGTGTCATCCATTCTCGAAAAAATCCTGGCTCGCCCCTGGAAATTCCTGTTCAAACCCCAGACGCTTGAGCGCGGGCGCGACTACGCCTTGCAAAAACGGATCGTGCTGGAGCACAGCAGTGCCCAGGTCATCCGCACGCAGTGCCGCGGCAGCGGGCTGGACCGCTATACCCAGACCCTGGTGCTCAAGGACCCTGCCCATTTCACCGAATACCTGGTGTGCACCTGCACCTGCCCGGTGCGCAAGGATTGCAAGCACTGCGTGGCCGCCCTGTACTTTCTGGAAGACCCGCGCAACCGTGAAACCCTGGGCCTGAGCGCCCCGCCGCAGCCACGTGCCACCCTGCCGGAGCGACTGATCGATGACCTGATGCCGCAGCCGCGGCTGATCCTGGCCAGTATCGAGTTCAGCGCCTTCGAACCGCGCAACGGGCGCATGCAGCGCCAGGTCCAGCACCGTGCGGCCCTGGCCTTCGCTTATGGCAAGCACTATGCGGTCGGCACCACGCACGTGAGCATCCTGACCAGCACGCTGGGCAGTGACCTGGTCAACCAGAAAAGCGACATCATCGAGCACACCGCCACCGAGACCCTGCGCATCCGCCGTCAGGGCGAGCAAGAGCGCCTGTACCGCCAGCAACTGGCCAACCTGGGCTTCAAGATTGCCACCCGGCAAAGCAAGGCCCTGCCCGACAGCGCCGGCGAGATGTACGAGCTGCCCAACGACAAGGCCTGGCTGCATTTCGTCCTTGACGAGTTGCCCACGCTGCGTGAACAAGGCTGGGAAATTCACCAGCAGGACACGTTCGGCTTCAATGTCACACCGGTCGATGACTGGTATGCGGAGATTGACGAGCAGACCGACCGCAACTGGTTCGACCTGGAACTGGGCATCATCGTCAACGGCGAGCGCCTGAGCCTGCTGCCGATCCTGATCAACCTGCTGCGCAGCCACCCCGAATTGACCAGCCCGGCCGCCGTGGCCAGGCGTGGGGATGAAGAACAACTGCTGGTGCAACTGAGCCCGCCAGGCATTGGAGACGGCGCACCGGTGCAGATCGCCCTGCCTTACGGCCGGCTCAAGCCGGTGCTGGCGACCCTGGGCGACTTCTACTGGCGCGAGAACACCAGCAATGCGGTGCGCCTGAACACCGCCGATGCCGCCCGCCTCACCGAGCTCGATGACCTGCCGCTGTCCTGGCGCGGCGGCGACCGGCTGCGCCAGTTCGCCGAGCGCCTGGCCAATATCAAGGACGCGCCGGTGGCCCTGCCTGAGGGCCTGAATGCGCGGCTGCGGCCTTACCAGCTTGAAGGCTTGAGCTGGATGCAATCGCTGCGTGAACTGGAAGTGGGCGGCGTGCTGGCCGATGACATGGGCCTGGGCAAGACCCTGCAGACCCTGGCGCACCTGCTGCTGGAGAAACAGGCCGGGCGTCTCGACCGGCCGGCGCTGGCAGTGATGCCCACCAGCCTGATCGGCAACTGGCTGGACGAAGCGGCGCACTTCACCCCGCAGCTCAAGGTCCTGGCGTTGTACGGCGCGCAGCGTCATCAGGATGTGGCCGACTTGCAGGACTATGACCTGATCCTGACCACCTATGCCCTGCTGCCCCGGGATCTGGAGCACCTGGCCAAGCTGCCGCTGCACGTGCTGATTCTTGATGAGGCGCAGTACATCAAGAACCCCAAGAGCAAGGCCGCCCAGGCCGCCCGCGAACTGAATGCACGCCAGCGCCTGTGCCTGTCGGGCACGCCGCTGGAAAACCACCTGGGCGAGCTGTGGTCGCTGTTTCACTTCCTGATGCCCGGCTGGCTGGGCAGCAGCAAGGAGTTCAACAGCAACTACCGCACCGCCATCGAAAAACACGGTAACCGCGACCGCCTGTTGCACCTCAATGCGCGCATCAAGCCGTTCCTGTTGCGCCGCACCAAGGAACAGGTGGCCACCGAGCTGCCGTCCAAGACCGAGATCGTGCACTGGGTCGAGCTCAACGACAGCCAGCGCGATGTGTACGAGACCGTGCGCCTGGCGATGGACAAGAAGGTGCGCGACGAAATCGGTCGCAAAGGCATGGCGCGCAGCCAGATCGTGATCCTTGAAGCGCTGCTCAAGCTGCGTCAGGTGTGCTGCGACCTGCGCCTGGTCAATGACAACCCGATCAACCCGCGCCACGGCAGCTCGGCCAAGCTGGGCAGCCTGATGGAAATGTTCGAAGAACTGCTGGCCGAAGGGCGGCGGATCCTGCTGTTCTCGCAGTTCACCTCGATGCTCAGCCTGATCGAACAGGAATTGAAGCAACGCGGCATTGCCTATGCCCTGCTCACCGGTGCGACCCGGGACCGGCGCACACCGATTCGCGAATTCCAGGAAGGCCGCCTGCCGGTGTTCCTGATCAGCCTCAAGGCCGGCGGCACCGGCCTGAACCTGACCGCCGCCGACACCGTGATCCACTATGACCCTTGGTGGAACCCGGCCGCCGAAAACCAGGCCACCGACCGCGCCTATCGGATCGGCCAGGACAAGCCGGTGTTCGTCTACAAGATGATTTCCCGTGGCACGGTGGAAGAAAAGATCCAGCGCCTGCAACAGGAAAAGACCGCCCTGGCCGCCGGTGTGCTGGACGGACGCACCAGTGGCGACTGGAAACTGGGCGAGGAAGACCTGCAGGCCCTGTTCGCCCCGCTGCCACCGGTGCCGAAAAAGCCCCGGGCATAAGGACGCCTTTCGTAGGAGCGCGCTTGCCGGTATGCCGGACCACCGCGACCGGCTGCGTCAGCAGCCGTAAAAATAGTGGCCTCACCATCGCAAGAAGGTCCTTGCGGACCTTGTCGCGGGCAAGCGCGCGCCTACCGGACCGTGTTCAGCCCACCAGGGCGATCAACTGCTGGCGTTGGGCATCGGTCAGGGTCGGGCCGGTGCCGGCCCCGGCGTTTTCCGCCATGTACCGCGGGTTGCCGGTGCCGGGAATCACGCACGTAACGGCCGGATGAGCAAGCAGGAACTTCAGCGCCAGTTGTGGCCAGCTGTTGACCTCCACTTGCGCCGCCCACTTGGGCAAGGGCTTGTCCTTGAGGCGCGAGAGCAACCCGCCACCGCCAAACGGCCGGTTGCAGATCACCGCCACGCCGCGCTCGCGGCACAAGGGTAGCAAGCGCTTCTCAGCCTCGCGGTCATCCAGCGCGTAGTTGATCTGCAGAAAATCCAGTGCCTCGGCCTTGAGCACCGCCTCGACCTGATCATAAGCCTGGGCGGTGTAGTGACTGATGCCGATGTAGCGAATGCGCCCTTGCGCCTTCCACTCTCGCAAGACCGGCAGGTGCACCTGCCAATCCACCAGGTTATGAATCTGCATCAGGTCGATGCGATCGGTCTGCAACAACCGGAATGATTCCTCCATCTGCGCAATGCCCTCTTCACGACCGCGGGTCCAGACCTTGGTGGCCAGAAACGCCGGTGAGCGCGGCTCGTGGATCGACAGCAACGCTCCAGTCACGGCTTCGGCGCGGCCGTACATGGGCGAGCTGTCGATCACGCTGCCGCCGGCGGCAAACAGTGCGTCAAGTACGGCGCGCAGCGGCTGATAGGCCTCGCTGCCCTTGTCCACGTCAAAGCCGCGATAAGTGCCCAGGCCGATGACCGGCAAAAGCTCGTTGCTCGATGGAATGACTCGGGTCTGCATGGCAAAGCCTCCTGAGGTGCGGGACGTGGGGGTGGGCGTGGCCGGCGTGAGGGCCGGGCTGCCGGCCGCCGAATCGACGCCCAGGGCGGCAAGGCTTGCGGCCGCCAGCGTCAGTACATGGCGGCGGGTCAGACGTGATGGGCACATTCAAGGCTCCTTGCAAAAGCACAGCGCGGCGCAACGGCAAAAAGCCCGGTTGCCCGCTGCGTGGCAAAAAACAAGCCTAGACCCTGCTCCGGATAAGTAAAACCGTGAACCCGGCAGGGCTCAACGCCGCGCGGGCGGCGTCGCACCCAACTGGCGCCACATGGCGCGGGTGATGCGTTGCCGGTTCTGATAACCCGCCCAGGGATCCTCATGCAGCGATTGCAGGCGTTCCTGCACATTACCGATATGCCACTGCGCCGCCGATTCCAGCCCTTGTAGCTCATCCCGGGCAATGGGCACCGACACCGGCAGACCGGGTCGCGCCCGCACTGACCAGGCCGCCACCGTGCTGCCGCCACGGGTGTTGCGCAGGTAATCGACGAAGATCTTGCCAACCCGGTTTTTCGCACCGGCCGTGGCGCTGAAGCGCTCGGGCAGCTGCCCGGCCATGAAGCCGGCGATGGCTTTGGCAAAGCCCTTGACCTCATCCCAGCCAGCATGCCGCGCCAGGGGCACGATCACATGCAGGCCTTTGCCGCCGCTGGTCTTGAGACAGGCTTGCAGCCCCAGCTCGTCGAGTACCGCCAGCAGCATCTGCGTGGCTTCGAGCATGCTGCGCCAGGGCAGTGCCGGATCAGGGTCCAGGTCCAGGATCAACCGGTCCGGGGCTTCGATTCGCTCACTGGTGGCACCCCAGGTGTGGAACTCGATGGCGCCCATCTGGACCGCGCCGATCAGCGCCGCCAGGCTGTCGATCTGCAACAGCGGCGCGTGGCCGGGGTCCAGCGCCGGGTCGAGCCGGGTGATGTGCGGCAACGCCATCTGCTGGGCATGTTTTTGAAAGAACGACTCGCCCTGCACGCCCTCCGGGCAACGCAACAGCGCCACGGGCCGACGGGCCAGTTCGGGCAGCAGCCAGTCGGCGATCGAGGCATAGAACCGGGCCAGCTCGTCTTTTTGCGTGCCGCTCTCGGGGTCAATGACGCGTTCGGGATGCGTGATGCGCACCTGGGCGACCACCGGATTGCGTGCGGTCGTGCGCACCGGCGTCACCGGCGCGTCGAGGGCATCGTCAGGGTCATGCGAGCGTGGATTATCGAGCCGTTGCGGGTGCTCACGCACCACCTCAAGGGCGGGTTTGTCGGTGCGCAAACCGACGAACGAAGCCTGGCGCAACAGCCCGTCACGGGTCCACTCGGCAAACTGCACCTCACCGACCAGCTGTGGCTCGACCCACTGCACGCCACGCCCCGGTGCACCGCTCAAGGGCTCGGCCAATGGCGAATGCTTGCGCCGCAAGGGCTTGAGCTGCTCGCTCAACGCCCTGAGCGCCGCCGTGGCAAAGCCGGTGCCAACCCGCCCGGCATACCTCAGCGCGCCCTCTTCATACACCCCCAGCAACAGCGCCCCAAAACCCGTGCGGCTGCCTTGCGGCGCGGTGTAGCCCACGATCACGAATTCCTGACGCAGGCGACACTTGAGCTTGATCCAGTCGGCGGTGCGACGCCCCGCGTAGCGACTGCCACTGTGCTTGCCGATGACGCCTTCAAGCCCCAGGGCACTGGCGCTTTCGATGATTTCCGGGGCGCTGGAGCGAAAGGCATCGGAAAAGCGCAACAGCGAATCCTGGTGCCTGGCCAGCACCTTGGCCAGGGCTTCGCGGCGCGCTTCCAGAGGCGCCTCACGCAGATCGCGGCCATCGAGCCAGGGCGCATCGAACAGGTAGTAAATGATCGACTTGTCGCGGCCGTCTTCGAATGCACGTTGCAACGCCTGAAAGTCCGGCAGCCCTTGATCGTCGAGCACCACGACTTCACCGTCCAGCCAGCTGTCCTGCAGCTTGAGCGCGGTCAGTGCCTTGACCTGCGCCGGCATGCGCTTGCTCCAGTCATGGCCGTTGCGGCTGAGCAGGCTTACCTTGCCATTCTGGATCCGGGTCATGATCCGATAGCCGTCGAACTTGATCTCATACAACCATTCACCGCTTGGCGGGCTGTCCACCAGCGTGGCCAGTTGCGGGGTGAGGCTGTCGGGGAAGGCCGGCGGTGTGTCGGCTGCGACCTTGCCGCGGGTTTTACTCGCCGGCTTGCGTCTGGCCTTGCTCGCTAGCGTGGCCGGGCTGTTCATCCTGGCGCCTACCGAACCGCCACCCAGCACACTGTCGGGCTGCTCACGGGTGATATCAAACGTTTCGGCCGGGCGGGCCATGGCGTCACGCGCCTTGATCAGCAGCCATTGTTCCTTGCTGCCACTGCCCTTGAGCCGGGTACGCACCAGCGCCCAGTCACCGTTCAGTTTCTCGCCCACCAGCGTGAACTCCAGCTTGCCGGCGGCATAAGCCTGGCGCGGATCGCCGTGCGGTTGCCAGATACCACGGTCCCAGACAATCACATCACCCGCGCCATACTGGCCGGCCGGAATACTGCCTTCGAAACGCGCGTAGCCCAGCGGATGATCTTCCACATGCACCGCCAGGCGCTTTTGCGTCGGGTCAAGGCTCGGCCCCTTGGGCACCGCCCAGCTCTTGAGCGTGCCGTCCAGTTCCAGACGGAAATCGTAGTGCAGGTTGCGTGCATCATGCTTCTGGATGACAAACGCCAGCGCCGTGTCCTTGCCCTGGCGACGTTTCGGGACGCTGGACTCCGGGGGTTCGGAGGTGATGTCGAAATGACGCTTGCGGGTGTATTCACTGACAGGCTTGGTCATTGCAATGGATCTCCTTCAACCGCTTATGAAGCCTTGCGTGATGCCTTGCTTTTGTCACTACCGGCCTTGGCCGCAGACGACCGAGTGGCTTTCTTGGCAGCAGGCTTGCCGGCGCCCTTGCTGCCAGCGGCCTTGCCAGCAGTCGGGGCCTTGCCCGCCGCTCTCGGGGCAGCGCCGCCCTTGCCGGCCAGGCTGCGGCGCAACAGGTCGGTCAGGTCAATGACATCGGCGCCGCGGCGCTCGACCTCCTCCTGCTCGTCACCCACCGCTTGCAGCTGGCCGTCGCGGGCCTTGGTCTCGACCAGCTTCATGATCTTGTCCTGGAAGGTGTCGCGGTAATCGTCCGGTTGCCAGTCGACGCTCATGTCCTTGACCAGTCGCTTGGCCATGTCGCGCTCACGCTTGGTCAAGGTGGCGTGGGTCACCGTCTCGTCCAGTTCCAGCGTGGACGCCAGGTCACGCACTTCGCTGGGCCAGCGCAACAGCACCAGGACCAGCGCGGCGTCCACCGGCACCAGTGCCGCCAGATGCTCGCGGGTGTGCAGCACCACGTTGGCCAAGGCCACTTTGCGACTGTCGTGCAGCGTTTCGCGCAGCAGTGCGTAGACCTTCTCACCACGCTTGTCGGGGGTCAGGTAGTACGGCGTGTCGATGTTCTGCAGCGGGATCTGCCGGCTGTCGATGAAGCCGAAGATCTCGATGGTCTGGGTGGCCTTGGGGTGGGCGGCCTGGATTTCCGCTTCACTGAGCACCACGTAACGGCCCTTCTCGTACTCCACGCCCTTGACGATGTTCTCGGCGCTGACTTCCTTGCCGCTGGCCTTGTTGATGCGCTTGTAGCCCACCGGGTCCATGCTGCGTTTGTCCAGCCAGTCGAAATCGACCCGTTGCGAGGCGGTGGCTGACACCAGCCCGACCGGGATATGCACCAGTCCGAAGCTGATCGCGCCTTTCCAGATTGCCCTTGCCATTGCCTGACTCCCTGCCGGTGATGTCCATGGATGACTCAGCTCAAGCGGCAAAAGTTTCGCTGCGCTGACAGGCGTTGCCGGCTGCAGGCCCGAGCCCGCCGGCAGACTGTCTGCACAGCAACAGCCAGCGCTGTAGGCGCAGGGACACTGGCAATCACTTATATTCAATAAAGGTATAAAAATATGGTTTTTCGTTCTTTTACGGAATATTCATGAGCCTTTATAAAAGCTGTCACTCACGCACCGCTGCCCACTGTCCGCTACACGACAGTCATTGCCTGGCACCGGTGTCGCCCCGCCTACAGCCAAAGGATCTGTCATGAACGTTTTCTGGTTTCTCCCCACCCACGGCGACGGCCATTTGCTGGGTACCACCAAGGGCGCTCGTCCTGTGACCCTCAATTACCTCAAGCAGGTCGCCCAGGCCGCCGATGACCTGGGCTATTACGGGGTGTTGATTCCAACCGGTCGTTCCTGCGAAGACTCCTGGGTGGTGGCCTCGGCCCTGGCACCGTTGACCCAGCGCCTGCGCTACCTGGTCGCGATTCGCCCGGGGATCATCTCGCCCACGGTCTCGGCGCGCATGGCCGCGACCCTGGACCGATTGTCCGGCGGGCGGTTGCTGATCAACGTGGTCACCGGCGGCGACCCTGATGAAAACCGTGGCGACGGCATTCACCTCAGCCACAGCGAGCGTTATGAAGTCACCGATGAGTTCCTGCAGATCTGGCGCCGGGTCATGCAAGGCGAAGCGGTGGATTTCAAGGGCAAGCACCTGCACGTCCAGAACGCCAAGGCGCTCTACCCGCCGCTGCAACAGCCTTACCCGCCGCTGTACTTTGGCGGTTCCTCGGAAGCGGCGCATGACTTGGCGGCCGATCAGGTGGATGTGTACCTGACCTGGGGCGAGCCACCGGCAGCGGTGGCGGCAAAGATTGCCGATGTCCGTGAGCGTGCCGCACGCAAGGGCCGTACCGTGAAGTTCGGCATTCGTCTGCACGTGATCGTGCGTGAAACCAGCGAACAGGCCTGGCAGGCAGCCGACACCCTGATCGCCGCCATCAGCGACGAAACCATCGCGGCGGCGCAAAAATCCTTTGCCCGCTTCGACTCCGAAGGTCAGCGGCGCATGGCCGCCCTGCATGACGGGCGTCGTGACAACCTGGAAATCGCCCCCAACCTGTGGGCTGGCGTCGGCCTGGTGCGCGGCGGGGCCGGCACCGCGCTGGTTGGCAATCCTCAGGAAGTGGCCGAGCGGATCAAGGAATACGCCGACTTGGGCATCGACAGTTTCATCTTCTCCGGCTACCCGCACCTGGAAGAGGCCTACCGCTTTGCCGAGCTGGTGTTCCCGCTGCTACCTGAGCCCTACGCCAGCCTGGCCGGGCGCGGCATCACCAACCTGACCGGGCCGTTTGGTGAAATGATCGCCAACGACCTGCCCCCCCGGCAGGACCGCTGATGGCCTTGCCACTGACCGCCCTGGCCAGCGCGCCGGCCGCTGCCCAGGTGTTCGAAGACCCCCGGTCGCGCGCCCTGTTGGGCCATATCCGCCAGGTCGCGCCCAGCGAGGCCAGTGTGTTGATCATCGGCGACACCGGCACTGGCAAGGAATTGGTGGCGCGGCAGATCCATGACCTGAGTGCGCGCCGGGCGGCGCCCTTCGTGGCGGTCAATTGCGGCGCCTTTTCCGAATCGCTGTTCGAGGCCGAGTTGTTCGGCCACGAGAAAGGCGCCTTTACCGGCGCCCACTGCGCCAAGACCGGCTGGTTCGAGGCGGCCAATGGCGGCACGCTGTTTCTGGATGAAATCGGTGATCTGCCGATGGCCTTGCAGGTCAAGCTGCTGCGCGTGCTGCAGGAACGCGAGGTGGTGCGCCTCGGTTCGCGCAAGAGCCAGCCCATCGACGTGCGGGTGCTGGCCGCCACCAATGTGCACCTGGAAAAGGCCATCAATGCCGGGCATTTTCGCGAAGACCTGTTCTACCGGCTCAATGTCGTGACACTGCCGCTGAGCCCGCTGCGCGAGCGGCCCGGCGACATTCTGCCGTTGACCCGCCACTTCATCGACACCTACCGCCAGCGCCTGGGCTCTGCCCCGGTGCGCATCAGCGCCGAGGCCGAACAGCGGCTCAAGGCCTATGACTGGCCGGGCAACATCCGCGAGCTGGAAAACGTCATCCATCACACCTTGCTGTTATGCCGCAATGAGGTGATCGAAGCGGCTGATCTGCGCCTGTCGGCCCTGCGCATCGAGCGCCAGGAGACGCCGGTGCCGGCCGGGCAAGCGACCGGACAATCCGCCGATGACCTGCTGGCCCAGGCCTTCGGCAAACTGTTCGAGCAACAGGCCGGCGCCTTGCACGAGAAAGTCGAGGATGCACTGGTGCGTGCCGCCTACCATTTTTGTCATCGCAACCAGGTGCACACCGCCCACCTGCTGGGCCTGACCCGTCATGTGACGCGCAGCCACCTGATCCGCATCGGTGAACTGAGTGTCAACAAGCGCCGCGCCGGCGAGAACCTGCAAGGCGGCCGGGTGCTCAACCTGTCGGTGTGAACCGTCATGCCCGAGCCGCCACCTGGCCGGCCATCCGGTAACTGGAAAAACGCGCCGCCTGCACCCGATGCTGCCGGATCAGCGCCTGAACATCCGGCACGCCGGCCTCCAGATGACGCAACGCTGCCTCGCACGCTTCACGCGACTGCCACCACACCTGATGCAGCACCCGCTGCCCGTCTTCGCTGGCCTGCACGCTGGCACTGATAAACCCTGGGCAGGTGTAGGTGAACTGCTCATCCACGGTGTTCAACGCCACGGCCAGTTGCGCTTGCTGGCGAGGGTCAACGCTGAATTCAACGAATTGGCTGTAGACAGGCATGGACATGTGCATGGATCAGGCTCCGGACGGTTGCAGGTCATGGCTGCGCAGGGTAAAACCTCCAGTTAACTTGAGGTCAAGCGCGAAATGATTCCATGAACAAGACACAGACTGGCAACCCTCCCGCCTTGCTGAGCGTCGGGCAACTGGCCGCCCGCAGTGGCGTGGCGGTCACGGCCCTGCATTTCTACGAGAGCAAGGGTCTGATCAGCAGCCAGCGCAACGCCGGGAACCAGCGCCGTTACGCCCGGGAGACACTGCGCCGGGTGGCCTTGATCAAGGTAGCCCAACGGCTGGGCATCCCACTGGCCACGATTCACGCAGCCCTTGAGGCACTGCCCCAGGGCCGCACCCCGACAGCCGAGGACTGGGAAAACCTGTCGAGGCGCTGGAAAACCGAACTGGACGAGCGCATCCAGCGCCTGACCGACCTGCGTGACCAGTTGACCGGCTGCATCGGTTGCGGCTGCCTGTCGATGCAGGCCTGCCCGCTGCGCAACTGGGGTGACGCACTGGCCAGCCAGGGTTCGGGGCCGCAACTGCTCGACCCGTCCTGAGGCCGCTTGTGGGCCGGGTGGCTACAGCACCACGTTGCGCACGAAACGCAGCAGCAGCGTCCCGTCATTGCTGAACACATGGGTCTGGTTACTGGGAAACATGAAGAACTCGCCGGGACCCATCTGTTGCGGCCGTTCACGTCCGCCCAGCGTGAGGCTCAAATGGCCTTCGATCACATACACCTGTTCGCTCCAGCCGTCAGGGTCGGGTTCGGAGGCGTAATGGTCGCCCGGCTCCAGCGTGAACTCCCACAGTTCCACCTCGCGCCGGGCCGTGGCCTTGGACAGCAGCACCGCCTTGCTGCCCGGCCGTGTGCCGGCCCAGGCCAGTTCGTTGATGCGGCTGTGATCGCGCAATTCCGGCGCCTGGATCAGGTCGCTGAAGGCCACCTCCAGGGCTTCGGCCACCCGGTCCAGGGTCGCCAGGCTGACATTGTTCTCGCCGGCCTCGATGGCCACCAGCATGCGCCGGCTGACCCCGGATTTGTCGGCCAGGGCGCTCTGACTGATACCGGCGGCATTACGCAGGCGGCGTACGTTGTGGCTGACGTGCTGCAACACCGGCGGGCGCGGGGAATTTTCTTTGTGCATAAGGGTGCTCACTCAAGACCATTGCGCATTATACTGCCCAACTTTGCGACACAGTGTGAGTCGCTCTTTCCTGCTCCTGCAAGCCTTCCTGTCCGGTACCGCCATGAAACTTCCTCGCCGCCTCCCGCGCATCAGCCAGGCAGAAGCCGTCCTGATCTTTATCACCATGCTCTGGGGCGGCACGTTCCTGCTGGTGCAGCACGCCATGACCGTCAGCGGGCCGATGTTTTTCGTCGGCCTGCGCTTTGCCGCCGCCGCGGCGATCGTGGCGCTGTGCTCGATGAACGTCATGCGCGGCCTGACGGCCCTGGAACTGCGCGCCGGGGTGTTCATCGGGGTGGCGATCATGCTCGGCTATGGCTTGCAGACCGTGGGCCTGCAAACCATCCCCAGCAGCCAGTCGGCGTTCATCACCGCGCTGTACGTGCCGTTCGTGCCGTTGCTGCAATGGCTGGTGCTGGGCCGGCGTCCGGGACTGATGCCGAGTCTGGGTATTGCCCTGGCCTTCACCGGGCTGATGCTGCTGTCAGGCCCTGAGGGCGCTGCGCTGAACTTCAGCCCTGGCGAAATCGCGACCATCATCAGCGCCGTGGCGATTGCCGCCGAGATCATCATGATCAGCGCCTACGCAGGCCAGGTCGACGTGCGCCGGGTCACCGTGGTGCAACTGGCCACCGCCTCGCTGCTGGCCTTCCTGATGGTGGTGCCCACCGGCGAACGCCTGCCCGATTTCTCCTGGCTGCTGCTGATCACCGCCCTGGGCCTGGGCGCCATGAGCGCAGTGATCCAGGTAGCGATGAACTGGGCACAGAAAAGCGTCTCGCCGACCCGTGCCACGGTCATCTACGCCGGCGAGCCGGTGTGGGCCGGCATCGTCGGCCGCCTGGCCGGCGAGCGCCTGCCAGGCCTGGCGCTGCTGGGCGGCGCCCTGATCGTGCTGGGCGTGATCGTCAGTGAACTGCGCAAGCGCCCCACAGAGCAGGACGATGAGCAGCCAGTTGCGGGAGGGGGCTCTGCCGGAATGCCAGACCACCGCGATTGAGCGCGCTACTGGAGCCCATGTTTGCTGTGCGACAAAGGGTGGCTTTCGTCAAAACAACCACTGTAGGAGCGCGCTTGCCCGCGACCGGCTGCGTTAGCAGTCGTAAATTTGTGGCGTTTCGCAAAAGTATCGATCATGAACTTTCAGCGTTTCGCAAAAGTATCAGTCATGAACTTTCAGCGTTTCCGAGATTTTGCGAGCGCTGCGCACTCGGTCGCGGTGGTCCGGCATTCCGGCAAGCGCGCTCCTACCCGGCCCCAGGTGTGCTGCACGACAGCGTTCCGCCTTGGCGCTGCGCCTTGACGCCGTGTGAAAAACGCGCCAACGCCAATCTATCGGAATCTTTATTCATTAATTGAATTCAAAGAAAAATCCTACAACCTCAATCAAAAAAGCCTGATAGCCAAGCGCTTCAACTCATACCACTATCCAATCAGCCCGCAACACTTTGCAACGGCGAGAAACAACTTCAGGCCAATACAGCCAGACTGCCGTTTGAGCCTATAAGTGAGCGAGATGCCTTATACCTTAATAACCAGGCGCTCTTTGCCGACGCTTTGTCGAGCAGCACGTACCTGCCTGTTCAAAACAAACTCGAGAACACGATAGTGAATTATAAAAATACGATTATCCATGCCTGTGTGGCGAGCACCTTATTGACCTGCACACTGGCGCAGGCTGGTCCACCGGTCACCATTACATTCAAGAATCTGAGCAACCAAACAGCCCATTATCAAACAGGCCATACAAATGGCCCGCAAACTCATGCTCACACCACGCCTGCGCCTCAAGCCACAGTCGACCCCATGCAGGCCAATAGCTACACCGTACAAAACCCTGCCTTTCCAGACATAACAACGGCCTCGTTGCGCTACACCATCGGTAACAAGGCCTGTCATTTCACCACGTCCTACCTCAACAGAATTGTTCCAGGTGGCCTTTTCAACGGGACGGTCAACAAAGCGCCGAAGTGGGATAAAAAAGCGGTAGGCAGCGGCGGTGCGGCGTGTGAAGCCACTATCACCTCGACCAACTTTTCAAACCACTCATGGGATATCGAGTTCACCATGAAATAACCCACCTTCTGCATCGAACCATCCTGACATCACCTGTCGGGGTGGACATACCGATGTTTCTTTTTCTAGAAAAACTCGTTAAATGGAGCACTCATGATCGACATGAAGATTTCCGACTCGTCGCTGCCTGCTAAGTGTTTAACCCTTAACGCTGCACAACAGGAAAAGACCCACACCGCCAATAAAATGCCCTCCTCAACACTCACCTCTCTGGGTGAGGCCAATCACATTTCACCGGCCTCCCGCCAATTGAGTGAAGCCTTGCAACGCGCAGAGCAACGTGAAAACACCTTGAGCCGCGAGGGTTTGCGACAAAGATTTACAGCCGCCATGAATGAACTCTGGCCGGCCGATTATATAAAGTCCAGCGGAAAAGATAATGCGCAGCGGCCAGACACAGAAGATCCGGACCTACTGGCCCGGGCCAGAAAAGCCACGGACTTTGAAAATGGCACGGGGCCCAATCCGTTCAAAGGTCTTCGCCCGGAGTTACTCACCGCCATTGCCTATGACGACAGTGGAACGTTCACGCTTAACGAACGACGTGCAGCCCGCACAGAAGCCTATGACCAGCACGAAGCCTGGGGACTCAAGGTCATTGCCGAGGCCACCGAGGAGTACAACCGTACCGGGCATCGCCTCAAGATCTACGACCAGGTACTGGACCATTACAAATCCCAACCCCTGATCGAAAAGGCCCAGTTCCCCGAGACCTATGAGCAGGACCTGATCACCCGCCGTAACGAGGCGATACGCCTGGCCGGCAAGCGTCCTGCCAAACCTTCCACCTTCGACATGATTCGCCAGTGGCGCGCCCAACAGCCACGCCTGACCACGCTGTTTTCCATGCTGGCCGGCGCCTCGCCGGACCTGAACGAGCGCCTGCCCGGTGGCCGGGGTGCCAGATTCACAGCCTTGCGGCAGGACACGGCCCCTGCCGGACATCAATTTGTGAAAGCTGCTGCGCCTGCAACCGGTTCAACCCCTTCGAGCAGTGCCACGCTGTTCAAAGACCTGTCAGGCCCAGCCCCTGTCCATAAATGAAGGCAACGCCTGAACCGGCATGGGCTGCGCGCCATCAGCCCGGGATCAGGCCTGCCTTGCGGTAAGTCAGCATCAGTTGATCGAATAGCTGAGTGTCGGCACAGGTCCGTGCGACCAGTTGCGCACCGGCAACGGCGGTGTAGATGGCAAGGGCTTGATGTTCGCTGTCGCGCGCGTCACTGCAGCCTGCCTCCATCAATACCGCAGCCAGCCACTTGACGTTGACCTCTACAAACGCCTTGACCTCTTTCGAGACCTTGTCAGGCAAGTCTTCATGTTCGGCAGCCATGAAGCTGGACAGGCAAAGCCGGTTGCCGTCCCTCAATGACTTGAGAAAGATCGACGGGTACAGCTGCAGGCACCGATGCGGATCGGGATGAGCGGCACGTATGTCTTCGAGCATGCCCTGTGTGTCCTGCCAGTAGCGCTGTGCAACCGCCGCCCCCAGATCGGCCTTGCTGGGAAAATGGTAATAGATGCTTGCGTTCTTGATACCGACTTCTTCGGCGATGCTACGGAAATTGATGCCGCTGTAACCGTGCAACTGGGCCGCTGATTTAGCCGCCGCCAGAATCGCTTCTCGAGCATTTTCGCTCACGCTGTAACCCTCACCTGGATTTTGCTGACACATCGATAAGCGGATTCTACGCCGCCCATGCAAACCTGCCAACTGACAGGTAGGGCTTGACGCGCGCAAAGAATGAGCACACTCTTTGCCTACCAACTGACAGGCAGGTAATTTGACATGGCTTTTTCACAACCCCCTACAGACGCTTCGATGATCTCTCCAATGAAGATTCATGACTGGTTCGATGGCCCCTATCCGGCCCGGGTGCGTATTGCACTTGCCGAAAAAGGGCTGCTGTCGAAGGTTGAATTCGTACCGGTCAATCTCTGGACCGGCGAGCACAAGACGCCAGAGTTTCTGGCCATCAATTACTCGGGCACCCTTCCGGTGCTCGAGCTTGAGGGTGGGGTGCTGATCGCTGAATGCACCGCAATCACCCAGTATCTGGATAACCTGGACGGTGATCCGACACTGACGGGCAGAACCGCCCTGGAACAAGGCCTGATCCACATGATGACCAAGCGCGCCGAGATTGAGTTCCTCGATGCGGTCAGCACCTACTTCCATCACGCCACGGCGGGTCTGGGCCCCAAGGTCGAGCTGTACCAGAATGCCGAGTGGGGCGCCAGGATGGGTGAGAAGGCCATCCGGGGCATGCGCTATTTCGACACGCTTTTGCAGCATCAGCCCTTCGTGGCCGGAAATACATTCTCGATGGCCGACATCGCCGTGCTCGGCGGCATGATCTTCGCCTCGCTGGTGAAACTGCCTGTGCCAGAGGAATGTGTCTCGCTGCGCGCATGGCACACCAGGATGCAGGCGCGACCCAGCGTTCAGACCTGGCGCGCCATGGTTGAACAGGGTGCTGCGAAACGTTGATAAACAACTGCCGTGCTCAATGGCAGATCCCCTTTGAGCACCTTGGCTATCGGGCACATGCCCGACTGTAATGCCTGCGCGGTACAACAGCGCTTTGACAGCGCTGCACGAGCGCGCAGGTCGCTTGCCGATATTTCCGGCTATGGCCCGGCACCTTCAGGGCTTCCTGGAGGTCGTAGCTGATAGCCCTGTGCCTGCTTTGTAGCCTTCATCACGGATCGACCCGTTCGTCGATTTGAGACTGAAACCGATTTTGCCGACATGTTTTGTAGGAAAATTCGACAGGTGCGCGTTTGGCCATGCACGCTCTGGCACGTATGATGCTTAACATTTCTCCGCAGATAAGAAGCCTATGTCCCTGATAGTTCTCCTGCTTCTGCCTTTCATCGGCAGCTGTATCGCGGCGTTTCTGCCGCATAACGCCCGTAACGCCGAGTCCTTTCTGGCCGGCTTGGTGGCCCTGACCGGCGCACTCCAGGTGGCGTTGTGGTACCCACAGATTGTCGATGGCGGCGTGATCCGCGAGGAGTACTTCTGGCTGCCCAGCCTGGGCCTGAATTTTGTGCTGCGCATGGACGGTTTTGCCTGGCTGTTCTCCATGCTGGTGCTGGGCATCGGGGCGCTGGTGTCGCTGTATGCGCGCTACTACATGTCGCCCGACGATCCGGTGCCACGTTTCTTTGCCTTTTTCCTGGCGTTCATGGGCGCGATGCTGGGGCTGGTGCTGTCCGGCAATATCATTCAGATCGTATTTTTCTGGGAGCTGACCAGTCTCTTCTCGTTCCTGTTGATCGGCTATTGGCACCACCGCAGCGACGCGCGCCGTGGCGCCTACATGGCCTTGCTGGTGACCGGTGCCGGCGGGCTGGCCTTGCTGGCGGGCATGCTGATTCTGGGCCATGTGGTCGGCAGCTACGACCTGGACCGGGTGCTCGAAGCGGGCGATGCGATTCGCGCCCATGCCTTGTACCCAGTGTTGCTGACGCTCATCCTCATCGGTGCACTGAGCAAGAGCGCGCAATTTCCCTTTCATTTCTGGCTGCCCCACGCCATGGCCGCGCCCACGCCCGTCTCGGCCTACCTGCACTCGGCGACCATGGTCAAGGCCGGGGTGTTTCTGCTGGCGCGTCTATGGCCGGCGCTGTCAGGCACTGAACAGTGGTTCTGGATCGTCAGCGGGGCTGGCGCCTGTACCTTGCTGCTGGGGGCGTATGCGGCGATTTTCCAGAATGACCTCAAAGGCCTGCTGGCTTACTCGACCATCAGCCACCTGGGCCTGATTACCTTGCTGCTGGGCCTGAACAGCCCGTTGGCGGCGGTCGCCGCCGTGTTCCACATCCTCAACCACGCCACGTTCAAGGCCTCGCTGTTCATGGCGGCCGGCATCATCGACCACGAAAGCGGCACCCGGGACATTCGCCGGCTCAGCGGGTTGTTCAGGATGATTCCGTACACCGCGACACTGGCCATGGTGGCCAGCGCCTCGATGGCGGGCGTACCGCTGATGAACGGCTTCTTGTCCAAGGAAATGTTTTTCGCCGAAACCGTGTTCATCAGCTCCAGCCTGTGGGTCGAGCTGGCGCTGCCGGTGATCGCGACCATTGCCGGCGCCTTCAGCGTGGCCTATTCGCTGCGCTTTACCGTGGATGTGTTCTTCGGCCCGATGACCAAGGACTTGCCGATTACCCCACACGAACCGCCACGCTGGATGCGCATGCCGGTCGAGTTTCTGGTCCTGACCTGCCTGGTGGTGGGGATTTTCCCGGCGCAATCGGTGGCCCCGCTGCTGGCCGCCGCAGCGCAACCGGTGGTGGGTGGCGAGCTGCCCGAGTACAGCCTGGCCATCTGGCACGGCCTGAACACGCCAATGATCATGAGCCTGGTGGCCATGGCCGGCGGCATCATTCTTTACCTGCTGTTGCGCACCTCGTTCCGCCAGGACCGCTTCAAGCATCCGCCGCTGATTGGCCGCCTCAACGGCAAGCGTTACTTCGAGCGCATTCTGGTGATGCTGATGCACTGGGCGCGGCGCTTCGAGCGCCAAGTGAGTACCCGGCGCCTGCAACGCCAACTGTTTCTGCTGGTGCTGGCCGCGCTGGCCCTGGGCTTCATGCCGCTGTATGTCAGTGGCCTGAGCTGGGGCGATCGGCCCAAGATTCCGGGTTCCGGCGTGTTTGTCACGCTTTGGCTGATCGCCATTGCCTGCGCCCTGGGCGCGGCCTGGCAAGGCAAATATCACCGTCTGGCCGCGCTGATCATGGTCAGTGTCTGCGGCCTGATGACCTGCGTTACCTTCGTCTGGTTCTCGGCGCCTGACCTGGCACTGACCCAACTGGTGGTCGAGGTGGTGACCACCGTGCTGATCCTGCTGGGCCTGCGTTGGCTGCCACGACGCAGCGAGGACGTCCCGCCACCGGTCAGCACGCGCCTGCGTGCCCGCGGTCGGCGCGTGCGCGACCTGAGTCTGTCGATCCTGGTCGGGGCCGGCATGGCCACGCTGTCGTACGCCATGCTGACCCGCCAGACTCCCAATATGATTTCGTCCTTTTACCTGAGCCGGGCCTTGCCCGAGGGCGGCGGCACCAACGTGGTCAACGTGATGCTGGTGGACTTCCGCGGCTTCGACACCTTTGGCGAGATCACCGTGCTGGGCATCGTGGCGCTGACCGTGTTCGCCCTGCTGCGCCGCTTCCGCCCGCCCAAGGAAAGTATCCCGCTGCCGTCCCAGCAGCGACTGCTGGCGCGTGACGTGGTCACCGACCTGGTCAACCCGCGCAGCGCCAGCGACACCGCGCTGGGCTTCATGATGGTACCGGCCGCCCTGGTGCGCCTGCTGCTGCCGATCGCCTTCATGGTGTCGATGTACTTGTTCATGCGCGGCCACAACCAGCCTGGCGGCGGCTTTGTTGCGGGTCTGGTGATGTCGGTGGCGTTTATCCTGCAATACATGGTCGCCGGCACCCAGTGGGTCGAGGCGCACATGAGCCTGCGCCCGCAACGCTGGATCGGCGCCGGACTGCTGTGCTCGGTGCTCACCGGCCTGGGCGCGATGGCGCTGGGTTATCCGTTCATGACGACCCATACCGCCCACCTCGACCTGCCGATCCTGGGCGAGATCCATGTGGCCAGTGCATTGTTCTTCGACATCGGCGTGTATGCGGTGGTGGTGGGCTCGACGCTGCTGATCCTCACCGCCCTGGCCCACCAGTCGGTGCGCAGCCATCGCCCGACCCTGCTGCCCAAGCCGGTCGCCAACCTCCAGCCCGACCCGCCGACACCCGGCCCCGCTGCCCCGGCTTCGACGCCAGCCCTCTCAGCAAAAGGAGCCCTGTAAATGGAAGAAGTCATTGCGATTGCCATCGGCGTGCTGGCCGCCTCCGGGGTCTGGCTGATCCTGCGCCCACGGACCTTCCAGGTGATCATGGGCCTGTGCCTGCTGTCGTACGGGGTTAACCTGTTCATCTTCAGCATGGGCAGCCTGTTCATCGGCAAGGAACCGATCATCAAGGACGGCGTGCCGCAGGACCTGCTCAATTACACCGACCCCCTGCCTCAGGCGCTGGTGCTGACCGCGATCGTCATCAGCTTCGCGATGACCGCGCTGTTTCTGGTGGTGTTGCTGGCCTCGCGCGGGCTGACCGGCACTGACCATGTGGACGGTCAGGAGCCCAAGGCATGAGTGTGTTGAATCAACTGATCGTCATCCCGATCCTGCTGCCACTGCTGACCGCCGGGTTGATGCTGTGGCTGGGCGAGAAGCACCGGCCGCTCAAGGCCCGTATCAACCTGCTCTCGACCCTGATCGGCCTGGGCGTCTCGGTGCGGTTGCTGATGTCGGTGCAACAGACCGGCACCATGGGCTCGATCGGCGTGTACATGCCGGGCAACTGGGAAGCGCCCTTTGGCATTGTGCTGGTGGTCGATCACCTGTCGGCCTTGATGCTGGTGCTGACCGGCATCATCGCGGTGTGCGCACTGTTGTTTGCCCTGGCCCGCTGGGACAAGGCCGGCGCCAGCTTCCATGCCCTGTTCCAGATGCAGTTGATGGGCCTGTATGGCGCCTTCCTGACCGCCGACCTGTTCAACCTGTTCGTCTTCTTCGAGGTGCTGCTGGCCGCATCCTATGGCTTGCTGCTGCACGGCTCGGGTCGGGCGCGGGTGTCGGCAGGGCTGCATTACGTGGCGATCAACCTGCTGGCTTCGTCGCTGTTTCTGATCGGCGCGGCCTTGATCTACGGTGTGACGGGCACCCTGAACATGGCCGACCTGGCGGTCAAGATTCCCCAGGTGCCCGAAGCCGACCGCGGCCTGCTGCATGCGGGCGCAGCGATCCTGGCCACGGCGTTCCTGGCCAAGGCCGGCATGTGGCCGTTGAACTTCTGGCTGGTGCCGGCCTACTCGGCGGCCAGTGCGCCGGTGGCCGCCATGTTCGCGATCATGACCAAGGTCGGCATCTACACCGTGTTGCGCCTGTGGACCTTGCTGTTCTCCAGTCACGCCGACGACTCGGCCTACTTTGGCGGTGACTGGCTGATCTATGGCGGCATGGCGACCATCATGACCGCGGCCATCGCAATCATCGCCGCCCAGCGCCTGGAGCGCATGGCCAGCCTGAGCATCCTGGTGTCGGCCGGCATCCTGCTGTCGGCCATCGGCTTCGGTCAGCCCAGCCTGACCAGTGGCGCCCTCTTTTATATGGTCAGCTCGACCCTGGCCTTGAGTGCCCTATTCCTGCTGGGCGAACTGATCGAGCGCTCACGCTCGGCCAATCAGTTCAGCGACGAAGAAGAAGTCGATCAGTTGCCGCATAACCTGGAGTCCTTGCACCCGCCACGCGGCAGTAACCTGGACGAAGAAGAAAACATCGTGGTCGGCCAGGTGATCCCCATGACCATGGCCTTCCTGGGCTTGTGCTTTGTGGCGTGCGCCCTGCTGATCATCGGCATGCCGCCGCTGTCGGGCTTTATCGGCAAGCTGACCCTGCTCAGCGCCCTGCTCAATCCGCTGGGCCTGAACGTTGCCCAGGACGAGCCGCTGTCGATCCAGGCCTGGCTGCTGATCAGCCTGCTGATTTTCTCGGGGCTGGCCTCGCTGATGTCGTTCGTCAGGCTCGGCGTGCAGCGCTTCTGGACCCCTTACGAGATTGCGCCACCATTGCTGCGCCACAGCGAATACCTGCCCATCGTGGTGCTGCTGGGCATGTGCGTGGCCCTGACGTTCAAGGCCGAGGCGCTGCTGCGTTACACCCAGGACACCGCAGCGGCCCTGCATGAGCCGTTGCAGTATGTGCAATCGGTCATGGCCACGCGCCCGGTGCCGGGGCCACTGGTCGAGACCTCGCAGGTGCAACCATGAAACGACTGTTCCCCGCTCCGTTTCTCTCGCTGGCCCTCTGGGGCCTGTGGCTGGTGTTGAACCTGTCACTCAGCGCCGGTCATCTGCTACTCGGCGCCCTGCTGGGGTTTCTGGCGCCGCTGATGTTTGCCTCGTTGCGCCCCATGCCGGTGCGCATCAGCAAACCCGGCACGCTGATCCGCTTTGTCTTGCGAGTGGGCCTTGAGGTGGTGCACTCCAATCTGCAAGTGGCGCGTACAGTGTGGACGCTCAAGCGCCGACCGCCACACTCGGTGTTCGTCAGCGTGCCGCTGGACATGCGTGACGCCCAGGGCCTGGCGGCGCTGGCGATGGTCTGTACGGTCATCCCCGGCACCGTCTGGTCAGAGCTGGCGCTGGACCGCAGCATCCTCTTGATGCATGTCTTCGACCTGGAAGACGCCGATGAAGAAAAATTCATCGCGCACTTCAAGACCACCTACGAGCGCCCCTTGATGGAGATTTTCCAATGAGTGCCTGGCTCCACTACGCCATCCTGGCCAGCCTGTCGATCTTCGCCCTGGCGATGGTGATCACCCTGCTGCGCCTGTTCAAGGGCCCTTCAGCCCAGGACAGGGTCCTGGCACTGGACTACCTGTACATCACCGCAATGCTGATGATGCTGGTGCTGGGCATCCGCTACGCCAGCGACACCTATTTCGAGGCGGCGCTGCTGATTGCCCTGTTCGGCTTCGTAGGCTCCTTCGCCCTGGCCAAATTCCTGCTGCGCGGAGAGGTGATCGAATGAACAACCTGCAAGAACTGCCGCTGTGGGTGGAGCTGCTCACTGGCGCGTTGCTGCTGGTCAGCAGCCTGTTTACGCTGACCGGCGCCCTGGGCCTGCTGCGCCTCAAGGATTTCTTCCAGCGCATGCACCCCACAGCCCTGGCCTCGACCCTGGGAGCCTGGTGCGTGGCGCTGGCCTCGATCCTGTACTTTTCGGCCCTCAAGTCGGGGCCGGTGGTGCATGCCTGGCTGATCCCTGTGCTGCTGGCGATTACCGTGCCGGTCACCACCTTGCTGCTGGCCCGTACCAGCCTGTTTCGCCAGCGCATGGCCGGTGAGGCGGTACCGCCAGAGGTCAGCGGCGACCGTCCGGAACACAGGCCGTAAGCCCTGCCGGGGCGGTCATTCGCTGGCGCGAAAGGTCAGTTCGCCCTTGCGCCACTTCGCGGCCTTGCCCACGGCGGCCTTGAGCACCTTGGACAGGCCGATGTGTATCTGCTCATGGGCGGCAAACACCAGCACCACGCCCTGCCCTTGCTTGAACACGATGCCGTGACCTTCAGGCACGTCCACGAATGCGTATTCGCCCAGGCCGTAAACCGTCATCTTGATGTCACGAAAGCGCAGTTCGAACTTGCCGCCCTCACGGCTGGGCAGTACCGCCGCCCGAAAATGATCGCCGACCTTGAGTTCAAGGCGCGGCTTGTCGTCGACCACCAGGTTGCTTTCGGTGTCGAGCTCGGCCATGTAGACGCCCTCGGGCGATTGCTCAGCGATATAGACAAAGCGTGACTGAAACTGCTTTACCAACTTTGCACGAAGATCACCGAGCACGAATAAAGCGTGCGTATCCAGGTTACTTACAGCCAAAGTACAAACCCCTCACCAAATGAAAATAGACCGGCTGGAACCTGTCCACCGGCCAACGATAATTGTCATTACTCCTGTTGCGCGACGGCTGAAACTCCTGATTGAGGCGCGAGGCCGGCGGCGATTCTACCGACTCTCTCAAGCAATGACATCCTGAGCCTGTCAGCAGTTCATAGCCTCTGGCTACCCGGTGCTGCGTTGCAGATGAATCGAACTCCGGCCCCGGTCTGTGCTCCGATACTGGAGAGCCATAAAGTCACGCAAGGAGATCCTATGGAACCGGTAAACCCAAGTCTGGAAAAGCTGTTCGAACAACTGGGCCTTGATGCCGATGAGCAGAGCATCGAAACCTTCATCAGTGCCCATCCGCTACCCGACGAAATCAAGCTGGTCGATGCGCCATTCTGGACCCCTCAACAAGCCGCCTTTCTCAAGGAAGAGCTGCATGTGGACGCCGAATGGGCACCGATCGTCGATGAACTCAACCAGCGCCTGCACAAGCAGCCAGCGGCCTGACCAGCGGCCGGGCGCCCATCAGCCGGTGTGCGCAAGGCAGACTGGCTGGTTGATCGCGTCGCCCGGCAGTCAATCAATCAATGCGGATAGCCCGCTTGCGCCACGTTGGGATGCACGATCCTGCCGCCCGGCTGCGGCGCATGCACGAACAGCCCCTTGCCCAGGCTGCCCAGCGTGCCGATGATCGGACTCCAGTGCGCAGAATGATGAATATAGTGCCAGCGCAACAGGCACTCCTGCTCGAGCGTCAGTTCCACCGTATCGCCACGGGCCTGGCCGATCAGGCGATGCGCAATGTCATGCAGGACTGGCTCCAGCTCCAACGCCTCGATACCCTCCAGCGGTCCCAGCGGCACGCCTTCATCACACGCCAAGGCATGCATGATGCGCAAGTGCACACGCGCCAGATGACCTGACACCGGGCGGCGCAGGCACACCGCCGCCATCACCAGGCGACTTCCGAACCCGTTGCCGTACCCGGCACGCGACACGGGCGAGCCTTCCACCCCCAGCCAGGCCTGCGGGTCCTGGGGATCGATCCATTCATCACGGTCCATGGCCTGTAGCTCATCCGCAGCGAGTTGCCAGGCCTGGCAGTCTTGCAAGGCAACGTCGCGGCCAATCACGCTGGTACGTGGCCGGGTGATCAACACCTCTTCAAGCATGGAGGGCGGGTAACCACCGCCGATGTCCGAATGCGCCCCCGGAAGCACGATTTCACGCGGCCACACCGGCGCAATGCTGTTGAGGGCAAAATTGCGCCGCGATTCGTCACGTGCCACCAAATGCAGAACGTGTTCGGCGCAGCCGGGCGGCAGGTACAGGTTGACCCGACGGTTGTTGGCATCCTGGACATTGCCCAGGTCGCGCCAGCCACCGATGGCTGCCACCGTGTCGAACAGGCCGACGACCCTGACCCGCACACTGCCTCGCGCCCAGGCAAAATCGGCCCCCCAGGGCAATGCCTGATTGGCCAGCAACGGTTGCAGGTCACCCTTGTCCTGCTTGAGCACCTCGTTGACCAGGTGCCGGGCCGACGCTGCGCCACGGCTGAAGCCGAACACATCCAGCTCCAGGGCCTTGATCACACATTCGGGATTATCCAGAGTAAAAGCCTTGAGCGCGGCTTCAAGTTTGCCCAGCGCCCGCTCTACCTTGGCCAGCACCCCGGTCTGACCGCGCCCGAAACTCAGGCCCGGCCACAAGGAGTCACGCCCGCCAGAGTGAGTGCCCACGCCACTGACATACAACGGCACACTGACATGCCACTCGCCCTTGTATTCACAGGCGACTTTCTGCTCGCGGTACAGTTCGAACAACCAGGCGATGTTACTGAAATCGTTACCGTAACTGCTGTCGGGCCGCGCGTGCCGCCCGGCACATTCGCGGCTGTGTTCAGCGCTGCCACGGGCCATGCCCGCCCGGCATGCGGCACCGATCCGGGTATTGACCCGATTGTTGCCGGTGCCGTCGAAAAACAGGCCGACCCGTACGGTCACGGCCTGGCACGGACGGTGAGGGGGCGCAACGGCCCCGTTGTCATGCTCATTCTTATTCATCTTCTATCCATCCTTAGATACCACTGACTCCAAACTATTGATAAGCGCTTTTACAAACGCTTTATAAACAGCTTGCTCAGTTGAAGACAGCAGTCAATAGGCGATGGATATTTCAGAAATTTCCCACGTCGCAAAAACCTTATATAAATCGGTGTTTAAAACCCGCTCGATCTTATACCGCCTGTTAATCAACTACTTATAACACCGGGTACAACTTTCCTGTGGTTTGCTGCCGGTGTCAGGCGCTGACGGGTATTACGCTTGTGCGGGACGGTAGCCCAGGCGCAAGCCGCCCCAGTGCCGCCCCTTGACCATGACCGGCACCGACAGGTCGTGCATCAGCTCGCCTGTATCGCGGGTGTAGGTTTGCAGCAGCATTGGTTGCTGATGGCTGCCGCACCGGACACCGGTGCGGTCATCGAACTTGCGCTTGCTGCGGTTATGCGCGGTGTCTGCCACCGGATCGCCCGTCAGCGGCTGGTTGAATGCAGTGTTGTGCGTGGGCACGTACCCTTGCGGGGTGCACGCAATGGCAAACACCAGGCCTTCATGGCGCTTGAGCAACGGTTCCTGGATCTCGGGCAGCACCTGGTCGGTGTAGCGGTCGAAGCGGGTATGGAAGCGAGGCGGCACGGTATTGGCGATGGGCTGGTAGTGGCGGTCGAACAGGTCGTCGAGGCTGACCCGGCCCTGTGCGACATCGGCCTCGAAACGCAGGCCGATCTGCCGGGCACCTTCGCGGGCCAGGTCATAGATGCGTTGGTGATAGTCATCCAGGCCGACCTCGGCCAGGCGCTCGCTGATGGTCTCGGCCTGCCCTTCCATCTGCACCGCGGCCTGGGCCAGATGACGGGTCTGCTGGTCACTGACTTCGAGGTCCCCGCGCATCTGCTCGACCGCCGTAAACAGGCTGGCCAGTTGTTCCTGATTGATCTGCGCGCCCTGGGCGATCTCGCCGATCTGGCGCTCGACGCCGGCGGCCAGGGTCGCGATGTTTTCCAGGTGCTGGCCGGTGTCCTCCACCTGGCGCACCCCGCTGTCAAGGTCATCGGTGAGCAGGCGAATCTGTTCGACCACCTGGCCGGTGCGCTGCTGGATGTCGCTCACCATTTGTCCGACCTCGCCGGTGGCCGTGGCCGTGCGTTTGGCCAGCCCGCGCACCTCATCGGCAACCACGGCAAATCCGCGCCCGTGCTCTCCGGCGCGCGCCGCCTCGATCGCCGCATTGAGCGCCAGCAGGTTGGTCTGGCTGGCAATAGACTGGATGACCTGAGCCACACGCTGGATCTCTTCACTGCGTTGGCTCAAGGCTTCGATCACCTGGCGACTGTCGACGGCGTTCTTGCTCAGGCGGTGCATGCGCTCGATGGACTCGACCAGCACGCTGCGTCCGGCCTCGCTGCTGTGCCGGGCCTGGCTGGCGGCCGCCAGGGCCTGCTGGCTCAACTGGGCGGTCTGCTGCTCGGTGGTGATCATCACCTCGGCGTTGCCGACCACCTGCTCGGCGGCCTTGAGTTGGGACTGGACCTTGGCCGCCAGCTGGCGCACGGAAAACGCCACGCTGGCGGCCGACAGGGCGTTGTGGCTGGTGGTGAAGGATAATTCGCGGGTCAACCGGGCAATGTCGCTGGGCGCGGTGTCGACCGGGCCTGAGGGTGGCCGGTGCTTGCGCAGGTGCGGCCACCAGATCAGGGCCAGGGCAAGCGGCACGGCCAGCCAGAGTGCCAGGCTGGTGAACGCCATGGCGGTGAGTATCAGAACCAGTGCCAGGCTCTGACCCAGTGGCAGGCCATAAGAGAATGCGGAAGGTGTGGCTGGAGCCTGCGCGCCGGACATGGCCGGCTTCCCTGCAGACGATACGCTGTCGGTCATGATCCCTAACCCCTGCTGATATTTTTGTTATACGGGGGTATTTAACGCCAGCTAACAGCTATTTGCTATCAGCCATTGGCCGTAGGCTTGGGGCTCGGGGCTTGGGTAATTGGGATCGTGTTGTTCTTGCGGGCGGTGGTTTGTCTTTGGGAGAGGTTCCGACCCTCTTCGGGCCGGCTTACTTTGTCTTGGCAAAGTAAGCAAACCGTTTGCTCCTGGTTCCGGCCCCTTCGGGGTCCCCTCCCTCCGGCATTGCTCCGGGGGTCGCCGCTTATGGGCCGTCCCTGGCCCAAGCGGCTAACGGGCCGTCCTGGCCCTTTCCCCCCTGCGCAACGCCTCCACTCGGCCTGCACAAGTCGCGTTCTGCGTCGCCTGCACCCTCGCGCATGAAAAGCAGAGCAAAAGCTGTTGCTGTTGCTGTTGCTCTTCTACGCAAATATCACAGACGACACAGATCGCGACTTGGGCGCAGGCCGAGTGGAGGTGTCGCGCAATCGGGGAGCGAGGCAGGGATGCCGAGCCAGCGCCGCTGGGCCAGGGACGGCCCATCGGCGCGGCCCGATGGAGGGGCGCCGGAACGAGGGAACCCCGCAGGGGCCCAGCCAGGAGCCAGCGGTTTGGTTACTTTGCCAAGGCAAAGTAACCCGGCCCGAAGAGGGTCGGAACCGCTCTAAGGGCCAGTCACAGCAAGCACGGACAACACCGTACAAAACCCGACAGCTCCAGCCATCGCCGGCAAGCCGCCTCCCACAGTTCTGAACCAGGCATGAAATCCGTTCAACCCGGGACAATCTCAGCCATCAATCAATGATCATGATGCAGGTAAGTCGGTTCCTTGGGCAGCCGCAGGCTGAACAGGAACGCCACGGCCATCATCACTGTCACGTACCAATAGAAGTTATTCTCCATCCCCATGTTCTTCAGGTTCAGTGCCACATATTCAGCCGAGCCACCAAACATCGCGTTGGCCACCGCATACGCCAGCCCCACGCCCAGCGCACGCACCTGCGGCGGGAACATCTCGGCTTTTACCAGGCCGCTGATCGAGGTGTAGAAACTGACGATCGCCAGCGCCAGCGTGATCAGCACAAAAGCCATCCACGGGCTGCTCACGGTCTTGAGCGCCATCAGGATCGGAAAGGTGCACAACGTGCCCAGCGCCCCGAACCACAGCATCGAATTACGCCGCCCGATACGGTCGGCCAGCATGCCGAACAGTGGCTGCATGCACATGTACACGAACAAGGCGCCGGTCATGATGTAGCTGGCGGTCTTGGGCGGCATGCCACCGGTATTGACCAGGTACTTCTGCATGTAGGTGGTAAAGGTATAGAAAATCAGCGAGCCGCCGGCGGTGTAGCCCAGCACCGTGATAAAGGCCGCCTTGTGGTGCTTGAACAACGCCGCCACGCTGCCGGCGTCCTTGTCCTTGCGGCTTTCGGCGGTGGTGGTCTCATCCAGGCTGCGGCGCAGGAACAACGCGATGATCGCTGCACAGGCACCGATCACGAACGGGATGCGCCAGCCGTAATCGCGCAGTTCTTCGGTGGTCAGAAACTGCTGCAGGATCACCACGGTCAGCACCGCCAGCAACTGTCCGCCGATCAGGGTCACGTACTGGAACGAAGCAAAAAAACCACGCTGGCCACGCAGGGCCACCTCACTCATGTAGGTGGCGGTGGTGCCGTACTCGCCGCCTACCGACAGACCCTGGATCAGGCGCGCCACCAGCAGCAGTGCCGGTGCCCAGGCGCCGATGCTGGCGTAGGTGGGCAGGCAGGCGATCACCAGCGAACCGAAGCACATCATGCTCACCGAGATCAGCATCGAACTCTTGCGCCCGTGCTTGTCGGCCACCCGGCCGAACAGCCAGCCGCCGATGGGGCGCATCAGAAAGCCGGCAGCGAACACGCCTGCGGTGTTGAGCAACTGCACGGTAGGGTCGTCGGAGGGAAAGAACGCAGGCGCAAAATAAATCGCGCAGAAGGCATAGATGTAGAAGTCGAACCACTCGACAAGGTTGCCTGACGAGGCCCCGACGATGGCGAAGATGCGCTTGCGGCGCTCCTCACCGGTGTAGTGCGGCTGCGTGGTCGTTGCCATTGTTTCTCCCCCATCCTGGTGTGATATCGACACGATTGCCCTGCAAGGATAACCCTGTCGCGAAACAATTGGTCACATCTGCCGGAATGAAAGTTCCACGTAGACACTTTACGGGGGGCGTTTCGCGGGCAAAAAGACGCAGGCCAAAGCCTGCGAAGAGGAGGTAAAGCGGATAAGCAACCGTCCGGCCTGCCCTTTCGTGGAGGCAGCTCCGGACAGTTACAGAACAACCCTCAGGTGCGCTCGATGGCCAGTGCAAGGCCTTGGCCTACACCCACACACATGGTTGCCAGGCCCTTGCGGCCACCGGTTTTTTCCAGGTGATGCAAGGCGGTCAGTACCAATCGCGCACCGCTCATGCCCAGAGGATGACCCAGGGCAATGGCGCCGCCGTTGGGGTTGACCTGCGGCGCGTCGTCGGCCAGGCCCAGCTCGCGCAGCACGGCAAGGCCCTGACTGGCGAAGGCTTCGTTGAGTTCGATCACGTCGAAATCGGTGACCGCCACGCCCAGGCGTTCGACCAGTTTGCGCACGGCAGGCACCGGACCGATGCCCATGACGCGTGGATCGACACCGGCGCTGGCCATGCCGAGAATCCGTGCACGCGGGGTCAGGCCGTGTTTCTTGACCGCTTCAGCCGAAGCCAGAATCAGCGCGGCGGCACCGTCGTTGACACCCGAGGCGTTGCCGGCGGTCACGGTCTTGTTCGCACCGTTGAGCGGCTTGAGCTTGCTCAGGGTTTCCAGGCTGGTGTCGGCACGCGGATGTTCGTCCTTGTCGACAAGGGTTTCACCCTTCTTGTGCGCCACGCGCACCGGCACGATTTCTTCGGCAAAGAAACCGGCGGCCTGGGCGGCGGCGGTGCGCTGCTGGCTGCGCAGGGCAAACGCATCCTGGTCGGCGCGCGACACCTTGTAGTCATCGGCCACGTTGTCAGCGGTTTCCGGCATCGCATCGACACCGTACTGGGTTTTCATCAGCGGATTGATGAAGCGCCAGCCAATGGTGGTGTCTTCCAGTTTCATGTTGCGCGAGAACGCGGCATCGGCCTTGCCCATCACGAACGGTGCACGCGACATCGACTCGACGCCGCCGGCAATGGCCAGCTCCATTTCGCCTGCGGCAATGGCACGAAATGCCGTGCCGATGGCGTCCATGCCGGAGGCGCACAGGCGGTTGAGGGTCACGCCCGGAATGCTCGGCGGCAGGCCGGCCAGCAAGGCGGCCATGCGCGCCACGTTGCGGTTGTCTTCGCCGGCCTGGTTGGCGCAGCCGTAGAACACTTCGTCGACTTCGGCCCAGTTGACCGAAGGGTTGCGCTCGATCAACGCCTTGATCGGTGCCGCAGCCAGGTCATCGGCGCGTACGCCGGACAGGCCACCGCCGAAACGGCCGATCGGGGTGCGGATGGCATCGCAGATAAAAACGTCACGCATCATGCTTCTCCTGGTGCTTGACCGTGGGCCGCCGCGGTGCGCGCTTCCAGGTCGCGCAGGGCGGTCAGTTCAACCTCGGTCGGATCGGCGGAACAGATTACGTTTTCGGCAAAGCGCACTGGCCAGCCGGTGGCGGCGGTGACTTGCTCACGGGTGACACCAGGGTGCAGGGTGGTGACCACGAACTCGTTGCTGCCCTCCTCCGGCTCCATGATGCACAGGTCGGTGATAATGCCCACAGGACCCGCACCCGGCAGGCCGAGACGCTTGCGCGAGTCGCCGCCTTCGCCATGGCCCACCGACGTGATGAAGTCCAGGCGCTCGACGAACGAACGTGGCGACTGCTTGAGGATGATCAGCACCGACTTGGCGGAGCCGGCAATCTCCGGCGCACCACCGGCACCTGGCAGGCGCACCTTGGGATTGTGATAGTCACCGACCACGGTGGTGTTGATGTTGCCGAAGCGGTCGACCTGCGCGGCCCCCAGGAAACCCAGGTCGACGCGACCACCTTGCAGCCAATAGCGGAAGATTTCGCTGGTCGACACCACGGTGTCGGCGGTTTCGGCCAGTTCACCGTCACCGATCGACAGCGGCAATACGGTCGGCTTGGCGCCGATCGGACCTGATTCGTAGATCAGCACCACGTCCGGCGCCGATGTCAGGCGGGCGAGGTTGGCGGCCTTGGATGGCAGGCCGATGCCCACGAAGCAGACCGTGCCGTTGTGCAGACGACGTGCGGCGGCGATGGTCATCATTTCACTGGTGGTGTAAGTCATTACTTTGCCTCCGCAGCGCTGGCCAGCTTGTTCTTGAATTCAGCGAAGTCCGCCGTGTCCTGGATGTATGCCTTGATCCAGGCCTGGAAGCCTTCGCGGTCACGGGCAATCGGATCCCAGTCCTGGTAGAAGCGGTTGTCGCGCTCGTAATAGCCATGCGCATAGGACGGATGCGCGCCGCCAGGCACCACGCACACGGCACTCAAGGCCCAGGTCGGCAATACGCAGGAATTCATGGGTGCCTGCAGGTCGTCGACGATTTCCTCGACCGTGACGATGCAACGCTTGGCCGCCAGGGCCGCTTCCTTCTGCGAGCCGAGGATGCCCCAGATCAACACGTTGCCCTTGCGGTCGGCCTTCTGGGCATGAATCACGGTCACGTCAGGGCGTACCGCCGGCACGGCTGCCAGCACTTCACCGGTGAACGGGCAGGTGACGGTCTTGATCAGCGGGTTGACCTTGGGCAGGTCGGAACCGGCATAGGCACGCAGCACCGCGAACGGCAGGCCCGAGGCACCGGCCACATAGGCGTTGGCCAGGTCGGCGTGGCTGTGCTCTTCCAGTTCCAGAGGACGCGGCCATTTTTTCTCGACGGCATCGCGCAGGCGGTGCAACGAACCGACACCGGGGTTGCCGCCCCAGGAAAAGATCAGGCGCTTGACGCAGCCGGCACCAATCAACTGGTCGTAGATCAGGTCCGGGGTCATGCGCACCAGGGTCAGGTCGCGCTTGCCCTGGCGGATAATTTCATGGCCGGCGGCCGAGGGGATCAAATGCGTGAAACCTTCCAGCGCAACGGTGTCGCCATCGTTGACCAGTTGTTTCACCGCATCACGTAAAGACATGATTTCAGCCATGAGGTGCTCCCGAACCCAACGTCACGTTAAATGAGCGGCGCGCTGTAACGGCGCCGCGATGAACATGAGGTTATGCGCGAGTCGGGCGGCAAACAATCCGATAATCGATTATTCGTTCGATAATCGAACACCATCGCTGCCAGTCCGACGCTGGGTTTTCATGGCTTTCAGGTGAAAATCTGGGCGCTCAGTTCACGGCTGGCTTCGAGCATGATAGGCAGGAAACGCTGTTCCAGCTCGTGACGGGCCACCCGCGCGGCACTGGTGCTGACGTTCAGGGCGGCCAGGACCTGTCCCGAGGCGTCGTACACCGGCACGGCAATCGAACGCAAGCCTTGCTCCAGCTCCTGATCGACGATGCACCAGCCTTGCTGACGCACTTGTTGCAGGCATTCGAACAAGGCCTCGCGGGTGCGCAGGGTACGGCTGGTCTTGGGTTGCATGTCGACGTGGTCGAGGTATTCGCGCAGGGTGACGTCGTCCAGCGCGGCCAGCAGGATGCGCCCCATGGAGGTGCAATAGGCCGGCAGTCGCCCGCCCACCGAAAGATCGACCGAGATCAGCCGCTGGGTCGTGGCGGAACGGGCGATATAAAGGATGTCTTCGCCTTCGAGCGTGGCCATGTTGCAGGCTTCATGCAACTGGTCGCTCATGCGGTCCAGATAAGGCTGCGATGACATTGCCAGCGGCGTGGACGATAGATACGCATGGCCCAGGGTCAGCACCTTGGGCAACAGAGAATAGGTACGACCGTCGGTCGTTGCATAGCCAAGCTTGATCAGGGTGTGCAGGCAGCGGCGCACGGCCGCACGGGGGATTTCAGTGCGGTGGCTGATCTGGGCAATGGTCAGATGCCGTTTACGCTCTTGAAAGGCATGGATGACCGCCAGGCCGCGGGCCAGTGACGTCATGAAATCAGGGTCGCCGGTCAACGCCTGAATGCGCTTGGCCGGTGAAGCCACGATGGGCGGCGCGAGCGAAACAAAAGAATTACGCAGTTCTTCATTCATGGCCACACCTCAGCATTATCCTTGCAGACCTTGTATTTCAAAGGTTCAGGCCGTATGCGGTTCAATGGAGGCGGCCCGGTCGTGCGATTATCGAACAAGTGGCCGATAATCGCAATTGACCCCTGACAAATATACTTATACCTTTACCCCTGCCATGAAGTGGCTTCTTGGAAATCCTGGTCAGGTACCCACTGAGAAGTCCAAGGCAACGGCCTTGTCCACGAAGCAAGGCCGTTTTTTATTACGGCTTCGTGCTGACCGATCACGCACTGCCCACCTGCTGTCATCCGGCTCATTCATACGTTCACCCTCCTGCGCTCACCCTCCTGATGGGAACTGCATCGATGTTTTCATCGGTTCACACTGTTGCCAGCGGAAAAAGATGTTTCATGTCGGTTCACGGTTGAAACTTCTCGTTCAATTCTCGCTGTCGACCTTCCCCACATTGGAGCGCGCCTGTAGTTGACGTCCCGGTACTTCTTGGAGATAGTAGCGGTCACTTGGCCGTTTATACCTTGCGTCTCGATTGCGCCCCTCCAGCCATTCCCGGGTCGATCGCTATTTTTCGATGCGTCACGCAACGCCCTGTTGCGCTCACCTCGATGCAAGGTCTGGTCAATGTCTGCAATGTCAATCATTGCGGCTGACCCATGCGAATGTCGCTACGACAGCTGTTTTTTTCCAGTGCCCGTAGCCGCAAGCCACTAAAGATGTTCGGCATTACCCTCGACGTACCGGATTGTCCGCACGGCCTTACTGCCCTGCCTTCCGGCAAGCCGGGTAAATGCCCGCATGTGCAGTGGCTGGCGTTATCACTGGAGTTCATTTGGATATGATCAGGTAACACCCGTGACTAAAGATGAACTGCGCGCGGAACTTGAGCGCCACGAACAACGCTACAAAGAAGTTTACGGCGGTGAAGTGACCACTTATGCCGCGCAGCCCGAGCCTGAACGCAAACCCTGGCGCAAACGCGCCACCGTGCAGGACCAGGCGTTCAAGCAAGAGCTGCAACGAATGGAAAAAGAGCTTAAAGACGACGAGTGACCGTCGCTTCCAACAGCGCCTTGACCGCCCCTGATTTTGTTTTTTCTCCAGTCCGGGGCGGCCTCGCCATGCCTGCAGGCCGCTGATTTATCACTACCGGTCAGCGACCGATATCTGAAAATGTATTTTTTCTGTCATAATCCCGCCCCCTTAAGAACGGGTCAGAAATTCTACATGATCGATTTATTCAGCGGGCTTGATGCATGGGTGCTTGTCAGCCTGTTGCTCGCCCTGGCATTCGTCCTATCGTTCGAGTTCATCAATGGCTTCCACGACACCGCCAACGCGGTGGCGACGGTCATCTACACCAAAGCCATGCCACCGCATCTTGCGGTGTTCGCCTCGGGGGTCTTCAACTTCCTCGGGGTGTTGCTCGGCGGTGTGGGCGTGGCCTATGCGATCGTGCACCTGCTGCCGGTCGAATTGCTGATCAACGTCAATACCGGTCATGGCCTGGCCATGGTGTTCTCACTGCTGACCGCGGCCATTGCCTGGAACCTGGGCACCTGGTACTTCGGCATTCCCGCCTCCAGTTCGCACACCCTGATCGGTTCGATCCTTGGCGTGGGCCTGGCCAACGCGCTGATCAATGGCATTCCGGTCAGCGAAGGCGTGAACTGGCAGAAGGCAATCGACATCGGCGCCTCGCTGGTCTTCTCGCCGCTGGGCGGCTTCCTGATTGCCGGCCTGCTGCTGCTGGCACTGAAGTGGTGGCGCCCGCTGTCGAAGATGCACAAGACCCCCGAACAGCGCCGTACACTCGACGACAAGAAACACCCTCCGTTCTGGAATCGCCTGGTACTGGTCATTTCCGCCATGGCCGTCAGTTTCGTGCATGGCTCCAACGATGGCCAGAAAGGCATCGGCCTGATCATGCTGGTGCTGATCGGTATCGTGCCGGCCCAGTTCGTCCTCGACCTGAACAGCACCACCTACCAGATCGAGCGTACCCGTGACGCCACCTTGCACCTGAGCCAGTTCTACCAGCGCAACAACGCCACGCTGGGCGAGTACCTGGCGATGGGCAAGGCTGCACAAGGCGACCTGCCCTCCACCGCCGCATGCGACCCCAAGCAGACCATGCCGACCATCGACGCCCTGCTGAGCAAGCTGCAAGGGGTGACCGACTACACGGCGCTGGGAGCTGAAGACCGCATCGAAGTCCGTCGCTACCTGTTGTGCCTGGACGACACGGCGCGCAAGGTCAGCAAACTGCCCGACCTGGCCGCCCGCGAAAAGTCCGACCTCAACAAGCTGCGCAAAGACCTGACCGCCACCACCGAGTACGCGCCTTTCTGGGTGATCCTGGCAGTGGCCCTGGCGCTGGGTATCGGCACCATGGTGGGCTGGAAGCGCGTAGTCCTGACCATCGGTGAGAAGATCGGCCGCCAGGGCATGACCTACGCCCAGGGCATGTCGGCACAGATCACCACCGCCACCGCCATCGGCCTGGCCAACGTCTTCAGCCTGCCAGTCTCGACCACGCACATCCTCTCCTCGGGCGTGGCCGGCACCATGGTTGCCAACCGCAGCGGCCTGCAAGGCGGCACGGTACGCACCATCCTGCTGGCCTGGGTGCTGACCCTCCCAGCCACGGTCACCTTGTCTGCCGGCCTGTTCTGGCTGGCGTCCATGGCTCTGTCCTGACCGACAAGCCCCAGGCCGGCGCCTGGGGCTTTGTTCATCGGCGGCGCGTCTTGCTGCCCAGCAACGACCCCATCAAGCCCCGCACCAGTTGCCGGCCAATCTGGCCGGCGGCCTGGCGCATGGCGCTTTTCATCGCCTGCCCGGCCAGCCCGCCGAGCCAGTCACCGGTCCTGTCGCCCAGGCTGGTCTCGTGCGGCGGGGCCTGGGCCGGCGTCAAGGTGTCTGCAGGCAGGCCCGATTTGCGTGCCGCCAGTATTTCATAGGCCGATTCACGATCCACAGGCTGGTCATAACGCCCACCCAGCGGCGATAGTGCGATCAATGCCCGGCGCTCGGCCTCGCTCAGCGGCCCGATACGCGATTGCGGCGGCGCAATCAGCACACGCTGGACCTGCGCCGGGGTGCCTTTGGCCTGCAAGGTGCCCACCAATGCCTCGCCGATGCCCAATTCCGTCAACACGGCTCGCGCGTCGAAGGCCGGGTTGGCCCTGAAGCCGTCGGCCACGGCCCGCAACGCTTTCTGCTCGCGTGCAGTGAAGGCCCGCAAGCCGTGCTGGATGCGCAGGCCAAGCTGGGCCAGGATTTCATCGGGCAGGTCAGCGGGTGATTGCGTCACGAAATAAACGCCTACGCCCTTGGAGCGTATCAACCGCACGACCTGTTCGAGCCGCTCCTGCAAGGCCTTGGGCGTGTCGGCAAACAACAAATGCGCCTCGTCGAAAAACAGTGCCAGCAAGGGCTTATCGGCATCGCCACGCTCGGGTAACTGTTCGAACAGTTCGGCCAGCAGCCACAGCAGGAAGGTGGCATAGACCTTGGGCGCCTCGTGCACCAGGCGCCGGGCGTCAAGCAGGTGGATATGCCCGCGCCCGTCGCTGGCCGGTTGCAGAATATCCTCCAGTCGCACGGCCGGTTCACCGAACAGGGCGGCGGCGCCCTGCTGCTCAAGGCCAGCCAGACGCCGCTGCAACGCCTGGCTGGAGCCGGTGGTCATCAGCGCGGCGTCTTCGCCCAACTGTTGCGGGTACTCGCGCAGATGAACGAGCAAGGCCTTGAGGTCCTTGAGGTCAAGCAGCAACAGACCTTCACGGTCGGCCACCTTGAACGCCGCGTACAAGGCGGCCTGCTGGCTGTCGCTCAGCGCCAGCAAGTTGCCCAGCAACAAGGGCCCCATTTCGCTCAGCGTGGTGCGCAATGGATGACCGGACACGCCGTCGATGTCCCACAGGATAACCGGGTAGCCCTGAGGCCGATGCGTCAACCAGGGCATGCCGGCCAGCCGCTCGGCAATCGGCCCCTGCGCCACGCCGGCCGCGCCCAGGCCACACAGGTCACCCTTGATGTCGGCGGCAAACACTGCCACCCCGGCGTCACTGAACGCCTCGGCGAGGCGTTGCAGCGTCACGGTCTTGCCTGTCCCGGTGGCGCCGGCCACCAGGCCATGGCGGTTGGCCAGGCGCAGCGCCTGGACCACCGGTTGCGCCGCCGGGTCTGCGCCCAGCACCATCGTTTGAGAATCCATCATTGCTCAATCCCCTTCAGGTTGGCATCGCACGCCCCAGTGTCTCGCTGAAACACCGGTCATGACCTTCCACCCGGCGGACGGTCGTCTGGCCAGGCGACCTACTACGCTGTCAGTGACCACGCTGTAGACCACTTTTCATTGCAGGAGCCTGCCTCGTGCACATTGCCGACATGACCATGTTCTACGCCCCCGCCAGCGGCGGGGTGCGCACGTACCTGGATGCCAAGCATCGTCGCCTGACGCGCTATCCGGGCGTGCGCCACAGCCTGCTGATCCCGGGCGCGCGCAGCAGCCATCACAACGACATCTACCAGGTGCCCGCCCCACCCCTGCCGTTCGGTAACGGCTATCGTTTTCCATGGCGGGTCAGCCCGTGGCGTGCCACCTTGCAGCACCTCAAGCCGGACCTGATCGAGGTGGGCGATCCTTACCTTACCGCCTGGGCCGCGCTGGACGCACGCCGGCAACTGGATGTGCCGGTCATCGGTTTCTATCATTCCGACCTGCCCTTGCTGGTCAGCAACCGCGTCGGCCACTGGGTGGGCAGCAGTGCCCAGGCCTATATCAGCAAGTTGTATGGCCATTTCGACCGAGTCCTGGCACCCAGCCAGGCCATGGCCGACAAGCTGCTGGCCATGGGCGTGAGCCAGGTGCATGTGCAGCCGCTGGGCGTCGACCTGCAGGCTTTTCATCCCCGGCATCGCGATCCGCACCTCAGGCAGGCGCTGGGGTTGGCGCCGGATACACGACTGCTGGTGTTTGCCGGGCGCGGCTCGCGGGAAAAGAACCTCAATGTGCTGCTGCACTGCATGCAGCACCTGGGGCCGGCGTATCACCTGCTGCTGGTGGGCTCGCACATGCCCAGCCACAGACCGGCCAATGTCTCGGTGATCGGGCATTTCCGCCCCCACGGCGAGGTCGCACGCCTGCTGGCCAGCGCCGATGCCCTGCTGCACGCGGGCGACCAGGAGACCTTTGGGCTGGTCGTGCTCGAGGCCATGGCCTGCGGCACCGCTGTGGTGGCCGTCGACGCCGGAGCGTTCAGCGAGATCATTACGCCTGGCTGCGGGGTGCTGTGCGAGGCCAACCAGCCACAGGCCATGGCTGAAGCGGTGCGCGAGCTGTTCAGTCACGATGTCCGGGTCATGGGGCAGGCCGGTCGGCGTCATGTCGAACAACGCTATAGCTGGGACACGGTGGTGGCCGGGTTGCTGGGCCATTACCGCTGCGTGCTGGGCCGCTCGCCGGCCATGGCCCATGGCTGAGGCCATGCAGGCCGGCCGCCCGGCCGTGCTGTTGGTGCTGCATGATGTGGCTGGCGGTAACTGGCGCGCCTACCAGGACTTCATCGCCGCTGTCGACGCCCTGGGGCCGGTGCCCATGACCTGGCTGGTGGTGCCCGACTTTCATGGACGCCGCAGACTCGACGACGACCCTGCCCTGTTGGCCCTGCTGCATCAGCGCCTGAGCCTGGGCGATGAGCTGGCGCTGCACGGTTACTACCATTGCGACGACGCACCACCCCCGCGCCACCCTGTCGACTACGTCATGCGCCGGCTGTACACCCATGAAGGCGAATTCTATACCCTCACCCGGCAGCAGGCCCTGGCGCGCCTGGATGCCGGGATCGAGACGTTCAGGCGTCATGGCTGGCCGTTGTATGGTTTTGTTGCCCCAGCCTGGTTGATGAGCGAGGGCACCCGCCAGGCACTGGCGCGCCGGCCGCTGCATTACACCAGCGATCTTCGCGGCCTGTATCGGCTGCCCGATTTCAAGCGATTTGCGGCACCGGGCCTGGTGTGGAGCGCCCGCAGCCCATTGCGCCGAGGCGTTTCATGGCTGGTGGGACACTGCCAGGAGCGGCAATGGTGCCAGGCGCCGGTGATCCGTCTGGGCCTGCACCCGGTGGACATGCAGCACGCGCTGGCACGCACCTACTGGCTGAAGGTTCTGCAGCGCCTGCTCGATGAAGGCCGCCAGCCGCTGACCAAGCATGGCTGGCTGAGCACTCAGGACTGTTGGTCGTGCTCGTCGCACGCAGGGTCCTGAGTCTGGCGCCACAATCGGGCCGCGCCAGGGAAGTCAGTGCCATCTTCAGGCCCCAGGGCGTCGGGGTCATAACGGCTCAGGCAACCCTCGCCAATCACCGGCGGGGCTTTGGACGTGGCTTTATCCAGCGGATCGTTCATGACGGGCTCCCGGTGCAGACACGTGGCCCACCCTCGCGCAGGGCGCGGCGGTGGGCCCGCCGGATCAATCGAAGACCACGGTCTTGTTATCGTGCACCATCACCCGGTCTTCCAGGTGCGCGCGCAGGCCGCGCGCCAGCACCAGCTTCTCGACGTCACGCCCCAGGCGAACGGTGGTCTCGATGCTGTCACGGTGGCTGATACGGGCCACGTCCTGCTCGATGATCGGGCCGGCATCGAGCTCTTCGGTGACGTAGTGACACGTGGCGCCGATCAGCTTCACGCCGCGCAGCGCCGCTTGATGGTAAGGCTTGGCACCCACGAACGAAGGCAGGAAGCTGTGGTGGATGTTGATGACGCGGTGGGCGTATTCCTGGCACAGCTGCGGCGGCAGGATTTGCATGTAGCGCGCCAGGACCACGACATCGGCCTGATGCTCGCCGACCAGGCGCGACACTTCGGCAAACGCAGGCTGCTTGTCCTTGGGGTCGACCGGTACGTGGTAATAGGGAATGTTGTGCCACTCGACCATGCTGCGCAGGTCCTGGTGGTTGGAGATCACGCAGGCGATCTCGCAGTCCAGCTCCTCGCTGTGCCAGCGGTGCAGAAGGTCGGCCAGACAGTGCGATTCACGGCTGGCCATCAGCACCACGCGCTTTTTCTGGCTGGAGTCGGTGATGCGCCAATCCATCGAGAACTCTTCGGCAATCGGCGCAAACGCCTGGCGAAAACCGTCCAGGTCGAAGGGCAGCGTATCGGCGCGAATTTCGTGGCGCATGAAGAACCAGCCACTGAGGTTGTCAGAATGGTGACTCGATTCTGTAATCCATCCGTTGTAGGACGCCAGAAAGTTACTGACCTTGGCAACGATGCCGACCCGGTCCGGGCAAGCGATCACCAGGCGAAAAGTGCGCATGGGTAAAACTCCAGAGCTCCATAAAGGCGGCCATTCTAGCTGCTGCGCTGCAAAACTGCAGTATTACTGTCATGCCTTTGAGCCACCCAAGTATGGCATAAGGCCTCATCCGTGCACTTGCATCTTGCTCCTCGACAGACAGCGAAAAGACTTCAAGGAAAAACCTGACAATCAACAAGGAATTTTCGTGCAATAAAATCCGACATAAGGCCCTTTGAGAAATGCCCTTAAACAGGGCTGCATCAACGATATAACGGAAATTAAGAACGATGACAGCGCTTGCCAACAAGCGCTTTATGCGCGGACCGGCAAGGCTTCGGCAACGACATTTCGTACAGCCACCAGCAACATCATTAGGCATGATTGCGGGCAGCGGCTAGTTTCGCCATGGTGTACGAACGCGGTATATCCATGACCCACTTCAAAGAAAAATTTAAATACTGTTTACTTGCTCAAATACCCTGACTATTATTGCCCACTGTTTTCCTGCAACCCTTCGCACAATAGGTACGCCTCATGTCCCTGATCAACGAATATCGCGCCACCGAAGAAGCCATCAAAGAGCTGCAGGCGCGTTTGAAAAATCTGTCCCAAGATGACAAATTGCAAGCCGAGCTTGAATTCGAAGGCAAACTGCGCGCCCTGATGGGTGAATACCAGAAGTCGCTGCGCGACATCATTGCCCTGCTCGACCCTGAAGCCAAGATCAACAAGGCCCCACGTGGCGCGGTGAAAACCACCACGACCAAACGTGCGCGCAAGGTCAAGCAATACAAGAACCCGCACAATGGCGAAGTCATCGAAACCAAAGGCGGCAACCACAAGACCCTGAAAGAGTGGAAAGCTCGCTGGGGCGGTGATGAAGTTGAAAGCTGGTCGACGCTGTTGGGCTGATCGCTCGCCGTCTTCCTCAAAACGCCAGCTTGCTGGCGTTTTTTATGTGTATGAAGTTGAACGAAACGGCCTCATCTTGTTAGGGGTTCGTCCACCTGCAGTCCCAGTCGTTCACGCAATTGCTGCGCATAATCCTGCCACCGAGCCAGTACCTCGCGCTGCGCGGGACTGGCACTTAACGACAACTCGACCATCGCATCAGTAAAACTTTGCAAAGTATTCGGCGCGCCGTATTCCGGGCGAGTCAGCCTGGCCCGGCAGAACGCCAGCCAGTGCTGTTGTTCATGGGCGGTCAAGGTGTCGGCAAAATTGCGGGCGCGGTAGCGCAACAGCAACTCTGGCAAACGCATGTCATCGAACGGCCACACCGGTTGTGCCAGTTGTTCGGGTTCCGCCATGCGCACTTGTTCGCACAGGCGTCTGTCGCGCTCGCCAATAAAGCCGTCATACAACTGCTGCTCGGGATCTTCATGACCACTGAAATCCTCCTGGCCGTACACCGCCTGCACGCGGTCTTGCCAAAGTTGCACACTGCGCTGCAACGACACGGCCCGTTCGTGAAACGTGGCCATGTCCAGTTGCAAACGCTGTTGATCTTCTTTGCGCAACACACTCAGGGGTGCCAGCACCGGGCATCGATTGATATGAACAAGTTTCAGCGGCACCGGCCGTTCACCCTCGGCCAGGTGCTCATGGCGGGTATATAACCGTTGACGCAGCGTCTCGGCATCCTCTTCAAGCAGCGGTGCAGGGTCGGTGTGCAGGTCACAGACAATCAGGGCATTGCGGTTATGCGGGTGCCAGGCCAGCGGCAAGACCACACCCAAGTAATGCCGGGCCGCCGAAAAACGTCCGGATATGTGCACCAGCGGCTCTAACAGCGTGATCTGCTCTTGCACCTTGCGCTTGTTACGCAGGTTGAACAGGTACTGGTAAAGCCTGGGCTGGCGATCACGGATCAGGCGCGCCAGCGCGATGGTAGCACGCACATCGGACAGCGCATCGTGGGCCTGGCCGTGATCGATACCGTTGGCGGCCGTCAGGCGCTCAAGCTTGAGGGTGACCCGCCCTTGCTCCTGCGGCCAGACAATACCCTCGGGGCGCAAGGCATACGCGGCGCGCACGACATCGATCAGGTCCCAGCGGCTGTTGCCGCCCTGCCACTCCCGGCCGTAAGGGTCGTAAAAGTTTCGATACAGGCTGTAGCGGGTCACTTCGTCGTCAAAGCGCAAGGTGTTGTAGCCGGCCCCGCAGGTGCCTGGCGCGGCCAGTTGCGCATGCACCAGGCGCATGAAGTCGGCCTCGCACAAGCCTTGTTCAGCCAGCCGTGCCGGCGTGATCCCGGTGATCAGGCACGCCATGGGGTGCGGCAGAATATCGTCACTGGGCTGGCAATAGAGATTGACGGGAGGGGCAATCTCATTGAGCTCGGCGTCGGTACGGATACCGGCCATCTGCAATGGCCGATCGCAGCGCGGATTGATACCGGTGGTTTCGTAGTCGTACCAGAAGATGCTGGAAGTCACGGGCTATTCCTGAACTGAAGACGTGCAAAGTGTAGAACCTGGCGCCTTCAAATAGCCAATTGGCGCACACTTGCAAGGTCTGACCGGGCGATCCCTTCACGGGCGACCCGATTGCCCGATGCACAGTGCTAACATCGCTCATCGCCCCCAAGTGCCATGACCATGCTTGCGACTTTGCCAAGGCCGGCCCCACCGTTGGACACCCGACTCAGGATCGAGACGCCCGAGGGCATCGACCTGATCCTGCGCCCTGCGGGACTGGTGGTGCGCGCCCTGGCCTTCAGCCTTGACCTGGGTGCGCGCGGCCTCTTGATGCTGGGCATCTATGGCGTGTTTTCGCTGCTCGATAAACTGGGCGAGGGCCTGATCGCCATAACGCTGTTTCTGCTCAACTGGTGGTACCCGGTGCTGTTCGAAGTGCTCAACCAGGGACGTACGCCGGGCAAACAAATCATGGGGCTGCGCGTCGTGCACGACGACGGTACGCCGGTGGGCTGGTCGCCCTCACTGATTCGCAACCTGTTGCGGGCGGTCGACATGTTGCCGTTCGGCTACGCCCTTGGCGCCATAGCCTGCCTCAACAACGCCTCTTTCAAGCGTCTGGGCGACCTGGCCGCCGGCACGCGGGTGATCTATCGCGACCGGCCACGACCGCGCCCGACCCTGCCCGAAGCCTGCGCGGCGGTGGCACCCTTTGCCCTGACCCAGCAAGAGCAACGCGCCATTCTCGAACTGGCCGAGCGCCAGGGCGAACTGTCTGCCGCCCGCCTGCGCGAACTGGCCGCCCACCTGGCCGAGCCCTTGCAGGTTCACCCCGATCAAGCCGTGGCCCGGCTCAACGGCATCGCTCGCACCCTGGCAGGCCCGACATGAAACAGAGCCTGTTCGAATCCCGCCACCAGGCCGACTGGAATGCCTTCGCCGGACAACTGGACGTGCTGGAGCGTCGTCCTCGCCTGCTCGGCCTTGGCAAGACCACGCCGCGCCGCACCCGGCCCCGTCCGGCCGCGTCGCATGCCACGTTCAGCCGCGATTACCGGCGCATCTGCCAGCACCTGGCCCTGGCGCAGGCCCGTGGCTACAGCACGTTCCTGGTCGACTCGCTGCAACAACTGGCCATGCGCGGCCATCAGCAACTTTATCGCCACCAGGGCACGGCCATGACACAGCTGCTGGCGTTCCTGCTGGCCGGCTTTCCGCGGCAAGTACGGGCCCAGTGGCGCCTGGTGGCCGTGTCGGGCCTGTTGCTGTTCGCCAGCCTGCTGGGCATGGGCGTGCTGGTGCATGCCGTACCGCACCTGGTCTACAGCGTTGTCAGCCCCGAGCAGGTCAGCCACTTGCAAGCCATGTATGACCCTGGCGCCGAGCGCCTAGGCCGGACGCCGGAACGCTCCTCCAGCGAGGACTGGGTCATGTTTGGCTACTACATCATGAACAACATCGGCATCGCCTTTCAGACCTATGCCACCGGACTGCTGCTGGGCCTGGGCAGTGTCGCGATCCTGCTCTACAACGGCCTGATGATGGGTGCGATGGCCGGCTACCTGACGCAGTTGGGCTATGGCCAGACCTTCTGGACCTTCGTGATCGGCCATGGTGCCTTTGAACTGACCGGCATCGCGCTGGCCGGGGCAGCCGGCCTGAAACTGGGCTGGGCAATCCTGGCCCCGGGCAGGCTGACGCGCAGCCACGCCCTGCGCGAGGCCGGCCGCACCAGTGTGCAACTGCTGGGCGGGGTCATTGCCATGCTGTTGATAGCCGCCTTTATCGAGGCGTACTGGTCATCGATGGTCTGGCCCGCACCCTGGCTCAAATACCTGGTGGGTGCCCTGTTATGGGCCCTGGTGGCCGCCTGGCTGCTGCTGGCAGGACGCACTGCGCATGCGCCTGACTGACGCCAGCATCGAGGTGCGCCCCCGCCCTGCCTGGGAAGCCCTTGACCTGGGCATCCTGCTGGCTCGCCAGCACCGGGGCCTGCTCATGCTGTCTTGGGCACTGGTCACCCTGCCCGTGCTGGCACTGCTCAGCGCACTGCTGTGGGACTATCCCGGCGTGGTCATGGTGGTGTTCTGGTGGCTCAAGCCGCTCTATGAACGCCTGCCGCTGCTGATCGTGTCCCAGGCCCTGTTCGGGTCGACGCCCACCCTCGGCCAAGCCCTCAAGGCGTGGCCGGCAAGCCTCAAGCGCCAATGGTTGCCCAGCCTGACCTGGCGGCGCCTGAGCCTGGTGCGCAGCTTCACCCTGCCGGTGCAACAGCTCGAAGGGCTGGCCGGCGAACAACGCCGCCGGCGCCTGGGCGTGCTCTGCCAGGCCGACATGCGCGCCGCGCGCTGCCTGACCCTGGTGGGCATGCACCTGGAAATGATCTTGTATATCGGCCTGATCCTGCTGCTGTATGCCCTGATTCCGGCACCGCTTACGGATAACGTGGACTGGGTCGGCGTGTGGCAAGGCTTCGGACAACCGCTATGGATCGATCATCTGCTCAACCTGCTCTACGCACTGGCCCTGATCGCCTGGGAACCGGTGTATGTAACGTGCGGCTTCACGCTCTACCTCAACCGGCGCACACGCCTGGAGGCCTGGGACATCGAACTGGTGTTCAAGCGCCTGCGCCAGCGCCTGGCCGGGGCAGCCACCGCCGTGCTGCTGAGCACCAGCCTGGTCCTGGCCTGCCTGCCGACGACAGGCTGGGCCACCAGCATCGAAGAAGCGGCGCCCGACAGCCCGCGCCTGACCCGGCAACTCTTGAGCAGCGAGCAATCGCGCCAGGCCATCGAGCAGATCGTGCAGGCGCCGCCCTTCATCAACACTGAAACCGTGTCGGGCTGGCGCGTGGCCCAGTCACCGCAGGCAGACGACGCATCCGAGGACACATCGGCATCCTTCAGCTGGCTGCAACGCTTGCTCGAAGGTGCCGGCCTGGCCGCGCGCCTGATCGAAGCGCTGCTCTGGGCGCTGGCCATCGGCCTGTTGGCCATGGTGCTCTGGCGCTATCGCCAGTGGATGCAGCTGTTCGTGGCGCCATTGGGCAAGCGCAAGCGTCTTGCACGGCAGGCGACGCCGGCCTCGTTCAGCCAGCAAACGTCGCTTGAGCACCTACCCGAAGATGTCGCCACCCATGTCCAGGCCCTGTGGGCCCAGCAGCCGCGCGAAGCGCTTGGTTTGCTGTACCGGGCCTTGCTCAGCCGCGTAGCGCGCGATTACCGCTTGCCCATCAGCGGTGCCGACACCGAAGAGCAGGTGCTTGAACGCATCAACCGGCTCGGTCAACCGGCCTTGAGCGCATTCAGCCAGGAACTGACCGGCCACTGGCAGAACCTCGCCTACGGTCATTGTCTGCCCGCCCCCGATGTGCAACGACGCCTGTGCGACACCTGGCGGCAGTTGTTCGACCGCGCGGGGCAACCATGAAGCGGCGCTACGCGCTGTTGGGTGTGCTGCTGGCGCTCGTGGCCGGGCTTGCCGTGGTAGTGATGCCGCCTCTGGAGCGCTACGAGAAAGTGTTCGAGCAAGGCCCTTCGGCCCAGGCCCGGCAAAATCCCTACCTGGCCGCCGAGTACTTTCTGCGCGACCGTTCGATCACGGTGACCACCGCCACCACCTGGAGCGACCTGCCCGACCCGCACGTGCAACCCCAGACCTTGCTGTTGCTGGGCAAACGCACTTACATGCCCCCTGACGAAAGCGACCACCTGCTGGCCTGGGTGGCGCAAGGCGGGCACCTGGTGCTGGTTGCCGAAGAAACCTGGGACGAGCAGGCCCAGCGCAGCGGCGACCTGCTCCTGGACCGCCTGCAGATCCGCCGGCTGCCGACCCGTGAACTGCCCGAGCCGCAACGGCCAGCGCCAGCGATTCCGCTGGCCGCGCCCGAGCCGGTCAGCACGCCCTGGCCGGAGTTGACCCGCCTGTACCTTGAAAACGAGCCGGCACCGGCCTATCTGGACTTCAACACCTTGTGGCACCTGGAAGACCCCGAAGACCATGCCCGCTACTGGGCCAACAGCGCCCTGGCCACACACCTGCTGCAACTGGAGCACGGCCAGGGCCTGGTGACGATACTGACCGACGCCGGGCTCTGGCAGAACAGCGCCATTGCCGTGCACGACAATGCCTGGCTGCTGTGGTACCTGACCCAGGACAGCCACGTCACCCTGGTGCCTGGCACTGATCACCCCTCGCTGCTGACGCTGTTGCTGCGCCACTTTCCCCTGGCCCTGACAAGCCTGGCGTTGCTGCTGGCGCTGGGCCTGTGGCGGGTCGCTGTGCGCGAAGGTCCCTTGCAGGCACCGGCGCCCCTGGCACGCCGGCAGTTGGCCGAGCACCTGCGCGCCAGTGCCGACTTTATGCTCAGGCGCAGCGGCCATCAGGCCTTGTTGAAGCATTTGCAGCAGGACATCCTGCGCCGTGCGCGCCTGCGCCATCCCGGTTTTGAAACGCTGGGCGTTGCCGAACAATGGCAAGTCCTGGCCCGCCTGACCCGCCAACCCACCAGCGTCATCGGCGAGGCCCTGCATCCGCGTCCGGTGCAACGCCTGTCCAGTGCCGACTTCACCCGCCAGGTCGCCCGCCTGCAAACCCTCAGGAATGCCCTATGAGCGAGTACAGCGAACAACTGCTCCCCAACGATCCTTCATCGGCGCCGGAACCGGACTCGATCGCTCACGACCCGGCACGCCAGCGCCAGCGCGCCAGTCAATTGGCCCAGGCCCTGCGCCAGGAGCTGCAAAAGGCGGTGATCGGCCAACAGGCGGTCATCGATGATGTGCTGACCGCCCTGATCGGCGGCGGGCATGTGCTCATCGAGGGCGTACCCGGGCTGGGCAAGACCTTGCTGGTGCGAGCCCTGGCGCGCTGTTTCGGTGGCGAGTCCGCGCGCATCCAGTTCACCCCCGACCTGATGCCCAGCGACGTGACCGGGCACGCCGTGTACGACCAGCAAAGCGAACAGTTCAAACTGCGCAAGGGCCCGGTCTTCACCCACCTGCTGCTGGCCGACGAGATCAATCGCGCACCGGCCAAGACCCAGGCCGCCCTGCTCGAAGCCATGCAGGAGCGCCAGGTCACGCTGGAGGGCCGGACACTGCCCATTGCCCAGCCGTTCATGGTGCTGGCCACACAGAATCCCATCGAACAGGAAGGCACTTACCCGTTGCCGGAAGCCGAACTGGACCGCTTCATGCTCAAGCTGCACATCGACTACCCGGCCGCCCATGAAGAGCTGCAGATGGTGCGCCAGGTGACCCGCTCGACCCGCGCCGACATGCTTGATGTGCAACCACTGCATGTGGTGATGCAGCCGCGCGAAGTGCTGGCGCTGCAACGCATCGCCAGTGAGCTGCCCATGGACGAGCAGGTGCTGGAGTACGCGGTGCGCCTGGCAAGGGCCACCCGCAGCTGGCCGGGGCTGGCCATCGGCGCCGGCCCACGGGCTTCGATTGCCCTGGTGCGCGGGGGGCGGGCACGGGCGTTGTTGCGCGGGGGTGAATTCGTCACCCCCGACGACATCAGGCATTGCGCCTTGGCCGTGCTGCGCCATCGCGTACGCCTGACCCCCGCACTGGATATCGAAGGGCTGTCCACGGATCAGGTGCTCAGGCAACTGTTCGATCAGGTCCCGGCGCCACGGGTGTGAAACAGCGCTTGCGGCCTGCCGCTTCCCTGCTGGGCTGGCTCGCCCTGCTGGTGGTCATCGCCCTGGTGCCAGGGGTGCTCGATGCGCTGGCAATCGACGTCCCGGCCTGGGGCATCACGCTGTATTGGAGCGCCTTGCTGGCGCTTGCCGGGCTGGCCATGCTCGACGCCTTGCTGGCTGTGCGCTTGCCCGTCCCGCGCCTGCAGCGGCACGTGCCCGTCAGCCTGGCCCTGGGCCGCTGGAGTGAGGTGCACCTGACGCTGGAGCATGATGGCGCGCGTGACCTGCACCTGCGGGTCTTCGATCACTCGCCTCCGGCACTGGCGTTCGAGCAGTTGCCGCAACAGCTGGTCCTCAAGGCCGGCGCACAGGCGCGCCTGAGCTATCCGCTGCGCGCCCTGCAGCGCGGCCGCCAGGTATTCGAGCGCTGCGAGGTGACGATGCTCAGCCCCTTACGCCTCTGGGAAACCCGACACTGCCTGGCGCTGGACGACAGCGTGCGCGTGTACCCGGACTTTACCCGCCTGCATGATGAACACTTGATGGGCGTCGACAACCCGCGCAGCCGGATCGGCGTGCGCCAGCGTCAGCGCCGAGGCTCGGGCCTGGAATTTCATCAGCTGCGTGAATTTCGTGAAGGCGACAGCCTGCGTCAGATCGACTGGAAAGCCACTGCACGGCTGCGCACCCCCATTGCCCGGGAATATCAGGACGAGCGCGACCAGCAACTGATTGTGCTGCTCGACTGCGGCCGGCACATGCGCAGCCAGGATGATGAATTGGCGCATTTCGACCACGCCCTCAATGCCTGCCTGCTGTTGGCGCAGGTGGCCCTGCGCCAGGGTGATGCCGTGGGGCTGTCGACCTTTGCCGGTGAACAACACCATTACCTGCCACCGCACAAAGGCAACCGGCAGCTGAACCTGTTACTCGACACGGTGTTGGATCTGCACAGCACGCAACAGCCAGCCGACTACAGCGTGGCGGCGCAGCAGGTCATGGCCCGGCAGAAACGTCGTGCCCTGGTGGTATTGGTCACCAGCCTGCGCGATGAAGATGACGAGCAGTTATTGAGCGCGGCACATCAGTTGAGCCTGCGCCATAGAGTGCTGGTGGCCAGCCTGAGCGAGAACGTGATCGACCGGTTGCGACACACGCCCGTGGAACGCCATGAACAGGCGCTGGACTACTGTGGCGCGGTGGAGTTTCTCAATGCCCGCAACCACGTGCACGAACGCCTGGCGGCGCTGGGGGTTCAGGTGATCGATGTGCAGCCGCAGGCACTGGGCGCGCGACTGATAAGCCGCTATCTGGGCATGAAGAAAGCCGGCGCACTGTGACGGTGTGCCGGCCTGTGTATCAAGCCGAAGCTTCGAGCGGATAGAAACTGAAATAATGTTGCAGGCTGTGCATCAGCTCAAGGTATTCGGCCGGTGCTTCCTGCACATGGAACCCTGAATCGTAGCAGCCCGGTGTTTCGTCTTCGTGGCACCACTGACAGGTGGCGCTGACATCCACCACGCGAAACCCGTCATTGCCGTGAGGCACTTTCAGGCGCAGGTCGAAACGTCCGCCCACCAGCATCGGCAGATCGCTGATAAGCATCAGACCGTCTTCGGATACATTGCCCAGGCAGCCCATGGGGCGGTCGGTGTACCGGTTGAAGACCTGAAGGTAATACTGCAATTGGTGTCGCTCTATTCTTCTTTCCATAAGCCTGGCAGCCCCTTCAATGACCACGGGAAGTCGTCACGCCAACGTTCTGGAACACTGCAGACGCAAGCCTGCCCGCTGCACGAAAATCCCTGGATGCAGGGCTTTTTCAGCCCTTTCATTCCGTTAGCACTCAGACTAGCGCAATATTTGCGAACATCCACCCGACTACAGTACCAATCATCCAATCGGGTGTAACTAGCGTGAAGCAGGAAAAGTCGTTGCCGGTGGGCGCGGCGGGTAGTGGCCCAGTTGCGCCAGCGTATCAAGACGCGCCCGCGCACGGTACGCGTATTCATGGCCGGGGAACTGATTGACGATGAACATATAGGTCTGCGCCGCATCGACGAACAGCTTCTGCCGCTCCAGGCACTGACCGCGCAGCATCGTCACTTCCGGCTGTACATAGCGGCGCGAACGGCTTTGCCGGTCGACCCTTGAAAGCAACAGCATGACCCGTTCACAATCGCCGCGCTCGTAGGCGACATAGGCGTCGTCGAGGTTGGAATTCATGGCCCAACGGGTGCAACCGCTGGCAGCGGCCAGCAATACGACAAGCATCACGATACGCATGGGTCAAAATCTCCTGTACTGAGCCACCTATCGGCTGCAACGTGGATTTCTTCAGCACCAATCGTCAGCCGGTTGCCCTGTCGAGCGCCCGGCAGGTAGTGCAAAGGAACAATGACTACAGGTCCAGACAGGAGTAGCCTTTCGCTGCGCTTCAATCTAGGAGTTTGTGCATGACCGTTCGCCGCACCAAAATCGTCGCCACACTGGGCCCTGCCAGTAACTCGCCAGAAGTCATCGAGCAACTGATCCTTTCGGGTCTGGACGTTGCCCGCCTCAACTTCTCCCACGGCACGCCGGACGAGCACAAGGCTCGCGCCGTGCTGATCCGTGAAATTGCCGCCAAGCATGGCCGCTTCGTTGCCTTGTTGGGCGACCTGCAAGGGCCGAAGATCCGCATCGCCAAATTCACCAACAAGCGAATAGAGCTGAAGGTCGGTGACAAGTTCACCTTCTCCACCGCTCATCCGCTGACCGATGGCAATCAGGAAATCGTGGGCATCGACTACCCCGACCTGGTCAAGGATTGCGGTGTCGGCGATGTATTGCTGCTCGACGACGGTCGCGTGGTCATGGAAGTCGACACCCAGACCGCCAATGCGCTGCACTGCACCGTGGTAGTCGGCGGCCCGCTGTCGGATCACAAGGGCATCAACCGCCGTGGCGGTGGCCTGACCGCACCGGCGCTGACCGAGAAAGACAAGCGCGACATCAAGCTGGCCGCCGAGATGGACCTGGACTACCTGGCCGTCTCCTTTCCGCGCGATGCTGCCGACATGGAATATGCGCGCCAGCTGCGCGACGAGTCCGGCGGTACGGCCTGGCTGGTGGCCAAGATCGAACGCGCGGAAGCGGTGGCCAACGACGAAGTGCTCGATGCACTGATTCGCGCCAGCGACGCGGTCATGGTCGCCCGGGGTGACCTGGGCGTTGAAATCGGTGACGCCGAGCTGGTGGGCGTGCAGAAGAAAATCATTGCCCACGCCCGTACGCAGAACAAGGCCGTGATCGTCGCCACCCAGATGATGGAGTCGATGATCACCAACCCCATGCCGACCCGTGCCGAAGTGTCCGACGTGGCCAACGCCGTGCTCGACTACACCGATGCGGTGATGCTTTCGGCCGAAAGTGCCGCCGGCTCCTACCCGGTCGAAGCCGTGCAGGCCATGGCGCGTATCTGCCTGGGCGCCGAGCGTCATCCGACGGGCAAGACCTCCAAGCATCGCATTGGTGAGAACTTCACCCGTTGCGACGAGAGCATTGCGCTGGCGGCCATGTACACCGCCAACCACTTTCCGGGTGTGAAGGCGATCATTGCCCTGACCGAGAGCGGCTACACGCCGCTGATCATGTCGCGCATCCGCTCCTCGATGCCGATCTACGCCTTCTCCCCGCACCGCGGGACGCAGGCACGTGCGGCCATGTTCCGGGGTGTCTACACCGTGCCGTTCGACCCTGCCGCCCTGCCACCCGGCCAGGTCAGCCAGGCGGCGGTGGACGAGCTGCTCAAGCGCGGGCTGGTCGAGCAAGGCGACTGGGTGATCCTGACCAAGGGCGACAGCTACCACACCATCGGTGGCACCAACGGCATGAAGATCCTGCACGTGGGCGACCCATTGGTGTAATGCGAAGGCAGTAACGAAAAAAGCCCTGGCGTGAAGACGCCGGGGCTTTTTCATATGAGGGCCTGAAGCGCGCTCGAAGGCCGCCACAGTCCGTGCATCCAGAACGGTCTTCATCTCGTCAAACCATCACAACCCTGATGAGCCATGATCAACGCTGCGTCCGCCGGTACGGGCGCACGCAACGCCTGCAATCAGATTCGCTCGTGGCCTTCTCCCTCTCGGCATTGCCGATGGCCACCAGTTTACCGATCACTGCAGGCCGGCATGCGATCGGCCCGATCGTTCACGGCGGCAACACCATCAGTGTCGCCAGCACTATCCTGTTGCTCGGTCATACCCGACATCCTGACGGGCCTGGCCACAAGGGAGAAGAACGTGTCATCCATGACGTTTTTTTGCAGCTGCCGGGACAGTGTGCAAGGACGGTCCACACGCGTCTACTGACAGATTTGACAGTGCACGCCCGACGGTTACCGACCCAATAACATGCGCCCAATAAAAAGGCCCGGCCTTTGCGGGCCGAGCCTTGAGGGCTATCGGAGCGCTTACTGCACCTCGACCGCCAGGCTGTCGCTGATCTTCTTCTGCCAGATCGCGGGACCTGTGATGTGCACCGACTCACCGTTGCTGTCCACCGCCACGGTGACCGGCATGTCCTTGACCTCGAACTCGTAGATCGCTTCCATGCCCAGCTCGGCGAAGGCCACGACCTTCGACTTGCGGATCGCCTGCGCCACCAGGTAAGCAGCACCGCCGACGGCCATCAGGTATACGGCCTTGTGGTCCTTGATCGCCTCGATAGCGGTCGGGCCGCGCTCGGACTTGCCGATCATGCCCAGCAGGCCGGTCTGATCGAGGATCTGGCGGGTGAACTTGTCCATCCGCGTGGCGGTGGTCGGGCCGGCCGGGCCTACGACTTCTTCGCGCACCGGATCGACCGGGCCGACGTAGTAGATGAAGCGGCCCTTGAGATCCACCGGCAGGGTTTCACCCTTGTTGAGCATCTCGACCATGCGCTTGTGCGCCGCGTCGCGACCGGTGAGCATCTTGCCGTTGAGCAGGACGGTTTCGCCCGGCTTCCAGCTTTGCACTTCTTCAGGGGTCAGGGTGTCGAGGTCGACACGGCGGGCCGAAGGGCCGGCTTCCCAGACGATTTCCGGGTAGGCGTCCAGCGACGGTGCCTCAAGCTCGGCAGGGCCAGAACCGTCGAGCACGAAGTGCGCGTGACGGGTGGCGGCGCAGTTGGGGATCATGCACACCGGCAGCGAGGCGGCGTGGGTCGGGTAATCCATGATCTTGACGTCGAGCACCGTGGTCAGGCCACCCAGGCCCTGGGCACCGATGCCCAGCTGGTTGACCTTGTCGAACAGTTCCAGGCGGATCTCTTCGATGCGGTTCTGCGGGCCACGGGCCTTGAGCTCGTGGATGTCGATGGACTCCATCAACACTTCCTTGGCCATGACCGCTGCTTTTTCGGCGGTGCCGCCGATGCCGATGCCGAGCATGCCCGGCGGGCACCAGCCGGCGCCCATGGTCGGCACGGTTTTCAGGACCCAGTCGACGATCGAGTCGGACGGGTTGAGCATCGCCATCTTCGACTTGTTTTCCGAGCCGCCGCCCTTGGCCGCGACGTCCACTTCGACGGTGTTACCCGGCACGATGGAGTAGTGGATCACCGCCGGGGTGTTGTCCTTGGTGTTCTTGCGGGCACCGGCCGGGTCGGCCAGGATCGAGGCACGCAGGACGTTTTCCGGCAGGTTGTAGGCGCGGCGCACGCCTTCGTTGATCATGTCGTCCAGGCTCAGGGTCGCGCCATCCCAGCGCACGTCCATGCCGACGCGTACGAACACGGTGACGATGCCGGTGTCCTGGCAGATCGGCCGATGGCCGGTGGCGCACATGCGCGAGTTGATCAGGATCTGGGCGATGGAGTCGCGGGCAGCCGGCGACTCCTCGCGCAGATAGGCTTCGTGCATCGCCTGGATGAAATCCACGGGATGGTAGTAGGAAATGAATTGCAGGGCGTCGGCAACGCTCTGAATCAGGTCGTCTTGCTTGATCACGGTCATGCGGCGCGCTCCTCTATCTGGACGGGAACATTGATTACGCTATCGGCGCACAGCTGGCACAGCGTGCAGGGCAAGGATCGCCGTAGCGGGCGCAAAAAGGCGCGGCAGTATAACCTGCCCGCAAGGCGTACCTGTACAATCGCGGTTATTTTCTACGGATGGCAGCCAATGCCCCAGTTGTATGTCGGTGACCGGCAGTGGTCAGTGGCGCCGGCCAGCAATCTGCTCGATGCCTTGAACCAGGCCGGCGTTGCCGTTCCCTACAGTTGCCGGGCCGGCAGTTGCCACGCCTGCCTGGTGCGCTGCGTGCAGGGCGAGCCACTCGATGCATTGCCCCTGGCGCTGACCACCGACCAGCGTCAGCAGGGCTGGCGCCTCGCCTGCCAGTGCCGGGTGGTCGATGACATGCAGGTGGAAGTGTTCGATCCGGTGCGCGATGGCTTGCCGGCCCGGGTCGCCGGCCACGACTGGCTGGGGCCGCATGTCTTGCGCCTGCGTGTCGAACCGCAGCGCCCGCTGCGCTACCGCGCCGGCCAGCACCAGGTGCTGTGGACCGCCGGCGGCATTGCCCGCCCTTATTCACTGGCCAGCCTGCCCGGCGAAGACCGTTTTCTTGAATATCACCTCGATTGCCGCCAGCCAGGCGCGTTCTGCGATGTCGCGCGCCAGTGGCAGGTGGGCGATGCGCTGCGCCTGGGCGAACTGCGCGGCGGCGCCTTGCACTATGACCCGCACTGGCAGGAACAGCCTTTACTGCTGCTGGCAGCGGGCACCGGCCTGGGACCGCTGTGGGGGGTGTTGCGCGAAGCCTTGCAGCACGAGCACCAAGGGCCGATCCGCCTGCTGCACCTGGCGCATGAACCTGCCGGTCACTACCTGGCCGATGAACTGGCAGCACTGGCAGCGCAGCACCCCTCCCTGACCGTACGCCAGGCAATACCGGACACGCTGCCTGGCGCGCTGGACGAACTGCGCCTGATATCGCGCCGCGCCATCGCGCTGGTGTGCGGCAGCCCGGACAGCGTCGAGACCTTCGCCAAGCGCCTGTACCTGAGCGGGCTGCCGCGCAGCCAGTTGCTGGCCGATGTGTTCGTGACGCGCTAGGCGCTTCAGCCTCTTCGCCCCCGGTCCAGCAGGTTGACCACCAGCCGGTCCAGCCACCCCCATATCCGCTGCTTGACCCGGCGCCAGAGCGGCCGGGCCTTCCAGTCGGCCAGGGTCACCGGGCTGCTGCGGGCAAAGTCGGTGTCGAAGCTGGCCACGACCTGGGCCGTCAGCGCAGGGTCGATGGCCTCCAGATTGGCCTCCAGATTGAAATGCAGGTTCCAGTGATCGAAGTTGCACGAGCCGATGCTGGTCCAGTCGTCGATCAATACCATTTTCAGGTGCAGAAAACACGGCTGGTATTCGAAGATCTTGACCCCGGCGCGCAGCAGGCGCGGGTAGTAGCGATGCCCGGCATAGCGTACCGAAGGGTGATCGGTGCGCGGGCCGGTGAGCAACAGGCGCACATCCACCCCGTTCATTGCCGCCTTGCGCAGTGAACGGCGCACCCGCCAGGTGGGCAGGAAATAAGGCGTCGCCAGCCAGATCCGTCGCTGCCCGCTGTTCAGGGCCCGCACCAGCGACTGCAGAATGTCGCGGTGCTGGCGTGAGTCGGCATACGCCACCCGCCCCAGCCCCTGGCCCGACACTGGCACCTTGGGCAAATGGGTCAGGCCGAAGTTTTCCTGCGGGCGCCAGGCCGTGGGTTTGTCATTGGCATGGAACTGCCGGTCGAACAGCGCCTGCCAGTCGATCACCAGAGGGCCGGTGATTTCCACCATCACCTCATGCCACTGGCTGACCGGCTTGTCAGGCTCCCAGAACTCATCGGTCACCCCTGTGCCGCCGACCACCGCCAGGCGCTTGTCGACCAGCAACAGCTTGCGATGATCGCGGTACAGGTTGCGCAGGCCGCGGCGCAGGCCGACCGGGTTATACAACCGCAGGATCACCCCGGCATCGGCCAGCCGTTGGCGCAGCCGCGAGCCGAAGGCCTGGGCGCCGTAGCCATCGAACAGACACCGCACGATCACCCCACGCCGCGCGGCCGCCACCAGCGCGTCCACCACGGCGTTCGCGCAACTGCCGGCCTCAACCAGGTACAGCTCCAGGTCGACCTGTTGTTGCGCCTGGTCGATGGCCGCCAGCATGCGCGGGAAAAAGCTCGGCCCGTCGATCAACAGTTCGAACCGGTTGTCTTTGCGCCATGGAAAAATCGCTCCGGCCATGGCTCAGTTCGCCGCGAAGATCAGAACGGCGCCCACCGGCACCGCCAGGTTGAGCGCCGCCAGTGCGCCGTGCTTGCGCAGCGTTTCAAAACCTTGCGCCAGGCCGAAGTCGTCGGCCTGCACCACCAGCGGCTCCAGGGTCACCACCTGAAAACGCTGGTGGTCGAGCCGGGTGACCAGCAAGTCGGCTTTGTAAGTGTGTGGCTTGCCGCGCAAGGCCACGGTAACGGGCAGGCGCATTTCCATCTGGGCACCGGGCGCCAGGGCCAGCAATGGCGCCAGGGTCAGCCGGGCCTGGATGCGCGCACCGGGCGTACGCTTGATGTCGAACAGGTGCTCGCGCAGTTGTTCGTCGCGTCGGGCGTTACCGGTGCTGACCGAGTCCAGCTCGACATCCACCTGCGCCAGCCCCTGGTCATCGACCTTGCCCTTGAGCACCACAAAGCGATGCACCTCGGCGCGCTCGGCATTGCTGGAGGTGGTGAACGACAGCCGTGAAGAATCGTTATCCAGAGACCAGCCGGCCTGAACCGGCAGCGCCAGGGTGGCGAACATCACCGGCACCAGACGAAGGAAATTGAGCATGCACACTCCGAGCACAAGGGACGACAACCGTCGGGCTGTCAGACCGCAGGTAAACAGCCCGGTTCGCGGCTGGCGATCATGGCGGTGACAATAACCGACAGCCCTGGCGCTCGCCCAGCCACATCGCCCGGTTGCTGCGCCCCATGCCGCTGGCGGTAACGGTGCGGGTGGCCTGGTCATCGATCAATGTGCCCGGCACGTACTGCTTGACGTAGCCCTGGCAATACTCGGCAGGATTGCGCGTGACATAGCGGCACGAGCAATACTCCTTGGCGGTGTAGGCGCTGATGATGTCGGGGAAGGCCTGCAAGGCCACGCGCTGTTGCCACAGCCAGATGACCAGGGCCGCCATGGCCAGCAGCAACAAGGTCACCCACGGATGGCGCCGGACAAACCCGCCAGGCGCGCTCATGGCCGGGCCTGCGCAGCGAAGGCGGCCAGTGTCAGTTGCAGCAGCCGGTCATGGCTGAAACCGCCGTCGCGATCGTCCCCGTAACGCACGATCACCAGGCCTGCGCTGGGAATCACATACACGCCCTGCCCCCAGTGCCCGAGGCCGGCGAAAGTGTCAGCCGGCGCATGCGGCCAGGGACCGGGCGCGCCGGTGGCCGTGCGATTGAGCCACCAGTGGCCGCCAATAGCCTCGTTGCCGGCATCGGCATTGCGCCCGGCAAAGGGCGAAAGCAAAAAATCGACCCAGGCGTGCGGCACCAGTTGCCGATCGCCCCAACGCCCTGAACGCTGCATCAACAGGCCGATACGGGCCAGGTCTCGCGCACTCATGTAAAGGTACGATGAACCGACGAACGTGCCGCTGGCATCGGTCTCCCAGACAGCACTGTCGATGCCCAGCGGCTCGAACAGGGCTGTCCAGGGATAGTCAGGATACGCCTGGTCGCCAACCATGGTTTTCAGCGCCGCGGCCAGGACCGTGCTGTCGCCACTGGAGTAGCGCCAGGCCGTACCAGGCGCCCAGGCCGCGCCATGGTCGGCAACGAACCGCGCCATGTCCTGGCGCCCGTGGGTATAGAGCATGGCCACCACCGAGGAGTTGAGCGGGGCGTATTCGTAGCTTTCCTGCCAGTCGAGCCCTGAGGCCCAGTGCAACAGGTCTTCAAGACTGACCTGCGGATGGGCCTTGAACGGCGGATAGAACTGCGCCACCGGATCCTGCAGGCCGAAGCGTCCTTCGCCAGACGCCACCCCCAGCAGCGTGGCCAGTACGCTCTTGCTCACCGACCAGGTCAGGTGCGCCGTGTTGGCCGTGGTCACTCCGGCATAGCGCTCATAGACGATCTGCCCGTCGCGCACCACCAGCAAGGCGTCGGTGCGCACGCCTTCGCGGGTGGCCTCGTTACGGGGCGCAAAGGCATAGCCTTCCAGCGCCTGCAAGGCCACGCTCGAGACAGCCGGCACCTGGTGCCATTGCGGCTGTGGCCAGTGTTCAGCCTGGCTGGCGGTCGTGCTCAGACTCATCAACAAAAAGAGGGCCAGACGCTGAATCATCGAAGGTCTACCGGCAGGACAGTGCAACGACCCTAACAACGGTTGATGACAGAACGAGGGGCTGGTGTAGGAGCGCGCTCCTACAAAGGTGAATTTAATCGCCAGTAAAATCAGTAAGTTATTTTTATATTGATCAGAGCCAGCTGGCTGTCGGCGATACATCCACTGCAAGCGGGTCGGTTTTACCAGTCTGCTCACAAATAACCCGAGAACAGTCAAGCACCCGCAAACCCCTGGTAACACAACCATCACCAAAGCTTCACGGGCATGACACGGCGCCTCCCTAGCCTGCACCTACAGCAAAGCGCTTGGACACATTCAGTCGAACAGCCCTTGCAGGGCTGGCTCCCGGAGAGTTCGCATGACCCAGATCGCTCGCATTCGTGACACCCGCCCCGAACGTCGTCTCCAGGCCGAACGCCTGATCGGGCAGCATGCCCTTCAGGAAGCCCAGGCCCTGCGCTTCAGCGTCTTCAGCCAGGAATTCAATGCTCGTCTGAAGGGCGCCGAACTGGGCCTGGACATCGACGACTACGATGTTCACTGCATGCACATCGGTGTGCGCGACCTCAGCACTGGACGTCTGGTAGCCACCACCCGCCTGCTCGACCACAAGGCCGCCGACACCCTGGGGCGCTTCTACAGCGAAGAAGAATTCAGCCTGCATGGCCTCAGCCACCTGCAAGGCCCGATCCTTGAACTGGGCCGTACCTGCGTCGACCCGGCCTACCGTAACGGCGGCACCATCGCCGTGCTCTGGAGCGAGCTGGCCGAGGTGCTCAACGAGGGCCGCTACAGCTACCTGATGGGCTGCGCCAGCATTCCGATGCAGGACGGCGGCATTCAGGCCCACGCCATCATGCAGCGCCTGCGTGAACGCTACCTGTGCAATGAACACCTGCGCGCCGAACCCAAGACCCCGCTGCCCAGCCTTGATGTGCCGAGCAATGTGATCTGCGAAATGCCGCCGCTGCTCAAGGCCTACATGCGCCTGGGCGCCAGGATTTGCGGCGAACCGTGCTGGGACCCGGAATTCCAGGTGGCCGACGTGTTCATCCTGCTCAAGCGCGATGACCTGTGCCCGCGCTACGCCAAGCACTTCAAGGCCGCCGTGTGATGATCCGGGTGCGTCGTCTGGCGCGTGTGACCCAGGTACTGCTGGTGGTGCTGGCCGGGTTGCTGATGGCCGGTGTGGTGGCGACCCTGGAACGACTGAAACTGGGCGGCTCGATGGCCATGCGTCAGCGTTGCAGCCGCTGGTTCATGGCGCGGCTGAGCAATGCCCTGCCATTTCGCATCACGGTCATCGGCGAGTTGCCGCGCCAGCCGATGCTGTGGGTGTGCAATCACGTGTCGTGGACCGACATTCCGTTGCTGGGGCGGCTGATACCGTTGTCGTTCCTGTCCAAGGCCGAGGTGCGCACCTGGCCGGTCGCCGGCTGGCTGGCGCACAACGCCGGCACGCTGTTCATCCGTCGTGGTGCCGGCGACAGCCGTCTGGTGCAGCGCCAGATGACCCGACACCTGCAACAAGGCAGCCCGCTGCTGATCTTTCCGGAAGGCACCACCACCGACGGGCGCAGCCTGCGCACCTTCCATGGCCGGCTGCTGGGCAGCGCCATCGAGGCCGGTGTCGACCTGCAACCGGTGGCTATCCAGTACCTGCGCAACGGCCAGCCCGACACCCTCGCGCCATTCATTGGCGATGACGACCTGCTCTCGCATCTGCGCAGGTTACTGAGCCACGAACAGGGTGAGGTGCATGTCCACCTGCTCAAACCCATTGCCAGCGCAGGCCAGGACCGTGCCGTATTGGCCTTGCAGGCTCGGCAGGCGGTTCAACTGGCATTGTTCGGCGCGGCGCCTGTCGAGGCGCCGGTCATGACGCCCGCCACGCCGTCATCGGCCAAGGCCGCCTGAGCGAACGCCTGCAACAAGGGGTAGAACGTCTCGAAGTCGGCACTCAAGGGCTCGTAGAGGTCAGGCAATTGCTGCATGGCCTCGAACAACCCGGCCGGGCGACTCAGGCGCCGGGCGATGCCCTGTAGCGCCATCTCCACCACGGCATAGTCCCGGTACGAGCCCAGCCAGTCCTGCGCCGCCATGCGCGGTGCAATCAGCGCCAGGCGCTCCGGCAGGTCGGGCTCGGCGGCCAGCACGCGGTACACCTGGTCGGTGAAGACCGGCAGCGGTATGGCGGCATGCCGAGGCCAGTCACGGGCCAGGCAATGGTCGAAAAACACATCCAGCACAATGCCGGCGTAACGCCGATGCTGCGGACCGAAGCGCTGCAAGGCGTGGCGAACCACAGGATGCTGATCGGTAAACGCATCGATGCGCCGGTGCAGGCGGATCGAGGCTTCCAGTTCAGGGGCAAAGCGTCCGGCCAGCGGTCCTTTGACAAAGTCGCCATACAGGCTGCCGAGCAATTGGGCGGGCCGCTGGCCGCCAAGATGAAGGTGCGCGAGATAGTTCATGCCTCAAGCCTACGCTGGATTGCCAGGAAACGGCCATCGCATCGTTATAACGCGATATACCGATTTGTTTGAGGCCGAGCACTTTTGGGTATTTGTGTATCGGAAAAACCCGATATAAAGTTCGCCATATCGCCATATCGCCATATCGCGATATACCGCTACACCCCCCTTGAGAACGACATGCCTATCGACCTCGACGAAATCATGAAAGCCCTGGCCCACCCGGTTCGCCGTGAAATCCTGGTCTGGCTCAAGGACCCGCACGCATGCTTTCCAGGGCAGGAACACTCCCTGGCGCACGGCGTCTGCGCCGGCCAGATCGATCAGCGTGCCGGGCTTTCTCAATCGACGGTGTCCGCTCACCTTGCCACCTTGCAACGCGCGGGCCTGATCACCAGCAAGAAAGTCGGCCAATGGCATTTCTTCAAACGCAATGAAGAAACGCTGCAGGCCTTCGTTCAAGCCTTGGTGAACGAACTCGCCACCCCGCGCTGACCTGCGTGCCACTGGCCGCGGCGGCGCTGGCAGTGCTCGCACTGCGGGTGACCCTGATCACTTTGCGCCAGACCACCCTGCCGGAACTGGCACCTGCAACTCAACACAGAGGGGATGCTCATGACAACGCTGTTTGACCCGATCATCGTGGGCGAGCTGCACTTGCCCAACCGCATCATCATGGCGCCATTGACCCGCTGCCGCGCCGACGAAGGGCGTGTGCCCAATGCCATGATGGCTGAGTACTACGTACAACGTGCCTCTGCCGGGCTGATCATCAGTGAAGCCACTTCGGTGACCCCGATGGGCGTGGGTTACCCCGACACACCCGGCATCTGGTCTGCCGACCAGGTGCGCGGCTGGAGCAATATCACCAAGGCCGTGCATGGCGCCGGTGGGCGTATCGTATTGCAACTCTGGCATGTGGGGCGTATCTCGCACCCCGCTTACCTGAACGGTGAAACACCGGTCGCACCCAGCGCCGTGAAGCCGGCCGGGCATGTCAGCCTGATGCGTCCGAAGGCAGACTTCCCGACACCGCGTGCGCTGGAGCTGGCCGAAATCGACGACGTCATCGAGGCTTTCCGCGTCGGCGCAGAAAATGCCAAGGCTGCCGGTTTCGATGGGGTTGAGATCCATGCCGCCAATGGCTACCTGCTCGATCAGTTCTTGCAGAGCAGCACCAACCGGCGCACTGACGCCTATGGCGGTTCGCTGGAAAACCGCGCGCGCCTGTTGCTGGAAGTGACCGATGCGGTCATCGAGACCTGGGGCGCCGGCCGGGTCGGCGTGCACCTGTCGCCACGTGCCGATTTATATGACATGGGCGACGACACCCTGGCCGAGACCTTCGGTTACGTGGCCACCGAGCTGGGCCAGCGCAACATTGCGTTTATCTGCGCCCGCGAGCACGAGGCTGCGGACAGCATTGGCCCGCAACTCAAGCAGGCTTTTGACGGCATGTACATCGCCAACGAGGCGTTCACCAAAGACAGCGCCAATGCCTGGCTGCAGAGCGGCAAGGCCGATGCCGTGGCGTTCGGCGTGCCGTTCATTGCCAACCCGGACCTGCCCGAGCGCCTGGCCCAGAGTGCGCCGCTGAATGACGCTGATGCCAAAACCTTCTACAGCAACGGCCCGGTGGGCTATATCGATTACCCGCGTCTTTGATCGATGCGACAAAACCCTGGCAAGCCAGGGTTTTGAGTGATGTGCGGCGCTTTAGCGAGGCTTGACCGTGCCCAGCACATTGCCTTCGGCGTCGGTCAGCGTGCCGTCGGGGTGCAGCCAGCGGCCGTCCGCATACCTCACAGCGCCGTCGGCCAGCTTCCAGGCTCCATCTTTGTACTCAACGCTGCCATCGGCATGCACGATCGTCCCATCGGCATGCTCGGTGGTTCCATCGATGCTTTGTTTACTGCCGTCTGTATGGGTGACCGTCTGGCCTTGTGCATCGACGACACCGCCGTTGGGCAAGGTGACCGTGCCGTTGGGGTTGAAAACACTGTTGAGCGGATAGACCAGACTCAGAACGCCTGTAGCGGTATTGGTAATGGACAGCAGTTTGTCGAAGCGCGATGAAGGGGTTACCACAGCCGGTAAGCTATCGGGTGCAACAGGTTTTACAACCTGCCCGTCCGCCGCCTTGATCAGTGGTTGTTTAGGTTGATGCACAGGGGGTTTGCCCGAGGAGCCCTTGATGACCGGAGGCTTTGAGCCGCCGCCATTCGTGACAATTGATTTTCCTCCATCCTTGATGATCGGAGGCTTTAAGCCACCGCCATTGGTGACCGTTGATTTTCCTCCATCCTTGATGACTGGAGGCTTCGACCCACCGCCGTTTTTAATCGGTAACTTGCCTGCGCCGCCCTTGTTGATGGGCGGCTTGATGGCCAAGGAGGCAGGCGCCAGGCGCATATCAGTGGATTTTTGGTTGCCTGCAACGACGTTATCGACATATTCCGCAGCGTCTGCGGAGGTGGCCAGTGCGTCAGGGTTGAGGTGCGCTTTGGTGATTCCATTCATGGTAAAGCTCCATTGGTTTTGACAATGGGCTTACTTTACGACGACCGCACCGCAACAATTCCCTATATATATATTGCAGGAAATTTTTATCCTGCCCGGGCACCTGCGCTCGTTACGGCCGGGTATTGAGACGCTGCGAAAGGCTTTGCACCTGGCTGCTCAAGGCGTTGATATTGCGCGTGACCTGAGCCCGAAAGGCATCGTACTCGGCATTGCTCGGGCCACCCGAAGCGGCTGGCGCGGCAGCGGCAACACGGCTGTCCTGCTCGCTTCTGATCACCAGCAGCTCCTGCTCCAGGCGCTCGATGGCGGCGGCCGGATTGTCTTGCTTCTTGAGGCTGGCAACGTCGGCGCCCAGGCTCTTGAGCTGCGCTTCAAATTTGCCCTGATCACCTTGCGCGCTCTTGATCTGCTCCGGCAGGGCTTGCTTGAGGGTGGTCAGTTCAGTGACCAGCCCCTTGAGTTGTTCCTGCACCTGCGCCAGTTCTTCCTGCTGGCGGGTGGCCTGCGTAGCGATCAGTTCCACACGCTTGTCCAGGCTGCCTTGCTGCCCCTGGGCGTTTTCACGTGCGGCGTTCTGCTCCTGCAACTGTGCATCAAGCTGGCCGAGGCGCTGCTTGAGGGCCTCGCTGTCGCGGCTCAGGGTTTCAGGCGTGACCATCTTGCCGGAGAGATCCTGCAACCGGCCTGCCGCTTCTTCACTGATGCGCGCGAAGCTTTCCTGGGTGGCGACCAGTTGTTGCTCCATCAACGAAATCTGCTGGAAGCTCCACCAGCCCAGCCCGCAGAACGCAATGATCAAGGCCCCGATCAGCGCCCACAGCGGTCCGGTGCTCGGCCCCTTGACCTTGACCACCGGTGTTGTGCGCGAATACACCGTGGTGCGCTCGCGGGCGCCACGGGCTTGCACGAAGTCGTCATCGTCGTCATCCCGGGCACTGAGGCTGGGGATATCATCGATGTCGTCGTGGGGATCTTTACGCATAAGCAACCCTTTCAGGAACGGTTAGAAGCAGGCCGGGCAGTATAAACGCTCCAGCCTGACAAACAGGGTTCATCGTGCGGCGCACCGATCAATGCCCTTGCCCGGCTTGCCACCAGGCACAGAATTCGTCCAGCGCCGCCCACAGGCTGACCTTGGGCTCATACCCCAGGTAATGCCGGGCACGGCTGATGTCCAGGGTGAAGTCCTTGTGCATGACCTGGGTGTCCAGGCGCGACAGCGCAGGCTCCGGGCGCCCGGGCCAGAGCAGGCAGGCGCCTTCGTTGAGCGCGGCCAGCAGGCAGGTCGGGCCATAACCGCGGTAACGGGTGACCTGGGCCAGTTGCAAACGACGCATGACGTAGTTGATGGCGTCCCACAAGGGTACCGGCTGACCATTACTGATGTTGTAGGCCTTGCCCAATGCCGCCGATCCGGCCAACAGGCTGCTCGACAGCGCCTGATTGAGGTTGGCCATGCTGGTGAAATCCACCTTGTTGAGCCCGTTGCCTACAATCGCCAGGCGCTTGCTCCGTTGCAGACGCAACAGTCGCGGGAAGAGACGGTGATCGCCAGCGCCCGTCACCAGTCGCGGCCGCAAGGCGATGACCTGCAGCCCGAACTCCTGAGCCCCGAAGACCTTTTGCTCGGCCAGCCGTTTGCTGGCGGCATAGGCATTGCCCGGGTGCTTGAGCACCTGGTCTTCTTTGAGCCCAAGGTGCGAGCGGCCATCGAAATAGATCGACGGCGACGACAGATGCACCAGCCGCCGGACTTTCTGTTTCAGGCAGGCTTCGACCACGTTCTCGGTCAGTTGCACGTTGGCCTGGACCAGATCCTGACGCCGTCCCCAGGTGCTCACTGAGCCGGCGCAATGCACGACGGCATCGACTTCGCGACACATGACCCGCACCTGTTCGGCATCGCCCAGATCGCCAGGCACGAACTCGGCGCCCTGTAAAACCAGGTGCTCCAGTGCCTCTTCACGCCGGGCATTGATCCTGACGCTCAGGCCTTGCTCCAGAGCGTGCTGCGCAAAGCGCCCGCCGATGAAGCCGCTTGCACCTGTGACCAGAATCTTCATTCACCGCTCCCTAAGCGATACATACATTAATCCGTGGGCAATGACGCTCCATCAGGTCTGCACGGCACCAGCCATTGACCGGACTGCCGGGCCAGATGCTCGGTCAGTCGGGTCAGCAGCTGACCACCATTGCGCCAATGATGCCAGTACAGGGGCACCTCGATGCAGCGCCCCGGGAACAGATCGCGCAACGCGCCGCTGCGCAATTGCTCGCGCACTTGCAGGTCGGGCACCATGCCCCAGCCCAGCCCGGCCTCGAGCATGCGCACGAAGCCCTCGGACGAGGGGCACAGATGATGCGCGAAACCGCCATGCAGGCCAAGCGCTGCCAGGTAGCGATGCTGCAACGTATCGTCCGGACCGAACACCAGTGCCGGCGCCAGCACCAGCCCGGCGGGGGCCAGGCCAGCCATGAAGTGCCGCTCGATGAACGCCGGACTGGCCACCGCCAGGTAGCGCATCGCCCCGATCGACAGGCTGCGTGCGCCGGCCACCGGACGCTCGCTGGCGCACAGGCAGGCAGCCACTTCACCGGCACGCATGCGCTTGAGGCCGACGTCCTGGTCTTCCACGACCAGATCCAGCAACAGGCGATGATCAATACAGAACTCTCCTACCGCCGGTGCCCACCAGGTCGCCAGGCTATCGGCATTAAGGGCAATGCGCAGGCGCTCGGGCAGGCTTTCTTCGTCCAGGCTCGGCACCTGCCCTTGCAGGTCGCGCTCCAGCAAGCGCACCTGCTGGACATGATTGAGCAGTCGCCGGCCGATTTCGGTGGGCCCCGGTGGCGTGGCCCGTACCAGCACCGGCTGGCCGATGCGCGCCTCCAGCAGCTTGATACGCTGCGACACCGCCGACTGCGACAGGCCCAGTACTTGCGCGGCCCGCTCGAACCCGGCCTGTTCGACGACGGCGGCCAGTGCTGCCAGAAGCTTGTAGTCGAACATCAGTTTTCCTAATGAGTGATGAACAGGATTGATTTTTCTTATATACACGCACGCCGCAGAATCGTCAGCCTCTCCCCTGCAAGCGGACACGTTCTCATGTGGCAAAGCTACCTCAACGGCCTGTTGGTCGCCCTCGGACTGATCATGGCCATCGGCTCACAGAACGCTTTCGTGCTGGCCCAGGGGCTGCGCCGTGAACACCATATCCCTGTGGCTGTTTTATGCATCGTGTGCGATGCACTGCTGGTGGCCATGGGTGTCTACGGCCTGGCCCGCCTGCTGGTGCAAAACCCGACCCTGCTGGCTGTCGCGCGCTGGGGCGGCGTGGTATTCCTGACCTGGTACGGCCTGCAAGCCTTGCGCCGGGCCTGCGCCCGCCAGAGCCTGACCAATGATGCACAACAGGGCGTCAAATCGTTGCGCACCGTGTTGCTCAGTGCCCTGGCGGTCACCCTGCTCAACCCGCACGTGTACCTCGACACCGTCTTGCTGATCGGTTCGCTGGGGGCCCAGCAAAGTGTGCCGGGCGCGTATGTCGCGGGGGCCGCCAGCGGGTCGTTCCTGTGGTTCTCGGCCCTGGCGGTCGGCGCGGCCTGGCTGGCCCCGTGGCTGGCGCGTCCGGCAACCTGGCGGCTGCTGGATGTGATGGTGGCGGTGATGATGTTCAGCGTGGCGATCCAGCTGATCCGCAGCGCCTGAGTGCCGCTTATACCTTTATTGGCGAAAAACCTTGAACCCCTATTCCACACAGTTGTTGCGTGGTTATGCTCAAGGGCCGGTGCTATGATCCTGGGTCTGCGTCGCAAAAGAGTAGAAAACTCCCGGCGCATGTTGTTGCAGACGGCCGCACCGTGAGCGGCCCCGCGATATTCGCACTCGTCCTGAAAGGAGATAAACCATGGCTTTTGAATTGCCGCCGCTGCCTTACGATAAAGACGCGCTGTTGCCGCACATTTCTGCGGAAACCCTGGAATATCACCACGACAAGCACCACAACACCTACGTCGTGAACCTGAACAACCTGGTCCCTGGTACCGAGTTCGAAGGCAAGACCCTCGAAGAGATCATCAAGTCCTCTTCGGGCGGCATCTTCAACAACGCCGCCCAGGTCTGGAACCACACCTTCTACTGGAACTGCCTGTCGCCAAACGGCGGCGGCGAGCCTACCGGCGCACTGGCTGATGCCATCACCGCTTCCTTCGGCTCCTTCGATAAATTCAAGGAAGAGTTCAGCAAGGTCACCATCGGCACGTTCGGCTCCGGCTGGGGCTGGCTGGTCAAGAAGGCTGACGGTTCCCTGGCCCTGGCCAGCACCATCGGCGCCGGCAACCCGCTGACCAGCGGCGAAACCCCGCTGCTGACCTGCGATGTCTGGGAACACGCCTACTACATCGACTACCGCAATCTGCGTCCCAAGTACGTCGAGGCGTTCTGGAACCTGGTGAACTGGGACTTCGTGGCCAAGCAATACGCTGCCTGATTCTCCCGTCGCACACGAAAAACCCGGCCTGGCCGGGTTTTTTGTTGTCTGCCTGTACACAGCAATCGCCGGCCAGCCGACTCGCGCAAGTTTCACCGCGTCTTGAACAAAATAAGGGCGATTTAAAGTGTGTCATGCCGCCAGAAAGCAATGGCGCAGCAATATCACTTTTTGTATCGTGCTACTTTTCGCTCAAGTTCTTTGCCTGTCTGTCCGACACTATGGACGCCCCTCCCTGCGCAAGGAGGCAATCGCAGCGTCATTCGCACCCGGCCTTGCCCGTTTGCCGGTGTCGCGCCTCGTTCACACATGGTTGATCAGCAAGCTCCCGGAACCGATTAAAGGAATGAGCATTTGAAGCTGGAATTCAAACACAGCCTGTCGGTGAAGCTCCTGCGTGTGGTGCTGTTGGCAGCGCTGATCGTGGGTGTCGTGCTCAGCTGTGCGCAAATCGTCTTCGATGCCTACAAGACCCGCCAGACCCTGGCCTATGACGCGCAACGCATCCTCGATATGTTCCGTGACCCCTCGACCCAGGCGGTGTACAGCCTGGATCGCGAAATGGGCATGCAGGTCATCGAGGGATTGTTCCAGGACAGCTCGGTGCGCCAGGCCTCGATCGGCCACCCCAACGAAACCCTGCTCGCCGAAAAGGAACGCCCCCTCCAGCAGTCTTCCAGCCGCTGGCTGACCGACCTGATCCTCGGCCAGGAGCGCAGCTTCACCACCCAGTTGATGGGCCGCAGCCCCTACAGCGAATACTACGGCGACCTGCGCATCACCCTCGACACCGCCAACTATGGCGAAAGCTTCCTCATCAGCGCCCTGATCATCTTTGTCTCCGGCACCTTGCGCGCGCTGGTACTGGCGCTGGTGCTGTACCTGATCTATCACTGGATGCTCACCAAGCCCCTGTCGAAGATCATCGAACACCTGACCGACATCAATCCGGACCGCCCCAGCGAACACCAGTTGCCGCTGCTCAGAGGCCACGAAAAGAACGAGTTGGGCCTGTGGATCAACACCGCCAACCAGTTGCTGGCCTCTATCGAGCGCAACACCTACTTGCGCCATGAAGCCGAAAACAGCCTGCAGCGCATGGCCCAGTATGACTTTCTGACCGGCCTGCCCAATCGTCTGCAGCTGCAACTGCAACTGGACCAGATCCTGGAAACCGCCGGTCGTGAGCAACGCCGGGTGGCGGTGCTGTGCGTGGGGCTGGACGATTTCAAGGGAATCAACGAACAGTTCAGTTATCAGACCGGCGACCAGTTGCTGCTGGCTCTGGCCAGCCGCCTGCGCACCCACAGCGGACGCCTGGGTGCGTTGGCGCGCCTGGGCGGCGACCAGTTTGCCCTGGTTCAGGCCGACATCGAACAACCCTACGAAGCGGCCGAGCTGGCGCAGAACATTCTCGACGGCCTGGAAGCGCCCTTTGCCCTGGAACAGCAGGAAATCCGCCTGCGCGCCACCATCGGCATCACGCTGTTTCCCGAAGACGGTGACAGCACCGAAAAGCTGCTGCAAAAGGCCGAGCAGACCATGACCCTGGCCAAGACCCGCTCGCGCAACCGCTATCAGTTCTACATCGCCAGCGTCGACAGTGAGATTCGCCGGCGCCGCGAACTGGAAAAAGACCTGCGCGAAGCCCTGCCCCGTAACCAGTTGTACCTGGTCTATCAGCCGCAGATCAGCTATCGGGACCACAGCATCATGGGGGTCGAGGCCTTGATACGCTGGCAACACCCCGAGCATGGCCTGGTGCCGCCGGATGTGTTCATTCCGCTGGCCGAACAGAACGGCGCGATCATCGCCATCGGTGAGTGGGTGCTGGACCAGGCCTGCCGCCAGTTGCGCGAATGGCACGACCAGGGCTTCGTCGAGTTGCGCATGGCGGTCAACCTGTCGACCGTACAACTGCACCACACCGAGCTGCCGCGGGTGGTCAACAACCTCTTGCAGATCTATCGCCTGCCGCCACGCAGCCTGGAACTGGAAGTGACCGAAACCGGCCTGATGGAAGACATCAGTACCGCAGCCCAGCACCTGCTGAGCCTGCGCCGTTCCGGCGCACTGATTGCCATTGACGACTTCGGCACCGGCTACTCGTCGCTGAGCTACCTCAAGAGCCTGCCGCTGGACAAGATCAAGATCGACAAGAGCTTCGTGCAGGACCTGATCGACGACGATGACGACGCCACCATCGTGCGCGCCATTATCCAGCTGGGCAAAAGCCTGGGTATGCAAGTCATTGCCGAAGGCGTGGAAACGACCGAGCAAGAGGCCTACATCATTTCCGAGGGCTGCCATGAAGGCCAGGGCTATCTGTACAGCAAGCCGCTGCCGGCACGCGAGTTGCTGAACTATCTGAAACAGGCCCGGCGCAGCAGCACAGCCACGTTGTAGAGCCGCTGCCAAACGGCCTGCAGCATCGGGCTGGCTGGATTCGTGTCCCCTTGATCGCGCCCCTGAAATCATTGGTTACATCCGCACTGAACCTGTCTGCGGCTTTACCGGCGTTATGCCTTTACACCGAATGTGAATCTTTCGCATTATGTCGCAGCTTTTTCGGGCGCCCGCGCCACCTCTTCTTCCTAGAACGCAGGATTTCGTCATGATTCGTATGCCTCTGGCCAGTGCCAGTCTGCTGGCCATCGCTATCTCTCTCGCCGGTTGCGGTGAAGGCAAGGACAACAAGGCAGCCGCCCCTGCACCTGCCGCCACACCGGCTCCTGCTGCAGCACCTGCTCCGGCTCCCGCCGCCGCACCGGCTGCAGCGGCACCTGCGGCCGCCGCACAGACCAACGATGCGGCCGCCAAGGCCGTGGTCGCCAATTACGCCAACATCGTGCATGCGGTGTTCAGCGACGCCGAGGCCGGCGCGAAGAAGCTGCAGGTCGCCATCGACGAATTCCTCGCCACACCGAACGACACCACCCTCAAGGCCGCCCGCGACGCCTGGGTGGCCGCCCGCGTTCCTTACATGCAGAGTGAAGTCTTCCGTTTCGGCAACACCATCATCGACGACTGGGAAGGTCAGGTGAACGCCTGGCCGCTGGATGAGGGCCTGATCGATTACGTCGTCAAGGACTACCAGCACGCACTGGGCAACCCGGGCGCCAGCGCCAATATCATCGCCAACACCGAGATCCAGGTGGGTGAAGACAAGGTCGATGTCAAAGACATCACCGCCGAGAAACTCGCCAGCCTCAACGAGCTGGGCGGTTCCGAAGCCAACGTCGCCACTGGCTACCACGCCGTGGAATTCCTGCTCTGGGGCCAGGACCTGCACGGTAACGGCCCTGGTGCCGGCGAGCGCCCTGCCAGCGACTACCTCGAAGGTGCCGGCGCTACCGGCGGCCACAACGAACGCCGTCGCGCCTATCTGAAAGCAGTCACCGAGCTGCTGGTAAGCGACCTGCAGGAAATGGTCAACAACTGGAAGCCGGGCGTGGCCGACAACTATCGCGCAACCCTGGAAGCGGAGTCCGGCGAAAACGGCCTGCGCAAGATGCTGTTCGGCATGGGCAGCCTGTCGCTGGGCGAACTGGCCGGCGAGCGCATGAAAGTGGCCCTGGAAGCCAACTCCAGCGAAGACGAGCACGACTGCTTCAGCGACAACACGCACAACTCGCACTTCTACAACGGCCTGGGCATCCGCAATGTCTATCTGGGCGAATACACCCGCACCGACGGCAGCAAAGTCAGTGGTCCAAGCCTGTCGTCGCTGGTGGCCAAGGCTGACGCCGCCACCGATGCGACCCTGCGCAGCGACCTGGACAACACCCAGGCCAAACTCCAGGTGCTGGTCGACCGCGCCGGCAAGGGCGAACACTTCGACCAACTGATCGCCGCCGGCAACACCGAAGGCAACCAGGTGGTCCGCGACGCCATCGCCGCCCTGGTCAAGCAGACCGGCGCCATCGAACAGGCGGCCGGCAAACTGGGCATCACCGACCTGAACCCGGACACCGCCGATCACGAGTTCTGATCCGCCCGGTAACGCGCAGTACACATGCCGGTCAGTTCGCTGACCGGCATTTTTTATGATTTTTCAGGACTGACAGCCGCGCCATGTCCTGACTTTTCTGCAATGGCTGTAGGGCTATTCCGAAACGCAGGTTAGTGTCTTGTTTGTCTAGGCGGCTGTGTCGAGTATCGCGTCTTGATCCTGCTCAAGGCGTACCTGCATGCCCGACTTCGAATCCGGCCCCGGCGACCTGCCCTGGTCCACACCGGCCTGGCTGCTGTTCAATGGCGTCAATGTCGAGCACTTGGCTCGCACCCTGTACAACTGCAAATCCGGTATCGATCCGCAACCGATATTCCTGCTGACACGCTTCAAGGACCTGCTGGACAAATCGCCCATGCTGGTCGCGATCGAGGGGCGCTTCGATCCGCTTTACGAGCTGTTCCTCAAGCACGTCTGGCATGACTGGGGCCTGCTGCTGTTCAGCGAAAGCCCCATGCAGGACATCCTCGCTCACCTGCGCTGGCTGATGTTCGTCGACGAACCGGGCCGCAAGCCGACCTACCTGAACCTCTGCGACCCGATCGTGGCCAACGCCCTGTACGGCCTGCACCCACAGCACACCGATGACCGCCTGTTCGGCCCCATCGAACAGGTGCATGCCGCCGACGTCATCCACGCCCGCTGGCGGCGCCATGTGCGTCAGGGGCCGCCCCCGCCGGCGCAGAAACAGCCGCTGTACGGCCTGAACCCGATGCAGCTGCAAGCCCTGGGCGAGAGCAGCCTGAGCATCATGGTGATCGAGCTGGAAAAGCACATGCGCCAGTTCTTCACCGACTACCTGCCGTACGCCAGCCTGCCGGAGCGTTACCAGCACCTGCATGGCCTGGCGAGCCAGGCCTATGCGCAGGGTTTCACCACCGAGATGGACATCTTCCACTACGCCAACGTCAGCCACTTTCTCTCGACCCAGCCCACTGACGCACATGCCGACATTCGCCAGCTGTTGAGCACGACGTCCCCCTTGACCCACTCGCAGCGTGTCCAGCAAGCCAACTGGCTGGCCGTGGAGCGAAGCCGCACAGGCGCGCCGTCATGAGCCGCAAGACGCTGTCCCCCATCGAAAAAGCCCACTGGGAATCGCGCGCCAGAAGCCATGTGGATGTGAAGGACGGCGTCAGCGCCTGCCCGCTGATGGGCAAGAACGTGCAGTTGATCCCCGTGCGCTATGGCCGGGTGGAACGCCTGCACAGCCGGCCTGACGGGGATCGCTACAAGGGTCTCCAGCGCCCCTTGGGCCTGCGCCTGGTGCGTGACGGTTTTCTGTATGTGATCGACGAAAACGATGTGGAGCTGCATGAATACCGCCTGGTCGATGGCCGGCCTGCCGGATTGCTGTGGAAGGGCCCGCGAGTGACCCAGGATATCCGGCTGGAACCGGGCGGCTCCCCGGATATGGTTTTCCCCCACGACAGCCTGCTGCATGTGGCCTGGTCACCCATTCAATGGACTGCCGCCAAATGCATGCACATGCTGGGCAGCTCGCCAGACCGTTACTACTTCATGCAGCAGGTGCATCTGGCCAAGGCCGACTGCCAGAAAGGTGGTCCGCACTTGCGTGTGGAAAGCCAGATCAGGCAGCAACTGGCTGAAATTGCCGAACAGCCGGCCGCGCACTGCTTCGCCCCGGGCATTCCTGAAAAGGAACAACAGGATTATCACTGGGAAGATCCGCCGTTATTCCGCGAAGCGCATATCGGCCAATTGAAGCAGGCACTCAACCCCCTCTATGAAAACGACCACCTGTATCTGGTGCTCGAAGACAGCCTGGGCATTATCGAGGACCTGGCCGATGAGCAGGACCGGGTCGTCGACTGGATAAGCGACTGGCGCGAAGCGCATGACAACGAACTGCGCTACGTCACCGCCAGCTACATCGATACCCTGATGACCGTGGGCGAGCATACGGCACGACAACACGCCGGCAGCGACTCGACGCTATTCAAGAAAACCACCCCCGACCAGCGCGCTTCCATCTACGCCTGGGTCAATGCACGCAATCGGTGGCGCTGGGAGAAACGTACAAATCACCGCGCCACGACCTACCGGTTCGATGAGATCCCCCAGGAGCCGATAGAAACCCGGATGGCCGAGCAGGACATGGCCCTGCGCAGGCGCGAAATGGTCGAATCGCTTGGCGACGCGCGCTACAACGAGCTCAAGCACGAGATCGAAGCCCTGGAGGACAGCAGCCAGGGCACCCTGAATGGCATAGGCCTGGGTGCACGCGGCATTCAGGACCTGGTGCGCCACGAAGACATGCAAGCCTACCTGCACCGCGAGCGCGCCCACCTCAAGCGCTGGCAACAACGCCTGGAAGCCATCACCGAGGACCGCACCCACCTGCTGAGCAGCAGCGAATACCACCGCAGCACCTGGTACTTCGACCCCGAGAACGCCGAACAATTGGAGCAGGCGCTGATCGTCGAACAGAACTGCATGCGCGACCTGTGCCGCACCGACGAAAGCCTGAGAAAGGTCGGTGAGTTCTTTCACCAGAACCCGTTTTACATCCTGCCGGTCTTCCAGGGCAGACTGGATTTCAACTACCTCAAGAGCAAGGCCGGCGACCTGAACAAATGGCTGGATGACATTCGCAACTTCGGGCAAGGGCTGGTCGATGCGAATGCCCGGGTGCATGAAATTGATCAGATCATGAGTCATCACTGGTCGAGGAGTCTGGAGCTGCCACCGCACTTGCAGGCCCGGCATCAGGCTGTATTGGCCAGTTATCTGCCTTCGGTTGCTCTGGGTATGAATAACTGGCTGGCCCGAATGCATAGCGTTCTTGACGACAATCAATTACAGGGCCACCTCGACAAACTCAGCCGGGCCACCAACCGGGCTCACCGCCTGGGCTTGCTGGTTGCCTTGAAGACTGAAGGCGTCATTCTGAAAGTAGCCGATCAACCGGACGTCGAGCAGTTCAGGGAACGACTGATTCGCTTTGGTCAATTGATCGACCGGGAAGACCAACTCAGAAAACAGGTCGAAAAACTGAAAAAGCAGCATCGTCGGCGTGGCTTGTCGACGGATGAAAAACACCAGATCGCCTATACCAAACAGGCGGCCAGCCAGGATTTGCTGAATACGCGCCATGAACGTGCAGCCGTGCTACGGCTGATTGAAAGCAGCATAGAACCGACCACTGCATTGTCCACCGGTTATATCCAGGTCCGTCTGGATATAACCGATGCCCAGCGCGCGGGACTGCAGGAGGAGACGCGACGCCTGCAAGCCGGCCTACGGGGTGGATATGCCACGCCCGGGGCTTACCAGGCGGCTTTCAAGAGCAGTTGGGCACCGCTGTTGTTGGGAACGTTACAGGCAATGAACCTTGGAGAGGCCTGGCGCATCTGGTACAAGGAGAGGAATGAGGGAACTGGGTCCTCCCGGAAAAATTTCTTATTTTTTACGGCTATTCTCGGCGTACTAGCAAGTGGCTTGACTGCCTATCAACTGGCCCACATCGCCATGCTGGACAAGTCTATGCAGGCGTTACTTACAACGCATGCAAGCGCGGCAGGTAGCTTAAAAGCAGTCAGAATTGGACGACTCGGCCTGGGGCTAGGGGGTGGAATCGCTGCATTGTCTGCGACCCTTAACATAGCCAACTTATTGAATAATTATGAAAAATGGCGAACCGCATTATCACAGGGAACAATGGGGGAGCAAACGGGTGCCTTGATAGGGGCATTGGGAGATAGCGGAGCAGCAGGCACCTCCACACTGCTTTTCAGCAAGGCAAGCAAAGAACTTTACGGCTTGCTCAACGAAGTCAGAAAGGCTGACCCTGCCCTGAGAAAAATCGTCGCCAGCCAAGCCTGGGCGACTCGCGGCTCACACTTTCTGAATTTTTCGGCACGCTTGAATATCTGGGGCCTGTCCTTCTTCGCATTGCAAATGCTCGGCGAGGCGATCCATAACTATTATCACCTGGACGACTTGCAGCGCTGGTTATACGGCTGCTTATGGGGCAAGCAGCCACAAGGATGGAGTGACGCTGACACAAGACAGAAACTGGCTGAATCAACCCTGCGCCCTACGGTGATTGATCACGGCATCGTTATGGATGTTGCCACAAGTGAACCGATTCGAAGCCTTCATCTGATACTGCCAGGAATGGCGCCGGACGCCTTGGAAAGCGACTCACTTCGCTGGAAAATCACATGGACCTGTCTTCCTGAAAGGCTGGATGTCAGCGATTTTTTCAGACATAAACTGAGTCTGGCCAACGATTCGCCCATGACACTTGAACTTAAGCTAGCGCCTGAATACCTGGGGCATCAGGTCCACTTGGACCTGTGCCTGGCAGTCAAACCTGTAATGGCAGAAAACTTTCTGAAAGCTGACAACGGCTATTTGAATTACCGCATTCCACTGGGAATGGACGTTGTTAACAAACCTATCACTGCCATGGGCCTGGCGCCCGACACCTCCGCCCCATTGCCGGCCATCCAGATCACAAAGAGCTTTATCGATGATAATCAATAAACACGAACACCTTCCTCGAGCCGGCGACAGTGAGAACAAAGCACATCCGTACGCCTTCTACTTAGCCCCTCTGCCATTGCCTACCGGCATCCGGCCTCACTACTCACAAAACCTGCTGCTGAAACCTGACAATACATATGTAGACCTTATACCAGGCAACGGCCCTTCCGAGTTTTTCATCCGGACAGCCATGGCCACGACCTTTGGAATCACGCTTGTTTTTTTTCTGGTCGGACTTTTTCTTGGTGTTTATTCCTACCTGCACTTTGGAGCACCCATTTATGAAGAGCTTTATATTATATTTCTCTCTCACTGGATCGTACCGAGCCTATTGTCAGGCATCGCGCTAATTTATGCGGCCCCCATGATTGAGGACTTATTTGCCAAAGCCCGTATCTACCCCATGCGCTTCAACCGTCAACGTAGAGAGGTCGCCTATATCGCCCATCATGGTCAGTCACCGCTCATCGTTCCATGGGAAAGTGTCATCGCTTGTATCAGTAGCGATACCGCAATCACTAAAAATGACGACCAGCAGGATGCCGACTTGATGATTGGCCTGCCTGCTCCTGACAAGAACGACGTGGTCTGGCTGACCCTCCCCTGCTACACCGTCGCCGGCGCCTTGAGTGAATGGGAAGCCATTCGTGTTTACATGGAAGAAGGACACATACCAGACCCCCTGTACTTTGGTCTGAGCCGTCTGGAGATCGAGGAAGGCACAGTGGAACACTTTCAGTTGTGCCGTCGAGTTTACCGCGAACATAACGGCTACCTGATGTATCTGTTCGGTTTCATAGGCCTCCAGGCGCTGGGCGGCTGGACATTGCCTTGCCATCTATCGACCTGGGTCAAGCACTTGCCCAGCACCCGTTTTCCCAAGTCGATCAAGGAATGGTCAAAACCACTACCGCCTGAACAATGGCAAAAACCGAGCGCCGAGTTGATCGAACAAAGCCAGGCAGTACAGAAGACACTGCGCAAGGGGCTTAACTTGATCGATCATTTCACAGCACTGTCCCGCGCGCCGACCGCCCCTAAACCCGGCTCGCTTACGGAGCGGCGTAAACGGCGCAGGGAGGCCAGGTTGCAGAGTGAACAGCACTGACACTTGCCGATGATCAGCTTACCGACCGGCATCCTCATCTGTTTTCGCCGTAAAAGCTGCGCTCAAGCCTAGGGTCTGTTGTCGTTTCAGCACGAGCCGCGTTGCTGGGCTCAATCTCGCCAGGCCAGGCGGAGGACGCAGAAAAGGGTCACTCCCTTTACAAGTCCTCCAACACCGCATGGCGAGATTGGGCACGCAACCCGACGGGCCGGGCCTGTTTTGCCGCGAGACTGCGTTACTCGCCACTCATCTGGAATGACCAGACTTCGCGGCTCCTGCCTTGCCTCGCGGCAAAACGGGCGCCGGCGCGGCCGTGATGAAACGGCAACAGCCCCTAATGCCGACCCTTCGTAAAATTGTGCCGCCCTGTTAATTTTTGTGAGCGCTTCGCACTCAATCGCGAGCAAGCGCCCTCCCACAGGTTGTGTTCCAGGCAGACATTGGTAGATACGTTTTAACTGATCGGCATTACGCCCTGACCTGACTTTTCTGCAATGGCTGTAGGGCTATTCCGAAACGCAGGTTGACGTCTTGTTTGTCCCGGCGGCTGTGCCGAGTATCGCGTCTTGCTCATTTTCAAGGCGCACCGCATGCCCAGTTTCGAACCCGATTCCATGCAAGACACTGCTCCCTTGGAAACAGAGGATGCTATATGCAAAGACAGCATCAGCGTGTCGCCCTTTCCACTGCCTACCGGTTTTCGTGCCTATCGATCACCGAAGCTCAGCCTGCCAGATGACAACGAGGTCTATCTTGATTTCACCCCAAAGGTGCGGCTTCCCGAGCGAGTGATTCGCCGTTATCTGGGCTTTGCGCTCGGCCTGATCGCGATTTATCTGGCCTACTCCCTTGCGCTCGACATTATCAGCCTCACGGGGCAACGCCCGGCCTTTGAAAGGTTGCGCGGCTTGCTGGCGGACGATGGCTGGCTCATCAGCGTCGGGGCGTTCATCGCCTTCATATTGATCAGCTCGGTCCTGCGAGGCATCTGGGTATGGACACGCCCCTATCCGATGCGCTTCAACCGCCAGCGTCGCGAGATGGCCTACATTGCCAATGCTGACCAACGGACGCGGTTCATTGCCTGGGAGAATATCGGTGCGTTTGTCAGAGGAACGGACATTCCTACCTCTTTGCTCGCGGAGCCTATCAGGATCTATACGCTCAACTTGATACTCTTTGCTGAAGACGATGCTGAAACGAACATATTTCTTTCATCCCACTCAAGCCTGGAGAAGGCCATGGGCGAATGGGAAAGTATCCGGATTTTCATGGAGAGAGGCCGCAAATACTTGCCCGCCGATTCCGTGGCGCATGATGCAATGGGAGGCACGCTTGAGCATCTTCATATACTCCGCGATCTATACAAGCAAGGCAGTTACCTGCGTTACCTGTTGGTTTTCATCCCGCTCAACCTGCTCGCGGGCGGGACGCTCCCCTTTCATATCGCCCGCTGGATCAAGAAACTGCCCCGGGTCGAGCACTCGAAAGAGATGCGCGAATGGTCGCAAGCGATACCGTCCAGATCATGGAAACGCCCGGATGAGTTGTTCCGTGAGCTCACCCTGGAAAGACTTGAGTACCTCAATACGGGCAAGACGCTGATGGACTATCAACGCGAATGCCTGGAGTTAGTACGTCTGGAGGACGAAGCTTCCGAGGAGGGCAATTCGTAACAACAAATTGCATCACCCTCAGCAAACGATAATCCCTCTTATTCAAACCGGCCGGGGCTGTTAAGCTTGCCCGCCCTGAGGTTTGGCTGTTTGCAGAGTGCTATGACTGTGCCGTTGCGTTCATCCCTGGCGTTGCTGTTGGCCTTGGTCCTGACCGGGTGCGAGGACGCGCCGCGTTTCACCCAGGCCGAGCCGGGGGAGGCGTTGTCGGGGGGTGCCACGACCGTGCAGCGCAGCGACAAGCATGCCTTTTCCCTGCCATCGGCCAATCTGCCACCGGTCAAGCGGGTGGACTTCAGCGTCGGCAACAGTTTTTTCCGCAACCCCTGGGTCATTGCCCCGTCGACCACCACGGCGCGCGACGGGCTGGGGCCGTTGTTCAATACCAATGGTTGCCAGAACTGCCATATTCGCGATGGCCGTGGTCACCCGCCAGAACCTGGCGACAGCAATGCGGTGTCGATGCTGGTCCGGCTGTCGATTCCCGACAGCGCCGGCTCGCCCGAGGTGCTGCAGCGTGTCGGGGTGGTGCCGGAGCCGGTGTATGGCATGCAGTTGCAGGACATGGCGGTGCCCGGTGTCGTGCCTGAAGGCAAGATACGGGTCGAGTACGACCCATTGACCGTGCACTTTCGCGACGGCATGCAGGTGCAACTGCGTCAGCCCACGCTGAGCATGACCCAGCTCGGTTATGGTCCGCTGCACCCTGACACCCACATTTCGGTGCGCATCGCCCCGCCGATGATCGGCCTGGGCCTGCTCGAAGCCATTCCTGAAGCCGCCATCCTGGCCAATGCCGACCCTGACAATCAGGATGGCGATGCCATTTCCGGGCGGCCTAACTGGGTCTGGGACGAAGCGCGCCAACAGGTTGCACTGGGGCGTTTTGGCTGGAAGGCCGGGCAACCCACGCTCAACCAGCAGAATGCCCATGCTTTTTCCGGGGACCTGGGCCTGACCACGCGCCTGCTGCCGTTCGATGACTGCACACCGGCACAGACCGCCTGCCTGCAAGCGCCCAACGGCAATGGACCGCAGGGTGAGCCGGAGGTCAGCGACAATATCCTGCGCCTGATCGAGTTCTATACCCGCAACCTGGGTGTTCCGGCTCGTCGCCAGGTCGATGATCCTCAAGTGCTGGCCGGCAAGAACCTGTTTTTCAAGGCTGGCTGCCAGCAATGCCACACACCGCAATTCACCACCCGCGCCGATGCCGCAGAGCCTGAACTGGCCAACCAGGTCATTCGGCCTTATACCGACCTGTTATTGCATGACATGGGCGAAGGCCTGGCCGACAATCGCAGCGAATTCCAGGCCACCGGCCGTGAATGGCGTACGCCACCGTTATGGGGCCTGGGCCTGACCCAGACTGTCAGCGGGCATACCCAGCTGCTGCACGATGGCCGGGCCCGCAATGTGCTCGAAGCGATTCTCTGGCACGGTGGCGAGGCCCAGGCGGCGCAGCGGCAAGTATTGGCGTTCGATGCACAACAAAGGGCAGCCTTGCTGGCCTTCCTGAATTCATTATGATTGCGTCCCTTTAACCAAGGAGCCAGAGATGTTCCGTCCCAAATTGCTGTTCACCGGCCTTGCAGCCCTGGCCCTGGGTGCCTGTACACCCGCCGACCCGCAGGCGGTCACCTCGGCGGCCATTGCCAAGCAGGTGATTCTGCCCACCTACAGCCGCTGGGTCGAAGCTGACCGCCAGTTGGCGACCAGCGCCCTGGCGTTCTGCCAAGGCAAGACCGACCTGCAAAGCGCGCGTGCCGACTTTCTCAAGGCCCAGAAAAGCTGGGCAGAGCTGCAGCCCTTGCTGATCGGTCCGCTGGCCGAGGGCAACCGTGCCTGGCAGGTACAGTTCTGGCCTGACAAGAAAAACCTGGTCGGTCGTCAGGTCGAACAACTGGTTACGGCCCAGCCGGCAATCAGCGTCGATGAACTGACCAAGGCCAGCGTCGTGGTGCAAGGCCTGTCGGCCTACGAGTACATCCTGTTCGATGCCAATATCGACATGGCCAATGCCGAACAGAAAGCCCGTTACTGCCCGTTGCTGACAGCCATCGGTGAGCGCCAGAAGGCCCTGGCCGAAGAGATCCTCAATAGCTGGAACAGCACCGACGGCATGCTCGCGCAGTTGAGCAAGTTCCCCAACCAGCGCTATGCCGACTCACACGAGGCCATCGCTGAACTGCTGCGCGTGCAGGTCACGGCGCTCGATACGCTGAAGAAGAAACTCGGCACGCCATTGGGTCGTCAGTCCAAGGGCGTCCCGCAACCCTTCCAGGCCGATGCGTGGCGCAGCCAGGCGTCGTTGAGCAGCCTGCAAGCCAGCCTGGGCAGCGCCCAGGCGGTCTGGGCCGGGGTCGACAACAAGGGCTTGCGCGGCCTGTTGAGTCGCGAGCAGAAACCATTGGCCGACAAGATCGATGCCGCGTATGCCGCCAGCCAAAAGCTGCTCTCGCAACTGACCCCGCCGCTGGCCGATCTGCTGGCCAGCGAGGCCGGGCGCCAGCAGCTCAATGCTTTCTATGACAGCCTCAACGTGGTGCACCGCCTGCAGGAAGGCGAACTGGCCAAGGCGCTGGGCATCCAGTTGGGCTTCAACGCCAACGACGGCGACTGATCGGGAGAATACAGATGATGTTGCGACGTCAGGCCCTGGCCCTGGGCAGCCTGTTGCTCAGTGCCGTTACGCTGGGTGGCTGGACCCTGTCCCGGTACAAGAGCAGCAGTGCGCTGTTGCTGTCTGCGCGCGACGACGCCGACGGCAAACACTATGCCGTGGGGTACCAGCTCGACGGCAAGGCGGTTTTTGCCACCGAGGTGCGCCTGCGTTGCCACGACATCATCAATCACCCCAGCCTGCCGCTGGCGGTGTTCATCGCCAGGCGACCTGGAACGGAAAGCTACCTGATCGACCTGCGTGACGGCCGCCTGCTGCAAACCATCGTGTCGCCACCGGGCCGGCACTTTTATGGTCACGCCGTGATTCATCAGCAAGGCGAATGGTTATATGCCACTGAAAACGATACCCGCGACCCCGGGCGTGGCGTATTGGGCATCTATCGTTTCGTCAATGAACGGCTGGTCCGCGACGGGGAAATCGCCACTCACGGCATAGGCCCTCATCAGGTCTCGTGGATGCCCGATGGCGAAACCCTGATCGTGGCCAATGGCGGTATCCGCACCGAAGCCGAAAGCCGCGTTGAAATGAACCTGGATGCCATGCAACCCAGCCTGGTATTGATGCAGCGCGACGGAACCCTGTTGAGCAAGGAAACCCTGGCGCAGCCGATGAACAGCGTTCGCCACCTGGCGGTCGCCCGTGACGGCACTATCGTCGCCGGGCAGCAATTCATGGGTGACGCCCAGGAGACGGCCGAGCTCTTGGCGATCAAGCGACCCGGCCAGCCTTTTCAAGGCTTCCCGGTGGCCGAGGCGCAACTGCGCGCCATGAACCATTACACCGCCAGCGTCGCCATCCACGACGACCTGCGCCTGGTGGCACTCACCGCACCACGCGCCAACCGCCTGTTCATCTGGGACCTGGACAGCGGTGCTCTGCGGCTTGATGCGTCAATGCCTGATTGCGCGGGCGTGGGCGCTGTCAGCGACGGTTTCGTGGTCACGTCCGGGCAGGGACGCTGCCGCTTCTATGATTGCCGCCAGCAGGATTTACAGGCCCGGCCACTGGACCTGCCAGGTGCGTTCTGGGACAACCATTTACATCTGTCTAGTGTGGCGAATCGCACGTTGGCTGCAGCGCAGTCCTGATACGTGCCAGCACCGCGTGGGCATCGGACTCGTCGGGAATGATCAGCGGCTCGCGCAATCGTTGTTCAAGACACGGATCGCGCAGGCAGAGCTGGTTCTGGGTGTCGAGGTGTGCGGCAGCCTCCCTCTGGCGCTGACAGATAGCATCGAGCGAATCTGCCACCGCCTGAAAATGGGCGCTCGCATCGCAAGTGGCGGATGAAGGCAGTCGTCTTGTTTCAGGCATGCGCAACGCGTCGATCTGACGCCTGAGCGCCTGCAGCTCGCTTTCGCCGCGCTCCAGCGACGTGCGCAGCGTATCTACACTGGCGGCGTACTGCCTGGCGACCCGCTCATCTTCGTCCAGCACCCGCTCCAGCCTGCCGATGTGGGCAGCCAGGTCCAGCGCAAGATCATGATGCCCAAGGACCAAGGCTTGCTGGACACTGCCCGTCAGCTCAGCGAGGCGACCGGCAGTCTGCCCGGCCTCCCGGGCAGCCAGAATATGCTTGGTCATCAGATTGGCGAGGCTCGAGCGGCCCATACCCACCTGCATCTGGGCTTCACAGAGTTCCTGATCAAGGATTCGCAATGCCTCATGAAACATGATGGCGTCGGATTCATCATGGCCGCGCCCGCGTAAGGCGATCAATATTTTTGTCCAGATCAGGCCCATGGCAATTCCCTTGTGCACAGCCGCGAAATGAATGAAAACGAACGTTACGGCAGGTAAGGGAAAACGATGACACAAGAGAAGGGACAGATATGCCGGAAATTCCCCACCAGAAAAGTAAGAAATTTCCACGCGACTTGAAGTTTTATCCAGGCCAAAGACAACACATCGGCCAGACGTGAAAAAGCCCCGGGCGCGAAACGCTCGGGGCTTGTCGGGTGACACATGGGTTCAACCTCGCTGGCCGGTGCCCTGGGTCATGCTGTAGAGAAACAACAGCAGATCATGATCGGGCTGCACCAGCGATTGCGGCTTGGCCACACGTGGCAAGGGGCAAAACCCCTCGCCGTGCGAGGCACTGATAATCCGGGTGGCCGGCTGTTCCCAGGCCGCCATGGCCATGGTTGCCGTTGCCAGGGCTGCCACCACGAATAAACCTCGAGCCATTTCTAGCTTCATTACTCCAACCCTTTGAGAGCGCTGCCAAACGCTGTCTGGTAAAAGTAGATGAACTTTTCCCAGTCGGGGGAATTGAATGACGAATGGCGACGCAATTGCTTGATGTCATGCAAGGCTGCACGCCGAGCGGTCAGCCGCTGCCGGCCTTTTTCCAGGTCCAGCAAGGCCACGTGCGCAACGGCGTGCTCACCCTTACCGGTGACCTTGACGAAAACATGCTTGATATAGAGGCAGCTGTGCTGCCAGCGCCCCCGGTGCATGCGCGCCAGGGTCTGCGCCAGAGTCTGAAGCAACTGGTCGTGCAGCGCTTCACCGTGGCGCTCGCGACCGCCGGCGGCATACCAGTCTTCGATCGGCTCGTAACCCACCAGGGCCTCGGTCACCAGCAGGGCGCGCCATTGCATCTTCTCGTCGCGCCGGGCGCCACAGAAGACCGTTTGCGGCGCTCCAACGCCCAGGCGGCGCAAGCCTTCCAGTGCGTCTCGCTCACGCAATACCGTAGGCCGCCCGAACGGGTGCAGCACGCTGCGGTAGATATGACCGGTCTGGCGCTTTACATAAAGCAGGCGGCCGTCATCGCCCTGTACACGTTGCACCCCGCTTTCGCCACCACGGCGCAGGTTGGGCGGTTCGACCCACTCACCACGCGTGGCCCAGAAGTGTTCGAACTCGCTCTCTGACTCTGTCAGTACTGCCTGTCCCATGGTGCGTCATCCCGATTACTTCTTGCGCAACAAATAAACACGCCACATTGCATACAGTGGCAGGAAATCCATCCGCTGCTGAACCCGGAAGCCGGCCTGTTCAAACTCGGCTTCGACCGTAGCGGCTGGTAACACAAAACGATTCTGGTAACTGTCCTCCCCATCGGCCTGTTCGCCGGAACGCTTGCGAGTGCGCTCCAGACGCTTGCGTTTCCAGGCCTTGAAGTTGCCATCTACCCATAACGAAACGATGACACTGTCACGGGTTACCCGCTGAAACTCCCGTAACAGAGCGATACGATGTTCGGCCTGACCAATATGGTGCATCAGTCGCATGCAAAAGATGCTGTCCACTGCGCTGTCCGGCAGGTCGATGTCGAAAGCAGATGTCTGCAAGGGTTGTACCCGTTGCACGATGTCAGCAGGTTGAGCCTTGCAGGCGGTCCTGAGCATGTCGGCCGAATTGTCGGCGCCGATGATCAGGCGGTTGGGTTTTTCAGCCAGCAAAGGCCAGAAACGCCCTGCCCCACATGGCAAATCCAGCACCAGCCCCGGGTCACCTGCCAGGCGCAAGGCCTTGCGAGCCAGTTGTTCATCACGCCGATGTGACAACTGACGCCACACTCCGTTCTGGTGTTTGCGCAAATACTGCTGCGCATGGTCGTTGTCGTATTTGCTGGAAAATTCCAGTTCGATGCGATCGCTCATGTCGGCGTCTCCGATTCAGATGCCAGGCACAATAAGGAGGCCGGCGTCGTCTTCAGGTCATGCCAATGTGAAAAAAATGTACGCCATGAAACGAGATGTTTCGATGAATTACAAGAAGTTACGGCTGTTTAAATTCTGTCGCCGATATATACGACACTTTGTCGACGCGCCTACCACCCAGACAGCAGGCCCGCTCAAGAGCGGGCCACTTCCAGGCTGACCTTGAACCGGCATCCGTGCGGCTCATTGGGCGTCAGGCTCACGGTCCAGCCCTGGTTGGCGCAGATGCGCTGCACCAGTGACAAGCCGAGCCCCAACCCTTCGCCACGCTGTTCATTACCCCGCACAAAAGGCTCGAACATCGCTTCGCGCTTTTCTTCGGGGATGCCCACGCCGCTGTCTTCGACCACGAAACCTTGTGGCTGCAAAGTCAGGGCGATGAAACCACTGTCGGTGTAATGCAACGCATTGCGCAGCAGGTTACCCATGACGGCCAGCAGGAAGGTCGCGTTGTAGCTGATATCAGGCGTCGGATCGTTCTCGCACGGCGTGTAGATCAACTGCAGCCCTTTGCTTTCGATGGGGCCGCGCCATTGGGCAACCAACTGCTCGGCAGCGCTGTTGAGGGTCGCCTTGGGGGTCATGGTGGGGTCTTCGCGCTGGGTACGGGCCAGCATCAGGAAGGTCTGCACCAGATCGCGCATCTCTTCACAGGCCCGGGCAATACGCTCGACCTGGCGACGCGCACGCTGGTCCAGTGCCGGATTTTCCAACAGCAGTTCGCACGAGCTGGCCAGCACCATCAAGGGCGTGCGCAACTCGTGACTGACGTCACTGGTGAACATCCGCTCGCGGCTCAAGGCCTGCCGCAGGCGTCCCAGTGTCGCATCGAAGGCGACTGCCAGTTCGCCGACCTCATCGGCAGCGTAATCAGGCGCCAAGGGCGGCGCCAGGCCCAGCAACTGATCGCGGTGGCGGACCTGGCGCGCCAGGCGCGACACGGGCGCGATGACCCTGCGTGCCAGCACCCAGCCCAGAAACACGGCCAGCGCCAACGCCATGACAAACCCCACCAGCACCACTGCGAACAGCACACGCTCGCGCTCTTCAAAGTCGCTCTGGTCCTGTAACAGGGCGTAGTGGCGGCCTTCGACCACCTCGATCATTGCGTGGTACGACAACGGGCCGCGAAACACCTCATGAAAGCCGGGTTCCAGATGGCGTATGTCCTGAGGCAAGTCGAAATCGCCAGGACCGTTGCTGAAGTAGAACAACTGATCCTGCTTGGGCCGGTGGCTCCAGTCGCTGACGCTGTCGGCCAGCAACAGACGGTTGAGGTCGCCGCCCAGGCCGGCCGAGATGAGTTTTTCTTCAACCAGGTGAACCGTGGAAATGATGCCTACGGCAAAGGATCCGGCCACCAGTGCGCTCATCAGCGCAAAGGCGATGATGATTCGTTGTGCAAGACTTTGTTTAAACTCCATCCCGGCCCTCGGCCAAACGATAGCCCACGCCATGCACGGTGTGCAGCAGTGCCCTGGAGAACGGTTTGTCGATGACCTGGCGCAATTGGTGCACATGGCTGCGCAGGCTGTCGCTGTCCGGGCAATCGTCGCCCCACAGCGCTTCTTCAAGAATTTCGCGACGCAAGACATGCGGGCTCTTCTGCATCAGCACGGCCAGCAGCTTGAGCCCGACCGGGTTGAGCTTGAGCAATCGCCCCTCGCGGGTGACCTCCAGGGTGTCGAGGTCGTAGACCAGGTCGGCCACCTGCAGTGTCCGGCGCCCTCCACCTTGCGCACGGCGCAGCACCGCTTCGATGCGCGCGGCCAGTTCCGATAGCGCGAACGGCTTGAGCAGGTAGTCATCGGCACCCGAGCGAAAGCCCTGCAGGCGATCATCGAGCTGGTCGCGCGCGGTGAGCATGATCACCGGCGTATCGCGCCGGGCATCTTCACGCAGGCGCTTGCACAGTGTGTACCCGTCGATACCGGGCAGCATGATGTCCAGCACGATCAGGTCGTAATGTTCAGTGGCGGCCAGGTGCAGGCCGGACAGGCCGTCCTGAGCGCAATCGACGGTGTATCCCTTCATCCCCAGATAATCGGCCAGGTTCGCCAGAATATCGCGGTTGTCTTCAACCAGAAGGATTCGCATGAGGCTCTCCGCAGGCAATAGGCTGGCGCAGCTTAGGGGCTGTTGACGTTGCAGTGCAAGCCGCAGCAATGGCTATGGCAACAGACCATCGCAGGCGCCATGCATTTCACCGCCCCTGAATGAAAGAACCCCGCACGAGGCGGGGTTCTTCAGGTGACGCTTGAGGGTGAAGCGACTTACATCATGCCGCCCATGCCACCCATGCCGCCCATGTCCGGCATACCGCCGCCGGCTGGCTTGTCTTCGGCGATGTCAGCGATCATGGCTTCGGTGGTAATCATCAGGCTGGCGATCGAGGACGCGGCCTGCAGAGCAGAACGAGTCACTTTCGCCGGGTCCAGGATGCCCATTTCGATCATGTCGCCGTATTCGCCGGACGCTGCGTTGTAACCGAAGTTACCCGAACCTTGCTTGACCTTGTCGACAACAACGCTTGGCTCGTCGCCGGAGTTGGCCACGATCTGGCGCAGTGGTGCTTCGACAGCGCGACGCAGCAGGGCGATACCTACGTCCTGATCGGCGTTGTCGCCTTTCAGGCCTTCGATGGCCTGCAGCGAGCGAACCAGCGCTACGCCACCGCCAGGTACCACGCCTTCTTCGACGGCTGCGCGGGTAGCGTGCAGGGCGTCTTCAACGCGGGCTTTCTTCTCTTTCATCTCGACTTCGGAACCGGCGCCGACCTTGATCACGGCAACACCGCCGGACAGCTTGGCCAGGCGCTCTTGCAGTTTCTCTTTGTCGTAGTCGGAGCTGGTGTCGCCGATCTGCTGGCGGATCTGAGCGATGCGCGAGTCGATATCGGTTTTAACGCCAGCACCGTCGATGATGGTGGTGTTTTCCTTGTTCAGCACGACGCGCTTGGCATTACCCAGGTGTTCCAGGGTGGTGCTTTCCAGGCTCAGGCCGATCTCTTCGGAGATGACGGTACCGCCGGTCAGGACAGCGATGTCTTGCAGCATGGCCTTGCGACGGTCGCCGAAACCTGGAGCCTTGACGGCTGCAACCTTGACGATGCCACGCATGTTGTTGACGACCAGGGTCGCCAGCGCTTCGCCTTCGACGTCTTCAGCCACGATCAGCAGCGGACGGCCGGCTTTGGCAACGGCTTCCAGCACTGGCAGCATTTCGCGGATGTTGGAGATTTTCTTGTCGACCAGCAGCAGCAGCGGGCTGTCGAGCTCGGCCACCATGGTGTCCGGCTTGTTGATGAAGTACGGGGACAGGTAGCCACGGTCGAACTGCATGCCTTCTACAACCGACAGTTCGTTTTCCAGACCCGAACCTTCTTCAACGGTGATGACACCGTCTTTGGTCACTTTTTCCATGGCTTCGGCAATGATGTCGCCGATGGAGGTGTCGGAGTTGGCCGAGATGGTGCCGACCTGGGCAATCGCCTTGGTGTCGGTGCATGGCTTGGACAGCGACTTGAGCTGGGCAACGATGGCGATGGTCGCCTTGTCGATGCCGCGCTTGAGGTCCATCGGGTTCATGCCGGCAGCGACGGCTTTCAGGCCTTCGTTGACGATGGCCTGAGCCAGAACGGTAGCTGTGGTGGTGCCGTCACCGGCGTCATCGTTGGCACGGGAGGCAACGTCTTTGACCAGCTGCGCGCCCATGTTTTCGAAACGGTCTTTCAGTTCGATCTCTTTGGCAACCGAAACGCCGTCCTTGGTGATCAGAGGAGCACCGAAGCTCTTCTCGATGATCACGTTACGGCCTTTAGGGCCCAGGGTCGCTTTTACAGCGTCAGCCAGGACGTTGACGCCTGCGAGCATTTTCTTGCGGCCGGCATCGCCGAATTTAACTTCTTTAGCAGCCATGATCGTTATTCCTTAAATACTGGGTAATCGCGGGAAATTGAGCGGGGAGGACTCAGGCTTCGATGACAGCGAGGATTTCGTTCTCGCTCATCACCAGCAGGTCTTCGCCGTCTACTTTCACGGTGTTGCTGCCGGAGTAAGGGCCAAATACCACTTTGTCACCCACTTTCACGGCCAGCGCACGGACTTCACCGTTGTCCAGAACACGGCCGGTACCTACAGCAACGATTTCGCCACGGTTTGGCTTCTCGGCAGCCGAACCTGGCAGCACGATGCCACCGGCAGTTTTCGTTTCTTCTTCGCTGCGACGGATTACGACGCGGTCATGCAGAGGACGAAGCTTCATTGTCGATCTCCTGATTTTGTTTATACGTCCGGTGAGCACACCGGCGGTTTGTTGAATTCCGGCCTGGCCGGGTACGGTTCGACGGGCGAACCGCAGAATACGGTCTGGCAACGAGCCAGAAACCTTGCGGTGACCCATACATAAGGGCACCCAAGGTGATTACAAGTGCAGGACACGAAATTTTTTACATCGACTTCAAACGCACACGGCACCCGAAGGTGCCGTGTGCCCTGCAAGCGCCGGTCATTTGTCGCGGTGTTCGAACTCGCCTTCGATCACATCGGGCTTGCGGGTGGGCGCGTGAATCGCACCTGAAGGCTGGGGCTCGTGCGGCTGACGGGCATGTGGATGTGGCTGCAGGTCGTCGGCAAAAGCGCGCTGGCGCATGGCCTGGTCTTCGGCGCGCTGGCGCACCTTGGCGATCAACAGGCGGCGGGTGAATGGCAGCAGGCAGATCACGCCCAGGATGTCGCTGAGAAAACCGGGCAACAGCAGCAGGCCGCCACCGACGGCCATCATCAGCCCTTCAAGCATCTGCTGGGCGGGCAACTGGCCACGCGCCAGGCTTTCACGGGCACTCAGGGCGGTGGCCAGGCCTGCCACGCGCATGATGAACAGACCGAGCATGGACGTCGCCAGCACCAGCAGGAATGTCCACAAAAAGCCGATGGACATGCCGACCTTGACCAGGATGAACAGCTCGATCACTGGAAACAGGAGAAACAGCAGCAGAAAAACACGCATCAAATCGATTCCTCTAAGGAAGAACGTCTTCCAATAGACCCTATTTGCAGCCGGAAAGTCGTTAAATCAAGTGCCGGATGCATCAGGGGTCGGCCATTGGCGGGCGCGGGCCAGATAAACCAAGGCTTCGCGGACCTGTATCGGAGTGTTGCAGGTTTCGCCAAATGGCAACCAGAACAAAGCCTGACCAATACGCAGATGCAGTCCTTCACTGTCGACGCCGACCATTTGCGCCGGCTCGGTCTGTGGCAGACCGGCCAGTTGCACATAATGAGCAATGGCCTGGGCGTGATCCTGGTTCATGTGCTCGATCATGCCGGCTTCGCTGGTGCCGGCGAACGGGTTGGCCAGCGTGACATCATCAAGCCAGTGGATTGCACCAAACCCACCGATGTAGCGATACCGCACCGGTGTCAGGCGCCAGAAATCGAAATCGTGGGCGCTGTGGTAGTTCTGTGACTCGGGAAAGTACCGGTAGTAACGCTGGGCCGCTGCCGCGATGGAGTCTGGATCGGTGAGCTTGTGCCCTTCAGCCATCATCGTGATACGCCCCACGGCCTGGACATTGGCCGCCTCGCGTTCGCCCACCAGCAGCGAACACTTGGCGTCCTGCAGCAAGTTGTGGGTGTGCTGGGCGATGCGGCTGATCAGGATCAGTGGCATGCCCTGCCCGTCCAGGCAGTAAGGCACGACGGAGCCGAACGGAAAGCCGGGCATCGACTTGGAGTGTGTGGACAGGACGCCACGGTATTCGCGCAGCAACAGCTCGCGGGCCGATCGGGAGGCTTTGGCGCTCATTGTGTTTCCTTATCAGGTTGAGTGGCCGGCCGGCACGTTGGCTCGACTGCTATACCTATCAGTGGCATGCCCGTCATGCCATCACTATGACTTGTTCAATGGGCACGTGTATGGAATTGAAAGGCAAGTTAATCATTATTACCGGCGGATGCCAGGGTCTGGGCCTGGCGATGGCGCACAACCTGGCCGGTCGTGGGGCCAACCTGGCACTGCTGGACCTCGATCAGGACAAGCTCGATGCCGCGGTGGCCGTCTGCATGGCCCGGGGCGTCGAGGCTCGCGCCTACCTGTGCAATGTCACCGACGAGGGCCAGGTGGTCGAAACCATTGCGCGCATTGCCGCCGACAGCGGCCCGATCCATGGTTTGATCAACAATGCCGGTATCCTGCGCGACGGCCTGCTGGTCAAGGTCAAAGATGGGCAGATCAGCACCATGAGCCTGGCCCAATGGCAGTCGGTGATCGATGTCAACCTGACCGGCGTGTTCCTGTGCACCCGCGAGGTGGCCGCCACCATGGTCGAGCAGAAGAGCCAGGGCGCGATCATCAATATTTCGTCTATCTCGCGGGCCGGCAATATCGGCCAGACCAACTACGCCGCATCCAAGGCCGGTGTGGTCGCTGCCACCGTGACCTGGGCACGGGAGCTTGCGCGCTACGGCATTCGCGTGGCGGCCGTGGCACCGGGGTTCATCGAAACGGAGATGACTGCCGGCATGAAACCCGAAGCGCTGGAGAAGATGACCTCGGCCATACCGCTCAAGCGCATGGGCACGCCCGAGGAAATTGCCCACGGCGTGGCGTTCATTCTGGAAAACGATTATTTCAGTGGCCGGGTGCTGGAGCTCGATGGCGCCATGCGCTTTTGAAAGTGCGTGGCCTGACGGCTTGCCGTCAGGTCACATGCAGTCAGCAAGGCTTACCAGGTCACACCGAAGCCTGCGGTGTAGCGGGTCTTGTCGACGTCGCCGTCGTTGGAGCCACTGATGATGTCTTTCTCGGCCTTGAGGTTCAGCGAGGCCCAGTCGGTGACCTTGTAACGCAGGCCGACTTCGACATCCAAGGCATAATCAGCCACGCCGCTCAGTGGCTTGCCCAGTTCACCGTTGGTGAAGAACTCGAACTTCTTGCCCACCAGATAGCGGTTGTAGTCCCAGGTGCCGGCCACGGCGTAGAAATTTTCCTTCTGGCCGTTGGAGAACTGGTAATCGGTGCGGTTGAGCAAGGTGCCGACCTTGAAGGCACCCAGCTCGTCATCCCACAGCTGGTAACCGGGACCGGTACCAACCGTGCGCTCGCGGCTGAGGTCTTCAATCTTGTCGCGCTTGTAGTTGACGCGGCCGTCCCAGAAGAACTTGTCGGTCACGAAATAATCCAGCGAGTATTCGGCGCTCCAGTTATCGGTGCTGACCACGTCGTCCTGGCTTTCGCGGTTGTATTCGCCCTTGGCATTGTGGCGCCAGCGGTCATGGCGCGCCGAGGTCTTGAACGCCAGGTTGTAGTCGTCGGTATCGTTCTCGGCTTTCTGGAAGTCCACCGCGGCATCGATGTTGCCTTTCCAGACCAGGTCGGTGATCACCGGCTTCGGCTTGATGATCTGCTGGATACTGGCCAGCTCCACGGTCTTGGGTGCGTCGCCGTTGGCCAGCACCACCTTGCCCTCATCACTGGCTTGCAGCGACTTGGCGACTTCGCCAGTGTACTCGCCCTGCTTGACCAGCAGCGGATCCTTGCTTTCCAGGGTCTTGACCTGCTTCCAGTCAAGTGCGATGGCACCACCGTAGTCGGTCTGCAACAACAGCTTGCCGCCGTCGAACATCTTGATCGTACCGCTCAGGCGATCGCCATTCTTCAGCCACACCGTGTCGGCGAGCAGGGGTGTGGAGGCGCAGGTTACAGCGAGGCACAGCAAGGTTCTGGACAACATAAGCAACGACCGGACTCTGGCAAAAATTCAGGCATTATCCGTCGGCAGCACTTCACAGGAACAGCCGCGGGACGCGACTACCAATGACCCACGGAATGTTCTGTAGTTCAAATCCCCACGGACCACGCGTCGTATAAACATGAACAAAACCCGTCCCGATGCTGTCGACGAATCCTGCGGGCTGTCGCCTGCCGAAATACGCAAGGCCGCGCTGTACCTGACCTTGCATCAAGTGCCTGCCGGCCACGTCATCAGCTATGGCGAACTGGCACAACTGGCAGGGCTGGGCAGGGCCGCCCGCTGGGTCGGACGGACCCTCAGCCAGTTGCCCGAAGGCTCTACCCTGCCCTGGCATCGGGTACTGGGCGCCGGCGGACGGATCAGCCTGGCAGCCGGCACCCCTTCAGGCGACGAGCAGCGTGCACGCTTGCGCGCCGAAGGCGTTACCGTCCGCAATAATCGTGTGGATATGCAGCGTCATGGCTGGCGTCCCATGCAGCACAGCGGTTAGAGTGCGCCCTTTGTTTTCGTTACCTGAGGCAGTTCCCAGCTCATGCCCCGTAAAACCTGGCGCGCCGCGCTCGCCGCTTATGCCAGCCCGTCAACGCTCGTGCTGTTGCTGCTCGGCTTTGCCGCCGGCCTGCCTTACATGTTGGTCTTTTCCACCCTCTCGGTCTGGTTGCGCGAAGCCGGGGTCGCGCGTGAAACCATCGGCTACGCCAGCCTGATCGGCCTGGCCTATGCGTTCAAATGGGTGTGGTCACCGTTACTCGACCAATGGCGCCTGCCGGTGCTCGGCAAACTGGGGCGCCGTCGCTCCTGGCTGGTGCTGTCGCAGGCACTGGTGCTGCTGGGCCTGGTCGGCATGGGCTTTTGCGACCCCCAGCAGCACCTTTCCTGGCTGATCGCCATCGCCGTGGTGGTGGCCTTTGCCTCGGCCACGCAAGACATTGCCATCGACGCCTACCGCCTGGAAATTGCCAAGGACACCCAACAGGCCGCCCTGGCGGCCAGCTACATGTCCGGCTATCGGGTCGCGGCCCTGCTGTCGACTGCCGGCGCCCTGTATTTCGCCGAAGGCTTTGGCTCGACCGGCTTTGCCTACAAGCACTCGGCCTGGACCGGCACCTACGTACTGTTCGGCCTGTTGATGCTGCCGGCCCTGCTGGTCACCTTCGTCATGCGCGAGCCACCGGTGCCGCTGCGCACGCAATTGTCCGCGGCGCGCTACGGCTTTACCCATCAACTGGCGTCAGTGTTCGTACTGATCGTGCTGCTGGTGTCGGTGCCGGCCATGTTCACCCAGCTGTACAACACCGACTTTGCCAGCGTGCTGTTCGGCGCCACCGCCTGGGTCGACCTGCTGCTGGAAGACCGCGCCTTCCTGCGCGCCATCCTCTACACCCTTCTGACCCTGGGCTGCCTGTCGTCGATGGGACGCCGGGGCCTGGCGCCAGTGCTGACGCCGGTCAACGACTTCATCATGCGCTACCGCTGGCAGGCGCTTCTGCTGTTGGGGCTGATCGCCACGTACCGCATGTCCGACACGGTTATGGGCGTGATGGCCAACGTGTTTTATATCGACCAGGGCTTTACCAAGGAGCAGATTGCCAGTGTCAGCAAGCTGTTCGGCCTGGTGATGACGTTGATCGGTGCCGGTGCGGGGGGGCTGTTGATCGTGCGTTTCGGCATCATGCCGATCCTGTTCATTGGCGGCCTGAGCTCGGCGGCCACCAACATTCTGTTCCTGTTGCTGGCCGACATGGGACCGAACGTGAACATGCTGATCCTGACCATCTCGCTGGATAACTTCAGCTCGGGGCTGGCGACGTCGGCGTTCGTGGCTTACCTGTCAAGCCTGACCAACCTGCGCTTCTCGGCCACCCAGTACGCCCTGCTGAGCTCGATCATGCTGCTGCTGCCGCGCCTGATCGGCGGGTATTCGGGGGTGATGGTGGAAAAGCTGGGCTATCACAATTTCTTCCTGATCACCGCCTTGCTGGGCGTACCTACGCTGGTGATGATCATCCTGCAATGGAATCGCGAACTGCGTCCCCAAGAGCCCCTGGAAGAAACGCCTTAGGCCGTGACGGTACCAGCGCTTCAATCGCCTCTGGCATCGTCACCGGCCTGTCCGACAACCAGGTCCGGGGCCGGTCGTGCCTACGCCTTGGGCGTCAGTCCGTCCTGCACCACGCGGATCACCCGCTGCGGATAAGGAATATCGATACCGGCCTCTTTGAGGCGGTCGCGGACTTCGATATTGAACTGCGAGACGACATCGCCCATGTCGCCGGTCTTGGTCCAGACCCGCAACTGCAGGGTAATTGCGCTGTCGCCCAGCACCGTGACCACCGCCTGTGGCGCCGGATCCTTGAGCACTCGGGGATCATCAGCCATGTCCAGCAGCACCTGCTGTGCTTTCTTCAGGTCCGCCTCGTAGTCGACGCTGACGTCGAACACGATCTTGCGGGTGGGCTGGCGATTGGTATTGGTGATGATGCCGTTGGACAGAATGCCATTGGGCACGATCACCGTACGGTTGTCGCCTGTGCGCAGGATGGTATGGAAAATCTGGATGTTATCGACCGTACCCGACACATTCTGCGCCTCGATCCAGTCGCCGATGCGAAAGGGCCGGAACAACAGAATCAGCACCCCACCGGCAAAGTTCGACAGGCTGCCCTGCAAGGCCAGGCCAATGGCCAGGCCTGCGGCACCAATGGCGGCCACGAACGAAGTGGTCTCGATCCCGATCATCGACGCCACACTGACGATCAGCAGGATCTTGAGAATGATGTTGGCCAGGCTCCTGACAAACCCCTGCAGCGCCTGATCGGCATTGCGCAGCGCCAGCAAGGCGCCGACCCTGTTGGTCAGGCGGTTGATCAGCCACCAGCCGATGCACAGGGTGACCAGCGCCAGCAATACACGGCTGCCGTACTGCATGATCAGTGGAATCCAGGACTGGGAAATCTTCCACAGGTGGTCCACTTCAGCATTCAAATCCATCGTTTACTCCTTGAAACCGGTCAATCGGCAACGCTTGAGCGTCACCCCAATCAGGCCTGGTGCCCAGCAGAGGCAAAAAGGCAGGGCACATCGAGGCGGCGCCTCAGCGCCGGCCCGATCAGGCACAGGTCAGTCGCGAAAGTTGTTGTACTGCAAGGGCAGCTCGGCATCGAAGCCACGCAACAGCGCGATGGCGTCCTGCAGGTCATCGCGTTTCTTGCCAGTGATACGCACTTGCTCGCCCTGGATGGCTGCCTGGACCTTGAGCTTGGCGTCCTTGATATGTGCGACGATTTTCTTGGCCTGTTCCTTGTCGATCCCTTCGCGCAGGGTCGCTTCCTGTTTCATCAGCTTGCCGGAGGCATAGGCGTCCTTGACCTCCAGGCATTTGACGTCGATCTTGCGCTTGACCAGCGACAGCTTGAGGATCTCGATCATGGCTTCAAGCTGAAAGTCGGCCTCGGCCGTGAGCGTGATGGCCAGGTCCTTTTCCTTGAATTCGATCGTCCCTTTGCCTTTGAGGTCGTAACGGCGGTCCAGCTCTTTGATCGCGTTGTCGACGGCATTAGTGACTTCGTGTTTATCCAATTCGGACACTACGTCGAACGAGGGCATGTATGGTTCTCCAATTGAACGGCGTGCGCGGATCATCCACCGGCACGCATGACTTGACGGTTTGAAAGAGCGGTCATTATAACGAGACTTTTCCAGCCTTCACTGCGAGCCTTGATGTCCGACCACGATTTGCCACGTCCCGCTGCGCCCCCTGCCCCGGCCTGGCACATTCTTGGCGCCGGCAGCCTGGGCGGCCTGTGGGCGACGCGCCTGGCGCGGGCCGGGCTGACGGTGCGGCTGATCCTGCGTGACGCGCAACGGCTGGCAGCCTATCGCGCCCATGGCAGTCATCTGACGCTGATCGAACAGGATCGTTGCGTGCAATGGCCAATCCCGGGCGAAACCGCAGACGGCAGCGAGCCCATCGAGCGCCTGCTGGTGGCCTGCAAGGCTTACGACGCCGAGCAGGCCGTTATCCGCCTGTTACCGCGTCTGAGTGCGCACGCCGAGGTCATCGTGCTGCAGAACGGCCTGGGCAGCCAGCAAGCCGTAGCAGCCTGCATTCACCCCCGGCGCTGCCTCTTTGCCTCCAGCACCGAGGGGGCCTTTCGCGAGGCCGACTGGCAGGTGCGCTTTGCCGGGCACGGGTTCACCTGGCTGGGCGATGTGCGCCATCCGGCGGCCCCCGCCACGCTGCTGGCCGACCTGCAGGCTTCAGGTATTGCCCACGAATGGACAACCGACATCCTGACCCGGCTGTGGCGCAAGCTGGCGCTCAATTGCGCGATCAACCCGTTGACGGTGCTGCATGGCTGTCGCAACGGTGGCCTGCTGGAGCATCCGTGCGAGGTGGCCATCCTGTGCCAGGAGCTGACCGCCCTGCTGGAACGCTGCGGCCAGCCCGCCGCCGCCCAGGACCTGCACAGCGATGTGCTACGGGTCATCCAGGCCACGGCGGCCAACTACTCATCAATGTACCAGGACGTCGCCCACGGCCGGCGAACCGAGATCACTTACCTGCTGGGCCATGCCCTTGCAGCCGCGTCGCGCCATGGCTGCCCGAGCGCGCATTTGCAGTCCGTGCATGAGCGCTTGTGCCAGCATCTGGCCGCCAAGGGTTTGCGTAGCGACTAGCGCGCGCTACCCTGCTAACACCTCCCTAGTCGTCATGTGACCTGCCCATGCCCTTGCGTCAGCGATTGGATAACCTGCCCGTTGGCCAGAAGCTGTTGGCAGCCTTGCTGGTCTTGCTGACCACGGTGCTGCTGGTGGCCAACCTGACCTTTATCAGCGCGGCCTATTACATTTCCCAGGAAGCCATGGCACCGCAGGCGATGCAGACCATCGGCCGGCTGATCAGCAGTGCCAACCTCAACGAGCGGGCACTGAACTCCAGCGATGAGGCCCGGGCACTGCTCAACGAACTGCGCAGCTACAGCCCGCTGCGTGCGGCGGCGATCTACGACAACGACGGCCAGCGCCTGGCGCAATTGCAGCAAGGCGAAGCGCTGGACCTGCCCAGCCGTTACAGCGGCATCGAGCGCTGGCGGCTGACCGAGTTTCGCACCACCCAGGTGATCACAGTGCCCAAGGGCGACCAGGCGCCCGGGCACCTGTTGCTGGTGGCCAGCAGTGAGCTGCCTGCTGCCTTCTATACCGGCACCCTGACCGCCAGCCTGGGCATTCTGGTGTTCAGCATCCTCTTGTGGGTGGTGGTGGCCCGGCAGATCCGCCGGCTGATCACCGAGCCGATCTACCAGCTTGAAGAACTGTCGCGCCAGGTGACCCGCGAAGAGAATTACGCGCTGCGCGTCGGACCCGGCAACAAGGATGAGATCGGCAGCCTGGCGTCGGCCTTCAACACCATGCTGGCGCGCATCGAAGCGCGCGAGCAGCAGCTCAAGCGCGCCCGCGACGACTCACAGGATGCCTATGACCAGGCCCGCGGGCTGGCCGAGGAAACCCGGCGCACCAACCGCAAGCTGGAACTGGAAGTGCAGGTGCGCGGCAAGATCGAAAAGAAGCTCACCGGTTTTCAGAACTACCTCAACAGCATCATCGACTCGATGCCCTCAGCCATGATTGCCCTGGATGAGCAACTGTACGTCACCCAGTGGAATCAGGAAGCAACCACCCTGTCCGGCACACGCCTGGACGAGGCGCTCAACCAGCCGATCTTCCTGGCCTTCGAGCCAATGCGAACCTTCATGCCGCAGCTCAAGCAGACCGTCGAGCAACACAGCGTGACCAAGATCGAGCGGGTGACCTGGATCAAGCAGGACGAGCCGCGTCACTATGCGCTGACCTTCTACCCGCTGACCGGTGACGCCGGGCGCGGCGTGGTGATCCGCATCGATGACATCACCCAGCGCATTTCGCTGGAAGAAATGATGGTGCAGTCGGAGAAAATGCTCTCGGTCGGCGGCCTGGCGGCTGGCATGGCCCATGAGATCAACAACCCGCTGGGCGCCATCCTGCACAACGTGCAGAACATTCGCCGGCGCTTGTCGCCAGAGCTGCCCAGGAACCTGGAGCAGGCGCAAAGCGAGGGCCTGGACCTGGAGCAGGTCAATCGCTACCTGACCGCCCGCGAAGTGCCGGCCTTGCTCGACGGCATCCAGCAGGCTGGCGCCCGTGCCGCCAAGATCGTCAGCCACATGCTCAATTTCAGCCGCCTGAGCAACCGGCAACTGGCGCCGTGCGACCTGCCGGCGCTGATCGACCAGGCCGTGGAAATCGCCAGCAATGACTTCGACCTGGCCATCGGCTTTGATTTCAAGGGCCAGCACATCATTCGTCAGTTCGACCCCGAGCTGGGACCGGTGCCGTGCATCCCCAACGAACTGGAGCAAGTGCTGCTCAACCTGCTCAAGAATGCCGCCCAGGCCATTCATCAGCGTGAGCAAGACGATGAGCCGGGACGCATCACCCTGCGCACCCGCCTCAATCCGCCCTGGGCGGAAATCCAGGTTGAAGACAACGGTATCGGCATGCCTGAAAGCGTGCGCAAGCGCACCTTCGAGCCGTTCTTCACCACCAAGGAAATTGGCCAGGGCACCGGGCTGGGCCTGTCGGTGTCGTACTTCATCATCACCAACAACCACAAGGGCCAGATGGAGGTGCAATCGTCCATCGGCCTTGGCACCTGCTTTACTCTGCGCCTGCCACTGGTGGCCAACCAGGTCACCGTGCCGGCCTACGTCATCAACAAGCCTTGAACAGGAGCGACACGTATGGGCTTTCGCCTGTCGAAAATCTACACACGCACCGGAGACAGCGGCGAAACCGGGCTGGGCGACGGCCGTCGGGTGCCCAAGGATCATCCGCGCATCGAAGCCATCGGCGAGGTGGATACGCTCAACAGTCAGTTGGGGCTGCTGCTGGCCGGGCTGACTGAGGCGGTGGCGCAACACCCGGCGCTGGCCGAACTGATCGAGGTGCTTGCGCCCTGCCAGCATCGGCTGTTCGACCTGGGCGGTGAGCTGGCGATGCCGGCCTACCAGGCATTGAATACCCTGGAAATCGAGCGCCTGGAAACGGCAATCGACCAGTGGAACGACGAGCTGGGGCCGCTGGAGAATTTCATCCTGCCCGGTGGCTCGGCGCTGATTGCACAGGCCCACGTGTGCCGCAGCCTGGCCCGGACCGCCGAACGCCGCTGCCAGCAACTCAATGCCATAGAGCCGCTACAAGGCGCCGGGCTGGCGTACATCAACCGGCTTTCGGATGTGCTGTTCGTGGCCGCCCGGATGATTGCCAGGCGCCAGGGCGTGGCGGAGATTCTGTGGCAGGCGGCGCCCAAGCCGCAGTAGGGGCGCGCTACGGCCAGAAGGCGCGAATGCCGGCCACGCCCTGAGCCCCGCAGTCCCAGGCCTGTTGGCGCTGTTCAGGACCGACGCCGCCAAGCAGGAACACCGGCTTGCCAAAGCCTGCGATCAGTTGCGTGGCCTGTTCCCAGCCCAAAGGCTGCGCCTCAGGGTGGGTCAGGGTTGGCTGCACGGGCGACAAGGTGACGAAATCGACACCCATCTGCTCGGCCAACGCCAGCTCTTCGGCACCATGACACGAGGCCGCCAGCCAGCGCTCGGTCGGAAATGGCCGGCCACGGCTGGCGTATTTGCGCAGTTGTGCAGCCGTCAGGTGCCAACCGGCAGCCGGAAAGTCCCCCAGCCACTCCAGCGGTCCCTTGAGCATCAGTTGCGCCTTGCCGGCACACAGGCCGACCGCATCGACTGCAAGGTCACGGTAGGCGGGGTCATAGCCCCCCGGCGCACGCAACTGGATCAACCTCGCGCCCTGGACGACGGCACGTCGGATACCGCGCAGCAGCTCGCCGTTTTCCAGGCCTTCAGGGGTGATCAGGTACTGGTCGGGCAGGCGTGCCGCCGCGACGATCGGTTGGTTGGCCGCCGGGAAGTCATAATCCGGCAGCTCGCGCGGGGTCACCCAGGCCAGGGGCTGGCCTTCTACACCCTGCGCCTCGCCGCTGAAGCCTGAGACCTCCCAGACATCCAGCAAGACGTGCTTGTCGACATAATCGTGCTGCACCTTGATCAGCGGGCGTGCCGCCTCGACCTCAATGCCCAGTTCTTCACGCAACTCACGCGCCAGGGCGTGCCGAGGGGCTTCACCTTCCTCGACCTTGCCCCCAGGGAACTCCCAGAGGCCGCCCTGGTGCTGCGTATCGGCGCGCCGGGCGATGAGGATCCTGCCATCGTGGCCGCGAATCACGGCCGCCACTACATGGATACGTTTCATTGCACGGTTTCCTCTTTTGCAGGTTCGCGGCTGGAGCCGCTCCTACGAAAGATCAGGAGCGGCTGTGCGGCGGGTCAGGTACGGTATTCGGCGTTGATTTTCACGTATTCGTGCGACAGGTCGGTGGTCCAGATGGTTTCGCTGCAATCACCACGACCCAGCTCGATACGAATGGTGATTTCTTCACGGGCCATGACCTCGGCGCCCTGGGCTTCGGTGTAGCTGGCCGACCGGCAGCCTTGGCTGGCGATGCACACTTCGCCCAGGAACACGTCGATCAGGCTGACGTCCAGTTCGGGTACGCCGGCGCGACCGACGGCGGCCAGGATACGGCCCCAGTTGGGATCGGAGGCGAACAAAGCGGTCTTGATCAGTGGCGAATGCGCCACGGCATAGCCGACATCCAGGCATTCCTGGTGGTTGCCGCCGCCGTTGACCTGGACGGTGACGAACTTGGTCGCACCCTCGCCGTCGCGCACGATGGCCTGGGCCACCTCCATGCACACCTCGAAGACGGCTTTTTTCAAGGCTTCGAACAGCGCGCCGCTGGCTTGGGTCACTTCCGGCAGGTCAGCCTGACCTGTAGCGATCAGCATGCAGCAGTCGTTGGTCGAGGTGTCGCCATCGATGGTGATGCGGTTGAACGACTTGTTGGCGCCGTCGAGCATCAGGTCCTTGAGGACCTGCGGCGCCACTTTGGCGTCGGTGGCGATGTAGCCGAGCATGGTTGCCATGTTCGGACGGATCATGCCGGCGCCTTTGCTGATGCCGGTCACGGTCACGGTCACGCCGTCGTGCTGGAACTGGCGGCTGGCGCCTTTTGGCAGGGTGTCGGTGGTCATGATGCCGGTCGCGGCAGCCGCCCAGTTATTTTCCGACAGGTCGTCCAGTGCCGCTTGCAGGGCGCCTTCGATCTTTTCTACCGGCAGCGGCTCACCGATCACACCGGTGGAGAATGGCAGCACGGCATCGGCCGGCACGCCGGTCAGTTCGGCCAGTTTTTCGCAGGTGCGACGGGCGGCGGCCAGGCCTGGCTCGCCGGTGCCGGCGTTGGCATTGCCGGTGTTGGTCAGCAGGTAGCGAACAGTGCCCTGCACGCGCTGCCTGGCCAGGATCACCGGCGCGGCGCAGAAAGCATTGAGGGTGAATACACCGGCTACGCTGGAGCCTTCGGCACAGCGCATCACGACCACGTCCTTGCGCCCGGGGCGCTTGATACCGGCCGAGGCGATACCCAGTTCAAAACCGGCAACCGGGTGCAATGTAGGCAAAGGACCAAGACCAACAGCCATGCGTGCGCTCCTTGAGCTTTATCTGCGCCGTATCGGTACGGCGATCAATGAAAAAACGCCGCGACGGCAAGAGCCGGTCGCGGCGTGGTGTCAACGGTCAGCGGCTTAGCCGATCTGGCCGTGGCAGTGCTTGAACTTCTTGCCCGAGCCACACCAGCACAGCTCGTTACGCCCAAGTTTCTGGTCGTTGCGAACCGGGTCCGCGGCAGCGACGGCCAGCTCTTCGCTGTCTCCGGTCGCCACCTGCTCGATACCCGGTGCCTCGGCATGCTGGAACTGCATGCGCTCGGCCAGTTCTTCGGCCTCGCGGCGCAGACGTGCTTCTTCTTCCTCGGGGTCTTCGCGACGGACCTGGACGTGGGACAAGACGCGAATGGTGTCGCGCTTGATCGAGTCGAGCAGTTCCTGGAACAGGGTGAACGACTCGCGCTTGTATTCCTGCTTCGGGTTCTTCTGGGCGTAGCCGCGCAGGTGGATACCGTGACGCAGGTGGTCCATGGTCGACAGGTGGTCTTTCCACAGGTCGTCGATCACCCGCAGCAGGATCTGCTTCTCGAAGGTGCGCAGCGCGTCGGCACTGGCCTGCTCTTCCTTCTCGTTGTAGGCGCTGAGCAGCTCTTCGAGCAGCTTGGCGCGCAGGGTCTCTTCGTGCAGGTTGTCGTCTTCGTCCAGCCACTGCTGGACCGGCAGCTTCACGGCGAAGTCCGAGTTCAGCGACGCTTCAAGGCCTGCCACGTCCCACTGCTCGGGCAACGATTGTGGCGGGATGTGCTGGTTGATCAGGTTGTTGAGCACTTCATGACGGAAATCGGCAATGGTGTCGCCGATGTTGGTGGCCGCCAGCAAGGTGTTGCGCATGTGGTAGATCACCTTGCGCTGCTCGTTGGAGACGTCGTCGAACTCCAGCAGTTGCTTGCGGATATCGAAGTTGCGGCCTTCGACCTTGCGCTGGGCCTTTTCAATGGCGTTGGTGACCATGCGGTGTTCAATCGCTTCGCCGGACTGCATGCCCAGCGCCTTCATGAAGTTTTTCACCCGGTCGGAGGCGAAGATGCGCATCAGGCTGTCTTCGAGCGACAGGTAGAAACGGCTGGAGCCGGTGTCACCCTGGCGACCGGCACGGCCACGCAGCTGGTTGTCGATACGCCGCGACTCGTGACGCTCGGAAGCGATCACGTGCAGGCCACCGGCCTCGATCACCTGTTGGTGACGCTTCTGCCAGTCGGCCTTGATCTGGGCGATCTGCTCCGGTGTCGGATCTTCCAGGTTGGCCACTTCGACTTCCCAGTTGCCACCCAACAGGATGTCAGTACCGCGACCGGCCATGTTGGTGGCGATGGTCAGCGCGCCGGGACGACCGGCCTGGGCGATGATCTCCGCTTCCTTTTCGTGGAACTTGGCGTTGAGCACCTTGTGGTCGATGCCTTCCTTGCGCAGCAGGGCCGACATGTGTTCAGAGGTTTCAATGGTCGCCGTACCCACCAGCACCGGGCGGTTCTCGGCCAGGCATGCCTTGATGTCGGTGACGATGGCCGCGTACTTCTCTTCGGCGGTCAGGTACACCAGGTCGTTGAAGTCCTTACGGGCCAACGGTTTGTTCGGCGGAATGACCATCACCGACAGGTTGTAGATCTGGTGGAATTCGAACGCTTCGGTGTCGGCGGTGCCGGTCATACCCGACAGCTTGTTGTACAGGCGGAAGTAGTTCTGGAAGGTGGTCGACGCCAGGGTCTGGCTTTCAGCCTGGATGTTGAGGTTTTCCTTGGCCTCGATGGCTTGATGCAGGCCCTCGGACAGGCGACGGCCCGGCATGGTACGGCCGGTGTGTTCGTCGACCAGCAGCACCTGGCCATCCTGGACGATGTACTCGACGTTGCGGTTGAACAGCTTGTGCGCACGCAGGCCGGCATAGACGTGGGTCAACAGGCCCAGGTTGTGCGCCGAGTACAGGCTCTCGCCTTCGGCCAGCAGGCCGGCGTTGGTGAGCATTTCTTCGATGAACTGGTGACCGGCTTCATTGAGTTCGACCTGGCGGGTCTTCTCGTCAATGGTGTAGTGGCCTTCCTGCGTGACCTGCCCTTCGACTTCCTCGATGTGCTGCTTGAGGGTCGGGATCAGGCGATTGATCTCGGTGTACAGGCGCGAGCTGTCTTCAGCCTGGCCGGAGATGATCAGCGGGGTACGGGCTTCATCGATAAGGATCGAGTCGACTTCGTCGATCACCGCGAAGTTGAGTTCGCGCTGGAACTTGTCCTCCATGCTGAAGGCCATGTTGTCGCGCAGGTAGTCGAAGCCGAATTCGTTGTTGGTGCCGTAGGTGATGTCGGCCGCATAGGCGGCGCGCTTCTCTTCCGGTGGCTGGAACGGGGTGACGATGCCGACGGTCAGGCCGAGGAACTCATACAGCGGACGCATCCAGTTGGCGTCGCGACGCGCCAGGTAGTCGTTGACCGTGACCACGTGCACGCCCTTGCCCGACAGAGCGTTGAGATAGACGCCCAGCGTCCCGACCAGGGTCTTGCCCTCACCGGTGCGCATCTCGGCGATCTGGCCCTCGTGCAGGGTCATGCCGCCAATCAGCTGGACATCGAAGTGACGCATGCCCATGACGCGCTTGCCGGCCTCACGGGCCACGGCGAAGGCTTCAGGGAGCAGTTGATCGAGGGTTTCACCTTTGGCTATGCGGGCCTTGAACTCTTCGGTCTTGGCGCGCAGTTGCTCATCCGAAAGGGCCACCATTTGCTCTTCGAAGGCATTGACGATCTGTACCGTCTTGAGCATGCGTTTGACTTCACGCTCGTTCTTGCTTCCAAAAAGTTTTTTTAACAAAGGCGCAAACATATCGACAGGATCTTCCACACATAGGAATGGAGGGCGGCCCCGTGAGTCGCCCGTGCGGCCCTCATGGCCGCATGCGAACGAGCATTCTACCCGGAAACGGTGGTGAGGAAAGTGGCGTTATTCCACGATGCTGGCAACAGCGCTGTAACGGGGCGCAAGTTCAATGGGGGCGTTGCGGCCCACTTCAACCCCGCCCAAAGGTGAAACTTGCCTGTACCCGGTGGTGATCCCCATACCCCCCGGGTCATGCAGGAATCGCGACACTTTCTGTTAAGATTGCCGCCTCGTTATCCCCGGCCCCGCCCACCATGGCTTTTCGTCCTATCAGTGCCCGACAACCTGCCGTATTGCTGCGCGATGCCAAGCCGTTGCGGGCGCTGATTCGCCAGGCCGAACGCCTGAGCCATTTGCAGCGCCTGGTCGAAAGCCAGCTGCAACCTGCCGCACGGGAGCATTGCCATGTGGCGTCCTGGCGCGAAGGCTGCCTGCTGTTGGTGGTCACCGACGGGCATTGGGCTACCCGCCTGCGCTATCAGCAACGGCGCCTGCAACGCCAACTGGTACTGTTCGACGAGTTCGTCAGCCTGACACGCATTCTGTTCAAGGTGCAGCCACCGCATGTGCAACAAGGTGCCGCCACCCATACCATCGACCTCTCGATGAACGCTGCGCAGAATATCCAGGCCACCGCCGAAGGCATCAGCGACCCCAAGCTGCGGGCCGCACTGGAGCGCCTGGCCAGCCATGGCAAGGTCCGCGACTGAAGCGGCCACCTGCCCCGCTTTCTGGCGCACCGCGCCACCGCCCGTTGATACGACAGAATTCTCGCCGATAGCCTCAGCGCGGCCAGGCAAAGGCGGGCATGGGCCTTGAAAAAAGCTCAAAAAAAGACCGCCCGAAGGCGGCCTCAAAAGAAAGGAAAGAGAGTAAAGCTTTTTACCTATGCCGCAGCGACAGGGCGCATGTAGGAAATAGGTGCGGTACTGGCATCCTCGAAAGTCACGACTTCCCAGGCATCTTTCTGTTCGATCAGTGTGCGCAGCAGGAGATTGTTCAGCGCGTGGCCAGACTTGAAGCCACGGAATTCGCCGATCAGGCTGTTGCCCAGCAGGTACAGGTCGCCAATGGCGTCCAGGATCTTGTGTTTGACAAATTCGTCCTCGTAACGCAGGCCGTCTTCGTTCAATACGCCTTCCTTGTCGACCACGATGGCATTTTCAACACTGCCACCGAGCGCCAGGTTGTGCTTGCGCAGGTACTCTATGTCACTCATGAAGCCGAATGTGCGGGCGCGGCTGACTTCCTTGACGAAGGAAGTACTGGAAAAATCCACGCTGGCGCTTTGCGTACGATCACGGAAAACCGGGTGATCGAAGTCGATCTCGAAGCTGACCTTGAAGCCTTCGAACGGCACGAAGGTGGCGCGCTTTCCGCCCTCTTCCACCGAGACTTCACGCAGGATACGGATGAACTGTTTCGGAGCGTCCTGCTCTTGCAGGCCGGCCGATTGAATCAGGAACACGAAAGGTCCGGCGCTACCGTCCATGATTGGCACTTCGGAGGCGGACAGCTCGACGTAGGCGTTGTCGATGCCCAGGCCTGCCATGGCCGACAGCAGGTGCTCGACCGTATCGACCTTGACATCGCCCTGGACAAGGGTGGTCGACAAAGTGGTCTCGCCAACATTTTCCGCACGCGCAGGGATCTGCACGACAGGGTCCAGGTCGGTTCGGCAAAACACGATACCGGTGTTCACAGGTGCGGGCTTCAGGGTCAGGTAAACCTTTTCCCCGGAATGCAGACCGACGCCTGTGGCACGGATGATATTTTTCAGGGTACGTTGTTTGATCATGGCATGGGCCGCTTCAGCGCTAGTTGCGAACGGGTATCAACAAAGGCTGGGGATAATAGCAGACCCTGCCTTTGCTGAACACCAATTACCCGAATCCCCCTGATAGACATAATCAATCGGCCTGACGACGCAGGAAGGCCGGGATATCGAGGTAGTCCAAATCATCGTTCGGGTTGAGCTTAGTCGCTGCTGTGGCACCGGCATGCGCCTGATTGCGCATTACGGTCGGACGGTCCAGGTCGCGGTAGTTGACGGTGGCCGGTTCGCGGACAGCCTGCTGGTGCACGGGCGCTTGTGGCGCTGCGCTTTGCAGGGTGTTGTCGACAATCTTGACCGGTTTCTCGATGCGCGCGCCCAGGCCTGTGGCCACGACGGTAACGTGCAGTTCGTCGCGCATGTCCGGATCGATGACGGTACCGACCTTGACCATGGCGCTGTCGGAGGCGAAAGCCTCGATGATGCTGCCCACGTCCGAGTACTCACCCAGCGACAGGTCAGGACCTGCTGTGATGTTGACCAGGATGCCGCGCGCACCTTGCAGGTTGACGTCTTCGAGCAGCGGGTTGCGAATGGCCGCTTCGGTCGCTTCACGCGCACGGTTCGGACCGCTGGCGCAGCCGGTACCCATCATGGCCATGCCCATTTCGCTCATCACGGTACGTACGTCGGCAAAGTCGACGTTGATCATGCCGGGACGCTTGATGATGTCGGAGATACCGCGAACGGCACCGGCCAGTACATCGTCAGCCTTGGCGAACGCTGACAGCAGGCTGGCGTCCTTGCCCAGGATGGTCAGCAGCTTCTCGTTGGGAATGGTGATCAACGAGTCGACGCTTTCAGCCAGCATGCGAATGCCTTCGTCGGCGATCTGCATGCGCTTGCGGCCTTCGAACGGGAATGGACGCGTCACCACCGCAACGGTGAGGATGCCCATCTCCTTGGCCACTTCGGCAATGATTGGCGCCGCACCGGTACCGGTACCGCCGCCCATGCCCGTGGTGATGAAGACCATGTTGGTGCCCTGCAGGACTTCCGCGATACGCTCGCGGTCTTCCAGTGCGGCCTGACGGCCCACTTCAGGGTTGGCACCGGCACCGAGACCTTTGGTCACGCCGGCACCCAGTTGCAGAATGGTACGCGCACCGATGTTTTTCAGTGCTTGAGCATCGGTGTTGGCGCAGATGAATTCGACGCCTTCGATGCTGCTCTTGACCATGTGATTGACGGCGTTGCCACCACCACCACCTACACCGATAACCTTGATTACCGGGCTCTGCGGGACGTTGTCTACGAGTTCAAACATTTTCCCTCTCCTTCAGCTCTCTAGTTGTTACTGCCCGCTACCACTTTGAAGCGTTGAACTTAGAAATTACCCTGAACCCAACGCTTGAAGCGCTCTAGCACGGGAGCCTTTGGTTCATCGCCATAGTTACTGCTGTTGCCGCCCAGCCCGGACAGCGAAATGCCGTCGGACTGTTTCTGCAACCCGTACTGCAGCAGGCCTACGCCTGTGGAATAGATCGGGTTGCGGATGACGTCGCTCAATCCCTTGACACTATGCGGTACACCCAGGCGTACCGGCATGTGGAAGATTTCTTCGGCCAGTTCGACCGCACCTTCCATTTTCGAAGTCCCGCCGGTCAGCACGATGCCCGCCGGGATCAGATCTTCATAACCGCTGCGGCGCAGCTCGGCCTGGATCAGGGTGAACAACTCGTCGTAACGAGGTTCGACCACTTCGGCCAGGGCCTGGCGCGACAGCTCGCGAGGCGGGCGATCGCCCACGCTCGGCACTTTGATGGTTTCGCCGGCACCGGCCAGCTTGGCCAGGGCGCAGGCATAGCGAATCTTGATTTCTTCGGCGTACTGGGTCGGAGTGCGCAACGCCATGGCGATGTCGTTGGTGACCTGGTCGCCGGCAATCGGGATCACCGCCGTATGACGGATCGCCCCTTCGGTGAAGATCGCGATGTCGGTGGTGCCGCCACCGATGTCCACCAGGCACACGCCCAGCTCTTTCTCGTCGTCGGTCAACACCGCGTAAGCCGAGGCCAGTTGCTCCAGGATGATGTCGTCGACTTCCAGGCCGCAACGGCGCACACATTTCTCGATGTTCTGCGCCGCATTCACCGCACAGGTCACCACGTGCACCTTGGCTTCCAGGCGCACGCCCGACATGCCCAGTGGCTCACGGACGCCTTCCTGGTTGTCGATCACGTAATCCTGCGGCAGGGTGTGCAGCACGCGCTGGTCGGCCGGAATGGCAACGGCCTGGGCGGCATCGAGGACGCGCTCAAGGTCGGCCGAGCTGACCTCGCGGTCGCGGATGGCAACGATGCCGTGCGAGTTGAGGCTGCGAATGTGGTTGCCCGCTACGCCGACGAAGGCCGAGTGGATCCGGCAACCGGCCATGAGCTGCGCTTCTTCGATGGCGCGCTGGATCGACTGCACGGTGGACTCGATGTTGACCACGACGCCTTTTTTCAAGCCACGCGAAGGGTGGCTGCCAATACCGACGATTTCCAGCGAACCATCGGCCGCGACTTCGCCTACCAGCGCCACCACCTTGGAGGTGCCGATATCCAGCCCGACGATCATTTTGCCGCTTTGCACATTTGCCATGGTTCTGCCTCTAGTCAATTCTTCGCGACAGCGGGTTTTACCGCCGTCGGCGCTGCCTGTTCACGCCATCCGACCGCAAGGCCGTTGGAATAACGCAGATCAACGCGTGCAATATTCGTTATTTGTTCTTTAAGCGTCTTGTCATAGATTGAAATGAAACGACGCATCTTCTCGACCAGATGATCACGACCCAGCAACAACTCGATTCCGGGCCCTGACGCCCCGGCACCGGTGGTCAGAAACCAACTGCCCCGTTCACGCAATTCAAGACGTACGATGGAAAACCCCAGCGGACGCAACATCTGACTCAATACCTGATACTGCTGCATCACCTGTTGCTGGGCCCGCTGCGGACCGAACAACTGGGGAAGGTGTTCATAGTTGGATAATTCGCGTGGCGTAAAGGCCTGCCCCTGGTTATTGAGCAGTGCTTCATCACCCCAGCGCGCCACCGGCAGTTGCTCTTCGAGGCGGATCACTACCTGGTCGGGCCAGACCCTGCGCACTTCGGCGTGGGCAATCCATGGCATCTGTTCGAGTTCGGTGCGCATGCCAGCCAGGTCGATGGTGAAAAAGCGCGCGGCGGCATACGGGGCAATGCGTTGCTGCACGGCCTGCTGGCTGATGTAGCTCAGGTCACCCTGGACGTTGATCCGGCTGATGGGACGGTCCACGTACGGCAACAGGCGCTGCGCGCCTTCGTAGGTTCCGTACCCCAACCCCACCAGCAGTACCGGCCACAGCAGGTACTTCAGCAAGCCTGTGCCAGGCCTGGGCACACGCGCCGACAGTGGCTCCTTGGCCACCATCCGGCTTGCACCGCGCGGTACCGGCTTGCGGCCGGAAACCGGGGGTTGCTGACGTGCCGACGCGCCGTTCATGCCTTAACCCCTCGCCTGAACGCTGTCGGCCAGAATCGCCAACACCAGTTGCTGAAAATCCAGGCCCGCTGCACGTGCCGCCATGGGGACGAGGCTGTGGTCGGTCATGCCCGGTACGGTATTGACCTCCAGCAGCCAGAATCGACCCTGGGCATCCTGCATGACGTCGGTGCGCGCCCAGCCGCTGATGCCGATGGCTTCACAGGCCTGGGCGGTCAGGGTTTCGAGCTCCTGGGTCTGCCGGGCATCGAGCCCCGAAGGGATCCGGTACTGCGTATCGTGCGCCAAGTACTTGGCGTCGTAATCATAAAAGGTGTGCGGGGTGCCCAGACCGATCGGTGGTAGCACCTGACCACGTAACGAGGCCACGGTGAACTCCGGACCTTCGATCCATTGCTCGACCAGGACCTGCGAATCATAAGTGCTGGCGGTTTTCCAGGCGGCGATCAACTGCTGCACATCGCTCACCTTCGCCATCCCGATACTTGAACCCTCATGGGCCGGTTTGACGATCAAAGGCAAGCCCAGTTCCGTCGCTGCACAAATACAGTCATATTCGCTGCGAAGCACGGCGTGCAAGGGGGTCGGCAGCCCCAGGCCGGACCAGATCTGCTTGGTTCGCAGCTTGTCCATCGCCAGGGCCGAAGCCAGGACGCCGCTGCCGGTATAAGGAATGCCCAGGCACTCCAAAAGCCCCTGCATGCTGCCGTCCTCGCCACCACGACCGTGGAGCACGATAAAGGCCCGGTCGATCTTCTCGGCCCCCATGCGCTGCAGCAGGTCATCGCCCACATCGATCCCGAACGCGTCTACACCGGCGCTCAGCAGAGCGTCCAGCACGGCCGCGCCGGACTTCAGCGACACCTCTCGCTCGGCGCTCTTGCCGCCGAACAGCACGGCGACCCGGCCGAAGTCTTCCGGCGCCAGGGTCGAGCGCAACGAGGCCGCGTTCAGCCCGGTCATTTCAGCTTACCTTCAGTAGGAGCAGCCACGGCGCCGGCAAACAGCGGACTGCGCAGCAACTGCGGCGCCAGGCCACCGATGTCACCGGCGCCCTGGCACAGCAGGATGTCACCGGCACGCAGCAAAGGCTTGACCAGCGGCGCCAGCTCGGCGCCCCGCTCGATGTAGATCGGGTCCAGCTGGCCACGCTGGCGAATGCTGTGGCACAGGTTGCGGCTGTCAGCGCCCGGGATCGGCTCTTCACCGGCCGGGTAGACTTCCATCAGCAACAGCACGTTGGACTCGGCCAGCACCTGGACGAAATCGTCATACAGGTCGCGTGTGCGGCTGAAGCGGTGTGGCTGGTAGACCATCACCAGGCGGCGCTCCGGCCAGCCGTCACGCACGGCATTGATGACCGCCGCCACTTCGCGCGGGTGATGGCCGTAGTCGTCGACCAGCATCACATGGCCGCCTTCGACCGGCAGCTCGCCATACACCTGGAAACGCCTGCCTACGCCCTGGAAGCCCGACAGGCCCTGGACGATGGCTTCGTTGCTGATGCCTTCGTCGGTAGCAATGGCAATGGTCGCCAGCGAGTTGAGCACATTGTGCCGGCCCGGCATGTTCACCGACACGTCCAGCGGCTCGCGGTCGCGACGCAGAACGGTGAAGTAGGTACGCATGCCTTCCTGGCGGACATTGATGGCGCGCACGTCCGCCGACTCGTCAAAGCCATACGTGACCACCGGGCGCTTGACCTGCGGCAGGATCTCACGCACCACCGGATCATCGATGCACACCACGGCCAGGCCATAGAACGGCAGGTTGTGCAGAAACTCGACGAAGGTTTTCTTCAGTTTGTTGAAGTCACCTTCGTACGTGGCCATGTGGTCGGCGTCGATATTGGTGACCACGGCCACCAGCGGCTGCAGGTGCAGGAAGCTGGCGTCGCTTTCATCGGCCTCGGCGATCAGGTAGCGGCTGGTGCCCAGTTGCGCATTGGTGCCGGCGGCATTGAGGCGGCCGCCAATCACGAAGGTCGGATCCAGGCCGCCGGCAGCGAACACCGATGCCAGCAGGCTGGTGGTGGTGGTCTTGCCATGGGTGCCGGCCACGGCGATGCCATGGCGATAGCGCATCAGCTCGGCAAGCATCTCGGCACGCGGCACGATCGGAATCCGACGCTCCAGCGCCGTGGCGATTTCCGGGTTGGAGGTGTTGATCGCACTGGACACCACCAGCACGTCGGCGCCGACTGTGTTCTCGGCCTGGTGACCAATGAAGATCTGCGCCCCGAAGGCCGTCAGGCGGTCGGTGACGGCCGAGTTCTTCAGGTCCGAGCCAGACACTTCATAGCCCAGGTTAAGCAACACTTCGGCGATACCGCACATGCCCACGCCGCCGATACCGACAAAGTGGATGCGGCGGATACGGCGCATTTCAGGCTGCGGCATGGCGCGCTGATTCTCAACCACGGGCCACCTCCACACAGACATCGACAACGGTGCGGGTCGCATCGGGCATGGCTAGGCGGCGAGCGGTACGGGCCATGGTGTTCAATTGTTCGGGTTGCATCAAAACCTCTTTCAGGCGGCTGGCCATGTCGGTGGCGCCAGTGGTCGCTTGCGGCATTACGAAGGCTGCGCCTTCACGAGCCAGATAATCGGCATTGCGCGACTGGTGGTCGTCGATCGCATGCGGCAGCGGGATCAGCAGCGATGGCAGGCCGGCGGCCGCCAGCTCGCTGACGGTCAGGGCGCCGGCTCGGCACACCACCAGATCGGCCCAGGCATAGGCCTGGGCCATGTCCTGGATGAAAGGTGCCACCTGCGCCTCGACGCCTGCGGCGCGATAGCGCTCGGCCGTGATCTGGTCGTGCTGCTTGCCGGCCTGGTGAAACACCTCGGGACGGACGTCCTGAGCAAGCAGCGCCAGGGCCTCGGGCAGCAGCTTGTTCAACGGCTCGGCCCCCAGGCTGCCGCCCAGTACCAGCAAGCGGGCCTTGCGTCCGGTCAGCGGTTGGCGCGGGGTTTCGAAGAACAGCTCGCTGCGCACCGGATTGCCAGTGGTGCGACGCTTGTCCGAGCTGGCAAATGTGTCGGGAAATGCCTCGCAGATGCGGCTGGCGAACGAGGCCAGGCTGCGATTGGCCGTACCGGCGACCGCATTCTGCTCGTGGATCACCAGCGGCACACCGCCCAGCTTCGCCGCCAGACCGCCGGGGCCGGTGACATAGCCGCCGAAACCGACGACGAAGGCCGGCTTGAGCTGGCGCATCACCTTGCGTGCCTGCCACAAGGCCTTGAGCAGCATCAAGGGCGCCTTGAGCAAGGACAGCTTGCCCTTGCCGCGCAGACCGCTGGCATCGATACGGTGCAGGGTCAGGCCGGCCTGGGGCACCAGTTCGTTCTCGATGCCGCGTGGCGTTCCCAGCCAGTGCACCTTGTAGCCGCGTGCCTGCAGTTCGCGCGCACACGCCAGCGCCGGGAACACGTGCCCGCCGGTGCCGCCGGCCATGATCAGCACGTTAGCGTCCATTGGGCGACTCCTCGGCGAAATCGCTTTCGTTGAATTCCGCTTCCTCGCTGCCCATGTTGTTGCGCGACTCCCACTCGATGCGCAGCAACAGCCCCAGGCTGGCACAGCAGATCACCAGCGAGCTGCCGCCGTAACTGAGAAACGGCAGGGTCAGGCCCTTGGTCGGCAGCAGCCCGACGTTCACACCGATATTGATCAGGAACTGGCCGATCCACAAAAACGACAGCCCGTAGGCGGTGTAGGCGCCGAAGAACTGCTTGGCACGCTCGGCCCAGAAACCGATGTACATGCCACGGATGCTGACGAAAAGGAACAGCCCCACGGTGAGCAGCGAGCCCACCACGCCCAGTTCCTCGGCCAGCACCGAGAATACGAAGTCGGTGTGCGCTTCAGGCAGGTAGAACTGCTTTTGCACACTGTTGCCCAGGCCTACGCCCAGCCACTCGCCGCGCCCGAAAGCGATCAGCGCCTGGGTCAACTGGTAGCCGGAGCCGAACTGGTCGGCCCACGGGTCGGTGAAGTTGGTCAGGCGCGCCATCCGGTAGGGCTGTGCCTGGACCAGCACGAACACCGCGACCACGGCCAGCACCACCATCAGCGAGTAACGGAACAAGCCGACCCCGCCCAGAAACAGCATCGCAGCCGCGGCACCCATCATCACCACGGTGGCCCCGAAGTCCGGTTCCATCAGCAGCAGGCCGGCCATCGGCAGCAGCACGATGAACGGCTTGAAGAAGCCCATCCAGCTTTCACGCACTTCCTGCTGGCGACGTACCAGGTAACCGGCCAGGAACAGCACCACGAAGACCTTGGCGATTTCCGAAGGCTGGACGTTGAACGCACCGAAACCGATCCAGCGCATCGAACCGTTGACCTCGCGCCCGATGCCGGGCACCAGCACCAGCAACAGCAGCCCGAACGCCCCTATCAGCATCAGCCAGCCCATGCGCTGCCAGGTGGCAACCGGCACCATCATGGTCGCGCCACAGGCCCCCAGACCGATGATCAGGTAGATCAAGTGGCGGGTCATCATGTACAGCGTATTGCCGGACTGGGCGGCGGCCACTTCCGAGGACGACGAGGTGATCATCACCAGGCCCAGCCCCAGCAGCGCCAGGCAGCCCGCCAGCATCGGAAAATCGACGTCAATGCCCCGGCCGCTGATCAGCGGCGACGGATACGGCTTGAGGATGCCGAAAATCATGTCAGCTCCTCCACGGCACGGGCGAACAGACGCCCGCGCTCTTCATAGTTCTTGAACATGTCCAGGCTGGCGCAGGCCGGCGACAGCAAGACCGCATCGCCCGCGTTTGCCAGTTCGGCACTGCGCTGCACGGCCTCTTCCAGGGTGCTGACCTGCACCAGCGGCACGGTGTCGACCAGCGCCTGTGCCAGCAGCCCGGCATCGCGCCCCAACAGCACGACGGCGCGGCAGTGTGCCGCCACGGCGGGGCGCAGGCCGCTGAAATCAGCGTCTTTGCCGTCGCCACCGGCCACCAGCACCAGCTTGCCGTCCATGTCGGTCCCCAGGCCTTCGATGGCGGCCAGGGCCGCACCGACATTGGTGGCCTTGGAATCGTTGTAATACTGCACGCCGGCACGCTCACGCAGCCACTGGCAGCGGTGCTCAAGGCCGGTGAAGCGGCGCAGGCTGGCCAGCATGGCATCCATCGGCAGCCCGACGGCATGCCCCAATGCCAGTGCCGACAGGGCATTGGCCTGATTGTGGGCACCACGGACCTTGAGTTCGCTGACCGGCAGCAACAGCTCGAACTGGAACGCGAGGTATTTTTCACCGTGTTCCTCACGCAGGCCAAAGCCACGGAAATCCGGTTTGTTCAGGCCGAAGGTCCAGCACGGCACGTCTTCGCGAATCAACGGCCGCGACAGGGCATCCTGGCGGTTGACCACCACCTGGCGGGCGCCACGGAAAATCCGGTGCTTGGCCAGGTGATAGGCCGGCAGGCCGCTGTAGCGGTCCATGTGGTCTTCGCTGAGGTTCAGCACCGTGGCCACTTCGGCGTTCAACTGATCGGTGCTTTCCAGCTGGAAGCTGGACAGTTCGAGCACGTAGAGCTCGACCGTATCGTCGAGCAGGTCCAGGGCCGGCGTGCCCAGGTTGCCACCCACGGCGACGCGCTTGCCCGCCGCAGCGGCCATGTCACCGACCAGCGTGGTCACGGTGCTCTTGGCATTGGAGCCGGTAATGGCCACGATTGGCGCCCGGGCGTGGCGCGCGAACAGCTCGATGTCACCTGACAGCTTCACGCCACGGGCCTGGGCCTGTTGCAGGGCTTCGGTGGCCAGGGCCAGGCCGGGGCTGACATACAGCTCGCTGGCACGGCACAGGAACTCGACGTCCAGCTCGCCACAACGCACGTCCACCTGCGGATAATCGCGGCGCAAGGTCGCCAGCTCCGGTGGATTGTCCCGGGTATCGGCCACGGCAAAGGACATGCCCTGCTTCGCCAGGAAGCGAACCAGGGACATGCCGCTCTTGCCGAGGCCGACAACGATGCGGAACTGGTCGGTAACGATCAAAGACACTCGCATCTACCTCAGTTTCAGCGTGGCAAGGCCGAACAGCACCAGAATCACGGTGATGATCCAGAAACGGACGATCACCCGCGGCTCGGGCCAGCCCTTGAGTTCAAAGTGGTGATGGATCGGCGCCATGCGAAACACACGGCGGCCGGTGAGCTTGAAGGAAGCCACCTGAATGACCACTGACAGGGTTTCCATCACGAACACCCCGCCCATGATGAACAGCACGATTTCCTGACGCACGATCACCGCAATGGTGCCCAGCGCCGCGCCCAGCGCCAGGGCGCCGACATCCCCCATGAAGACCTGGGCCGGATAGGTGTTGAACCACAGGAAGCCAAGCCCGGCACCAATCAGGGCGCTGCAGAACACAATCAGCTCGCCGGCGCCCGGAACGTAGGGAATCAGCAGGTACTCGGCGAACTTCACGTTACCCGACAGGTAGCAGAAGATCCCGAGTGCGCCGCCGACCATGACGGTCGGCATGATGGCCAGACCGTCCAGGCCGTCGGTGAGGTTGACCGCGTTGCTGGAGCCGACGATGACCAGGTAGGTCAGCACGACAAAGGCGATGGCGCCCAGTTGCCAGTGCATGTCCTTGAACATCGGCACGATCAGCGTGGTTTCGACCGGCGATTGCGCGGTGACGTACAGGAAGATCGCCGCACACAGGCCGAACACCGATTGCCAGAAATACTTCCAGCGGCTCGGCAACCCGCGCGAGTTCTTTTCGATCACCTTGCGGTAGTCGTCGACCCAGCCGATGGCGCCGAACAACAGGGTGACCAGCAGCACCACCCAGACATAGCGGTTGGTGAGGTCGGCCCACAGCAAGGTGCTGACGGCGATCGACGACAGGATCAGGGCGCCGCCCATGGTCGGCGTACCGGACTTGGACAAGTGCGATTGCGGACCGTCATTGCGCACCGACTGGCCGATCTGGCGGGTCTGCAGAGTGCGGATCATCCACGGTCCCAGGCACAGCGACAGGCTCAAGGCAGTGAGCACGCCGAGAATCCCGCGCAGGGTCAGGTATTGAAAGACGGCAAAGCCTTTGTAGAACTGTTGTAGAAATTCAGCCAACAGCAACAGCATCAATGTTTCTCCAGGCTGGAACTGCACAGGGCCGCCACGACGTTTTCCATGGCGGCACTGCGCGATCCCTTGATCAATAAAGTGGTGTTTGAATCGTGTTCGTTCGCCAGCGCGGCTATCAGCTCGGCCTGGCTGGCGAAGTGGCGCGCCTGCGCGCCGAAGGCATTGACCGCGTGCTGCATCAGCGGGCCGGTGGCATAGAGTGCATCGACCTTGCCGGCGGCATAGGCGCCGACCTCGCGATGGCCTTGCTCGGCCCAGTCGCCCAGTTCGCCGATGTCACCCAGCACCAGGACCTTGCGCCCGTCGAAACCGCCGAGCAGATCGACTGCCGCGTTGATCGAGGACGGGTTGGCGTTGTAGGTGTCGTCGATGACGCGTTGGCCATTGGCCGCGATCTGTGAGACCGCACGGCCCTTGACCGGCTGCATGGCCGCCAGACCGGTCACGATGCCGTCCAGGTCGATGCCCATGACACTCGCAGCGGCGGCGGCAGCCAGGGCGTTGGCCACATTGTGCGTACCCAGCAGGTTCAGTTGCACAGCCACCGAACCGTGCGGGCTGTGCAGCGTGAAACCCGGGCAGCCACGAGCATCGCGGCGCAGCTCACTGGCATGGAAGTCGGCCTGCGGATTGTTCAGGGCAAAGCTGAGTACCTGGCGATTGCCGGCGCGCTTGTGCCAGATCGGGAAGGCCTTGTCGTCCAGGTTGAGCACGGCAACGCCCTGGGACGCGAGCCCCTCGATGATTTCGCCCTTGGCTTCGACGATACGCTCAGGACCGCCGAACTCGCCGACGTGGGCAGTTCCGGCGTTGGTCAGAATGGCCACGTGCGGCTTGGCCAGGCTGACGGTGTAGGCAATCTCGCCCACCCGCGAAGCGCCCAGCTCGATCACTGCGGCGCAATGCTCAGCGCCCAGCTCCAGCAGAGTCAGCGGCACGCCCAGGTCGTTGTTCAGGTTGCCACGGGTGGCGAGTACCGGTCCGCGCGTGCGCAGGATGCTGGCGAGCATTTCCTTGACCGTGGTCTTGCCGCTGGAGCCGGTGACCGCCGCCACGGGGCGATCGACAAAGGCGTTGCGATTGAGCGCGCCCAGTTGCGCCAGGGCCTTGCGGTTGTCGAGCACCACCAGTTGCGGCAGGGCCACGCCCGGCACTTCGCGCTCGACCAGCGCACCGACTGCGCCCTTGGCCGCCACCTGTTGCAGGTAATCGTGACCATCGAAGTTCGGCCCGGTCAGGGCCACGAACACCTGGCCCGGCACCAGGCTGCGGCTGTCGATGCTGACGCCGGAAAACAGGCAGTCGTCACCAACGCGACGGGAATCCAGCGGCACGATCAACTGGTCGAAGCTCAAGGGCTCAAGCATGTGCGGCCTCCCAGGCAGCCAGGGCCTTGGCGGCCTCTTCAAGATCAGAGAACGGCTGGCGCTGGCCGTCGATCTCCTGGTAATCCTCATGCCCCTTGCCGGCCAGCAGGACGACGTCGTCCGCCTGTGCGGCAGCGATGAACTGCGCAATGGCCTGGCCACGCCCTTCGACGAACCGCACCTGGTTGGCGGCGCCAAAACCTGCACGGATGTCATCGAAGATCTGCGCCGGCGCTTCACTGCGCGGGTTGTCGTCGGTCACCAGCACGGCATCGGCCAGGCGTTCGGCCACTTCGGCCATCAACGGACGCTTGCCGCGGTCACGGTCGCCGCCGCAGCCGAACAGGCACAGCAGGCGGCCACGGGCATGCGGGCGCAGCGCTTCGAGGACCTTTTCCAGGGCATCGGGGGTGTGGGCGTAATCGACCACCACCAGCGGTTGATTGCCACCGCCCAGGCGTTGCATGCGCCCGATGGGGCCTTCGAGTTTCGGCAGGACCTTGAGAATCTCGTCCAGGGCGTAGTTCAGGCCCAGCAAGGTCCCTATGGCTGCCAGCACGTTGCTCAGGTTGAAGCGCCCCAGCAGGCTGCTGCGCAGGAAATGCTCGCCATGCGAGGTCACCAGGGTCGCGCGCACGCCATGGTCGTCGAAACGCGCTTCACGGCAATACAGCGAGGCGCTGCTGTCCAGCAGGCTATAGGTGATCAGACGCCCGCGGTGCGGGGCATCGGCCAGGTCGCGACCGAAGGCGTCGTCCAGGTTGACCACACGACATTGCAGGTTCGGCCAGGCGAACAGGCGTGCCTTGGCGGCGCCATAGGCTTGCATGGTGCCATGGTAATCGAGGTGATCACGCGACAGGTTGGTAAAGACCGCCACGTCGAATTCGAGCGCATTGACCCGGCCCTGCTCCAGTCCGTGGGACGACACTTCCATGGCCACGGCGCGCGCATGCGCCTGCATGAGGTCGGCCAGGGTGGCCTGCACGGCAATCGGGTCGGGCGTGGTGTGCCGGCCGCTTTCCAGCGCGCCGTAAAAACCGGTGCCCAGCGTGCCGACGAGGCCACAGCGCTGGCCCAGCAGGTCCAGCGCCTGGGCCACCAGTTGGGTCACGCTGGTCTTGCCATTGGTGCCGGTCACGCCGATCAGGTTCAGGCTGCGACTTGGCTCGCCGTAAAAGCGTCCGGCAATGGCCGACAGCTGCCCGGCCAGGCCGCGCACCGGAATCAGCGGCGCATCGGTCAACGGCAGCACGCTGGTGCCTTCGGACTCGTAGGCCACGGCAGCCGCGCCGCGATGCAGGGCATCGGCGATGTGCTGGCGACCGTCAACCTTCAGGCCCGGCACAGCCAGAAACAGATCACCCGGACGCACCTTGCGGCTGTCCAGGGTCAGTTCGCGAATGAACGGATCGCGGTCGGTGCTCGGGAAAATCTTGCTCAGGTTGAAAGCCATCAGCCACGCCCTCCTTTGGCGACCGGCGCCGTATCGACCTGCTCCGGTGCCAGGTTGTCAGGCGGAATATTCATCAGGCGCAACGTACCGGACATCACCTTGCTGAACACCGGGGCCGATACCAGGCCACCGTAGTAGCCGCCCTTGCTGGGCTCGTCGATTACCACCACGACGGCATAGCGCGGGTTGCTCATCGGTCCGAAGCCTGCAAACAGCGAGCGATAGGAGTTCTCGGCATAGCCTTTGGTGCCGATGGACGTCTTGCGCGCCGTACCGCTCTTGCCGCCGACGTGGTAGGACGGCACACGGGCACGGTAGACGCCGCGGGTGTCTTCGATCACCGCCTGCAGCATGGTGTGCAGGGTCTTGGCTGTCGCTTGCGGGATGGCCTGCACCGAGGTCGGCTCGGCGCTGCTCTTGAGAATGCTCAACGGCACGATGCGGCCGTCGTTGGCCAGGGCGCCGTAGGCGTGCACCAGTTGCAGGGCGGTCACGGAAACGCCATAGCCGTAGGACAGCGTGGCGGTTTCAGCCTTGCGCCATTCACGGTAGTTGGGCAGGTTGCCGACGCGCTCGCCGGGGAAGCCCAGGCCGGTGTACTGGCCGAAGCCCATGCGCTGCATGGTGCGGAACAGGTTTTCACCGCCGACGTCGAACGCCACCTTGCTCATCCCCACGTTACTGGAGTTGATCAGGATGCCGGTCAGGTCCAGCACCGGACCTTCGCTTTTGCTCACGTCACGGATGGTGTAGCGACCGATCTGCAGGGTGCCGGGATAGACTTCAACCTTGTCGGTCGGCTTCCAGCGACCGCTTTCCAGGGCTGCGCCCATGGAGATCGGCTTCATGGTCGAGCCGGGCTCGAACACGTCGATGATCGCCCGATTGCGCATGGCGGCCGGCACCATCGTGCGGCGGTTGTTGGGGTTGTAGGTCGGGCTGTTGACCATGGCCAGGATTTCCCCGGTCTTGACGTCCATGATCACCAGGCTGCCCGCCTTGGCTTCGTTCTCGATGATCGCGTTGCGCAGCTCGCGGGTGGCCAGGTATTGCAGACGCAGGTCGATCGACAACGCCAAGGTCTTGCCGGCCTTGGCGTTCTTGGTGACCTGCACGTCCTTGATCAGTCGCCCGCGCCGGTCCTTGATGACCTGGCGCTTGCCGGGCACGCCGGCCAGCCAGTCGTCGTAGGCCAGTTCGACACCTTCGCGACCGTGATCGTCGAGGTCGGTAAAGCCGACCATGTGCGCGGTGACGTCGCCGGCTGGGTAGAAGCGCCGGAACTCTTCGATGCCATAAACGCCGGGCACCTTGAGGTCGAGCACCGCCTGGCCGTGCTCAGGCGTCAGGCCGCGCACCAGGTAGATGAATTCCTTGGTGGCCTGGGACTCGAGGCGCTCGGTGAGCGCCTTGGGGTCCTGCCCCAGCGCCTGGGCCAGCATCGGCCACTTGCTGCGGTCCTGGAGCATTTCCTTGGGGTTGGCCCACAAGGTGGTCACCGGCGTACTGACGGCCAGCGGCTCGCCATTGCGGTCAGTGATCAGGCCGCGGTGGGCCGGAATCGGAATGTGGCGCAGGCTGCGGGCATCGCCCTGCTCTTGCAGGAAGGTGTGATCGATCACCTGCAGATCGACGATACGCCAGCCAATGGCGGCCACCAGCAGCACCAGCAGCCCGACCACCACGCGAAAACGCCAGGGATACAGCGCCCCTTCAAGCTTCATCATGGGGCGACCATCCGTACTTCAGCGGCGCTGGGAATGCGCATCTTCAATTGTTCGGCGGCCAGGTTTTCGATGCGGCTGTGCGCCGTCCAGGTGCTTTGCTCCAGGATCAGGCGGCCCCACTCGGCCTGCGCCTTGTCGCGCACGCTCATTTCGGCGTACAGCGAGTTGAGCAACTGGCGGTTCCAGTGCGCGCTATAGGACACGCCAATGGCTGATACCAGCACGGCAATGAACAGCAGCAGCATGAAAAAGCTGCCGCCAGGCAACGGCTTGAAGAACAGGCGGCTCAACGCAACTTCTCCGCGACACGCATGACGGCGCTGCGCGAGCGCGGGTTGGCACGGGTTTCGGTTTCGGAAGCGAACTGCGCCTTGCCGATCAGGCGAATTTTCGGCTCGAAGGGCACGGATTTGATCGGCAGGTTGCGCGGCAGGTTGTCGGCTTCACCCTTGACCAGCTTGCGCATGAACAACTTGACGATGCGGTCTTCCAGGGAGTGAAAGCTGATCACCACCAGGCGGCCGCCGATTTCCAGCGCGTCCAGGGCGGCCTCGAGGCCGGCCTCCAGATCGCCCAGTTCGTTGTTGACGTGAATGCGCAAGCCCTGGAAGGCACGGGTTGCCGGGTGCTTGCCCTTTTCCCAGGCAGGGTTGGCAACCTTGAGCACTTCGGCCAGATCGGCGGTGCGGGTAAAAGGCGTGGCCTGGCGGCGCTCGACCACTGCATTGGCCATGCGCCTGGCAAACCGCTCTTCGCCATATTCCTTGAATACGCGGGCCAGTTCTTCCGAAGGCGCCGTGGCAACAAATTGCGCGGCACTGACGCCCAGGCCAGGATTCATGCGCATGTCCAGCGGACCGTCGTTCATGAAGCTGAAACCGCGTTTAGGATCGTCCAGCTGCGGCGAGGACACCCCTAGGTCCAGCAAGACGCCACTGACCTTGCCGTGCAGGCCACGGGCCCGCACTTCGTCGCCCAACTCAGCAAAACTGCGCTGCACAATGACAAAGCGGCCGTCTTCGGCCGCCAGCGCTTGCCCTGTGGCAATCGCTTGCGGGTCCTTGTCGAAGCCCAGCAGCGTACCCTCCGGACCCAGATGCTCAAGCACGAGGCGACTGTGACCGCCACGACCGAACGTGCCATCGAGATAGCAGCCATCGGCGCGTACGGCCAGGGCCTGCACTGCTTCTGCAAGCAGTACGGTGGTGTGGGTAAAACCGCCATTCATAGTCAAAGGATCAGGTCACGTAAATCATCAGGCATCGCGCCAGGTTGTTGAATAGCCGCCAGGTCCGCCTCAGCAAGCGCGTTCCAGGCGTCCTCGTCCCACAATTGAAACTTGTTCAGCTGGCCAACCAGCATCACGCGCTTGTCCAGTCGGGCGTGCACGCGTAAACGGGGTGGCACAAGCAACCGCCCACTGCCATCAAGCTCCAGATCGACAGCGTTGCCGATCAATAGCCGTTGCAGGCGACGATTTTCTTCTCGGAAGGTGGCGAGCTCACGCAGCTTCGCCTCAATCAGCTCCCACTCGGACAGCGGGTATATGCACAAGCAGGGATCAACAGCATCAATGGTCACGATCAATTGGCCGCCACTGCGTGAATCAAGCTCGTCGCGATAACGACTCGGCATGGCGAGACGCCCTTTGGCATCGAGATTGATTGCATTGGCACCACGAAACACAGGCGAAGTCTCCGAATTCTATCTTCTCGCGCTGGAAAAACCCACTTCGTGCCACTTTCTGCCACTTGCGCACACTATAGGAACGCGCCCACCACACCGTCAAGGCGAACCCCTAAGGAAAACCCTTATGGAACGGAGATTTAGGAGTGGTATTGGAAGAAGAAACGTGGATTCGCCAATTCACCTGCGGATTAACCTGCAAGGAATCAGGAAATTGCACCCGGGAGTTAAAGTGCTTTGTGAAGTTCGGAAATTTTTCTGATATTTACGAACTGATTCACGCCTGCCGGAAAGCAGATGAAAGGAGGGAAAAGGTGGAGAGTCGATCTGTAAGCCGGGTTCTGTCGAGGACAGTCATTCCTCTACGACGGCCATCACTGGACGTCTTTAGCAACCTACCCGGTTCCAGCGCGGGCCACGCCTAGGAACCCTATTTGGTCTTGCTCCGAGTGGGGTTTACCTTGCCACGAACTGTTGCCAGACGTGCGGTGCGCTCTTACCGCACCTTTTCACCCTTACCGGCACCGAAGTGCTTAGGCGGTTATTTTCTGTGGCACTTTCCGTAGGCTCACGCCTCCCAGGCGTTACCTGGCACTCCGCCCTATGGAGCCCGGACTTTCCTCCCCCCCTTGTTGCGGAACAACAAGAGGCAGCGACTGTCCAATCGACTCTCCGCCGCCAAGGTTAGCGGCACATGCAGGCAAGAACAAGCTTTAAAAGCCTGGAGCTGCGTGTGGCAGTCATCAAAACGCCTTATTTTTCCTTTTGTTTATCAAGCGCTAACTGATAAAGCAGGTTTTTACGTACACCAGTGATCTCGGCCGCCAGGGCTGCTGCACGCTTGACCGGCAGGTCCTGCAACAGCAGGTCCAATACGCGACGCGCTTCGGCATTGACCGCCTCGTCACCCTCGGGCGCACTCCAGCCCGCCACCAGCACCACGCACTCACCACGCTGCTGATTGCTGTCGCCCTCGACGAATGCGCGCAGCTGCGCCAGCGGCAAACCCTTGAGTGTCTCGAACGTCTTGGTCAGCTCGCGCGCCAGCACCGCCGGACGCTCGGCACCAAAGATCGCTTCCATGTCCTGCAGGCATTCCAGAATGCGGTGCGGGGCTTCATAGAAAATCAGCGTGCGCGGCTCTTCGACCAACTGTTCCAGACGCGAGCGGCGGCCTGCCATCTTGGCCGGCAGAAACCCCTCGAAAATGAAGCGATCCGAAGGCAGTCCGGCGGCCGACAAGGCCGCGATCAGGGCACAGGCGCCGGGTACCGGCACCACGGCGATGCCTGCCGCACGCGCCTGGCGCACCAGGTGGTAGCCAGGGTCTGATATCAATGGCGTGCCGGCGTCGGAAATCAGTGCCACATCGTCGCCAGCCAGCAGCCGCTCGATAAAGCGGCTGCCCTCGGCACGCTCGTTATGCTCGTGACAGGCCGCCAGCGGCGTCGCTATGCCAAAGTGCTGCATCAATCGCATGGAATGGCGTGTATCCTCAGCAGCAACCAGCGCGACCTCACGCAGAACTTTCAGCGCCCGCACGCTCATGTCGTCCAGATTGCCGATAGGCGTGGCCACGACATAAAGCGAGCCGGCGGCGGAATTCGAAGCGACCTGAACAGTCAAAGCGCACACCTCATATTGATGACTCCAAGCGATCTATAAAAAGAAGCATTGTACAGGCTACATGTGCTTTGGACGGGATCGCCTACCGGCAAGCCTGCAAAAGGAAGTAAAGGCATGATTGCAGTACATCCACCTCCCCTGTCGCGCGTGACGTCCCGAGCGCCATCCCCGTCTGACCCTTGCACGCCTTCAAAGTCGCACCCCGGCCAGTGCTTGGGTACAATTGCCCGTTAATTTGCTTGAGTACCAGGACCACATCCATGATCGCTTGTCTGCGGCTGTTCTCTGCCCTCGGTCTCGCTGCCTTATTGGCCGCCTGTACTACTGGCTCACCCACCTCCAGTCTCGGAGAGTTGCCTCGCACTCCCGATGCCAGCATCGAACAGCTGCTGGAACAGGCGGCGACGGCCAATACCCCTGAAAAAGCCTCTACCCTGCGCCTGAGCGCCGCCGACCTGGCCAACCGCCAGGGCAACCCGGGCCGTGCTGCGCAATTGCTCGAGCAGGTCAAGCTCGACCAACTGCCACCCGGCCTGCAAGTGTTTGCCAGCACGCTGTCAGCAGAGCTGGCCCTGGTCCGCAACCAGCCCAAGGCCGCCCTTGCCGCCCTGACCCACCCAAGCCTGCAGCGCCTGGGTGAACTGTCGGTCGAACAGCAGGTACGCACGCACACCGTTCATGCCCGCGCCCTGGAGATGGACGGCCAGATCCTGCCGGCCGTGCGCGAGCGCGTATTTGCAGGTCCCTTGCTGCAAGGCAACGACCTTGGCGCCAACAACGACGCCATCTGGAAGATGCTGTCCGCCTTGCCGGTCGATCAACTGCAAGCGACCAGCAACGATGATTTCGGCGCCTGGCTGAATCTGGCCCGCGCACTCAAGGGTGCCAGCACCCTGGAACAGCAACAGGCCGCCATCGACGCCTGGAAAGCCCAGAACCCCCAGCACCCTGGCGCCCAACAGCTGCCGGCTGCGCTGGCACAATTGCGTTCGCTGACCAGCGAGCCGCTGACCCGCATTGCCCTGCTGCTGCCACAGGAAGGGCCATTGGCCAATGTGGCCAAGGCCCTGCGCGAAGGTTTCCTGGCAGCGCACTACCAGGCCCAGCAGGCCGGTCAGAACCCGCCAGCCATCCAGGTCTTCGACAGCTCGCGCCTGACTTCGATGGATGAGTTCTATCGCCAGGCCCAGGCAGCCGGCGTGCAACTGGTGGTCGGCCCGCTGGAAAAGGATCTGGTCAAGCAGCTCAGCGCTCGTCCGAACCTGCCCCTCCCTACCTTGGCACTCAACTACAGCGACAGCGCCACCACCGGCCCGCAGGAGCTGTACCAGTTCGGCCTGGCCGCCGAGGATGAAGCTCGCGAAGTGGCCCGCCGCGCCTGGGCAGACGGCAAGCGCACCGCCGTGGCCATGGTGCCCAAGGGCGAATGGGGCGACCGCGTCCTGGCGGCATTCAACAACAGCTGGCGTGCCAAGGGCGGCACCTTGCTGGCCGTAGAGCGCATCGACCAGCCAGTCGATCTGGCCCGCCAGATCGCCGACATGTTCAAGCTGCGCTCCAGCGAAGGTCGTGCCCAGCGCCTGCAGACCGCCACCGGCGCCCAGGTCGCGGCACAACCGTCGCGCAGCCAGGAAATCGACTTCATGTTCCTGGTGGCCACCCCGCAACAGGCCCAGCAGATCAAACCGACCATGGTCTTCCAGTACGCCGGCGACGTGCCGGTCTATGCCACTTCGCAGCTGTTCACCAACAGCAACGATCAGGCTCAGTACAACGACCTCAATGGCGTACGCTTCTGCGACACCCCATGGCTGCTCAATGCCAATGACCCGTTGCGCCAGCAGGTCGTCTCCCAGTGGCCACAAGCGTCCGGCAGCCTGGGACGCCTGTACGCGATGGGTGTCGATGCCTATCGCCTGGCGCCACGCCTGGGCCAGCTCAAGGCCATGCCTGACAGCCGCCTGGAAGGCCTGTCCGGCAGCCTGACCCTGAACCCCAACCGTCGCGTCGAGCGTCAGTTGCCCTGGGCCGAGTTCGTCAATGGCCAGGTACAGCGCCTGCCGGACACCGCGCCTTGAAACCAGGCGGCAACCCTGCAGGGCGCGAGGCGGAAGCCTGGGCCCTGCACTACCTGCAGCAACAAGGCCTGACCCTGATCGAGGCCAATTGGTCATGCCGACGCGGTGAGCTTGATCTGGTCATGCTCGACGGCGATACAGTAGTATTCGTCGAAGTTCGTTATCGGCGCCACAAAGGCTGGGGCGGCGCACTGGAAAGCGTCGATGCGCGCAAGCAGGAAAAACTCGTCATGGCGGCGCAGCTATTCCTGCAGCAGGCGCCGCACTGGGCCGAACACCCTTGCCGCTTCGATGTCCTGGCACTTGAAGGCGAACCGGGACAAGCACCACCCCTGAACTGGCTCAAGAACGCCTTCGACAGCTGAACAGGCCGACACCATCCTCGATCATCCCGCGCACCGGCCCCTGACCTGCACGCCCTGCCACGCAGAACGCACAAAGGCATCGCCGGAAGCCTGCGAAACATCAAGGGCGGCATCAACAGCCGCCTTACGCTCTAACCAAGGTCACTCTAGATGGACATGCAATCGCGTATTCGCCGGCTCTTCCAGGCCAGCATCGACACCAAGCAACAGGCGATGGACGTCCTGGCTCCCCACATCGAGCTGGCCAGCCAGGTCATGGTCAACGCCCTGCTCAACGAGGGCAAGATGCTGTCGTGCGGCAATGGCGGTTCGGCCGGCGACGCCCAGCATTTCTCATCGGAGCTGCTCAACCGCTTCGAACGTGAGCGGCCCAGCCTGCCGGCCATCGCACTGACCACCGACAGCTCGACCATCACCTCGATTGCCAACGACTACAGCTTCAACGAAGTGTTCTCCAAGCAGATCCGCGCACTTGGCCAGCCAGGTGATGTTTTGCTGGCCATTTCCACCAGCGGCAATTCGGCAAATATTATTCAGGCGATCCAGGCCGCACATGATCGCGAAATGATTGTCGTAGCATTGACCGGACACGACGGCGGCGATGTTGCTTCGCTGCTGCTGCCCGAGGACGTGGAAATCCGCGTACCTGCCAAAGTCACGGCTCGCATTCAAGAAGTCCACCTGCTGGCGATCCATTGCCTCTGCGATCTGATCGACAGCCAATTGTTCGGGAGTGAAGAATGACCCCTAATCGTCTGAGTCTGGCCTTGCTGGCCGTGTGCCTGGGCCTGGGCGGCTGCAGCTCCGTGCTGACGGCCACCCGCGACAACCCGATCGAAGATGATCGTGGCACGCGCACCATCGGCAGCAAGATCGATGACTCGCTGATCGAAACCAAGGCCGCGGTCAATATTTCCAAGGCCCACCCTGACCTGGCCGAAGGCTCCCATGTCGTGGTGACCAGCTACAACGGCATTGTCCTGCTGGCCGGCCAGACCCCACGGGCCGAACTCAAGACCATCGCCGAACAGGCTGCCGCCTCGGTGCAGCGCGTCAAGAAGGTCAACAACGAGCTGCAGATCCTGCCGCCCTCCTCGCTGCTGGCGCGCAATAACGATGCCTGGCTGACCACCAAGATCAAGTCACAGATGCTCACCGACAATTCGATTCCCGGCTCGCGCATCAAGGTGGTGACCGAGAACGGCATCGTTTATCTGCTGGGCCTGGTAACCCAGGACGAAGCCACCCGGGCGACCAACCTGGTGCAGGGCGTTTCGGGCGTGCAGAAGATCGTCAAGCTGTTCGAATACATCGACTGATCGAGGCACCGGCAATAAAAAAGGCGATCCACTGGATCGCCTTTTTTTATTTCACCACTTTCAGGCTGGGCCTGCCGCTGGGGCGCGGTGGCTCAGTGTCCGGTGGCGGCGCATCGTCGTCCATGTCGACGTCATCGCCATCCTGCTCGTCCAGGGACGGCTCCAGGTCAAAGACCATGCCCTGGCCATTCTCCCGGGCATAGATGCCCAGAATCGCGCCCACCGGCACGTACAGCGTGTGTGGCACGCCACCGAAGCGACCTTCGAAACTGACTGCTTCGTTATCCATGTGCAAATGGCGCACGGCCGAGGGTGAAACGTTCAGGACAATCTGGCCGTCATTGGCAAATCCCTGGGGAACCTGCACGGAGGGGTACTCCGCATTGACCAGCACATGTGGGGTGCAATCGTTATCTACAATCCACTCATAAAGAGCACGAATCAGATAAGGGCGACTGGAGTTCATCAACGGCTCCTTAAGCCTTAGCGCATTTCACGTTCGGCAGCAGACAGGCTTGCCTGAAATGCCTCACGTACGAACTGGCGCTCCATGTAATCGAGCAACGGCTTGGCAGGCCGAGGCAATTCGATGCCTAACACCGGCAAACGCCAGAGTATGGGCAATAGACAGCAATCGACGAGACTTTGCTCGTCACTGAGGAAAAAAGGTTTCTCCGCAAACAGCGGCGACACCCCGGTCAGGCTTTCGCGCAGCTCCTTGCGGGCCTGCACACGTGCGCTTTCCTTGCTTCGCGGATCCAGAATCAGATCCACCAATGCGCACCAGTCGCGCTGAATGCGGTGCATCAACAGACGGCTGTTGGCCTTGGCCACCGGGTACACCGGCATCAATGGCGGATGCGGGTAACGCTCCTCCAGGTATTCCATCACCACACCGGGCTCATACAACGCCAGATCCCGATCCACCAGGGTCGGCAAGGTGCCGTAAGGATTGACCTCGGCCAGTTGCGACGGCACCCGGCCGGCCACAACGTCGATGATCTCGGCCGTGACACCCTTCTCGGCGAGCACGATGCGTACGCGATGGCAGTAGTGGTCGGCGGGGTCGGAATAACAGGCCAACCGGTTGGTCACGCCCATGGTGATCCTCCTCGCTTGTAAAAATGGATTGGAACAGACACGCAAGCACCTCCTGGAAGGCCTGCGCTGATGATCGCTTCGCGGGCGACAAGATAGCTTATTTACAGCAAATGATTTGGCAATCTTGCGCCGCCGGCCGTCGGCGCTGCAATCATTGCTTCACATGAACACCGCAGGACACGCGCCCTTGAGCCGCCCAGGCATGCCATTCAGTGTATGTCCTTCCAGTATTCGCGCTTGAGCAGCCAGGCCAGGATGATGAAAACCGCCAGGTACAACAACACCCAGGTGCCGATGCGCCGGTGCTCAAGCTTGAGCGGCTCGGCCGAGTAGGCCAGAAAGGTCACCAGGTGCCTGATCATGTCATCGAACTGTTCGGCGCTCAGGCGGCCGGTACCTGCCACAAGGGTCAACTGGTCGCAGCCTGCACCGGCCGGCGCAGCCTGTCGGGACGGGCCAGCCTCTGGCGCCTGGCAACTCAGCACCTGGCGTCCTTGCAGGTGCTCCAGCACATTGGGCATGCCGACATTGGGAAACACCCGGTTATTGACCCCCGTAGGCCGGGTCGGGTCCTGATAGAACGAACGCAGATAATGGTACAGCCAGTCCGTGCCGCGCACTCGCGCCACCAGGGTCAGGTCCGGCGGCTCGACGCCAAACCAGGCCTTGGCGTCGGCCGGGCGCATGCTGCTTTTCATGTGATCGCCGATCCTGACACCGGTAAAGACCAGTGTGTCGAGCATCACTTCATGGCCAATGCCCAGGTCATCGGCGACCCGCTCGTAGCGCTGGTATTGGGCGCCGTGACAGCCCAGGCAGTAGTTGACGAAGGTACGCGCGCCATCCTGCAGGGCCGCCTGGTCGGACACATCGATCCTGACCGGCTCCAGCCCCTGCGTACGCGGTTCGGCCGCCAGCGCCAGCAACGGCATCAAGGCCAGCACCCACACCCTCCATAGCCTGCTCATCGGCCTGTCACCCGCTCGGGAACCGGCCTTGCGTGTTCAAGCCGGGTGTAGAACGGCATCAGCAGGAAATAGGCGAAATACAGCACTGTGCACACCCGCGCCAATAAAGTGCGCTCAGGCGTCGGCACCTCCATGCCCAGAAACCCCAGAGCCACGAAGGCCACGCAGAACACCAGCAGCCACAGGCGACTCAACCAGCCCTTGTAGCGCATCGAGCGCACCGGACTGCGGTCCAGCCACGGCAATACGAATAGCAAGGCAATCGCAGCGCCCATGGCCATGACCCCCATGAACTTGTCCGGGATGGCGCGCAAGATGGCGTAAAACGGTGTGAAGTACCACACCGGAGCAATGTGCTCGGGCGTCTTGAGGGGATTGGCCGCTTCGAAGTTGGGCTTTTCCAGAAAGTAGCCACCCATTTCCGGAAAGAAAAACACGACGGTGCAGAACACGAAAAGAAACACCCCGACACCGAAGATATCCTTGACGGTGTAGTACGGATGAAACGGCACACCGTCCAGCGGCACGCCGTTTTCATCCTTGTATTTCTTGATGTCGATCCCGTCAGGGTTGTTCGACCCCACCTCGTGCAAGGCCAGGATGTGCAGCACCACCAACCCCAGAATCACCAGCGGCAGCGCGATCACATGCAGGGCAAAGAAACGGTTCAAGGTGATGCCGGACACCAGGTAATCACCGCGAATCCACTGGGCCAGGCCTTCGCCGATTACCGGGATGGCACCAAACAGGGACGTGATGACCTGCGCGCCCCAGTAGGACATCTGCCCCCACGGCAACAGGTAGCCCATGAACGCCTCGGCCATCAACGCAAGATAGATGAACATGCCGAAGATCCACACCAACTCGCGCGGCGCCTGGTAAGAGCCATAGAGCAGCCCGCGAAACATGTGCAGGTAGATCACGATAAAAAACGCCGACGCGCCAGTAGAATGCATCTGGCGCAGGATGGCACCGTACTCGACATCACGCATCAGGTACTCGATCGAGGCAAATGCCGCTTCAGCGGTCGGGGTGTAATACATCGTCAGCCAGATGCCGGTCAGCAACTGGTTGATCAGCACCACCAGCGCCAAGGAGCCGAAGATGTAGAAGATGTTGAAGTTTTTCGGCACGTAATACTTGCTCAGGTGCTCTTCGAACACCCGCGTCACTGGAAACCGTGCATCGATCCAGTCCATGAAGCGACTCATGACGCGCCCTCCTGATCGACGCCAATGACAATGACTGTGTCCGACTCATAGCGATGGGGCGGTACCGGCAGGTTCAACGGCGCCGGCTGTGCCTTGTAGACCCGCCCGGCCAGATCGTAGCGTGAGCCGTGACAGGGACAGAAATAGCCGCCCGGCCAGTCCTTGCCAAGGTCGGGCGGGGCCACTTCGGGACGAAAGGTCGGCGAGCAGCCCAAGTGCGTGCACAGACCGACCAGCAGCAGGATCTGCGGCTTGATCGAGCGTGTCAGCCGGTCGACGTACGCAGGCTGCACCGACTCGCGGGATTCAGGGTCCGCCAACTGGCTGGCAAACGCGCCCAGGGCGTCGAGCACCTGCGGCGTGCGATGCAGGATGAACACCGGCTGGCCGCGCCACTCGACCACCACCTGTTGGCCCGGCTCGATCTTGTCGATATTGATCTTCACCGGCGCACCCGCGGCACGGGCCCGGGCACCGGGAAACCATGAGCCCACAAAGGGCACTGCAGCGCCCGCCAGCCCCGCCGCCGCCACCAGTGACGTGCTGGCAACCAGAAAGCGCCGACGTTGTGGATTGACCTGGCTCACGTCAGGCAGACCAGCCGCTGTCGCGGTGCGGTGAAGCGGATCCGGCTGGATGGAGTCATCGCTCATTGCACCCTCTCCCGTGCAGTACAAGACCTGCTCACGCAAAGGCCTGACCCTTAACAATCTAGTCGCTAGCCAAGGCCCGGGCAGGCAAAAAAAGCTCCATCCATCAACAAGCCACTCATGCACCCGCCACAACGATTGCCGTTGTAAGCACCGCCTTACATCCCTGCAATGCCTGGCGTCACCCTTGAATCGCTGGCATAAAAAAACGCCCGGCTTCGTGAGAAGCGGGCGTTTTTCCGGAACGCAGAAAGCGAATTAACGCTTCGAGTACTGCGGACGCTTACGCGCTTTACGCAGACCGACTTTCTTACGTTCAACTTCACGGGCGTCGCGAGTCACGAAACCGGCCTTGCGCAGTGCAGGGCGCAGGGTTTCGTCGTACTGCATCAGAGCGCGAGTGATACCGTGGCGGATTGCGCCAGCCTGGCCACTTACGCCGCCACCGATAACGGTGACGTAGATGTCGAACTTCTCGACGGTGGCGGTCAGCTCCAGCGGCTGACGAACTACCATGCGGGCAGTTTCACGACCGAAGAACGCGTCCAGCGAACGGTTGTTGATCGAGATGTTACCAGTACCCGGACGCAGGAAAACGCGAGCGGTTGCGGTCTTGCGACGGCCAGTGCCGTAATTTTGAGTCGCCGACATAATCAACTATTCCGTTAAAACTTCAGTTCTTGGGGCTGCTGAGCAGTATGAGGGTGAACAGCGCCCGCATAGACTTTCAGCTTACGATACATGTCGCGACCCAGCGGGTTCTTCGGCAGCATGCCTTTGACCGCGGTCTCGAGTACACGCTCAGGAGCCTTGTCGATCAGCTTTTCGAAAGTGATCGATTTGATCCCGCCCGGGAAACCGGAGTGAGAATAGTAGATCTTGTCGGAAGCTTTGGCACCGGTGACACGCACTTGCTCGGCGTTGATCACGACGATGTAGTCGCCGGTATCAACGTGAGGGGTGTACTCAGGCTTGTGCTTGCCACGCAGACGGCTCGCGATTTCGGTGGCCAGACGACCCAGGGTCTGGCCAGCAGCATCGACGACGAACCAGTCGCGCTGAACTGTTTCCGGTTTAGCAGTAAAAGTTTTCATTCTTTATAGCCTCAGGGGCCGCCTGAAAATATGAGACGGCGGAGCTTACTGAACAGTGCATTCCTTGACAAGCCAACAGGGCTCACCAAAGTCGGCCGGAAACAGACGCTATCGGGGGCTCGGGTCAGCGCGTCCGTATACGGCAGGATCTTCGATGGACGGGGCATCACGCCGGCCACCAAGAGGTGCGCAATTATACAGACTGCGTCGATAAGCTCAACCTGAATTTCGCACGACCCAGGGCGCTGCCAGGGCACTCGACAGCACGGGGTCGGCCCGGGGGATCGAGGCTGGACAGGACCGGCAAAACATAAGACGATTCAGCCGCAGTTTGACCACTATTCCTTATAAGAACAAAAGATCATGCCAACTCAATCAACCGCCGTGCTCCGGCGCGTGAGCATCCTGGCTATCGACCGGGTATTCGCCTCGACCCTGATGCAAGCCAAGGATTTCTTTCATCTGGCCAGCCTGCGCTACAGCAAGCAACTGGGCCACGGCATCAAGCCGTCCTTCGAAATTCGGCTCGTCAGCCCCGATGGCCAGCCCGTCAACAGCTTCAGCGATGTCATGCTGCCGGTCGACGGCGGCCTGGAATCAAGCGACATCATCGTCTTGCCGGCCTTCTGGGACGACTTCGACGCCCTGAGCCAGCGCTACCCGCAAATCCTGCCCTGGCTGCGCGAACAGCACGCCAGGGGCGCGGTATTGTGCGCCGAAGCCAGCGGCGTGTTCTGGATGGCCGCCACCGGCCTGCTCGACGGCAAGGAGGCGACCACTTACTGGCGTTTCTTCAACGAATTTGCCGAGCGCTTTCCGAAGGTACAACTCAATCAGGACAAGCACATCACCGATGCCGACAACCTGTACTGCGCGGGTGGCAGCACCTCGGCGTGCGATCTGTATATCTACCTGATCGAGCGATTCTGCGGAGCGAACGTGGCCCAGGCCGTGGCCCGCGACATTCTTTATGAGGTGCGGCGCAACTATTCGCCCGGCCGGATCGGCTTTGGCGGACAGAAACTGCATCAGGACATGACCATCCTGCAGATCCAGCACTGGCTCGAAGAGCACTTCGCCGACAAGTTCCGCTTCGAGGATGTGGCGCGCGAACACGGCATGAGCATCCGCAATTTCATGCGCCGCTTCCAGAGCGCCACCGGTGACAAGCCACTGCACTACCTGCAGCGCCTGCGCATCGAAACCGCCAAGGGGCTGCTGTCGGCCACACGCAAGAGCATCAAGACCATCAGCTACGAAGTCGGCTACGACGACGCCAGTTTCTTTGCCCGCCTGTTCCGCCAGCACACCGAACTGTCACCCAACCAGTACCGGCAACAGTTTCAGCAGGCCGCCTGAGGGCAGCGGCAAACCGCAGGACCGGCTTTAGCCGGGAATGACGCGCTATCGTTCCCGACTAAAGTCGGTCCCACGAGCCGGTCCTACGAGCAATCTGCGCGTGGTTATGGCTTGTGCGCACGAGACAGGAATTCGTGCGACTGCATTTCCAGCAGGCGGCTGAGGGTGCGCTGGAACTCGAAGTTCAGGCGACCACCCGTGTACAGGTCCTTGAGTTCGACCTCGGCAGAGATGATCAGCTTGACGTTGCGGTCGTAGAATTCGTCAACCATGTTGATGAATCGGCGGGCGATATCATCGGTGGTCACGCTCATCTGCTCCACATTGCTGAGCAGCACGGCATGGAAGATCTTGCCCAGTTCGATGTAGTCGTTCTGGCTGCGCGGCCCGTCGCACAGGTCGCGGAAGTTGAACCAGGCCACGTCGTCACAAGTGCGCACCGCACGAATTTCCCGGTTCTCGATCATCAGCACGTCGTTTTCGACGGTTTCGGCACAATCGGGCGTCAGCGCCTTGAAGCTGGCGCGCAGGCTCTCATGGGCGGCGTCGTTGAGCGGGAAGTGGAACAGCTCGGCCTGTTCCAGGTGACGCAGGCGATAGTCGACGCCGCTGTCGACGTTGACCACTTCGGTGTGCTGCTTGATCAGGGCAATGGCCGGCAGGAAACGCGCACGCTGCAGGCCGTCCTTGTACAGGCCGTCCGGGACGATGTTGGAGGTGGCTACCAGCGAGACGCCGTTCTTGAACAGCTCCTCCATCAGCGTGCCCAGGATCATGGCATCGGTAATGTCGGAGACGAAAAATTCGTCGAAGCAGATCACCCGTGCTTCATCGGAAAACCGCTTGGCAATGATCGTGAGCGGGTTTTTCTCGCCCTTGAGCGTTTTCATCTCTTCGTGCACCCGCTTCATGAAGCGGTGAAAGTGCGTGCGCGTTTTCTGTTTGAACGGCAGCGCATCGAAGAAGGTGTCGACCAGATAGGTCTTGCCACGCCCTACCCCGCCCCAGAAATACAGGCCCTTGACCACATGCGGCTCTTTCTTGCCGAACAGCTTGCCGAACAGGCCGGGCTTGCTGTCCTGGGCGGCGACCAGGTCGTCGTACAGGCGCTGCAAATGACGCACAGCGTTTTCCTGAGCGGCATCATGAAAGAAGTCCGGGCGTTTCAGGTCGGCTTGATATCGTTCTAAGGGCGTGGTCATAGTCATCGGCGGGGCTGAAAAACGGGCCGTCACTGTAGCGACGGCCCCGGGGAATGGCAATCAGTCCTGTGCAGGAGCGAGTGCCAGCTTGAGGGTCTGGATCGCGCTGTCACGCGCTTCGGTGTCGCCAAACAGCGGGCTGTCGGCCACGCATTCATCGTCCAGCCACAGGCTGAAGCGGTCGCCCAGGGCGCGCAGGTCCAGCTCGCCGCCCTGTTGCAGTTGCTTGCTGACAGCGCCTGCTGCCTTGCCATCGGCAAAGGCGCGCGACAACAGCAATTGCTCGCCATCGGCGGCCAGCAGGCGGAAACGGAAGCTGCCGTCCTCGTCACGGAAACTGATAAAACGAGCGGCCTTGGCGGTCTTTTTCTTGCTGTTCTCGGTGCCTGCAGTGCTTTGCGCCACACTGCGGAACGAGCGCAGGCCCACGGCTTCACGCAGGGTTTCCAGGAACGGCGTGGCAAGGCTGCGGGCTTTCTGCGCGCCGGCAAGCAGGATGTCTTCGAGGTCGGCAGGACGCGCAATCAGCCGATGGTAGGTTTCGCGTGGCTCGCCCAGCTCGTGGTCAAGCAGGCTGACCAGGCGCGCCTTGGCCTCGCCCCAACCCAGCCCGTCGAGCAACTCGGCGCGCAGTGCCGCACTTTGCTCGGTGCTCGCGAAGGCCTGGTACAGCGTGAACAGGTGCGCGCTGTCCGGGTCTTTCGCCTCGCCAGGGGCGCGCGAGTCAGTAACGATGCGCGAGACGGCGTCCTTGAGTTCCTTGCTGCTGCTGAACAGCGGGATGGTGTTGTCGTAGCTCTTGGACATCTTGCGGCCATCCAGGCCCGGCAGCGTGGCCACGCTCTCCTCGATCAGCGCCTCGGGCATGGCGAAGAATTCCTTGCCATTGCCGAACAGGTGGTTGAAGCGCTGGCCGATGTCACGGGCCATTTCTACGTGCTGGATCTGGTCGCGACCGACTGGCACCTTGTTGGCGTTGAACATCAGGATGTCGGCCGCCATCAGTACCGGGTAGCTATACAGGCCCATGCTGATACCGGCATCGGGGTCTTCGCCGGCTTCAACGTTGCGATCCACCGAAGCCTTGTAGGCGTGTGCACGGTTGAGCAGGCCCTTGGCCGCCACACAGGTCAGCAACCAGCACAGCTCGGGGATTTCCGGGATATCGGACTGGCGATAGAAGGTCACTCGCTCCACATCCAGGCCTGCGGCCAGCCAGGTGGCTGCGATTTCCTGGCGCGAACGCTGGATACGCAGCGGGTCGTCGCACTTGATCAGGGCGTGGTAGTCGGCCAGGAAATAGAACGAGTCGACACCGGGCTGGCGGCTGGCGACAACGGCCGGGCGAATGGCGCCGGCGTAGTTGCCCAGGTGAGGAGTACCGGTCGTGGTAATACCGGTCAGGATACGAGTGGTCATGGCAGGTCGCTTAAGCTATAGGCTGTGATCGGTTCCAGGCGGCGTAAAACTACTGCGCGTCTACATTGCCCGGGTTCGCAAGGCGGGGCATGACCAGATCCTTCAGATCGGTCAGCTTGCCGTGAAAGAAGTGTCCGCATTCTGCCACTTTCAGCAGCTCATGGGGACGTTGCAGCGCACCTGACCATGCATACACCTCCGCAGGCTCGATGACTTCATCGGCATCGGGCTGGATGATGGTCAGCGGCACTTGCCGTGCAACGTCGGCATGCGCCTTGAAGCGCCCGGCCGCCGGCGCGATCAGAAAGAGCCGCTCCAGGGCCTGGCCCTGCTCTTCAAGCCGGCCGCTGAGGCTGCCGGCCACATAGCCGCCAAACGAAAAACCGAACAGCGTCATGGGCAGCTCGGGCTGCTGTGCACGCAACCATTGCGCGGCCGCCTGGGCGTCGTCGATTTCTTCGCCACCTGCCACCGAAGTGCCAGCACTGGCGCCAACGCCTCGGTAATTGAAGCGCAAGGTGATCAGGCCCGCATCGCGCGCAGCACGCTGCAAGGTCGAAACCACTTTGTTGAGCATCGTTCCGCCCTGAATCGGGTTAGGATGGCAGATCAGCGCCACGCCCCTGGCATCGGGCAGGTCCTGATAAAGTGCTTCGAGCGGACCTTGCGGGCCGTCGATGAAGACTGGGGTTTCGCGCATGGGTAAACAGAACTCCGTGACCCCGAAATGGGTCGACTCGTCTAGCTGAATGTCTGTGGCTGGCATATCGGCGACGCGTCGCGGCTATACAGCGCAGGTTCGAGCCGTTAACGTAAAGCAAAGCCGTTTATAGAGGAAGGACTCGTGGAACACTCGCTCTTAGTTTGGTTGTTGCCGACTCTTGCCCTGGTGGCCGGTGTCGTCATTGGTTTTCTGGTCGCGCGTCTGCTGCCCAATACCGTCCCCAACAGCACCCAGCGTCAGCTGGATGATGTACAGGAACGTTTCGACACGTATCAGAACGAGGTGGTCACCCACTTCAATAGCACCGCTACCCTGATCCAGAAGCTCAACCACCAGTATCAGGAAGTACAGGAGCATCTCGCCGAGAGCGCCAACCGCCTTGCCCTCGATGAACTGACTCGCCAGCGCCTGCTGGCCTCGCTGCACCCAGAGGCTCATCCGGCGCCGCGCGATCGCCTGACACCGCCACGCTACACTGAGGCGCCCAAGGACTACGCGCCCAAGAGCCCCGATGCCCCTGGCATGCTCGACGAGCAATACGGCTTGAAAAAGTGATCGGTTGATCGGTCATACGAAAAAGCCCCCGGCCTTGCGGCGCGGGGGCTTTTTTGTGCCGGACTGGCCAGACAGCGCTCCGCCTGGTCCGCAGGACCGGCTTTGGCCGGGAAGCGGGCGCCACATTCCTCCTGGCTAAAGCAGATCGCGGGGCGTCAGATCGCGCCGCGGCTGCGCAGCAGGTCCAGCACCTGCTTGACGCACGCCTCGACGCTCAGGCTCTGGGTGTCGAGTACCAGGTCGGCATTGAGCGGCACGTCATAGGCGAAGGACTCACCCGGGATGTTGTCGCCACCGGCGGCATACAGTCCCTGCGGGTCACGCTCGCGGCAGACCTGCGGAGAGGCCTGGACGTACACGGTGATCAGCCGCTCCTTGCCGATCAGCGCCTTGGCCTGCTCACGACCCTCGCCATCGGGAGCCACGAACGCCGCCAGGGTCAACAGGCCGGCCTCGTTGAACTGACGCGCCACGTGCGCGGCACGACGCCAGTTCTCGGTGCGGCCGGCGCGATCCTGTGGCAAGCCCTTGTTCAGGTCATGGCGCAGGTTCTGGCCATCGAGCACATAGACTGAGCGCCCCATGTCGAACAGCTTGCGCTCCACGGCATAGGCCAGGGTGCTCTTGCCGGCGCCGGACAGGCCGCTGAACAACACGGTGGCCGGCTGCTGGCCCAGGCGCAGGGCGCGTTCCTGGGTCGATACGTGGGCCAGGTCGCCATGCTGACCGTAAGTGCCATGCGGCAGCACCGGTGGCGCGATGATCATGCCGGCACCGACGGTGCCATTGGTCAGGCGATCAATGACGATGAAAGCCCCGGTGGTGCGGTTGGTGTCGTAGCCGTCCAGCGCGATGGCGGCATCGAGGCTGACCTTGACCCGACCGATCTCGTTGAGCTGCAAGGCACTGGCAGCGCCATGCTCCAGAGTGTTTACATCGACCTTGTGGGTGATGCTGGCAATCGAGCCCGGCACATAGCTGGTGGCGCGCTTGATGTCGTACTTCTTGCCCGGCAGCATCGGTTCTTCGGCCATCCACACCAGCATGGCGTCGAACTGGTCGGAGACCGTCGGCACGTTGTCGGCATGCACCAGCAGGTCGCCACGCGAGATGTCGATCTCGTCTTCCATCGTCAGGGTCACGGCCTGGCCGGGGCCGGCCTGCTCCAGCTCGCCTTCATAGGTGACGATGGATTTGACCCGGCTGCTCTTGCCCGACGGCAGGACCACGACTTCGTCGCCCTTGTGCACGATGCCGCTGGCGAGGGTGCCGGCGAAACCGCGGAAATTCAGGTTCGGACGGTTGACGTACTGCACCGGGAAACGCAGATCGGTGAAGTTGCGATCGGCAGCCACTTCGACGGTTTCGAGGATTTCCATCAGCGCAGGGCCGGTGTACCACGGCGAACGCTCGCTGCGGTTGACCACGTTGTCGCCCTTGAGCGCCGACATCGGCACGAAGTGCAGGCTGCTGGGGTTCAGCTCGATGGCATCGGCAAACGCCAGGTAATCGGCCTTGATCGACTCGAAGACCTGCTCGTCGAAGCCCTTGAGGTCCATCTTGTTGATGGCCACGACGATGTGCTTGATGCCCAGCAACGAGGCGATGTAGCTGTGCCGGCGGGTCTGGGTCTGCACGCCGTAGCGGGCATCGACCAGGATGATCGCCAGGTCGCACGTCGAAGCGCCGGTGGCCATGTTGCGGGTGTACTGCTCGTGGCCCGGGGTGTCGGCAATGATGAACTTGCGCTTGGCCGTCGAGAAATAGCGGTACGCCACGTCAATGGTGATGCCCTGCTCGCGCTCGGCCTGCAGGCCGTCGACCAGCAGCGCCAGATCGATGTCTTCGCCGGTGGTGCCGCTCTTTTTCGAGTCGCGGGTGATGGCCTCGAGGTGGTCCTCGTAGATCATCTTGGAATCGTGCAGCAGGCGCCCGATCAGGGTGCTCTTGCCGTCATCGACGTTGCCACAGGTCAGGAAACGCAGCAGTTCCTTGCGCTCGTGCTGGGACAGGTAGGCGAGGATGTCCTCGCTGATCAGATCGGATTGGTGCGACATGAGGTAACCCTGAAATTAGAAGTAGCCTTGACGTTTCTTGTCTTCCATGGAGCCTGCGCCATCGTGGTCGATGACACGGCCCTGGCGCTCGGACGTCCGGGTCAGGAGCATCTCCTGGATGATGTCGGTCAGGGTCTCGGCCTGCGACTCGACTGCGCCCGTCAACGGGTAGCAGCCCAGGGTACGGAAACGCACCTTCTTCTTGACGATACGGGCTTTCTCTTCCTCGGACAGGTGCTCGAGGATGCGCTCGTCGTCGATCATGATCAGCGTGCCGTTCTTCTCGATCACTTCACGCTCGGCGGCGAAGTACAGCGGTACGATCGGGATGCCTTCGAGGTAGATGTATTGCCAGATGTCCAGCTCGGTCCAGTTCGACAGCGGGAAGACGCGGATCGACTCGCCCTTGTTGACCTTGCCGTTGTAGACGTTCCACAACTCAGGACGCTGGTTCTTCGGGTCCCAGCGGTGCTTGCTGTCGCGGAACGAGTAGACACGCTCCTTGGCCCTGGACTTTTCTTCGTCGCGGCGCGCACCGCCAAAGGCGGCATCGAAGCCGTACTTGTCCAGTGCCTGCTTGAGGCCCTGGGTCTTCATGATGTCGGTGTGCTTGGCACTGCCGTGGGTGAAGGGGTTGATGCCCTGCGCCACACCCTCGGGGTTGACGTGGGTGATCAGCTCAAGGCCCATTTCCTCGACCATCTTGTCGCGGAAGCTGTACATCTCCTGGAACTTCCAGCGGGTATCGACGTGCATCACCGGAAACGGCAGCTTGCCCGGAAAAAAGGCCTTGCGTGCCAGATGCAGCATCACGGCCGAATCCTTGCCGATCGAGTACAGCATCACCGGGTTATCGAACTCGGCGGCGACCTCGCGGATGATGTGGATGCTTTCCGCCTCCAGCTGTTTCAGATGCGTCAGTTTGTCAACCATGGCTACTCACGGATTGCATTCGTTGTGGACCGGGATTCGGGGCGGGCCCAAGTCCCGCGGCGGCCTGCGGGCCGTATTCGAGCCGGGCACTTTATCATGCCGGGCAGCGTGTCTTAAGCGACGCGGATAGATCGAAAGGATCTAACGATATGCCTTCTCGTTTTGACCCTTTGGCACCGCCACCCGATAAGTCATGGAGTGACGCCTCAGATGGGGTTGGGGCAGTCGATGAAGGTGTGCTCCACGGCAAAGCGCCGGGCCAGGTAATCGCCCAGCGCCTGCACGCCGTAGCGCTCGGTCGCATGGTGACCGGCGGCAATGAAGCTGATGTCGTTTTCACGGGCACTGTGGAAGGTCTGCTCGGATGCCTCGCCGCTCAGGAACAGGTCGACACCCTCGGCGATCGCCTGATCGATGTAACCCTGCCCGCCCCCGGTGCACCAGCCGACCCGGCGGATCATCGAACGCCCCTCGATCAACAGGGGTTCACGTCCCAGGACCTCGTGGACCCGGCGGGCAAAGTCCCGAGCGCTGAGCGGTTCGGCCAGAGAACCGACCAGCCCGACCACGCGTGGATTTTCAGGGTCCAGCGGGCCTTCGACGGTGATGTCCAGTTGCCGCGCCAACTGGACGTTATTGCCGACCTCAGGGTGTACATCCAGTGGCAAGTGGTAGGCCAACAGGCTGATGTCGTGCCTGAGCAGGGTTTTCAGCCGGCGCTGCTTCATGCCGACCACGCACGGGTTTTCCCCTTTCCAGAAATAGCCGTGATGAACCAGGATCAGGTCGGCCTGGGCCTCGACAGCGGCATCCAGCAAGGCCTGGCTGGCGGTCACGCCGCTGACGATGCGCATGACCTGGGGACGCCCTTCGACCTGCAGGCCATTGGGGCAGTAATCCTGGATGCGGGCGCTGTTGAGGTAGCGGTCGGCTTCTTCGACCAGGGTGCTGAGGGCTACGGCCATGTAAGGATTCCTCTATGGGTGGCCCGGCCTCGCTTATCGAGGCACGAGCCGGCAAGGCGACATCATTTATTGCACATGAAGTGCAAGACAGCGCACGCGGTGCTCGTATAATGCCCGCCATTATGGCGCACCCCCGCGAAAAATTTCTGCGCCCGCACCCTCAGGACCTCACTCAATGCTCAAGGCACTGCGCTTTTATGGCTGGCCATTGCTGGCAGGCGTATTGATCGCCCTGCTGATCATCCAGCGCTATCCCCAATGGGTCGGTTTGCCCAGCATGGATGTCAATCTGCAACAGGCCCCCCAGACGACCCAGGTCGTGCAAGGCCCTTCCTCCTATGCCGACGCCGTCAGTGCGGCCGCGCCTGCGGTGGTCAATCTCTACACCACCAAGATGTCCAAGGCCAATCCGCTGTTCGAGGACCCGCAGTTCCGGCGCTTCTTCGGCGACAACCAGCCCAAGCAGAAGCGCATGGAATCAAGCCTGGGCTCGGGCGTGCTGATGAGCCCGGAAGGCTACATCCTGACCAACAACCACGTCACCAGCGGTGCCGACCAGATCATCGTGGCCCTCAAGGATGGCCGGGAAACCATCGGCCGGGTCATCGGCAGCGACCCGGAAACCGACCTGGCGGTGCTCAAGATCGATTTGAAAAACCTGCCGGCGATGACCATCGCCCGCTCCGACGGTATCCGCATCGGCGATGTTGCCCTGGCCATCGGCAACCCCTTCGGCGTCGGCCAGACCGTGACCATGGGCATCATCAGTGCCACCGGGCGCAACCAGTTGGGCCTGAACACCTACGAGGACTTCATCCAGACCGACGCGGCCATCAACCCCGGCAACTCCGGCGGCGCCCTGGTCGATGCGAGCGGCAACCTGACCGGCATCAACACGGCGATCTTCTCCAAGTCCGGCGGCTCGCAAGGCATCGGCTTCGCCATCCCGACCAAGCTGGCCATGGAGGTCATGAAGTCGATCATCGAGCATGGCCAGGTGATTCGTGGCTGGCTGGGGATTGAAGTGCAACCGCTGACGGCGGAGCTGGCCGAGTCGTTCGGGCTCAAGGACCGGCCGGGCATCGTGGTGTCCGGGATCTTCCGCGACGGTCCGGCGCAGAAGGCCGGCCTGCAATTGGGGGATGTGATTCTGGCCATCAACAACGAGCCGGCCAACGACGGGCGACGTTCGATGAACCAGGTGGCGCGCACCCGGCCCAAGGACAAGATCACCCTCAACGTGATGCGCAACAACAAGGAAATCCGCCTGAGTGCCGAAGTGGGCATTCGCCCGCCTCCGGCACCGGCGCCTGCGGCAGCCCCCGCGAAACCCGCCGAATAAACGGCGGGCCGCGCCTCAGATACCGCTCAAGCCGTCCAGCAGAGCCTGGTTCTGCTCGGGCGTGCCGATGCTGATACGCAGGAACTGGGCGATGCGCGCCTGCTTGAAGTGGCGCACGATCACCCCCTGCTCGCGCAGGGTCGCCGCCAGACCGGCGGCATCATGGTGCGGGTGGCGGGCAAAGATGAAGTTGGCCGCCGACGGCAGCACCTCGAAGCCCTTGGCCTGCAACTGCTCGATCAGCACTTCACGGCTGGCAATCACTGCATTGCGCGTGGTGTCGAAGTGCGCCTGGTCTTCGAACGCCGCCGTTGCCCCGACAATGGCCAGACGGTCCAGCGGGTAGGAGTTGAAGCTGTTCTTGACCCGCTCCAGCGCCTCGATCAGGTCCGGATGCCCCACCGCCAGGCCCACTCGCAGCCCGGCCAGCGAGCGCGACTTGGACAGGGTCTGGGTGACCAGCAGGTTCGGATAACGCTGCACCAGGGCAATGGCCGTTTCACCGCCGAAATCGATGTAGGCCTCATCCACCACCACCACCGAATCCGGGCTGGCCTTGAGGATCTGCTCGACCGCTTCCAGCGCCAGCAGGCAACCAGTGGGCGCGTTCGGGTTTGGGAAGATGATCCCGCCGTTGGGCCGCGCGTAGTCCTGCGGCCGGATCTGGAAGTGCTCATCCAGCGCGACGGTTTCGTGCGCGACGCCGTACAGGCCGCAATACACCGGATAGAAGCTGTAGCTGATGTCCGGGAATAATAGCGGCAGGTCGTGCTGGAACAGGCCGTGGAAGATGTGCGCCAGCACCTCATCCGAGCCGTTGCCGAGAAACACGTGGCTGGCCGGCACCTGGTAGTAACGGGCCACGGCCTGCTTGAGCAGGTCGCTGTTGGGGTCCGGGTACAGGCGCAGGTCGTCGCCCAGCTCGGCGCGCATGGCTTGCAGGGCCCTGGGCGAGGGGCCATAGGGGTTTTCATTGGTGTTGAGCTTGACCAGCCTGGTCAGCCTGGGCTGCTCGCCCGGCACATAGGGCACCAGGCTTTTGACGAAAGGACTCCAGAATCTGCTCATGTCATTTGCCTTGTTCAGTGTGCACGGGTTGCCAGGCGGTGTCGGTGATACGGTATTCGGCGCTGCGGGCATGGCCACTCAACGATTCGCCACGCGCCAGTACCGAGGCGGTCTTGCCCAGCTCGGACGCGCCTTGCGGCGAGCAGAAGATGATCGAGGAGCGCTTCTGGAAGTCATACACGCCCAGCGGCGAGGAAAACCGTGCCGTGCCGGAAGTCGGCAACACGTGGTTGGGACCGGCGCAGTAATCGCCCAGCGCCTCGCTGGTATGGCGGCCCATGAAGATCGCGCCGGCATGGCGGATCTGTGGCAGCCAGGCCTGCGGATCTTCCACCGACAGCTCAAGGTGCTCGGGCGCAATGCGGTTGGCTACATCGATGGCCTGTTGCATGTCGGCCACCTTGATCAGCGCGCCACGACCGTTGATCGAGGTCTCGATGATGGTGGCGCGGTCCATGCCCGGCAGCAGCCTGGCGATGCTGGCCGCCACACGGTCGAGAAACTCGCCATCAGGGCTGACCAGGATGGCCTGGGCATCCTCATCATGTTCGGCCTGGGAAAACAGGTCCATGGCAATCCAGTCCGGATCCGTCTGGCCATCGCAGACGACCAGGATTTCCGAGGGGCCGGCGATCATGTCGATGCCGACCTGGCCAAAGACATGACGCTTGGCCGTGGCCACATAGATGTTGCCGGGGCCGACGACCTTGTCGACCTTCGGTACGCTTTCAGTGCCGTAGGCCAGGGCTGCGACGGCCTGAGCGCCACCGATGGTGAAGACCCGGTCGACGCCGGCGATACAGGCGGCAGCCAGCACCAGTTCGTTGATTTCACCGCGCGGGGTCGGCACCACCATGACCACTTCAATCACGCCGGCCACTTTGGCGGGGATGGCATTCATCAGCACCGAAGAGGGATACGACGCCTTGCCGCCCGGCACGTACAGGCCGGCACGGTCCAGCGGCGTGACTTTCTGGCCCAGCACCGTGCCGTCAGCCTCGGTGTAGCTCCAGGAGTCCTGTTTCTGCCTTTCGTGGTAGCTGCGTACACGCTCGGCGGCCACTTCCAGCGCCTCGCGCTGGGTGTCGCTGATGCGGGTCAGGGCCAGTTCCAAACGAGCACGCGGCAGGATCAGATCGGCCATCGAGGCGACTTCAAGGCCATCGAAGCGCTGGGTGAACTCCACCAGCGCGGCATCGCCACGCTCGCGAACGGCCTTGATGATGTCCAGGACCCGCTGGTTGACCGAGTCGTCGGACACGCTTTCCCAGCTCAGCAGATGATCCAGATGTCGGGCGAAATCCGGGTCGGCAGCATCGAGTCGGCGTATTGCAGTGGACGTGGTCATAGCGAGGGCCTCAGTGATTGGCGGATGCTCAGGTGCCATAAGCTACCAAGCTATCCGCGCTGACACCTGAGAAATTTGGCTATGACACGGATAGCTGGGCGCGGCGAATGCCGCGCAGGAAGGTCAGCCGTGGTGTCGGGATTCGACCGCTTGGCGCAGGGTGTCGATCAGGGCCTGGATGCGCGCATGCTGCATCTTCATGGAGGCCTTGTTGACCACCAGGCGCGAACTGATGTGCGCGATCATTTCCTGGGGCTCAAGGCCGTTGGCACGCAAGGTGTTGCCGGTGTCGACCACATCGATGATCTTGTCGGCCAGACCGATCAGCGGCGCCAGCTCCATCGAGCCATACAGCTTGATGATGTCGACCTGACGGCCCTGTTCGGCGTAATAGCGCTTGGCGACGTTGACGAACTTGGTGGCCACTCGCAGGCGCCCCTTGGGCTCGACGGCACCGATGGCACCGGCGGTCATCAGCTTGCAGCGGGCAATGTTCAGGTCCAGCGGCTCGTACAGCCCCTGGCCGCCGTATTCCATCAGCACGTCCTTGCCGGCGACCCCCAGGTCGGCCGCGCCGTGTTCGACATAGGTCGGCACGTCGGTGGCCCGCACGATCAACAGGCGCACATCGTCCTGGGTCGTGGGAATGATGAGCTTGCGGCTCTTGTCCGGATTCTCGGTCGGCACGATGCCGGCTGCAGCGAGCAGCGGCAGGGTGTCATCGAGGATGCGGCCCTTGGACAGTGCGATGGTCAACATGGAAAACGTAAGTCCTTATCAGGAAACTCATGCCCTGGTGCACCCAGGGCTTGCCCGGCCTGTAAACGCGCAAAACGCCACGGACCGGGTCACGCATTAGAAATCACAGCGGCGTGCAAAGCAACGGCCTCCAGAGAGGCCGTTGTCGACTAGCCCGGAACGCGACGGATCTTGGCGCCCAGCATCTGCAGTTTTTCTTCGATGCACTCGTAGCCGCGGTCTATGTGGTAGATGCGGTCGATCAGCGTGTCGCCCTCGGCGACCAGCGCCGAGATCACCAGGCTGGCAGACGCCCGCAGATCGGTGGCCATGACCGGTGCACCCTTGAGCACGTCGGTCCCGGTCACGATCGCCGTGTTGCCTTCGACCTGGATCTGCGCGCCCATGCGGTGCATTTCGTATACATGCATGAAGCGGTTTTCGAAGATCGTCTCGATCACCGCACCAGTGCCTTCGGCAATGGCGTTGAGCGAGATGAACTGCGCCTGCATGTCGGTGGGAAATGCAGGGTACGGCGCGGTGCGGATGTTGACTGCCTTCGGGCGACGACCGTGCATGTTCAGCTCGATCCAGTCTGCACCGGTGGTGACCTCGGCGCCTGCTTCCTGCAGCTTGAGCAGCACGGCCTCGAGGATGGTCGGATCGGTGTCCTTGACCTTGACGCGACCGCCAGTGGCGGCAGCGGCCACCAGGTAGGTGCCGGTCTCGATGCGGTCGGGCATGACGCGGTAGGTGGCCGAATGCAGTCGCTCGACGCCATCGATGGTGATGGTGTCGGTGCCGGCGCCCTGGATATTCGCGCCCATGGCGATCAGGAAGTTGGCCAGGTCGACCACCTCGGGCTCGCGTGCGGCGTTCTGCAGGACCGAACGACCACGGGCCAGGCTGGCGGCCATCATGATGTTCTCGGTACCGGTCACACTGACGGTATCGAAGAAGAAGTGGGCGCCACGCAGGCCGCCCTCAGGCGCCTTGGCCTTGATGTAGCCGCCATCGACATCGATGATCGCGCCCATGGCTTCCAGGCCACGGATGTGCAGGTCGACCGGTCGCGAGCCAATGGCGCAGCCACCTGGCAGGGCCACTTCGGCTTCACCGAAACGGGCAACCATCGGGCCCAGCACCAGGATCGAGGCGCGCATGGTTTTCACCAGCTCGTAGGGGGCGATCAGGGTCTTGATGGTGCGCGGGTCGATCTCGACGCTGAGCTTCTCGTCGATCACCGGCTCAATGCCCATGCGACCGAAGAGCTCGATCATGGTGGTGATGTCGTGCAGGTGCGGCAGGTTCTGGACCGTCACCGGCCCATCGGCCAGCAATGTCGCCGCCAGAATCGGCAAGGCCGAGTTCTTGGCACCGGAAATGCGGATTTCGCCGTCCAGACGGACGCCGCCGGTAATAATCAGTTTATCCATTGCAGTTTTGACACCCGTAAGGTCAGGCGCGCTCGGCCCAGGCCGCGCGGCTGAAGAATTTCATGGTGACCGCGTGGATACTGCCATCGGCGATCCAGGGGTTCAAATGTGTGTAGATCTGTTGCTGACGCTTGACGGGGCTCAGCGCGGCCAGCTCGTCACTGATGATATTCAGCTGGAAGTTGCAGCCTTCGCCTTCGACTTCCACATTGATATCGGGCAGCTTTCCTTCAAGGAAGCTTTTCACTTCGACAGCCTGCATGCTTAACCTCGTTCGGCGCTCGGTGCGCGCGGGTCGGCCATGATACAAAAAAGCCCCTGCGATGCGAACCCTCATCAGAGCGTGGCGACCAGGGGCTTTCGATCAGGCAGTTAACGATTGAGTGTTCAAAAGCTCGCTCACACCCGAGACTTCGGCGATCTTGCGCATATCTTCGGGCAGCGAGTGAACACTGACCGATTTGCCGGCTTCATGCGCATCCCGTATGAAAGCCAGCAGCAGCGCCAGTCCGACACTGCTGGACTTCTCGACGCCGGAACAGTCGATGACCAGGCTGTCCAGGGCGCTGGAGCGAATCAGCGCCGCACCCTGCTTGCGCAGCTGCGGCCCGGTCAGGTAGTCGAGCACGCCGACCAGGCGTAGCTCACCGGCCCCGGCCAGACGTACGGCGGACTCGGTCATTGCGCGCCCTGGCCGGTTGCCTTGTCGGTTTCCTGCTTGGCCTTGGCCACTTCGCCGGCCCAGCCGTCGATGGTCTTGTCCAGGTTATTGCCATTGCGCTGCATGGCATCGGCGAACTGGTCACGGAACAGCTTGCCGATATTGATGCCGTTGATGATGACGTTGCGTACTTTCCACTGACCGCCGACTTTTTCCAGCGTGTAGGAAACCGGGTAGATTGCACCGTTAGTGCCCTTGACCTGCATCTCGACGCTGGTGCGGTCGCCGCTTTCGTCCTTGGCCGGTGCCACGGTGATGCCCTGGTTGTTGTATTCCAGCAGGGCATTGCCATAGAACTGCATCAGGCTGCGCTTGAAATTTTCCTGGAAGCGCTGCATCTGCGCCGCAGTGGCGTTACGCGAATACTTGACGGTCATGATGCTGCGCGAGATGCCATCGGCGTCCACCACGGGACCCACGATACGGTTCAGCGCATCGTAGAACGCACCGGGACTGGCCTTGTACTGTTCCTTGTTGGCCGACAGGTCGCTGAGCAGTTCGCGGGTGGTGCGCTCCACCAGATCGTGGGCAGACGGTGCGGCGGCGGCATTGGCCAGTAGCGGCATCATGGCCAGCAAAACCAGCAGGCCGCGGCGCAGGGTAGAAATCATGGCAAAGCTCCTCATTTGGCTTCTTTACTCACTGTATTGAGCAGGAATTTTCCGATCAGGTCCTCCAGCACCAGCGATGACTGGGTGTCATGGATCGTACCGCCATCCTTGAGCAGGCCTTCATCGCCGCCCACGCTGATGCCAATGTACTTCTCGCCCAGCAGGCCCGCCGTCAGGATCGACGCGGTAGAGTCCAGAGGCAGGTTATCTACATTTTTCTGGACTTCCAGGGTCACCCGGCCGGTGAAGGTGTCACGATCGAGATCGATTGCCGTTACCCGCCCGATGGTCACGCCCGCCATGCTGACCTTGGCTCTGACAGTCAAACCGGCAATATTGTCGAAGTAGGCATAAAGTTTATAGGTGTCATTGGTCGCACTGGCACTCAGGCCGCTGACGCGCAATGCCAGCAGGAGCAAAGCCAGGATGCCGGCCAGCAGGAACAGGCCGACACCGGTTTCGATGGCGCGGTTTTGCATCAGAAATCTCCAAACATCAAGGCGGTCAGAATAAAGTCCAGGCCAAGCACAGCCAGCGAGGCATACACCACAGTCCTTGTCGTAGCCCGACCGATCCCTTCGGAGGTGGGGTCGCAATCGTAACCCTGGAATACAGCGATCCAGGTCACTACCAAGGCAAATACGACGCTTTTGAGAACGCCATTGAGCACATCATCGACAAACGAAACACTGTTCTGCATGTTGGACCAGAAGGAACCCTCATAGACTCCCAGCCAGTCGATGGCCACCCATGAGCCACCCCAGATGCCGACCACACTGAAGATCACGGTCAGTATGGGCAACGAGATGAAGCCGGCCCACAGGCGCGGCGCCACGATGTACTTGAGCGGGTCGACGCCGATCATTTCCAGGCTCGACAACTGCTCGGTGGCCTTCATGTTGCCAATCTCGGCGGTCAGGGCCGAGCCGGCCCTGCCGGCGAACAGCAAGGCCGCCACCACCGGAGCCAACTCGCGCAGCAGCGTGAGGGCCACCATCTGCCCAACTGCCTGTTCCGAGCCGTATTTGGTCAGGATGCTGAAGCCTTGCAAGGCCAGGACCATGCCGATGAACATGCCGGAAACGACAATGATCACCAGCGACAGCACGCCGACCGAATACAACTGACGGATCAGCAGCTGGAAGCCCCCACTGACATTGCCGCGACCCAGCAGGGCATTGACCAGGAAAATGCCGGAGCGTCCCATCACCGTAACGATATCGATGGCCGAACGCCCGAGCAGGCGCACGCGATCCATGATTGATTTGTTGCGCATCAGCGCTTCCCCAACAGGTCTTCGCGAAAATCCGGCGCGGGATAATGAAAAGGCACCGGGCCATCCGGTTCGCCGGTCATGAACTGACGAATGCGCGGGTTATCCGACCCCATCAATTCTTGAGGCGTGCCCTGCCCCAGAACCTGGCCATCTCCCACCACATAAATGTAATCGGCAATGCTTGCCGTCTCGGTCAGGTCGTGCGACACCACGATGCTGGTAATGCCCAGCGCGTCGTTGAGCAGCCGGATCAGCCGGACCAGTACGCCCATGGCGATCGGGTCCTGGCCGACGAACGGCTCGTCGTACATGAGGATCTGCGGATCCAGCGCAATGGCTCGCGCCAGCGCCACACGCCGCTTCATCCCGCCTGACAGTTCGTCGGGCATCAGCTGGACGGCACCGCGCAGGCCCACCGCCTGCAACTTGAGCAGGACGATGTCACGGATCATGTCTTCGGGCAGCTCGGTATGAACGCGCAACGGAAAGGCGACGTTCTCGAACACATCCAGGTCGGTGAACAGTGCACCGCTCTGGAACAGGACCCCCATCTGCTTGCGGGCATCGAACAGATCGCCACGCGACAGCTCGGGCAGATTCTGGCCGTTGACCCATACTTCTCCGGCATCGGGACGCAACTGGGCGCCCATCAGGCGCAGCAGCGTGGTCTTGCCGCACCCGGACGGACCCATGATGCCGGTGACCTTGCCACGTGGAATACGGATATCGACATCACTGAAAATGTTGCGGGCACCGCGCTTGAAGGTAACGCCCTTCAACTCGACCGCGTACGCGTCATCGGCACTCATTTAAACTCCTTGCGATACGGCCTCGTCCCTGCGCATGGCCACTGTGCAGGAGGCAAAGAGGGCAAGGTCGGGCCGGACAAGCCGCGAACTATACCACCGCAGCATCGTGCCACCCAAGCGCAGAACCGACGTCCCGTGCTTGTGTTCACATGCTGTTACGATGCAGGTCAGACACCCCGATCGGCATTACGGTTTCGTGGCCATGCTCGTCTTGATCCGACAACAAGCGATCAGAGCGTGAGCGCCAGCGATATTAGGGCTATAATCCCCGGCTTTTCCCCGGCTGACCGATTTCAGACATGAGCCCGACCCACGACCTGATTCATTCCGCACAGCGCACCATCCGTCTCGAAATAGAGGCCATCGACAGCCTGCTGGGTCATATCGATGCCGATTTCGTGCGCGCCTGCGAATTGATTCTAGGCAGCAAGGGCCGCGTGGTGGTGGTCGGCATGGGCAAGTCCGGGCACATTGGCCGCAAGATCGCCGCCACCCTGGCCAGCACCGGCACGACCGCCTTTTTCGTTCACCCTGCCGAAGCCAGCCACGGCGACATGGGCATGATCACCCGCGATGACGTGATCCTGGCCCTGTCCAACTCCGGCACCACCAGCGAGATCGTCACCCTGCTGCCGTTGATCAAGCGCCTGGGCATCCGCATGATCAGCCTGACCGGCAATCCCGAGTCGACCCTGGCCAGGGCCGCCGACGTCAACCTCAATGCCCGTGTCGAGCAAGAGGCCTGCCCGCTCAACCTGGCACCGACCTCCTCGACCACCGCCGCCCTGGTCATGGGCGACGCACTGGCCGTGGCCCTGCTCGATGCCCGCGGCTTCACCGCCGAGGATTTTGCCTTCTCGCACCCTGGTGGCGCGCTGGGTCGGCGCCTGCTGCTCAAGGTCGAGCATGTGATGCACAGCGGCGATGCCCTGCCCAAGGTCCAGCGCGGCACCCCCCTGCGTGATGCACTGCTGGAAATGACCCGCAAGGGCTTGGGCATGACAGCCATTCTCGAGGACGACGGCCGGCTGGCCGGGGTGTTCACCGATGGCGACTTGCGCCGCACCCTGGACCGCCCGCTCGACATCCGGCAGATTGTCATCGACGACGTCATGACCGTGCACGGCAAAACCGCACGCGCCGACATGCTCGCCGCCCAGGCCTTGAAAATCATGGAAGACCACAAGATCAGCTCACTGATCGTGGTCGATGAACACGACCGCCCGACAGGCGCTTTCAACCTGCAGGATCTTTTACGCGCAGGAGTCATGTAATGGAGAGCCGCACCGTGAGCGACGAACTGCTGCAACGCGCCAGCAAGATCAGGCTGGCCATCTTTGATGTCGATGGCGTGCTGACCGATGGCCGCCTGTACTTCCTGGAAGACGGCAGCGAATTCAAGACCTTCAACACCCTCGACGGCCACGGCATCAAGATGCTGATCGCCTCGGGCGTCGCAACCGCCATCATCAGCGGACGCAAGACCCCGGTGGTCGAGCGCCGCGCCAAGAACCTGGGCATCGCCCACTTGTACCAGGGCCGCGAAGACAAGCTGGTGGTCCTCGACCAGTTGCTCGGCGAGTTGAACCTCGCTTACGAACAGGTCGCCTACCTGGGAGATGATCTGCCAGACTTGCCCGTCATCCGCCGCGTCGGCCTGGGCATGGCGGTGGCCAATGCCGCCGGCTTCGTTCGCCAGCATGCGCATGGCGTGACCCACGCCCGTGGCGGAGAAGGAGCAGCACGCGAGTTCTGCGAGCTGATCCTTAACGCCCAGGGCAACCTTGAAGCGGCCCACGCCGCCTACCTGTAGATTCCGCTCATGCTCAGCAAAAAGATTCGGACCTTCCTGATACTCGGCGTGCTGGCATTCCTGCTGGCGGCGGTCGGCTACTGGAATGTCAGCCCCGAGAGTTTCATGGAGCAGCCTGCCGTGACACCCGACGAGACGGCCATCGACTACTATGCCCTTAACGCGCGCAGCGTCCAGTACCTGCCCGATGGCAAGGTGCAATACGAGATGACCGCCGACAAGGTCGAGCACGTCAAGGCCTCCGACGTCACCCTGCTGACCCGCCCTGACTTGCAGATGTACCGTGGCACGGCTTTCCCGTGGCACGTACAAAGCGCCCGCGGCGAAGTGTCACCCGGCGGCGAGCAGGTCGAGCTGATCGACGATGTCCGCGTGTCGCGCACCGATGAAAAGAAGCGTTCGACTGTCATTACCAGCACTCGAATGACCGTATTCCCACAGAAGCAATATGCGCAGACCGAGCAAGCCGTTAGAATCGACGCCGGCGGCGGTGTCACTACGGCCAAAGGGATGAAAGCGTATTTGAACGACGGCAGGATGGACCTGCTGTCCAACGTAAGAGGACAGTATGAGGCTCGTTAAAACTCTTCCTTTCTTGCTCGGCTTGGGCGCAGCACTGGGAAGCGCGAGCGCCTGGTCCCTGCCCACAGACCGTGACCAGCCGATTCATATCCAGTCAGACGATGCGCAGCTCGACGACAAGCAAGGCGTCGCCACCTACAAGGGCAACGTCATCATCACCCAGGGCTCGATGAAGATCACCGGCAACACCGTGACCATCACGCGCAACGCCCAGGGCGAAGTCGACGTCTTCACCTCGGTCGGCAACCTGGCCTATTACGAGCAGAAGCCCTCACCTGACAAACCTATCGTCCAGGCGTATGCGGTCAAGATCCAGTACAACGCAGCCCAGGACCGGATCACGCTGATCGACAGGGCCAAGGTCATCAATGATGGCAACACGTCCGAAGGCGAGAAGATCGTCTATGACACTGTGCGCCAGATCGTCAGCGCAGGCCGCGCCACTGGCAGCAGCGTGACGACACCACGGCCACGGATCGACATGGTCATCCAGCCGAAAAAGAAAACCGAACAGCCGCAGAAGGCCCAGTAAATGGCAACGCTTAAAGCCCAGCACCTGGCCAAGAGTTACAAGAGCCGCCAGGTCGTACGCGATGTCAGCCTGTCGATCGACAGCGGCCAGATCGTCGGCTTGCTGGGCCCTAACGGTGCCGGCAAGACGACATGCTTCTACATGATCGTCGGCCTGGTACAGGCCGACCAGGGCCGTGTGCTGATCGACGACCTGGATGTCAGCCACCAGCCGATGCATGGTCGCGCCCGCGCCGGTATTGGCTATCTGCCCCAGGAAGCCTCGATCTTTCGCAAGCTGACCGTGGCCGACAACATCATGGCCATCCTGGAAACCCGCAAGGAGCTTGACGGCGCTGCACGCCGCAAGGAGCTTGAAAACCTCTTGCAGGAGTTCCATATCACCCATATCCGCGACAGCCTGGGCATGAGCCTGTCCGGTGGTGAGCGGCGCCGCGTGGAAATTGCCCGCGCCCTGGCCACCGCCCCCAAGTTCATCCTGCTGGACGAACCCTTTGCCGGTGTCGACCCGATTTCTGTCGGTGATATCAAGCAGATCATTCACCACCTGAAAGCCAAGGGCATTGGCGTATTGATCACCGATCACAACGTCCGTGAAACCCTGGATATCTGCGAAACCGCTTACATCGTCAGCGACGGACAACTGATTGCCGAGGGCGATGCCGAGACCATCCTGGCCAATCAGCTGGTAAAAGAGGTCTATCTCGGCCACGAGTTCCGACTCTAAGTCGCCACGATGCCCGTTGACAGCGGGTTATTTATCGTGACGCTCTAGGCAAGCGCTTCAATTTCAGGCATATATCTTGCTTATAAAAGGCGGCGCTTCGGCGCCCTGTAGTGGATGGCGCACGCGCGCCGGCGAATGAAGGTGTTGAGCCACTGCCATGAAACCATCGCTAGTCTTGAGAATGGGCCAGCAGCTGACGATGACACCGCAGCTGCAACAGGCTATCCGCTTACTTCAGTTGTCGACCCTGGACCTTCAGCAGGAAATCCAGGAAGCACTGGAATCCAACCCCATGCTGGAACGTCAGGAAGAAGGTGACGATTTCGATAACTCCGACCCTATGGCGGACAACATCGAAAGCAAGTCCGGCAGCGAACGCGAACACGAACCCCAGGATACGACCTATCAGGAACCCTCCGCGCCGACCGTGGACAATCTTGAGGAAGGTGAGTGGAACGAGCGCATTCCAAACGAACTGCCGGTCGACACCGCCTGGGAAGACATTTACCAGACCAGCGCCAGCAGCCTGCCCAGCAATGACGATGACGAGTGGGACTTCACCACCCGCACCTCTGCCGGTGAAAGCCTGCAAAGCCATCTGCTCTGGCAGCTCAACGTCGCGCCGATGTCCGACACCGATCGTCTCATCGCGGTCACCCTGATCGACTGCATCAACAATCAGGGCTATCTGGAAGAGTCGCTGGAAGAACTGCTGGAAGCCTTCGATCCCGAGCTGGATATCGAGATCGATGAAATCGAAGCGGTGCTGCACCGTATTCAGCAGTTCGAACCGGCCGGCGTCGGTGCCCGCACCCTGAGCGAATGCCTGTTGCTGCAGCTGCGCCAGATGCACGCTGCCACACCCTGGCTGAGCGAAGCCCAGCGCCTGGTGACCGACTACATCGACCTGCTTGGCGGACGCGACTACTCGCAGCTGATGCGCCGCATGAAGCTCAAGGAAGACGACCTGCGCCAGGTCATCGAACTGGTCCAGAGCCTCAACCCGCGCCCCGGCTCGCAGATCGAGTCCAGCGAGCCGGAATACGTCGTGCCCGACGTGATTGTGCGCAAGGACAGCGAACGCTGGCTGGTCGAACTGAACCAGGAAGCCGTGCCACGCCTGCGGGTCAATCCGCAGTACGCAGGCTTCGTGCGGCGCGCCGATACCAGCGCTGACAACACGTTCATGCGCAACCAGTTGCAAGAGGCGCGCTGGTTCATCAAGAGCCTGCAAAGCCGTAACGAAACCCTCATGAAGGTCGCCACCCAGATCGTTGAACACCAGCGTGGCTTTCTCGAATATGGCGACGAGGCCATGAAGCCCCTGGTGCTGCATGACATCGCAGAGGCCGTAGGCATGCATGAGTCGACCATTTCCCGGGTCACCACGCAGAAGTTCATGCACACGCCACGTGGCATATACGAACTGAAATACTTCTTTTCCAGCCATGTCAGCACCTCCGAAGGCGGTGAATGCTCGTCCACGGCCATCCGCGCAATCATCAAGAAACTGGTGGCGGCGGAAAATCAGAAAAAGCCATTGAGCGACAGCAAGATCGCTGGTTTACTGGAGGCACAAGGCATTCAAGTCGCCCGTCGCACAGTCGCCAAATACCGTGAATCCCTCGGGATTGCACCTTCCAGCGAGCGTAAGCGGCTGATGTAGCGGACGAGGCACCCGCAGCGGCGTACATGAGCTCAACGCCGTGTGCAGGTGTCAGGCAACAGCGTTCCAGTGGCAGGTCACCGACCTGTCTCTTATGCACTGGCAAAGGGAGAAAGCTGTATGCAAGTCAATATCAGTGGACAACATCTGGAAGTGACCAAGCCCCTTCGTGAATATGTGGAGCTCAAACTCAAGAAACTCGAAGGGCATTTCGACAAGATCACCAATGTTCAGGTCACGATGACGGTCGAGAAACTGAAGCAGAAGATCGAAGCCACCCTGCATATCCATGGTGGGGAGGTCGTAGCCAACGCCGAACATGATGACATGTACGCGGCCATCGACCTGCTCACCGACAAGCTCGACAGACAATTGCTCAAGCACAAGGAAAAGCAGCAAAGCATCCTCAAGGGTGCGACAGCGCGCTGACAAACCAACCCATGATTCGACTTGAAGACATACTGACCCCCGGCCGTTCCCTGGTGAACGTGCCGGGAGGCAGCAAGAAACGCGTGCTCGAACAGATCGCCCACCTGATTGGTCGTGAAGTGCAGAACCTCAGTGCCGATGACGTATTCGAGAAGTTGCTGGCACGTGAAAAGCTGGGCTCGACCGGCTTTGGCAATGGCATCGCCATCCCGCACTGCCGGCTTGCCGATTGCGCAGAACCCATCAGTGCGGTGTTGCAGCTCGAAAAGGCCGTGGACTTCGACGCCATCGACGGCGCTCCCGTCGATCTGCTGTTTGTCCTGCTGGTACCGCAAGCTGCTACCGATGAACACCTGAAACTGCTGAGCCAGATTGCCGGCATGCTTGATCGCAGCGAGGTACGTAGCCGGCTGCGCAGCGCGACCGACAGTGAAGATCTCTACCATTGCGTCCTGGATGCACTCAAAGGCCATTGAGCATGCGCATGATCATCGTCAGCGGCCGCTCAGGCTCAGGCAAGAGCACGGCGCTCGACGTACTGGAAGACAATGGCTTCTACTGCGTCGACAACCTGCCCGCCGGCCTGTTACCCGAGCTGGCCGAACGCGCCCTGCTCAACAGTGAGCAGGCCGAACCCCTGTTGGCGGTGTCGATCGACGCACGCAACATGCCCAGCCACCTGACCCGATTCCCGCAGATACTCAACGAAGTCCGCGCCCGGCATATTTCCTGCGATGTGCTGTACCTGGACGCCGATGATGCCACTCTGCTCAAGCGCTTTTCCGAGACCCGTCGTCGCCACCCGCTCAGCAATGCGCAGCGGTCACTGGCCGAGGCCATCCGCGACGAAAGCCTGTTGCTGGGGCCGATCATCGACCTGGCCGACCTGAAAATCAACACGACGCACCTGAACCTCTATCAATTGCGCGACAGCCTCAAGCTGCGCCTGCTGAACAAACCCGAACCCGGTACGGCCTTTCTTATCGAGTCGTTCGGCTTCAAGCGGGGCATGCCCGTGGACGCCGACCTGGTCTTCGACGTTCGCTGCCTGCCCAATCCGTACTGGAAACCCGAGCTGCGCGATCATTCGGGGCTTGAGCCTGTGGTGGCCCAATACCTGGCAGCACAGCCTGATGTCGAGGAAATGTTCCAGGACATCTTTGCCTACCTCAACAAATGGTTGCCGCGCTTTGCTGCCAGTAACCGCTCCTATGTGACCATTGCCATTGGCTGTACCGGCGGACATCACCGTTCGGTCTACCTGACCGAGCGCCTGGGCCAGGTTCTGCAACAATCACTCAAGAACGTCCAGGTCCGTCACCGCGACCTCAGCTGAAGGATTTCCACTGCGATGCCCGCTTGCCAGATCACCATCATCAACAAACTCGGCCTTCACGCCCGGGCCGCCGCCAAGTTTGTCGGCGTGGCCGGCAGATTTCCCTGCCAGATCAGGGTGGGTCGCTCGCCGGAAAGCCTGGTCGATGGCAAAAGCATCATGGCGGTCATGATGCTGGCTGCCGGCAAGGGCACCGAGCTTCATCTGTCCACGGAGGGTGAGGAGGCGCAACAGGCACTCGACAGCATCGTCGAGCTGATCAACAACAGGTTCGATGAAGGCGAATGACACGGCCACCGCGCCTGCCTGACCACAAAAAAGGGGCCCTGATATTCAGGGCCCCTTTTTCATTCCCGACGGTGCTAACCCAGGGTACAGAGGGCGCCCTGCTCAAGCGCTCGCACGACACAAGGCTCGATATCGAGCCAGGCCAGTGCTTGAACCACCAGCAAACAGGTGCCGGCCAGCAGCAACAGGCTGCCGAACATCAGGCGAAGCCTTCGCACACGGCGGGCGCTGGGTAGTGGTGAACGCATAAAGTCCCCTGGCTTATCCGATGAAAGACTCAGCCCTTGGCAGCCAGGTAACGGCGTGCCACTTCGTCCCAGTTGATGACGTTATAGAACGCGCCGATGTATTCGGCGCGACGGTTCTGGTACTTGAGGTAGTAAGCATGCTCCCAGACATCAAGCCCCAGGATCGGCGTATTGCCATCCATCAGCGGGCTGTCCTGGTTGGCGCTGTGCTCGACCACCAGCTTTTTCTCGGGAGTCACGCTCAGCCAGGCCCAGCCGCTGCCGAATCGCTTGACGGCCGCCTCGGTAAAGGCGGTCTTGAACGCCTCGAAACCACCCAGATCCGCATCGATGGCGCGGGCCAGTTCACCGCTTGGCTCACCACCGCCACCGGGCGTCATGACCGTCCAGAACAGTGAATGGTTGGCATGACCGCCGCCATGGTTGATAACCACGGCACGCAGGCTGTCCGGCAACTGCCTGGCCCTGGCTACCAGCGCTTCGACCGGCAGTTGCTCATACTCGGTCCCGGCAATGGCCTTGTTGAGGTTGTCGATGTAGGTCTGGTGGTGCTTGGTGTGGTGGATCTTCATCGTCTCGGTATCGACATACGGCTCCAGCGCTTCATAGGCATACGGCAATGCAGGAAGGGTATGGGACATATCAATGGACTCCGTGAAAGTGATGAGTAGCTGAAGATTTCTGCAACGACGTGCGCACAGGCTCGCTGTTGCTGCTCAGCAGTCGGTGGGTGCGTGGGTATTCGCCATGTTCACTGATAAAGCTCAACAACTGGGCGTAGGTCTTGTTGCTGTGGCGCAAGGCGGCCTGGCGCAGCGCATCGGGCAAGCGCGGGTCCTGCAGGGTTTGCAACAAACGCTGATGGATCGCACAGAGGTACTCGGCGCTCTCCTCCGGCTGCCCCAGGCTCAAATGCAGATCGGCCAGGTTGTGGTGCGAGATGACACAGGCGGCCACTGCTTCATCCGGGTCTGCCCAGCGCTCGAACAGCACTTGCGCCAGCGCCAGCGCCTGAAGGTACAACTCACGAGCTTCCACCCACTCGCCGAGATTGAAACAGCGATTGGCCTGTTCGATAGTTCGTTTCCAATGCTGCATGGCTACCTCCAGAAGCATGGCGGTGGTTCAGATACCGCCAGCGGTCAGTTTTTCAGGGTTGAGCAACACTTCCAGTTGGCTGCGTTGCAGGTCGGTGTGTTCCAGCGCCACATCAATGATCGGGCGGCCCTGCTGATAAGCCTTCTTGGCGATCTCGGCGGCCTTCTGATAGCCGATGATCGGGTTCAGCGCGGTGACCAGGATCGGATTGCGCGACAGCGCCTGCTGAAGGTTTTCCTGGTTGACCTTGAAGCTGCTGATGGCCTTGTCGGCCAGCAGACGGCTGGCATTGCCCAGCAATTCGATACTGGCCAGCAGGTTCTGGGCGATGATCGGCAGCATCACGTTGAGCTCGAAGTTGCCGGACTGGCCGGCCACGGTGATGGTCATGTCATTGCCGATGACCTGCGCGGCGACCATGGCCGTGGCTTCCGGGATAACCGGATTGACCTTGCCGGGCATGATCGAAGAGCCCGGCTGCAGCGCCTCCAGCTCGATCTCGCCCAGGCCCGCCAGGGGACCGGAGTTCATCCAGCGCAGGTCATTGGCAATCTTCATCAACGATACGGCCGTGGCCTTGAGCTGTCCGGAGACGGCCACGGCCGTGTCTTGTGAGCCGATCAGGGCGAACAGGTCCTTGCCCGGGGTGAATGTCACGCCGCTCAGTGCAGTCAACCGGGCACTGAAGCGCGCCGCAAACTCAGGGTGTGCATTGATCCCGGTGCCTACCGCCGTACCGCCCTGGGCCAGCGACTGCAGGCTCGGCTGCAGGGCCTGAAGGTTCTCCAGGTTGGCACGGATCTGCTGCGCCCAGCCGTTGAGCACCTGGCTCAAACGCACCGGCATGGCGTCCATGAGGTGGGTGCGGCCGGTCTTGACGAACGGATGCACTTGGGTGGCCTTGTGCTCGATCACCTGAATCAGGTGCTGCAAGGCAGGCAACAAGTGCTCGTGCAAAGCCAGTGAGGCACTCACGTGGATCGTGGTCGGAATGATGTCGTTGCTGCTCTGGCCGCAGTTGACGTGGTCGTTGGCATTGACCACCTCACCCTGGACACGGCTGGCCAGCGTTGCGATCACCTCGTTGGCATTCATGTTGGAGCTGGTGCCGGAACCGGTCTGGAATACGTCGACCGGAAAGTGAACCATGAAGTCACCGGCCAGCAGGTCGTTGACGGCCTGGACAATGGCCTTGCTCTGCCCTTCGCTGATTTGCTCCAGCTCCAGGTTGGCCTTGGCCGCAGCAGCCTTGGCCAGCAGCAGCGCACGGATGAACTGCCGCGGCATGCGCTGGTGACTGATCGGAAAGTTGTCGACCGCACGCTGGGTCTGGGCGCCATACAGAGCCTCGGCCGGCACCTGCAGTTCGCCCATGCTGTCGCGTTCGATACGGGTATTACTCATCGGAATATCCTTGGACCAGTTCAGAGAGAGAAATCGACGGCTGCAGCACGCACGTGGCCAACTCATGGACACAGGCTTGCCACTGTCGATACCGGGCGGGTGTCACGGCCACCGCCTTGACGTCACGAAGTGGACGCCAGGCCTGATCCAGGCACAGGCAGCGCCAGTGCCATGGCAGGACAGGGTCGCGTGCGGTGTCGAGCAACAGGCGCAAGGCGCTCAGCGCAATCATGGCGTTTGGGGTGGCGGTAAAACGCGCCAGATAACGCCCCTCTGCGAGGTAATGCTCGATCACGCGTGGCTCATCAGGATCCAGCGCACAGCGAATCCGCAGACCCAGTTCGCGCCAGTTATCCAGGTAAGGCAGCTCGTGCAGGACAGACCCCATGACCCATGACTCAGCCAAGAAATGATATTCATTATTGAATGAGATTAAGAATCAAAACAAGACTCTGGCATGAATCTGTTTTTTGGGATGCTGGAGAGGGAGGGACAAAGAAGGAGGAATGGGGGATCGCGGGTAGGCGCGCGCTTGCCCGCGACCGAGTGCGATAGCGCTCGCAAAATCTGCGCAACGCCACAAATTTACGACTGCTAACGCAGCCGGTCGCGGTGGTCCGGCATTCCGGCAAGCGCGCTCCTACACCGGGCAGCGTCAGCTGCCGGCGACGGTCATGCGTTCGATCAGCACCGAGCCGGTGCGGATGTTGCTGCGCAGTTCAAGATCGCTGCCGATGGCCACAATCTGCCTGAACATATCGCGCATGTTGCCGGCGATGGTTACCTCCTGGACCGGGAACTGGATCTCGCCGTTCTCGACCCAGAAGCCGGCAGCCCCGCGCGAATAATCACCGGTCACCATGTTCAGGCCGCTGCCCATCAGTTCGGTCACCAGCAAGCCGCGGCCCATGCGACGCACCAGCGCCGGCTGGTCTTCGGTGCCGTGGGTGACGAACAGGTTATGCACGCCGCCAGCATTGGCGGTGCTGGGCAGGCCCAGCTTGCGACCCGAATAAGTGCTCAACATGTACGACACCAGGTCGCCATTTTCGACGAACGGCTTGGCATAGGTGGCCAGGCCATCGCCATCGAACGAGGCGCTGCCCAGTGCGTGCATCAGGTGCGGACGCTCGTCGAGTGTCAGCCATTCAGGAAACAGCCGCTGCCCCAGCGTGCCCTCCAGGAAGGATGACTTGCGGTACAGGTTGCCGCCGGAAATCGCCCCCAGAAAGCTGCCGAACAGCCCACCGGCCAACTCGGCGGAAAACAGCACCGGCACTTCACAGGTGGGCACCGGACGCGCGCCAAGACGGCTGGCTGCGCGCTGGGCAGCCTTGCGACCGATGATCGAGGCGTCGGCCAGCAGTTCGCCCTGACGGTTGACGTCATACCAGTAGTCACGCTGCATCTGGCCGCCATCTTCGGCAATCATGACGCAACTGAGGCTGTGCCGGGTCGACGCATAGCCGCCGATGAAGCCGTTGCTGTTGCCATACACCCGACAACCCTGGTGGGTATTGAGGGTGGTGCCATCAGCATTGCGGATGCGGCTGTCGGCCTCGAACGCCGCCGCCTCGCAGATCAGCGCCTTCTCGATGGCTTGCTCGGGGGTGATGTCCCAGGCATGAAACAGATCGAAGTCCTTGAGCTCGCGAGCCATCAAGGCCGGATCGGCCAGCCCCGAGCTTTCGTCTTCTGAAGTGTGCTGGGCAATCGCCAGCGCTGCGGCGACGGTTTCACGAATCGCGTCGGAACCGCTGGCCGAGGTGCTGGCCGAGCCCTTGCGCTGGCCGACATACAGGGTGATGCCAAACCCCTGGTCACGATTGAACTCTACGGTCTCGACTTCGCGCTGGCGTACCGAGGTCGACAGCCCCTGGTCCACCGAGACGGCCACCTCACAGGCGCTGGCGCCCTGGCGACGGGCTTCGGTGATGATCTGCTCGACCTGCTCCTGAAGTGCTGGCAGGGCTTGTGGGCCGACGCTTTGGGTTGCACTCATGACTTTCTCCATCAAATTCTGCTTTCGGCACAGTTCACATACCGAGCGGGCCGGACAAGCGGCCCCTGACTGGTTATCATGGCGGCGTTTATTTGCGGACGGCCCCCATGGTTGATTCTTACGACGACTCCCTCGACGGGGAGAAAAGCAAAACCCAGGTAAAACGCGAGCAGCAGGCGCTGGTTGAAATGGGCGAGCGCCTGACTACCCTCAAACCGGATGTGCTCGACAAGCTGCCCTTGACCGACGGCTTGCGCCGCGCCCTGGCCGAAGCCCCCAAGCACACCGCGAACATCGCGCGAAAGCGCCATATCCTGTTTATCGGCAGGCTGATGCGCGATCAGGACCAGGAGGCCATTCTTGCCCTGCTGGACCAGCTCGACAGCTCGACCCGGCAGTACAACGAACGCTTCCACTCGCTGGAACGCTGGCGCGATCGCCTGATCGGCGGTGATGACAGCGTCCTGGAAAAATTCGTTGCCGAATACCCGGACGCCGATCGCCAGCAATTGCGTTCCCTGATCCGTCAGGCCCAGCATGAACTGGCGCATAACAAGCCACCGGCTTCCAGTCGCAAGGTCTTCAAGTACATCCGCGACCTGGACGAAGTGCAGCGCGGCCTGCGCTAGCACCTGCTCAGGACTGGTCAGCCGTGACCAGTCCTGCCCTTCCCTCACCCGCCTGTGCCGCCCACGGTGATCGCATCGATCTTCAGGGTCGGCTGGCCGACGCCTACCGGTACGGATTGTCCGTCCTTGCCGCAGGTGCCCACGCCACTGTCCAGCGACAGGTCGTTGCCGACCATCGACACCCGGCTCATGGCTTCCGGACCGTTACCGATCAGCGTCGCGCCCTTGACCGGCGTGGTAATCCTGCCGTCTTCGATCAGGTACGCCTCGCTGGTGGAGAACACGAACTTGCCGCTGGTGATATCCACCTGCCCGCCGCCCAGGTTGGCGCAGTAGATCCCGCGCTTGACCGAGGCGATGATTTCCTGCGGGTCGCTTTGCCCGCCCAGCATGTAGGTGTTGGTCATGCGCGGCATCGGCAAGTGCGCATAGGATTCGCGACGACCGTTGCCCGTGCGCGCCACGCCCATCAGGCGGGCATTGAGCTTGTCCTGCATGTAGCCCTTTAGCACGCCGTTCTCGATCAGCGTGGTGCATTCGGTCGGGGTGCCTTCGTCATCGACGCTCAGCGAGCCACGACGACCGGCCAGGGTGCCGTCATCGACGATGGTGCACAGCGTGGAGGCAACCCTTTCGCCCATGCGGCCGCTGTAGGCCGAGCTGCCCTTGCGGTTGAAGTCGCCTTCCAGGCCATGACCGACCGCTTCGTGCAACAGCACGCCCGACCAGCCCGACCCCAGCACCACCGGCAAGGTGCCTGCCGGGGCGGGTATCGCCTCGAGGTTGACCAGCGCCTGGCGCAAGGCCTCACGGGCGTAGCCCATGGCCCGGTCTTCATTGAGGAAATAACGGTAATCGGTACGGCCACCGCCACCGTGTCCGCCGCGCTCGCGACGGCCGTTCTGTTCGACGATCACACTGACATTGAAGCGCACCAGCGGCCGTACATCCGCCGCCAGGCTACCATCGGCGGCGGCAACCAGAATGCGCTCCCAGACCCCGGCCATGCTCACCGAAACCTGCTGGATCCGTGGGTCCAGCGCCCGGGTGGCGACATCGATGCGCTTGAGCAGCTCGACCTTTTCGGCGCGGCTGAGCACTTCGAGCGGGTTGTCCGGCGCATACAGCTGGGCCACATCCTGGGTGGTGAACGCCTGGACCCGACCGTTCTGGCCGGCACGCGAGATGGAACGGGCCGCATTGGCCGCCGCGCTCAGGGCTTCGAGGTTGATGGCATTGCTGTAGGCGAAACCGGTCTTTTCTCCCGATTGCGCACGCACCCCGACGCCCTGGTCGAGGTTGAAGCTGCCTTCCTTGACGATGCCGTCCTCAAGCGCCCAGGACTCGGAAATCATGCCCTGGAAATACAGATCGGCCGCGTCGATTCCGGGCCCGGCCAGTTCGCCAAGCACCGACTGCAGGGTGTCCAGGTTCAGGCCGCCAGGCGCCAGAAGATGTTCGCTGACTGAGGACACGTCACTCATATTCACTCCGAAGCAGGCCGCACCGCGTCCTGCACTGAAAAGCGCCGGTGACTGGACACCGGCATCCGCGTCCGTATGGACGCCTGTTCTTCACTGTCGCGCTGCGCCAGCAGCACGGCTTCACCTTTGGCCTGCTCGGCCACGATTCGACCCCAGGGATCGATAATTGCCGTCTGGCCCCAGGTTTCCCGGGGCCCTGGGTGCACGCCACCCTGTGCGGCGGCCAGCAGGTAGCACTGAGTCTCGATGGCGCGGGCGCGAATCAGGATCTCCCAGTGCGCCGCACCGGTGACGGCGGTGAACGCCGAAGGTGCGGTAATCAGTTCTGCGCCCGCTTCACGCAGGGCGGTGTACAGCTCCGGGAAGCGCAGGTCGTAGCATACGCTCAACCCCAACCGCCCCACCGGCGTGTCGGCCACCACCACCTGACTTCCATGAGCATAGTCATCCGATTCGCGGTAGCGCCCACGATTGTCAGTCACATCGACATCGAACAGGTGCAATTTGTCATACCGGGCGGCCTGTTCGCCGTGCTCGTCGATCAGCAACGAGCAGGCGGTCACCTTGCCATCGGGGTGCCCTTGCGGCGGCAGCGGCAATGTCCCGGCCACAATCCATAACCTGAGGTCGCGGGCGGCCTGTTTCAACCAGGGCAGCACAGGTCCTTGCCCCAGGGCTTCGGCGCGGCCGATGGCGGCGGCGTCGCGACGCCCCAGCGCCGGGAAGTTTTCCGGCAGCACCGCCAGCCGCGCGCCCTGCCCCGCAGCCTGCTCCAGCAGGCGCCGGGCATGGCGCAGGTTTTCGGCGATATCGCTCTGGCTGACCATTTGAATCACTGCAAACGTCATTGCATCGTCCCTGCCCACACAATTAAACGGGCAAACATGTCACTGAGGCTTCTCGAACGGCTTGTCGAAGGTGATCTTCGGTTCCTTCCAGGGCCCTTCAACCTTGTACTGGACACTGGCAAAACGCGCAACGCGATCGCCCAGCAGCTTGTCTGCCAGGAACAACGCGCCACCGATGGCCGGCGCGCCGACCAGCAAGGCCGCAATAGGCAGGTTGTTGGTCACCGGCAGGGTCACCAGCAGCTTGGCATTGACCTGGTCCCTGACCATGTCCAGCGTACCGTCCAGCTCCAGATTGCTCGACGGGCCGGTCAGGGTGATCGGCTTGCGCGTCACGTAGACACCCTCGCTGGCCACCAGCAGGCCCTTGACCCGGTCATAACTGAGTCCCTTGCCCAGCAGATCAGAGAAGTCCAGGCGCAGACGCCGGCCAATGGAGTTGAAGTTGAGCAGGCCGAATACCCGCAGTGCCTGGGCGCCGCCTTCCACCTCGACGAACTGCCCCTTGCGCAACGTGGCATCCAGGCTGCCGGAATACCGCTTCAGGCCCACCCAGGCCGGCGAGCCGGGCCAGCGCCCGTCGATGTCCAGCTCGAACGATTCACTGGTGACCGTGGGCGCAAACCCCCAGGCCTTGAGCACATCGCCCAGGTCCTTGCCCGCCACATGCCCCTTGATCCAGCTGCTGCCGGCCCCCGGTGCGCCGTCCCAGCCGCCATTGCCTTCGAGCAACAGGCCCTTGAGGCCCAGGTTCAGGTCATTGAAACGCAGGCCGGTGGTCGTCGGGCGGATCTTCAAGGCCCAGCCGCCCACCAACTGGTCACCCTGGAACACCTGATTGATGCGCAGGTCCAGCGCCGGCACCTGCCGCGGGTCGAACCCGGCCAGCGGGTCGGGTGCATTCTCGACTGTCGCGGCGTTGGGGTCGGCGGCCGGCAGGTGCACATACTGTAGGTCGATATCGATAGGGGCACTCTTGGCATCCGGCCACGCGGCCGTGCCCTTGACCCTGGCGCTGTCCAGCGCCAGTTGCCAGGCTGCGGCAAGGCGCTGCACCTGCACACGGACCTGCTCGAGCGTGGTGCCCATGGCCGTCAACCGGCCGATCTGTACATCCACCCGGCTGAGCACCTGCTGGGCGCTGCCGTCCGTATCACCACCACTGTAGCGCCTGGCCACTTCCTGCCAGGGGGCGACGTCCAGCTCGGGCAGGCTGCCACTGATGCGCAAGCCCTTGGCCTGCGGCACGACGGCGCCGCCCTGGCCCAGGAACAGTTCGCCACGTCCTTGCAACGGATCGCTGGCCGGCGCCGCCCAGACCAGACTGGCCTGCGTGCCGTAGACCGCGTCATAGCGCCGCTCGCGGCCTTGCAGGGTCATGTGAAACTCGCTTGGGCGGACCTGCTCGCGGGGTTTGCCGAACGGGGCCGGCAGGTCCACCGCCAGCCCTTGCAGGCTGGAGCTGATCGATAACGGTGTGGCGCCACCGTCGAGCAGCAATTGCAGTTGGTAGGGGATGTCGCCCGAGGCTGGCAGCGGCTGGTTGAAGCCCAGCCAGTCGGTCAGGCGCTTGAGCGCTACCTGGCCGCTGGCATTGATGCGCGTGACATTGGCGCCAGGCTTGCCTTCGGCCAGGATCTGCGCGGTGACGGGTTGACCGAACGCCTGGGCGCTGATGCCCTTGCCGCTCAGGCCACTGTCGCTGTCAAAGCGGAACTCGCCCTTGAGCTGGTTCAGTTCCAGCGGCGGTTCGGCCAACTTCAGACGGGCAGCCTCACTGGCAAAGTCCACCACGATCCGGGGCTCAGGGCCTTTCTGCAACGGGATGTCCAGCTTCAAACGCCCCTTGAGCGGCCCCTCGCCCTCCCATTTGGCAAAGGTGCTGCCAGTGCCAATGGGCGCGGTCTGGAGAATTTTCAGGCCATCGCCCAGGCTGCCGGCGAATTCGCCGTCGACCAGCAGGTGAGCGGGCTGCCCGGCGGCGGCCGGCGGCACATTGACCTGTACGTTGCTGACCTTGGTGCCCAGCATCTGCCCCTTGCTGGCCTTGATGCGTACATCGTTGTTCTCGACATACACCTTGCCGTCCACGCCGGTGAGCACCGGCCAGCCTGGCTGGAAGTCCAGGGTGGCGTTCCTGACGTTGAAAAACAGGCTGATGACCCGGGCATGATCAGGGGCATTCTTGTGCAACGAGCCCTGGTACTGGAAAAAGCCCTGCCTGACGTCGCCGGCGACAATGGCCGTGCGCAGCCAATTGTCCAGCGCAGGGCTGAGCACAGCCGGCAGGTACTTGCCGGTGTAGCGGCCATCGCCATCGAGCAGGCCGACGCGCAGGTCCATGTAGTCTTCATGGTCGTGCTTGAGGTGGATGCGGATCAGAAAGTCGGCCGCGATCCGGCCCTCGTCGCCCAGCACCTTGATGTAGGGCGCCACCAGGGTGAATCGCTCCTGGTCCAGGGTCCAGGTCAGCAAGGCGTTGGCTTTCTTGTAGTCCCACGGTTTCTTGAAGATCGGGTCCAGGTGCAGCATGAAGTCGTCGCTGGCCAGGCGCAGTTCGCCCTTGCCCAGGTCGCCACTGATGGCACCGCTGACATTCCCGGCGGCCGGTGCGCCGTGGTACGCCTTGAAAGCGACCTTGTCCAGGTTGGCGGCAAAGCTCAGGCGTTGGTCGCCTTGCGTCTGCGGCCGCCAGTCGAGCAGCACGTTGCGCAGCGTACCGCTGACATCCAGGCGCTCGAGCACCTCACGCAAAGTGGCCGGCAGCGGTGCCACGGCATCAAGCAAAGGCGTGAGCGGTGTCAGGTCCAGGCGGTCGGCCTGCACATGCCACAGTTCCTGGCGATCAGGGGCGGCGGCGGTCTGCTGCACCTGCAGGCGGCTCTCCCAGCGCTGCTCGCCCAGGCTCATGGCCAGCGAGTCCAGCGTCAGCGTGAAGCCCTGCCCACTGCGCACGAACCAGGCGTTGAGTGCCAGGTTATCGATGCGTGCCGGCGCCTGCAGGGCGTAGTGGCCTTGCAGCCGGGGCGCGTTCAGGCGCACGGTGGCCTGTTGCAGTGTGCCGTCGCCCCAGCCCAGCCAGAACTGACCGCCGGCCTCAAGTGCCGACACGTCCCAGTCACCGGTCAGGCTGCGTGGCACCCATTGCGCCCAATCGCTCTGCGGCAGGTTCAGCCAGGCCTCGGCCTGTGCCTGGCGCCATTGATCGGGCTGGATGCGCGCCTCCACATTGAGCGCCAAGGGCTTGCCGTCGGGCAGGGTCAGGCGCGCATCGAGTCGCTGCTGGCCGGCACCGGTGGCCAGGCTGAAATTGATATAGGTGAGGGTCAGGGGTTGTTCGTCGAATGGCTGCACCGTCAACTGGCTGTCGAACACCGACAGCTGCGCCACGTGCTGCAGCTGCGTGAGCACCTGCTCGGGGTCCATCGGCTTTTCGGCACGCTGCGGCACGCCTTGCAACGCCCACCGTCCCTCCTGGTCCTGGCGCAGGATCAGTTGCAGGCCACTGAGCTCAAGGTCGGCAATGCGCACCTGGCGATGGATCAGGCTGTCCCACAACGCCGGCACCACCCGCACCTGGTCCAGGCGCAACGCATTGCGGCCTTCGCCGACCATCACATCGTGCGCCAGCAACACCGGGGCAAAGCCGCTCCAGCGGCCCTCCAGGCGGCCGATGCTCAAAGGCACGCCCAAGGCCGCCTGGGCACGCGTTTCGACGTCTGCGCGGTATTCGGCCAGCATCGGCGCCAGTTGTCGCCCCAGGCTGACGTACAAGGCCGCCAGCACCAGCAACAAGGCGCACAGACTCAAGCCCCAGCGTGTGAAGACCGCCATCAGGCGCGGCAGGCTTGCCATTCAGCAGCCCTCGCGCCAGGCGACTGCGATCACAGTCTGCAACCACTGACAACCCGACAGGACCCACGGCGTGATTTGCACATTGACCACACATCATTCTCACTCAAGGGGCATCCCTGCCGCGGCCCCGCCTTGCAGCGGGTGTCATATCTGCATTGTGAGCAACTCAGAGCAGCACGACGTCGTATTGTTCCTGTGAATACATCGATTCAACCTGAAACCGTATGGTGCGGCCGATGAAAGCTTCGAGCTCGGCGACATTGCCCGACTCTTCGTCGAGCAGGCGATCCACCACCCGCTGGCTGGCCAGCACCCGGTAGCCTACTGCCTGGTAAGCCCGGGCCTCGCGCAGGATCTCGCGAAAGATCTCGTAGCAAATGGTTTCCGGCGTCTTGAGCTTGCCCCGCCCCTGGCAGCACAGGCAGGCCTCGCACAGGATCTGCTCGAGGCTTTCGCGGGTGCGCTTGCGGGTCATCTGCACCAGGCCCAGCTCGGTGATGCCGATGATATTGGTCTTGGCGTGGTCGCGTTCGAGCTGCTTTTCCAGGGTGCGTAGCACCTGGCGCTGGTGCTCGCCGTCTTCCATGTCGATGAAGTCAATGATGATGATGCCGCCCAGATTGCGCAGCCGCAGTTGCCGGGCAATGGCCGTGGCCGCCTCGAGGTTGGTCTTGAAGATGGTTTCTTCGAGGTTGCGGTGACCGACGAAGGCGCCGGTGTTGACATCGATGGTGGTCATCGCCTCGGCCGGGTCGACCACCAGGTAGCCGCCGGACTTGAGCGGCACCTTGCGTTCGAGCGCCTTCTGGATCTCGTCCTCGACGCCATACAGGTCGAAGATCGGGCGCTCGCCGGGGTAATGCTCCAGGCGGTCCTCGATCTCGGGCATCAGCTCGGCGACGAACTGCCGGGTCTTCTGGAAGGTTTCCCGCGAGTCGATGCGGATTTTCTCGATGCGAGGGCTGACCAGGTCGCGCAGGGTACGCAGCGCCAGGCCCAGGTCTTCATAGATGACCGTGGGCGGGCTGACCGTCTTGATCTGCTCGCCAATCTGGTCCCAGAGCCGGCGCAGGTAGCGGATGTCCATGAGGATTTCTTCGGCGCCCGCGCCTTCGGCCGCCGTGCGCAGGATAAAGCCGCCGGCCTCCTTGATACCTTCCTGGGCCACGCAGTCGCTGACCACTTTCTTGAGCCGGTCGCGTTCGCCTTCATCCTCGATTTTCAGCGAAATGCCGACGTGTGCGGTACGTGGCATGTACACCAGGTACCGCGAGGGGATCGACAACTGCGTGGTCAGGCGGGCGCCCTTGCTGCCGATCGGGTCTTTGGTGACCTGCACCACCAGGCTCTGGCCTTCGTGGACCAGCGCACTGATCGGCTCGATCGCCGGGCCTTCGCGCATGGAGATTTCCGAGGCGTGGATGAACGCCGCACGGTCCAGGCCGATGTCGATAAAGGCCGCCTGCATGCCGGGCAGTACCCGCACCACCTTGCCCTTGTAGATATTGCCGACGATGCCGCGGCGCTGGGTGCGCTCGACGTGCACCTCTTGCAGCACGCCGTTTTCCACCACTGCCACCCGTGATTCCATGGGCGTGATGTTGATCAGGATTTCTTCACTCATGGCTTATCACCTTCCAGGCCTTGCCAACAGGGTATGCCGAAATGGCCCAGCAGGTCTGCGGTTTCGCACAGCGGCAAGCCCACGACCGCCGAATAGCTGCCGTGCAGGCTCTGCACGAAGATTGCCGCCAGCCCCTGGATCGCGTAGCTGCCGGCCTTGTCGGCCGGCTCGCCGCTGGCCCAGTAGGTGCTCGCCTCCTGCGCCTGGATGCCACGAAAGCGCACGCGGCTGGCGACCACACGGCTTTCGCAGCGCTGGCGATCCAGTACGGCCACCGCCGTCAGCACTTCGTGCTCGCGGCCCGACAACGCGGCCAGCATGGCTAGCGCGTCTTCGCGGTCCAGCGGTTTACCGAGAATCCGGCCGTCGAGCACCACGGCCGTATCGGCACCGAGCACGCAGGCGGGCTGCGTCTCGGGCAGCAAGGCAAGGCCCGCCCGGGCTTTGCTGCAGGCCAGGCGTTCGACATAGGCCTGGGGGGTTTCAGCGGTCAGCGGCGTTTCGTCGATCTGCGCACTCAGTACGCTGAACGGCACGCCGATCTGGGTCAGCAGTTCACGACGTCGCGGTGAACCGGAAGCCAGGTAGAGAAAGGACATCGGGACGTCTCCATGTCGGCAACGCCCTGTTCAGAGCGCCTGCACTCAATGCGCTCAATTGATTTTCAGGTGCTTGCGCAACCCGCGTAGTCCATAACTGATCCACGGCCATAACAAGGCGCTGACCAGCGCTGGCAGCACCAGCGCCAAGGTGGGCTGACGATTGCCGGTCAGGGCGCTGAGCCATAGCTGGGCCAGCTGCGCCAGGCCAAAGATCACCAGCAGGATCAGGCACTGTTGCCAGGTCGGAAAGATCCGCAGGCGATGCTGCAAGGACATCACCAGAAAGGCGATCAGGCTGAGGGTCAGCGCGTTCTGGCCCAGCAGGGTGCCATACAGCACATCCTCCATCAGCCCCAGCAGCCAGGCGGTGGTCATGCCGACCTTGTGCGGCACGGCCAGGATCCAGAAGGTCAGCAGCAGCGCCAGCCATAGCGGGCGAAAGATTTCCATGAATTGCGGCAGCGGTGAAACGCTGAGCAGCAGGCCGATGGCGAAGGTCAACCAGACCACCCAGCCATTGCGCCCGGAGACGTGACTAACCATCGATGGGTTCTCGGGAGGTGGATGGCACGACGGCCGGTGGCGTCGCAGGCCTTGAGGCCGGGCGAGGGCTGGCCGGTGCCGGCGAAGCCGCAGGGCTGCCCTGCCCGGCTGGATGCGAACCGGTCGATGTGCCGCGTGCAGGCGTCGAGTGCGACAAGACAGCGCCGCCTGGCGTGGTATTCACCGGAAACACTGGCAGCAAGGCACCTGGCATGGCCGGGAACACCGGGGCGTAGGCGCCCGGCGCCGGTGCCAGGCTGGTCGGCACCGTGCGTCGCCCCAGCAACTCCTGCGCCTGGCCCGCCTCGGCGGCGCGTTCCTCGGCCGAGCGGCCGTCGGAGAACACCAGCAACAGGTAGCGGCTGCGGTTCAGGGCCGCGGTCGGTTCGGCGCGGATAACGGCAAACGGCTGGCCGGAGTCATGATTCACCTCCGTGACCGTCGCCACCGGATAGCCGGCCGGAAAGCGCTGGCCCAGGCCGGAGCTGACCAGCAGGTCGCCTTCCTTGATGTCGGCCGTGTCGGCCACATGGCGCAACTCCAGGCTTTCGGGGTTGCCGGTGCCGCTGGCGATGGCGCGCAGGCCATTGCGGTTGACCTGCACCGGAATGCTGTGAGTGGTGTCGGTCAGCAACAGTACACGGGCGGTGTACGGCATCAACTCGACCACCTGCCCCATCAATCCACGGGCATCGAGCACCGGCTGGCCGAGCATTACACCGTCGCGCTCACCCTTGTTGATGATGATGCGATGGGTAAAGGGGTTGGGGTCCATGCCGATCAACTCGGCCACCTCGACCTTCTCGTTGACCAGCGCCGAGGAGTTGAGCAACTCGCGCAGGCGCACGTTCTGCTCGGTCAGGGCCGCGAGCTTCTGCAGGCGCCCCTGCAACAGCAGGGCTTCGGTCTTGAGTTTCTCGTTCTCGGCCAGCAGCTCGGTACGGCTGCCAAACTGCATCGCCACGCCCTGGTACAGGCGCTGCGGCAGATCGACGATCCAGTAGGACTGCATCAGCACCAGCGACATCTGGCTGCGCAGCGGCTTGAGCAGGGTGAAACGGGCGTCGACCACCATCAAGGCAACCGACAGCACCGCCAGCACAAGCAGGCGTACGCCCAGCGAAGGGCCTTTGGCAAAAAGCGGTTTAATAGGCGGCTCCTGTCGAACACTGGCTCGACGGATTGAGCCTTGACGGGCTGTTATTCATGCACAAGGGAAATTGCCTGGACGGATTGAAAGGCGTGTTCAAGGATCAGCCACACGCCTACAGGTAGCACAAGGGCCACCTGCAGACAAAGGACTGCTTGAAGCGCTCCCGACGAATCACTCGCTGGAGAGCAGGTCCATGGTGTGTTTGTCCATCATTTCCAGGGCTCGGCCACCGCCGCGCGCCACGCACGTCAGCGGGTCTTCGGCGACGATCACCGGCAGGCCGGTTTCCTGGGCCAGCAGCTTGTCGAGGTCACGCAACAGGGCGCCCCCACCGGTCAGCACCAGGCCACGCTCGGCGATGTCCGAGGCCAGCTCCGGTGGCGACTGCTCCAGCGCGCTCTTGACCGCCTGGACGATGGTCGCCAGCGACTCCTGCAAGGCTTCGAGCACTTCGTTGGAGTTGAGGGTGAAGGCACGCGGGACGCCTTCGGCCAGGTTGCGACCGCGCACGTCGACTTCACGGGTTTCACCACCCGGGAACGCCGTGCCGATTTCCTGCTTGATGCGCTCGGCCGTGGATTCGCCGATCAGGCTGCCGTAGTTGCGGCGCACGTAGGTCACGATGGCTTCGTCGAAACGGTCGCCACCGACCCTTACGGATTCGGCATAGACCACGCCATTGAGCGAGATCAGGGCGATTTCAGTGGTACCGCCACCGATGTCGACCACCATCGAACCGCGCGCCTCCTCAACCGGCAGGCCGGCGCCGATGGCAGCGGCCATTGGCTCCTCGATCAGGAACACTTCGCGTGCACCGGCACCGAGGGCCGATTCGCGAATGGCACGCCGCTCAACCTGGGTGGATTTGCATGGAACGCAGATCAACACACGCGGGCTAGGTTGCAGGAAGCTGTTTTCGTGCACTTTGTTGATGAAGTACTGGAGCATCTTTTCGCAGACGCTGAAGTCGGCGATCACGCCGTCTTTCATCGGACGGATGGCGGCAATGTTGCCAGGGGTACGGCCCAGCATGCGTTTGGCCTCGGTCCCTACGGCCACGACGCTTTTCTGGTTACCGTGGGTACGAATGGCGACGACGGAAGGCTCATTCAGTACGATACCGCGCTCACGCACGTAAATAAGGGTGTTGGCAGTGCCCAGGTCGATGGAAAGATCACTGGAAAACATGCCACGCAGTTTCTTGAACATGGGAAAAGGACCCTAGGGAACGCGTGGGTAAAAAAGTGCGGCAAACTCTAACAACGACAGGGATTTTGGGCAAGGAGCCAATATGTTAAATTGGCAGCTTTTCCGAGCAAGACCCTGGACGTTCGCGGCCATCAGACCGACGAAACGCCGTCATGTTCCGCAACCTGCCCCGGATTGCGGTCCGATGCCCTCAATGCACTCAAATGGAGATACCCCATGGCGCTCGAGCGCAGCGACGTGGAAAAGATCGCTCACCTGGCCCGTCTGGGCCTCAACGACGACGATCTGCCACGTACCACCGAAGCACTGAACAGCATTCTCGGGCTGGTCGACCAGATGCAAGCGGTCGACACCGACGGCATCGAGCCCCTGGCTCACCCCCTGGAAGCGTCCCAGCGCCTGCGCGACGATGTCGTGGCCGAGAGCAATCACCGCGACGAATACCAGGCCATCGCCCCTGCGGTCGAACAAGGCCTGTATCTGGTTCCGAAAGTCATCGAGTAAAGGGAAAGCGCCTGCATGCATCAAATGACCCTGGCCGAGATCGCCCGCGGACTCGCCGACAAGAAATTCTCCTCCGAAGAGCTGACCCGTACCCTGCTGGCGCGTATCGCCGAGCTGGACCCGAAGCTCAACAGCTTCATCACCGTGACCCAGGACCTGGCCATCACCCAGGCCCAGGCCGCCGATGCCCGCCGCGCCGCCGGTGAGACCGGCGCGCTGCTCGGTGCACCGCTGGCGCACAAGGACCTGTTCTGCACCCAGGGCATCCGCACCAGTTGCGGTTCGCGCATGCTCGACAACTTCAAGGCGCCCTACGACGCCACTGTGGTTGCGAAACTGGCCGCCGCCGGCACCGTGACCCTGGGCAAGACCAACATGGACGAATTCGCCATGGGCTCGGGCAACGAGTCGAGTTTCTACGGCGCGGTGAACAACCCGTGGAACCTGGAACATGTACCGGGTGGCTCCTCCGGTGGCTCGGCCGCCGCCGTGGCCGCACGCCTGCTGCCGGTCACAACCGGCACCGACACCGGCGGTTCGATTCGCCAGCCGGCCGCACTGACCAACCTGACCGGCCTCAAGCCGACCTACGGCCGCGTCTCGCGCTGGGGCATGATTGCCTACGCGTCCAGCCTCGACCAGGGCGGCCCGCTGGCCCGCACCGCCGAAGACTGCGCCCTGCTGCTGCAAGGCATGGCCGGCTTCGACCCGCAGGACTCCACCAGCATCGACGAGCCGGTGCCGGACTACTCGGCCACGCTCAATGGCTCGTTGCAGGGCCTGCGCATCGGTCTGCCGAAGGAGTACTTCGGTGCCGGCCTGGACCCGCGCATTGCTCAATTGGTCCAGGACAGCGTCAAGGCCCTGGAAAAGCTCGGCGCGGTAGTCAAGGAAATCACCCTGCCGAACCTGCAGCATGGCATCCCGGCCTACTACGTCATCGCCCCGGCCGAGGCCTCCTCGAACCTGTCGCGTTTCGACGGCGTGCGCTTCGGCCATCGCTGCGACCAGCCCAAAGACCTGACCGACCTGTACAAACGCTCGCGCGGTGAAGGCTTCGGTGCCGAGGTCCAGCGCCGGATCATGGTCGGCGCCTATGCGCTGTCGGCCGGCTACTACGACGCCTACTACCTCAAGGCGCAGAAAATCCGTCGCCTGATCAAGAACGACTTCATGACCGCTTTCGCCGAAGTCGACGTGATCCTGGGCCCGACCACGCCAAACCCGGCCTGGAAGATCGGCGCCAAGAGCAGCGACCCGGTCGCCGCCTACCTCGAGGACGTCTACACCATCACCGCCAACCTCGCCGGCCTGCCCGGCCTGTCGATGCCGGCCGGTTTCGTCGATGGCCTGCCGGTGGGCGTGCAATTGCTCGCACCTTACTTCCAGGAAGGCCGCCTGCTGAATGTGGCCCACCAGTACCAGTTGGTCACCGACTGGCACACGCGCACGCCTGCCGGCTTCTGAGGAGAATCACACATGCAATGGGAAGTCGTCATCGGGCTGGAAATCCATACCCAGCTTTTGACCCAATCGAAGATTTTCTCCGCCAGCGCCACCACGTTCGGTTCCGAGCCCAATACCCAGGCCAGCCTGGTCGACCTGGGCATGCCCGGCGTGCTGCCGGTGCTGAACAAGGAAGCGGTGCGCATGGCGGTCAAGTTCGGCCTGGCGGTCGATGCCCAGATCGGTCAGCACAACGTGTTCGCGCGCAAGAACTACTTCTACCCTGACCTGCCCAAGGGCTACCAGATCAGCCAGATGGAGCTGCCGATTGTCGGCAAGGGCCACCTGGACATCACCCTGGAAGACGGCACCGTCAAGCGCATCGGCATCACCCGTGCGCACCTGGAAGAAGACGCCGGCAAGAGCCTGCACGAAGACTTCCAGGGCATGACCGGCATCGACCTCAACCGCGCCGGCACGCCGCTGCTGGAAATCGTCTCCGAACCGGACATGCGCAGCGCCAAGGAAGCGGTGGCCTACGTCAAGGCCATCCACGCCATGGTCCGCTACCTGGGCATCTGCGACGGCAACATGGCCGAGGGTTCGCTGCGCTGCGACTGCAACGTATCGATCCGGCCCAAGGGCCAGGTCGAGTTCGGCACGCGCTGCGAGATCAAGAACGTCAACTCGTTCCGCTTCATCGAGAAGGCCATCAACAGCGAGATCCAGCGCCAGATCGACCTGATCGAAGACGGCGGCAAGGTGGTGCAGCAAACCCGCCTGTACGACCCCAACACCAACGAGACCCGCGCCATGCGCAGCAAGGAGGAAGCCAACGACTACCGTTACTTCCCCGACCCCGACCTGTTGCCAGTGATCATCGAGGATTCGTTCCTGGAGCAGATCCGCGCCACCCTGCCGGAGCTGCCGCCGCAAAAGCGCGAGCGCTTCCAGAGCCAGTTCGGCCTGTCGGCCTACGACGCCAGCGTGCTGTCGTCCAGCCGCGAGCAGGCCGACTACTTCGAACAGGTGGTCAGCATCGGCGGCGACGCCAAGCTGGCGGCCAACTGGGTCATGGTCGAGCTGGGCAGCCTGCTCAACAGGCAGGGCCTGGAAATCGAACAGTCGCCGGTCAGCGCCGAGCAACTGGGCGGCATGCTCAAGCGCATCCAGGACAACACCATTTCCGGCAAGATCGCCAAGATGGTGTTCGAGGCCATGGCCAATGGTGAGGGCAGCGCCGACGAGGTGATCGAACAGCGCGGCCTCAAGCAGGTGACCGACAGCGGCGCGATCGAGACCATGCTCGACGAGATGCTGGCGGCCAATGCCACCCAGGTCGAACAGTACCGCGCCGCCGACGAGGCCAAGCGCGGCAAGATGTTCGGCTTCTTCGTCGGCCAGGCGATGAAAGTCTCCAAAGGCAAGGCCAACCCGCAGCAGGTCAACGAACTGCTCAAGGCCAAGCTCGAAGGCTGATCCTTCACCGGCGTGCGCAAGCGCGCCGGTGAAGCCCTACAGGACAAGCATTCATGCGCCAACTGCTCACGGCCTGCACCCTGCTCTCTCTACTGGCCGGTTGCTCCAGCCATTCGGTCGACCCGCATGGCTATAACGAAACCGGCAAGGCGTCCTGGTATGGGGCGCGTCACCATGGCAAACGCACAGCCAGTGGCGAGGCGTTCAACCAGAACGCGCTGACCGCCGCGCACCGTGAACTGCCGTTCGGCAGCCGGGTCAAGGTCACCAACCTGACCAACCAGCGCAGCGTGGTGGTGCGCATCAACGACCGCGGTCCGAACACACGCGGGCGGCTGATCGACATCTCGAAAAAGGCCGCCGAACAATTGGGCATGGTGCGCAGCGGCACAGCCACTGTGCGTGTCCAGGGACTGGACTGAGGATCACCGTCATCTTTCAACTTTCGACCCTGCCACCCCCTGCCCTGCTGCAATTGGCCAGCGGCCTGCTGCTGTTGCTGATCGGTGCCGGCCTGTCGGTCAGGGCCGCGGCACGCCTGGCGGCCTGGCTGAACGTACGCGCGCTGATCATCGGCCTGACCGTCATGGCGCTGGGCAACAGCGCAGCACAACTGTCGGTCGGCGTTCAGGCGGCGATGTCGGCCAATGCCGACATCGCCGTGGGCAGCGTGGTCGGCAGCCACATCTTCAACGTACTGGTGACTCTGGGGCTGTGCGCCCTGATCATCCCCCTGCGCGTGCCCTTGCAAGTGGTGCGCGTGGACATCCCGCTGCTGATCGGTGCCTGCGCCCTGCTGACGGCCCTGGCCCAGGACCACGAAATCGGCAGCCTGGACGGCCTGGCGCTGCTGGCGGGCCTGGCCCTGTGCCTGGTGCTGATCGTGCGTCAGGCCAGCCAGACGGTTCGTCATGGCCCCGGCAAGGCGGGTTGCACCGCCCACAGCGACAGCCCGCCACGCATCATGGTCGAACTGCTGAGCCTGGCCGGCGGCCTGTTGTTGCTGATCGGCGGCGGGCACCTGCTGGTGAATGCCACGGTGGTGCTGGCCATGCACCTGGGCCTGTCGGAGCGCATCATGGGCCTGACGCTGATGGCGGTGGCCACCTCGATGCCGGCGCTGATCACCTCGCTGGTCGCCGCCCTGCGCGGTGAGCGCGACATGGCCGTGGGCACGGTCATCGGCACCAGCCTGTTCAACCTGCTGGGCGTGCTGGGGCTGACGGCGCTGATTGCGCCGCAGCCGCTGTCGGTGTCGCCCAACTCGCTGACCTACGACCTGCCGATCATGCTCGGCGTTGCAGTGCTGTGCCTGCCGCTGTTCTACTCGGGCTACCGCATCACCCGGCTTGAAGGGCTGTTGTTGCTGACGTTGTACGCCGCCTACGGGCTGGACATCATCGGCTTCAGCACCGGCATGCTGCTGGCCGAACGCCTGGAAAGCTGGATACTGTACGCCGTGCTGCCCCTGCTGACGGCCCTGGTGATTCTGGGCATGATCCGCACCGGGTGGCGCCATCACCGCTGATTTCACCTTCGACAGCCTGAGGAAACACCCCCATGACCGATCAGAAAGCCCACGCCGGAGAAACCATTCGCCGCCAAGTGATGGGTGATGCCTATGTCGACCGCGCACGCGCCAATGCCAGCGCATTCAGCCTGCCGCTACAGGACTTCATCAATGAGCAGGCCTGGGGCAGTGTCTGGGGTCGCGAAGGCCTGGACCTCAAGACCCGCAGCCTGATCACGCTGTCGACCCTTACCGCGCTCAAGTGCTCGCAGGAACTCAAGGGCCACGTGCGTGGCGCCCTGAACAACGGCTGCACCCCGGAAGAAATCCGCGAGACCTTCCTGCATTGCGCGGTCTATGCCGGCATGCCGGCGGCCATCGACGCCTTCCGCGCCGCCCAGGACGTGATCGAAGAGTACTTCGTCAAACCGTAGTGCCGACGGTTCAGATCCAGCCGCCCCATTGCAGCAGGAAGATGCCGATGTTAGTGGTCACCGCCGCCGCCAGTGTCGTCAGTACGATGATGGCCGCCGCCAGCTCGTAGTTGCCATTGGCACTTCGCGCCATGATGTAGCTGGAGGCGGCGGTGGGGCTGGCGAAATACAGGAACAGGATCCCCAGTTCCGGGCCACGGAAGCCACAGGCCCAGGCGGCGGTGGTGCAGATCAGCGGCAACCAGACCATTTTCATCAGGCTGGCGCCCACCGCCATTTGCCCGCTCTTGCGCAAGGAGGCCAGCGACAGGGTGCCGCCAATGCAGATCAACGCCAAAGGCAGTGTCATCTGTGCCAGGTAGTTGGCCGAGGTCTCGAACCACATCGGCATGCGCACGCCGTAATAGGCAAAGGGCGAAGCCACGATCACGCTGATGATCAGCGGGTTGGAAAACACGCTCTTGATCACGCTCCACGGGTCGGATTTGATCACCGGGCTATACACCGCCAGGATCATGGTCGACAGCGCGTTGTAATACACGATGACCATTGCCGCCAGGATCGCGCCCACCGAAATCCCGTGATCACCGTACATGCTCGCCGCCAGCGCCAGCCCCACCACGCCGTTGTTGCCCCGAAACGCGCCCTGGACGTAGATGCCGCGGTCGGCAAAAGGAATGCGCCAGATCGCCCAGCCCCATAGCAGCGCAAAGCTGAGCAAGGTCGCGACGGAGAAGAAAATCAGCAGGTCGGCTTGCAGGGCGGTCTTGAGGTCGGCATGCACGATGCCCATGAACAGCAGGGCCGGCATGGTGACATTGAAGACCAGCGACGAGGCGGTGACGATGAAGCCGTCGTTGATTGCCCCGATACGCTTGAGAAACACGCCCATGAACAGCATGGCAAACACCGGTGCCGTGACATTGAGTGTTTCCAGAAAAATAGCCAGCATGCCGTGCGATCCTGTCCCGTCGTTAGGCGGCTAATGATAAGCCAGACGGGACAGGGTTTTACCAGATATTACGCCATGCCCGTACGCGATCAGCCTGTGTCACTGACACAGCGCCAAGGCGGCACGCCAAGGCGGAGCGCCAAGGCGGCACGCTGGCGCACAGCAAACACGGGGCCTGTGTAGGAGCGCGCTTGCCGGTATGCCGGACCACCGCGACCGGCTGCGTTAGCAGTCGTAAATTTTCAGCGTTTCGAAGATCTTGCGAGCGCTTCGCACTCGGTCGCGGGCAAGCGCGCTCCTACGGTGGGTGAACTCAGTCAGTTGTTTTGTGCATGATGAGAGCGGCAGGGCCGCAATCCGCTTCAGACTACGAAGCCTGCGGCTCGACCGCCAGCTCCACCACCTCAGGTCGCTTGAGCACGGCGTACAGCACGCCGGTCACCAGGCTGCCGGCGACGATGGCCAGCAGGTACAGCAGCGCATGGTTGATGGCGTTGGGAATCAGCATCACGAACAACCCACCGTGGGGCGCCATCAGCTTGCAGCCGAAGTACATCGACAACGCACCGGTCAGCGCCCCCCCGGCAATGCTGGCCGGGATCACCCGCAACGGGTCCTTGGCCGCAAACGGAATGGCGCCTTCGGAGATAAAGCACAGCCCCAGCACAAACGACGCCTTGCCCGCCTCGCGTTCGCTCTGGGCGAACTTGCGCCGCGCCAGCACACTGGCGATGCCCATGCCGATCGGCGGCACCATGCCGGCGGCCATCGCCGCAGCCATCGGCGCGTAGCTCTGCGAGGCCAGCAGCCCGACCGAGAACGCATAGGAGGCCTTGTTGATCGGTCCGCCCAGGTCGACACACATCATCGCCCCCAGCACCACACCCAGCAGGATCGCATTGGCCGTGCCCATGGTTTCCAGAAACTGAGTCAGCGCCGCCAGCATGCCGGCCACCGGCCGGCCCACCACGTAGATCATCATCAGGCCGGTGAACAGGCTGGCCAGCAGCGGAATGATCAGGATCGGCTTGAGCGCCTCGACGCTGGACGGCAGGCGCGCATAGCGGTTGATCCACTTGGCGCTGTAGCCGGCCAGAAAGCCGGCGACGATGCCGCCAATGAAACCGGCGCCCAGGGTGCTGGCCAGCAGGCCGCCGATCATGCCCGGCGCCAGGCCCGGACGGTCGGCAATCGACCAGGCGATATAGCCGGCCAGCAACGGCACCATCAGCTTGAACGCAGCTTCACCACCGATCTGCATCAGCGCCGCGGCCAGCGTGCCCTCCTGCTTGAAAGCCTCGATGCCGAACACAAACGACAGGGCAATCAACAGGCCGCCCGCCACCACCATCGGCAGCATGAACGACACACCGGTCAGCAAATGCTTGTAGATACCGGCGCTTTCGGACTTGGCCGGCGCCTTGGCCGTGTCAGCGCTGCTTTCGACCTTGGCCTCGGCCAGGGCCTTGCCCAGCGTGGCATCCGGCTGCTTGAGGGCAATGCCGGTGCCGCAGCGGTAGATGCGCTTGCCGGCAAAACGCTCGGTCGCCACTTCGATGTCGGTGGCCAGCAGCACCACGTCGGCCTCACTGATGGCCTGCGGGCTGAGCGGCGTGCGGGCGCCGACCGAGCCTTGGGTTTCCACCTGCAGCGCGTGCCCCAGGCGTTTGGCCGACTGTTGCAGGGCTTCGGCAGCCATGAAGGTGTGCGCCACCCCGGTCGGGCAGGCGGTAATGGCCACGATCCGTGCGGGGCCCTGAGCTGTCGATGCCGGCTCGCTGGCCACGGCTTGCCAGGGCTGCGCCTGTTCGGCGGCGCGCTTCAGGAAGGCGTCCACATCCTGCAACGCTTGCGCCGGGGCGGCCTGGAACAGGCGCTTGCCGGCAAAGCGGTTCAGGTCCAGCGCACCGCTGTACACCGCCACGATCAGGTCGGCCTGCTCGATGTCCTGCGCCGACAACTGGCGCTCAGGCTTGTGCGGGTCGACCACCTCGACGCAGGTTTCCCAACCCAGGCGCTGGGCGGCAGCCGCCAGCAGGCGGGCACTCAGAACGCTGCTGACCTTGCCGTTGGGGCAGGCCGTTACTATGGCTAATTTCATCAACGTCGCCTCTCTTATTGTCCGGTCAGGTCGCGCACGGTCACACCGCTGGCGAGTCGTTCAAGGTGCGCGGCATCGGTGATGCCGAAACCGATCTGGGTCACGGCCATGGCCGCAATGGCGGTGGCGGTGCGCAAGGTCTGCGCCGGGGCCTGCCCGCTGAGCAGGCCGTGCAGCATGCCGGCCAGCAACGAGTCGCCGGCGCCCACGGTGCTGGCAACCGTCACCTTGGGTGGTTGCGCGTGCCAGGTGCCTTGGGCACTGAACCAGTTCACGCCATCGGCACCCTGGGAAATCACCACATGCTCGATGCCCTGGGCCTGCAGGCGACGGGCAGCCTGGGCCTGTTCAGCCGCCGATTCGACCGGCACGCCCAGCGCGTCGGCCAGTTCCTCGGTGTTGGGCTTGACCAGCCAGGGGCCGGCTTCGAGCCCGGCACGCAAGGCCTGGCCGCTGCTGTCCAGCGCGACGCTCAGACCACGGGCCTTGAGCATCACCAGCAGGCGCTGCAGCCACTGCGGGCTGACGCCACGCGGCAGGCTGCCGGCCACCACCACGGCGTCGAAGCCGGGCGCCAACCGTTCAAGACGCTCGAACAGGCGCTGCTGGTCGTCGTCGCTGATCACCAGACCCGGGCCGTTCACATCAGTGATGCAACCGCCCGCCTCGGCCAGCTTGATATTGCTGCGGGTTTCACCCGGAACGCGGATGAAAGCATCGACAAACCCGCGCGCGGCGAACAGCGCATCGAACGCCTGGGGGTTGTCCAGCCCCAGAAAGCCGGTCACGGTCAGCTCATGCCCCAGGTCAGCCAGCACTTGGGCGACATTGAGGCCCTTGCCGGCGGCGTGGGTCAGCATGGCGTCGCTGCGATTGACTTCTCCGACCTTCAACTGACCCAGTTGTACGGTCAGGTCCAGGGCCGGATTGAGGGTCAGGGTCAGAATCCTGGCCATTACAGAGCCTCCACCAGCGCACGGACTTCGGCGGCGCTGCCCACCGTCAGCGCGTCATGCGCCAGGGCCTGAGCACGGCTCAGGCTGAGTTCACGCACGCAGGCCTTGACCTCGGCGATGCTGCGCGGCGAGACGCTCAGTTCGTCCACCCCCAGGCCCACCAGCACCGGCACCGCCAGCGGGTCGGCCGCCAGTTCGCCGCACACGCCCACCCATTTGCCATTGGCATGGGCAGCACGCACGGTCATGTCGATCAGTTGCAAGACTGCCGGGTGCAGGCCGTCGGCCTGGGCCGAAAGGGTCGGGTGGCCGCGGTCGATGGCCAGGGCGTACTGGGTCAGGTCATTGGTGCCGACGCTGAAAAAGTCGACCTCCTTGGCCAATACCGGTGCCAGCAAGGCCGCCGACGGCACTTCGACCATGATCCCCAGTTGCAGGTCGCTCACCGGGATTTCCAGACGCAGGCGCTCGACCATGTCGCGGCCCTGGCGCCATTCGTCGACGCTGCCGACCATCGGGAACATGATGCGCAGCGGCCGGTTGTCGGCGGCGCGCAACAGGGCACGCAATTGCGCTTCCATGATTTCAGGGCGCTGCAGGGTCAGGCGAATGCCGCGCACCCCCAGGAACGGGTTTTCTTCCTTGTCGATCGGCCAGTACGGCAGCGGCTTGTCGCCACCGACGTCCAGGGTGCGCACCACCAGCGGACGCCCGCCCAGGTCGTCGAGGACACGGCGGTATTCGGCTTCCTGGGTCGCTTCGTCCGGCGCCTGGTTGTGGGCCATGAACAGCAATTCGGTGCGCAGCAGGCCGATGCCTTCGGCGCCCTGCTTGACGGCGGCCGGCGTACCGGTGCTGTCACCGATATTGGCGCAGATTTCCACAGCGTGACCGTCACGGGTCACCGCCGGCTCCATACGGGCAGCATGCGCCGCTTGCAGGCGTTGTTCACGGGCATCGCGTTCCTGGGCGGCCCGCTCCAGTACGGCAGCTTCGGGGGCCACGGTCAGGCGGCCGCGCTGGGCATCGAGCAACAACACGGTGCCCGGCTCGATCAGCAGCACCTGCTCGCCAGCCCCCACCAGCGCGGTGATGCCCAGGGCCCGGGCGACGATGGCGCTGTGCGCGGTGGCCCCGCCGCGTGCGGTGAGAATGCCGGCGACCCGCGCCGGGTCCAGGCGGGCGACGTCAGAGGGACCGACTTCGTCCATGACCAGAATGTAGGGTTGCTCCGGCTCGGCCACCGCCTGCATGCCGCACAGGTGGGCCAGGACACGGCGGCCGACGTCACGCAGGTCAGCGGCGCGCTCGGCCAGCAGCGCGTCGTTGAGGGCCTCCTGGCGGGCGGCAGCGGTTTCGATCACCGTGTCCCAGGCCGCAGCGGCACTCTTGCCTTGGTTCACATGCTGCTCGACATCCTGGGTCAGTTCCGGGTCGTCGAGCATTTCCTGGTGGGTGATGAAAATTTCGCCGATGGCCTTGGCCTGGCTGCGCTCGATCAACTGGCCGATTTCGTCACGCACCTGGCACAACGCGACTTGCAGACGCTCGCGCTCGGCGGCGGGCGATTCGCCCTGTTGCGGGTATTCGAAAATCTGCGGCACCTGCACATGCGCAGGCCCCATGGCCACGCCCGGCGAGGCCGGCACGGCGCTGATGATCGCACCGGCCTGTGGCGCGACCACGGCCCGCGGCGCGACCGGTTGCACCACCGGTGGCACGGCCGCTGCCAGCACCGGCTCGACGCTTTCACCCAGCCCTTGCTCGACCGCTGCCAGCAAGGCCGGCAAGGCATCGCTGGCAATGGTCGGCTCGGCCACGAATTCCAGGGTCTGGCCCCGGCGTGCGCCCAGGCTCAGCAGTTTGCTCAGGCTCTTGGCCGACACCGCCAGGTCGTCGCTTTCGACGATGCGCAGGCGGATCTCGCCGTCGAAGCTTTTGGCCAGTTGCGCCAGGACCTTGGCCGGGCGCGCGTGCAGGCCGTGGGCGTTGGCCAGCACGATTTGCGCGCTGGGCCATTCGGCCGGCACGTCACCGCCCAGCGCTTGCAGCACCGCGCGGCTGTTGGTGGCCTGGCCCAGTTCCTGGCCACGGCCTTCGATCAGCAAGGCGCACAGGCGCTCAAGCAGATTCTGGTGTGCCTCGCCCAGGCTGGCCAGGCAGAACAGCCCCGTCAGCGGCTGGCCAAGCAGGCGCAGCGGCTTGTCCGGGGTGACAAAGGCCAGCCCCGGACGCTTGACCATCTGCTCGCTGTGCAGCCACCACAGGCCGTCGCCCAGCGACAGGGCCTCGACCTGCTGCAACACGGCCGCAAAGCCGTTGTTGACGCAGTCAGCCTTGCGCAACAGGCGCGCGCCACGCCACACCAGTTCTTCGAAGTCATCGACCGACACGCCCAGGCTGATCATCTGTGCGTCCAGCGCCAGTTCCTGGGGTGCCCCTTGCAGCAACTTAAGCAGGTCTTGCGGCGTTCTGGCCGCACGCAGTGACGGTCCCAGATCAGCCTCGCCCAGCGCGCGGGTCAATAATTGCAGCAGGCGCAGGTGCTCGTCGGACTTGGCCGCAATGCCGATGGCCAGGTAGACGATCTGCCCGTCACCCCAGTCGACACCGTCAGGAAATTGCATCAGGCGCACACCGGTGCTGAACACCTGGTCACGGGTTTCGGGGGTGCCATGCGGAATGGCGATGCCCTGCCCCAGAAAAGTCGAGCCTTGCTGCTCGCGATCCTGCAGGCCCTTGAGGTAACCGGGTGCTACCAGTCCATCGGCGACCAGATGCTCGGCCAGCAGGTGCAGTGCGGCAGATTTGTCCACCGCCACCTGGGCCATGGAGATCTGCTCCAGAGTGAGTTCGAGCATGCCTTGACTCCTGTGCAGCGCAGCAAGCGCTACCTGATTCTTGTTGTAGGTACACGACAGAGTAGAAACAGAAACACGTTTTCGTCTGACATCATCCTGCACACGATAACAGCAAGAAAATCAATTGCTGAATCGTTTAATCTTGAAATTGTGCGGCACGTTACTTGATTCTGCAAACCGGTAGAAGCCCACCCCGTCCGATTACTGCTGCGCTCGTCAAATAGGCTGAGCACAGGGCGTAAACCGATGGTCTGCTGTAAAGATCGCCTCGCATGGGTGAGAATCCGACGGCCATGAGGCATTCACGTCCCATGAGGCTCCCACATTCCATGAGGCGCCACGAAAAAGGAACACTCGGTGAAACTCAGTGATATAGCCCGCCTGGCGGGTGTTTCGGTGACCACTGCCAGCTATGTGATCAATGGCAAGGCCGAACAGCAACGCATCAGTGCCGCGACCGTGGAACGGGTCCGGGCGGTGGTCGAACAGCACGACTTCCGCCCCAACCCCCAGGCCGCCGGCTTGCGCAGCCGCCACAGCCGCACCCTGGGCTTTATCCTGCCGGACCTGGAAAACCCCAGTTATGCGCGCATCGCCAAGTTACTGGAACAGGGCGCGCGGGCGCGTGGCTACCAGCTGCTGATTGCCAGCTCCGACGATGACCCGCTCAGCGAACTGCAACTGCTCCAGTTGTTTCGCGCCCGGCGCTGCGATGCGCTGCTGGTTGCCAGTTGCCTGCCGGCCAGTGACGACAGTTACCGCCAGCTGCAGGCCAAGGGCATGCCGATCATCGCCATCGACCGGGAAATGGACCATGACCTGTTCTGCTCGGTGGTCAGCGACGACCAGCAGGCCAGCCTGCAACTGACCCGCAGCCTGCTGCAGAGCCGCCCGCGCCATATTGCCCTGATCGGCGCTCGCCCGGAGCTGAGTGTCAGCCGTGCCCGGGCCGCAGGTTTCAGGCAAGCCCTGGAGGGTTTTGCCGGCGAGGCGATCATCGAGCATGGCGAGGCCTTCAGCCGCGCCTGTGGCCAGCGCCTGATGAGCGAGCTGCAACAGCGCTTGGGCGGCCTGCCCGATGCCCTGGTGACCACCTCCTACGTGCTGCTGCAAGGGGTGTTCGATGCCCTGCAACCTCAGGCCACGCTGCGCCTGGGCACCTTTGGTGACACCCAGTTGCTGGATTTTCTGCCGCTGCCGATCAATGCCATGGCCCAGCAGCATCAACTGATCGCCGACACCGCCCTGTCACTGGCGCTGGCCGCGATCGAGAGTAATCAGTACCAGCCAGGCGTGCATGCCATCGCCCGCACTTTCAAGCAGCGCATCGGCGAGGCCTGACGTGAACCTGATCGACACCCATACCCACCTGGATTTTCCGGACTTCGATGCCGACCGCACCTCGGTGCTGGCGCACAGCCTGGCCCTGGGCGTGCAGCGCATGGTGGTGCTGGGCGTGTATGAGCGCAACTGGCAAAGGCTGTGGCAACTGTGCCTGGCGCATGCGCCGCTGTACGCCGCCTTCGGCCTGCACCCGGTGTACCTAGATGAGCATCGCCCCGAGCACGTGCAGGCGCTGGGTGACTGGCTGACACGCCTGAAGGGCCACGCCAAGGTCTGTGCGGTGGGCGAGATCGGCCTGGATTATTTCCTGCCCCAGCTCGACCGTACGCGCCAGCAGGCGCTGTTCGAGTCGCAACTGGGGCTGGCGGCCGATATCGAGTTACCGGTGTTGCTGCACGTACGGCGCAGCCATGCCGAGGTCATTGCGACCCTCAAGCGTTACAAGCTCAAGCGCGGCGGTGTCGTGCATGCCTTTGCCGGCAGCGTGGAGCAGGCCCGCGAGTACATCCGCCTGGGTTACAAACTGGGCCTGGGCGGCGCCGCGACCTGGCCGCAGGCGCTGCGCATGCATCGGGTCTTGCCCCAGTTACCGCTGGACAGCGTGGTGCTGGAAACCGACGCTCCGGACATGGCGCCAGCCATGCATCCCGGCCAGCGCAACAGCCCGCAGCATTTGCCGGACATCTGCCGGGCGCTGGCGACCTTGATGAACATCAGCCCCGGGCAACTGGCCCAGGCCAGCACCGACAATGCCCGGCAGGTCCTTGGCTGGTCCTGAGCCGGCTCAGCTCAGCAGCGTCCACAGCGCCAGGCCGGCGTACCAGACGATGGCCGAGCGCACCAGCAGCTCCCAGATCAGGTTCAGGCCGGTGACGGCATTGGCACTCACCACCGGCGCAGGCGCCTCGCTGGCCACGCAACCGATACGGGCAATCAACCGGGCGGCACTGATGTTCCAGTTCAGCAAGTCGTGCAGCAGTTCACGGCTGACGGCCGCAAAATTGCCCACCAGGGCAAAGCTGGCGGCCAGCAAGCGCACGGGTAACCAGTCCAGGGCATGACGCAACTGACCTGCACGCTCGCTGATGGCCGGCGTCTTGCTGTGCTCGACCGTCATTGCCAATAGCCGGTAGGCCAGCGCCGCCACCGGCCCCAGCAGGGCGTACCAGAAGATCACGGCAAAGAAACCCTGGTAGGCCTGCCACAACAGATGGCCCTGGACGCCGGTCAGCAACTGCTCGCTGTCATCGGCCCTGACGCCCATGTCGCGCTCGGCCACATGCACGGCCGCCTGGGTATCGCCACGCCGGCAGGCATCGCGAAACGGCCCCAGTGCGGCAATCACATCACCGCGTCCCAGGCTGTAGATCAGCACCACCAGGTGCACCGGAAGCAGCAACCAGCCGTAGGCCACGGAACCGATGACAAGCAGCACCAGATGCAGCACACACAACGGCAGCAGCACCAGCAGCGCCAGGCTCAGCCAGGGACGCGCCGCCGTGCGCGGCGAGGCTTCCAGCCGGGTCAATTGTTGCCGCCAGGGGCCGTCATGCTGGACCCGCTGGCGCAAGGCAGAAAACTTCTCGATCACAATGGCCAGCAACAACACCAGAAAACTCATGGTTCAACTCCCGTCTGCATCCTGCACAGTCAATCGAAAACGCGCCCAGTCAAAGCAGGGCCCAGGGTCAGTCTTGCGCTGCGGGGCGATGTCGCTGTGCCCGCAGATACGCGCCAGGGTGATCAAGGGCCAGGCCTTGCGCACCTGGCAGGTCAGTTCACCCAGCGCGGTGTATTGCGCATCGGTGAAGGGCTGGTCGTCAGTGCCTTCAAGCTCGATGCCAATGGAAAAATCGTTGCAGCCCTCACGCCCTTCAAAGCTCGACACACCCGCGTGCCAGGCCCGGTCCAGACAAGAGACGAACTGGGTGACCTCGCCATCACGCTCGATGAGAAAATGCGCCGACACGCGCAACTGGGCGATGCCTTCGAAGTAGGGATGAGCGTCAATGTCCAGGCGGTTCTGAAAGAACGCCTGCACCTGGCCGGTCTTGAAGCAGGCCGGCGGCAGGCTGATGTTGTGGATCACCAGCAGCGAGATCTCGGCCGCCGGCCGCGCATTGAAATTGGGCGACGGGCAATGCGCAATGCCGGCGCACCAGCCGCTTGCAGGGTCCAGCTGCATGAGCATTCCTCGTTGAGCGCTTCAAAGGCCGCCAGTATGCCCGCGCAGCCAGACAGCGCAACAGCGGCAAAACGCCCTTCACTTGTGCCCGGGCGCCGTCCCCCGTAGGAGCGCGCTTGCCCGCGACCGAGTGCGCAGCGCTCGCAGAAATCTCGAAAACGCTGAAATTTACGACTGCTAACGCAGCCGGTCGCGGTGGTCCGGCATTCCGGCAAGCGCGCTCCTACTGGCCGCTGGCCTGGCGCAGGCTGCCCATGACCGACGCCAGGGCGCGGTCGAACAGCAGGGCGTCGTCAAGCACGCGGATCGAACCGCGCCGGAACTCCATGGCCAGGCCCGTGCGGGTCTTTTCCAGCACTTTCATGCCGGTGCGGTTGACGAAGATATACCGTCCGCTGGCCTCGACGATGGCCGCCAGCTTGCAGCGCAGCTTGTGCTCTTCGTCTTCCTGCAGCTCGACCCAGCAGCCGACGCGCAATTGATCGACCTTTTGCAGGCCGCTGTCGCCCTCGGGCAACGCGGTGCCCGGCTCGTTGAACATTTGCTCTTCGGGGGCGATCAGGACGATTTCCTCGACCACGTTGACCATGGCCGGGGCCGCACCGGTCTGTATCCCGGGCCAGGCCTGGTCGTGGCCATGCTGCTGGCGGGAAAAATGCTGGAATGCCTGGACGTGCAGCACTTCAAGCTGGCTGAAGAATTCGCTGGTGGCGAACGGGTCGAATGCCGCGCTGGACAACCCTTCGCGCAGCACCTTGAGCAGGCCGGGCACGCACTCGAGCAAGCGCTGGCGCGCCTCGGGCGCCTCGTGCAGCTCGACGCTCCAGATCAGGTCATCGATAGCCTGCAACCCCTCCTGCCACTCGGCTGAGGTATCGCCATGCTTGAGACAGATCAGCAGCAGCACCTTGCTCCAGGCCTCTTGCAGCAAACGCACCACTACCTGCGGCAGGGTCTTGCCCACCAGCCGGCGATTGAGTTCATGCTGCACGCGCTGACGGGCCAGCTCGGCGCGTGCGCGCCCTTCTTCGGCATGGCGGGTGCGCTGTTCCAGCAGCTCGCTGCGGCGCCGTTCGTCATGGGTGAAGGCCAGAAAGTCTGCCAGCAGTTCGGCAAAGATCGCCGTGTCGTCGACGAAATCGTTCAGCAGGCGCTGGACGATCTGCTCGACGCGCTGGTACAGCGAGTCGCGCTGGTAATCGTCGCGCCCACCCCAGCCCAGGGCAGCGCTGGCAATTTCGTTGAGCAGACGCCGTGCCGGGTGGCTGGCATGGCTGAAAAAACTCTTGTCGAGCACCGCGACCTTGAGCATCGGGATCTGCAGGCGGCCGATCAGGGCCCGCAGCGAGGATGGCAGGTTACGGTCATCGAGAATGAACTCGAACAGCATCGCCACCAGGTTGATAACGTCTTCGTCGACACTGCCGACGATGCGTGACTTACCGCTCTTGACGCTGACCCGGGTCAGCAATTGCTCCAGCTGCTGGCGCAGGTCAAAGGCCTCGACCTCTTCGGACGGCGGCACGTATTGCTGCAGGTGGGACAACAGGCGCAACAGGTCCTGACTGGAAATCGGCCGCACCTCGGCACTGGGCTCGTGACGCGGGGCCAGGTTGCCGCGCAAATGTCCGAGCAATTGCTGCAGTGCGGTAAAGACTTCCTGCACGCCCTTGTCGAGCTGCTCGGTCACCTGCGCCAGGGCCGGGTCGTCCAGCTGCGGCGCCGCGCGCTCGTGCGGCGGGTGGTCGCTGACGCGGCGGGCGGGCAAGGCCTTCATGTCCGGCAGAATACCCGTGGCGATCAGCAGGCGGTTGGCCTCGGCATACAACTGGTCGGCATCGGCCAGCACGTATTTCTCGAACAATTTGAGAATGATCAGCTTGACGCGGATCTCCACGCCCAGGCTGCGCCCGGCCTGCAGGAAAAAATCGCACAGCAGGGTCGGCCCCAGCGGATTGTTGTGGTCGGTCAGCGCATGGGGCACCAGCGCGTTCAGGCGCAGGGTCAGTTGCCCCAGCGCCAGCCCGTCGCGGCTCATGACCTTGGCAACCATGGCATCGACCGCCACGGTTTTCTCCAGGTCGTCGTTGTGCACCAGTTCCAGCTTGTCGAACGACACCGGATTGGGCAGCACCGGCTCGTGGGCACGCAACTGCCCCAGGACCAGGAAGGCCTCGCAGAATTTGTCGATGAAAGCGCGCTCGATGCTCTTGCGCTTCAGACGCAGGTCGCGCATGGCTTCGAAGAAGGTGTTCTGCTCGCGGTTGTCGCGCGCCCGGTCGGCCATCTCGAAAAGGGTGTCGTCAGCGTTATCGAACAGCACCTGCAGGGTGTCCTTGAGCTGCTGGGCCGCCTTGTCGCGCACCTGGAGCAAGACCACTGGCAATCGTGCCAGAGACGCTTGCGTCACCGGTGGGGGCGCAGCCTGGTTCAAAGGCACCACCTTGTTGTCGCTGTGCATCGTACCTCCCGACAGGAAACAGCTGTTATCCCGCCACAGGCAGGGCAAGCGCCTGCCCCGTGACGTGATCGGCTTGCCCATTGCGCGCCAAACCCATGACGTCAATTACAAGTCGAATTATCTTGCAAAACCCGTTCGCAATTCCACCAGGAGTCCTTGCCCGGGTAGGTAGACCGCAGTTTTATTGATCTGTCGCAACTCAGATGCTGAAACCGACCAAACGTCATGGCGACAAATGGCCTGCACGGGTGCTGCAACTGGGTCGCGAGCCTTGAGGTGGCATATACTCGGCCGACTTTGTAGTGGAGCTTGCTATGCCGAACGTACGACTTGCCGCCCTGACTGCCGAAATCGAAGCCAACGTGCGCCGTGCGCTGCTCGAGGACGTCGGCAGTGGCGATATCACCGCCCAGTTGATTCCCGAAGAGCGCCTGGCCAAGGCCACGATCATTTCCCGCGACGCCGCTGTGATCGCCGGCACCGCCTGGGTGGATGCCGTTTTCCGCCAGCTCGACCCACGCGTGGCCGTGCACTGGCAAGTGGTCGACGGTGACCGGGTCGTGCCTGACCAGGTGCTGTTCCACCTCGAAGGCCCGGCCCGCTCCCTGTTGACCGGCGAGCGCAGTGCACTGAATTTCCTGCAGCTGCTTTCGGGGGTGGCCACCCGCGCACAATTTTTCGCCGACCTGGTGGCCGGTACCCAGGTCCGGCTGCTCGACACCCGCAAGACGCTGCCCGGCCTGCGTCTGGCACAGAAATACGCGGTCACCTGCGGCGGCTGCGATAACCATCGCATCGGCCTGCATGACGCCTTCCTGATCAAGGAAAATCATATTGCCGCCTGCGGTGGCATTGCCCAGGCCGTGGTCGCGGCCCATCGCATCGCCCCGGGCAAACCGGTGGAGGTCGAAGTCGAAAGCCTCGAAGAACTCCAGCAAGCGCTGGACGCCGGGGCCGATATCGTCATGCTCGATGAACTGAGCCTGGACGACATGCGCGAAGCGGTGCGCCTGAACAAGGGTCGGGCCAGGCTCGAAGCCAGCGGCGGCATCAGCGAACAGACACTGCGCACCATTGCCGAGACTGGCGTGGATTACATTTCGATCGGCTCGATGACCAAGGATATAAAGGCGGTGGACCTTTCGATGCGCCTGAGCCTCTGAAGAGGCTGATCCTCAACCGTGTTGAAGATGCCCGAAGGAGTGATGCCTTGAAAGAATGGTTTGTAATCAACGCCGGCAAACAGATCGGCCCGATAGACGCGGCCGCTGCTCGCCTGATCGCCCGCGAGGCGCCGGGTGCCTGGTGCTGGCGCCAGGGCATGGCCGACTGGCAGCCCATCTATCAGGTCAGCGAAGTGCGTGCGGTCAAGAAAGACGGCGTCACGCCCTTCCCCGACCCGGCCCCGGAAATGATCCAGCCGCGCCCTGGCGCCCTGCCGGCCGGTGCGACCCCGGCCGCCAGCCCGCCTGCACCGGCCAACCCGCTGCCGCGTCCCTCGTTCAGTCCCGACCCGCCGGCCTCCGGCGGCTATGGCTCGGCAGCGGCCACCGATGGCGTCGACTTCAAGCTGTTCGGCACCGAAACGCAGTTCGTCGAACTGGAGCTGGACCGTGGCGAAAGCGCCGTGGCCGAGGCCGGCGCCATGATGTACAAAACCTGCGATGTGCAGATGGAAACCATCTTTGGCGACGGCAGCAGCCAGTCCTCGGGACTGCTGGGCTCACTGTTCGGCGCCGGCAAGCGCATGCTCACCGGCGAGAGCCTGTTCACGACCGTGTTTTCGCAGCAGGGCACGGGCAAGGGCCGCGTGGCGTTTGCCGCGCCCTACCCCGGCACCATCCTGCCGCTGCGGCTGCGCGATTTCGGCGGCAAGCTGGTCTGCCAGAAAGACAGCTTCCTGGCCGGTGCCAAGGGCGTGTCGATCGGCATCCAGTTCCAGAAAAAGATCCTTACCGGCCTGTTCGGCGGTGAAGGCTTCGTGCTGCAGAAACTTGAAGGCGACGGCTGGGTGTTCGTGCACACCGGCGGCACCGTGCGCAAGATCGAGCTGGCGGCCGGCGAGTCACTGGATGTCGACACCGGCTGCCTGGCGGCCATGACCCAGACCATCGACTACGACATCCGCATGGTCGGCGGCATCAAGTCGATGCTGTTCGGCGGTGAAGGTGTGTTCTTCGCCAAGCTGACCGGCCCCGGTACTGTCTGGCTGCAAAGCCTGCCCTTCTCACGACTGGCCGGACGCATGCTTGCAGCCCTGCCGGCCGGCAGCGTTGGCCGCAGCGAACGCTGAATATTACTGCCCACTACAAGGAAGCATCATGCAGATCACCCAAGGTCAACGCGTACCGCTCTCGACCCTGATGTCCGGCCAGGCATTGACCCTGGCCATCGCTATCGACGCCCCGCACGTGATCGACTACGTGTGCTTTGGCGTCGATGCCAATGGCAAGCTGTCGGACGACCGCTACATGATCTTCTTCAACCAGCCGAGCAGCCCCTGCAACAGCTTGCAGCAAGTGCAAGGCGGCGAGTTCCGCATCGATCTGGCAGGGCTGCCGGCCAGCATCGATCGCCTGGTGTTCACCGCGTCCATCGACGGTGCCGGCACCATGCACGATATCCGTGCCAGCCATTTCAGCCTGGCCGAGGCCGGGCGCGAAGTGGCCCGCGGCGAGTTCTCCGGCGCCAGCTTTGCGGCCGAGAAAGCGATCATGGTCATCGACCTGTACCGCAAGGGTGGCGAGTGGCGCCTGGCGTCCAACCTGCAAGGCTACAACGCCGGGCTGGACGCGCTGGTGGTGCATTTTGGTGGCGAGGTGGCTGATGAACCGGCCCCTGCGCCTGCCCCGGTAGCGGAACCTGCGTCGCCGCGTATTTCCCTGGAAAAGAAAGTCGCAGCGGCGGCGCCACAGTTGGTCAACCTGGCCAAGAAAGCCCAGATCAGCCTGGAAAAGGCCAACTTGAGCAATACCCAGGCGCGGGTCGGCCTGGTACTGGATGCTTCCGGTTCCATGAACAACCAATACTCCCAGGGACATGTGCAGGAAGTGGTCAACCGGCTGCTGCCAATGGCCGTGCATTTCGACGATGACGGCGCCCTGGACTGCTGGGCCTTTGGCTCGCGCTCGGTGCAACTGAGCCCGGTGACGCTGAGCAATTACCGCGACTACATCACCACCGACCTCGGCGGCTGGCGCGAGTGGGACCTGGGCCCGCGCAGCAACAACGAACCACATGCCATGCGCCAGGTTATCGACTACTACAAGCAATCGGGCGATCGCACGCCGGTGTACATCCTGTTCATCAGCGACGGCGGCGTATCGCTGAACAACCAGATCATCAAGCTGATGGTCGAAGCCGCCAGGCTGCCGATCTTCTGGCAGTTCGTCGGCCTGGGCGGGCGGAACTACGGAATTCTGGAAAAACTCGACGACATGGAAGGCCGGGTGGTGGACAACTGCAACTTCTTCGCCCTTGACCGTCTGAACGAAGTGCCTGAAGAGAAGCTGTATGACCTGCTGATGGAAGAGTTTCCCGACTGGCTCAAGGCGGCCAAGGTGGCCGGGATTATCTGAGCCTTCAACCGAGCGTGCGCCGCCCATAAAAAAACCGCCATCGATGATGGCGGTTTTTCATAGTGCGCGATAAGCCTTAGCCGATCGACACACCGTGGGCTTCAGCCAATGGCTTCAGACCACCGGCAAAGCCTGCACCGATGGCCTTGAACTTGAACTCTTCACCATGGCGGTACAGCTCGCCGAAGATCATCGCGGTTTCGGTCGATGCATCTTCCGACAGGTCGTAACGGGCAATTTCCTTGCCGTCGGCCTTGTTCACCACACGAATGTAGGCGTTGCCCACCTGACCGAAGCTTTGCTTGCGCGCTTCGGCATCGTGGATGGTCACGGCGAACACCAGCTTCTTCACGGCAGCGTTCAAGCTGGTCAGCTTGACCAGCACGGCTTCGTCGTCACCGTCGCCAGCGCCGGAGCGGTTGTCGCCCAGGTGCTCGACCGAGCCATCAGCCGACGTCTTGTTGTTGTAGAAAATGAAGCTGTTGTCGTCCAGCACCTTGCCGCTTTCGCCCACGATGAAGATCGAAGCGTCGAGGTCGAACTCGGTGCCGTCGGTGACACGCGGATCCCAACCCAGGCCTACAGTAATTTCGGTCAGGCCAGGAGCTTCCTTGGACAGCGAGACGTTACCGCCTTTACTCAGACTTACAGCCATTTGCGTGTTCCTTTGTTGAGGACAATAAGGGAATGAATCAGAAGTTCAGACCGTAAGAATTGGCAACAGCAGCCAGACCACCAGCATAACCCTGGCCTACGGCGCGGAATTTCCACTCGCCGTTGTTACGGTACAGCTCGGCAAACATCATGGCCGTTTCGGTCGAGGCGTCCTCGGCCAGGTCGTAGCGCACGACTTCTGCACCGGTCTTTTCGTTGACCACGCGGATGAAGGCATTGCCTACCTGGCCGAAGCTCTGCCGGCGTGCATCGGCTTCGTGGATGGTGACCACAAAAACGACTTTTTCGACATCGGCAGGCACCCGGCTCAGGTCGACCTTGATGACTTCGTCATCGCCGTCGCCGGCACCGGTACGGTTGTCACCGGTGTGCTCGACCGAGCCATCAGCACTCTTGAGCTGATTGTAGAAAATGAAGTCTGCATCACTGCGAACCTTGCCACTGGCGCTCAGCAGGAAGGCGCTGGCGTCCAGGTCGAATTCCTGGCCATCGGTGCTACGCGGGTCCCAACCCAGTCCGATCAGGACATTGGTCAGGCTCGGGTCGGTCTTGGACAGCGAAAGGTTGCCACCTTTTTGCAGGGTCAAAGCCATGATGGATACTCTCCTTTTTTCCAGTTTTTACGCTTGTTTGGCCGGCTCATCGTCCTTGCCGGGGAACAGCAGGCTGGCAACGATACCGATGGCAAGCACAACCATGACCACGATCAGGCTGGCGTTGGCACTGATGCTGTAGCCGTGCTCGAAGATGTGATCAGTTGCATTGAGGCCCAGTTTGATCGCGATGAAGAACAACAGCGCGATCACCGCTTTTTCCAGGTGAACCAGATAACGCTTGAGGGCTTCAAGTACGAAGTACAGGGTACGCAGGCCCAGGATGGCGAACAGCATGGCCGAGTAGACGATCAGCGGCTCGCGGCTCACGGCAATGATCGCCGGGACCGAGTCGAAGGCGAACAGGACGTCGGAGATTTCGGCCACGACCACACACAGGAACAGTGGAGTCGCGAACAGCGTGCCTTTGGCCGCCAGGGTCATGCCGCTGTTTTCCGGTTTCTTGATTTCTTCTTCCAGCACCGAGCGGCGTACGAAGAAGTTGTGGCCATGCAGCTTGGGCCAGACCGGGAACAGTTTCTTGGCGAAGCGATAGGCCATGTGCTGGGAGTAGTCGACTTCTTCGTCGTCATCGTCACCGGCACGCAGCATCATCACCGCCGTCCAGGCCACGATCAGCGCGAACACCACCTCGACCCACGGACCCAGGGCCAGCAGGCCGGTACCGATGGCCACGAAGATGCCGCGGAACACGATGGCGCCCATGATGCCCCAGTACAGCACGCGGTGGCGCAGGCCATCGGGGATCTTGAACCAGGCGAACAGGGCCATGAACACGAACAGGTTGTCGACGCTGAGGACTTTCTCGAGCGCGTAGCCGGTCACGAACAGGGTGGCCACTTCCGAGCCATGCTGGACGTACAGGAAACCTGCGAACGCCAGCGAGATGGCCACCCAGAAAATCGACCACAGCGAAGCCTGGGTCAGGGTGATCGGCTTGTTACCCCGGTGCGAGACCAGGTCAATGATCATCGCGCCGATGGCCAGACCGATGAAGACGGCCATTGTGAGTGGAGGGAAGCCGATAGCAGTGCTGCTTTCCATTTAACTGTGTTCCTCAGGGGATAAAAATTACAGGTCGAATTCGGCCGGGCTCAGGCCCAGTTCCTGGCAGATCAGACGACAAGCCTGGCGCTCACTCTCGTCGAAGCTGCCGTCAGCCCCGCCGATGGCACAGCAGACACGCACCAGCAGGCGTGCAGCGTCTTCTTTTTTCTTGATCTTGCCAATGGTCTTGAGTGCTTCGGCACGGCCGATCTGCACATCGAACTCGAACTTGGAGCAGATATCGTTGAACGACGCGATGACGTCCTTGATATCAAACACCTTGAGTTCCTGGGAGTTCTGGATGAAGCCGGCCATCTTCTGCTTCTCGTTGGCGCTGATGTCGCCATCGGCCGCCGCGACCAGCGCACAGCCCGACACGACGGCGTCGAGGAATTCGCGGTTCTTGAATTTCGACACTTCGGCACCCAGCTTCTCGCGCGCCGCTGTTGCATTCGTTTTCAACCAACCCAGCATTTGAACCCCCAAGGGGCAGCCAACGCCGCCCCGGATACTTCGTTATGAAAGTTTATTTGGAACCTGCAGCCCAGCGCATGCCCCAGCCATAGGCCTTGTCCATGTTGCTGTGGCCGTTATGGAAGTCGACCCGGCGGCTCACTTTCACCGCACCGTTGTCATTTTCCAGCAACGCGATGGCGCACATGCCCTGGCGGCCGCCCTCTTCGTTCAGGCGCACCTCGATGGGCGGCTGGCCCGGGACGTGGATGGTGACCACGCCGTCGGTTTCCTTCCAGTTGGGCGCACCTTCGTAGATGAAGGCATAGACCAGGATGCGACGGATCTTGCCCCAGTGCTGGCCATTGATGTGCAGCCACTCGCCCTCGTTGACAGAGCCGGTGCGGTCATCGCCCATCAACTTGATGAAAGGCTCGGCGTGCAGGCTGCCAAAGGCATTGCCCAGCGCCTGGACCGCGCCCTTGTGGCCATCCTGCAGCTCGAACAGACAGCCTACATCAAGGTCGATTGCAGAGTTCTTGCGCATCGAAAAGAAACCGCCACCCTTGCTTTCGCTGCGCCGGTTCCAGTTCAGGTTGACGCGGATTTCGCCGAAGCCTGCCGCCGTCTTTTCCAGGCTGATGGAAGAGCGGGTCTTGTCCAGCGTGATCTTGCTCAGGCTGACCGTCGACTTGACGGCCGGCGCCGGGGCGGGTGTCGGCGCTGGAGCGGGTGCTGGTGCAACGGTGGGTGCCGGTGCCGGTGGCGGTACAGGCGCGGGCGCCGGTGCTGGCTCGGCCGCCGCCACCTCGACACCAAAATGCTTGGCCAGGGGCTCCAGGCCCCCGGCAAAGCCCTGGGCCACGCAGCGAAACTTCCAGGCGCCCTGGCGCAGGTAAAACTCGCCCAGGATCAATGCGGTTTCCTGCATGCCGGACGTTGCGATCGGCGCTTCGATGCCCCCGCTGATGGTCACAACCAGCCGCGAGAGCTTGTCGAAGCGGGCCTTGTTCTCGTAGATGGTCGCGGTCAGGGCGACTTTCTCGATGGCCGGGTCCAGCCGGGCCGGATCAAGGCTGAAACGCGCCTTGCCGGCCGAGCTGTCGATCAGTTGCACGGCCCCGCCACTGACGCTTTTCTGGCCGAAGAAACACATGTCCTGGTCGCCACGCACCTTGCCGGTACTGGTCAGCAGGAATGCAGAAACATCGATATCGGCGCCGGACAACGGCGAATAGTCGACATCGACCGTCAAGGATCCCGCCGCAACGGGCGCGTTGGCACCTGGGACAAGTTGGGTCATGCGCGAATCGCTCCAATGGCCAGGTCGACCAGATCGTCCGCGGTACGGCCATTGGTGACCTGGCCCACAGCGGTGAAGTCCCAGCCGGTGGCGGTGCGCGACAGGTACGACATGACCACGCCGGTGTGCTGGCCTTTTTCCGACAGGTCGAAGCGACCCAGCTCATTGCGGGTGGCGTTGTCGACGATACGGCAGTAGGCGTTGGCCACTTTCTCGAAGGTCTGGCCGGTGAACGAGTTGACGGTGAACACCAGGTATTTCACGGTGCCCGGCAGGCGCTCCAGGTCGACGCTGATGTTTTCGTCATCGCCTGCCCCTTCGCCGGTACGGTTGTCGCCGGAATGCTGGATGGCACCGTCGCGCGATTCCAGTTGGCGGAACCAGACCAGGTCCAGTGGTTTCTTGTCGGCATCCAGAACAATGCACGAAGCGTCCAGGTCGATCTCGCCGCCACCACCGAGCAGTTTGCCGAAGAAGCCACTGGCTTTTTCCGGATCCCAGCCCAGGCCCATGCTGACTTTCTTCAGGCCGGTGCCCGCAGTTTTTTCCAGCGAGATCGTCTGATTCTTTGCCAATGTGAGTGCCATGTTTTCGCTCCCTGTGTACGGTCGTCGGATAAAAGCGTGACAGCGTTACCGCGATGGCTCATCAACGCCATCACGATTGTGTAACTTGGCGTTAACAGGCCCCTTGTAGCGGCCACGTCGCCATGACGGATGAAAGTGTCGCCAGTGGGCATCCTGAGCGGCGGCGAGCAATTCATGATCGCCGCTGGTGTCGCCCCAGGCACGTACCCGGAATTGATTCAAAGGGCCGTAGACGCCTTCAAGGCGGGCCACTTTGGAATCGCGGCGACAGTTGCTGCCTGCGATCAGGCCGGTCAGCTTGCCGTCGATGATTTCCAGATTGGTGCCGATCAGCTCGACTTTCAAGCGGTTGGCGAATGGCTGCAGGACGATTTCCGGCGAAGCTGAGCACAGCGTCACAATTGCGCCCTTGTCGATCTCGGCGGCAACCGACTCCAGCGCGGCCGGACGCATCAGGCGATCCCACCAGGCTTCGCAGAAGGCCTCGGCCTGCTGCTGGACCCACTCCACCTCGACGCCGCTCAGGAATGCCTTGATCAGGCGTGCCTTGAGTTCATCGCGACTGACGCGCCGGGCCAGGAAGCCCAGGCTGGGCAGAACCATGCCAGCCATGCGCCGGGAAAAGGTGCGCTGGCCAAAGGCAAATTTCAGAAAGGGGACGAAGCTGTCGTGCCGGGTCAGCGTGCCGTCGAAATCGAACACGGCCAGCAGGCGTTCCTGCACTTCAACTTCCAGATCGGGCTCTATCATTTAACTGACTGCCTCCGCGAGTCGAATGCTGGCATCCACGATCGGAGCGGATGCCGGCAATACGCCATGCCACTTGGCGCGCTCCATGATGTGGGTTGCCCATTTGTAGTGCGTGGCCGGCTCACACATCGCATCGTTGTACTTGAACACCGCGGCGGCCGCAGAGTTCAATATCATCCGTGCAGAATTCATGTCATCGAGGCTGACCCGCAAGGCGTTCTGGATGATCGTGATCTGCGACGGATGAATGGCGGTCTTGCCCACCAGCCCGTGCGAGATGTCCAGCGCCAGCTCCTGATCAAGAATCTGCGGCGTGGCCAGTTGCTCGAACACCGGCGCGGTCAGGGCAAACCCCTGCGAACCCATGACGCCGGCCAGCATCGGAATCACGTAGCCCATGGGCGTGCCATACAGGGTCATGGCCGGCGTGCGGCGCAGGCCCAGGCAGCCCATCAGGTCGTTGCCACCGATGCGCAAGGCAATGATGCGCTGGTCCAGGGTGGCCTTGAGCGCCTGACCGAGCTCGACCATCGCCACCGGGTTGAAGACCTCCGGCGTTTCCAGGGTCGGCATCAGGGCCAGGGCCGGGTTGGTCACCGCCTGCTCCCAATGCCTGAGGTTGCCCAGCGACAGCTTGGGCACCACAAAACCGTCCACATGTTTCATCAAGGGCCAGTCGTTGAGTACCCGGGCCATATGTTCGTCGCGTGGACGCACGAACAGCAGCGGGCCGCCTTCGGGACGCCCGCCATAGGCCTCGATGCGCAACAGCACATGGCGCAGGTTGGCCAGCGCCGTGTCGACGTCGACCGGCGCCACGGCATCTTCCAGGCACACCACCAGCGAGCGCAGCTCGGGGATGCGTTGGGCGACCACCACTTCGAGAATGTCATCCCGGGTGGCCGGCATGTACAGGGTGGCCCCCAATGCGTAAGGCGAAAAAAGTGCCATCAGCCAAGACTCCGAATGATGGTTGCCGCCCGATAGGGGCCAAGAGCGGCGCCGGCCTGTTCGACGGGCACGCCCGCCTGTTCGGTCAGATGCAAAAGCAATTGCACGTCGTTGTCGCGCAGGTCGCGCACCAGCACATGATCGGGCACCCGGCGCATGACCGCGCGGGTCGCCTCGGCAATGCCGGGCTTGATGCGGTTGAGGTTGTTCACGTCGAACCGCGCCGCCAGCCTGTCGACGGCCTGCCCTGCGGCCGTCTGAAGCGCCAGGCGTTGCGCGGCGGTCCAGGGTTCGACCGCGCTGACGTCCGTCAGTTGCCGACGCCGCTCGTCGAGCTGTTCGATGAACGGGCGAGTCATGTCGCAAGGCTGCAGGTGATCGTAGATGACACACCCATGCAGGCCGCCGTCGGCCGGCCAGATGGAGCGCGAGACCAGGCCTGACACCGTGGCACCGAGGATTCCCGAGGGAATCACCCAGTCCTCAGCCGAGGCCGCCAGCCAGGCCCGGCCACACGGGTCGGCCAGTACCACCAGTCGCGGCTGCTCGGGAAAGCGTGCATCGCCTGCCAGGCTGCGGCTGATTTCGCCACTGATCGCGCCCTTGCCGGTCCAGCCATCGACGAACACGATGGCCTGCGCGCCGTGGGTTTGGATGATGGCCTCCAGCGCTGTGCGGTCGATGCCACGATCGCGAACAATGCTGATCCCGTAGTGATGCGCCTTGCGGCCCAGGTCAAGCAAGGCCCGGCGCAACAGTACGCCCAGCGGCAGGCCGGCGCGCACGAACGACACCAGGACGATCTCGGGGCCCGGGCACTGGCGATCCAGTGCCTGGGCCAGCGCCTGCACGTCGACGGCCATGCGGGTGCCGTTCTGGGCCAGTGCGCGTTCGAAAAGGTCCTGGTGCACCGGGTCGGGTGCCTTTTCCAGGCTGATCATTTCCGAATAGTGCTTCTGCCGGGTCTGGATCAGGCGTTCCTTTTCCATGACATCGGTGACTTCGATCTCGACGCTGCGCAGCAGGAAGTGCACGTCATCGGGGTGATAGCTGCCGCTGCCGACCGTGGCCAGGCCTTGCACGGTGCCCGCCTGCAACACGTTACTCACCGGCATGCTCCTGGACCAGACGTGCCAGCTGGCTGCGCGCCGGTGTGGCCCACCAATGGCAATCGTCCATGAAACCCAGGTCGGTGATGCTGTCGCCAAAGCCCAGCACCGGGCGCTCGCCGTTCACGGCGCGGTCGCGGCGCAGCCATTCCTGCACGGCATGGCGCTTGGCCAGGCCTTCAGGCAGGAAGGCCAGGTTATTGCCGTTGCCATGTATGTGCAGCCCTTCCAGCAGCCCGCGTGCCTGCACTTCGGCCAGCACCCGCTCCAGCACGCTGTCGTCGTTTTCGTTGTGCTTGGTGACCACGTAATGGAACAACCGGGCCTCCTCGACCACCCAGCCACGCAGCGAAATGCCCATTTCCCGGCCAATGGCCAGGGTGGTGGCGCTCAGGTCATGCAGGCGCGCCTGATAGGGCGCCAGCGTGTCCTGCATCTGCGCATGCCAGTCCTGATCGAGCTGGCCGGCGACATCGAGCATGACCCCGCCGTGGGAGCAGATGGCGCCGGCGGTGAATGGCAGGCGCACCCGGCTGAAGGCCTCGACACTGCGTGCGGTGACCGGCACCACGTCGGCATTGGCCAGCATCCAGTTGACGAACGAGCGCTGTACGTTGGTCATGTAGCCATTGGCATTACCGGTGATGTCCACGGTGGCCACGTGCTTTTCGATGTTCGCCGCGGTCTTGCGCGCGGTCTGGAACAGGGTGTCGTCCAGGTCGACGAGAATCAGCGGACGTTCGTTATTGATCACAGATAACCTCGGCATTCAGCGCATCGATCAGCTCGGCCGAGACGGCCTGTGCCGGTGTTTCGGTGCAGATCAGCACCCGGTCGAACTGCCCCGGCTGCACATTGTACAAAAAGTTGGGAATGCCCAGCCCGTAGTTGTCCCCAAACGACAGGGCGTGGCCGATGGCATGGCCCAACGCGATCGGCGAACGGCTGGTGGAGCTGAAGTGCACATCGGCACCGGCTCGTTCGAGACGTTCGGCGAGCAGGAATGGCCGCCAGACGAACTCGCTGGTGCCCACCACCAGTACCCGCTCGCCGGGCGTCACGTGCAGGTCCGGCGCCAGGCTGTCGGCGACCGAGCGCACGCCCAGGCGGCCCCAGTCGTTGGCGGCGGTCAATGGCCAGTCCCCTGCCAGCACGGTGCCGACTTCGGGCATGTCCGGCAGCGGTGCGCTGGCATCTTCGGTAAAGCGATAGGCCCCCTGCAACAGCGACACCTGGTCGGTGGTGACGTCCATGGCACGGCTGACGGCATCGGCCGACCAGTCGGTCAGCACGCACGTGACGACGCGCTTGATGTGCTCGAGGCCGGCCTCGACCAGGGCGCGATGCAGGTTGATGAAGGTCTTGCCGGTCGAGGCTTCGTCATCGACCAGCACCAGCGAACGGGCGGCCAGCATCGACTCGCGCAGCGGCGCATCGACCGGCAGGTGGATCAGGTGCGCGCTGGCATGGCTGTGTTCTTCTTCGAAGCGGGCGAACAGCGGCGTGCCGGTCGGGTGCCGGGTGCTGATCAGGTACAGGGCATCCGATCGGGTCTGGCTGTAGGCGCGGTGCACGCCGGCCCCCAGCCCGACGGCGGTCTCGGCCATGCCGATGACCAGCACCGGGCCTGGAAGGTCGGCCGGGATCTTGTCGGCCAGGTCCTGGAAGCTCTGGCGCATGACGCCGGGACGCACCGGGATATGCCGGCCCAGGACCTTGGAGACGAACAGAAACGCGCGCTTGGGGTTACGCCGTTCGGCAAAGCCGAACAGGGCCTGCGGTGCGATGGTCGACGCCTCGACGGTGACGTCGAGGCGTCCGCGAAGCAGCTCGGCATGCAGCGAAGTCGGTTGGGTGAGCGCCTGGCGGCTGTCCATCGTGTAATTCCTGGTTGGTAAGGCTGGGTGGCGCATCGAGCAAAGGCTGTCAGCCACGAGAGGCTTCGACAAGCCATAAAGATGATTGGGCGACACGTGAGATTTCAGTGGTGGTGTAGGTCTTGTCCGGCTGCAGGAGGGTGGTCGGCACGCGACAGGCCTGCAGGAACGCCACCAGCAACGCGGACTTGACTGCAAAGTTCATGTTCTGTGCATCCGGCACGCTGGAGGTCACCATGCCCACCACCGCTCCGCCACTGTCAAACAGGGGACTGCCACTGGAGCCGGGCTGGATGGGCGCGGTGAACTGCAACAGGCTGGCATCGCTGTGCAGGCCGAACAGGCTGGAAATACCGCCTTGGGTCACTTGCAGGCTGCCGCCGGAAATCGAGGCCAGCGGGTAGCCCAGCGCCACGACGTTGTCACCGGCTTCGCAGCCCGGCCCCTCACGAAACGGCAGGGTCTTGAGCGGCGATGCGCCCTGCACGCGCAGCAGGGCAATGTCGTTGCGTCGGTCGACCACCACCGGCTCGACCTTGTAGCGCCCTTCCAGCGAGGTGATGTACAGCACGCTCATGTCTTCGATGACATGCGCGCAGGTCATCAGGTGCGCAGGGCCCACCACGAAGGCGGTGCCGGTGGCTGACTGGTGACGCTGGCCATCGTGTCCGCCGCCCTGGTTGCCCCGGCGCGGATGAAAGTCGCTGACCTCCAGGCCGATCTTGCGCCCGAACGCGGCCAGGCCGTAGGCCGAACCTTCGCTCAGGGCGCGGAATTTCCATTGATCGTTGCGGCGATAGAACTCACCGATGATGATCGAGGCCTCGCCATAGTCGCGCAGGTCGAGCGAATACTCGACGGCGGGATCAATGTGAAGGCTCAGGCTGGCGATTTCACTGACCGGACCGGCAGCAGCATAGACGTAGACCATCAGCAGCACCCGGTCACTGCCGGCCGGCAGGCTGCCCAGGGTCAGCGAACATCCCACATCCTGCGGACCGCCACTCCATTGCATCCACGACTGCTCGTCATGCAGCAGCGCAGCGGGACCTGTGGGCTGGCGCTTGTCGTTGACCGGCAACAGGGCGACGGCCGCGTATTCGCCAAAGATGGACGCTTTGCCGCTCTTGAGGTTCCAGGCGCAACGGTCTGCGGCAAGGGCAATGTTCGCGCCGGGTGCAAGAACGGTCATGCCGGTCCTCCTTGATAGGCTGAAGAAACGTCTTTAGGGTGAGTTTTCATTCGATGCACATGCGGCCAGCGCCTGCTTTCATGCACGCGCCGGCACGGTCTCCAGGCTCGTGCCCAACAGTAACATCCCGGCAGGCGCGACTCGCTACAAAACCGCTACATTTGTTCGCGGTGTGCTCAAGCCTTTTCCCTACCGATAGCAAAAAACTATTATCACGATCAACCGAAAGCCCGTACAGCGACGGTGATGGCCTTGACCCGGATATTTTCCTGCCAATGTGTTTCCGGTTCTTTCAAGCCCAGGCGACGCGTGGCAAAGATGCCGGGCAGGTTGATCCCGGTTTCGCGCGTGTAGCCAATCCCGCCTGAATAGCGCGGGTTGATTTCCAGCAAGTGCGCAATGCCCTCATCGTCATCGCGGGTCTGCACGTTGACCAGGCCATCGCAGGCAAAATGCTCGGCGGCGCGCATTGCCAGGCGCACGGCATCGCTGTCGCGCTCGAATGTCTGGTGCAGCCCCTGCTTGCGTCGTCCGACCCCGGCCACTACACGGCCCTGCTCACACACAAGGTCAACCGAGCATTCACTGCCGGCCATGTACGGCATGACCAACAGCGGCGCCCGCTCGCCTGGCTGGCGGTAGGCATGCAGGTAGGCTTCGAAGCTGGTTTCCCGGGCATCAGGGTTGGCAAAGCCGCGAAAGGCGTCCACATCGGCCTTGAAGCGCCAGAACCCCTGGCCAAAAATGCCCACGGTAGGCTTGATGCATACCTCGCCGCTGGCTGACAGGGTGTCGAAAGCGCGTTGCAACTGATCGGCATCGGTCACGGTAATGCCCGGCACACACGGCAGGCCGGCCTGCTCGGCCGCCGCCGTGAAACAGCTTTTGTCATCGACCTGGCGAAATGTCTCGGTGGACCCCCCCCCGGTGACCAGGTCCAGGCCCGCCTCCGCGAAGCGCTGGCGATGCGCTTCGTAAAAACCACCGAGGCGTCCGGCGATCACCACCTTGACGTCCTGCTGCACTGCCGTATGGATGACCCACTCAAGACGTTCAAGGTTGTCAGCCGGCTCTTGCAGCGCCAGGTCGGCCAACGCGGTAATCTCCGGGCGGGCCTGCCGGTGAGAGGCAATGATGCGCACCGAAGCCGGCAACGCTTCGCGCGCGCCCATGATCACTTCACGCTGGCTGGATTGCCCTTCAAGAAACCAAATCATGCAACTCTCCGTCTTTCATGGTGACAAGGATGGCCTTGTCGAATTTTGTAATAACTGTTTTGCTTCAAAATGTTCGGATTAGGGCAAAGTCACGCAATTTTTCATAGGGGAACAATGACATGAAGTGGCTCAAACGGTCGATTTGGCTGGTGGTGGTTCTGGTTATCGGAGTGGGCGCGCTCAGCCTTCACTATCTGCTGCCACGCCATGACGTGGTGATGATCACCGGCGTCGAGGTCAAGCGCATGGACGCCGATGGGGTGATCAACGCTGAAAACCCGGCAGACGGCCCGACGCGCGATGTGTATTTCATCAACACCGAACACCCTGACAACAAGCATGTCGTGGTTTATCGCAACGAGGATACCGGCTGGAGCTTCCCGTGGTACTTCAAGTTCGACTCGGCCGACATCCAGGCCAAGGCGCAAGGTTACTCGCGTGACGCTCAACAGTTGGCAATTATTCGCTATTACGGCTGGCGCATTCAGATCCTGTCCATGTTCCCCAATGTGACGGCGATCGAGTCCACCACCAGCCGCGACGAGCCATTCCCGATCTTCAATACGGTGTTCTTCACGGTGCTGTTCCTGCTGGTGCTGATCGTCGCACTGGCGATCCGTCGACGCATGCGCCTGCGTACGCAGCGGGTCGATGGCGTGGTTCGCTGAGGCCTTCTGCCCGGGCCGGTTGCGGGGTTTTTGCCAGACCGCCACAACCGGCCTGCCCTTCGCGCCGCTACGGCGCCCGACAACCGCGCCATTTGCCACAGCGTCAAGCGTGCGCAAACTGATAAACTCCCGCGCCTCAATTCCTGCCCGAGGCGCCCTGCATGTCTTCCCTGAATCAGTCGCTCAGCGTCGCCCTCGACCGTCGTCAGTCGCTGCTGGCCGAACTGCATGCCCAGGGCACCGACTGCTATCGGCTGTTCCACGGCAGCCAGGAAGGCGCCAGCGGGCTGACCGTCGACCGCTACGGCCCGCAACTGCTGGTACAAAGCTTTCATACCCGCCTGGAGCGTGACGCCCTGATCGACCTGCATGCCACGGTACAGGCCCATCTGGGCGTGGCCCTGCTGCTGGTCTATAACGACCGCTCCGGGAGCAATTCACGCATCGACCGCCAGGACAGTGTCTACCAGGCCGAGGATGCCGCGCTGCAAGACCTGATCGGCCATGAAGGCGGCCTGAACTATCGCGTCCGCGGCCGGCACGCCGGGCAGGACCCGCTGTTGTTCCTCGACCTGCGCAACGCCCGTCACTGGGTCCGGCAACGCAGCGCCGGCAAGCGTGTATTGAACCTGTTCGCCTACACCTGCGGCGTGGGGCTGAGCGCGGCGGCCGGTGGGGCCCGCGAGGTCTGTAACCTGGACTTTGCCGAGGGCAACCTGGCGGTCGGTCGCGAGAACGGCGCGCTCAACCCGCATCTGCCGCCCATGCAGTTCATTCAGTCCGATTACTTTCCGGCCATTCGCCAACTGGCAGGGCTGCCGGTCACGGCTCGACGCACGCAGAAGCTGCCCGATTACCCACGCCTGCAGGCGCGTCAGTTCGACTTGGTGCTGCTCGACCCGCCAGCCTGGGCCAAGAGCGCCTTCGGCACGGTCGACCTGCTGCGCGACTATCAGAGCCTGCTCAAGCCGGCGCTGCTGAGCACCACCGAAGACGGTGTGCTGATCTGCTGCAACAACCTGGCCCGGGTCAGCCTGGACGACTGGCGCGAGCAGGTCTTGCGCTGCGCCAGCAAGACCGGCCGACCCGTGCGCGAGTGGCAGGTGATCGAGCCGGCCGACGATTTTCCGTCCATGGACCATCAGCCACCCTTGAAAACCCTGGTTCTGCAATTCTGACCTAGAAATATTAGGAATTTTCCTACGCTTATGGACGGCGTTGGCTTGTGAACCAGATGGGCATGTCATACTCCAAGCACCTCCGACAAGAGAGATGCGGTCTCCAATGCCCAGAAGTCTGAAGCGTATTATTGGTGCCCTGGTGGCCGTCCTGGTGCTGTACAGCCTGTTGGGGTTCTTTATCGTGCCCGGCATCGCCTTGCGCATCGCCAACCAGAAGCTGGCCGAGTTCGCCACGGTGCCCGCCCGAATCGAGCGCCTGGAGCTCAACCCGTACAGCCTTGAGCTGACCGTCTGGGGCTTGAATATCGGCACGCCGGGCAAGGAACAGGTGGGTTTTGAAAAGCTCTACGCCAACCTGCAGCTCGACAGCCTGTGGAGCGGTGCACTGCATTTGCGCGATGTCGAGCTGGTCAAGGCCAGGACCGAGCTGCTGTTCGACAAGAAGGGGCAGTTCAACCTCAGCCGGCTGTTCAAACAGACCGACACCCCTGCCACGCCTGAGCAGGCGGCGCCCAGCGAGCCGTTCGCCCTGCGCATCGGGCGCATCAAGCTGGTCGACGGCTACCTGCATTTTCGCGACGAACGCCCAGGCGACCCTATCGAGTTCCTGTACGACAAACTCAATCTGGAGCTGAAGAACCTCAGCACGCTGCCTGAAGACCACGCCGACGCCACGCTGGTCGCGATCGGTCCCGATGGCGGTCAGATCGACTGGGAAGGCCGCATCGGGCTGGCGCCGGTCACCTCCGAAGGCACGCTGAAAATCACCGACAGCAAGATGAAGCTGTGGTGGCCGTATGTGCGCGACGCCGTGCCGCTGGCCTTGCAGGATGGTCGCCTGAGCCTGAGCACCGCCTACAAGTTGAGCCTGGCCAAGAACACCGAACTGCAACTGACCCATACCCAGGCCAGCGTCTCGGCCCTGGCCATCAATGCCGCCGACGGTCGTTCGCTGGTGCGCCTGCAGCAATTGGCAATCAGCGACAGCTCGCTGGACCTGGCGCGCCAGCAAGTAGTGATTGGCAAGGTGCGCAGCCAGAAGCTCGAAACCTGGGCAGCGCGTGAGGCCGACGGGCAACTGGACTGGCAGAAACTGTTCGCCGGCCAGCCGGGTAAAAGCACCCGCCCTGCCGCCAGGCCCGAGGTCGACGCCAAAGCCGCCGAACCGGCCCAGGCCGCCGCCAAGCCTGCCGCACCACCAGCGGTAGCCAGCAAGCCGTGGCAGGTGCTGGTGCGCGATGTGCAACTGCGCGATTATCAGGTGCACCTGACAGACCGCGTGCCCACCGAGCCCGTGGCGCTCGATGTCGGGCCGCTGAACCTCGACATGCAGAACTTCGACAGCCTGAACAAATCGCCCTTCAAAGTGCGACTGGACACCGGCCTGGGCAAGCAAGGCAAGCTGACAGCAGTGGGCGAGGTCAACCTGGCGCCGGTCAATGCCCATCTGCGGATCACCAGCCAGGACGTCGACCTGCGCGTGGCCCAGGCTTACATCAGCCCGCTCATTCGTCTGGAACTGCGCAGCGGCATGCTTGCCAGCGACCTGACGGTCGACCTGCACAGCACCGAGCCGCTGGCGTTCTACATCAGCGGCAAGGCTCAGGTCAATCAGCTGCACACCCTGGATACGCTCAAGCAACGCGACTTCGTCAAATGGGAAAACCTGACCGCCGATAACATCATCTATCGCCACGGCCAGGACCTGTCGATCGGGCGTGTAGACCTGCAACAGCCCTACGCACGCTTCATGATCAACGAGGACCGCACCACCAACGTCGATGACCTGTTGATTCCACAGCCGGCCGACGCCAAGCCGGCCACGCGTGAAAAACGCACGGCCAGCACCGAACAGCCACTGGGCATCCGCGTTGACCAGGTCAATATCAAGGACGGCTCGGCGTACTTCGCCGACTTCACCCTGACACCGAACTTTGCCACCGCTGTGCAGCAACTCAATGGCCGCATCGGCACCATCGACAACCAGTTGGCCAAGCCGGCGCCGGTCAATATCGAAGGCAAGGTCGACCGCTACGCGCCGGTGACTATCAAAGGCAGCGTCAACCCGTTCGACCCGATGGCCAGCCTCGACATTGCCACCAGCTTCAAGCGCGTCGAGCTGACCACCCTGACGCCCTACTCCGGCAAATTCGCCGGCTATCGCATCCGCAAGGGCCGCTTGAACCTGGACCTGCATTATCTGATCACCCAAGGCCAGCTCAAGGCACAGAACAAGGTGCTGGTCGAGCAGTTGCAACTGGGTGAAAAGGTCGACAGCCCCGACGCTGTGGACCTGCCGATCCGTCTGGCCGTGGCCTTGCTCAAGGATACGCAGGGGCGTATTTCCATCGAGCTGCCGCTTGAAGGTGACCTGAACAATCCACAGTTCAGCGTCATGCCAATCGTCTGGCAGACCTTGCGCAACCTGGTGCTGCGCGCCGCGCAGTCGCCGTTCAAGTTCATTGGCGGGCTGGTCGCCGGTGGAGGCTCGCAAGACCTGGGCACGGTGCTGTTCGACCCCGGCTCCAGCACCCTGACCGCCGAGGCACGGCAGGCACTGGACAAGCTGGCTGTCGCGTTGAGCGAACGCCCGACCCTGCGCCTGGAAATCGAAGGCACCAGTGCCGCCGACAGTGACGGCCCGCTGCTGGCCCGCCAGCGGCTGGAACGGGAGTATCAATTCACCTGGTACAAGATCCTGCAACGTCGCGGCGACAAGGTACCGGCCCGTGCCGGCCTGCTGGAAGTGCCAGAAGATGAAAAGGCCCCGATGCTTGAAGGCATCTACCGGGCGCGGCTCAAGCAACAGCCCCCCGCCCAGTGGGCACAACTGGACAAGGAGCAGCGTCAGAACCAATTGCGCGAGGCGGTGCTGCAGTTCTGGACCCGCAATGAGGTACTGTTGCGTGAGCTGGGCCAGGACCGGGCCAGCAGCATCAAGGATTATCTGGTCGACAAAGGCAAGCTGCAGGACGAGCGGGTGTATTTCATCGATGCCCAGCTTGGCAAGGCACAGCCCGATGGCCGGGTCATCACGCCCCTGCACCTGGACAGCGAGTGATCCCTTGAACAACCGCCTGATACGTTTTGCCCTGCTGATCACGTTGGCCGGCGCCGGCATTGGCCCGGCACAGGCTTCGACCATGCGCTGCAACAGCCATTTGATCAGCGTGGGCGACCACGCCTTCGAAGTGCAGAAGAAATGCGGCCGGCCTGCCAGCCAGGCCACCCTTGGCTCGCGCAAGAGCTATGACAGCACCTACCGGCGCTCGGAGCAGGTCGAGATCGAGGAATGGATCTACGGCCCCGATCACGGCATGTACCGCTACCTGCGCTTCGAGGGCGGACGCCTGGTACGCATCGAAAGCAGGCGCGGCTGAGGCCCCCCCCCCACAATAGAACAGGCCCCGACTCGAAAGCCGGGGCCTGTAATGGCCACATCCCTGTGGCCTCTCGCATGAACCTTCTCATCAACCGGACACCTTGCTGGCGCCCGGCTGTCGTTCAGAGGGTCATCATCGATTCTTGCTTAGTCAGCCTTCAGGCCGTCAGCCGAAACAGCGGTAACACCCTTGATGTTCTTGGCGATCATCACAGCCTGCTTTTTCTGGGCTTCGGTCACGGTGACTTTCGAAGACAGGGAGACCACGCCTTTGTTGGTTTCAACTTCGATGTCCGAGCCTGGAATGCCTTTTTCGGTCAGCAGGTCAGCCTTGACCTTGGTGGTGATCCAGGTGTCGCTGCCTTCTTGCTTGGCGTTGTCAACGGTGTCGTTGGCGGCCAGCATGATGGGCGCCTGGGTAGCCTGGTTGGCGGTCTGGGCGAATGCACCACCGGCCATGGTCAGAGTCAGGGCAGTGGCAGCAGCGATAGCGAACTTCTTCATACGATAACTCCTGTTTTTCTCAAAAACTGCGTAAGCATCACTTCGCAGGGTTAACAGGTATATCGCAAGCGCTGTGCCAGCTTTGAATTGCTTATAAAACTTATATAAATCAATTAGTTAACAAATATTGAAAAACTGATGATCGTGCAGTTTGCCCGTTTCGCTGTCGTGCACGCATGCAAGTTGCAAGTTTTCCCGAAGGCACGTAGCCACCACACAGACCGTGGCGCCGATCACCTTGTAGACCGCCGAAAAATACCCATAAAAAATCCGCAGCCATTGCCGGCCTGCGGATTTTTCAGACAGCCCGGCGTCACGACGACGCCGGCTGGCAGGGTTACATCAGACGCCGGAAGCCTTGGCAGCCGCCACGTCCTTGATCGACAGCTTGATACGGCCGCGGTTGTCCACGTCCAGTACCAGCACTTCGACTTCCTGGCCTTCTTTCAGGATGTCGGTCACTTTCTCGACCCGAGCGTCGCTCAGCATCGAGATGTGAACCAGACCGTCCTTGCCCGGCAGGATGTTGACGAAGGCGCCGAAGTCGACGATGCGCTCGACCTTGCCGACGTAGATCTTGCCGATCTCGGCCTCTGCAGTGATGCCCAGGACGCGCTGGCGAGCGGCCTCGGCCGCTTCCTTGGTTTCACCGAAGATCTTGATGGTGCCGTCGTCTTCGATGTCGATCGACGCCTTGGTTTCTTCGCAGATGGCGCGGATGGTGGCGCCGCCCTTGCCGATGACGTCACGGATCTTGTCGGTGTCGATCTTCATCGCGATCATGGTCGGCGCGTTGGCCGACAGCTCGCTGCGGGCCTGACCGATGATCTGGTTCATCTGGCCGAGGATGTTCAGGCGAGCTTCCAGGGCCTGGCCCAGGGCGATCTCCATGATTTCTTCGGTGATGCCCTTGATCTTGATGTCCATCTGCAGCGCAGTGACACCCTTGGCCGTACCGGCGACCTTGAAGTCCATGTCGCCCAGGTGGTCTTCGTCACCCAGGATGTCGGTCAGGACGGCGAACTTGCCGCCTTCCTTGACCAGGCCCATGGCGATACCGGCCACGGGTGCCTTGACCGGGACACCGGCGTCCATCAGGGCCAGCGAAGCACCGCAGACCGACGCCATCGAGCTCGAACCATTGGACTCGGTGATTTCCGACACCACGCGGATGGTGTACGGGAACTCGTCGGCGCTTGGCAGCATGGCCTGGACGCTGCGACGGGCCAGACGGCCGTGACCGATTTCACGGCGACCGGCGCCACCCATGCGGCCACACTCGCCGACCGAGAACGGCGGGAAGTTGTAGTGCAGCATGAAGGCGTCTTTCTTCTCGCCTTCAAGGGTGTCGAGCAGCTGTGCGTCGCGGGCCGTACCCAGGGTTGCAACAACCAGGGCCTGGGTTTCGCCACGGGTGAACAGGGCCGAGCCGTGGGTCTTGGGCAGTACACCGACTTCGATGTTCAGCGGGCGTACGGTGCGGGTGTCGCGGCCATCGATACGCGGCTTGCCGTTGACGATGTTCTCGCGCACGGTGCGGTATTCGATTTCGCCGAAGGCGGCCTTGATTTCGCTGGCAGACGGGCTGCCATCATCGACAGCCAGCTTGGCCACGATCTGCTCGCGCAGCTCGCCCAGGCGCGCATAGCGGTCGGCCTTGACGGTGATGGTGTAGGCGTCGGAGATGGCGGCGCCGAACTCGGCACGGATAGCGCCCAGCAGCTCGGTGGCTTCAGGCTTTGGCTGCCAGTTCCACAGGGGCTTGGCGGCTTCGGCGGCCAGTTCCTTGACGGCGTTGATCACCACCTGGAACTCGTCATGGGCGAACAGGACAGCGCCCAGCATCTGGTCTTCGGTCAGCTCTTTGGCTTCGGATTCGACCATCAGCACCGCTTCAGAGGTACCGGCCACGACCATGTCCAGGCTCGAAGCCTGCAGTTGCTCGTAGGTCGGGTTCAGCAGGTAGCCGGTGCTCTCGTGGAACGCGACGCGGGCGGCGCCGACAGGACCGTCGAAAGGAATGCCGGAGATGGCCAGGGCGGCCGAGGTGCCGATCATCGCAGCGATGTCCGGATCGGTCTTCTTGCTGGTCGAAACGACGGTGCAGACAACCTGGACTTCGTTCATGAAGCCTTCAGGGAACAGCGGACGGATCGGACGGTCGATCAGTCGCGAAGTCAGGGTTTCTTTCTCGGAAGGACGGCCTTCACGCTTGAAGAAGCCACCCGGGATCTTGCCGGCGGCGTAGGTTTTTTCCTGGTAGTGCACGGACAGCGGGAAGAAGCCCTTGCCCGGGTCTGCCTGCTTGGCACCCACGACAGTGACCAGCACGCTGACGTCGTCATCAACGGTGACCAGTACGGCGCCCGAAGCCTGGCGGGCAATACGGCCTGTCTCCAGGGTGACGGTCGACTGACCGAATTGAAACTTCTTGATTACCGGGTTCACGGTTTCCTACCTTCTTTGTGGACTTTTGGGGGAACTGGTTTCTTGCGAATTCTTGGGCCGGGCGGGGAGTCGGCCCCGATCAGGCTCCAGATAAAACTTGAGGCTGGAAGCCTGCCTGGTTCACCGGTTAAACCGGTGAGCCTGACAGACAACCAACCTCAGATTCCTGACCGCCCATGCGTTTCGGATCTCATCTGCGATTGCCAGCCTCGGCAATCGACATCATCGAACAGAACCACACGGGCCGGAACAGGAGACGTGCCACATCGCAATTAGCGACGCAGGCCCAGACGACCGATCAGGGCGCTGTAACGGCTGACGTCTTTACCCTTCAGGTAGTCCAGCAGCTTGCGACGCTGGTTTACCATGCGGATCAGACCACGACGGGAGTGGTGGTCCTTACCGTTGGCCTTGAAGTGACCCTGCAGCTTGTTGATGTTGGCGGTCAGCAGTGCAACTTGCACTTCTGGCGAACCTGTATCACCTGGAGCTTGCTGGTAGTCGGTTACGATCTGAGCTTTATCTTCAACGCTGAGTGCCATGTGGGCAATCCTTCTAGTCAAGGAAGCGCCTGAGTAGCAGACGATTCCAACAGGCCGAGGGCGATGCCTCGTATTAAATAATGAGATGTGACCGTGCCTGTTGACAGCCACCCTCGTCCCTCGCTCAGGCCGGACAAGCCGGTCGTTGCGCGGGTTTTCGGTCACTCCGACCGAATCAGCCGACGCGGCGCAATGCGCCCATCGTCGCTTACCTCACCGATTCCGATGAAGCGTCCTTCATGATCCTGCACCCGGACCATACCGAATTTCGGCGCATCCGGGGCTCTGACGGGCTGCCCGTGCAACCAGTAGAACGAACTGTGTTCGGAAAACTGCAGCAGTGGCCAGTCCTGCAAGCCGCTGTCGGAGGGCATCAGGAAGCGATCGATCGCTTCATTGCCGCCTTCGGCATGGGCCTGCTCGAGTTCTTCGAGCGTCACCGTCTGGGCCAGCGTGAACGGGCCGGCCTGGGTACGGCGCAGTTGCGCCACGTAGGCGCCGCAGCCCAGTTGCTCACCAATATCCTCCACCAGGGTACGGATATAGGTGCCTTTGCTGCAGTCGACGGACAGTGTCGCGGTCTCGCCTTCACACGCCAGCAATTCCAGGCGCGCAATAGTAACAGAACGCGCCTCGCGCTCCACTACTTCCCCTGCACGTGCCAGCTTGTACAACGGTTGGCCATCACGCTTGAGCGCCGAGTACATCGGCGGTATCTGGCTGATTTGCCCACGAAAGTGTGGCAACACAGCGTCGATATCGGCGCGACCAACGGTCACGGGCCGGGTTTGCAATACGTCCCCTTCGGCGTCGCCGGTGGTCGTAGTCTTACCCAACTGCATGACAGTTTCGTAGGATTTGTCTGAATCGAGCAGGTATTGCGAGAACTTGGTGGCTTCGCCGAAACACAGCGGCAGTACACCGGTGGCCAGCGGGTCGAGGCTGCCGGTGTGTCCAGCCTTCTCGGCATTGAGCAACCAGCGCACCTTTTGCAGGGCCGCGTTGGAGGTGAACCCCAAGGGTTTGTCGAGCAGGATGATCCCGCTGACGTTACGACGGATACGTTTGACCTGGGCCACCCGCTACTCCTTGGAATCGTCTGAAGCGGCATCGCTCTGATGGTGGCTGTCTTCGGCCACGGCACGCTCGATCAACGCCGAAAGGTGGGCACCACGCACCACGCTTTCATCGTAGTGGAAATGCAGTTGCGGCACGCTGCGCAGTTTCATTTCGCGGCCCAGCTGCATGCGCAGGAAACCGGCGGCGGTGTTGAGCACCTTGAGGCTTTGCGCGATGGATTCGGCATCGTCCTGGCCCATCACGGTCACGTAGATCTTGGCGTGGCCGACATCGCGGCTGACATCCACGGCCGTGACGGTGACCAGACCGACACGCGGGTCCTTGACTTCACGACGGATCAGTTGCGCCAGCTCACGCTGGATCTGATCGCCGATGCGTTGGGTACGGCTATATTCTTTGGCCATGCTTGATACCTGTTACTGACCCGGGCGCAAACCCTGACGGTCTGAAAGCGGCAAACGCCCGGCCTGACGCGTGTCAGACCGGGCGTTGCGTTCAGCTCGCGACACGGTGCCAGGCACCGTGTCCGAAGCCTGCGGTTTAGAGGCTGCGAGCCACCTGGACCTTCTCGAAGACTTCGATCTTGTCACCGACCTTGACGTCGTTGTAGCTCTTGACGCCGATACCGCACTCCATGCCGTTACGCACTTCAGCAGCGTCGTCCTTGAAGCGGCGCAGCGATTCCAGCTCGCCTTCGAAGATCACGATGTCTTCACGCAGTACACGGATCGGACGGTTACGGTAGACCGTACCTTCCACCACCATGCAGCCTGCGATCGCACCGAACTTCGGCGAACGGAACACGTCACGCACTTCGGCGATGCCCAGGATGTTCTCGCGAACATCGCTGCCCAGCATGCCGGTCAGGGCTTTCTTGACGTCTTCGATGATGTCGTAGATCACGTTGTAGTAACGCATATCCAGACCTTCCTGCTCGACGATCTTGCGCGCACCGGCATCGGCACGCACGTTGAAGCCAAACAGGACAGCGTTGGAAGCCAGCGCCAGGTTGGCGTCGCTTTCGGTGATACCACCGACACCGCCACCAATGACACGGACCTGCACTTCATCGTTACCCAGACCACCCAAGGCACCTTGCAGGGCCTCGAGGGAACCACGGACGTCGGACTTGAGGACGATGTTAAGCGTCTTCTTCTCTTCCTGACCCATGTTCTCGAAGATGTTTTCCAGCTTGCCGGCATGAGCGCGAGCCAGTTTGACTTCGCGGAACTTGCCTTGGCGGAACAGCGCGACTTCACGGGCCTTCTTCTCGTCAGCCAGTACGGTCATCTCGTCACCGGCTTCCGGCGTGCCGTCCAGGCCGAGAATCTCGACCGGGATCGACGGGCCGGCTTCCTTCACAGGCTTGCCGTTTTCGTCGAGCATGGCGCGGATGCGGCCATAGTTCGAACCGATCAGGGCCATGTCACCCTGACGCAGCGTACCGTCCTGAACCAGAACAGTGGCCACGGGGCCGCGGCCCTTGTCGAGGCGCGACTCGACGACAACACCACGGCCTGGCGCCGATGGCGTGGCCCTCAGCTCCAGAACCTCAGCCTGCAGCAGGACGGCTTCGAGCAGTTCGTCAACACCGGTACCCATCTTGGCGGAAACCGGTACGAACGGCGTATCACCGCCCCACTCTTCGGACGTCACGCCGTAGACCGACAGTTCGCTGCGAATGCGATCCAGGTCTGCACCCGGCTTGTCGATCTTGTTCACTGCAACCACCAGCGGTACGCCGGCCGCAATGGCATGCTGAACGGCTTCGATGGTTTGCGGCATCACGCCGTCGTCGGCCGCGACCACCAGGATCACGATGTCGGTCGCCTTGGCACCCCGTGCACGCATGGCGGTAAACGCCGCGTGACCCGGGGTGTCGAGGAAGGTGACCATGCCGCGCTCGGTTTCTACGTGGTAGGCACCGATGTGCTGCGTGATACCACCGGCTTCGCCAGCTGCGACCTTGGCACGACGGATGTAGTCGAGCAGGGACGTCTTGCCATGGTCAACGTGCCCCATGACGGTGACGACCGGCGCACGCGAGAAGGTTTCACCTTCGAACTTCAGCGACTCGGCCAGCGATTCTTCCAGGGCGTTGTCGCTGACCAGCGTGACCTTGTGGCCCAGCTCTTCGGCGATCAGATGGGCAGTTTCCTGATCCAGCACCTGGTTGATGGTCACCGGGGTGCCCATCTTGAACATGAACTTGATGACTTCGGCAGCCTTGACGGACATCTTCGCGGCCAGTTCGCCCACGGTGATGGTTTCGCCAATGGCGACGTCGCGGATGACCGGACCGGTCGGCGCCTGGAAGCCATGCGCATTGCGCTTCTTCAGCTTCGACTTGCCACGGCCGCCACGGCGGAAGCCGTCGCTTTCTTCGTCGGTGGTACGCGGAGCCACACGAACCGCTGGAGCCTTTTCCTTGCTCGACGGACGATGCGGGGTGCTCTTGCGGTCACCATCGCCACGCGGGGTGCGATCGTCGCCGCCACGCGAAGGCGCCTTGTCCGGACGGCGATCGTCGCGCTTGCGCACTTCGATCGTCGTCGGGGCCGGAGCACCGTTGGCATTGGCTGCGCCTTGCGCTTCACGAGCAGGCTCAGGCGTTGCAGCACGAGGTGCTGGCGCTTCGGCAGGCGCGCTTGCCGGGGCTTGAGCCGTCGGGGCTGCTGCCGGCTGGCGACGAGCGGGGTCGTCACCACGACGCTTGGCTTCTTCAGCCTCGGCCTTTTGACGGGCTGCGTTTTCTACCGCGCGACGCTCTTCCAGCTCGCGCTTGCGCTCGGCTTCGATTTCTTCGGCGCTACGCTGCACGAAGACTTTCTTCTTGCGCACTTCAACACTGATGCTTTTGCTACCGGCAACACGCAGGGTGCTGGTGGTCTTGCGCTGCAGGGTAATCTTGCGCGGTTCTTCCACTTTGGCCTTGTGGCTGCTTTTCAGGTGAGTCAGCAACGATTGCTTCTCACTGTCAGACACTTGTTGCTCGGCGGCGGTGTGCGGCAGACCTGCCTCACGCATCTGCTGCAGCAGGCGCTCTACCGGTGTTTTGACCTCATCGGCCAGTTGTTTCACCGTGACTTGCGTCATGCACTTCTCTCCTCAGGCCGCGCCTGTTACTCGAACCAATGGGCTCGGGCGGCCATGATCAACTTGCCGGCACGATCATCGTCAATGCCGTCGATGTCGAGCAGGTCATCTATAGACTGCTCGGCCAGGTCTTCGCGGGTAATTACGCCGCGCACCGCCAGTTCCATCGCCAAATCCTTGTCCATACCCTCAAGCGAGAGCAGGTCTTCGGCCGGATGGGCGTCTGCCAGCTTTTCCTCAGTAGCGATGGCTTTGGTCAACAAGCGATCCTTGGCACGAGCACGAAGCTCATTGACAATATCTTCGTCAAAGCCGTCGATGTTGAGCATTTCTTCCAGCGGTACGTAGGCAATTTCTTCCAGGCTGGTGAAGCCTTCATCAACCAGTACCTGCGCCAGTTCTTCATCGACCTCCAGCTCGTCGATGAAGTTGCGCAGAATGTCACCGGTCTCTGCCTGCTGCTTGGCCTGGATATCGGACTCGGTCATCACGTTGAGCGTCCAACCGGTCAACTGACTGGCCAGGCGTACGTTCTGTCCGCCACGCCCAATCGCTTGTGCCAGGTTGTCCGCGCCAACAGCGATATCCATTGCATGGGCATCTTCATCGACGATGATTGCCGCTACTTCAGCAGGGGACATTGCATTGATCACGAACTGTGCCGGGTTATCGTCCCACAGCACAATATCCACACGCTCGCCACCCAGCTCGCCGGAAACAGCCTGGACACGCGAACCGCGCATGCCGATGCAGGCGCCTTGCGGGTCGATGCGTTTGTCCTTGGAGCGAACAGCGATTTTTGCACGCGAGCCTGGGTCACGCGAGGCGGCCATCACCTCGATCAGACCTTCTGCGATTTCCGGAACTTCGATACGGAAAAGCTCAATCAGCATTTCTGGCGCAGTGCGCGACAGAATCAGCTGCGGGCCGCGATTTTCAGTGCGAATTTCTTTCAGCAATGCCCGAACGCGCACACCGACCCGGAATGTCTCACGGGAAATGATGTCTTCGCGTGCCAGCAAGGCTTCAGCATTGTTGCCAAGGTCAACGATGACATTGTCACGTGTAACCTTCTTTACGGTCCCGGAGATGATTTCGCCCAACCGTTCACGGTAGGCGTCGACCACCTGGGCACGCTCGGCCTCGCGCACTTTCTGCACGATGACCTGTTTGGCCGTTTGCGCTGCAATACGGCCGAACTCGATGGACTCGATCTTTTCTTCGATGACTTCACCAGCCACCGCGCCCGGCTTGTGAGCCTGGGCCTGGTCTACCGCATATTGGTGTGCCGGATCATCCAGGTCTTCGTCTTCGACCACGGTCCAGCGGCGGAAAGTTTCGTAATTACCTGTGTGGCGGTTGATTTCAACACGCACATCCACTTCATCTTCGTAGCGCTTCTTGGTCGCTGTAGCGAGTGCCAGCTCCAGCGCTTCAAAAATGACACTGGCCGGTACACCCTTTTCATTGGATACCGACTCAACTACCAGCAGTACTTCTTTGCTCATCGTACGCCTCGCCTTTCGCAAGCCATTGGATCCGCGGGATCCGCAGCATCTGGCACGTTTCAGTCAAACGCGGGAATAATGTTGGCCTTGTCGATCAGGTCAATCGGCAGCAGGTATTCATTGCTGTCGACCTGAACCACGACATCCTGTTCCTCCACCCCGCGGAGAACGCCTTGAAAGTTGCGCCGCCCGTCGAAGGGGGAACGCAATTTTATTTTCACTTGTTGTCCTGCGTGCATCGCAAACTGCTCAATGCTGAACAGTGGACGATCCATGCCAGGCGACGACACTTCCAGGGTGTACTCAGAGCTGATTGGATCTTCTACATCCAACACGCCACTGATCTGACGACTGACGATTTCGCAGTCTTCCACCAGAACGCCGTTTTCTTTGTCGATATAGATGCGCAGCAGCGAATGCCGGCCTTGGGAAATGAATTCGATTCCCCAGCATTGATAGCCAAGCGCTTCAACCACTGGGGCCAGTATGGCCTGCAACTGTTCCAGCTTGCTCGACATCTGAACCCCCTCGTGCATGCTTTAGAAATAAAAAAATGGGCAAAAAGCCCATCACTGAAGACACCGCTGAACACCGGTGTCATGTTCTGTACAGCTAGCAAAAAGCCCCTTAAAAGGGGCTCTGCTAAAACTGGTTGCGGGGGCTGGATTTGAACCAACGACCTTCGGGTTATGAGCCCGACGAGCTACCAGACTGCTCCACCCCGCGACAAAGCTGGGCCCGGATTATACGACCGATACCTTGACAGGTCAATCGAACATCCCGAGCGCAAGAAAGCCCGCTGATGCGGGCTCTCTTGCTAAATGGTACCGAGAAGGGGACTCGAACCCCTACACCCTACGGGCACAACCACCTCAAGGTTGCGTGTCTACCAATTCCACCACCTCGGCATTACAACTTTTTGGCGACCTCTACGAACATCGCCTGAACGCTTTTTACTTCTGCTCTGGAGCGGCTGGAACGTCAGCAGGCGTGGCCGCTGGCTTCTGACCTTCAAGCATTGGCACATCATCGGATGCTGGCTTCTGCTTGATTTCCATCACAGCTGGATCTGGCAAACCAACCTGATCAAACTGTTGAGCTTTTTCTTTAGCAAAGTAGCCTAAGCCCAAGCTAGTTATGAAAAAACAGGCTGCAAGTATAGCAGTAAACTTACTCAGAAAGGTAGCACTTCCTTGGCCTCCGAAGACAGTATTTGATGCACCCGCACCAAACGAAGCTCCAGCCTCTGCACCTTTACCCTGCTGCATCAGAACCAGGGCAACAACACCCAGCGCACCCAGCAGATGAAAAACGACTACGACTGTTTCCAGCATTTTTTCAGTTTCCCGCGGCGCGACAGATCGCACCGAATTCATCTGCATTCAGGGAAGCACCACCAACGAGCCCCCCATCGATATCCGGCATGCTGAACAACTCGGCCGCATTGGCCGCCTTGACGCTGCCGCCATATAGAAGCCGCACACCTTGTGCGACTTCGGAATTCTCTTTTGCCAACTGCGCACGAATCGCTGCGTGCACTTCCTGCGCCTGCTCAGGCGTTGCAGTCAATCCGGTACCAATGGCCCATACAGGCTCGTAGGCAATGACCGAATTGACCAGCGCTTGGATACCAAACGCCTTGATGACACTGTCAAGCTGCTGCCCGACCACTTCAAGGGTCTGCTTCGCCTCGCGCTGCGCCAGGGTTTCCCCGATGCACAGTACAGGGGTCAAGCCTGCAGACTGAGCAGCAGCAAACTTGCGGTTCAGGACTTCATCCGACTCACCCAACAACAGGCGACGCTCGGAATGCCCTACCAGCACCAGTTTGCAACCTGCATCGACCAGTTGGGTCGAGGCGATCTCGCCGGTCAGCGCACCCTGCTCTGCCTGCACGGCAGCATCCTGGGCGCCCACCACAATCGACGTATCACCAAGACCGTCGACCACCTGACCCACATGCAGGCTCGAGGGGAACACGGCGATGTCGACACTGCCAGGCAGGTTCTGTTTCGCCAGCCCGTCGATCAGCTCAGCGACGCTGGCGCGGGTACCGTGCATTTTCCAGTTACCAGCTACCATCGTGCGACGCATGCTGTACCTCGTCGGTCAAAGTGGGCGCAGATGTTACCCAACACTTCAAAGGCTGGCAAGCCGTATCAGGCACAAACTTCAGTAACCAGTTTTGCCAGTGCTTCGGCATAGCCGCGCACCTGCTTTTCTTCCTCGCCTTCGACCATGACCCGCACCAGCGGCTCGGTCCCGGACTTGCGTAGCAAGACCCGGCCACGCCCCGCCATTTCGGCCGTCACGCGCGCGCAAGCATCCTGCACGGCTGGATGCGTGACCGGATCGACACCGCCGGCAAAACGCACATTGATCAACACCTGAGGGCACTTGCGCAGCGCCTGTCGAGCCTCTGCCAGGCTCTTGCCGCTGCGACGCAAGGCCATCAATACCTGCAGCGCGGCAATGATCGCATCGCCCGTGGTGGTGTGCTGCAGGCACACGACGTGCCCGGAGTTCTCGCCACCCAGCTGCCAGTTACGCTCAAGCATCTCGGCGATCACGTAGCGGTCACCGACATTGGCACGCACGAACGGGATACCCAGCTCGGCAAGCCCCAGCTCCAGCCCCAGATTACTCATCAGGGTGCCAACGACGCCGCCGTTCAATCGATCGCGTTCATGCAGGTCACGCGCAATGATGTACATCAGCTCGTCGCCGTCGACGACCGCACCGGTGTGATCAACCATCAACACGCGGTCGCCATCGCCATCGAAAGCGATGCCCAGGTCAGCCTTTTCGGCCACCACCGCCGCCTGTACGGCCGCAAGATGGGTCGAACCACAGTCTTCGTTGATATTGAGCCCGTTAGGCTGCGCAGCCAGCACGTGGACCTGGGCACCCAGCTCACGGAACACATTGGGCGCAATCTTGTAGGTCGCCCCATGCGCACAATCGACCACCAGCTTGAGGCCGGCAAAGCTGGTGCTGGTCGGTACACTGCTTTTGCAGAACTCGATGTAGCGACCAGCCGCGTCGTTGATCCGTGACACCTTGCCAAGCTTGTCGGACTCGGCAACGGTCATCGGCGCATCAAGCAACTCCTCGATCATCAGCTCGATCTCGTCAGGCAGTTTAGTGCCCCGACCAGAAAAGAACTTGATGCCGTTGTCGTAGTGCGGATTGTGCGAGGCACTGATCACGATGCCGGCCTCGGCATGGAAGGTGCGGGTCAGGTAGGCAATTGCCGGGGTGGGCATGGGCCCGAGCAGCATGACATCGGCACCGGCAGCCGACAGGCCCGCTTCCAGTGCTGATTCAAACATGTAGCCGGAAATACGGGTGTCCTTGCCCACCAGAATGCGACAGGCACCAAGGCGGCGAAAAGCCATACCTGCAGCCCAGCCCAGTTTGAGCATGAAATCAGGGGTAATAGGGTACTGACCAACACGACCGCGAATGCCGTCGGTGCCGAAATATTTTCTGTTACTCATGGGTGATCCACCGTGTTCTTATTCTGCCGACTCGACAGCTGCGATCATGCGTACGACATCGACTGTTTCAGCGACATCATGCACGCGCAGGATTTTTGCGCCCTTGGTCATCGCCAGGGCCGCCAGGGCCAGACCGCCATAAAGGCGATCGCCCACGGGACGCTCCAGTACCGCGCCGATCATACTCTTGCGCGAGACACCGACCAACAAGGGTCTTCCCAAGGCATGAAGGGCTTCCATATGCCGGAACAGGCTGAGGTTATGCTCGAGAGTCTTGGCAAAACCAAAACCGGGATCCAGGATGATGCGTTCGGCAGCGATACCGGCCGTCGCACATTCAGCCATTCGCATTGCCAGAAAGTCGCTTACCTCGACCAGCAGGTTGCTGTACTGGGGATTGTGCTGCATGTCGCCAGGCTCACCGAGCATGTGCATCAGGCAAACAGGCAGCCCCGTCTGCGCAGCGGCCTGCAAGGCGCCTGGACGCCGCAATGAGCGCACATCATTGATCAGGCCCGCGCCCAGCCTGGCCGTTTCAAGAATGACTTCAGGCGTCGAGGTATCGACCGAGATGATGACGTCCAGCTCGCGGGCAATACGCTCGACCAGCGGCACAACACGCTCCAGCTCTTGATCGACGGACACCACGGCAGCGCCGGGCCGGGTCGATTCGCCGCCAATGTCGATCAGGGTCGCGCCGGCACGCACCATGCTTTCGGCATGCTGCAGTGCAGCGTCGCGCATGGCGTATCGCCCACCATCAGAAAAGGAGTCCGGGGTCGCATTGAGAATGCCCATGACATGCGTCCGGGCCAGATCAAGAACCCGGTTGCCGCAAGGCAACCGGGTCGAGTACGGCGCAACAGTCATGTCAGGCCTTAATGATCAGCGGCAGGGCCGCCGATGGGGGCTTCAGGACGGGAATCAGGCGCAATCGGCGTACCTTTTGTACCCGAACCCCCTTCCCAGTCACGCGGCTCGCGTGGTGGGCGACCGGACATGATGTCGTCGATCTGGTCGGCGTCGATGGTCTCGTACTTCATCAGGGCTTCAGCCATCGCATCAAGCTTGTCACGGTTGTCGGTCAGTAACTGCCGGGCCGTGTTGTAGCAGTGATCGATGATGCTACGCACCTCGGAGTCGATCAGCTTGGCCGTGTCACCGGAGAAACTGGTGTTCTGGCTCGAGCCGCGACCCAGGAAGCCGGAATCTTCGTCTTCGGTGTACATCAGCGGGCCAAGCTTCTCGGACAACCCCCACTTGGTGACCATGTTCCGGGCGATCTGGCTGGCACGCATGATGTCGTTGGACGCGCCCGTGGTGACGCCATCAAAGCCCAGGGTCATCTCTTCGGCGATACGACCACCGTAGAGCGAGCAGATCTGGCTGTTCAGGGCACGCTTGGACAGGCTGTAGCGATCTTCTTCCGGCAGGAACATGGTCACACCCAGCGCACGACCGCGCGGAATGATCGAGACCTTGTAAACCGGATCGTGCTCAGGCACCAGACGACCGACGATGGCATGGCCAGCTTCGTGATAAGCGGTGTTCTGCTTTTCTTTCTCGGACATGACCATGGTCTTGCGCTCGGCACCCATCATGATCTTGTCTTTGGCCAGCTCGAACTCTTTCATTTCGACCAGGCGTTTGCCATTACGGGCGGCGAACAGCGAAGCCTCGTTGACCAGGTTGGCCAGGTCGGCACCGGAGAAGCCCGGCGTGCCACGTGCAATGACTGCAGGCTGGACATCCTCGCCCATCGGCACCTTGCGCATGTGGACCTTGAGGATCTGCTCGCGACCACGGATGTCCGGCAGGCCGACCACCACCTGACGGTCGAAACGGCCAGGACGCAGCAATGCAGGGTCCAGCACGTCGGGACGGTTGGTGGCAGCAATGACAATGATGCCGTCGTTGACTTCGAAGCCGTCCATCTCGACCAGCAACTGGTTGAGGGTCTGCTCGCGCTCATCGTGACCGCCACCCATGCCAGCGCCACGATGGCGACCCACGGCATCGATTTCGTCGATGAAGATGATGCAAGGGGCGTGTTTCTTGGCCTGTTCGAACATGTCGCGTACACGACTGGCACCGACACCGACGAACATCTCAACAAAATCGGAACCGGAGATGGTGAAGAACGGCACCTTCGCCTCACCGGCGATGGCCTTGGCCAGCAACGTCTTGCCGGTACCCGGAGGACCGACCATCAGCACGCCACGCGGGATACGGCCACCCAGGCGCTGGAACTTGCCCGGATCACGCAGGAACTCGACCAGTTCGCCGACTTCCTCCTTGGCCTCGTCACACCCGGCCACGTCGGCCAGGGTCGTCTTGACCTGGTCTTCGGACAGCAGGCGCGCCTTGCTCTTGCCAAAGCTCATGGGCCCGCCCTTGCCGCCCGCACCGCCCTGCATCTGGCGCATGAAGAACATGAACACCGCGATGATTACCAGGATCGGGAAACTGGCGACCAGAAGCTGGGTCCAGATGCTTTGCTGCTCGGGCTGCTTGCCTTCGACCACGACATTGTTGTCGACCAGGTCGCCAATCAGGCCGTTGTCCTGGATTGCCGGACGGATGGTCTTGAAGGTGTCGCCGTCACTGCGCTTGCCGGTGATGACGTAGCCGTCCACGGAGACCTTCTCGACCTTGCCGTCCTTCACCTGCTGGATGAATTCGGAGTAGTTGAGGGTCTGCGGTTCGTTCGGGCTGGAGAAGTTGTTCATCACCGTCACCAGGACAGCCGCGATGATCAACCACAAGATCAAATTCTTTGCCATATCGTTCAATTAGCTACCCTCTGAAGCAAGCTCCACGCCGCAAGCGTGCCTCGCATGATAATCACCGCCCTAACTTACTACAGAACCCACAGCTGTGGCAGGCGCCGTCTGTAACCCTTTGTGAAACTTTAGCTACGCGATGTTCGTTCAGGCGGCACTTTCATGCCATTTGAAAAAAGCTATCGCCAGACCTCAAAAACGCTCGATGCTGGCCGAGCCTTCAATGCCGCGGAAACCACGGGCCAGCAAATATTGCTCGCGAGACCTGTCGCGTGACGACAGCGGCTTGCGCATCTGCACCTTGTCGAACAGGCGGCGAACGTCCTTGTGATAGACGTCGAAGCCTTCGCCCTGGAAGATCTTGATCAGAAAATCCCCGCCCGGTCGCAAGATACGACCTGCCAGGTCCAGTGCCAGTTCGCAGAGAAACATGGCGCGCGGCATGTCGACCGCACTCAATCCACTCATATTGGGGGCCATATCGGAAATCACAAGGTCTACCTGTGTATTACCGACCGCCTCGAGGATTTGCGTCAGCACGGCGTCTTCGGTGAAGTCGCCCTGAATGAAGGTGACATCACCGATGGCGTCCATCTCCAGAATGTCCGAGGCAATCAGCCGGCCCTGCCCGCCGATCAGCCGGCTGGTCACCTGCGACCAGCCGCCGGGCGCGGCGCCGAGGTCGACCACGGTCATGCCGGGCCGAATGATCTTGTCCTTCTCCTGGATTTCCAGAAGCTTGTAGCTGGCGCGCGAACGGTAGCCGTCCTTTTGCGCCATTTTTACGTATTTGTCGTCGAAATGTTCTTTCAGCCAATTCTGGCTGGACTTGGAAGGCTTCACTGGGCACCTCGGAAATAAACGGGTCACGATTAATAGGGCGGTCCCCGACTCGCTCGGGTAAACTGGCCGCCGTTTTTACCAGACCAGACGCAGGGGTCATTATGCCGCTCACTCAAGAGCAGAAGAAACAGTACAAATCCATTGGCCACCATCTGAAACCGGTTTTGATCGTGGCAGACAACGGATTGACCGAGGGTGTGCTCGCCGAACTGGAGCGCGCACTGAGCGATCACGAACTGATCAAGGTCAAGGTCAACGTTCTGGACCGCGAAAGCCGTCTGCAAGCCATTGCCGGTCTGTGCAAGACAGGGTCTGCGGAGCTGGTGCAGGTCATCGGCAAGATGGCACTGATTTACCGCAAGAACCCCAAGGTCAACAAGAACCTGTCCAACGTTCATCGCGCCAGCTGACACCGCTTCAAGCAGGCTGCGTTCGTAGCCTGGCCCTAAAAGCAGGCCGCCCACCCGGAATATCCGGGCGGGCGGCCTAAGCTCATTCAGCAGCAGGTTGGAAAATCGCCTCCTGCAAGTCGCCTCAGATGTGGCGAACCTCGACAATCTCGTACTCGATCACGCCCTTGGGTGTCGTCACCGCCACCACATCACCTTCCTGCTTGGCAATCAGCGCACGCGCGATAGGCGAGCCTACCGAGATCTTGCCCAGCTTGATGTCCGCCTCGTCCTCACCAACGATCTGGTAGGTCACGCTTTCGTCGGTGTCGACATTGGCGATTTCCACAGTCGTGCCGAAAATCACCTTGCCGGCGTGCTCGATGGTGGTGACGTCGATCACCACGGCATTCTGCATGCGGCCTTCGATATCGCGGATCCGCGCCTCGACCATGCCCTGCTGCTCGCGGGCGGCATGGTACTCGGCGTTTTCCTTGAGGTCGCCCAGCTCGCGCGCAGTCCCGATGTCTTGGCTGAGCTTGGGGCGGACCACCTTGGTCAGGTGGGCATGTTCTTCTTCCAGGGCGCGAGCGCCCTGGACGGTCATGGGGTATTTAATCATCCTTTTAATCCTGCATGCAGGTCCTGCAGGCGGCGTACGGTCTTCTCGGGACCGAACTTGAGCGCCTCACAGACGGCTTCGCCGGCCGCAATGGTGGTCGTGCAGTAGATCTTGTGCTGCAACGCATTGCGACGAATGGAGTAGGAGTCAGCAATCGACTGACGACCTTCGGTGGTGTTGATGATCAGCGTGACTTCGTCATTCTTGATCATGTCGACAACGTGCGGACGACCTTCGGTCACCTTGTTGACGCGACGGACCTTGAGACCTGCGGCTTCGATCAGCTTGGCCGTGCCGGCGGTGGCCACCACTTCGAAGCCCAGGTTGATCAGGTCACGGGCAACGCCGGCCACCAGGGGCTTGTCGTCGTCACGCACGCTGATGAACGCAGTGCCGCTGGTCGGCAGGGTTTCGCTGGCGCCCATCTGGGCCTTGGCGAACGCTTCGCCGAAGGTGTCGCCGACGCCCATCACTTCACCGGTGGACTTCATCTCAGGGCCGAGGATCGGGTCGACGCCCGGGAACTTGGCGAACGGGAACACCGCTTCCTTGACGCTGTAGAAGTTAGGAATGATTTCCTTGGTGAAGCCCAGCTCCTTGAGGGTCTTGCCGGCCATGACACGGGCGGCAATCATCGCCAGGGAGACACCGATGCACTTGGACACGAACGGCACGGTACGCGAGGCGCGCGGGTTGACTTCGATGACGTAGATATCGTCGCCTTGCAGCGCCAGCTGTACGTTCATCAGGCCGACCACGCCCAGCTCCAGGGCCATCTTGCGCACTTGCTCGCGCATTTCGTCCTGAATGTGGGCCGGCAGCGAGTACGGCGGCAGCGAGCACGCCGAGTCGCCGGAGTGAACGCCGGCCTGCTCGATGTGCTGCATGATCGCGCCGATGACCACATCGGTGCCGTCGCAGACAGCGTCCACGTCCATTTCGATGGCGCAGTTGAGGAAGTGATCCAGCAGCACCGGGCTGTCGTTGGACACTTGCACCGCTTCGCGCAGGTAACGCTTGAGCTCGTCTTCCTGATAGACGATTTCCATCGCCCGGCCGCCCAGTACATAGGACGGGCGCACGACCAGCGGGTAGCCGATCTTGGCAGCGGCACGAATCGCTTCGTCTTCGCTGCGCACGGTGGCGTTTGGCGGCTGACGCAGGTTCAGGCGCTCGACCATCTGCTGGAAGCGTTCACGGTCTTCGGCACGGTCGATGGCGTCGGGGCTGGTGCCGATGATCGGCACGCCGGCCGCTTCCAGGGCGCGAGCCAGTTTCAGCGGGGTCTGCCCGCCGTACTGGACGATGACGCCCTTGGGCTTCTCGACCCGTACGATTTCCAGCACGTCTTCCAGGGTCACCGGCTCGAAGTACAGGCGATCGGAGGTGTCGTAGTCCGTGGAGACGGTTTCCGGGTTGCAGTTGACCATGATCGTTTCATAGCCGTCTTCACGCAGCGCCAGGGCCGCATGCACACAGCAGTAGTCGAACTCGATACCCTGGCCAATGCGGTTGGGACCGCCACCCAGAATCATGATCTTGTCGCGGGTCGACGGGTTGGCCTCGCACTCTTCCTCGTACGTGGAGTACATGTAGGCGGTGTCAGTGGCGAACTCGGCGGCACAGGTGTCGACGCGCTTGTAGACCGGCAGCACGTCCAGCTTGTGACGGTGCGTGCGCAGGTTCTTCTCGGTCACACCCAGCAGCTTGGCCAGGCGTGCATCGGAGAAGCCCTTGCGCTTGAGGCGCAGCATCAGGTCGCGGTCGATGCTCGACAGGCCCAGGGTCTTGACCTTCTCTTCGTCCTTGACCAGGTCTTCGATCTGCACCAGGAACCACGGGTCGATCATGTTCATGGCGAAGATTTCTTCGACGGTCATGCCGGCACGGAAGGCATCGGCCACGTACCAGATACGCTCGGCACCCGGCACGGTCAGCTCGCGCTTGAGGGTGCTCATGCTTTCCGGGTGGCTCAGGTCCACTTTCGGGTCCAGGCCGCACACACCCACTTCCAGGCCACGCAGGGCCTTTTGCAGGGATTCCTGGAAGGTCCGGCCGATGGCCATGACTTCACCCACCGACTTCATCTGGGTGGTCAGGCGCGCGTCAGCCTTGGCGAACTTTTCGAAGGCGAAACGCGGCAGCTTGGTCACGACGTAGTCGATGGCCGGCTCGAAGGACGCCGGGGTCTTGCCGCCGGTGATGTCGTTCTGCAGTTCGTCGAGGGTGTAGCCGACCGCCAGCTTGGCCGCGACCTTGGCGATCGGGAAGCCGGTGGCCTTGGAGGCCAGTGCCGAAGAACGCGAGACACGTGGGTTCATCTCGATCACGACCATGCGGCCAGTGTTCGGGCAGATACCGAACTGCACGTTGGAACCGCCGGTCTCGACGCCGATCTCGCGCAGCACCGCCAGGGAGGCGTTACGCAGGATCTGGTATTCCTTGTCGGTCAGGGTCTGGGCCGGCGCGACGGTGATCGAGTCACCGGTGTGCACGCCCATCGGGTCGAAGTTCTCGATGGAGCAGACGATGATGCAGTTGTCCTTTTTGTCGCGGACCACTTCCATCTCGTATTCTTTCCAGCCGATCAGCGACTCGTCGATCAGCAGTTCCTTGGTCGGCGACAGGTCCAGACCACGGGCGCAGATTTCTTCGAACTCTTCACGGTTGTAAGCGATACCGCCACCGGTGCCGCCCATGGTGAAGGACGGACGAATGATGCACGGGAAGCCCAGCTTTTCGAGAACCGTGAAGGCCTCTTCCATGCTGTGGGCGATACCGGAACGCGGGCAGGCCAGGCCGATGGACTTCATGGCCTTGTCGAAGCGCGAGCGGTCTTCGGCCTTGTCGATGGTGTCGGCATTGGCACCGATCATTTCCACGCCGAACTTTTCCAGGATGCCTTCGCGCTCCAGGTCCAGGGCGCAGTTCAGGGCGGTCTGGCCACCCATGGTCGGCAGTACGGCGTCAGGACGCTCCTTCTCGATGATCTTGGCAACGGTCTGCCACTTGATCGGCTCGATGTAGGTGGCGTCGGCCATGGCCGGGTCGGTCATGATGGTGGCCGGGTTGGAGTTCACCAGGATGACGCGATAACCCTCTTCGCGCAGGGCCTTGCAGGCCTGGGCGCCGGAGTAGTCGAATTCACAGGCCTGGCCGATCACGATGGGGCCGGCGCCGAGAATCAGGATGCTTTTAATGTCTGTACGTTTTGGCATGGGTTGTCACTCAACTCCGCAATTCAGTCGGCAAGCCGTCTTGAATATTCATGGCGATGCCGGGTGGCAGCGACCGGACCGACAAGGTCCGGGGCCACCCGGGCACCCGCTTGTTGCATTTTCAAGGCAGCCGGTCAGCGGCGCTTGGCCATGGCATCGATGAAGCGATCGAACAAAGGCGCTACATCGTTTGGACCCGGGCTCGCCTCAGGGTGACCCTGGAAGCTGAACGCGCTCTTGTCGGTGCGCTCGATACCCTGCAGGGTGCCGTCGAACAGCGACTTGTGGATGGCGCGGACGTTGCCTGGCAGGGTGGCCTCGTCGACCGCAAAACCGTGGTTCTGGCTGGTGATCATGACCACACCGCTGTCCAGGTCCTGCACCGGGTGGTTGGCACCGTGGTGGCCGTGCCCCATCTTGACGGTCTTGGCACCGGAGGCCAGGGCCAGCAGCTGGTGGCCCAGGCAGATGCCGAACACCGGGATTTCGGTTTCCAGCACATCCTTGATCGCCTGGATGGCATAGTCGCACGGCTCGGGGTCACCCGGGCCGTTGGACAGGAACACGCCGTCCGGGTTGAGTGCCAGGACATCGCTGGCCGGGGTCTGTGCCGGCACCACGGTGACGCGGCAGCCGCGCTCGACCAGCATGCGCAGGATGTTGACCTTGACGCCGTAGTCGAAGGCCACGACATGGTAAGGCAGGTCGGCAGCCGGAATTTCCGGGTGGCTGTCGGTTTTCAGTTCCCAGACACTGGAGCGCCACTCATAACGCTCCTTGGTGCTGACCACTTTGGCCAGGTCCATGCCCTTGAGGCCCGGGAAGCCGCGCGCCGCGGCGATGGCGGCTTCGTCGCTGATGTTGTCACCGGCCAGGATGCAGCCGTTCTGGGCGCCCTTTTCGCGCAGGATGCGCGTCAGGCGACGGGTGTCGATGCCGGCGATGGCCACCACGCTGTTGGCCTTGAGGTAGTCCTGCAGGGACATCTTGCTGCGCCAGTTACTGGCAACCAGGGGCAGGTCACGAATGACCAGGCCGGCCGACCAGACGCGATCCGACTCGGCATCTTCCGGGGTGATGCCGGTGTTGCCGATATGCGGGTAAGTCAGGGTGACGATTTGCTGGGCATAGGAAGGATCGGTAAGGATTTCCTGATAGCCGGTCATTGCGGTGTTGAACACCACCTCACCAACAGTCTGACCGTCGGCTCCAATGGCTTCACCGCGAAAAATGCTGCCATCAGCAAGGGCGAGTATGGCTGGCTTAGTCAAGAAGACCTCCCGTAAATAAAGCCTGAAAGGGCGATCGCAGGTTGTAAAAAAGCGGAATGACGTTTTGATACGTCACCCCGCTTTCTTATGGATTCATCTGCGCGCTTTTAGTGGACACACTAAAGCTGTAGCTTACAGAAAAGGCCTGTTTTGGTCTACTGGAAATGCAGCCAATCTGGGCATGTCAATTCTGTCGCCAAGCGCCAAGGTCGTGAAAATCCAGGATTTTCGCCGACCTCGACCGTTAATCAGCGCAGTTCCAGCACATCCTGCATGTCATACAAACCTGGCGCCTTGCCCTCCAGCCACAGCGCGGCACGTACCGCACCGCGCGCAAAGGTCATGCGGCTCGACGCCTTGTGAGTGATTTCGACGCGCTCGCCATCGGCAGCGAACAGCACGGTGTGGTCACCCACAATGTCGCCGGCACGGGTCGTGGCAAAGCCGATGGTCTGGCGTTCGCGTGCACCGGTCTGGCCTTCACGCCCATAGACGGCGACTTTTTCCAGATCCCGACCCAGCGCATTGGCCACCACTTCACCCATGCGCAAGGCCGTGCCCGAAGGCGCGTCGACCTTATGCCGGTGGTGCGCTTCGCTGATCTCGATATCGACTTCATCACCCAGCACCCGTGCGGCCGTGTCGAGCAGCTTCAGGCACAGGTTCACGCCAACGCTGTAGTTGGCCGCGAAGACGACCGGAATCTCCTTGGCCGCCTCGGCCAGGCGCAGCTTTTCTTCGGCCGTGAACCCGGTGGTGCCGATCACGATGGCCTTGCCCGCCTTGCGGCAGAACGCCAGGTTCTTCAGCGTCACCGAAGGATGGGTGAAGTCGATCAACACATCGAACTCTTCGGCCACCCGGGCCAGATCACCCGACAAGGGCACGCCGATGCGGCCCTGCCCTGCCAGTTCGCCGGCATCGGCACCCACCAGCGTGCTGTCGGGACGATCGATGGCAGCGGTCAGCCCGGCGCCGGGTGCCTGGCCGACCGCTTCGATCAGAATCTTGCCCATGCGCCCGGCGGCGCCTGTCACAGCAATACGTCGCATACCCTGCTCCTGTGAATAACCTTACAAATCGCCGAAGAAACGCTTCACACCCTCGAACCAGCCACTGGCCTTGGGAGAGTGCGACTGGTCACCTTCGAGCGACTCACGGAACTCCTCGAGCAGTTCGCGCTGGCGCTTGCCCAGGTTCACCGGTGTTTCGACCGCGACACGGCACATCAGGTCACCAGGGCCACCACCGCGTACCGGCGCCACGCCCTTGCCGCGCAGGCGGAACTGCTTGCCGGTCTGGGTGCCTTCGGGGATCTTCAACTTGACGCGACCATCCAGGGTCGGCACTTCCAGTTCGCCGCCCAGCGCTGCATCGGTGAAGCTGATCGGCACCTCACAGAACAGGTGCTTGCCGTCGCGCTGGAAAATCGGGTGCTCGCGCACATTGATGACCACGTACAGGTCACCACTTGGACCGCTGTGCGGGCCGGCCTCGCCTTCGCCCGACAGGCGGATGCGATCGCCGGTGTCGACGCCTGGCGGCACCTTGACCGACAGAGTCTTGTATTCCTCGACCCGGCCTTCGCCATTGCAGGATTCGCACGGGTCGGAAATGATCTTGCCGTTGCCATGGCAGCGCGGGCAGGTCTGCTGCACCGAGAAGAAGCCCTGCTGCATGCGCACCTGGCCGATACCGCCACAGGTCGGGCAGGTGATCGGCGACGAGCCTTTCTTGGCACCGCTGCCGTCGCACGGCTTGCAGTTGACCAGTGTCGGCACGCGGATATTCACGGTCGTGCCGCGCACCGCTTCTTCCAGGTTCAGTTCCAGCGTATAGCGCAGGTCGCTGCCGCGCTGTGGACCGCCACGGCCACCGCCGCCGCGACCACCGCCGAAAAAGTCACTGAACACGTCACCGAAAATATCGGAGAAGTTCGCACCACCTGCACCGAAGCCACCACCGCCGCCACCCATGCTCGGGTCGACGCCGGCATGACCGTATTGGTCGTAGGCCGCGCGTTTGCTGGCGTCGGACAACACTTCGTAGGCCTCGTTGGCCTCCTTGAAGAGCTCTTCCGACGCCTTGTCATCCGGGTTACGGTCAGGGTGGTGCTTCATCGCCAGACGGCGATAGGCCTTCTTCAGCTCTGCCTCACCGGCGCCGCGCTCGACCCCCAACACTTCGTAATAGTCACGCTTAGCCATATTGTCTTCCGCACTCTTGAGGACGTCCGGCCAGACTCTCCTGAGCCTGGCCTGACTCGTTGAGCCCAATAAAGGCCCGGACCCAACTCACGTCAATTCAACGATCCTGGTCTTCGTTCAACGGTCAATGACCGACCGAGAAAGCGGCAGAACAAGCGCTGATGCAGGAGCATCAACACCTTGCCGCAAGGTGCTTGCCGCCTTGGCGCAAACACCGGAAATTTCGTCTGCTCCAGACACGCCAACGCGGGAGCAAGCTCCCGCGCGGCGACATCCTACCAGCGACCGCAACACAGCGGTCAACCGGCTTGCAAGTGAGCCTGCGCTTACTTGTTGTCCTTGACTTCTTCGAACTCGGCGTCGACGACGTCATCAGGCTTGGCTGTACCTTCGGCTGGCTTGGCAGCGGCTTCAGGATTTTCAGCCTGCTCGGCGTACATCTTCTGAGCGATCGGCGCGGAAACCTTCGACAGCTCCTCGACCTTGGCTTCGATCAGCGCCTTGTCGTCGCCTTTGACAGCAGCTTCCAGTGCAACCAGTGCAGCCTCGACAGCGGTCTTCTCTTCAGCGGTGACCTTGTCGCCGGCGTCAGAGATCATCTTGCGAGTCGAATGCACCAGTGCATCGCCCTGGTTGCGGGCAGAGGCCAGTTCTTCGAACTTGCGGTCTTCTTCGGCGTTGACTTCGGCGTCACGCACCATCTGCTGGATTTCTTCCTCGGACAGACCGGAGTTGGCCTTGATCACGATGGACTGCTGCTTGCCGGTGGCCTTGTCTTTGGCGCCGACGTGCAGGATGCCGTTGGCGTCGATGTCGAAGGTCACTTCGATTTGCGGCACGCCGCGTGGTGCGGGTGGAATCTCGGCCAGGTCGAACTTGCCCAGGGACTTGTTCTGGCCAGCCTGCTTGCGCTCACCTTGCAGCACGTGGATGGTCACGGCGTTCTGGTTATCGTCGGCAGTGGAGAAGACCTGCGATTTCTTGGTCGGAATCGTGGTGTTCTTCTCGATCAGCGCGGTCATCACGCCACCCATGGTTTCGATACCCAGGGTCAGCGGGCTGACGTCCAGCAGCAGGACGTCCTTGACGTCACCGGCCAGTACCGCACCCTGGATGGCAGCACCCATGGCAACGGCTTCGTCAGGGTTGACGTCCTTGCGCGCTTCCTTGCCGAAGAAATCGGTCACCAGCTTCTGCACCAGCGGCATACGGGTCTGACCGCCGACCAGGATCACGTCGTTGATCGCGCCGATGTCGATGCCGGCATCTTTCAGGGCGACGCGGCAAGGCTCGATGGTGCGCTGCACCAGGTCTTCGACCAGCGATTCCAGCTTGGAGCGGGAGATCTTCACGTTCAAGTGCTTCGGACCGGTAGCGTCTGCAGTGATGTACGGCAGGTTGACGTCGGTCTGCAGGCTGGAGGACAGCTCGATCTTCGCTTTTTCAGCGGCTTCTTTCAGGCGCTGCATCGCCAGCGGATCACCCTTGAGGTTGATGCCGCTTTCTTTCTTGAATTCGTCGACAAGGTAGTCGATCAGACGGATGTCGAAGTCTTCACCACCCAGGAACGTGTCACCGTTGGTGGCCAGTACTTCAAACTGGTGCTCGCCGTCGACTTCGGCAATCTCGATTACCGACACGTCGAAAGTACCGCCACCCAGGTCATAAACGATCACGGTGTGATCGCCCTTGGCCTTGTCCATGCCGTAGGCCAGCGCAGCCGCAGTCGGCTCGTTGATGATGCGCTTGACGTCCAGGCCGGCAATACGACCGGCGTCCTTGGTGGCCTGACGCTGGCTGTCGTTGAAGTAGGCCGGGACGGTGATGACCGCCTCGGTCACAGGCTCGCCGAGGTAGTCTTCGGCCGTCTTCTTCATTTTCTTCAGGATTTCAGCGGAAATCTGAGGAGGCGCCATCTTCTGGCCATTGACCTCGACCCAGGCATCACCGTTGTCAGCCTTGGAAATCTTGTAAGGCACCATCTGGATGTCTTTCTGAACGACTTCTTCGTCGAAACGACGGCCGATCAGACGCTTTACCGCGTACAGGGTGTTGTGCGGGTTGGTGACCGCCTGGCGCTTGGCCGACTGGCCAACCAGGATTTCGCCGTCATTGGCGTAGGCCACGATCGAAGGCGTGGTGCGGGTGCCTTCGGCGTTTTCGATCACTTTGACGTTGCCGCCTTCCAGAATCGAAACGCAGGAGTTGGTGGTCCCCAGGTCGATACCGATAATTCTGCCCATCTTTACTCTCCCGAAACTTTTGTAGGGTTGCCGCAACCGGGTTCACAGATTGCGGTAGCACTTGAACGCTTGACCTTTAAATGGGGGCTGGTCGGCCGATTTCAAGCCTGCTCGTCAATCGACGGTTTGGCAGGCGAAGGGGCCTTGCTGACCACGACCATCGCCGGGCGCAGCAGGCGACCATTGAGCTGGTAGCCCTTCTGGAACACCTTGAGCACCGTGTTGGGCTCGACGTTGGCATTTTCTTCCATGGCCATGGCCTGGTGCTGATCAGCATTGAATGGCTGGCCGTGTGGATCGACCGCCTCCAGCTGATAGCGCTTGAGCGTGTCCTGAAACATCTTGAGGGTCAGCTCGATGCCTTCGCGCATCGGACGGATGCTTTGATCGTCCGGGCTGGACAGGTCCAGGCCGCGCTCCAGGCTGTCGATGATCGGCAACAGATCACCGGCAAATTTCTCCAGCGCAAACTTGTGCGCCTTTTCTACATCCTGCTCGGCACGGCGGCGGACATTCTGCAGATCCGCAGCCACACGCAGAGATTGGTCCTGCGCGGCAGCCAGCTGCTCTTCGAGCACCTGCACGCGCACTGCCAGGTCTTCACCTGTTGCCGATTGCGCAGCCTGATCCTGAGCCTGCGTATCCAGATTCTGTTCGTCAGCCATAGAGCTCTCCTTTCAAAAACGTCCGCGAACCCAACTCGCGCTTCTGACCCCCTATATGGGAACGGAATTTACGGCTTCAAGGGCTGGGCATGCAGGAAGTTGCCGAATGTGATGAAAAAACACGCCATAAAATCGAAGCGAGCCCTTCAAGCCGGTGACAGGAAGAACTAAGGCCGTACGTCGACCGATGAAATCGAACTAAAAGCAGGCATTGTCAGAGCCGAATCAAACACTGTATAAATAACCAGAAGAACTGCTTCGGAGCCACTTCATGCTGGTCCATCTTTCCGTACACAACTACGCCATCGTTGAGCACCTCGATCTTGAACTTGATCGGGGCATGAGCGTTATCACGGGCGAAACCGGTGCCGGCAAGTCGATCATGCTCGACGCCCTGGGCCTGACCCTTGGCGACCGCGCTGACAGTGGCGTGGTCAGGCCCGGAGCCGACAAGGCCGATATCCTGGCCACTTTCGACCTGGCGGACATTCCCGAAGCACAAGCCTGGCTGGCCGAGCGCGACCTGGACAACCAGGGCCCGTGCATCCTGCGCCGGGTGATCACTGCCGAAGGCCGCTCGCGCGCCTACATCAATGGCACGCCTTGCCCGCAGGGCGACCTGAAGGCCCTGGGCGAGCTGATGATCGATATTCACAGCCAGCACGAACACCAGTCGCTGCTCAAGGCTGAGACCCATCGGCGCCTGCTCGATGAATACGCCGGCGCCACCGATCTGGCCCGCCAGGTGCATCTGGCTTCGCAACGCTGGCGCCAGACCCGCCAGGAACTGGACCGCCTGTCCAATTCCGGCGATGAGCAACGTGCCCGCCATCAGTTGCTCAGCTACCAGCTCGAAGAGCTCGAAAGCCTCAGCCTGGGCGAAAACGAACTGGAAAACCTCGAGCAGGACCACAAGGCCCTGACCAACGCCGAAAGCCTGCTGGGCATTTGCCGCCAGGTGATCGAGCAATGCAGCGAGAGCGATTCGGGCAACGTATTGCACGCCCTGACCAACAGCCTCAACCGCCTGTCGGGGGTCAGCAACACCTCCACCGCCCTCAATGAGGCCACCGAGCTGCTGTCCAGCGCGCAGATCCAGGTCGAAGAAGCGATGGGCGAGCTCAACCGGTTTCTCGATCACTTCGATGCGGACCCGGCGCGCCTGCAACAGATCGAAGAACGCCTGGATGCCATCTACAGCCTGGCGCGCAAGCACCGCATCCAGCCCAACGAAGTGGCCACGCTGCATCAAAAACTGCTGGATGAGATCGAAACACTCAATGCCAATGACGAGTCCATCGAGCGCCTGCAAGGCGAGCTGGCCTCCTACGCCCGACACTATCAGGAAAAAGCCCGCGAGCTGAGCGACCTGCGGCACCGCTCCTCTGGTGAGCTGGCGCATGCCGTCGAGCAGGAAATTCATCGCCTGGGCATGCCGGGCGGCCGTTTCAGCATCGAGCTCAAGGCCCATCCTGGCGACGAACTGCTGCCTTATGGCCTGGAACAGGTCGAACTGCTGGTCAGCGCCAACCCCGGGCAACCGCTCAAGCCACTGGCCAAGGTCGCCTCGGGCGGCGAACTGTCGCGCATCAGCCTGGCCATCCAGGTGATCACTGCACAGACCTCGCGAATCCCGACCCTGGTGTTCGATGAAGTCGATGTCGGCATCGGTGGTCCGACGGCTGAAATCGTCGGCCAGCTGCTGCGTCGGCTCGGCGATCGCGGCCAGGTCATGACCGTGACCCACCTGCCACAAGTGGCCGCACAGGGCCATCAGCACCTGTTCGTGCACAAGGTCCGCGATAACAACGCCACGCGCACAGCCGTGTCGAAGCTAGGCAAGCACGAGCGCATCGAAGAGGTGGCGCGCATGCTGGGCGGCATCGACCTGACCAAGGAATCGCTGGCTCACGCCAAGAAAATGATCGTCACCTCGAAAAACTGAAGCCCCTACGAAAAAGCCCCTTGCCGACCGGAGTCGCCAAGGGGCTTTTTGCAATGCGCACAATAGATGAAAGGCTCAGCCTTTCTTGTGACGCACGTAGAGCACCAGATTGTGATCGACCAGCTCAAAGCCATGCCGCTCGACAATGGCTTTTTGCAGCGATTCGATTTCTTCGTCGAAGAACTCGATGACTTCGCCGGATTCCACGTTGACCATGTGGTCGTGGTGGCCGCCGTCAGCCAGTTCGAATACCGCATGACCGCCGTCGAAATTGTGGCGCACGACGAGACCTGCCGCCTCGAACTGAGTCAGGACACGGTAGACCGTGGCCAGGCCGACATCCTCGCTGGCATCCATCAACGCCTTGTAGACATCCTCGGCACTCATGTGACGCTGCTCGGCAGAATCGAGCATTTGGAGGATCTTGACCCGTGGAAGGGTCACCTTGAGTCCTGCTTTACGTAGTTCGCTATTTTCAACCATGGTCAGCTTTCTCGCAGACGCTGCTTCGCAGCTTCTCTTAATGCAGGTATGATCGGAGTTTACGTTGTCCCAGCCAAGATAGTGGAAGTCGCCCACCGATGCAAAACACCAAGCTCTTGCTAACCAGTTTCACGCTCGTGGGACTGCTCGCACTCGCCGGTTGTTCGTTCCCCGGGGTTTATAAAATCGACATCCAACAGGGAAATGTCGTCACGCAAGACATGATAGACCAGTTGCGCCCGGGAATGACCCGACGGCAAGTACGGTTTATCATGGGCAACCCTCTGCTGACCGACACCTTCCACACTGATCGCTGGGATTACCTGTACAGCATGCAGCCCGGTGGCGGTGAACGCCAACAGGAACGCGTCAGCCTGATCTTCAACGAAAACGATCAGTTGGTCAGCCTTTCAGGTGACTTCATGCCCGGTGTCAGCCGCGATGAAGCCATTCTGGGCCAGGGCAGCAACACCACCACTGAGCCGGCCACCGCACCAATCGAAAATCAGCCGCAGCCCAAGCCGGAAGAACCTGCCCGCCCTGGCTCGCTGCTCGATCAGATCCAGAAAGACGTCGACAGCGTCGAAACCGTACCGACGCCGGTCCAGGAACCCCTGGAAACCTCGCCACGGTAACGCCGCCACAAAAAAAGCCCGGTTCGCCGGGCTTTTTTGTGCCTGCCAATCGTCCCCTTTATAAAGGACGCGCCTTTTTCGGCACCCGCGCCGTCTTCGCGGCACGCAAGCGCCGGATCTCCTTGGGGTCGGCCAACAGCGGTCGATAAATCTCGATCCGCTCACCGGCCTGCACGATGCGCACCTGCGGATCACTGACGACCTTGCCAAAAATGCCCACCGGGCAGGTGGCCAGGTGCAGATCCGCAAAGGCCTGCCCGATCCCGCTGATCAGCAAGGCCTGATAGACCGTACTGCCGGCCGGCACCTGCACCGCCAGCAACACCTGACGCTCAAGCCCGGCATGCACCACCTCGATCTCGATCAGAGTGTCAGCCATGCAATTGCTTGGCGCGCTGGCAGAACGCATCGACCAGCGTATTGGCCGCCTGATTGAACAGCGGCCCCAGCGTGGTCCGCACCAGGGCCCCTGAATAGTCGAACGACAAGTCCAGGCTGATCTTGCAGGCCTTGTCGTTCAACGCCTTGAAGGTCCACACCCCATGCAACTGGCTGAACGGTCCCTCGACCAGGTCCATGGTCAGGGACTCGCCTGGCACCAGGGTATTGCGCGTCACGAACTTCTGACTCAAACCGCCCTTGGCGATCTCAAGACTGGCACGCATGTGCGTGTCGCTGCTTTCCAGCACCTGCGCAGCTGCGCACCAGGGCAGAAATTCCGGGTAACGCGCGACATCATTGACCAGGTCGTAGAGAAACCGGGCCGGGTACGGCAACAGGGCCGAGCGTTGAATATGCGTAGTCATGTCAGCGTCATTTCCAAAACTGAGCGGCACACATCACAAGAATGCCGAATGGCGCCACAAAGCGCATCTGGTAGAAATACAAGGGTCAACAACCTCGGTGCGCCCTATCAGATCGGCCACCCACCCCATCGAAACCTGCATAAAAAGAGACCGCATTGTCCGGGATTCATCCAGTGTGCTCAAGCGCACCGCTTGCCCATAGCCGACATCGAAGCAACTGCCTATAATGCGCCCCCTATGGCCAAACTCAAAAAGCACCCTACAGGGACCATCGCGCAAAATAAAAAGGCGCGTCACGATTACTTCATCGAACACAAGTTCGAGGCCGGTCTGGTCCTGTCCGGTTGGGAAGTAAAAAGCCTGCGTGCCAACAAGGTACAACTGGTCGACAGCTACGTGTTGCTCAAGGATGGCGAGGCCTGGCTGATGGGCAGCCATATCACGCCACTCAAGACCGCCAGCACGCACGTTATCGCCGACCCGACACGCACCCGTAAACTTCTGCTCAACCAGCGCGAACTGGAAAAGCTCTTTACCTCCGTACAGCAAAAGGGCTACGCCTGCGTCGCTTTGTCGCTGTACTGGAAGCAGCACCTGATCAAGTGCGAAATTGCACTCGGCAAGGGCAAGAAGGAATACGACAAGCGCCACACCGAGCGCGAACGCGATTCCGACCGCGAGCTGCAACGCGCCGTGCGCAGCAAGGGCAAGGACGACTGACCCCAGAAACACCCTGCAGGAGCGACCAACGGTCGCGAAAAGACCCGCATGATTCACTGCGGCCTTCGCGACCGCTGGCCGCTCCCACGGTGGAGAGGGGCGTGATGTCCATGCCGGTCGTACAGGCGCCTGCCCGCACACCCTACAAATTATGCCGCCGCTCGGCCCGCGCAGCCCTTTCGCCCTGCTGGCGCACCTCGTCCAGCACCTCCTGCACATACATCAGGTGCCGGCTGGACACTTCACGCGCATCCTCCGCCCGCCGCTCGATGATCGCCAGAAACAGCTCCCGGTGCTGCTCGATCAGCATGTCGCGGGTTTCGCTGCGCTGCTTGTACATGCCACCAATGTTGATCACCACGTTGCGCCGCACCAAGTCGAACAACCCGCGAATGGTGTGCAACAGCACCGTGTTATGGCTGGCCTCGGCAATCGCCAGGTGAAAATTGGCGTCGGCCGCCGCCTCTTCAGTCCCGCCCTCCTCCTCGGCCCGCGCATAGCAATCCTGCAAAGCATCGAATGCCTGGCGCAGACGCTCGCGATCCAGGTCGGTCGCCCGCAGCGCGGCGTAGTAGGCACATGACGCCTCCAGCGTATGACGAAACTCCAGCAGATCGCGCTGGGCATCCGGGCTGTTTTCCAGCAAGTGCAACAAGGGATCACTGAACGTCGACCCCAGGTTCTCGGCCACATAATTGCCGCCGCCCTGGCGACTGATCAGCAGCCCCTTGGCCGTCAGCTTCTGGATGGCCTCACGCAGCGACGGACGCGACACGCCAAACTGCTCGGCCAGGGCACGCTCGGCCGGCAAGCGCCCGCCGGCCTTCAACGTCCCCTCGAGAATCATTTTTTCCAACTGCTCGACAATATCGTCCGACAAACGGCGCTGCCGTACCTGACCAAAACCCATAACCCTCACTCCACTTCCCGATCCCGTTATCGGGCTGTCTATTCTGGCCCATCGAGGCGCTGACGGCACCTGCCGCAAGCGTTTGCGCAAGCAGCCACGGCACCCTTGCACCTTGGGTACATCAGACCAAAGTCCGACAAGGACAAATTGACACACCCCAAGCAAGGCCTCTAACCTAGCGACCAGGCATTGTAAATTGGTATTACCAATTACCCAAGCGCAATGTCAGATGGTTGACCACCATCGCATCGCCGGACCTTTCCCGACCGGAAAGGCCAGAACTGGCGGGCTGGACACCACGCACCGCTGCACCGATCGGCTGCGCATGTCACAGCACACCGGGCCTAACCAAAAACAACTAGGGGCCACCCCATGCAGACCTGGCAACAACTCTATACCCCCCTTGGCAGCCTGGGCTTATCCGCCGCCGCTGCGCTCATCCCCATCGTGTTCTTTTTCCTGGCGCTGGCGATTTTCCGGCTCAAGGGGCACATCGCTGGCAGCATTACCTTGGCGCTGTCGGTGCTGGTAGCGATTTTCGCCTTCCAGATGCCGGTCGACATGGCCCTGGCCGCAGCCGGCTACGGGTTTGCCTATGGCCTGTGGCCGATTGCCTGGATCATCGTCGCGGCGGTGTTCCTCTACAAACTGACCGTCAAGAGCGGCCAGTTCGAGATCATCCGCAGCTCGGTACTGACCATCACCGACGACCAGCGCCTGCAAGTGCTGCTGATCGGCTTCTGCTTCGGGGCCTTCCTCGAAGGCGCGGCCGGCTTCGGCGCCCCGGTGGCCATCACCGCCGCCCTGCTGGTCGGCCTGGGCCTGAACCCGCTGTACGCCGCCGGCCTGTGCCTGATCGCCAACACCGCGCCTGTGGCCTTCGGCGCGCTGGGCATCCCGATCATCGTCGCCGGCCAGGTCTCGGGCATCGACGCCTTCAAGATCGGCGCCATGACCGGCCGCCAGCTGCCCTTCCTGTCGATCTTCGTGCCGTTCTGGCTGATGTTCATCATGGACGGCATGCGCGGTGTCAAGGAAACCTGGCCTGCCGCCCTGGTGGCCGGCGCCAGCTTTGCCATCACCCAATACCTGACCTCCAACTTCATCGGCCCGGAACTGCCCGACATCACCTCGGCCCTGGTGAGCATCATCTCCCTGACCCTGTTCCTCAAGGTCTGGCAGCCGCAGCGCGCCACCGACGTGGTGATCAGCGGTGGTAGCGCAGCCATGCTGGGTGGCGGCGGTGGCAGCAGCCCGCTGGGCTCGCGCACGCCATCGCCCTACAGCGCAGGGCAGATCTTCAAGGCCTGGTCGCCGTTCCTGATCCTCACCGCCATGGTCACCGTCTGGACCCTGAAACCGTTCAAGGCGCTGTTCGCCGCCGGCGGCCCGCTGCAAGCCTGGACCATCAACACCGCCGTGCCTTTTCTGGACCAGATGGTGATCAAGGGCACGCCCATCGTCGCCAAGGCCACGGCCATGCCGGCGGTGTACAAGCTCGACCTGATCGCCGCCTCGGGCACTGCGATCCTGCTCTCGGCCATCGTCTCGATGATCGTGCTGCGCATCAGCGCAAAAATTGGTATTACCACTTTTAAAAAGACGGTCATCGAGCTGCGCTGGGCCATCGTGTCGATCGGCATGGTGCTGGCCTTCGCCTTTGTCATGAACTACTCGGGCATGTCCTCGACCCTGGCGCTGGTCCTGGCCGGCACCGGCGCGGCCTTCCCGTTCTTCTCGCCGTTCCTGGGCTGGCTGGGCGTGTTCCTGACCGGCTCCGACACCTCGGCCAACGCGCTGTTCGGCTCGTTGCAGGCGACCACCGCGCACCAGGTCGGCGTCAGCGACGTGCTGATGGTCGCGGCCAACTCCAGCGGCGGCGTGACCGGCAAGATGATCTCGCCGCAATCGATCGCCGTGGCCTGCGCCGCCACCGGCCTGGTCGGCAAGGAGTCGGACCTGTTCCGCTTCACCCTCAAGCACAGCCTGTTCTTCGCCACGCTGGTCGGCTGCATCACCTACGCCCAGGCGTACTGGTTCACCGGCATGTTGGTGCATTGACAGTGCGAACCCTGGCGCCGGCCCTTGAAGCCGGCGCCATCCATCGATATCCCGCGTGCGGTCGCCCACAACGCAGCCGCACACGGATAACCGGGCCCACCCGGAGAAGCACCTGATGAGCGACCTGTTCTACAACGCAGCTTCTACTGCCCCCGCCAATGCCACCCGCCTGGCCCCGCGCCATGCGCCGCGGCAGTACCCGACCAGCAAACCGCGGCAGGTTTACCTGTTCGGCACCTGCGTGGTCGACCTGTTCTTTCCTGAAGCCGGCATGGACGCCATTCACCTGCTCGAGCGCGAAGGCATCGAGGTGATCTACCCGCCCGAACAGACCTGCTGCGGGCAGCCGGCCTACACCAGCGGCTACACCGAGCAGGCCCGCAGCGTGGCCCGTGCCCAGGTGCAGTTGTTTGACGGCGACGCGCCGGTGATCCTGCCGTCAGGTTCCTGCGCCGGCATGTTCCGCGAGCACTACCCGGACCTGTTCAGGGACGAACCCGAGATGCTGGCCAAAGTTCAGGCGCTGGCCGCGCGCACCTATGAGCTGATCGAATTCTTGCTGCACGTGTGCCAGGTGCGCTTCACCGACCACGGCCAGCCCACCCGCATCGCCCTGCACACCTCGTGCTCGGCGCGTCGGGAAATGAACACCCACCTGCACGCCCGGGAACTGCTCGGCCAGTTGCACAACGTCGAGCGGGTCGAGCACGACCACGAAAGCGAATGCTGCGGCTTCGGCGGCACCTTCAGCGTGCGCATGCCAGACATCTCCGGCGCCATGGTGGCCGACAAGACCCGGTCGCTGAAAGCCTCCGGCGCCGACCAGATACTGACCGCCGACTGCGGTTGCCTGATGAACATCAACGGCGCCCTGGAAAAACAGCGTGAGTCCCTGCGCGGCCAGCACCTGGCCAGCTTTCTATGGCAACGCACCGGAGGCCGCTCATGAACAGCCACACGCGCATTCCTGCCGTACAGATAGAAGAACCCGACTTTCGCCAGCGCGCCCACCAGGCCCTGGGCGACGCCCAGTTGCGCGGCAATTTCCGCCGCGCCATGGACTCGCTGATGACCAAGCGCGCCGCCGCCTTCAGCGATGCCGACGAGCGCGAAGACCTGCGCGACCTGGGCAACGCCATCCGCGCCCGTGCCCTGTCCAAACTGCCCGACCTGCTGGAGCAACTGGAACGCAACCTGATCCGCAACGGCGTAAACGTGCACTGGGCCGAGACCGTCGAAGAAGCCAACGCCATCGTGCTGTCGATCGTCGAGGCGCATGAAGCCCGGCAACTGATCAAGGGCAAGTCGATGGTCAGCGAAGAAATGGAGATGAACCATTTTCTTGGCGAGCGCGGCATTGAGTGCCTGGAAGCCGACATGGGCGAATACATCGTGCAGATGGACCACGAGAAGCCCTCGCACATCATCATGCCGGCCATCCACAAGAACGCCGCCCAGGTCGCCAAACTGTTTAATGAAAAGCTCGGCGTCGAATACACCACCGACGTCGACCAGTTGATCCAGATCGGCCGCCGCGTGCTGCGGCAGAAATTCTTCGAGGCCGACATCGGCGTCTCCGGCGTCAACTTCGCCGTGGCCGAGACCGGCACCCTGCTGCTGGTCGAAAACGAAGGCAATGGCCGCATGGTCACCAGCGTGCCACCGGTGCACATCGCCGTGACCGGCATCGAGAAAGTCGTCGAAAACCTGCGCGACACCGTGCCCCTGCTATCGCTGCTGACCCGCTCGTCGCTGGGCATTCCGATCACCACCTACGTCAACATGATCTCCGGCCCGCGCCAGGCCCACGAGCTGGACGGCCCGCAAGAAGTGCACCTGGTGCTGCTCGACAACGGCCGCAGCCAGGCCTTTGCCGACAGCGAACTGCGCCAGACCCTCAACTGCATCCGCTGCGGCGCGTGCATGAACCACTGCCCGGTCTACACCCGGGTCGGCGGCCACACCTACGGCGAGGTCTATCCCGGCCCCATCGGCAAGATCATCACCCCGCACATGGCCGGCCTGAACAAGGTTCCTGATCACCCCAGCGCCTCCTCCTTGTGCGGTGCGTGCGGCGAAGTCTGCCCGGTGAAGATTCCGATCCCGGCCCTGCTGCGCCGCCTGCGCGAAGAAAACGTCAAGGCGCCCGACAGCCCCAACCCGGTAATGCGCGACCAAGGCCAGAAATACTCACGCAAGGAACGCCTGATCTGGAACCTCTGGGCCCGGCTCAACACCTCGCCTGCGCTGTACCGCGCCTTCGGCTTCATGGCCACTCGCCTGCGCGGCCTGACGCCGGGCAGCATCGGCCCCTGGACCCAGAACCACAGCGCGCCCAGGCCCGCCGCCCGCTCGCTGCACGACCTGGCCCGTGACCACCAGCAGGGCAAACCGCAGCCGCGCCCCACAGGAGAGCGTTGATGAACGCCCGGCACAACATCCTCGCCAAACTGCGCCACAGCCTGGCCGGCACCCAATCGATTGCCGACACCTTCAATGAAGCGCTGGTGACCGAGCCCTGGTCCTACCCCGCCGACCAGCGCATCGCCCGGTTGCGCAAACTGATGGAAGCGGTGCACACCGAAATTCACCTGTGCACCGAACAGAACTGGCCACAACGCCTGGCCGCACTGGTCGCCGAGCGGCAACTGGACAACCTGCTGATCGCCCCGACCACGCCCCACGGGCAACGCATCACCGCTCACTGGGCGCAGCACCCAGGCCTGGCGCCGCTCAAGGCCTACGACCGGCCCATCGAACACTGGAAACAGGAAATGTTCGACGACACCGCCGCCAGCGTCACCTCGACCCTGGGCGCCATCGCCGCCACCGGCAGCCTGATCCTCTGGCCGAGCCGGGAAGAACCGCGCCTGATGAGCCTGGTGCCGCCGGTGCACGTTGCCCTGCTCAAGGCCAGCCAGATTTATGACAACCTGTACCAGGTGCAGCGCGAGCAACAGTGGACCGGCGGCATGCCGACCAACGCCCTGCTGGTGTCCGGCCCGTCCAAGACCGCCGACATCGAACAAGTGCTGGCCTATGGCGCCCACGGTCCCAAGGACCTGGTGGTGCTGATTCTGGAGGACGCATGACCCTGCCCGCCGATTTCCTGCGCCAGGCGCAGTTGCTCATCCCGCCTGCGCGGCGCTTCGACGACCCGCTCTCGACCCTGGCCTTCGGCACCGACGCCAGCTTCTACCGGCTGATTCCGAAACTGGTGATCCGCGTCGAATCCGAAGCCGAGGTCATCGCCCTGCTCAAACTGGCCCAGGCCTCGCGCGTGCCGGTGACCTTTCGCGCCGCCGGCACCAGCCTGTCGGGCCAGGCCATCAGCGACTCGGTGCTGCTGGTGCTGGGCGATAACTGGAACGGCCGGGAAATTCGCCAGCACGGCGCGCAGATCCGCCTGCAACCAGGGGTTATCGGCGCCCAGGCTAACGCCTGGCTGGCACCGTTCGGGCGCAAGATCGGGCCGGACCCGGCCTCGATCAACGCTTGCAAGATCGGCGGCATCGTTGCCAACAACGCCAGCGGCATGTGCTGCGGCACCGCCCAGAACACCTACCACACCCTGGCCGGCATCCGCCTGGTGCTGGCCGACGGCACCAGCCTGGACACCGAAGACCCGGTGAGCGTCGCGGCTTTTCGCACCCGCCATGCCGACTTGCTGGCGCACCTGGCCCAACTGGGCCGTGAGACCCGTGCCAACCCCTCGCTGGCCGCCCGCATCCGCCACAAATACCGGCTGAAAAACACCACCGGCCTGTCGCTCAACGCGCTGGTCGACTTCGACGAGCCACTGGACATCCTCAGCCACCTGCTGGTCGGCTCCGAGGGCACGCTGGGCTTTATCAGCGCGGTGACCTACGACACCGTACACGACCACCCGCACAAGGCCTCGGCGCTGATCGTCTTCCCCGACGTCGAGACCTGCTGCAACGCCGTCACCGTGCTCAAGCAAAAACCGGTCGCCGCCGTCGAACTGCTCGACCGCCGCAGCCTGCGTTCGGTGCAGGACAAACCCGGCATGCCGGCGTTCGTGCGCGCACTGTCGGACAACGCCTGCGCCCTGCTGATCGAAGCCCGCGCCGCCAGCCAGCCACTGCTGCACGAACAACTGGCGCAGATCATGACCACCCTGGCGCCGTTCCCGGTGGAAAAGCAGGTCGACTTCAGCGAAGACCCGGTGGAAAACGCCCGCCTCTGGGCAATTCGCAAGGACACCTTTCCGGCCGTCGGCGCGGTGCGCCAGACCGGCACCACGGTGATCATCGAAGACGTGACCTTTCCGGTCGAACAACTGGCTATCGGCGTGCGCCGCCTGATCGAGCTGTTCGACAAGCACCGCTACGACGAAGCGATCCTGTTCGGCCACGCCCTGGAAGGCAACCTGCACTTCGTCTTCACCCAAGGCTTCAACAGCCCGGCCGAAGTGGCGCGCTACCAGGCGTTCATGGACGACGTCGCGGAACTGGTGGCGGTGGAATTCGGCGGCTCGCTCAAGGCCGAACACGGCACCGGCCGCAACATGGCGCCCTTCGTCGAAAAGGAATGGGGCACCGACGCCTACCAGTTGATGTGGCAGCTCAAGCGCTTGCTCGACCCCAACGGCATCCTCAACCCCGACGTGGTGCTGAGCGACGACCCGCAGATCCACCTGAAAAACCTCAAGCCCCTGCCGGCTGCCGACGAGATCGTCGACAAGTGCATCGAGTGCGGCTTCTGCGAGCCGGTCTGCCCCTCCAAGGGCCTGACCCTGAGCCCGCGCCAGCGCATCGTCATCTGGCGTGACATCCAGGCGCGCAAACGCAACGGCGAAGACACCACGGCGCTGGAGCGCGACTACCACTACCAGGGCATCGACACCTGCGCCGCCACCGGCCTGTGCGCCCAACGCTGCCCGGTGGGCATCAACACCGGCGAACTGGTGAAAAAACTGCGCAGCCAGCAGGCGCACCACGGCAAGGCCGCCGGCTGGCTGGCCAGCCACTTCAAGACCGCCCTGCAGGGCGCGCGCTTTACCCTGCACGTCGCCAATGGCGCGCGCATGCTGCTGGGCGCGCCGCGCCTGGCCAAATGGTCGGCCGGCCTGAGTAAAGCCTCCGCCGGCCGCGTGCCACAATGGACACCGGCCATGCCCCAGCCCGAGCAAGCCATTCGCCTCAGCGCACCGAGCCACGACGCCCGCCCCCGCGTGGTCTACCTGGCCGCCTGCGTCTCGCGGGTCATGGGCCCGGCCATCGGCGACCGCGAGCAATCCTCCCTGCTCGACAAAACCCGCCACCTGCTGGAAAAAGCCGGCTACCAAGTGGTGTTCCCCGACGACCACGACACCCTGTGCTGCGGCCAGCCGTTTGCCTCCAAGGGCTACACCGAACAGGCCGACGCCAAGCGCACCGAACTGCTCAACGCCCTGCTCAAGGCCAGCCGCGGCGGCCTCGACCCCATCTACTGCGACACCAGCCCCTGCACCCTGCGCCTGGCGCAGGACCTGGCCGACACCCGCCTGGACCTCTACGACCCGGTGCGCTTCATCCGCACCCACCTGCTGGACAAACTGACCTTCACCCCGCAACAAGAACCGGTGGCCGTGCACGTCACCTGCAGCACCCAGCACCTGGGCGAAAGCCAGGCCCTGATCGAACTGGCCCGGCGCTGCAGCGTCAACGTCGTCATCCCCGAAGGCATCCACTGCTGCGGCTTTGCCGGCGACAAAGGCTTCACCACTCCCGAACTCAACGCCCACGCCCTGCGCCCGCTCAAAGACGCCGTGCAACACTGCAGCGAAGGCATCTCCACCAGCCGCACCTGCGAAATCGGCCTGTCCCACCACTCCGGCATCGACTACCACAGCCTCGTCTACCTGGTAGACCGCGTCACCCAACCCCGCCGCATCTAACCGAAAAAAGGGGCAGAAATGCCCCTCACCCAACCCCCGCCACCAAAACCACTGACACCCCCACCAGCCCAAAAAATCACTGACACCCCGAACTTCATCCCCCACCCACCACCCCGTAGGAGGCGGCTTGCCGGCGATGACTGACCTCCAAATACCACATACCCATCGCCCATACCCGTTCAGATCTCAGAACACCACCCGCAGCAAGCAGCGCCCAACAGAATCAATATCCGCCTGAACCTCATGCCTCGCCCACTCCGCCCGTGGGAGGCAGCTCTGCTGGCGATGACTGACTTCCAAGCGCTACATGCCTATCGTCCTACCCAACCGCTACCGCCCAGATCGCCCCCTTTCAGTGCATATTCACCCCATTTTCAACATTTCATTTCACCCCCGAAAATAAATAGAACCCCTGCCAAGCGGCACAGTCAATCCTGTAAGCCCATCGTAAAAGATGGCTTTTTAACCTCGGAATCCCGTCCCTTCGACGGACCCCGCCGAGTCCACAGGTTTATGGAGAAACAACATGAAACGTACCGCTCTCACCGGACTGTTCTTCAGCGCTGCCCTGCTGGCCTCCCCTGTTTTCGCCGCAGACAACCTGTGCGACACCAACCTGCAAGCCCTCAAGGACGCCCAGGTCTCCACCAACACCAACCTGAGCATGGACAACAAGGCCGCCATCAAGGCCGCCCATGACGAAGCCGCTGCCGCCAAAGCCGCCGGTGACGAAAAGAAATGCATCGAGCTGACCACCAAGAGCATTACCGACCTCAAGCAGATCGGTTCGGGCAGCCAAGGCGCCAAATAATCGCCGGCAGTCCGCTTCAGTGGGTCGACTTCACGTCCTGAAAGGCGTAGACTGCGCCCCACTGACTGCCCGCAAAGCAGTCACGGGGCCGATTTGGATTCGACGCCGGTGATGAAACTCTAGGTGCATGCCGACTTGGTAACAGAAGTCGTAAATCCACTGTTGCAACTTTCTATAGTTGCCAATGACGAAAACTACGAGGGCTACGCTCTCGCCGCGTAAGCGGTGCGACTAGCTCTTCTGGTAGCTTCGGCTCCAGCAATCACTAGGGGATGCCTGTAAACCCGAAGTGATTGTCATATAGAACAGGATCGTCACTTAGGACGTTGTGGCCGATGTGACTAAAACTTACACAACTCGCCCAAAGCACCCTGCCCGTCGGGTCGCTGAGGGTTAACTTAATAGACACGGCTAAGCATGTAGGACCGACAGCGGAGTACTGGCGGACGGGGGTTCAAATCCCCCCGGCTCCACCAAATCCCAAAAAGAAGACGCCTCCGGGCGTCTTTTTTGTGCCTGCGATTTTAGGAACATGAGCAAAGCCAGGGCGGCATCGAACGTCTGGCACCGAGGCATTGAGCAATGGCCGAAGACATCGAAAACCCCTGTACGTCAGTCTGCCAACTCAGCGGCGATCTGTGTGTGAGCTGCGGGCGCAACAAGGAAGACATTCGGAAATGGCGGCGCATGAACCGGCCGGAGAAGATGGCTGCGGTGCAGCGGGCTGGTCAGCGGTTGAAGAGTCTTAATAAGAAGAAGGGTTGAGGTGAGTGGGCTGGGTGGTGTGAGGGCTGCTGTGGTCTGTAAGACTTCGCTAACCCTCCCCCGGCCAAGCGCCACAGCATCTGCTCTGCATTCGATATCAAAGTTGTGGAATTTCCAAGCACGGTGCTGCATGACCGCCATTCTGACGTGCTCGATACCGAGAGAACTCGACTCGGCCTGTCAAACCCTCATAACCCGACGCTCACCTCCCAGTTGGTGCACATCCTGCCCTATCGTGGCTTGGGCACAGGCATTCCGCGCACGATCAACGCCTGGCCAATGATCACGCTGTAATGAGGACCGGCAGAGCAACCAGTTCAGAGTGGTGATTCAGCGCGTCATTGAAAAAGGGTCTCTTTCGGGACCAAGTGGGGGCTAAGTAGGGACTGAGTCCGCTGTCGAATCGGCCCAGGCTTATCAGACCCACATCGTCGACCTGAAAGAACAGATCAAAATGTTGCGCGACCGTCTGTTCGGGCGCAAGTCCGAGTAAACCGTTGGACCCAATACGCCGCAACTGGCCTTGTTCAACGAGCCTGAAAGCGAACCCATGCCGTTGGCGGGCGACGCCGATGAAGAAGCGGTGGCGCCGACTTCGCGCCGTGGCAAGCGCAAGCCACTGCCTGCCGACCTGCCGCGCATCGAAGTCATCCACGAACTTCCCGAGCATGAACTGACTTGCGTCTGCGGCTGCCGTAAACACGCCATTGGCGAGGAAGTCAGCGAGCAGCTTGAAATCGTGCCGATGCAGATCCGGGTCATCAAGCATGTTCGTAAAGTCTATGGCTGCCGCGACTGCGAAACGGCACCGGTCACAGCAGACAAGCCAGCTCAACTGATTGAAAAGAGCATGGCCAGCCCCAGCGTTCTGGCGATGTTGCTGATTACCAAATACGTTGACGGTTTACCGCTTCATCGATTTGAAAAAGTGTTGGGTCGCCACGGTATCGATATCCCACGCCAGACCTTGGCGCGCTGGGTTATCCAGTGCGGCGAACACTTCCAGCCGCTGCTGAATTTGATGCGCGACCGGCTACTGGAAAGCCGCGTCATCCACTGCGACGAAACGCGCGTGCAAGTGCTGAAAGAACCAGATCGAGAACCGAGCAGCCAGTCCTGGATGTGGGTGCAAACCGGCGGCCCACCGGATAGGCCGGTCATCCTTTTTGACTACTCCACCAGCCGGGCGCAGGAGGTGCCAATGCGCCTGCTCGATGGTTATCGCGGTTACGTAATGACCGATGATTACGCCGGTTACAACGCCTTGGGCGCCCAAACCGGAGTCGAGCGTCTAGGCTGCTGGGCGCATGCTCGACGCAAGTTTGTTGAAGCACAGAAAGTGCAGCCCAAAGGTAAAACGGGGCGTGCCGATATCGCGCTGAACCTGATCAACAAGCTGTATGGGATCGAACGCGACTTGAAGGCCAGTAGCGACGCTGATCGTAAAATCGGCCGTCACGAACATAGCCTGCCGATACTGGCTCAGTTGAAAAGCTGGATCGAAAAGACGC
>NZ_UUIS01000037.1 GCF_900589395.1 Pseudomonas viridiflava
GGCATGAACCAATACCCCTATCCGCTCACAACTTCTTCGCCACACTTCGCCGGGCAGTAGCCGCTGATCACGCTTTGGCTTGTAGGAGCGCGCTTGCCCGCGACCGGCTGCGTTAGCAGTCGTAAATTCTCAGCGTTTCCAAGATCTTGCGGTCATTCGCTGTGAATTTTCAGCGTTTCCAAGATCTTGCGGTCATTCGCTGTGAATTCTCAGCGTTTCCGAGATCTTGCGAGCGCTACGCACTCGGTCGCGGGCAAGCGCGCTCCTACCATGGGCCAGTCCCGCATTATGTTTTGATGGA
>NZ_UUIS01000044.1 GCF_900589395.1 Pseudomonas viridiflava
CTACGCACTCGTTCGCGGGAAGGCGCGCTCCTACCATGGGCCAGTCCCGCATTATGTTTTGATGGAACTGTGAGCGCCTTCGCATCCTGAAGGCGTTCCCTGAACCAATACCCCTATCCGCTTACAAATTCTTCGCCACACCCTCTGCCGGCGCAAGTGCTATGCGTTCGGGCAGCCCTCGTTACCGTCTTCCCGGTTTGTCGATAAGGAATCATGCTCATGCTGAAAAAACTGCTGTTGGCCGCCGTGCCGGTGCTTGCCACGAGCCAGGCACTGGCCCTCGATGCGCAGCAATGGAGCGCTCTGGAGCCGGCCGTGAAGGCCGCCGTGGAGTGCCGCAAACCACTGACCGCCGAGATGTTCAAGGATGTGCCGACCGACTCACCCGGCGCCTGGACCCTGACGCCGCCCACGGCATTCAACGTGCTTGGTCTGCCCGTAACGCGGGTCGAGGTATTCATCGACCCGAATGAGGAGCTGGGTGCCAGCTACACAGCCGTCATCGAGAAACAGAGTCTGAAAAAGGTCGAGCAGCAGGTGAAGACGGCGAGCAAAAAAGGCCTGATCGGTGATCTGGCTGCCGGCCAGGCGCATGGCCCGGAGCAGGTAGAGATCACGTGCGTGGTGGCCGAAGGCTGAGGCTGGCCGGGCAGCCGGGCAATCGAATCAGACTGATTGCCCGGCCCCGGTCGAGGCTGGCTTAACGATTACGCGTTACCCGCCATACGGTGTTGGCCAGGTCGTCGGCAATGATCACCGCGCCGCGCGGGTCGACGGTTACGCCCACCGGCCGGCCGCGGGTCTTGCCATCAGTGCCGCGAAAACCGGTGGCGAAGTCCACGGGCTCGCCGGCCGGGCGACCGTTGTCGAACGGCACGAAGATCACCTTGTAGCCCACCGGGTTGTCGCGGTTCCAACTGCCGTGCTCACCCACGAACACACCCTGGGCAAACTTTTCACCCATGGCCGGGATGGAAAAGGCCACGCCCAGTGCGGCGACGTGCGAACCCAGGCTGTAGTCAGGCTTGATGGCAGCGGCCACTTTGTCCGGGTTCTGCGGTTGGGCGCGGCTGTCGACGTTCTGGCCCCAGTAGCTCCAGGGCCAGCCGTAGAAGCCGCCTTCGCGCACCGAGGTCAGGTAATCGGGTACCAGGTCCGGGCCCAGTTCATCGCGCTCGTTGACGACCGTCCACAACTGGCCGGTGCCGGGCTGGATGGCCAGCGCCGTCGGGTTGCGCAGGCCGGTTGCGTAAGGCTTGTGCGCACCGGTCTGGGCGTCGATCTGCCAGACCATGGCGCGGTCGATTTCCACTTCCATGCCGCGCTCGGTCACGTTGCTGTTGGAGCCGATGCCCACGTACAGATAACGGCCATCAGGGCTGACGGTCAGGGCCTTGGTCCAGTGGTGATTGATCGCCGAAGGCAGGTCGGCCACCTTGACCGGCACGCCGCTGGCCTGGGTCTGGCCGGTCTGGTAATCGAAGCGCACCAGCGCATCCTGGTTGGCCACGTAGACCTTGCCGTCGGCAAAGGCCAGGCCGTAAGGCGCGTTGAGGTTGTCGGCAAACACCGTTTTCATTTCGTAGACGCCATCGCCGTCGGCATCTCGCAGCAGGGTCAGGCGGTTGCCGCCCTTGACCTGGGTATTGCCCTGGGCCTTGATGTAGCCGGCGATCACGTCCTTGGGTTTGAGCTTGGCCGCATTGCCGCCACGGCCTTCGGACACCAGGATGTCGCCGTTGGGCAGCACCAGGGTCTGGCGCGGGATCTTCAGGTCAGTGGCAATCGCCGTGACGCTGTAGCCCTCGGGCACCGTGGGCTTCTGGTCGCCCCAGGCGGTGGGTTCGGCAATCTTCATGCTCGGCAGCAGGCTGCGTTGCGGGTCGGGCAGTTTCGGGTCCGGGCCACGGGCCTGGGTGCTGTCGGCTTCACCGCCACAGGCACTCAACAACAACGCCATGCTCAGGACCGACAGTGTGCTGGCGTGTCTCATCGTGCACCTCCGGAACGCAGATTGGTAAAGCCCGTCCAGGCCGCGATCACGGCCAGCAAGGTAACGATCACCGACAGGATCAGGCCCAGCGGCATGATTGCCCAGGCGTCCTTGGCATGTTCGAAGGCGTTGAGCAGCCCCAGCAGCCAGGTGGCCAGCAGCACCAGCAGGTACGCCAGCGCACGGCCACCCTTGTGCTCGGCGCGCAGCAGGTTGGCGATGGCGAACAGCCCGGTCAGTCCGGCGAACAGCAGCCCGCCGGCAATCAGCCAGGAGGCGAAATTGCTCCACTGAATCTGCTGGGTGTTGTAGTAGGCGATGTCGTTGAGCAGGGCGCCCAGAAACAACGCAACGGTGCCGCCCAGCAAGATGCCATGCAGCGGCCCGGGAACACTTCGGTAGGGGGGATGATCGGTTACGGTCACGGCGGCGCTCCTTATCGTTGACGGTCCAGGGCAGAAGCTGCCCGCGCATGCAAATGGATCGTAGCGACGAAGCGTTAGTTCAGCGTGATGCAAGGCTCGACATATTTCGCAATATTGATTGAAGCCAGGCCGTTGCCACGGTCACGGGGGCATGATGGCACCATAGGCGGCACCCTCGACCCTCTTGATGATTTTCGTACTAGGCTGTGTTCATTCGTGTGCAGCCCAAGCCGGGTCTGCATGCACGCGTTTGATCAATGCAGCCATGGAGGAGCATCGTGCCAAACCCGTTCATGTGCGTTGTTCTGAGTGCCATGGTCCTGGCGGGCTGTGCCCATGCGCCTGGCAACTTGAATGCTCCGAATGCTGCCGACGACCCGGCGCGGCTGCATGGCCTCTGGGCGATGCAGCCGCTGCAGGATGGCACTGCCGCCGTGGCCGAGTACCGCGCCGATGGCAGCTTGTTGCTGCACCCTTTCAATTGCAGGCACCCGCGCATGCAACCGGTGCAGACTTTCGCTTACCGATTGTCCGCCGATGGGCAGACGATTCATGTCTCGTCACCCCTGGATACCTTCGATTTCAAGGTCCTGGCCCTCACGGCACAACGCCTGCAACTGGCGCGCGAAGTGGGTGCTCGCCGTTTGACGTTCGACTATCGCCACGTCGACACAATCGCTGCGCTGTGTGCAGATGAACCGGGCCATGCCATCGAACGGGCCAGGCGCACGCCGTATCTGGCTGATGACTTTGTGCCGGCGCCCGGGATACCGGCTCACCCTGGCATGGACCGCTACGTCGGCAAATGGGCCGGAGCCGAGAACCAGATGTTGCTGGAAATCGTGCGGGACCCCACCGGTGGCCATCACCTTGTCAACACGGGTGATGAAAACTGGCATCACCTGTTCAACGACGTGAACTGGGTCGGCGATGAGCTGCATTTCCAGAGCTTTGCCTATTCCGACAACCCCCGATTGTTTCGCCACCCGTTCCACAAGTCGCATAACGCAATCGTCCTGCAACCCACCCCTGATGACCGATTGCGCTACACGTTTTTCGTCGATGGCGAGCGGGTCAGTGAAGTGATGACCCGGATGGACGACTGATTCACGCCGCGCGATCTCCCCAATGCTGGCGGCATGCTCTGAACATTGGCCCGGCAAGCCTGATACTCTGCCGGCAACGTGCCCTGTGCACAGGACCAGGCACGTTCCTGAAAATTCGTGACCAAAAACCATAAAGGTCACCTGTTGTCCCTTCACGATTGCCGGTAAGCTGCACACCATGAGCCAGACAGTCCCCCCCTTAGTTCCCGCACGCGGCCCGGCCGATCATGACGTTCGCGATCAGATCCTTGCCGCCGCCACCGAGCACTTCAGCCTTTATGGCTATGAAAAGACCACCGTGTCGGAATTGGCCCGGTCCATCGATTTTTCCAAGGCCTATATCTACAAGTTCTTCGAGTCCAAGCAGGCCATCGGCGAGATGATCTGCGGCCGGTGCCTGAGCGAGATCGAGGCCGAAGTGAGGGCCGCCGTCGATCAGGCCCAGGCGCCGCCGGAAAAGCTGCGGCGCCTGTTCGTGTCGGTGGTGCAGGCCAGCCTCAAGCTGTTCTCCCAGGAGCGCAAGCTGTACGAAATCGCCACCTCGGCAGCCACCGAGCGCTGGCCGGCCGCGATGGCCTACGAGGCGCGGATTCGTGACCTGCTCAAGGACATCCTGCTTGCGGGCCGCGAAAGCGGTGATTTCGAGCGCAAGACGCCGCTGGATGAATTGGTCATGGCCATCTACCTGGTCATCAGGCCTTACCTCAACCCCTTGCTGCTGCAACACGGCTTCGACTACATCGAGCAGGCCCCGACGCAGTTGTCGAGCCTGGTACTGCGCAGCCTGTCACCTTGAAAATCCCTGCTTGTGACTATTGACTAAATTGGTCACTAGACCCAAAGTGAGCGCCTCACTCACTCTGGACAGGACCGCTCATGGCCCGGCGTCGCTGGATTTCACGGTTTTTCATCGGCGCCTTGCCGTTCGTACTGGCTGCCTGCAACGACAAGACCCCCTCCGATGCCCGCACTGAGGCGCCGTTGGTGCGGGTCGTGCAGGTCGAGCCGGCGACCTCGGTGCCGCGTGCCTTCACTGGCATCGTTGCCGCGCGGGTGCAGAGCGACCTGGGCTTTCGGGTCGCGGGCAAAGTGCTGGAACGACGGGTCGACACCGGACAGCGCGTGCAGCGCGGCCAGGTGCTGATGCGCATCGACCCTGCGGACCTGCAACTGGCCGCCCAGGCACAACGCCAGGCGGTCACGGCGGCGCAGGCGCGGGCGCGGCAAACCACAGACGATGAACTTCGCTACCGCACCCTGCGTAGCAGCGGTGCGGTGTCGGCGTCCACCTACGATCAGGCCCGCGCCGCCGCCGATGCCGCCAAGGCCGACCTCAGCGCGGCCCAGGCCCAGGCCCAGGTGGCCTTCAATGCCACCGGCTATGCCCAGTTGCTGGCCGATGCCGACGGCGTGGTCATGGACACGCCGGTCGAGCCGGGTCAGGTGGTCAGTGCCGGGCAGGTGGTGGTGCGCGTGGCCCATGCCGGTCCCCGTGAAGCGGTGATCCAGCTACCGGAAACCCTGCGCCCGGCGCTCGGCTCCAGTGCCCAGGCCGTGTTGTTCGGCAGGCCGGGGGTGAGCGTGCAGACCCGGCTGCGGCAGCTGTCGGACGTTGCCGAACCCCAGACCCGGACCTTCGAAGCGCGCTATGTGCTTGACGGTGAGCTGGCCGATGCGCCGCTGGGCACCACCATCACCGTGAAGATCCCGGCGGCCACCGCGCAGCCGGGGTCGCAAGTTCCCATCGGTGCGCTGCACGACGCCGGCCAGGGGCCAGGGGTATGGGTCATTCAAGGCGAGCCGGCCACCGTGCGCTGGCAACCGGTCACGGTCGTGCACCTGGATGATGAAGGCGCGCGGGTGACCGGTGCACTCAAGCCGGGCGAGCGCATCGTTGCGCTGGGTGCGCACTTGCTGCGCGAGGGCCAGCCGGTGCGGATGGCGGCGCCGGCTCAAGCCACGACCGTGGCCGGAGCGCAGCCATGAGCGAGGGACGGTTCAATCTGTCGGCGCTGGCGGTGCGCGAGCGTTCGATCACACTGTTTTTTATTCTCCTGATCTCCCTGGCCGGGCTGCTGGCGTTCTTCAAGCTGGGGCGCGCCGAGGACCCGTCCTTCACGGTCAAGGTCATGACGGTCATCACCGCCTGGCCGGGTGCGACTGCCCAGGAAATGCAGGACCAGGTGGCCGAAAAACTGGAAAAGCGCCTGCAGGAGCTGCGCTGGTATGAACGGGCCGAGACCTACACCCGCCCGGGGCTGGCGTTCACCACCCTGACCCTGCTCGACAGCACGCCACCGGCCCAGGTGCCTGAAGAGTTCTACCAGGCGCGCAAGAAAATCAGTGACGAAGCGGCCAACCTGCCGCAAGGCGTGATCGGACCGATGGTCAACGATGAGTACGCCGACGTGACCTTCGCGCTGTTCGCGCTCAAGGCCAAGGGCGAGGCCCAGCGCCTGCTGGTGCGCGATGCCGAGCGGCTGCGCCAGCAATTGCTGCACGTGCCGGGGGTCAAGAAGGTCAACATTGTCGGCGAGCAGCCCGAGCGCATCTACATCGAGTTTTCCCACGAACGCCTGGCCACGCTGGGCATCGGCCCGCAAGAAGTGTTTGCCGCGCTCAATGACCAGAATGCCCTGACGGCTGCCGGCTCCGTGGAAACCCGTGGCCCGCAGGTGTTCATTCGCCTGGACGGGGCGTTCGACCAGTTGCAGAAGATCGGCGACACGCCCATCGTGGCCCAGGGCCGCACTTTGAAGCTCTCGGATGTCGCCAGCGTCAAGCGCGGCTATGAAGACCCGGCAACGTTCATGATCCGCAACGGCGGCGAGCCGGCGCTGCTGCTGGGCATCGTCATGCGCGACGGCTGGAACGGCCTGGACCTGGGCCAGGCGCTGGACCATGAAGTGGGCACGATCAACGCAGCGCTGCCGCTGGGCCTGAGCCTGAGCAAGGTCACCGACCAGGCGGTCAACATCGATTCGGCGGTCGGCGAGTTCATGGTCAAGTTCTTTGTCGCGCTGCTGGTGGTGATGCTGGTGTGCTTCATCAGCATGGGCTGGCGCGTCGGGGTCGTGGTCGCCGCTGCCGTGCCCCTGACCCTGGCGCTGGTCTTTGTGGTGATGGCCGCCACCGGCAAGAATTTCGACCGCATCACGCTGGGCTCGCTGATCCTGGCGTTGGGCCTGTTGGTCGATGACGCGATCATTGCCATCGAGATGATGGTGGTGAAGATGGAGGAGGGCTACAGCCGCATCAAGGCCTCGGCCTATGCCTGGAGCCACACGGCCGCGCCGATGCTGTCGGGCACGCTGGTCACGGCGGTGGGCTTCATGCCCAACGGTTTTGCGCGTTCCTCGGCCGGTGAGTACACCAGCAACATGTTCTGGATCGTGGGCATTGCGCTGATCGCCTCGTGGCTGGTGGCGGTGCTGTTCACGCCGTACCTGGGCGTGCGCATGCTGCCGGACCTCAAGCCGGTCGAAGGCGGCCATCAGGCCCTGTATGACACCCCGCGCTTCAATCGCTTGCGCCAGGTACTGGGGCGCGTGATTGCCCTCAAGGGCTGGGTGGCCGGCGTTGTCGTGGCGCTGTTCGTGGCCGCCGTGCTGGGCATTGGCGTGGTCAAGAAGCAATTCTTTCCCATCTCCGACCGCCCCGAAGTGCTGGTCGAGGTGCAAATGCCCTACGGCACCTCGATCGAGCAGACCAGCACGGCCTCAAGCGCTGTCGAAGCCTGGCTGGCCACGCAGCCGGAAGCGCAAATCGTCACGGCCTACATCGGCCAGGGTGCCCCGCGCTTCTACATGGCGATGGGCCCGGAGTTGCCGGACCCCTCGTTCGCCAAAATCGTGGTACGCACCGGCGACCAGCAGGAACGTGAAGCCTTGAAGCACCGCTTGCGCCAGGCCATTGCCGATGGCCTGGCCGGCCAGGCGCAGGTGCGGGTGACCCAACTGGTGTTCGGTCCGTATTCGCCGTTCCCGGTGGCGTACCGGGTCAGCGGCCCGGACCCGGACCGGCTGCGTGAAATCGCCGCCTCGGTGCAAAAGGTCATGGACGCCAGCCCGATGATGCGCACAGTCAACAGCGACTGGGGCAGCCGTGTGCCGACCCTGCATTTCACCCTGCAGCAGGACCGCTTGCAGGCGGTGGGGCTCAGCTCCAGCAGCGTCGCGCAGCAGTTGCAGTTCTTGCTCAACGGCGTGCCGATCACTGCCGTGCGCGAAGACATCCGCACTGTGCAGGTGATGGCCCGCTCCACAGGCGAGGGACGTTTCGACCCGGCCAGGATCATGGATTTCACCCTGGCCGGCAGCAATGGCCAGCGCATTGCACTGGCGCAGATCGGTGAGGTGCAGGTGCGCATGGAAGAGCCCATCATGCGCCGACGTGACCGGGTGCCGACCATCACGGTGCGTGGTGACATTGCCGAACACCTGCAGCCGCCGGATGTGTCCAAGGCCATCACCGGCCAGTTGCAGCCGATCATCGACCACCTGCCAGCCGGTTATCGCATTATCGAGGCCGGTGCCATCGAGGAGTCGGGCAAGGCGATGGCGGCGATGCTGCCGCTGTTCCCGATCATGCTGGCGCTGACCCTGATCATCCTGATCCTGCAGGTGCGCTCGATGTCGGCCATGATCATGGTGTTCCTGACCAGCCCGCTGGGGCTGATCGGCGTGGTGCCGACCCTGTTGCTGTTCCAGCAGCCGTTCGGCATCAATGCGCTGGTGGGGCTGATTGCGCTGTCGGGCATCTTGATGCGCAACACGCTGATCCTGATCGGCCAGATTCACCAGAACGAACAGGCCGGGCTGGCGCCTTTCGATGCGGTGGTCGAGGCCACGGTGCAGCGGGCCCGCCCGGTGATCCTCACGGCGCTGGCGGCGATCCTGGCCTTTATCCCGCTGACGCACTCGGTCTTCTGGGGCACACTGGCCTACACCTTGATCGGCGGCACGCTGGCCGGTACGGTATTGACCCTGGTGTTCCTGCCGGCCATGTACGCGATCTGGTTCCGGATCCGCCCGCCGCAGGGCACGCAGCCCCCTGCAAACACAGGACGCCTGTAGGAGCGCGCTTGCCCGCGACCGAGTGCGTAGCGCTCGCAAAATCTCCAAATCGCCGAAAATCTGCAGCGAATGACCGAAAAATTTGTGAAACGCTGAAATTTTACGACTGCTAACGCACTCGGTCGCGGGCAAGCGCGCTCCTACAGGGGGTGTGTTTTCAGTCGGGCGCATCTGTCCAGTCCTCAGGAAGTGGAGCAAGACAATCAATGGACATTCGATTCTGCGGTAACAACACTCCAGGCAACCCCGCCGAGGGCATTTGCGACGAGTACCGCCTGAGCGCGATCGAACGCTTCGACGAACTGCTCGACGCCTGGCGCAAGCTGGGCGCCGAGCACCCCGGGCATCATATTTTGTTGTCGCTCGATGACCCCGGCCAGGCGCGCTACACCTCGGGTCATGTGCGCAATAACCTGTACCTGGACGAGGTGAAGCCACAAGACCTGGTGGGGCTGCCGGCCGAGTGCTTCGAAAAGGGTGAGCACATCGGCTACCTGACCACCAAGGCTGAATTCCCCATCTGCCTGCGCAACTTCATGGCCTTGGTAGCCGACGTATCGTTTGCTGATGCCTGCGCGTTCGGCCTGACCCTCAGTGACGAGTCCTTGCAGGAATGGATCGACTACCAGGCGCAGCCCTTGTCCCTGCTGGACCAACCGCTGTTAGCCCTGGTGGTGCCAGTCGAGCACGCCAGCCAGGCGCTGGCGGCTTTTCCCAACGGTTATTTCGAACCGGATCTTGGGCCTGCGCATAACCATGCGGTGGCGCAGCGGTTTTTTCTTCAGCACGGGTATGCGCTGTTGGGGGTGGGGGCATCCTACCTTGGCTTTGTGCGTGCAGAGCCAGCCAGTCCGGCCGTGGCCCAGGCGCTGGCCGAAGACCTGTGTGCGCTGTACAACACCGATCAAGCCCAGCGCCCGGCGCGCCTGGCGGCGTTCGCCGGGGCCATTATCGGTTGCCGCCACCTGTGGCTACGCTATGTAGAGTAAGGCGCGCAAAACTTTTTTACGGCCCTTTTCAGGAGGTGCAACCATGCCCGACTCACTGCTGCGACCCGAACCCGCACCGTTGCTGTCGCCCGGTGAAACCGTGGTGTTGTTCGACGGTGTGTGCAAGTTGTGCAACGGCTGGGCGAAATTCCTGATTCGTCATGACCGCCATCGGCGCATCCGCCTGGCGACCGTGCAATCGGCTGAAGGCCAGGCTTTGCTGGCCTGGGCCGGCTTGCCGATGGACCGCTTCGATACGATGGCGGTGATTCGCGACCGGCACTACTGGGTGCGCTCGGACGCGTTTCTCGAAGTGGTCCGCCAGCTTCCCGCGGCCTGGCCTTTGCTGGGCCTGCTGCGGGTCTTTCCACGGGCCGTGCGGGACTGGTGCTACGACCGCGTGGCGTTCAATCGCTACCGGATCTTCGGTCGCTACGACCAGTGCCTGTTGCCGACACCGGACCATGAGCGACGCTTTCTCAAGGCCCGATAGAACATTCGCTGGTCGTCAATCGTGATGTTCGGCGCCCACGAAGCTCAGCGAGGTGAACAGGCCGCGTTTGGTGTAGTCGGCGTTGCCCTTGACCGGCACGCTGGTCTGCGCGGCGATCACGTTCAGGCCCTCGTTGCGCACCATCACGGTGGCGCGGCCGTCGGCGTCGGTCTCGGCACTGACGTCTTCCGGTGCGCTGCGGTAATCGCCCATCAGCTTGATGCCGGCGGCCGGCTTGCCGTCGAGCAGCACTTGCACAGGCAGGGCCTTGCCGACGCCGACTTCCAGCGGGTCGGCCTGCGGCACGATGACCAGCTTCAGGTGATCCAGCGCCGGCAGTTTTACCCCATGTTCATAGATGGCCAGGCTGTACTTGCGGGTCTGGATCGACTCGCCGCCACCGGTGACCTTGCTGCGCGGTTCGTTGAGCCACTTGTTTTCCGGGTTGCGGGTCCAGATGCCCAGGTCCAGTTCGGCCGCCACGGCCGCCGCCGGGCTGGCAGGCTTGAGGCGGGCATGGTCGGCCAGGCGCTCGATGCTGACCTCGACCGGCTTGCCGGCCTGGTCCCAGGCCCAGCCGCCGGTGACCTTTTCCGGCTGGTAGGCGGTGTCTTCGGCTCCTTCGCCGAACACCACTTCGATATGGCCGCGACGCTGCTCGGTCCACAGGCCATGGGCACTGGCCTGGCTGGCGAACAAGGTGGTGGCGAGCAGGCTCAGGGCCATGAAGGAGGGGTTGATGCGCATGGTCGATCCTTGTAGATCAGAGGAGAAGGGCGGTTCAGAGCGCTTGTGATCCGGCTTACGGACGCTACTGATAATGCCTCTCATTTATCCTGATGTGCGGATGATGGCACAACCTTTCTTTTGCCGGGGTTGTAACAGTTTTATACAGGGTAGGTAGGAGCGCGCTTGCCCGCGACCGGCTGCGTTAGCAGTCGTAAATTTTCAGCGTTTCCGAGATTTTGCGAGCGCTGCGCACTCGGTCGCGGGCAAGCGCGCTCCTACCGGGCACCAGGTCAGTCGTGGTGTTCGGCACCCACGAAGGTCAGTGAGGTGAACAGGCCGCGTGCTTCGATGTCGGCGTTGTCCTTGACCGGCAGGGTGACTTCAGCGGCGATGATGTTCAGGCCTTCGTTGCGCACCACCACCGTGGCGCGACCTTCGGCGTCGGTTTCGGCGCTGACCTTGTCCGGTTCGCTGCGGTAGTCGCCGAACAGCTTGATGCCGGCGGCCGGCTTGCCGTCGATCAGCACTTGCACCGGCAGCGGCTTGCCCGGCCCGACTTCGAGTGGGTCGACCTGCGGCACGATGACCATCTTCAGTTTGTCCAGCGGCGGCAGTTTGGCTTCGTGCTCATAGATCGCCAGGCTGTACTTGAAGGTGTGGATCGACTCGGTGCCGCCCGGCACCTTGCTGCGGCCTTGGTTGATCCACTTCTTGTCCGTGTTGCGTGTCCACATGCCGTTGTCCAGGGCCACGGCCATCACCGCCACTGGCTTGATCGGCTTGAGTCGCGCATGGTCGTCCAGGCGCTCGACGGTGACCGGTATCGACTTGCCGGCCGCGTCATAGCCCCAGGCGCCGCTGACTTTCTGCGCCTTGAAGGCGTTGTCTTCGGGGCCGTGGCCGTAGACCACCTCGATGTTGCCACGACGTTGCTCGGTCCATAGACCGTGGGCGCTGGCCTGGCCGGCCAGCAGGGCCGCGCCGATGACGCTGAGGGTCAGCAGAGTAGGGGTAATGCGCATGTTGGATCCTTTATTGTTGTGTTTCATAGGTTCAGGGTGAGGCTGACGGTGACGTTACGAGGTTCGCCAGGTGCAATCCAGTAATTGCTGTAGGATCGATCGTAATACTTCTCATCAAGAATATTATTTAGATTAAGGCCCACCGTGACGTTGTCGGTGGCCTTGTAATGGGCCAGCAGGTCGACAGTGTGGTACGCCGGCAATTCAAAGCCGGTACCCGCCTCACCGGAGCGGTCGCCAACGTAGGTGAAGGCAGCGCCGACATCGGAGCCGCGCAGCAGGCCCTCCTGGAATTCATACACGCCCAGCACGCTGCCACTGCGCTTGGCCACCCCCAGGATGCGGCTGCCAGTGGGAATGGCGCGGTCGCCCTTGGTGACTTCGGCGTCGATATACGCCAGGGCACCGATCACCCGAAAGGCGTCGCTCAGTTGGCCGGTCACCTGCAGATCCAGGCCTTTGCTGCGGGCTTCGCCGATGGCACGGCTGGTGTCGGTGCCCGGGTCCAGGGCCAGGACGTTTTCCTTCTCGATATGGAAGGCCGCCAATGTGGCGCTCAGGCGTTCATCGAACAGCTCGGCCTTGATGCCGGCTTCATAGCCGATGCCTTCTTCAGGGTCGAAGCCCTTGCCGGCTGCATCCAGGCCGTTGTTGGGCTTGAACGACGTCGAGGCGTTGGCGAACAGGCCCACCTGATCGGTGAGTTGGTACAGCAGGCCGGCGCGCTGGGTGAAGGCGTCATGGCGCTGGGTCTGGCGACTGTTGCCGGCGTAGTTATCGATCTGCTGGTCGAAGTGCTCGTAGCGTGCGCCGATCATGCCGCGCAGCTTGTCGGTGAAGATGATCTGGTCCTGCAGGTTCAGCGCCCGGCTCTCGACGTGCTCGAAAAAGTCGGTGCCCGAGCGGGCACCGGCCGGCTTGGCCTGGCCGTACACCGGGTTATAGATATCGATGGCATAGGCGCTGCCGGCAAGGGTCGTGACCCGTTCGTTCTTGCGGTAGTTCTCGTATTCGGTGCCGATCAGCACTTCATGCTGCAGGCCTGCGGTGTCGAAGAAACCGCGCAGTTCCAGCTGGGTGATGCTGTCGTGCCAGTTGGTGTCGCGCTCGCGGTAGCGGCGGTTGACAGTGCGGCCATCGGCATTGAGCGGGCGCGATTCGCTGGCAAAGCCGGACAGCTCGCCCTGCTTGTAATGACTGGCCAGGCGCAGCGACCAAGTGTCGTTGAACCGGTGGTCCAGGGCGGCCTGGATCAGGTTGTTGTCGTTGTCGATCTTGTCGTCGGGTTCGCCCAGAAAAGTCGAGCGCGAGACGCTGCCCAGACGGTTGTTGGGCGCGACGATGCCGCGGTCGAAAATCGAATCGTGGCGCACAAATTCGGTCTGCACCAGCAAGGTGGTGTCCGGGGTCATTTCCCAGCGCAGCGATGGCGCCACGAACACGCGGTGGCTTTCGACGTGATCACGAAAGCTGTGATTGTCTTCCACCGCCAGGTTGACCCGCGAAAGCACCTTGCCGTCGGCATCCAGCGGGGTGTTGATGTCCAGGGCGGTGCGGTAGCGATCCCAGCTGCCGGCGCTGGTCTGCAGCGTAGTGAAGGCTTCAGGCTGCGGCTGCTTGGTGACGATATTGACCGTGCCGCCCGGATCACCGCGACCATACAGGCTGGCGGCCGGGCCCTTGAGCACCTCGATGCGCTCGACGTTGGCCGCATCCGGGGTGGCCGGGTAGCCGCGGTTGGCACTGAAACCGTCCTTGTAGAACTCCGAGGTGGTAAAGCCGCGGATACTGTATTCGTACAGCGTCAGGCCACCGAAATTGTTCTGCTTCGAGACCCCGCCGGCGTAATCGAGCGCGCGCTCTACCTGGCTGGTGCCCAGGTCTTTGAGCACTGCAGCGGGGACCACACTGATCGACTGCGGGATGTCCTTGATCGCCGTGTCGGTCTTGGTCGCGGTGGCCGAGCGGGTCGCCCGATAACCGCGCACCGGACCGTTGGACGTCTCGAAGTCTTGATCGGCAGTGACGGTCACGGTATCGAGTTCAATAGGAGCGGCCGGATCGGCAGCGTAGAGCGGCGAGCCCAGGATACTCAGGGTAAAACCGGCCAGGGATGCGATTTTGCGGGACGACATGGGAGGGGATCCTAATAGTGATGGTTACAATATAACATCACTTGAGAGGGTTGTTGCCAGGAGTATTGTGGCGCTGCTCTACGCTGAAACCGACCGGTGTCTATCGGTATGCGACAAAGACCCGATCCATGTGCTTCGGCTAACTTGTTGGAACACAACAATTATTCAACTATGGCCCGACGCTGCGACATGAACATTCGGGTGACCGGATGTTCCCCCGGCGACCCGGTTTGCCGTTTGCACATCAGTCATGTGAGGCCGTGCATGGTCCAGAGAAGACAGTTCAGTGGCGGCATGCAAGGACAGAACCTGCGGTATGTGGGCGAGAAGGGTGACGCGCCACGCCAGGCCCGGGTCGGCTTTGTGCTGCTCGAGCATTTTTCCTTGCCGGCCTTTACTCAGGCCCTCGATACCCTGGTAACCGCCAACCTGATTCGTGCCGGAGTGTTTGCCACCCGCACCTTCAGCCTGGATGGCGGGTCGGTCACCAGCGACCTGGGTCTGGTGATCTGCCCCGACTCGGTGCTGGAGCCGCGCCATGTGCAGGACCTGGACCTGATTGTGGTCTGCGCCGGCCTGCGCACGCCGTTGCGAGCATCCCCGGCGCTGACCCAGTTGCTGCGCACGGCTGCCGAAAAGGGCACCGCCCTGGCCGGCCTGTGGAGCGGCGCCTGGTTTCTTGGCCAGGCCGGCCTGCTGGACGGCTATAAATGCGCCGTGCACCCCGAGCACCGCGCCGCGCTGGCCGAGACTGCCCGGGAAAGCCAGGTCACCAGCGAAAGCTACATGGTCGACCGCGACCGTCTGACCGCCGCCAGCCCCACGGGGGCTTTCACCCTGGTGCTGGAGTGGATCAACACCTTGCATGGGCGCAGCCTGGTGGATGCCGTGGTCGATATCCTGGCCTTCGAAGAGTCACGTTACCGCCGGGCGCGCCCGTCCTTGCACGAAAAGATGAGCGAGCCACTGCGTGAAGCCATCAACCTGATGAGCGCCAACATCGAAGAGCCTCTGAACCAGGATCAATTGTCAGCCTGCGTCGGCCGCTCCAAGCGCCAGATCGAGCGCTTGTTCAAGGAGCAACTGGGAACCACGCCGGTGCGTTATTACCTGGAACTGCGCATCACCGAAAGCCGGCGCCTGCTGCAGCATTCGGATTTGCCCATCGTCGAGGTCGGGGTGGCCTGCGGCTTTGTCTCGCCCAGCCACTTCAGCAAGTGCTACACCTCGTTCTACGGCTACCCACCGTCGCGTGAAGTGCGTTTTGGTTGCGTCAGCGGCCTGCGCCCGGGGCGGTTGCGCGGCCTCTAATGACGTCTGATTCATAGAAGAGCGCGCTTTGGGTAGGAGCGCGCTCTGCCGGAATGCCGGACCACCACGACCGAGTGCGTAGCGCTCGCAAAATGTGTCAAACGCTGCAATTTTATGATTGCAAACACATTCAATATCTCGGAAACGCCACAATTTTACGACTGCTAACGCAGCCGGTCGCGGTGGTCCGGCATTCCGGCAAGCGCGCTCCTACGCCAAGCCATATAAACCATGCGATAGCGTAGGGTGGAAGGCAAAAAGGCCAGTCTGAGACTGGCCTTTTTGTGATTCAGCAAACAGCAGGACGAATTACTTGCCCTGCCAGCGCTTGAGTACCAGGGTTGCGTTGGTGCCGCCGAAGCCGAAGCTGTTGCTCATGACGGTGTCGATCTTGGCGTTCTCGCGGGTTTCGCGCAGGATCGGCAGGTCGGCCACGGCCGGGTCCAGTTCGTCGATGTTGGCGGAACCGGCGATGAAGTTGCCTTCCATCATCAGGATGCAGTAGATCGCTTCGTGAACACCGGCAGCGCCCAGCGAGTGGCCCGACAGGCTCTTGGTCGAGCTGATGGCAGGGGCCTTGTCGCCGAAGACTTCGCGCACGCCTTTCATTTCCGCGACGTCGCCGACCGGGGTCGAGGTGCCGTGGGTGTTCAGGTAGTCGATCGGAGTGTCGACAGTGGACAGCGCCTGCTGCATGCAGCGGATGGCACCTTCGCCGCTTGGCGCGACCATGTCGTAGCCATCGGAAGTCGCACCGTAGCCAACGATTTCGGCGTAGATTTTCGCGCCACGGGCCAGGGCGTGTTCCAGCTCCTCGACCACCACCATGCCGCCACCGCCGGCGATGACGAAGCCATCACGGTCGTTGTCGTAGGCGCGCGAAGCTTTTTCCGGGGTGTCGTTGCGTTTGCTGGACAAGGCGCCCATCGCGTCGAACAGGAACGACTGGCTCCAGTGCTCCTCTTCACCGCCACCGGCGAACACGATGTCCTGCTTGCCCATCTGGATCTGCTCCAGCGCCGTGCCGATGCAATGCGCGCTGGTGGCGCAGGCCGAAGCGATGGAGTAGTTCAGGCCCTTGATCTTGAACGGAGTGGCCAGGCACGCCGACACCGTGCTGCTCATGGTGCGGGTCACGCGGTAAGGACCGACGCGCTTGACGCCTTTCTCGCGCAGGATGTCCAGCGCTTCCATCTGGTTCAGGGTCGATGCGCCGCCGGAGCCGGCGATCAGGCCGGTACGCGGGTTGGACACCTGCTCTTCGGTCAGGCCCGAGTCCTTGATGGCATCGGCCATTGCCAGGTAGGCGTAGGCAGCGGCGTGGCCGACAAAACGGAACGTCTTGCGGTCGATCAGTTCTTCGAGGTTGAGGTCGATGGAGCCGGAAACCTGGCTGCGCAGACCCATTTCGGCATAATCCGGGTTGAATCGGATGCCAGGGCGGCTAGCACGCAGGTTGGCGGAGACGGTCTCTTTGTCATTGCCCAAGCACGATACGATGCCCAGACCCGTGATAACGACGCGGCGCATGCGGGTACCCTTAGAAGTTTTCAGTAGAAGTGAACAGGCCGACGCGAAGACCTTCGGCGCTGTAGATTTCGCGACCATCGACGCTGACGGTGCCGTCGGCGATTGCCAGAACCAGCTTGCCACGCATGGTGCGCTTGATATGGATGTTATAGGTGACCTTTTTCGCGGTCGGCAGGACCTGGCCGAAGAACTTCACTTCGCCCGAGCCCAGCGCACGGCCACGGCCCGGATTGCCTTGCCAGCCCAGGTAGAAACCGACCAGCTGCCACATGGCATCAAGGCCCAGGCAGCCCGGCATGACCGGATCGCCTTCGAAGTGACAGGCGAAAAACCACAGGTCAGGGTTGATGTCCAGCTCGGCGACCAACTCACCCTTGCCGTACTTGCCGCCTTCTTCACTGATGTGAGTAATGCGATCGACCATCAGCATATTGGGGGCGGGCAGTTGCGCATTTCCTGGGCCGAACAGCTCGCCTCGACTGCAGCGCAGCAGGTCTTCCCGGGTAAAGGCGTGTTGTTTGGTCATGCGAGCTCCTCAAAATATTCTCTTGCGGCGATGGACCTGTCGGTCTATGCCAGTCCTGGCAGACTGAGTTCGCCAGGACATTGTCCGGCAGCCTAGTCGTAGACTGTTGCGTTGTCATGAAAGTCACAGTGCAGGCAAAACGAATGTACACCTGTTCACTGAAATACGTTGCTCAGCCGGCATTGCTGATCGGGCTGGCTGACAAGACTGCCGCAATTTAGCATTTATCGCCAGTCACAGGTGCCCTAAAGGCCAGCCAGCGCTGCAAAACCTGCAGCAATTGTGCATGTTTGAACGGCTTGGCCAGGTAATCGTTCATTCCCGCTTGCAGGCACGCATCACGGTCGCCTTGCAGCGCATTGGCGGTCAGGGCAATGATCGGCACGTCGTGCAATCCTTCGATCCTGCGGATATGGCGCGTGGCCTCATAGCCGTCCATCACCGGCAAGCGGCAATCCATGAGAATCAAGGCGTAGTGGCCGGTCCGGGCCTTGCTGACCGCCTCGGCGCCGTCCACCGCCACTTCCACGGCCAGGCCCAGGCTGTGCAGCATGGCCTTGACCACAGTGCGGTTGACCGGGTTGTCTTCCACCAGCAGTACGCAATGGGCATGGTCGGTCTGCTCCAGGTCATGCAGCACCGGACTGTCGGCCACCGGGTGATGAACGGCGCGCCGCAAGGGCAGGTTCAGGGTAAAGACCGAGCCGGCGCCTTCTTCGCTGTGTGCATGCAGGGTGCCACCCATGCGCTCGGCCAGCGTGCGGGCAATCGGCAGGCCCAGTCCGGTGCCGCCGTAGCGCCGTGAAATGGAACTGTCGGCCTGCTGGAAGGCATCGAACATCGACTCGAGCCGGTCGACATGAATACCGATGCCGCTGTCATGCACGGTGCACATCAATTGCACTTCGACGTCATCGAGGACGACGCAGCCGGCCTCGATCCTGACCCCGCCCACTTCGGTGAACTTCAATGCATTGCCGATCAGGTTGACCAGGATCTGGCGGATGCGGGTCGGATCCCCGATCACATCCAGGCTGTCCATGCCGTCGCCCAGTTCCAGCTCCAGTGCCAGGCCGCGCAACTGGGCCATGGGGTTGAAGGCGTGGGTCGAGGCCTGGATCAGTTCGGCCAGGTTGAAGGTGATGCCCTCGATCTGCAGGGCATCACGTTCGATGCGCGAGAAGTCGAGAATGTCGTTGATGACCTTGAGCAAATGCTCGGTGGACTCGGTGGCCAGCGCCGCATATTCAGACTGCTCGCTGGTCATGGTCGTGGTTTCCATCAGTTGCAGCATGCCCAGCACGCCATTCATGGGGGTGCGCAGCTCGTGGCTCATCATGGCCAGGAAATCCGACTTGGCCTTGTTGGCCTGCTCGGCCTGCTCGCGGGTCTGGATCAGTTGCGCCATCGAATGCTGCTGCTCGATGCTGGCCTGCTCCAGGTTGGCGGCCAGGTTGTTGATGTGCCGGGCCAGGGCGCCCAGGTCGGAATCGTCGGTGACCGGCAGGGGCGTGCGGTAATCGCCTTTCTGGATGGCCTTGAGCGCTTCGCCCATTTTGCTGATCGGCCGCGACAGGCTCAAGGCCAGGCCGCGGGCCAGCAGAAAAGTCAGCAACAAGGCCGCAAAGGCCAACAGTCCGGCCTTGAGCAGGATGTCCTGCTGACGCTGGCTGAAAGTGTCGCTGGACATTCCGACCAGAACGCGGCCCAGATAGCCTTCGCTGGTGGCGGCGAACAGATGGGTGCCCTGATTGCCGGTGATGGGGTAGGAGGCGCGGATCGGGGCCTGGAAAATTTCCAGCTGGCGCTTGGGCTGGGTGTTCTGCGGGCTTTGCTCGACATAGGTCAGCAGGTTGTTGCTGCTGTCCTGGATCTCGACGTATTGCACGCTGGGCATCGACAGCGTGGCGCGCATCAGGGCCTTGAGCGACTCTTCGTCATTGTTGAGCACGCCACGCTCGGCGGCCGGCGCCAGCTGGTTGGCAATCAGTTGCCCGGTATGGTTGAGCTCTTCACGCAGGTCCTGCAGGCGCACGAAGGTGAAAAAGCCGGTCAGCAGAACCGCCAGCAACAGGGCAGGGCCCAGGCTGATGATCTGGGTGCGGGTATGGATATCCCAGGGGCGAAGGGTCATGACCTGCACCTGGCAGGCCGGCGGGCAAGGGCCCGAAAGTCGATTGGAACGTCCATGGGGCTGTGCTTGCAGCGGTCTCCTTTGCTTACATCCTGCAGCGGCCAATGCGCCGCATTGCCAGTACCGGGCGCATGGTACCCAAGATCGGACCGGTTTTCATGGAACTTGTGCGTCATCCGCTGGCCAATCCGTCATGGGCTGCCATGCTTGGGTGGGTTTGGCGCTGGCCGAGGCGCCAACGCTCCGTATAATGCCTGCCACTGCCAGAACGCTGGCCCCGGATGGATTGGTTTATGAGCACACAGCAACCTGTAGCGGTTCTCGGTGGTGGCAGCTTCGGCACCGCCATCGCCAACCTGCTGGCACAGAACGGCCATCAGGTCCGTCAATGGATGCGCGACCCCGAGCAAGCCCAGGCCATTCGCGAGAACCGTGAAAACCCGCGCTACCTCAAGGGCATCAAGGTGCTGCCCGGTGTGGAACCGGTGACCGACCTGGCCGACACCCTCGATGCGTGCGAGCTGATCTTCGTCGCCCTGCCTTCCAGCGCGCTGCGCTCGGTGCTGGCCGAGCATGCTCCGTGCCTGCAGGGCAAGATGCTGGTCAGCCTGACCAAGGGCATCGAGGCGCGGACGTTCAAGCTGATGAGCCAGATTCTCGAAGAGATCGTGCCCAAGGCACGCATCGGTGTGCTGTCCGGGCCCAACCTGGCCCGGGAAATTGCCGAGCATGCCTTGACCGCCACGGTGGTTGCCAGTGAAGACGACGCGCTGTGCCAGGCGGTCCAGGCCGCGTTGCACGGGCCGACCTTCCGTGTGTATGCCAGTGCCGACCGCTTCGGTGTCGAACTGGGCGGCGCGCTGAAAAACGTCTATGCCATCGTCTCGGGCATGGCCGTGGCGCTGGGCATGGGCGAAAACACCAAAAGCATGCTGATCACCCGCGCGCTGGCCGAAATGACCCGCTTTGCCGTCAACCAGGGGGCCAACCCCATGACCTTCCTGGGGCTGGCCGGGGTGGGCGACCTGATCGTCACGTGCTCCTCGCCCAAGAGCCGCAACTACCAGGTCGGTTTTGCGCTGGGCGAAGGCCTGAGCCTGGAAGCGGCCGTGGACCGGCTGGGTGAAGTGGCCGAAGGGGTCAACACCCTCAAGGTGCTCAAGGCCCGTGCCCAGGAACTCAAGGTCTACATGCCGCTGGTAGCTGGCCTGCACGCGATCCTGTTCGAGGGCCGTACCCTGGCCCAGGTCATCGAGGCGCTGATGCGCGCCGAGGCCAAGACCGACGTCGATTTCATTTCAACCACCGGCTTCAACTGACACCCTCTTAATCAACCGAGTGCCGCATTGCTGAACAGGGAGAAGGTCTTGAACGATTCAAAAGTGAAATCCAGTGAGTCCATCGTGCTGCGCATCCTCTGGATGCTGGTGTTCCTGCTGGTCTGGCAACTGGCCGAAATCGTCCTGGCGGGCGTTGTGCTGCTGCAACTGGGTTACCGCCTGTTCTACGGCGCGCCCAGTGCCAGCCTGATGAGCTTTGGCGACAGCCTCAGCCAGTTTCTGGCCCAGATCGGCCGTTTCGGCACCTTCCATACCGAGCAAAAGCCCTGGCCGTTCACCGACTGGCCCGCCCCGCGTGCGCCTGAAGGCGAGGCGGCGCACAGTGTCCCGGCCGCCGCGCATCCGGTCCGCGACGAGGAACCCAAGGCATGAAGCTGTGGATCCTGCGCCACGGCCAGGCCCATTCCCAGGCGGCCACCGATGCCCTGCGCGAGCTCACCGACGCTGGCCGCCAGCAGGTGGTGGCCAGCGCCGCCGCCCTGCAGGGCCGGCCGTTGCAGCGTATTCTGGTCAGCCCTTATGTGCGCGCCCAGCAAACCGCCGCCGTGGTGCAAGACGTCTTGCAGGCCGGCATCACGCAACTGACCGTCGACTGGCTGACCCCCGACAGTCATCCCTTCGAGGTGCTGCGTCAACTCGAAGCGCTGGACCTGGACGAAGTGCTGCTGGTCAGCCACCAGCCACTGGTCGGCAGCCTGGTCGGGTTGCTGGTGCATGGCAGCCTGCAACATCCCCAGCCCATGGACACCGCCAGCCTGGCGGAACTGGATGGCGACTTCATGCTGGCCGGCGGACTGAGCCTCACGGCCATCCGGCACGCCTGATACCTCCTGCAAGGGACTTCAACACAATCACAAGATCAAGGACTGCACATGACCCTATGGCGTGACACCCCCCAGATTGACCGGCTCAATGCCGCCCAGCCCAATACCATTGGCGAAATGCTCGACATTCGCTTCGAGTCGTTTACCGACGATTCGCTGACCGCCAGCATGGCCGTGGATCATCGTACCCACCAGCCGTTCGGCCTGCTGCATGGCGGCGCCTCGGTGGTGCTGGCCGAATCCCTGGGCTCGATGGCCAGCTACCTGGTCGTGGACGCGAGCAAGTTCTTTTGCGTGGGCCTTGAGGTCAACGCCAACCACGTACGCGGTGTGCGCACCGGCCGGGTAACCGGCGTAGTCCGCCCGGTGCACATTGGCCGCACCACGCATGTGTGGGACATCCGCCTGAGCAACGACGAAGGCAAGCTGTGCTGCATCTCACGCCTGACCGTGGCGGTGGTGCCGCACGGGCAGGAGCCGCCGGCGCGCTGAGCCATTGATTCGCGTTAAAGCGGATCGCCGCCTGGCCGGTCCTACAGGCTGGCCATGCCTGATAGCGCCGCAGACGCTGCTTTAGCTGCGAACGACGTCAATACCGCATGGCTAGAGTGCCGCCGTCGATGGCGCTTTCGTTCATTGCCGTTGCAACCTTGCGCTGCGCACAATCGGCGTCATCGACCGGCCTTCCAGGTATGCACCATGGCGCAACAGGTGTTTTTCGCTCATGCCAACGGCTTTCCCTCGGCCACCTACGGCAAATTGTTTGCAGCGCTGGCGCCGGAGTATCGGGTCATGCACCTGGACCAGCATGCCCACGACCCGCGTTTTCCGGTCGACGACAACTGGCTGAACCTGGTCGATGAACTGCTGCACCACCTGCAGGCACTGCCCGGGCCGGTCTGGGGCGTGGGCCACTCGCTGGGCGGGTTGTTACATTTTCATGCGGCCTTGCGTTGCCCGGCGCTGTACCGGGGCGTAGTCATGCTCGACTCGCCGGTGCTGGGGTTCAGTGATCAATGGATGATTCGTGCGGCCAAACGCTTTGGTTTCATCGACCGCATCACGCCGGCTGGCCGTACCCTGGGTCGGCGCGAGGCGTTCGACAGCCTGGAGACGGCCCGGGCTTATTTCGCCAGCAAGAGCCTGTTTCGCCGCTTCGACCCTGACTGCTTCGAAGCCTATCTGCAACACGGCCTGCGCGCCGAAGGCGAGCAATGGCGCCTGCGTTTCGACCCGGCTACCGAGATCAGCATCTACCGCAGCATTCCGCACGCCAGGCCTCGCGCCGTGCAGCCGCTGGACGTCCCGCTGGCCATGGTGCGTGGCCAGCAGAGTCGGGTGGTCATGCCGCGTCACGGCCTGCAGGCCAGGCGCTTGCGCCGTGGCGAATACCTGAGCATGCCGGGCGGGCACATGTTTCCACTTGAACACCCCGACGAAACCGCGCGGCTGCTCAAGACCCTCTTTGCCCGCTGGGACCTGCCGGCCGGCCCACAGGAGCAATCATGAACCTGGTCGAAGACGTACGCCTGAACCTGGGCCACATCGAACTGGCCGCGCACCTGTATGGTCCCGAAGATGGCCTGCCGGTAATTGCCTTGCACGGCTGGCTGGACAACGCCAACAGCTTTGCCCGCCTGGCCCCGGCCCTGCACGGTTTGCGTATCGTGGCACTGGACCTGGCCGGCCATGGCCACTCCGGTCATCGACCGCCCGGCACGGGTTATACGCTGGCCGACTATGCACACGATGTGCTGCACGTGGCCGAGCAGATGGGCTGGCAGCGGTTTTCCCTGTTGGGCCATTCCTTGGGCGCGATCATCTCGGTCGTGCTGGCCGGTGCGCTGCCGGAGCGGGTCGAGCGCCTGGCGCTGATCGACGGCCTGCTGCCCCTGACCGACGAAGCCGACAACGCCCCGCAGCGCCTGGGCGAAGCCTTGCGCGCACAGCTCACCCTGGGTGACAAGCAAAAGCCGGTGTACCGCGACCCGGAGCGAGCCGTGCTGGCGCGCATGAGCGGACGCCTGGCGGTCAGTCGCGAGGCCGCCGAGCTGTTGGCCCAGCGTGGCCTGATACCGGTGCCGGGAGGTTATACCTGGCGCAGCGACAGCCGCCTGACCGTGCCGACGGCGGTGCGCTTTACCTTGCCGCAGGCCATGGCTTTCGTGCACCGTCTGGCCTGTCCGGGCTTGCTGATCGCCGCCGACGACGGTTTGCTGGCCCCGCACCGGGCGCTGTTGGGCGAGCTGCCGATTCAAGTGCAAGCCTTGCCCGGCGGGCATCACCTGCATCTGGACGACGCAGCAGGGGCAGCCTCTGTTGCAGACTGTTTCAATCGCTTTTTCGCCATTTCTTGACTTGCAGCGGGCAACTGCCGAGGCTGGGCGGGTTGAAACAGGAGTCAATCATGATGGATCAACCTGCAGTCTTGTATCCCGGCCCGTGTGGCGGTCTTTTCTTCGCCCCTTGCCGGGCAGCGTGCCGATGAGAGCCGCCATGCGTACATTCAGTGTTCCGCTTTTATCCCTGTGCCTGGCCCTGTCGACCCAGGTGTTGGCCGCAGACGTCGCTGGCAGCCGCGACCTGGAGATCCTGCCACGCCCGCTCGACACAGAAATTGTCGATCACCGTCCCGAGGCCGAGCAGGAGCGTATCTACCCGTTGGGCGCCATTCGCAAGATCAGCGGCCAGCTGCGCTACGACGGCCAGGTCGCTGCGCGCGGCCCGCTGCGTTCGGTGACTTATGAACTTCCCGCCGGCCACAGCGCCGACGATGCCTTTACCGCCGCTCGTGAAGCCTTGCAGGCCAAGGACGCCGAATTGCTGTTCTGGTGCCAGGCCCGCGATTGCGGGGAAAGCAGCCTGTGGGCCAATCAGGTGTTCGGCAATGCCCGCCTGTATGGTGCCGATGAGCGCCAGGCCTACCTGCTGTTGCGTCTGGCCGAGCCGGAGCAGGACACGCTGGTGGCGCTGTACAGCATTACCCGGGGCAACCGGCGCGCCTACCTGCATGTCGAGCAACTGGTCGCTGGCGCACCGCTGGGCGACATCCTGCCCACCTCGAGCACTTTGCTGCGCCAGCTCAAGACCCGTGGCAAGCTGGTCCTGGCCCGGCTCAAGGGCGAGCCGCAGGATACCTGGGTGAGTGTCCTGGCCCGCAGCCTGAACCTCGACAGCAGCCTGCGCGTGACGGTCTCCGGTGCCCAGGCCCAAGCCTGGCGCGAGGCACTGGTCGCCAAGGGCGTACGCGCCGCACGCCTGGAAACCGGCACCGCCGACAAGCCCGGCCTGGCCCTGGAAGTCATTCGTTGAGCGAGGCGGGCATGACGGCTGTCATGCCCGCCCGTTATGCTGCCTTCCTGACTCCTTTCGGTAAGCGACTCCATGTTCAATAACGATCGTCTGCTGGTGCAGATTCTGCTTCTGGCGTTGCTGGGTGCCTGTGTCTGGGTCATGGCGCCATTCTGGTCGGCGCTGGTCTGGGGCGCGGTGCTGGCGTTTGCCAGCTGGCCGCTGATGCGCCTGCTGACCCGTCTGTTCAAGGGGCATGAAACCATTGCCGCTTCGGTGATGTGCCTGTGCTGGCTACTGCTGGTCGCCGCTCCCCTGGTGTGGCTGGGCTTCAACCTGGCCGACCATGTGCGTGATGCCACCAATTTCATTCGTGACGTGCAGGTCGATGGCCTCCCGGACCCGCCCACCTGGCTGGCTGGCATTCCCATCGTCGGCGAGCGGCTGGTGGGGTTCTGGAACACCATCGACGAGCAGGGCGCGGCCATGATGGCCACGGTCAAGCCCTACCTGGGGCAGGTCGGCAACTGGCTGCTGGCCCGCAGCGCGCAGATCGGCGGCGGCATCCTGGAACTGACCCTGAGCATTGTCTTTGCCTTTTTCTTCTACCGTGACGGCCCGCGCCTGGCGGCCTTTGTGCTCAGCCTGCTGGAACGGCTGATCGGTGAGCGTGCCCAGTATTATCTGGACCTGGTGGCCGGCACCGTGCAGCGGGTGGTCAACGGTGTCATCGGCACGGCCGCCGCCCAGGCGATCCTGGCGCTGATCGGCTTTCTGATTGCCGGCATTCCCGGTGCCCTGGTACTGGGCATCCTGACGTTCCTGTTCAGCCTGATCCCCATGGGCCCGCCGCTGGTGTGGCTCCCCGCGACCGCCTGGCTGGTGTGGCAGGGCGAATACGGCATGGCGATCTTCCTGGGGGTGTGGGGCATGTTCATCATCAGCGGCGTCGACAACGTGCTCAAACCCTACCTGATCAGCCGTGGCGGCAACCTGCCGCTGGTGATCGTGCTGCTGGGGGTGTTCGGCGGGCTGCTGGCGTTCGGCTTCATCGGCCTGTTCATCGGTCCGACCCTGCTGGCGGTCGCCTACAGCCTGCTGACCGACTGGGTCCAGGAAGGCCGCAAGCGCCCTCAGCAACCCTGAAACAACCTGCTGATTGACTCAGCCCCGTAGGAGCGCGCTCTGCCCGCGACCGGCTGCGCAGCAGTCGTAAAATTGTGGCGTTTTGCAGATTTTGAATGTGTTCACAACCGTAAATTTGTGGCGTTTCGCAGATTTTGAATGTGTTCACAACCGTAAATTTGTGACGTTTAGCAGATTTTGCGAGCGCTTCGCACTCGGTCGCGGTGGTCCGGCATTCCGGCAGAGCGCGCTCCTACCACTCGCCCGGTGTTTGCAAGGTGAACGCGCGGCGCCAAGGCAGGTTACGCGGCGGTATCCAGATGCTCGCCCAAGGCGGCGATCATCGTGCTCGGCAAGGCTTCCTGGAAGCGTTGTCAGGCCCGCGGCAGGCTGAGCCGGGCGGTCAGGCCGCCGCCTGGCGTCTGCCCCAGTTGCAGGTCGCCGCCCATGCGCCAGGCGGCCTCACGGGCAATGGTCATGCCCATGCCGACGCCGCCGGAGTTGCGATTGCGCGAGCCTTCCAGGCGATAGAACGGCTCGAAGACCGCCTCGTGAAATTGCGGGTCGATGCCGGGGCCGTGGTCGACCACGGCGATGCACACGCTGGCGGGTTCATCGTGCAAGTGAATATGTGCGCTGCCAGCGTAGCGCAAGGCATTGTCGATCAGGTTGTGCAGGCACGAGCGCAGGGCCATGGGCTGGGTCTTCAAGGGCCGGCAGGCGCCTTCGTAGGTCACCGTATCACCATTGTCCTGAGCGTTTTCGGCCAGCGACTCGATCAGCGCCTGGACATCGAACGGCTGCATGGCCTCGTTCTGACGGTTCTGATTGAAGTAGCTGAGGGTGGCGTCGATCATGCCGATCATGTCATTGAGGTCCTGGCTCATCTGATCGTGCAAACGTGTGTCGTCGATCTGCTCGACGCGCAGCTTCAGGCGCGCAAGCGGCGTGCGCAGGTCATGAGACACGGCCGCCAGCATGCGCGCGCGCTGCTGCAGTTGTTCGCGGATGCGTTCCTGCATCAGGTTGAAGGTCTGCGCGGCCTGGCGAGCCTCACGGGGACCTGTGATTTCCAGCGGCGGGCTGTCGAGGTTTTCCGACAGGCGCTCGGCCGCTTCGCTCAGGCGCCGCACTGGCCGGCTCAAGGCCTTGGCGCCGTACCAGGCGGCCACCACCAGGGTGATCAACTGAAAGACGAACGGCACCACCGGCCCACCCAGCAGCGGCGGGCGAGGGCGCGGCGCATTGGCGCCTTGTTGTTGCGCAGCGGTGTCCGGCCGCGGCGGGGGCGGCGGCCCGTAATGGGTGAACCAGACAAACGCCAGCAGGTGCGCCAGCACAATGGCCAGCAAGGCACCGCCGAACAATCGGGCAAACAGCGTGTCGGCCGCGCGGATCAACCCAGCTCCCGGGCATCGAACAGGTAGCCTTCACCGCGCACGGTCTTGATCAGTTGCGGGTTCCTGGGGTCCTCGCCCAGCTTCTGGCGCAGGCGCGAGACCAGCAGGTCGATGCTGCGGTCAAAGGCTTCGATCGAGCGCCCGCGGGCGGCATCGAGCAACTGCTCGCGGCTCAGCACCCGGTGCGGACGCTCCAGGAACACCCGAAGCAGGCGAAATTCGGCATTCGACAGCGGCACCACCAGCCCGTCCGGGGCGATCAACTGGCGCAGCACGCTGTTCAGGCGCCAGGCATCGAAACGGATCGTGGTGCGCGGGTCATTGCGCTCGTCACGCACCCGGCGCAGCACGGTCTGGATGCGTGCCACCAGCTCACGCGGCTCGAAAGGCTTGGCCATGTAGTCGTCGGCGCCCAGTTCCAGGCCGATGATGCGATCGGTGGGCTCGCAGCGCGCAGTCAGCATCAGGATCGGGATGTCCGAGGTGCTGCGCAGCCAGCGGCACAGCGACAGGCCGTCTTCACCGGGCAGCATCAGGTCCAGCACCACCACATCGAAGGTGCCCTCGGCCAGCGCCTGGCGCATCTGCACGCCGTCGGTCACGCCCCGGGCCTGCATATTGAAGCGCGCCAGGTAATCGCACAGCAGCTCGCGAATGGCCACATCGTCATCGACGATCAGGGCGCGCGTGGTCCAGCGCTGTTCGTGGGCCGTGTCATCGGGCGGGCTGTCGGGGCGTGTGTGCATGTGCGTTCTGCTGCCTGGTGATGCGCGCCGTGAGCGGCCGTAGGTAGGGATGCCCGGCAAGAGGCGGCACGGGCGGTGCGCAAGCTTGCCCGCGGTGGATATCCAGAGCATGTCGCCAATGTATCAGGGGAGATACAAATTGCCATCCTAGCAATTGTAGGAGTACCCGCCTGATGACCGGCGCAGTTAAATGGTGACAGGCGTCACACATACCCCACAGGAGTGCAGGTAATGACAGCTTCGAAAACCCGACGCAACCTTGCTGAAGCGCAAAGGGTGCGTATTGAATACCGGTTGCAGAAAGCCCGGCGAATCGCCGAGATCGGGGATGACCTTGCCGACCCGGTTATAGATGCCACATGGCTGGCCGACCGGACCGATGGGACACTCAAAGGCCATCTGGTCAAGGAGCAGGATCTGCCGGTCAGCGTGTCGGCATGGGCATCGCTGCCACCGGTCGGACAGAAAGACACGGTGCGTCTGCAATGGGCGCCTGGTGCAACGCCAACTGAAGAGGATTATCAGGACGTTGATTCCACCGTTGTGGAAGGACCGGTCGATCTCGGTATTTTTCCGTTGCACCTAAAGGTGCCCAACCCCCGTCTGAAACCGGACGGACCTTATTCATTGCGCTATGTCGTGGAGGGGTGGAACGCGGGCAGTTCGAAATCACGCCGGGTCAATGTGATATGCGACATCCTGCCACCCTACGGGCACGAGGCGCCGTGTCCCATGACCCTGCCGTTCGATGAACTGACCGATGATGTTCTGACTACTTATCCCGACGGGATACCCGGGACACTGCCTGCCTATACAGACATGCAGGAAGGCGACAAGGTGGCGTTCTACTGGGTGACCACGCCATTGCCGGATGATGCTGATGATTTGCCGGAGCCTGTCGGCTACATTGATGTGCTACCGGACCAGCGCGTGGTTTATCCGGTCGACATGCTGAAACAGTCTCAAGACAAGGATTACTACGCTTTCTATCTGCTGTTCGACAAGGCCGGTAATCGTTCGCCCCTTTCGGAGTATGACAAGGTCGATGTAGCCCTGGGTGCTTTACCGAGCAACCTGCAAGACCCGAGCGTGCCTCTGGCGGACGACGGCGTGCTTGACCTTCCCGACGCCCGAGAGGGCATCAGTGTGCAGATTGAGGACTTTGATGGCCGGAAGAGAACCGACCGTATCGAGCTGACCTGGGGTGATGAGGTGTTAAGCTCTTTCGAAATCGGCCCGTCGCCAAGCTTTCCGCTTGATATTGCCGTGCCCTCAGAAACGCTACGCGATGCATATGACTTTACGGCCGGTGGTGAGCAGGCCACCAATGTCAGTTATCGGGTGCTGCGCGGCGCCAAGCCTTCCGAGGTCAAGGCCATTAGCGTCAACGTCGACTTTTCCTATATCGGCCCGGACCCTGTTCCAGACCCCGATCCGGACTGGCCTGATCCGGTCAACGGTCAGTTGGCGCTCGCTCGGGTCTTTGGCAAGACTTCGCAGGTGGAGAACAGCCTGACCCGAGCGGACGCCAACCAGGCCGCCGATCTGAAATTTGAGCTTTATACGCCTTTGGCAAAGGACGAAGAGATCGATTTCTTCTGGGCGAACGCCGAGGTCCTTGAAGCTCATTATGTTGTCACGGACGACGATACCAGTGGCACAGAAATCAGCGTTGAAATTCCCTGGAGCTACATTGCCAGCGCGGGTAACGATCCAGCATTACCCGTGCATTATCGTATTCACGCCCCGGGTTCGGAAAACTACCAGAGTTCACCAATGACCCTGGTGAAGGTGGATGCCATTACCGTGGTACCGGAAAAGCCGACATTCCAAGGGCTTTACGATGACACGATCATCAATTGCGATTCTCTGTATGCCAACCCAGCCAACCCGGCGCCGGGCGAGCCCGCCGTGCGCGTCAAGGTCCCGGATTTGTCCAGATACCAATTGAAAGACGGTGACAAGGTCACGCTGATGTGGAGGGCCGTTGAAGGAATCATCGGTGAGGGTGAGGTGCCAGGCACCGCAAAATCCATAGAAATAACCCTGGGCGGGGCAACACCGGTCACAGGATTCGTCTGGTTGGTAGAGCCTTACGATACCCACNTGCTGCCTATCTATACGCAGACGCAGGACAAGTATGGCCGCGGCCGGGCTTCCTATTCGTTCATCGCCCCGGGCAGCGGCGAAGAACTGACGTCTGAAGTGGCTGAGGCCACTGTTGCGTTGTATGTTCCCGGCGGCGCTTGCCCGATTGTTTCGATCCCCTGATAAAAGCTGGCCATTTGCAGTAATAAAGCCATGCACAGTTGTGCAATAAGAAAGGTGAAAGTTATCGCAAAATATTCAGCTGGAATGACCGGAGGGCATGGAAGTAGGACCAGGGCCGGGTGTAGTTTGGTCGAGCGAGGAATAATCCTTCGCTCTTGTAAGAAGGTTCCTACATTTAACTAAGGTTTAGGTCTGTAGTATCGCGGCCCCGTCACTTCAGGGGCTGCTTTAGTACGCGGTGCTCAGGTGCGGGGTATTACATTCCTGACTGTACTAGAGATATCAATATGGCCGTAAGTATCGAATTTCCGTTGAAGCCTCTAGCGTGTTACATCAAGTTAACAGTCGTGGTGCCATTGGTGTTGTATGGCACCTCTGTTGCCGCCCGGCCTGTCAATGGCCCTGAAACCATCACTGCATCCAACCCTCTGGAAAGTTATCAGATCGGCAGCGTTGGGCATCTGACGGCCAATTCGGCTTCGACCCTCTACATCACCACACAGACCGGTGCCCGGCTAACCTTTAACACCACCACGGTGACGGCTACGGGTAACCGTGCCGCCGTTTACTTGACGGGTGCCGAGGCGTGGATCAATGGCGGCACCCTCACCAGTGAAACTGACGCTCTGGTGCTGGGGCATGAGAACGCCCGCCAGCTCGGCTCCAAGGCCACGGTGATCGGCGCCACGCTCTCGGGCACCAATCGCGGCGCTCTGGTCAGCACGTTGAGCAACCTGCACCTGGAGGGCGCCACGCTTATCGGCAGTGGTGCCTCAGGACGCGGGCTTGAGGTGATCGGTAACGGGCGTGCCACAGCCTACGGCAGTACCATCAGCGGGCAAATGAACGGTATTCGTCTGGTCGCCGACTCAGTTGGAGCCAAAGGCGATCTAACCCTGGACAACACCCAGGTCAAGGGAATCGATGGCGCGGCCATCGCCGTGGGGATGCCGGGCCTTGCAGGCCAGGCGACCATCAAGGTTGCCAACGGTTCTACGCTGGCAGGTGGCAATGGCCGGCTCATGGAAGTCGCCACCGGTTCCACCGCTGACCTGACTGCGGACAACAGCCAGTTGACCGGCGATGTGGTTGTCGAGCAAGGCGGGGCTGCCAGCCTGACCCTGCAGAACCAGGCCAGCCTGACCGGGCGCCTGGAAAACGTCAGCCAACTGGCTGTCAACAGCCAGGCACGCTGGAACATGGCGGGCGACGGGCAGGTCGCCAACCTGGCGATGGACGGTGGCTCGATCAGGTTCGGCGAGGCGTCAGACTACTACCGCCTGTCGGTAGACAAGCTGTCCGGCAACGGGACTTTCGTCATGGATGCCGATTTTACCCGGGCGCAGACCGACTTTCTCGACATCACCGGGCACGCGACCGGTGATCACAGTGTGCTCATTAGCAGTACCGGCGCCGATCCACTGGCCGATAGCCGTCTGCATGTGGTGCATGCCGGCGCCGGCGATGCCCGTTTCACCCTGGCCGGCGGGCCGGTGGACCTGGGCACCTGGTCCTATGACCTAATCAAACAGGGTGAAAACGACTGGTTCCTCGATGCCTCCAGCCGTACGGTCAGCCCGGGTACCGCTTCGGTCATCGCCTTGTTCAATACGGCGCCCACCGTCTGGTATGGCGAGATGAGCACGTTGCGCTCGCGCATGGGCGAGTTGCGCATGCACGGCGGCCAGCCGGGCGTGTGGATACGCGCTCACAGCAACCGGTTCGATCTGGAAGGTGCGGCCGGCGTCGGTTATCACCAGAACCAGCATGGCGTGTCGCTGGGCATCGACACCGCATTGCCACTGGGCGACGGTCAGTGGCTGGCAGGCGTCATGGTGGGGCAGAGTACCTCCGATCTTGATCTGGACAGGGGGTCGTCCGGCAAGGTCGACAGTTACTACGCCGGGGCCTACGCCACGTGGCTCGACACCGACACAGGCTACTACTTCGATGGCGTGCTCAAGCTCAACCACTTGCGTAACAGCGCCAACGTCAACCTGAGCGACGGCACGCGCACCAAAGGCGATTATGCCAATTGGGGAGCGGGGGTCTCCGCCGAAGCCGGTCGGCATATCAAGCTGGATCAGAACTGGTTCGTCGAGCCTTATGCGCAGTTGGCGGCGGTCGTCTTCCAAGGCAAGGATTACACCCTCGATAACGGCATGCGCGCCCAGGGCGAGCGTGCCCGCTCTCTGACAGGCAAGCTTGGCGCCACCGCCGGACGCGACTTCGACCTGGGCCAGGGCCGCACTCTGCAGCCCTATGGGCGAGCCGCACTGGCCCATGAGTTCGTTAAACATAATCAGGTTGAAGTCAACGGCAACCGCTTCGACAACAATCTGTCTGGCTCACGTGCCGAGCTGGGCGTTGGTGTCGCTTTGGGACTCTCTGAAGCCTTGCAGGTCCACGCCGACTTCGAGTACAGCAACGGCTCACGCCTCGAGCAACCCTGGGGCGCCAATCTGGGGATCCGCTACGCCTGGTAGAGCCTGGCCATCCCGGCGTGTGTCAACCTGACATTTGTACCAGTAGTCAGCAGGGTGTGTGCCGGTCTACTGTCGATACGTATCAGTAAACATTAACTGTCACGGAGGACAGGCGATGCCACTGTTTTCGTTGATCGACTGGATCTGCATGCGCTTGCGCGGCCGCGACGGACCGCTGCCGCTGCCGAAGGTCGACGGCCTGCTTGATAATATTGACGGCGGTGAGCCGAATCTGCTGCCCGTTGCGCTGTTGTCCAAGCCCCTGCGCGTGGACATACCGATGTGGCAAAACTCCGATCCGACGCCCGAGCACTCTGAAACGCTGGAGCTGTTCTGGGATGACAAGCTGATTGACAGCAAGATCTGGGAAAGCCCCGTCGATCCGAGTGAGCTTTTTTTCGAGGTGCCTGTGGCGAGCCTGGGCGATGGCAGTCATCGTCTGTGCTACGTCGTGACCGGCTGGAATGGTGGTATCTCGCCTTCCGATCCCTTGACCCTGACCATCGATAAAACCCCTCCGGTTCTGAATAACGAAGGCCCGCTGGTTTTCCCGCCTGAAATCATCAGTGGCGGTGTGACCCATTCCTGGCTCGTCGCCAACGATGAGTTGCTCAGCGCCGGGGTGCCTGCCTACCAGACCGCCCGGCCCGGCGATGTACTGACCTGGTACTGGAGCAATGCGGCGACTGGCCGTGAAAAGGTAGATGAACGCACTTTGAGCCAGGCCGATGTTGATAAGCCCATCATGATCGACTTCGACGGGGCAATGATCCGCGAGCGCGGTAACGGCCAGCGCTTTGTCACCTATATCATCAAGGACCGTGCCGGTAACGCCGCGCCGGCGGCTCGTGCGGTTGAGCTCAAGGTCGAGGCCAAGCGGCCACCCCGGCAGTTGCCTGCACCCAAGATCAAGGAGGCCAGCGGCGGCGGCAGCAGCTGGACCCTGGACCCGTTCGCGGCCATGAACGGTGCCACCGTCATCATTCCCGAAGAGGCAATCCTTTATGACGACGATAAGATCTACCTGCAATGGGGCGCGCCGGACAGCGATTGGTCCTTTCGCACCGACAAGCCGACCTCTCCCGGGAGCCGGCAATACCTTGTGCCCAAGGATAAGCTGGCAGCGCAGATCGGCAAGTCGGATGTGCCGGTGTACTACGAGGTATTCGAAGTGCAGGAACCTGAGCCGCATGAATCGGTAAGGAGCAAGCTGAAAGTCAGCGATCTGGACGGTTTGCCCGCGTTGCAGTGCGATTGCCTGATCGGCCAGCAGATCAGTCTGGAAAGTGTGAGCGCTAACGCCAACAAGGCCAACTTCAGCCTGACCAGTTGGCCATTCATGGGCGTCGGTCAGCTCGTCAGCGTGTCGGCGCATGGGGTCAACGCATCGGACGATGCCCTCGACGTGGTGATCCTGAAAGACCACCCCGTCGCGTCGGTCGTCGATGTGCTGCTGACGGGCCATATATCGCTCGACCAGCTTGATGACTTCAAGATCGGCGGACCAATGGAGTTCAAGGCCGGGGTCAGTTTCGACGGTGGGCAGACCTGGAAAAGCTTTGGTTCAGCCCTCTGCACGCTGGCCGACTGACACGCTGCTCATGCCTGCTACTTATAGGTCAGGGTAAAGCTCAGCGCGCCCTTGGCCAGACCAGGGCGCACGGCGTCGCTGGGCTCGATCTGGTAGAAGCGGGCATTGAAGTCCAGGGTCATGTTCCCGGAAGCGACAGGCACCAGGGGGACTTCGGTATTCAACTCCACCGGCGTACTGCCGTCGGCCTTGAGCACCTGGATGCCGACCCCTTGCGCGCTCGAATCGCTGGTCAGGCTGAACACACCGCTGCCTGGCGGGCCGACCGGCTGCGAGCCGTTGATGCCGTCCAGCCGGATATGCGCCATGGCAAAATCGGCACTGTCCGGATCGGTTTCGCAGTTGCTCAAGGCAATCTTGAACGGCACCGCCGGGGTGGTGAAGCCGGGACCGGTGAAATCAGTGGTGCTCCAGTCGCCCAGGCGCACCGGGTCGGCGCTGACCGGGTTGGCATTGACGCTGCATTGTGCCTGGACCACGGTCCCGGTGATGCCCAGGTTGAAAATCCTGTCAAGGGTGGGGACATGGCCGCTGAACAGCTCGCTGCCGTCCAGTGAATGAGCACCGGCCGGAATCGGCCCGGTCTTGACCAGGGTCAGATAGCTGATCAGGCCCGTAATGGGGATCGGCGAGAGCATTGATGTGGGGGTGCGTTCAGCCTGGTAGGGCACCACGCTATGCCCTTCGGTGGGCGTGAAGGAGTTCCGGGCTCCACCAACGAAAGGGTCGCCCAGCCTGATCCGTACACCCACCCCCGCAATATTGGTCTGCAAGATCTTGCCGGTGACATCTTCGCCGCCCACTGGGGGCAGAGTGCCGGGAAAGACCGGTGCGGTGGCCAGTGCCTGGAAAATCAGGTTTTGCATCGCATTCTCATGCGTCTTGCAGTAGACGATTGCAGCGCCTGGCGCCCGCTGGGTGTAGCGTTTGTCGATCGGCCCGATAGGCGTACCCGCCGGTGCATCGCGCGGAACATAAAGCGTGCCCAGGTCCATCCTCAGAATCATCTGGCCGCTGCCCGTTTGCCAGAAGCAGCCGAATGACGGATTCTGGTTTGCCCACGAGTACGGGCTGGCGATGGCCAGGGCCAGGGCCAGCCCGGACAGCAGCGCGTGTCGAGTGAGTTTCATGCGTGGTTGGCTCCTGGCCGAAGGTTGGAAAAGGTTCAGCGACATGTCACCTCCTGCAGGCGATAGCCCTCACGCTGCGCCATGCTGGCCGGGTCGATGGACAGACGGCACTGGGGTTGGGTGTCGGTGCCCCAGCGCACCTCCAGCACTTGCGGTTCTTGCCCGGTGGCCAGCATCAGCTGACCGGCCTGGCTGACCATGCCCAGCGCCTGGCCCTTGCTGTCGCTGACCTGTGCGCCGAAAGGCAGGGCCACTCCGTCCGGGCGGCGCACGGTCAGCACCAGGCGGGTGACCTTGCGGGCATCGAACCGGGCCTTGACCACCGCGCCGCGGCTGGGGACGACATGGGTGATGCCATTGTCGATCTCCACCTCCGGGCCCAGTGCGCCCGTCTCGAGCACCAGTGGATTGACGCGATAGGGGCGCAGGTATGAAACCAGTGCGTAGCCCCGTGCGTCGGTGCGCGTGCCGATGGCGTTTTCCACGCCAGCACCGCCGATGCCCGGCACTTGCACCAGGGCATTGGTTTCGCCAAGGCTGGCACCCAGCGCCAGGCCGTCGGCATGCAGCAGCACTGCACCGTTGGCGTTGAGCGACAGGCTGCGGTGCTCGCTGCCCTGGGTCAGACCCGCTCCGAAGCTGGCATGAGGACCTTGATAACCCATCGACAGCGAGGCTGCCTGGGTGCGATTGAGTTCGTTGCTGACGCCGACGCGGTAGCTCAGGCGGTTCTCGTCCAGGCTGCCGCCCAGGCTGGCTCGCTGGCTGTAACGCTCGCCGTTATTGAACAGATCGAAGGTGGCGTTGCTCGAATGCCCCCAGTCCAGCGGCATGGAAATGCTCAGGCCGAACTGGCGGTCAGTGCCGCGCTTGTCGCTCAGCGACTGCGAGGCATAGAAGTTATAGGTCACCTTGTCGCGCCGGGTGCTGAAGTTGAGCTGGTACTGGCGCTGGCGGTAGTCGCTGCGCCAATAGTCCTGGTTGGACAGCGTCAGGTTCAGGCTGCTGTTGCTCCCCAGGCGCTGATGCACCGAAGCTTCCAGGCGGCTGCGTCGACTGCCTTGAAACCGGGTCGAATGGTCGCGTTGCTGCACGGCTTCATCGAAGTCTCGGTAGCCTTCGGTGGAGTACCGGTAACCGGCAAAGCGCAGCGTGGTATGGCTGGTGAACGCCTTGCCGTATTTCAGGGCATAGCTCAGGCCTTGAGTGGCAGCGTCTCGGCCAGACCCGAGGGTGGCCTCGGAACGGGTGACATCCAGCGCCAGTGCGCCGACGCTGCCCATGTCCCGGGCCAGGCCCAGGCTGGTGGCGCGGTAGAAATCACTCGCCAGAACCCCGCCATACAGGGTCGAGTTCCAGCCCAGGCCCCAGGCCCCGGTGGCTTGCCAGAACAGCGGTTCGGTGGTTTCAGTGGCGCCGTTGTAACGTCCCAGCGCGGCGCTGTATTGCCAGACACCTTCGCGCAGCAGGTTGCTGATCGTCGAGTAGGGCTGGCTGAAACGGCGCACCTGGCCGTCTTCTTCGGTCAGGACGATTTCCAGTTCGCCACTGCCGACGGTGGTCAGGTCATCGATCTCGTAGGGGCCGGCGCTGACATAGGTCGAATAGATCGGATAACCGTTCTGCAGCACTTCCAGTTTGGCGCGGCTCAACGCCACGCCGCGAATGACCGGTGCATAGCCTTGCAGGTTGTCGTCGAGCATTTCGCGATCCGATCGCACCTGCACGCCCTTGATCGGCAGGCTGCGGAACACGTCGCCGCCGGTGAAGGTCTCGCCCAGGGTCATGGCAGCGCGGCTGCCTGGCAGGTCGCGCTGGACATAGGTATAAGCCCTTTTCCAGGTGCGTTCGCCATGCTCGTCGTGTTGCAGCGAATGGTTGCTGCGCAAGCGCCAGGCGCCCAGGTTGATGCCGGAGTTGAGGTACAGGTCATCGCTGCTGCGGTTGCCGTCACGACGGTGGGTGCTTTGCATGGCCGAGGCCTGATAGTTGATGAAGGCTGCATTGATGCCATTGTCCCACTGTGCAGGATCGACCTGCCGGGCACTGTCGCGGCGCATATGGACCTGCGGAATGGAAATTGCCAGGGCCAGGGTGCGGGCATCGAAGTCCAGGCGCGCCTCGGGAATGACCTGGAGCAATGGCAGGCAGGCGGTCGTCTCCGAGAGAGGCTCGGTCAGGCTCTGCAGGCGCAGGCCCATCTGCTCCAGCAGTGCCGGGCTCAGGCAGGGCAGCAGGCGGGCGCTGTCGGTGTGCTGCTCGAAGCTCAGTTCATGCTCGCCGAAGTACTGGCGATTGACGCTGATCTGCACCCAGTACTTGCCAGGGACCAGGTCCTGGCCACGGCCCAGGGCCGTGAGTGCCTGCAGCCCGGCATCGGCGGCATGGGCCTGGCCCTGACGCATGAAGCCGCTATTGAACTGGATATCCTGGGTCGCCAGCGCCAGCCTGGCGTCAAGCAGCAAGGTGCTCCCGCCCAGGCACAGCAGATGAACCAGGCGTGGGCGCACGCGAAAGCGCCCAGGCCCGCGTCCGGGGAAAAGCATCATGGTGTGTTCCTGAAAAAGACGAGACCGCGGGGCGGTCAGGGACTGACGCGGATGGGCAGGGTTATCGGCAGGCTGCTGCCACCGTAGTCATTGATGGCCGTGTACACGACCGCAAGGCCGGCGCCGGGCCGGGTTGCACTGAGCCGATAGCGGCGGGTGGCCAGGGGTTCGAGCATGTCGGCAGCCTTGAGCTGCTCGGTCTTGCCGTGGCCCTGGACTTCCAGGCGTGCGAACGACACATGAAACGGGCTGGGGTTGTGCGCCACCAGGTGGACCTGGCCGTTGACCTGCTCGATCGACCATTGCAGGTCGGGAAGGCGCGCCATGGGGCTGTCCTTGAGCGAGGCGGGGCGGTAGAACAGCTTGATGCGGGTACGCAAGGCAATATTCAGCACATTGCTGTCACCGGCGGCCTGTGGAATCTCCTGCACATTGAAGTAGAACAGCGACTCGCGGTCGTGGGGCAAATCGTTGGGCAGGCCGTTGATCTGCACCTGTTGCTCCTTGCCGGGGTCAAGGCGAAACAGGGGCGGCGTGGCAATCAGGGGCACGGCGCTGCTGTCGTCGTCGGCGGCCGTGTTGACCCAGGTCTGTACGGCGAACGGGCGGTCACTGGGGTTGCTGACAACCAGTGCAACACTGCGTTTGTCACTGGCAAGCACCACCCGTGTGGCACTGATGGACAGCGCAGCATGGCTGGCGCGCAGGTCGGCGACCAGTACGGCGCAGGCCAGGCACAGGGCTGCGATCCACCGGGCGCCATGGGGCTTTGTTGGCAAGGCGAGCATCGAAAGGGTTCCTGCATGCCGCTGTACGCCAGGCCATCGGGCTCGACGTACAGGGGCTGTGGGTGATGGATCAGTTGATGGCGACTACGAACTGCACGTCAGCCGAAGCGACACCCGCGCTGACAGTGGCTTCGACCGAACGGTAGTACGCGTTGAAGGCCATGTCGGTGGTGCCGTTCTCGATCAGGTCGTAGGCGGCCGATTCGTCACCAGGGGCGATGGAGACGCCGGTCTTGTCCTTGATGACAATCGCAACGCCTTTGGCGCCATCGGCCGTCGGGGTCACGCCGAAGTAGTTGCCGGTGGTGTCCGGGGTGCCGTTGAAGGTCACCCGGGCCACGTCGTCAGTGCCGGTCAGGCCACAACTGCCGTCGTCCTTGATGCGCAGGGCAAAGCGCTTGCCGCTGTATTCCTGGCCGATGCCGGTGAAGCGCGAGGCCTCGACCGAACCCATCTTTACCAGGTTGCCGACCGAACCATCGCCGGGGTTGACGACTTCGATAGGGCAGGTGGTGCTGGTGATCTGACCTTCGAAGTTGATGGTGCCAGTGGTGGCGAAGGCCGAAGTACCGGCCGCAGTAATCGCCAGCCCCAGGGCCAGGGCAGAGAAATGCTTGATCACGAGTAATCCTTGTAAATGCGTAATTAGTTGATTGTCAGCAATGGATGTAACTAATTATGTTAGTTGGAAGTTGTTTATGTGCTACGTCATGACGGGGCAGGATTCTAGAGGGCACTGGAGCATTGTGATACGCGCAAAAGAGGGGAGAGTGGCAGCAGGTTCTGTAGGATTTTTCCTATATTTAATAGCGAAATTATTACAGGTGTTTTTGATCGTAAATTTTAACCAGGCAGGTCACCTGAGTATCCCTATGGCGTTGATACTCAGGTGATCTTGACCCGTTGTCGGCAATGCCGGGTTGCAGGTGTTCGGCCCTGACTTAATTAAACCGTCTGGCCATGCCCCTTAAGTGACTAAAGTCTTGTCCACGAACTGTCTGGTTGGGCACCGCCTCTGCCGGATTTTCTGGAATGGCTGGATGTGCGGAGCCTGTCGAACCTGCAGCGTTTTCGGCTACTGATGACCTGCGACTCACCGGCAAGGAGTCAGGCAGCGAATCGGTGATTGATGAGGCGCTGGTTCGACGAGCAGGTGCATCAGGCAGATATATAGGTCTTTGACGGAGCGCATTAGCTGGTTTAGGCCTGAGGCTTTGCAGAACAGGTCCTGTGGACAGTAATGAAGAAGTGCTGCTGGTACCGTGCTTGGCTGCCCGGACTGCCGCACGGCTCGCTGTGATACCCCCCATGACATCCATAGGCATCAGCGCTAAGTCGACATATTCTGCAAGTCTTACCCACGCTGCATGGCTGCCCAGCGTTCTGGCGATTGTCGTGGTGGCGGTCAAGGCAGTAGAGATACTTGAAATACTGGCATTTATGACCGCCGCCGTGGAACCTACCGTTGCCGCTGTACCGGCCCCGGCAGCAACGCCGGCGCCCACGCCTGCTGCCGTTGCTCCCGCTACCGAACCTGCTGTAGCCGCTGCACTGGCACCCACTGCCGAGGTGGTGCCGGCAATCGAGCCCGCTGCCGCCGGAAAGGCTGCACCCAATGTCACGATCGTGGCGGCCACCGAGATGGCGATGGTCACGGTACCAATGGCCGCGATCAGCCAGGGAAAGCCTGCGCCACTCGACTCTTGCGGCCCCACGTCATCGTGCCGGATGCGCGAACGGCTACTGGTGCTGGAGGCGATGTGGCCTGTGGGGTCGCGCAGGGCAATGGGGTTGCCCAGGCAGTAGGCGTAGGGGTTCAGGCCGCCGCTGCCGAACGGGCTCAGGCTGTCGGGGCTGTGAAAGCGCATCAGTGCCGGATCGTAGGCCCGGTAGCCCTTGCCCAGCAGGTACCAGCCCGTGGCGCTGTCGAGTATCTCGCCGTTGTAGCCGCTCAGGCTCAGCAACGGCTCGTCGCTGTGCTGCAGGCCGTAGGCGCTGTAGACCGCGCGGCGCTCGTCGCCCTGCTGATACTCGGCGCGCAGGTTGCCGCTGGCATCGGTCAGCGCCAGCAGGGTCTGGTCCGTGTCGTTGCTCTGCTGCTGCCCCAGCACGCCCTGGGGGCCGTGCAGCCACTGACTGGCAATGCCTTGCCTGACGGCGCAACTGAGGGCGTCGTCTTGATAGAACCGCAGCGTTGGCGCCTCGGCGCCCTGGGTGGCATTGACCAGATGATTGTGGCCATCGTAGCCATAAGCGGCCACCGCCTGCCCGTCCGGGTGCTCGACTGCCGTTAACCGGCCTTGCAGGTCATAGCGCAACTGGCGGCCCAGCCGGTCATTGAGCTGGTTGCCGTCCGCATCGTAGCTGAAGGTCGGGTGGCCCTGCGCACGCGCCGGCGTGTATTTGATCTCGTTCAACTGGCAGGGCACGACAGCGTCGTACACGTACTGGGCGAGTTCAAAGGCCGGCGTGCTGCCCGGTGTAAAGTTGGTGCGCACCGACTTTAGATTGTCCAGGGCATCGAAGGTGAATATCTGCTGGGTATAAACCCGGCCCAGGTCATCCCGGGGCAATTGCTCTGCGGCGCAGGTGTGGCTGCCCAGGCGCCCGCGTGAGTCGTATTCAAATGCTTCGTCCAGCACCGCGGTGGTGCCGTGGCGCCAGCAGCGGCTGAGCAACAGGCCGTCTGCCTGCCAGCGCTGCTCCACGGTTTGCCGGGGTTGTCCGGTCATGTCCACGGTCCGGCAGGTCTCGCGACCGTGCTCGTCATAGGCTTGTTCCAGTACCAGGACCGTACCGGCTGCCAGGTCGCGGGTGGTGGTGCGCAGGATTTGCCCCAGGGTGTTGTAGTCCAGCGTGGTGCGCAGGTTGCCTTGCTCAAGGCGTTCAAGCCGGCCCAGCCGGTCGTAGGCGTGATGGGTTTCCAGGCCTGAACGGGCCCCCTGGATGAGTTCGGTGCGGCGCAGTGGCCGGCCCTGCAGCGAGGTCACAAACGAACTTGACCATCGCGTGCCGTCGCTGTCCAGCCAGTGCTCGCCGGTCAACTGGTTATCGAGGTTGTAGTCGTATTCGCGCTGCCCCAGCTCGTTGTCGACGTGAGTGATGCGTGCACTGAGCGGGTCGTAGGTAAATCCGGCCTGCAGGGCGTCGTTTTCGCGCCGGGCATGGATGAGCGTCGGCGCTTCGGTCAGTTGCAGGTTGTATTCATAGTCCAGGGTGGCGCCGCCTGCGGTGAGGCGCTGACAGGCCTGGCGCCGGCCAGGCTCGTAGACCCACTGGTCTGTGCGCGGGCCGACGCTGGACTCGGTCAGGCGTTGCAGGGCGTCGAAGCGCTGCTTGCCGACCGTGATGAACGCTGCGGAAGCATCGCCGACCAGCACCTCGGTGGGGAGTTGTGCGGTGCTATGGGCGGCGTAGCGGCGTTGCACCCGTGTGTTGTCAGGCAGCTGCGTCTCGATCAGGCGCGACCAGGGGTCGTACTCGAAACGCGTCATGCGGTCCATCTCATCATGCTGCTCGACACACCGCCCAAGCCCGTCATAGATGAAGCGCCGGGCACCGCTTTCACGGCCATCGGCGGCCAGGTTGCGGATGCGGTCCGGCTTGCCGAACAGGTTCAGCCAGGTTTCGCTCAGCTCACTGACCAGGCCGTTTGCCCCTGGGCTCTGCCGCCAGCTGCGCTGCACCGGCATGCTCGACTCGGGGGTGCCGATCGGGTCGGTTTGCAGATAATGCCCGACGCCGTCCGGGCCGGTCTCACAGCAGCGCTCGCCCCACGTGTCATAGTCGTAATGGCGGGTCAGTGCCAAGGGTTGGCCGTCGAGCCAGTCGTAATCGGTCTGCTGGCTCAGATGGCCCCAGCCATCATAGTTGGCCTGCATCAACAGCTGCGTGGCAGCGGGGTTGGCGCTGTCAAGGTGATCACGTTCTTCAAGGATGGCCCGGCCCAGGCCGTCGAGCAGGGTATGGGTCATGACCTGGCGGGCGTCCCACATACTTTGCCCGGCCTGGTCACCGGCCTGGGCACACAACTGGTAGGTGTAGGTGCGCCGGGCCTGGTAAGCGGTTTGCGCGGCGACCACTTCCTCGACCAACCGTCCCAGACTGTCGTAGCGATACAGGTTCTGCACGTCGTCGATCAGCGTGCTGACCTGCTGGCCGGTCCACGACGAGTGCTGGCGGACCACGGTCCTGGCGCTGGTATCGAAATCGCTGCTGATGGTTTCGCTCGACTCGACCACCGGGATGCCGAGCAGCGGTTGCTCCAGCGTGCGCCAGAGGGTGTCGGTAAATGTGGAGCACCCGTTGAGCGTCTCGGTTGTGCGGCTGATGCGCCCATGTTCGAAGGGGTTGCCTGGCGCATTGAGGTAGCTGAAGAGCGTGTAGTGCAGTTGCTGTTCGGTTTCATCATCGAGGTCGAGTTGCACCAGGGTTTCGCTCTCCCGGGTGACGAAGTCGGCCAGCCCGCTGCCTGCCAGGGCGGGCAGGGCCAGGTAGCGATAGCGGCTGCACAGCACCGGTGCCCTCGTCGCGGCTGGCGCCGGCGTCACGGTCCTGGACTTCAAATGGCGCACAAAACCTTCAGGGTCCGGCGGGCAGCCGTCCTCGGCGCCGTCGGCCGGGTACCAGGTGCTGGTTTCCAGCACGCCATCGGGCTGGCGCTGGGTCAACAGGTTGCCGTGCTCGTCGAAGGTGGTTTCCACGGTTTCACTGCGCATGAGCGTCGGATCGTTGGCGAGGCGCCAGCGCGTGGTGACGGTGCGGGGGATCTGGCAGATGCTGGGCTGCTTGTCATAGGCCACGTTTTGCAGCAGGTGATAGGTCGTTTCGGTGCTGTATACGGCATTGCCCTGGACGGTCGTCTGCAAGGTCTGCAAGTGGAACTGATTGAACGTGCGCTCGATGCGCCGTACCGGCTCGCCTTCGATGTAAAGGCTCTCGACGCTCTGGTACTCATAGTCGCCGATGTATTTGTAGAGATTGTCCAGCCCATCGTCGGCCCACATGATGTTCAGGCCGGCCCCGAGAAAGTTGGTATTGCCGTGTGACAGCTGATAGCGGTAGCGCACATCCATCGGCGCCTGGCCCGAGCCCGGATCGAGCACATGGCGGGTCACCCGTGGCAACGCAGTGCGCCCGCTGCCAGAAGGGAAAGCATGCCCGGCATCGCCGTTGTCGCCATAGGACACCGATTCATGGGCGCCGGTCGGGGTCTGGACGTTGACGATACACAGGTGGTTACGGATCATCGCGTATTCGAAGCGCCAGGCGGCCTGGTTGTCAGTGGGCAATTCGATGCGCGCGACCCGGCTCGGGGTATCCCTGAGCGCCATGACAAAGTGCGCCAGCGGCTCGTCGCTGGCGTAGGGCTGCACGAGCAGGTCTACTTGCGAAGACGTGCGTTCCACGCTCAGCAGGACGTGCCCGTCAGCGTCCTTGATGCTCTTGAGCAGCGGGTGGCCGTCATGGGTGGTGTAGACGAGTTCAACCCAGTGCCCGGCCGGTGACTGGATCCTGGCTGGCACGTGCAAGCGGTTCTGGGTGCTGCCGTGGGGCTTGAGCAGTTCCACCGTGCCGGATTTATGCACCACCCGATACGAGAACTCGGAGGTGCCCTTCAGATCATGCAGATGAAAACTGTCGAGTTTCTGTTCTTTCATCAGCAGCCGGTCGCTGTTGCTACTGGTGCTGGTGACCTTGAAGGTCTCACCGGTGCTGAGTGCAATCACGTTATTGCGCGGATTGTACTGTGTCAGCGCAAGCTCCCAGCCGGTGCCGAAACCCAGATCCTGGGTATTGAGCGGGTTGAAGGCCAGCGACAGCTTGACGTCCGGCCCGCGCAGATTGTTGGCCGCCACGTCGGGGAGGCTGATCGATACCGTGTACTGGCCGGTTCGCGGGTCGACGCCATTGTCGACAAAACCCACGAAGTTGAGCGCATTGGAGTGGACGGAGTTTGACGTACTCATTGGGCTGCACCTTCCTTGGAGCATAAGGGCCTGAGCCGGAATCTGGCGACCACCATACCGGCCTGGTATCGGCCTGAAACCTAGCGAATCTGTCAGTACCGGGCCGCCGGGACAGGGCGTACAACTGCCGGCATCACTCACTTGAATGGCGGCCGCACGCCGCCAACAGGAGCGCGCCATGGCCTTGCCCATGCCATCAGTCCCGGCCTTGCACCCCGTGGAAAACTGGATCGACCTGGTGCAATTGGGCACCTCTGACCTGGACACCTACATCTACCACCCGGACATCGCCGACAGCTCTTTCTGGATCAACTGGCGCGGCTGTGACCCCCAGGGCAACGTCGTCGATGTGTTCGATATCAAATACACCGTGATTGGCGACCCGGGGCCCGATGGTGCGCAAGTGTTCATCGAGAATGTGAACGTTCAGGCGCTGGACCAGGGCTATGTGTTTTATTCCTATCGCATCGAGAGCACGGATGTGCCCGGTCAGCAGGGCGAGGAGTCGCTGCGGCGCTTCTTTTATGTGGGCACCCGCGAACGCCAGGGCGTTATCCCGGCGTTGGCGGTGGCGCAGTTCAAGCAATCCCACCAGTTACAGATCATCCTGGACTGGATCAAGGGGGAGGCTGTGGTGGTGGTGCCGCCTTACCGCGCCATGTCCACAGGTGACACGGTGACGCTCACGCTGGCTATATATTTAACGGACGAGCTGTTCGAGACCCTGATACTGCCCAAAGTGCTGGCCCCTGAAGACCTCGGCCAGCCCTTGCAATGGGCGGTGGGAAAAAACGATCTGGCGACGTTCGCAGGCTTCTTCGTCGACGTCAGTTACAGCATTGCCTACGCCGTGCCTACAACCTGCAGCTTCAGTCCGGTGCAACGCCTGGAGGTGGTGAAGCAGGCGCCGATCAGTCGCCTGCCGGCCTTGGTCATCAAGGATTTCAACGAAAGCGCCCTGAACCCCGAAGCCTTCCCCGACGGCGTGCGCTTGCAGGTACCGCTGTACCCGGACATTCAAGTCGGGGATACGGTGGTGGTGTACGCCGACAGTGTCGCGGCCAGTCGCCAGCCCCTTGACCTGTCTCGGGACCAGGTCAAAGCCCTGCAAGTGGACATCTCGACCCTTGACAGCCAGGTACTGGAATTCACCCTGGACTATCCCTGGCTGCAGGCCAATAACGGCCGGCAGATGCAGCTGGGTTACACCTACGCCCGCCTGAACGCCACAGAAAGTGGCGACGTTCTCGCTGTCATGTTGAGCAAGCCGCTGCACCTGCCGGCGCCTATCGTCGAGCAAGCCACGGCCGAGGACTCCGGGGGTGGTCCGCCTCGCGGCTACCTGTATGCCGATGATGTCACCGCCGGTGTCTACGTACGAGTGCCTGATGAGGCCGAACTGGGGCTTGACGGCCAGGTACAGATGCACTGGCAGGGGCATGCCAGCACAGGCAGCATCATTGTCACCGAGCCGATGCCCAACGAGCCCAGGCGCTATTTCATCCCCCCCGCTGCCATACCGGCCAACATGGACAAGCGGCTGGAGGTTTTTTATCAAGTGACGACGGCCAATGGCGAAGGTCCGTTCAAGTCCAGGGCATTCGACCTGGCCATCTATGCCCCAGATGAAGGCTGGCCGACCATCCAGCTGACCGTACCACCGGCCCTGAACGAACTCTCGCTGGCGCTCGTGCCCCCCAGCGGTGCTGAATTTACCTTGGACAGCTGGATGTTCATGGCCGCCGGACAACGGGTCAGGGTGCGCGTCGACGGGCTGGACCGCGACGATAATCCATTGCGCATCATGCTGCGTCATGGCGCTGCGGAGCTGGTTACAGACGCCGAATTCACGGCCGGAAAACTGCAGGTCACTTTTGCGCTGAGCGGCTTGCAGGCACTCAAGCTCGATAACGACTTCGATGTCTGGGTCTGCACCAGCTTCGATGATGGCGACACCTATGTGCCCTTTGAGGGTGCCGTCATCCGGCTGATCTCCTGAGCAGAACCCCTATCGACAAGGAGGTCGATAATGGCCACTCATACCCTCGAAAGCTTGCTGCAATGGATGCGCGACCCTGACACCAATGTGATGTGGGGCTGGAACATGATTGCCGTCATGGCGCGCAACAAGACCAACCAGATCCTGATGCAGGAGTACCTGGCCCGGTACGACGCCGGTAGCTACCTGCCGCCAATCACCGCCGAGGTGGTTGCTGAGGATTCAGGTTTCAAGCAGGTGATCCACAATTACCAGCTCGATGCGCCGCGCCTGTCCTTCACCCGTGCCGACCTTGACGACTCCAGAGGACAATTGGCAATGGCCGTGCTGGGCGGTGTGCAGATCAGTTTGAGAAAAACCCTTGACCTCTGGCATGTGACAAGCATCAGCGAAGCCGATCCGCTGCAAGGCCCGTGGCTGACGCTGGAGCTCAAACTTGAAGAAGTACCCGGCACCGTGGGCGAAGACAACCGTGTGCGCCTGGATTTGCAACACAGTGACAACTTTCGGTTGACCCTCTCCGGGGATGAATATGAACAGCGCTTGAGCGGCGACTTCTTCAAGGACCTGTTCAATCAATTGCCACCGCAGCAACGGGTGTTCGTGCTGGGCAGCATCGAGCCCGGTGGCGCGCAGTGGTTCAAGCCGCAAAGCTTCATTCTGCGTACCCAGAGCGCCGGCGAGCCGGCGGCCGATGCGCGTTCGGCGCAAGATCTGGACGGCGCGCTTCTGGTGTTCGTGCGCATGCAAGGCAGCGAAGAAGGGGACCAGGTGGGCGCCTCGTTTCGTTACCTGATTCCCAATGATGCCGATGAGGATTTTTCTGCCACTGCCGTGTTGTCCGGCCGGTGGTTACGGCCGCTGATCGGTGCGGAGAACACGTTGTTCGAGGCGGTTCAGAGCCTGCTCACGGGCAATAGCACGTTTGCGCGTCAATACGACAGTGACGGCATTATCTGCTCGGCCGTCGCCCAAGGCGGTGAACTTCATTTTGCTGAATCAGGCTCTACCTTGAGCCCGATTCCATTCATGAGTTACATGATCACGACTCACATCTATTGCTCCGGTATCCGGTTGCTGGCAAACAGCGCGCACCCCTTGTCGATGCAGGCCGACTCACAAGGTCACTTCGATGTCAGTTGGGAATCCTCGGATGAGGTGGGCTTCATGCTGACCTTCGACGTTGCCGGTAACAACCCGCCTGACCTCCCTATCAAAGCTTATAAGTACCGGTATGACCTTTCGCTCTCGGCCCGCTATGAATTTGTTGAAAGCGACAATGACCTGCGCTTCAAGGAGGTGCATTGGGACCTTGATCTGACCTCTACACAGCTGGAGTCCAGCGCGTCGGCCACTTCCGAGGGGGCCGAGTGGTTGCGGTTCATCTTGCAGGTGCTGCTTGAAGTCGAGAAGGTCGTCAGGCACAAGGTAGAGCCCAGGCTGAGAGACGCGCTTCAAGGGTTCAATATCAATATTCCCATCGGGGCAATGATCAAGGACTGCGTCAAGCTCAATTTCGGCAATGCCATCGAGTCACTCAAGCTGAGCAGACCCAGAGACGCCGGTCTGTTCGGGCGCATCAATCCGGTCACCACCACCCTGGTCGTCAGCCCCTCGCAGGTGCTGATGCCGGCCGGCGGCACCCATCAGTTCCAGGTGACCGGTGCCAGCCAGGTTATCGGATGGTCGGTCCACGAACTGGCCGGTCCTCAGCGGTCTGCCGGCAGTATCAGCCCTCAGGGCTTATATCGCGCCCCCGCGGCAGACGCTATAGACGGTCATTTCCAGCGTGTACGAGTGACTGCTCGCGAACTGTTCAGCGGCAAGCACAGTTCGGCCCTGGTCACCGTGGTGCCCAACGCCCTGACGATCAATCCGCTGTTTCAGGAATGCAGCGTGGGTGAACGGGTCGAGTTACAGGCCGGGCGGCTGGGTGAGGGCAGCCTGCAGTGGTCGATCAAGAATCCGGTGGCCGACGAAAGTGGCAGCGTGGTTGCGAGCGAACTTCCAGGCGGCGATCACACCTATTGCGCCGTCGATAAAAAGGTTCGCGGCAAACTGTTCGTGCTGGATGAAATCGAGGTGCGCGACACCGTTACCGGGCAGGCGCGTTCGGCGCATGTCCTGGTGTTGATGTGGCTGGTAACACTGTCAATCACGGCGCAGGTGGTCGATGAACAGACCGCGCACCTGACGGCACTGACCGATCAGGAACTCGTCGGTCCGGTTGAATGGCAGCTGTGGCTGGGGCCGGGCGCCGTGGATGCCCAGGGGGTGTACCGCGTGAGCGAACCGGGCACCGCCCGCTTTGCCTTGATGTCTGCCAAGGCGCCCATTCCCGATGACGACTATGTCACCGGGTACATCGTCGTGCCGCTGCCGCTGAGCGAATTCGCCAGCGCCCTCAACCACGCCCCGCTCAGTGCCCGCGCCTGATGCCAAGGAGGCAGCCAATGCCAACCAATACACTCCAAAGCCTGCTGGACTGGATGGCCGAGCCCGAAAGCAATGTGATGTGGGGCTGGGACGCCATCGCGGCGCTCGCCCGCGATAAAGTCAACCTGCTGCTGGCCGGTGATGCGCTGACCAGGCTCGACAGCGACAACCCATGGCCGACGTTCAGCGGTGAGGTCATTGTCAGCGAGAGTCGCGCGAAAAACCTGATGCATGGCATTGCGCTGGGTGTGCCGCGCCTGTCGTTCGAAAATGCCACGGTCGACGATAGCCGGGCGCGCCTGAGCGTGCCGGTGATCGGTGGAGTACGACTGGGTGTGAAAAAAACCGTGGACCGCTGGCGGGTGACCCGGATCGATGAGTTCGACCCACTGCAAGGGCCGGTGCTGTCTGTGGAGCTGCAACTGGCTCAACTGCCGGGTCAGGTTCAGGGTCAAACCCGACTGGGCCTGGATCTGCGCCTGAGCGACAACCCGCGCCTGGGACCTGAAGGGACCGACGTCGAGCAGCAAAGGGCCGGCGAGTTCTTCAAGGCACTGATCGATCAATGGCCCCAGGACCTGGGCGTGCTACAGCTGGGTGTGCTTGACGGGTCGCCTGACCAGCCACTGTCGTTGCAGGCTTACCGCCTGCGCAGTCAGTTGCGCCGCGACCAGACCCCGGCACCCAGCGCGTCAGCGGAGGGCGACGGTGCACTGTTGCTGTTCATGTGCCTGGCAGGCCATGAGGAGGGCGGCAGCGTGGGGGCTTCGTTTCGCTACCTGATCCCGGATGATGAAGGTACGGATTTTTCGGCCACGCTCTTGTTCGACCAGCAGCTCAAGGGCGTTGAGATTGGCCATCCAGGCACCGTGTCCGAACGCTGCGCGCAGCTGATCGACAGCCGCGATTTCACCATCGAGTATGGGCAGCAGGGACAATGGCGTTCAATGCAGGCCAACGCCGGGGCGCTGACATTCGAGGCCGCCACCCGGACCCTGGCCGGATTCAGCTTCAAGGGCGAAGCCATGACGGCGAGCATCGCCAGTCCGGCCTTGGCCTTTGCCGCGAACAGCAGCACGCCGCTGCGTATCGAGCAGCTTGAAGACCAGCAGGTCAGCATTGAGTGGGGCTCGAGCAGCACCTTGGGCAGCGCTGTAAGTTTCCGTTCGGCCAGCCGTAACGATTGGCCTGGCGCCACGATCGAAGAAGAGTATTTTTTCCATCTTTCGGCCCGTTACGCGCCCGATGACAATGACCCTGCACGGTTGCAGTTGCGTGCCTGGCATATCGACATCGACGCGCGGCAGCACCCGACGGCGCCATTGCCTGCCGGGGCAGACATGGATGCGCTGGCCTGGCAGGCCTTCACCCGGTACGTCGGCCGCCAGATCGTCAGGCTGCTGGGAGCGGTGATCAAAGCTGGCCTGGCGCAGGCCCTGAAGACCGGATTCAGGTGCGAAGCTTCGTTGATGGGCCTGTTCAAGAACACGATGACACTGGATTTCAGGCAGGCCATTCACACGGATGTAATGGCCGCGCCCCGGGATATCGGCGTTTTCGGTCGTGTCGACACGCAGCACGGCGCGCCGCAAGTCGAGCCGTTACAACCGGTGCTTGTGGCGGGCGGCACCCAGGTGTTCAGCGGCCAACCGGCCAGCCAGGACCTGCAGTGGTCCGTCGCCTCGCTGCAGCCGCCCGACGGCGAGGCGGGCACTATCGACGCCCAGGGGCTGTATCGGGCGCCGACAGCCGCGGCCTTGCAGGGCCGCTTCCAGCGGTTGCGGGTCACCGCCACCGAGGCCGCCGGCGAGCAACGCAGCGATGCCTTGGTGACCGTGGTACGTCAGGGTCTGACGGTCAATCCGGTGATCATCGAGTGCAACCGGGGCGAGCAGGCCTTGTTGCAGGCCGGCGTCCTTGGCGAGGGCGATCTTGAATGGGCAATCCTCGACCCGGTCGAGGGGCTCAGTGGTCGTCTGATCCTGCCCGAAGACAGCCATCGCACGTGCATCTATCAGGCCACCGACCAACAGCGCCCGGGTTGCACCTTTGTGCCAGAACGGATTGAGGTGCGCGACAGCCTGACCGGCACCACGGCACAGGTGTTGGTGCTGGTGCTGCTGGCCACTTCGAGCCTGAGCATTGACTGTGTCGCAGATCCAGCCCTGACGCCGGACCAGTTACGCCTGCAAGCAACGCTCAATGGCCAGGTTCTGTCGGGCGTGCAGTGGCGCCTGGCCCCAGGCGGGACGGGCAGTATCGATGCCGATGGCCTGTACACCAGCGATCCTGACGGGCCACTGCCTTTTGTCCTGGTGCTGGCCAGGGTCGAGGGGGCCGGAATGACTTTCGAAGGGTATCTGATCGTGCCGTTGCCCTTGTCACGATTTTCCGAGGCACTGGCAGCCGTGACCCGGCACTGAGGTTCGATTCGATTGCCAGGGAGGCAACGTCATGAGTAGCAACTCAAGGGAAGGCCTGTTGCAGTGGATGGCCAATCCGCAAACCGACGTCATGTGGGGCTGGGATTGCATTGTGGCCATGGCTCGCCATGAGGCCAACCGTTTATTGATGCATGAATACATCGCCCGCTTCGATTCGGGCACTTATCTACCTGTGATCAGTGGTGAGGTACAAGACGCTGATGGACTCAAGCAGGTCATCCAGGATTTTGTGCTGGACTGGCCGCGCCTGTCGTTCGCGCACGGCGGCCTGATCGACAGCAAGGCATCGTTGACCATGGCCGTGCTGGGCGGGCTGCAGTTGACGATGAACAAGCACCTCGACACCTGGCACGCCGTTACGATCAGCGAAATCGACCCTTTGCAAGGCCCGTGTCTGTTCCTTGACCTGGACCTTGACGAGGTGCCGGGCACGGTCGGTGAAGACGGCAGGGTGATGCTTGATCTGCGTCACAGCGACAACTTTCGCCTCAGCTTCAACCTGGATGAGAACGAACCCGACAAGGGCGGTGAATTTTTCCAGGTGCTGTTCAAGGCGCTGCCCGACGAGCAACGGATCCTGCTGCTGGGCATGATCGAACCCAACGCTGGCAGCCTGAGCCCGCAGTCGTTCAAACTGCGTACCCAGCGCGTGGCCGAGCCCACTGCAGCAGACCCGGGCGACGGCGCAATCCTGATCTTCATGCGTATGCAGGGCAGCGAGGAGGGTGGGATACCCGGCAACGCCTATCGCTTCCTGATTGCCGATGACCCCAAACCTGGCGACAGCGCTACCGTGCTGCTCAGTGAGCAACGCACCCAGGGCCTGCCGGCCGATTACCTGCTCGACAGTTGTGCCATGCTGATTGCCAGCGATGACTTCGACAAGCAGTACGATGCCAGTGGGCAGCTGACTCAGGCACAGGCCAGGAGCGGCGCGCTGCACTTTGATGCCCGCACCGACACGCTGCTGCCGTTCGTCTACGAAGGCCAGTTTCTGCTGGTCACTCTGGAGTCTTCCAGCCTGTCATTTCCGGCGGGCGGCCAGAATCCCTTGACCATCAGGACGCTGGACGAGGGGCGCATCGCGGTCGAGTGGCACACCGAGGCTATCCGTTCCACGACATTCAGGTTCACCAAGGCCGTTGGCGACGAGCAGGTGGCGCCGGACTTCACAATCGAGCAGCGTTATGTCCTTGACCTGTCAGCCGTCTATGGCCACGTCGAGGAGCACGGTCAAGACGTGTTCAAACCGCTCACCTGGACACTGGATATTGCCCACCAGGACGTCAATGCCGCCGAGCAAATGAAATCTGGAGCCAATCCGGGATGGACATTGGTGGTGGTGTATGTCGTGGCTCAGTTGGTGATTTTGTCGCAGCAGATGATCGACCCCTATATCCGCAGCGTGCTTTATCGTGATTTCAGGTTTACCACGCCCATGCGTGCGTTTCTGAGCAACAGCCTCCGGCTGGTGACAGGCAAAACCATTGAGATCGATGACTATCATCTGCCCCGCGACACTGCTGCATTCGGCCATGTCGCTGCGCGGTTCAGCGGTTTTGCCGTCGAGCCTGCCGAGGTGATCATCGGTGCCGGGGCCAGCCAGTCCTTCAGGGTCACGCCGGCCATCGAGCCATTGCAATGGTCCATTGCCGGGTTGAACACAGCCAGCAACGACCTGGGCAGCATCGATGCCAACGGCCTCTACCATGCCCCTGCGGCACAAACCCTCGACAGCCGTTGGCTACGACTACGGGTCACGGCCACCGAGCCTGCCAGTGGCCAGCAGCATTCGGCCCTGGTGACAGTGGTGCGCGAAGTGCTGACGGTCAACCCCTTGATCCAGCAGTGCGCCAAAGGCGAACAATTGACCCTGTATGCCGGCCGCCTGGGCGATGGCCGTCTTGAGTGGTCGATCCTCGACCCCGTCGACGGGCAGAGCGGCAGCCTGATTCCCGATGAGCAAGGGCTGCGTTGCACCTATAAAGCCACTGAACAGCAGGTACCGGGCAGCGCCTGTGTGCTCGAGCGGGTCCAGGTACGTGACAGCCTGAGCGGCGCCAGCCGGGTGGCATGGGTACTGGTGATGCTCGCCCCGCCAAGCCTGAGCATCGCGCTGCTGGCCGATGCCGCCTTGCCGCCCGGTCAGGTACGGCTGCAAGCCCGGCTGGAAAGCTATTTGCCCGAGGGGGTGCAGTGGCATCTGGCACTGGACGGTCCGGGCAGTATCGACAACGACGGCCTCTACACCAGCGACCCTGCAGCCTTGCAGCGTTTCGTACTGGTGCAGGCCAGGCTCGAGGCAATGGGCATGGTGTTCGAAGGGCACCTGACCCTGCCTCTGCCCCTTCAGCAATTCCCGTATCAACTGGCAGCCATGATCCGACACTAGCGCTTACCACCATTGCCAGGGAGGCAATATCATGACGAACAATTCTATCGAGAGCCTATTGGCCTGGATGAGCGAGGGCACCCGCACCTATGAGTGGGATGCCATCATTGCCTTGTCCGGCGACGGTGTGAATCAGAGCCTGCAGCAGCAATATGCCCGGCGTCTGAGCGAGGGTGAGTCATGGCGGTTGCCGGACGCCGTGGTGCCGGTGCCCGGAACCCAGGTGACTCATTACTTCCATGATGTGCAGGTCGGCCCACCGTGTTTCACCTTTGCACGAGCCGGCCTGGATCGTTCCGATACGTCCCTGCGCCTGCCCGTCCTGGGCGGCGTGGGTTTGAGGGTCGCGAACGTGGCCGGTATCAAGGAAATTACTCGTGTTGCAGCCTTCGATCCGCTCAATGGCCCGCAATTGCGCATGGACATACAGCTCGCCAGTCAAACCAGTGGCGTAGGGCTGGACCTGGCCCAGGGTGAAGACGTTGTGCTGGATTTCAGTCCTGCACCTGCCGAGCAGCGCGCGGCGGGTGAGGTGTTCAAGGCCTGGCTTCAAGGGCAGGACAGCGCCTGGCGCAATTGGCCGGTGGCCCGGTTGCCCGAAGCGGACAACCCCTTCATGACCTGCAGGCAGATCAGCTTGCGCACCCAGGCGCGCCCTGGACAAACGCAGACGTTACCTCACGCAGACCGAGACGGCGCGCTGTTGCTGTTTGCGCGTATGGAGCACGGTGTTGCCGGTGGATACCCCGGTCAGGATTCGGATTTCCGCTACCTGATCCCGGACGATGAACAGCAGCGCTGTGCCGTGACCACTGTCTTGTCTTCTCACTTGCTGCACCGTGCGGCATTGGGCGAAGCCATGCCGCAACTGGCCGACGACGTCGAGTTCGACTACGAGCCTGCCGGTTCGTTACATCAGGGGCGCATGATCGCGCGCCAGGGACACCTGCAAGTACCCGCCAGCGCCTGGCATAACAACGGTCTGGAATTTGAGTGCGATGCGTTCACGCTCCAGGCGGCAGACGGCGCAGGCGGGTTGTGTGCCGAGTTCAATCGTACCGTTGCAGTGCAAACCTTACAGGCGCCTTGCACGGTGACCATACGCCACCGGCCCGAGGGCAGCAGTGAGGACTGGCAGAGCAGCACCGCAACCTTCAACGTTCATATCGAGTACGAGTTTTATCTGTCCCAGGAGCCTGAGGAGTCGGCAGGCATGCTCGGCAATCTGTTCGCGCCCCTGCGCCATATTGGCGAGACGTCGCGGGTGTCCGGGCTGGAGAATACCGACCCGGTGGTCCTGACAAAGGTCGAAGGCTTTTTGGCCTATGTCGTCAAGCAGGCCCTCTTGGGGCGCTTTGCGCGCACGCTGAACATCACGGCGTCGCAGCGCTTTATCGACACCTTTCAAACCGCAGGCGGGCAGGCCCTGCTGCCTGTGCGCCGTGCGCTGCCTCATGACCATGCCGTATTCAACGCACTGGGCCCGGCCGGGCAAGGCTGGCAGATCGTCGAACAACAACCCCGGGTGGCTGCCGGCGAAAGTCTGTTGTTGCAGACCGAACCGCCACGCAGCGGGCTCAGTTGGCGTGTGGATACGCTTGCGGGCAGCAGCGGCGATCCGGGCACTATCGATTCGCAAGGCCTGTACCAGGCACCGCTGGCCGAGGCCATGGCCGGTCCGGCCAGCCAAGTGCTGGTCACGGCCAGCGAGCCGTCTTCAGGCGCTACCAGCGCCGTCTTGCTGACAGTATTCAGGCAGCCGCTGGCCATCGATCCGTTGATTCAGGTGTGCAGCTTTGGCGAGCGCGTATCGTTCAGCGGCCTGGGGTTGCAGGACGGTGACCTGGCATGGTCGCTGGTCAATCCGGTGCCGGGGGAAAGCGGAAGCCTTGAGCCCGACCGGGCCTGTGCAGGTGCCTGTGTTTATCAGGCGGGCGCGCAATTGGCCGACCGCAACCATGTGATCGATGAAGTACAGGTGCTCAACGCCAGCACCGGTCATGCACGCTCGGCCTGGGTACTGGTACGCCATCAGTTGCCATTGATCTTCATCGAGCCTGAAGCAAAGCCGGGCGATGCGGCGGATCAATTGCAGTACGCCTACAGCGCCTCCACGGGCAACCCGGTCAACGCTGTCTGGAGCTTGCCGCTGCAAGGGCCGGGGTCGATTGATGAAAACGGCTTGTACCACGCCGATCCGGCGGCCAGCGAATCGTTCGTGCTGGTGGTTGCTACCCGCGATTCGGCCAGCAACCCAAGCCAGGCGTACCTCATCCTGCCGCTGCCCTTGCAGCATTTTCCGGCGTTGATCGATTCCCTGAGCCGACAGACCAGGCCTTGACCCGGGTCAGGCCAGTGCCTACAAAATTTAGCGAGTGATATCGTCATGTCCTACACATTGAAAGAGCTTGAACAGATCATCGAAGCCGATGGCGAGATCAGCCAGGGCTGGGGTGCCGTTGCCGTCCTCAGTCGAACCGTGCTTAACCATGTGCTCCAGCAGCAGTTTATCCAGAATTATGCAGTGGCCGAACACGTGACGGTCGACACCGAGCTGCCGCTGAGCGGCGGCGACGGGCTGATCGCCCAGTTACATGGCATCCAGCTGGGCCCGCCGCTGTTATCGTTCGAAACCGCCTCGCTGACCGATTCGCAGGCCACGCTGACAATGAGCTTCGAGAGCGGGCGCTTCAGCGTACGTCGCGTATCGACCAGTGCGCCGCCCCTTGTGCACACCCTCTATAGCGTGGCCGGGCAAGGATTCAAGCTGGTGATGACCATTGACCTGCACCAGGTGATCGGTGAAGTTGATCGCCAGGGGCGGGTCACGCTCGATATAGGCGATGCCATCGCGTACACCTGTAACCTTGCCGGTCGCGACGAAGCGGTCAACCGGCAATTGGCTGACCTGTTCAAGCGACACTTCACCAGCCTGCAACCGCTGCGCAGAACGGTCAACCTGGCCGTGCTCGAGCTGTGGAGGCTAGGCCCTCTGACGGTGCATGGCTTTCGCATCCTGACCCAGGCCGCTGCGGGTGCCCGTCTCAAGGGTGCCAATAATTATGGTGACGGTGCTGTGTTACTGCTGATGCGCTTGCAGGCCGATCCGAATGAGGGCACTTTTCCAGTGTCGTCAGATTTTCCTTACCTGATCCCCCGTGATACTGATTGGGATAACGAAGGCGGGTTGACTGCATCGCTGCTCATACACAAGGACCATTTCAGCCGGTTCCCTACACAGATCAGAGAGATGCTGATCCCTAGCCTGCGGTTCTCCCATGGAAGTTTTTTCCAGCCCCTCGTGGAGATTCCGGAAACAGACGATCCGTTCAATGAACACTGCTACTTCGGCCGGATCGAATCGCCCCTGATCAAGACTCGCCTGGAACCGGCATTTGCCACTGTCCAGGCCGGCGGCCGTGTGGATTTCACTCTTTATGGCCCCTCGGGGGCTGTGGTGCCGGCCAGCCAATGGCATGCAGTGAGCTTTGAAGGTCGCTTGCCTGTCAACCACGGCACCGTTTCCAACGGCCGTTACCAGGCCGTGTCGCGCGCAGACATGGGCCATGAGTTGCTGCATGTGCTGGTGACTGCCGACTATGAAGTGGATAACCACGTCTACAGTACCTCTGCGCTGGTCACGGTGGTCTATGACAACCTGGCGGCGACACCGCAAGTCGGCTCTTACAGTGGCGCCTTGCTGGGCCAGCCGATCGGCATGACCGGCTTTGATGCCAGCGGTGCGGACCTGCACTGGTCGTTGCGCGGTAACGCGCATGGCCGGGTGACCCAGCTTGGCGCCAATACCGCAGTGTTCGATGCGGCCGCGCATGTACGGCGCAAAAGCTTGCTGGGACAGCAGGTCGACGTGCAAGGCGGCGCGACCACGGCTTCGACGCTGATGTTCGCCAGCGGCCAGCTCCTGCTGGCGACCGAGCCCTACCACGTTTCAAAGGTGCCCAGCGCCTCAACGGTGCAATTGCATTCCGACGCGGCTGTGCTGGCAGGCTTGCCCAGGCGCTGGCGGGTCATTGGCGGGCGCGGCAATGTCGATGCCAACGGCTTGTTCACAGCCCCCGACGATAGCAGCTCGCTCGCAAGCGTGGTGCAGTGCGAAGTGGTCCACAACGACGTGGTGTTTGCCAACGGCTACAGCGTGATCGAACTGAATGACCAGGAGGATGAGCCTGTATGGACTGAACTCGTTCGCTTCGAAGTCAAGGTTCTAGGCGCTGTGGATCCGGCACATGGGTCATTGCTCGCCAATGGCTACCAGCAGTTGCAGATCCAGGTCATCGTGGAAACCGCATTAGTCGATGACAAGAAGGCTCCGTTGAGCGCGCAGGAGCTCAACACGATGCAACTGGTCGACACTAGCTCCAATCAGGAGGTGGAATATCTCCCTGAGGACCAGGGCTGGGACGATGGCATGCGTGAGGGCGACACGGAAATCTGGCGTGTGCGTAATAACCCTAACCGTTTTGAACTTGCCAGCCCGTCGGGCCTGGCTTCGCCGATACTGCCGGTCAATAATGATTCGACCAGGACCAAGACGTTTTATCTGCACACCATTGCCCCGGCTAACCGAACCTTCACCTTCCATGCCAAATTCAAGGCCTCCGCTACCAAAAAAGAGTGGACTTCGTTAGGCCGCAGCAACGGTACTGTCCAGATCACCCCTGCCAAGGTCCCGGTCCCGGCGGCAGCGGAATACGACTTCAAGCGCGAGCGCGTGCACGGTGGAAAAGGCGACGGCACTAACCCTGATGATGATTTCCATTTGCATCTGCGTACCATTGATTTCTGGACCCTTAAATATATTGACCGCTCGAGCGGGTGGATAAGGTTTGTGAGGGCGGAGGTGGTGAGTCCGAGTGGGGAGAAAGAAAGTTATACACCGACTGCATTGATCGCCTGGGAAAGCGAGGCTCTTTGGGAAACCATGTTCAGCTGGACGGCGTACCAGTTCCGGGACCCTGAAAGTACAGAGAAAATTGAGACTATCTCGATTGATCCTACCCTGCAGCTACATTTTTTTAAGGAATCCGTTACCGATGACCTACCGAACAACCTTCCCGCACCGGAACCGGGTGCCCTGGTCATCAGTTTGCACCGCACCGACGATGTTGATTATAAGAAGCCTGATGATGTTGAACGTTCGAAATTCCACGAGAATATGAATTTCCTGCTTCGGGATACACTCGGCAATCCCCATAAGCTCACAATCAGGTTCGGTCCGGTTGACACCGAGGGCCGTCGCAACGTGCTGATATTGGCTAACCGATAAGCTGATTCACTCGCCCGCAGGACAAGGACATCGATAAAGGCGCGCCCTGCGGCAACCGGACCGGCGGATGAAGCTATCCGGCCGCCGGGTTGCCGTCGCCACACGACGATAAGTCCTGGCCCTGCATGATGACCTTCAAGGATGACAGGTAAACCATCATGACAACGTCCACTTCAGTGCATTCCAATGCATTCAATTTCATGAGCTTCCTGAGCAACGGCGTCGACCCGCGCACCGGGCAGTACACGGTGTCGATCAGCCTGCCCGAGCTCAAGGCCAACGCACTGCGCGGTCCGGGACTGCCGCTGGTGCTCTCATATAACCCGCTCAACACCGTCGACAGCGGCCTGGGCCTTGGCTGGTCCTTGCAGCTGTCGCAGTACGCACGTGATAAAAGCATCATCTCCCTGAGCAGCGGCGAAAGCTTCAAGATCACCGGCACGCAAGGCGCTGACCGGCTGGTAATGAAAGAACAGAAAATCGACAGCTTTCATTTATACAAACAAGACAGCCCCGAGCAGTACCGGGTGATGCACAAGTCCGGCCTGGTGGAGATTCTCGAGCCTCAGGGCAGCACGTTTGCCGTGCCCGAAACGATCCACACCCCCGAAGGCCATAAGCTCACACTGGAGTACGTGGTCTTCGACAACCAGTGGCCGTTGCTGAAGGTGATCAAGGACCAGGCTGGCGAGGCACTGCTGAGCATCGAGCGCGCCAGCAACGAAGTCGTGCTGCTGCTGGGGCCGACGGCCGGTCCCGACGGTGGGCCGCTGGCACGTTTCAGCATGACCCTGGACGGCGACAAGACCGTCAAGCGCATCACGCTGCCCACCGATAATCAGGCCAGCTGGCGCTTCAAGTATGCCTCGATCTACGGCAAACACCTGCGCATCGTCTCGGTCGAGACACCCACCGGCGCCCACGAGCGCCTTGACTACGCGGACGCCGGGCACCCCTTTCCTGGAAGCACTGGCCGCGACAACCTGCCACGGGTAACCCTGCATGTCATCGAGCCGGGCTTTGCACAACCGCCGCTCGAAGTGAGCTACACCTACAGCCCGGAAAATTTCCTGGGTGCCGGCCTGAGCATTGGCTGGGACGACGACGGCTTGGACAACCTGTACAAATATGTAGGGTCTTACGCCTATACCAGCACCGAAAGCCAGGAGGTCGACGGCGTGAAGCGTGCCATCACCCGCACCTTCAATCAGTTTCACCTGTTGACCCAGGAGCACACCGAGCAGGGCAATGCGGTCAAGGACATCGAGACCCGCTATGGCCACCTGGCCGGCAAGCCTTTCTACGAGCAACCCAGCGATTGCCAGTTGCCCAAGGAAGTCGACACCCGCTGGAGCCTGAAAAACGACGCAACCCGCCAGCGCACCGAGAAAGTCACCAGCGCCTACGACACCTATGGCAACCTCACCCGCGAGCAGCAGGCCAATGGCGTGATCGAAACCCGTACCTGGTACCCCGCCGACGGCTCGCAGGACGGTTGCCCGGCGGACCCCGAAGGCTTTGTGCGCCAGCTCAAGGAACTGACCGTGACCCCGGCAGCGGGTAAGGGCCGCGCGCCGGTATTACGCACGCGCTACCGCTATGTGGCTTTGCCGGCCATCGATGGCAGTGGCCTGGCCGAGTGGCTGACCCAGGACAGCGAAACCCTGCTGCAGGTGGACGGCAGCGCCGAGCGAGAGTTGCAACGCACCACCTTCAGCTACATCAATGCCCCGGCTGTGGCCTTGCTGCATGGCCAGCCAGAGCAGCAGACCCTGACCCTCAACGGCCTGGATACCTGCACTCACTATGCCTACAGTGTCGAAGACAGCCCGGCCTTCGCCCAGAGCGTATTGCGCACCGTCCAGACCCTGAGCGGCTTCGATGGTCAGCAAAAGGTGATTACCCTGGAGCACTCGCTCCTCAATGGCGAACCCCTGCTCAATCGTGACGACAACGATGTGGAAATCCGCTATCAGTATGACGCCCTGCGACGCGTGACCCGGGAAACCGTGGCGCCGGGTACGGCATTCGAAGCCGCGCGCCAGTACACCTACACCTTGTGCGCCAACGCCGGCGAGCAAGCCGAGCAGACCGTCGTCGATGTCAAGCAGGTCAAGACCACCTCGCGCTTCGATGGCCTGAATCGGGTGGTCTTCGAGGCGCGCGACGATGCCGACACCCCTGGACGCGCCAAAGAGCCGCGGCAGATCTACGCCGCCGACTACGACGCCTGGGGGCAATTGGTCGAAGAAACCGAGTTCGACTGGCTCGATGATCAACCACTGGCCCTGACCCGCAGGCTTGCCTACGACGACTGGGGCCAATCGTTCAGCGAGACGGGTCCGGACGGGGTAAAAACCGTCGAGCAAACCGATCCCATCGGCACTGACCTGTCCCAGGGACCGATCCAGTTCAGTTGGCGTGAAGGCCGCGATGGCAGCCTCGGCGGGAAGACCGAAACCTGGTTCAACCTGTTCGAAAAGCCAACCCGCATTGAACGCACGGACACGGGGGGAACACCGGTGAGCCTCAATGTGCTCACCTATGACGGCCTGGGGCGTACCGATGAAGAAACGCAAATGGTCGATGGCCTGGCACGCATCACCCGCTTCGACTACGACGCCTTCGACCGCCTGCTCGACAACACCCTGGCCGATGGCAGCATCGTGTCGCGCAGCTACGCGGCGCACAGCAGTGAAGATTTACCCGTGAGCATCCATGTCAAGCAAGGCACCACGCAAAAGCTACTGGGCGAACAGGTCTTCGATGGACTTGACCGGCGGACCCACGCCATCACCGGTGGCCGTGAACACGTGTTTGCCTACCAGCCCGGCCAGCGCCAGCCTGAAAGCGTCACCACCGCCAGCGGCCAGGTCATTGGCTATGAATACAATCTGCAACTGAGTGAGGAGCCGCTTCTGCGGCATTTGCCTGGCAATGTGGCCGCCCGGTACGAGTACGACCAGCACAACGCCCGACTGATCAGTTGCCAGGAGCAGGGCGAAAGCCTGAGCCGCGAGTACTTCAGCACCGGCGAACTCAAGAGTGAAACCCGCCAGTCCGGCGACGGTGCCGCTTACCAGATGTTCTATCGCTACAGTCGCCTGGGTCGGCTGCTGTCCTACACCGATGTGCTCGGCCAGCAACAGCTGAATGTCTATGACACTCAGGGGCGGCTGGACACCACCACCCTGGGCACCACCACGGCGCACTTCACCTACGACGTATTCGGTCGCCTGATGAAGACCGAGACCGCAGACAGCGCCAGTGGTCAATACCTGCATACCGAGCTGGAATACGACGACTTCGACCGCGAAAAAAAGCGCACCTTCAACCTCAACGGTGTTGTGCAGTCCCTTGAACAGCAATGGAACGAAGCCGATGAAGTGCGCCAGCGCACCCTTGCGCAAGGAGCAGAAACACTGCGTGACGAGGATTACGAATACGACAAGCGCGGTCGTTTGACAACGTACAAGTGCACCGGCAGCCAGCCACCGGTAGACCCCTATGGCAATGCCATCGTCAGCCAGATTTTCACCTTTGACGGGCTCGACAATTTCAAGATTGTCCGGACCGAGTTTGCCGAAGGCTTCAACATTGCCGCCTACACCTACTCGGGTAACGATCCGGCGCAACTGGTCAATATCAAGAACCAGGGCGCCAATTACCCGCAAGAAATCGCGCTGACCTACGATGCCGACGGTAACCTGACTACAGATGAGGCCGAACGCACCCTGACCTACGATGCCCTCAACCGCCTGACCTCGGTCAGCGGGCCGGGCGGTGGCGGCGGGGGCGGCGGCTACCGCTACGACCCGCTGGACACACTCAGTGGCCAGGATGACGATCAGCGCTTCTACTGCGACGGACAACTGACCACCCGCGTGAGTGACGCAGGCCAGGTGTCCTACCTGCGCGGCGCCGAACAGCTACTGGCCGAGCACGGCAGTGACGAGCCGCAATTGCTGGCGACCGATTCCAATAACAGTGTGCTGGGTCAACTCGACAGCGACGGCGTCGATGAGCATCGCTACACCGCCTATGGCCACAGCGTCCCAAAGCCTGAAGGTTCGGTGGGGTATAACGGCGAATTCACCGAGCCTGCGACCCGCTGGCAACTGCTGGGCAACGGCTACCGGGCGTATAACCCGGTGCTGATGCGCTTTCATAGCGTCGACAGCCTCAGCCCGTTTGGCGAGGGCGGGGTGAATGCGTATATGTATTGCGGCGGGGATCCGGTGAATCAGGTGGATCCGAGTGGGCATTTGAATGTTTCGGGCTTGCTCAAACTCCGGAAAATACCCACGTTTGCCAGAGGCACCAGTAAGCATTTCACGAAAAACCGGGCTCCTGCAATATTGAAAGCAGAGCCTGACAAGGCCGTGAATGTTGGCAAACTGAGCTCAGCCAAGGCGGGCAGGTCTAGGCCGGATTTGTTGGACATGCCTGCCAGCGCCAAAGGACAAGTTATGTACCATCCACAGCCCCTAAGAAAAGGAGAGGTCGAGTACATTATTCCGGTCATGAGGAAAGGTGGCAAAGTCAAAAGACAGCTTGTTGCAAATACAGGAGCAGTCAAAGCACCTGCCTCCCAACCTCCTCAACTTTCTTCAGAGGCTCGGCAACAGCTTAAAGAAGTACTGAAAAAGGCCGATGCAACAAAAGATGTCATCAAGCACGAGGAGTATTTAAAAAAGGCAGCTCTTATACGGGGTGGCGGTAGAATTTCTTAATTAACCCTGCGCTGCTTTCCAACCTTGTTGGAAAGCAGCCTTGCACTTATAGCGTCGTCAGTGTCTTAAACAACCCCTTGCGCAATCGCCTTCATCAGCGCCGCGCGCATGCTGCACACCCCGAACTTGCGTCGAATATTGCCCAGGTGAAAGTTGATCGTGGCTTCACTGCGGTCTTGTATGCGGGAAATTTCCCAGGCGGTCTTGCCGAGCATGGCCCAGTGCAGGGTTTCGTGTTCCTTGGGGGTCAGGTGCACCGTTTCTGTGTCGCTGCAGGTGTGTTTCTCGATGCGGTTCATTACAGGTTCCTCGTCCATGAAAACCGGACTTCACCTTAACGCGTCGAGCGGCGGCTGAAACCTGACAGAAATGACACCGGGCGCAGGCACGGCTTTGCGGCACGCACCTGCGCCCAAGGTGCTACTCGGGGGTGGACGGTGGCGGCGTATTATCGATCTGCAGGTGATCGATGATCAGGTCGATCAGGTCCTGCGCCTGGGTGATCAGGTGCGTGGTCGACAACGCCAGGGCCCGCCGCTGGCCTTGCAGGCTGTCGGCGCATTCATAGGCGGTGGCGTAGGCACACTGCAGCAACTCCGAGGCATGGGTGAGCGGCGCTTCATAGGTGAGCAGGGACGGCGGCAGAGGGCGCCGGGGTGGAACGGGTGGGTCGGGGACGATCTTTTTCATGGTTGACTCCGTGATGTTGATTGGAGTCGCCACCGCTGCGCGGCCAAACGCATTGGGTGGCAACTGCACAAGGGTTGGCCGACCGGAATATGGAGTCAAAACCCGGCACACCCGAAGGTGTCCCTTGCACAGTCGCCATAACACACAGATGCGGAAAAACACCCGCAACGACGTCTTACGCAACTCCATATCCATAGGCGGCCAAGCCCTGTCACCGAGGTAATCCCGGCGACGTCAGGCAGCCTAGTGACTGAAATGCAGAGGCGCAAGCGGCCGGGATTTTCTCGGAAATTTCCTTCAATGGAAAGAGAGGCTTCTTGCAATCATCCGTCAGAAACGTCCGAAATCCCCCGATTCCAGCGTTTCCCTTGTAGGAGCGCGCTTGCCCGCGACCGGCTGCGTTAGCAGTCGTAAATTTGTGGCGTTTAGACGATTTTTGCGAGCGCTTCGCACTCGGTCGCGGGCAGAGCGCGCTCCTACCTGCCACGCCGCGCAGTCGCGGTGATATCAAAGCCAGACCGCATCCCACAACGGGTAATCACCGATGCGCTGCACCAACCCGGCCCGCAGGGGATTGGCAACGATATACCGCGCGGCGTTCTGCAGGTGTTCTTCATGCCGCAAGGCGCTGTCATGAAACCCTTTCTGCCAGATACGCGGCCTGGCCCGCCCGCTGGCCACGATGGCCCGTGAACTGCCTGCCTTGACCCGGCGCATCAAGGCGCCGAGGCTGCCGGCCTTCAGTTCGACCAGCCAATGGAAATGATCCGGCATCACCACCCAAGCCAAAGAACGTGCAAAACCGGCCTGCTCTGCCTGAAGCAACTGCATCACCACCAAGCGCCCCAGCCAGAAATCGGCGAACAACGGCCGGCGCTCATGCACCACACCGGTCAACAGGTAGATTCTTCCGGGTTCCGAATACCGTCCCTTGCGCAAATCCGCACCGCGAGCATCCATGGGCATTCCATTGCCTCCGTTGACAAGAATCACCAACGGTAGCCATGAATGGAATCTGTCGAGGCCCATCAATAATGCGCAATGTGTCTGCCCCCGTAGGAGCGCGCTCTGCCCGCGACCGGCTGCGTCAGCAGTCGTAAAATTTCAGCGCTTCACACATTTTTGCGAGCGCTACGCACTCGGTCGCCGGCAAGCGGGCTCCTACCGTGAAACCGTGAAACCGTGAAACCGTGAAACCGTGAAACCGTGAAGCCGCCAAACCATGGCTGCCAGCCAGTCTTTACACATTCTTTATGCCTCACCGTCTCCAGCGCCCTCGTTCCTTTACGCCCCCCTTGCCGACAATGGCGCCAGGCGATCAGCGCCGCACCAAGGGGAGTTCGATGCACGGATATGACTATTTATTGATCGCCACATTCTTCGGCCTGCTGCTGGTCAGTGCGCCGTTGCTGGGGCGGTTCTGGTTCAACGTGATGGAAGGCCACCGCACCTGGCTGACACCGGTGCTCGGCCCGGTCGAGCGCGTGTGCTACCGCGCCGGCGGCATCGACCCGCAGGCAGGGCAGGGCTGGAAAGCCTATGCCGTGGCCTTGCTGCTGTTCAACCTGCTGGGCTTCATTGCCCTGTTCGCGCTGTTGCTGCTGCAAGGCGTGCTGCCGCTCAACCCGCAGCAGTTGCCAGGGCTGGAATGGACCCTGGCGTTCAACACCGCCATGAGTTTTGTCACCAACACCAACTGGCAGGCCTACAGCGGCGAAGCCTCGTTGAGCTACCTGAGCCAGATGCTCGGCCTGACCGTGCAGAACTTCGTCAGCGCCGCCACCGGCATCGCCGTGCTGGCGGTGTTGTGCCGCGGCATCAGCCGGCGCAGCACCGACAACCTGGGTAACTTCTGGGTCGACCTGACCCGCGCCACCCTCTACGGCCTGCTGCCTATAAGTCTGCTGCTGGCCGTGCTGCTGGTCTGGCAGGGCGTGCCGCAAAGCTTCAGCCACTACGTCGATGCCCTGACCCTGCAAGGTAGCGAGCAGCACCTGCCGATGGGCCCGGCCGCCAGCCAGATTGCGATCAAGCAACTGGGCACCAACGGTGGTGGTTTTTTCGGCGTCAACTCGGCGCACCCGTTCGAAAACCCCACGGCGCTGAGCAACCTGTTCGAACTGCTGTCGATCCTGCTGATCCCGGCAGCCCTGGTGTTCACCTTCGGCCACTATGTGAAAGACATGCGCCAGAGCCGGGCGATCCTGGCCTGCATGCTGCTGTTGTTCAGCCTCGGCGTGGGCGTGTCGTTGTGGGCTGAATACACGCCCAACCCGGCGCTGGCCATCAGCGGCGTCGAGCAGGCCGCGCCCCTGGAAGGCAAGGAAACCCGCTTCGGCACCACCGCCAGCGTGCTCTGGGCCACCGCCACCACGGCGGCGTCCAACGGCTCGGTCAACGCCATGCACGACAGCCTCAACCCGCTGACCGGCCTGGTCGCGATGGTCAACATGATGGTCGGTGAAGTGATCTTCGGCGGCGTCGGCGTGGGCCTCAACGGCATGCTGCTCAACGTGCTGATCGCCGTGTTCCTGGCCGGCCTGATGATCGGCCGCACCCCGGAATACCTGGGCAAGAAGCTCCAGGCCCAGGAAGTCCGGCTGCTGGTGGCGACCCTGCTGGTGATGCCGGTGGGCGTGCTGGTGCTGGGCGCCATCGCCGCCAGCCTGCCGGGGCCTGCGGCGGCGGTCAGCAACCCCGGCCCGCACGGCTTCAGCCAGTTGCTGTATGCCTACACCTCGGCCACCGCCAACAACGGCTCGGCTTTCGGGGGCTTTGGTGCCAACACACCGTTCCATAACCTGATGCTCAGCCTGGCCATGTTCATCGGCCGCTTCGGCTACATCCTGCCGGTGCTGGCCCTGGCCGGCAGCCTGGCGCGCAAGCAGGCCATGCCGCAAGGCACCGACAGCTTTCCGACCCACGGCCCGCTGTTCGTCACTTTGCTGACCGTGACCATCCTGCTGGTGGGCGGCCTGACCTTTTTGCCGACCCTGGCCTTGGGGCCGATTGCCGAACACCTGAGCCTGGGCCTTTGAGGAGCCAACCATGAATACGTCCGTTGCAACCCCTGCTGCCCCCGTCACCGCCCCGGCCACCGGGCTGGCCAGCCTGTGGCGCCCGGCGCTGGTGCAGGCCTTCGTCAAGCTCGACCCGCGCCAGCTGGTGCGCTCGCCTGTGATGCTGGTGGTGGCGCTGAGCGCGCTGCTGACCACTATGTTGTGCGCCATCCCCAACCCGCAGGTGCCCACCGCTGTGGCGGTGCAGATCACCTTGTGGCTGTGGTTCACCGTGCTGTTTGCCAACTTCGCCGAGGCCTTGGCCGAAGGGCGCGGCAAGGCCCGCGCCGACAGCCTCAAGGCCGGCAGCGAAGGGCTCCAGGCGCAACTGCGCCAAGATGATGGCCGCTACCGCACGGTCAATGCCGCCGATTTGCGCAAGGGCGACGTGGTGCGGGTCGAGGCCGGGGAAATGATCCCCGGCGACGGCGAGGTCATCGAAGGCATCGCGGCGGTCAACGAGGCGGCCATTACCGGCGAGTCGGCCCCGGTGATCCGCGAGTCCGGCGGTGATCGTTCGGCGGTCACCGGCAACACCCGGCTGGTGTCCGACTGGCTGCTGATCCGCATCGACAGCAACCCCGGCGAGTCGACCCTGGACCGCATGATCGCGCTGGTCGAAGGCGCCAAGCGCCAGAAGACCCCCAACGAGGTGGCGCTGGACATCCTGCTGATCGGCCTGACCGCGATCTTCCTGCTGGTGGTCATCACCTTGCAGCCGTTCGCCCGCTTTGCCGGTGGCAGCCTGCCGCCGGTGTTTCTGGTGGCGCTGCTGGTCACGTTGATCCCGACCACCATCGGCGGCCTGCTGTCGGCCATCGGCATCGCCGGCATGGACCGCCTGGTGCGCCTGAACGTCATCGCCAAGTCCGGGCGCGCCGTGGAGGCAGCCGGTGATGTGCATGTGCTGCTGCTGGACAAGACCGGCACCATCACCTTCGGCAACCGCCGCTGCACGGCGGTGTACGCCGCCCCCGGTGTGACCGTGCAGCAGTTGAGCCAGGGCGCCTTGCTGGCGTCGTTGACCGACGACACCGCCGAGGGCAAGTCCATCGTCGAGTACCTGCGCACCCTGCACCCCATGACCGAGCCGGCGCCCAGTGAGGTCACCGGCGTGCCGTTCAGCGCGGACACGCGGCTGTCGGGCGTCGACTACCAGGGCCAGGCGTACCGCAAGGGCGCGGTGGATTCGTTGCTGGCGTTTATCGGTTTGCAGCGCGACGACCTGCCGGTGCCGCTGGCGCGTGAGATCGAGCGCATCGCCAAGACCGGCGGTACGCCCTTGCTGGTGTGCGGCGCCGGCCGGCTGCTGGGCGCCATTCACCTCAAGGACGTGGTCAAGCCCGGCATTCGCGAGCGTTTCGAGCAACTGCGCAAACTGGGCATTCGCACGGTGATGGTCACCGGCGATAACCCGCTGACCGCTGCGGCCATCGCCGCCGAGGCCGGGGTGGACGACGTGCTGGCCGAGGCCACGCCGCAGCGCAAGCTCGACCGTATTCGCCAGGAGCAGGGCGAGGGCCGGCTGGTGGCGATGTGCGGTGACGGCGCCAACGATGCCCCGGCGCTGGCCCAGGCCGACGTGGGCGTGGCGATGAACGACGGCACCCAGGCTGCGCGCGAGGCCGCCAACATGGTCGACCTGGACAGCGACCCGACCAAGCTGCTGGACGTGGTGCGGGTCGGCAAGGAACTGCTGGTGACCCGTGGCGCATTGACCACCTTTTCCATCGCCAACGACGTGGCCAAGTACTTTGCCGTGCTGCCGGCGCTGTTCGCCGCCATCTACCCGCAGCTGGGCGCCTTGAACGTGATGGGCCTGCACAGCCCGCAGAGCGCCATCGTCTCGGCCATTGTCTTCAACGCGCTGATCATCGTGGTGCTGATCCCGCTGGCCTTGCGCGGCGTACGCGTCCAGGCCGCCAGCGCCGCGCACCTGCTGCGCCGCAACCTGCTGATCTACGGCGTGGGTGGGCTGGTGGTGCCATTCATCGGCATCAAACTGCTCGACCTGCTGCTGGTGGGGTTGGGGTGGGTGTAACCAGCGACTTGGCACAACAAACACTGGACCTGTGGGAGGCGGCTTGCCGGCGATTGAGCGCAAAGCGCTCACAGAAATCTATTAAACGCTGAACATTTACGACTGCTGGCGCAGCCGATCGCCGGCAAGCCGCCTCCCACATTTTGGCGCTGCGTCAGTGACACAGGGTGGGCGCCTACACACCCTGAACCTTCATCAACCAGGAATTGCCCATGTCAACTTCTCTACGTCCGGCTCTGACTCTATTGGCCCTGCTGACCCTGGTCACCGGCGTCGCCTACCCGCTGGCCGTCACCGGTGTGGCGCAACTGGCCTTTGCCGACCAGGCCAATGGCAGCCTGATCCGCGATGCCCAGGGCCGGGTGCGTGGCTCGCAACTGATTGCCCAGCCGTTCACCGGCGCGCAATGGTTCCAGCCGCGTCCGTCGGCGGCCGACTTCGCCACCGTGGCCAGCGGAGCCAGCAACCTGGCGCCGAGCAACCCGGCGCTGGCCGAGCGCATTCGCGATGACGCGCAACGTCTGGCCGTTGCAGGCCTTGGCCCGGTGCCACTGGCCTTGCTGACCACCTCGGCCAGCGGGCTTGACCCGCACTTGCCACCGGCCGCTGCCAACTGGCAGGCTGCGCGCGTGGCGGCCGCGCGCCAGGTGCCGGTGCAGCAGGTTCAGGCGCTGATCGAGGCCCACACCGAGCGGCCGCTGTTCGGGCCGCCGGTGGTGAACGTGCTGGCGCTGAACCAGAGCCTGAATGCCGCCAATCCCTGATTTAGGAGCCTGCCTTGAGTGATGCCAACCGCGCCGATGCCTTGCTGGCGCAACTGCCCCGCCATGGCCGTGGCCGCCTGAAAGTCTTTCTGGGCGCCGCCCCCGGCGTGGGCAAGACCTACGCCATGCTCCAGGCCGCCCACCGGCAACTGCGCCAGGGCGTCAGGGTACTGGCCGGGATCGTCGAGACCCACGGCCGCGCCGAAACCGAGCTGTTGCTCAATGGCCTGGCCCAGCAACCGCTGTTGCGCAGCCAGTACCGGGGCATGACCCTGGAAGAAATGGACCTGGACGGCCTGCTGGCCGCCGCCCCGGCGCTGGCGCTGGTCGATGAACTGGCGCACAGCAACGCCCCTGGCAGCCGGCATGCCAAACGCTGGCAGGACGTGCAGGAGCTGCTGGCTGCCGGCATCGACGTGTACACCACGGTCAACGTCCAGCACCTGGAAAGCCTCAACGACCGTATCCGCGGCATCACCGGCGTGCAGGTGCGCGAGACGCTGCCCGACTGGGTGCTGCAAGAGGCCTTCGAGCTGGTGCTGATCGACCTGCCGCCGCGCGAGCTGCTGGAGCGCCTGCGCGACGGCAAGGTGTACGTGCCCGAGCAGGCCCGCGCCGCCATCGATGCCTTTTTCAGCCAGACCAACCTCACGGCCCTGCGTGAGCTGGCGATGCAGACCGCCGCCGCCCAGGTCGACAGCGACCTGGCCCAGGTCTACCGCCAGCAGGGCCAGGCGGCGCCGGCCTTGCGCGGGCGCTTGCTGGTCGGGGTCGACGGCGATGCCCAGGCCGAGCGCCTGGTGCGCCATGCCAGCCAGGTCGCCGAGCGCCGGCACCTGCCCTGGAGCCTGGTGCATGTCGACGACGGCCAGGGGCTGGGCGAGAAGGCCCGTGGCGAGCTGCAAAACGCCCAGCAACTGGCCGAGCGGCTGGGCGGCGAAGTGGTCAGCCTGCGCGCCGGCGAAGTGGCTCGTACCCTGTTGCAGCATGCCGTGGAGCGCCGCGCCAGCGTGGTGCTGGTCGGACAGTCGCGGCGCAGCGGCTGGCGACGCCTGTTCAACGGCGGCGTGGCCCCGCGCCTGTTGCGCGAGGCCCATGGCCTGGAAATCAGTGTGCTCGACAGCCAGACCTTGCCCGAGCAGGCCCAGGCCCGGCCGCCGGCCGCGCCGCGCTGGCGCGATTACGGCCTGGCGCTGGCCGCCACGCTGCTGGCCAGCGCCGTGGCCTGGGGCGTGGGCAGTGTGCTGGCGCTGCCGAACATCTCGCTGATTTTCCTGATGGCGGTCCTGCTGGTGGCGGTGCGCAGCAGCATGGGGCCGGCGCTGGCGTGCGCGGTGTCGTCGTTCCTGGCGTACGACTATCTGTTCATCGCGCCGAGTTTTTCGTTGAGCATCCAGCGCGAAGAAGACGTGCTGACCCTGGTGTTCTTCCTGCTCATGGCGACGTTGACCGGCCAACTGGCCGCACGCCAGCGACGCCAGTTGCAGGCCCTGCGTGACACCCAGCAAGAAACTGGCGCCTTGCTCGACCTGTCGCGCCGGCTCACGGCCGCCACCGACCGCCAGGCGGTGCTCAACGTGGCCGGTCAGTACCTGGAGGGCTGGCACGGCTTGCAGGTGTGTCTGCTGGGGCGCGATGGCCAGGATCAAGGCCAGTGGCAGGTCGAGGTCGGCGGGCCACTGGTGTTCAGCGAGCCGGAGCAGGCCGCCGCCGACTGGGCCTGGCAACACGACCAGGCTGCCGGCCACGGCACTGGCACCTTGCCGGCCGGGCGCTGGTGGTGGTGGCCGCTGTCAGCTGAAGACGGGCCGTTGGCGCTGCTGGGCGTCAGCGCCATGGCCGGGCTTGAGGTCAGCGCCCAGCACCGCCGCCTGCTCAGCGCCCTGAGCCAGCCGCTGGCCCAGGCCCTGGCGCGTGCACGCCTGGCCGAGCACCTGGAGGCGGCGCGCCTGCATGGCGAAACCGAACAACTGCGCAGCGCCTTGCTGGCCTCGGTGTCCCATGACCTGCGCACGCCGCTGACCGCCATGCGCGGCAGCATCGACAGCCTGCTGACGCTGGACGAGGCGCTGTCGAAGGCTGACCGGCATGAGCTGCTCGAAGGCACCCGCGATGAGGCCGAGCGCCTGGACCGCTATATCCAGAACCTGCTGGACATGACCCGCCTGGGCCACGGCTCGCTGAAACTGGCCCGCGACTGGGTGGCGCCGGCTGACATCGTCGGCAGTGCGCTGAGCCGCCTGCGTGCGGTGCTGGCGCCATTGCAGGTGCAGGTGCACGTCGCCGAACCGCTGCCGTTGCTGTACGTACACGCCGCGTTGATCGAGCAGGCGCTGGTCAATGTGCTGGAAAACGCGGCGCGCTTTTCGCCCGTGAATGCCGTGCTGACGGTGTCCGCGCAGGTGGTCGAAGGTGAACTGTGCCTGGCGGTCGGTGACCAGGGGCCGGGTATTCCCGAGGCCGAGCGCAGCAAGATCTTCGACATGTTCTACACCGCCGCCCGTGGCGATCGCGGCGGGCAGGGCACCGGCTTGGGTTTGGCCATCTGCCAGGGCATGGTCGGTGCCCATGGTGGGCGGGTCAGCGTCACCGATGGCGCGGGCGGGCAGGGCACGTGCATGACCTTGCACCTGCCGCTGCCGGCCCAGCCGGCGCAGGTGATCGAATGATGGCACCGATCAGGATCTGGAGTAGGCTGTGCCGCACGCTGGGCACAGAGGAAAAAAAGCAGGCATGAGCCAGACCGCGACCATTCTGGTCATCGACGACGAACCGCAGATTCGCAAGTTCCTGCGCATCAGCCTGGCGTCCCAGGGCTACAAGGTGCTGGAAGCGGCCGACGGCGCCCAGGGCCTGAATCAGGCGGCCCTGAACCGTCCCGACCTGATCGTGCTGGACCTGGGGCTGCCGGACATGGACGGCCAGCAGGTCTTGAGTGACCTGCGCGAATGGCTGCGCGTGCCGGTCATGGTCTTGTCGGTGCGCGCCAGCGAAGCGCAGAAAGTCCAGGCGCTGGACGCCGGCGCCAACGACTACATGACCAAGCCGTTCGGCATCCAGGAATTCCTCGCCCGGGTGCGGGCCCTGCTGCGCCAGCGCCCGGAAGGCCAGCAACCCGAGGTGGCCTTGCAACTGGGACCGCTGCTCATCGACCTGGCGGCCCGCCGCGTGCAACTGGACGGCCAGGACGTGGCCTTGACCCGCAAGGAATACGCGGTGCTGGCGCAACTGGCCCGCTACCCCGGCCGGGTCATCACCCAGCAGCACTTGCTGCGAGAAATCTGGGGCCCCACCCACGCCCACGACAGCCACTACCTGCGCATCGTCATCGGCCACCTGCGCCAGAAACTCGCTGACGACCCCACCGCACCGAGGTTCATCATCACCGAAGCGGGAGTGGGGTATCGGTTGGCGGAGTAGGGCAGACACAACTGCTGCGCCTGCCCCGCCGCCATCGCCGGCAAGATCGGCACATCAGCTGTATCACTTAAACCCGGATAGCCTCCCAGGGCGGATAGTCACGCAGGGCTGGTACAGCTGCTGCGTTTGTCACCTGGCCATCGCCGGCAAGCCGCCTCCCACAATGACCTGTGTGGTTGCCGGCAGATGCACCTGACGCCAGTCGGTGGGAGGCGGCTTGCCGGCGATGAGGCCGGCAAGATCGGTGCATCACTTAAACCCAGATAGCATCCCAGAGCGGATAATCACGCAGGGCTGGTACAGCTGCTGCGTTTGTCACATGGGCATCGCCGGCAAGATCGGCTGCATCACTTAAACCCAGATAGCATCCCAGAGCGGATAATCACGGACACTATTGACCAGACCGGCCCTTACCGGATTGGCGACGATATAACGGGCAAACCTTACAAGGTCCTCTTCACGACGTACCGCCTTATCGTGAAAACCATCCTGCCAGAGCCGGCCTTGTCGCGAGGTGGCCTTGTTCACGGCAATGGCGCTTTTCGATTTGACCCTCCTGACCACATCCGACAAGGCGCCACTGCATAACTCAACCAGCCAGTGCCAGTGATCCGGCATGACCACCCATGCCAGCGAGCTGACCAGGCCCTGCTCTTGAACCCTGTTCAACTCCCGAGCGACCAGGCGTCCAAGTCGCCAGTCGCTGAATATCGGTTCTCTGTGCAGGGTCCTGGTTGTGACCAGATAGATATGGCTGGTACTGGAGTACCGACCCTTGCGAAGTTGGCTTGAACGTGACGGATTCGACATTCCCTGTCTTCCTTTCGCGGGGCGTGAAGACGGAAATTTACTGATCAGTCATGCGCTTGCGTGCCGTTCTGGTTTATCAAGGTGTGTCTGGTCGTTCATCAATCAAGGAGATTTGGCACCTGACTGCATCCGACGACAGGGCTTGCAAGGCCGGTACAACTGCTGCGTTTGTCACATGGGCATCGCCGGCAAGCCGCCTCCCACAATGATCTGTGTGGTTGCCGGCAGATGCACCTGACGCCAGTTGGTGGGAGGCGGCTTGCCGGCGATGAGGCCGGCAAGATCGGCACATCAGCTGTATCACTTAAACCCGGATGGTGTCAGGCCCTGAATCCATGGCGACGATCGGGCGACGTCTCTACTTGCCCTCATACCGGTCCAGCGTATCGCAGGCGATTTCGCGGCCCAGGGCGATCAGTTCCGGCGCCTTGTAGAATTCGAAGAACCGGCACACTCGCTTGGGCACGTTGATCAGGATGTCCGGCGGGTAGCCGGCGATCTTGTATTGCGCCAGCGATGTCTGCATCACTTCAAAACTCTGGTTGATCAGGTCCAGCAGCGAGGCGGGGCCGACGTTGTCGATGATCACCGAGCCGGTGGCTGATCGCGGTGCGCCGGGGCGTTCCGGGGCGGCAGCAGACTGCTGGCCCTGTGGGTCGGCGCTGGGTTCGCCCAGCCAGGGATTGGCCAGTGGTGCGGCGGCTGGTTGCCCTTGATCGTGGGGCAACAACGGCCCGTCGATTTCACCCGCCTCCAGCTTGCGCCGGAACGGCAGCCGCGCGCCCAGCGAGTCGATCAGCAGGTCGAAACGTTTCTTGACCGCCGGCGGGCGTTCGATCACCGGCAGGCTGTAGTGCTGGGCATGGGTGGCGTTGAGGTTGACCGCCACGATCAGGTCACAGTGGCTGGACACCACCGGCACGATGGGCAAGGGGTTGAGCAGGCCGCCATCGACCAGCATGCGCCCGTTCTGCATGACCGGAGTGAACAGGCTGGGGATCGCCGCCGAGGCGCGCATGGCCTGGTGCAGGCAGCCTTCCTGGAACCAGATTTCCTGCTGGTTGGTCAGGTCGGTGGCCACGGCCGTGTAGGGAATGGCCAGGTCTTCGATGTTGATTTCGCCGACGATCTCGCGAATCTGGCCAAAGACCTTTTCGCCGCGAATGGCCCCCAGGCGAAAGCTCACGTCCACCAGGCGCAGCACGTCCAGGTAATCGAGGCTTTCGATCCACTGCCGGTAGCGGTCCAGCTTGCCGGCGGCATAAATGCCACCGACCACCGCGCCCATAGAGCAACCGGCGATGCAGGCAATCTCATAGCCACGTCGTTCCAGTTCTTCGATCACGCCAATGTGGGCGTAACCCCGTGCACCGCCTGAGCCCAGCACCAGGGCGATTCGTTTGCTCATCAGCCGGTTCCTTGTTGAATGAATGAAGCCTGCAATACCAGAAAAACAGGCGCAAAAAACAGTTACGCTTGCCGCCGGCGCTCAAGGCACTTTCATTGCCCGGCACCGTCCAACGCGCACATCCCCCCGTTACCTTGAGGAAACACCCCATGAAAGCCTGGATCTGTCTGCCATTGATGATCGTGGTTCTTGCAGGCTGTGCTGGCAAGACCAGCTATCGCGCCAGCTGCGGCAACCAGCTCGACAGCGCCTGGAAAGAGCTGGACCTGGCCAAGGCCGAAGGCTTTGCCGGCACGGTCAGCTACTCCAAGGCGCTGTCGCTGCTGACCGGGGCCAAGACCCAGCAACAGTTCGAGGCGTTCGAAGGCTGCACCGAAAAAGCCGAAAAGGCACGCTTCTATATTCGTGAGTCGCGCGCCGGCCGCTGAAAACCGCACGTTGACGCCGGGCGCTCTGCAAAGCGCTGCAATTGCAAAGCCCTCTCTGACGAAAACGCCTACGCTAAAACTACAGTGTTCATACGTGTGGCCGATTAATGGCCATCAGTCGTCGTCTGGAGAGGCTTTCTATGGGCACCAAGCTGGATGCATGCCTGAGCGCGATCAATGAGGTGGTACTGGGCAAGGAAACGCAGGTGCGCCAGGCCATGACCTGCCTGCTGGCCGGCGGCCACTTGCTGATCGAAGACTTGCCGGGGATGGGCAAGACCACCCTCAGCCATACCCTGGCCCGGGTTTTGGGCTTGAGCTACCAACGGATTCAATTCACCTCCGACCTGTTGCCGGGGGACATCCTCGGCACCTCGGTGTTCGACCGCGACACCGGGCAGTTCACCTTTCATCCGGGGCCGATCTTCGCCGAACTGGTGCTGGCCGACGAGATCAATCGGGCCACGCCCAAAAGCCAGAGCGCCTTGCTGGAGGCGATGGAAGAAGGGCAGGTGTCCATCGAGGGCGCTACCCGGCTGCTGCCCGATCCGTTTTTCGTCATCGCCACGCAAAACCCGTTCAGTTCCGGCGGCACCTTTGCCTTGCCCGAATCGCAGCTTGACCGCTTCCTGATGCGCATTTCCATGGGCTACCCGGCGCGGGCGGCCGAAAAAGCGCTGCTCCTGGGCCAGTCGCGCCGGCAGTTGCTGCCGCAGATCAAGCCCATTCTCGACCATGCCCAGTTAGGGTTGCTGCAGGCCCAGGCGCGTCAAGTGCGGGTCAGTGATCCGCTGGTAGACTACGTGCTGCGCCTGGTTGATGCCACGCGCAGCCAGCCCCAGTTCGCCTATGGCCTGTCGCCACGGGCCAGCCTGGCGATCCTGGCGGCTGCCCGGGCCTGGGCGATGTTGCTGGGACGGGACTACGTGATTCCCGAGGATGTCCAGGCCGTGCTGCCGGCGGTGGTCGGCCATCGCCTGCGTGACCGCAACGACCCCACCGGGCATGGCGGCAGTGCGCTGGTGCAAGGGCTGCTGCGCGACGTGGCGGTATTGTGATCGGCCGCTTCAAGCCGCACTGGCAGCGCTGGCTGGTGCGGCGTATTCCGCCGGCGGCCAGCGTGACCCTGGATCACCGGCGCATCTTTATCCTGCCCACCCGCAGCGGTGCAGTGTTTCTGCTGGTGCTGGTGCTGATGCTGCTGGTGGCGATCAACTACCAGAACAGCCTGGCCTATGGCCTGACTTTCCTGCTGGGCTCGGTGGGCGTGCTGGGTATTCTGCACACCTATCGCAACCTCAGTGGCATGGTGATCAGCGCCGGTACGACGCGCGCGGTGTTTGTCGGCGAATCGGTGTTGCTGCGCCTGCGCCTGGAAAGCACCGGCACCGCACACCAGGCCATTGGCGTGGGCTGGGATGCGGTGCAGATGCAGCAATACGACGTCGGCGCTGCCGGCAACCGCGAAGTCGAACTGAGCCGTCCGGCCCAGGTGCGCGGCTGGTTGCGGGCACCGCGCCTGCGCATCGAAAGCGTCTTTCCGCTGGGCATCCTGCGCGCCTGGACCTGGCTGGACCTGGAGCAAACCGTGCTGATCTACCCGCGTCCGGTGCCGGGCAACATGCCCTTGCTGGCCGGGGTGCAGCCGCATGCCGAGGACGACGGACAGGCCACCCGTGGCCAGGGCGTGGATGACTACCAGGGCCTGCGCCATTACCAGCCCGGTGACAATCGCCGGCGCGTGCACTGGAAAGCCTGGTCGCGGGGGCAGGGCCTGCTGGTCAAGGACTTTACCGACCTGAGCGGGCATGACCTGTGCCTGGATTTCATGGTGCTCGACGGCGACATCGAGGAGCGCCTGTCACGGCTGTGTTACTGGGTGCTGGAGCTGTCGCAGCGCCAGCAGCCCTTCGCCCTGCGCCTGCCCGGTCTTGAGGTGGCGATGGACAGCGGCGACGGGCACCGCGAACTGTGCCTGCGTGCGCTGGCCCTGCATGGAACCGCGCGATGAACGATCGCACCTTGAAAGCGCCGCCCGACAAGGCCGCCTCGATGAGCGAGCAGGCACGCCTGGCCCAGCCGATCCCGCGCATCTGCCTGACCTGGCTGCTGCTGGCCCAGGCGCTGGTCATCGTGCCCTTTGCCCTGCATATTCCGCCGCCATTGCTGATCCTGTGGCTGGTGTGTTCCTTGTGGCGCATCCAGATTTTTCGCATGCGCGCGCGGCTGCCAGGCACTTGGGTCAAGGCCGGGCTGCTGGTCGGCACCGCCGGTGGCGTGTACCTGGCCCGTGGCAGCCTGGTGGGGCTGGAGGCGGGCGCGGCGCTGCTGATCGCCGCGTTCATTCTCAAGATGCTGGAAATGCACACCCGCCGCGATGCGCTGGTGCTGATCTTCCTGGGCTTTTTCTGCGTGGTGGTGGGCTATCTGTTCGAAGACAGCCTGCTGTGGGCGCTGTTTACCCTGCTGCCGATCGGCACCTTGCTGGCAGCGTTGATCGGCCTGCAACAGGTCGATGTCGCCCGCAAGCCGGAGGTGACCCTGCGCCTGGCGCTCAAGCTGATGCTGCAGGCCCTGCCGCTGATGCTGATCATGTTTCTGTTCTTTCCGCGCCTGGAGCCGCTGTGGTCGTTGCCGCAACCGAGCAACAAGGGCGTGACCGGGCTGTCCGACAGCATGGCACCGGGCGACATGGCCGAGCTGAGCCGCTCGGCAGCGCTGGTGTTTCGCGCCAGCTTCGAAGGCCCCGCGCCGGCGCGTAGCCAGCTGTACTGGCGCAGCCTGACGCTGGATCAGTTCGACGGCCGGCGCTGGTCGCAATCGGGGCGCAGCCAGTCGGTGCAACTGGCGCAATGGAGCAAGCGCGGTGAGCCATTGGCCTACAGCATCGTGCTTGAGCCCAGCGGCCGGCCCTGGCTGCCGAGCCTGGACGTGGCCGAAACCGGCCAGGATGAAGTGCGCCTGATGAGCGACTTTCGCTTGCAGCGTCGCCGCCCGGTCAGCCAGGCGCTGCTGTACGCGGCGCAGTCCTGGCCCGAGGCGCTGCGCGACCCGCAGCTCACTGACAACATCCAGCACCAGGCGCTGCAATTGCCGGCGCGTGGCAACCCCGAGGCGCGGCAGTGGGCGGCTGATCTCAAGCGCCGCTACCCGCAACCGGACCGCCTGGCCGAGGCGTTGCTGGGCTGGTTCGCCGAGCAGCCATTTCACTACACGCTCAAGCCGCCGACCCTGGGGCCGGACAGTATCGACGACTTTCTGTTTACCAGCCGCCAGGGCTTTTGTGCGCACTACGCCGGCGCTATGGTCTTTGTGTTGCGCGCCGCCGGCATTCCGGCGCGGGTGGTGGCCGGCTATCAGGGCGGTGAGTTCAACCCTGACGGCCAGTACCTGACCGTGCGCCAGTTCGACGCACATGCCTGGGTCGAATACTGGCAGCCGGGCACGGGCTGGCGCAGCGTAGACCCCACCGCTGCCGTGGCCCCGCAACGCATCGAGCAGGGCCTGGAGCAAGCCCTGTCGGCCGACGAGGCCTTTCTGGCGGATTCTCCGATGTCAGCGCTGCGCTATCGCCATGTGCCATGGATCAACGCCGTGCGCCTGAGCTGGGACAACCTCAACTACGGCTGGCAGCGCTGGGTACTGGGCTATCAGGGCCAGCAGCAGTTGCAGGTGCTGGACCGCTGGTTCGCCGGCTGGCAGGCGCCGGCCTTCGTGGCCGGGCTGGTGTTGGCACTGGCCTTGATGGCGCTGTGGATCTTCAAACCCTGGCAACGTGAAAACGATGCGCAACTTCGCCTGTTCCACGCGTTCGAACGCTTGCTGGCGCGGCATGGACTGCGGCGCTTGCCGGGCGAGGGCGCACAGGCCTTCGGTACGCGCGCGATGCTGGCGCTGCCGCAGCAGGCCGAGGCCATCGGGGCGTTCATCGCGCAGTTCATGGCGCTGCGCTATGCCGCCGACGGCACGTCACTGCAGGGCTTGCGCCGCGCCTTGAAACACCTGCGGCGCGGCTTGCCGTGGCGCTTGCCGACCATCAGGGACAAACATTCATAAACTGATTGGGGTACTGCATGTCATCGATGGTGGGGCATCTGATTGCTGAAATTCTGGCGCTTGAAGTCAAGCTGTTGGCCTGTCAGGCACGCCTGGCGGTGTCGACCGACAGCGAAGCGTTGCACGATTTGCGCACCACGGTGCGCCGGCTGCGCAGCCTGCTGCGGCCGTTGCGTGGGCTGGGCGGGGTCGATGCGCTGGAACAGGCCGCCCGCGAGGTCGGGCAGTTAACCACGCCGCTGCGTGACCTGCAGGTGCTCAGCGCGTTCCTGCACCAACAGGGCTGGCATGACCTGGCCCTGCCACGTGATCACTACTTGGAGCAGGCCTGCCCGCCGGTGGCCAGCAGCCCCGAACTCAAGAGCCTGCTCAAGCACCTTGAACAATTGCCGGCCTCGTTGCGCCAGCAGCAGCGCGGCGGGCAACTCAAGGGGCTGCGCAAGCGCATCGAGAAGGGCATGGACAAGCAATGGAAAAAGCTGCGCGAAGCCATGGCCGACCCGGCGCACGATCGCCATCGCCTGCGCCTGTTGATCAAGCGGGTGCGCTATGCGGCCGAAGCCTACCCGGAGCTGAGTCATCAGCCCAAGGGCATGCGCGCCCGGCTCAAGCAGGCGCAGGGTGCGCTGGGCGACTGGCATGACCACCTGCAATGGCTGGCGCTGGCCGGTCAACACGCAGACCTGGCACCCTGCATCGCCGGCTGGCAGATCGGCATTGTGCAGGCTGAGCAACAAGGTGAAGTGGCACTGGAGCGACTGGGCAAGGCCTGTTTCGGTAAATAAGTCATTCTGGCCGCAGTTATGGCGTTTATGGCTTCAAGTTCGGGTCAGCGGGCTCGGTAAGATCGTTGCACTTCGATCCCTGGACCTATGGAGCCATCATGAACTTTGCCGAGCTGATTGCTGCGCTCAACGATAACCCGCGCTCGGTCGTGATTCCGGCGCACTGGGGGCAGGGCCGGGCCAGTTTTGGCGGCCTGGTGGCGGCCCTGCAATACCTGGCCATGCGCGCGCAAGTGGCGGATAACCGTCCGGTTCGGTCGCTGGCGATCACCTTCGTCGGGCCGGTGGCGCCTGAGGTGGCGGTAAGTTTCGAGGTCGAGATTCTGCGCGAAGGGTCGGCGGTGACCCAAGTGCTGGGACGCACCACCCAGAACGGCCAGACCTGCGCGTTGGTACAGGGCAGTTTTGGTGCCCCGCGCGAGTCGGTGGCCCGCTATGAGCCGCCCATACAGGCCAGCGAACTCAAGCCGTTGGCAGACAGTTTTACCTTGCCCTTCGTCAAGGGCGCGATGCCTGATTTTCTCCAGCACCTGGACATCAAATGGGGGCAGGGTGGCTTGCCGTTCAGCAACAGCCCGTCACCGGTGATTGGTGGATATGTGCGCCTGCGCGATACAGACCCGCAAGCGTTGAGTGAAACCCATGTGCTGGCGCTGGTGGATGCCTGGCCCAGCGGCCTGCTGACCTGGGTGGACAAGCCGACGCCTGCCAGTTCGCTGACCTGGACCATCGAGTTCGTGCACCCGCAGCCAGCGCTGACCACCCATGACTGGTGCAGCTACCGCGCCGAAATCGAGCATGCCCGTGACGGTTACGGTCATTGCGCGGCGACCCTGCGCGCGCCGGACGGAGCCCTGATTGCCATCAGTCGGCAGACGGTAACGGTGTTTGGCTAGAACGATCAGTGGTGACGTTGCAGGGCCACGGCGGCCACCAGGCCGATCACGCCGACGCCAATCGAGGTCAGGCTGGTCGAGACCAGCCCGTTGACCAGCAACAGGGTACCCAGCACAAGAATCGGCGCGGCGATCAGTTGCAGGGTGGTGTGCGGTTGGCTGGCCTCGAAAGCATGCCAATGAAAGTCAGCAATTCGCTTGAGCATGTGTCGGTCCTCTTCAATGCAGGTGTCCGCCTGTGCGGAGCAATGATTGAAGTCTAGGCCGTCGCCTGCCGGCCTGCGAATCGAGCCTGGCTATCGGGGTGATAGACCGATCATCGCCAGCCTTGGCGCACCACAGAAATGGAACCGAGGTGGATTCAATACCTCATAAAACCAGTAAGTCATTTTGGATACAGTGCGATCCAGAACTTGCCGTCAAAGCCGTAACTGCCCGATCGAGCGGTTCAGTTCGCCGGCCAGGGTGGCAAGATCGGTACTGGTGCTGGCCGAGTCGAGCGTCTGTGACACGGTGCGGTCAGTCACGTCGCGGATGCTGACCACGGCGCGGTTCATTTCTTCGGCCACCTGGCTTTGCTGCTGCGCCGCCACGGCGATCTGCGTGTTGCTTTCGCGCATTTGCGCCACCGCCTGGGCAATCGCCGCCAGCGCTTCGCCGGCTTCCTGGGCCTGTTGCACGCATTCATCGGCCTTGTATGAGCTGTCCTGCATGAAGTCCACTGCATCGCGGGTGCCGGCCTGCAGGTCGGCGATCATGCCGGTGATTTCATCGGTGGAGGTTTGCACGCGCTTGGCCAGGTTGCGCACTTCGTCGGCGACCACGGCAAAGCCGCGACCCATTTCCCCGGCCCGCGCCGCTTCGATGGCGGCGTTGAGGGCCAGCAGGTTGGTCTGTTCGGCAATGCTGTGGATCACACTGACCACGCCGTTGATCTTCTGGCTGTCTTCGGCCAGGCGCTGGATCATGCGAGCGGTCTGCTGCACGCCGCTGGACAGCCCGGCAATCGACACCTGCACGCGGTCGACCACCTGCTTGCCGCTGCCGGCCAGGCTGTCGGCGGTCTGCGACTGGTCGCGGGTGGTGCCGGCGTGCTGGGCGATGTGGTAGACGGTGGCCGACATCTGGTTGATGGCCGTGGCCACCTGATCAGTCTCGCTCTGCTGGCCGAGCATGCCCTGGCGCACCCCGCTCATGCCGGCCGCCAGGCTGGCGGCGCCGACGTCCAGGCGCGCGGCGGTGTGCGACACGGTATTGACCACCCGCTGGTAGCCGGCCTGCAGGGCGTTGAAGGCATTGGCCATTTGCCCCACCTCATCCTGGCTGCCTTGGGGCGCGCGGGCCGACAGGTCGCCGCTGCGCTCGACGTGCAGCATCACATCCTTGAGGGCATTGAGCTGGCTGAGCAGAAAGCGGATCAGCAACTGCGAGGCACACAGCATCAGCACCATCAGCACGCCCACGGCCAGCGCGTACTGGGCGAAGCGTTCCAGCAGCAGTTGGCCGAAGGTGGGCGCGTATGCCAGGACCGCCAGGCGCTGGCCATCAGTGCGCTCGATGACTTGGGCACCGAACAGGGTGCGGTCCTGGAGCGGCGTATCCAGATCGACCCAGCCGCGTGCCGAGGCCAGTGCCGGCACTGGCTGTCCGGCCACCCGTGGGCTAGTGCCGGCGCTGTAGACCAGGGTGTCGGTGTCGGCAGGCAGCGCCTGCGCGGCGGGCCATGCCGCCAGCACACGCGCCTGGCTTTGCGCCGTCTGCCGGGCAGTATCCTGGCGGCCCTGTTGCTCAAGCTGCAAGGCGTAGAGCACCAGCATCAGGGTGGTGAAGAAAGCGACCGTGTTCACGGCCCAGAACTTGTATTTCAAAGAGAGGTTGCTAAGCCATGAGCCCATGAGTGGTCTTCTAGTCGTCTGAGGTATCGGCAAGGTGATGTCACATTGCCTTAATTCCCAGGGCGGCTATTGATCTGGGTCAAGAACGCCCGATGTTTCATCTGCCCATTGCGGCAAACCGAAAAACGCCCGGGCGCAGTCGGTGGTGTGCCGGGCCAGGTCCTCGCAGCGTTCACCCCGGTGCAGGGCCACTTCGCGCAGCACTTCGGTCAGGAAGGCCGGCTCGTTGCGGCCTTTTTTCGGTTTGGGCCGCAGGCTGCGCGGCAGCAGCCAGGGCGCGTCGCTTTCCAGCATCAGGCGCCCGCGCGGGATATCACGCATCAACGGGTGCAAATGGCTGCCCCGGCGCTCGTCGCAGATCCAGCCGGTGATGCCGATGTGCAGGTCCAGGTCCAGGTAGCGATACAGCGTCTGTTGCTCGCCGGTAAAGCAATGCACCACGGCGGCCGGCAGGTGGTCGCGATAATCGCGCAGGATGTCCAGCAGACGCTCGCCGGCATCGCGTTCATGCAGGAATACCGGCCGTTGCAGGTGTACCGCCAGCGCCAGGTGCGCATGCAGCACCCGCTCTTGCTGGGGGCGTGGCGAGAAGTCACGGTTGAAGTCCAGTCCGCATTCACCTACGGCCCGCACCCGCTCCTGTTGCAGCAAGGCCTGCAAGGTGCGTTCACTGTCGCTGTTCCAGTCACTGGCCGAATGCGGGTGGACACCCGCAGTGCAGAACAGCCTCTGACCGCTTTCATCCAGCTCATGGCACAGTTGCAGGCTTTCTTCACTGCACGCCAGGCTGGTGCCGGTCAGCACCAGTTGGGCGACGCCGGCAGCATAGGCGCGTTGCAGGACCGCTGGTCGCTCGGCGGCGAAGCTGGCGTTGGTCAGGTTGACGCCGATGTCGATCAATTGCATGGTGCTACCTCTGTCTGGATGCGCGACGAGCATACCAGAGCCTGCGCAATGCCCGAAAATGCTGTGCATTCAACCCCTTGAGCCCGACGGTTCAACGCTTTTGGCAACACCTGAAGGGATCATGGCGCCATCGCCAGGGTCCTTTTTTCTGTCTGACCACCCTGGCATCCCCATGGAGAGCGAATGATCCGAGCCGCGCTTTTGTCTGTTGTCTGTCTGTCCTTCCCCTTGTCGCTGGCCGCGCCGTTGGCTGAAGCCCGTGAAGTACGTGAACCCCGCGCCGTGGGGCCGCATGCGGTGCACAAGGCCAGCCAGGTCCGCGACCTGCCGGCCATTCGCACCAGCAAGGTGTTGCGAGTGCTGGTCAACCAGAGCCGCAACAGCTCCGGCGACGTCAAGGGCCAGGAGATTGGCGTCGAATACCATCGCCTGCAAGCCTTCGAGCGTTACCTCAACAGCCAGGACAAGGCCGGGCAGAAGATCACGGTCAAGTTCATTCCCAAGGCCAAGGACCAGTTGCTCGCAGCCTTGCTGCGGGGCGAAGGTGACCTGGTGGCGCCCAGCGAACTGCTCGACGAGCAGGCGGTCAAGGGCGTGGTCGCCAGCCGCGCCATCGTCGCCGATGTGCCACTGGTGCTGGTCGGCGCTCGCGGGCAACGCAGCTTCAAGCAGCCTGAGCAACTGTCCGGTCGCACCCTGAGCCTGCCGGCCGGCAGCGTGGCCGATGTGGCCGTGCAGCGCTTGAACCAGCGCCTGGCCCTGCGCAAGCTGGCGCCGGTGCGCATTGAATGGGCTGACCCCAGCCTGGCCGTGGAAGATGTGATGGAAATGGTCCAGGCCGGAATCTACCCGTTGACCGTGGTCGAGCAGCCGATTGCCGAGCGCTGGGCACGGGTGATGCCCAAACTGCGGCTGGATCGCAACCTCAAGTTCGGCACTGAAGGCGATATCAGCTGGTTCGTGCGCCAGGACGCTCGTTTGCTACAGGCCGACGTCGACCGTTTCCTGAGCACTTATAAAGCGCCCGCCCAGCAGGATCAGGCGTTCGAAAAAGCCTACAAATCCCTGTACCGGGTCAACAGCCCGCTGGCGCGCACCAACCTGAAGCGGCTTGAACAATTGCGGCCGATTCTACAGCGCCACGGTGAGGCGCAGGGCATCGACTGGCTGGACCTGGCGGCCCTGGCGTTCAAAGAGTCCAAGCTGGACCCGAGTGCCAAGGGCAGCGGCGGTGCCACCGGACTGCTGCAGATCACACCGTCGGCTGCCCGACGCGTGGGGGTCAGCAATATTCAGCATGCCGATGGCAATGTGCAGGCCGCGTCGCGCTACATGGCGCTGATCCAGCGCAAGTTCTTCGCCAGCCGCAAGATCAACGACCGTGAGCGCATGGCCTTCGTGCTGGCGGCCTATAACCTAGGCCCGGAGCGGGTCCAGAAGCTGCGCCAGCAAGCCCGTAAGCGTGGCCTGGACCCGGACAAATGGTTTTTCCAGACCGAACGGGTGGCCATGGAGCAGAACGGCATGGGCGTGGTGATGTTCGTCAACAGCGTGAACAAGTACTACCTGGCGTTCGACCGCCAGCGTGCTTCGCTGGAAGGGCAGCGCCAGGCCACGTATGCGGTGCGTAAATAATCGATTAATTCGATGTTTATGCGGCATTTTTTGCGATTTTCATATTCGCTGTTTCGATTAAGATGGCGCCATTCCCGCTCACCATCCTTACCGGACACACGAAAATGAAAACCTTCTTCACTGCGCTGCTTTCCACCCGTGCAGGTTTCGGCCTGACCGCTGTGCGCCTCATCGTCGGCATCATCTTCATCGCCCACGGCAGCCAGAAACTGTTCGGCGCCTTTGGCGGCTATGGCCTGGAGGGCACCGGGCAGTGGATGGCCAGTATCGGCCTCAACCCTGGCTACCTGATGGCGCTGTTATCCGGCAGCGGCGAGTTCTTCGGCGGCCTGGCCCTGCTGCTCGGCCTGCTGGCCCGCCCGGCAGCGGCGGTGCTGGTGTTTTTGCTGGTGGTGGCGATTGTCTCGGTGCATTTGAGCAATGGCCTGTTCATGGCCAATAACGGTTACGAGTTTGCCCTGGCCTTGCTCGGTGGCGCCCTGGCGGTATTGATCGAAGGCGCTGGCAAACTGTCGCTGGACGGCGCCATCGCCCGCCGGCTCTGAGGGTGACCTGCATGCATGACCTCGCCCCGGCAGCCACTGGCTGCCGGGGCGAGCTGTTTCTGGCAATTGACAAGGCGAAGGGGCGTCTCTAGGATTGCCGTCAGCGCCGATTTAACAACTACTTGCGGGGCGCCTGGCGAAAGCCGAAATACCGCTAAAACGTTGGTTCGGTGTCGCCTCCCACCGCTGCCCAGCGGAACCTGTGAGGCTGAGTAATCGTCATGAGCCATTCCCTTCGCTGTTCGCTGCAACGTCCTCTGCGCTTCTCGCCCATCACAGCCTACATCGGTCGCAAGAACCCACGTATCCTGCTCGGTGGTGCGCACCAGCCCACGCTGTTGCGCTACCTCGATGGCTGGCCGCGCAAGGGTGGCAAGGCCAGTGCCTTCCTGCTGCAGTTCGTCGACACCACCCAGTCGCTGGCGGCCTACCGCAACGATGAGTTCGATCTGGCGGTGATTCATGCGCCGGATCCGGCCAGCGCCGCCAGTGTGATCCATGACCTGACGCGCATTGCCCGCCAAGGCTTGATCACGCTGGGGTAAGTGTTGCCGACGGGCGGCGCAGCTTGAACTTCCGTTTCACCGATCTGGTCATCATATCGACACCTGAGCGGCTCAGTATGGGACAACAGTCTGTTGTCCGGCTTGGCTGTGCCGCTTTCGAATGGATTCAGTGAAAGGATCGATCATGGGAACAGCCACCTCAGCGGAAAAATCCAAACACCTCAAGCGGCGTGCCACGGTGATTTACTGCCGCGACGACGAGATTCTGTTTGTGCGCAAGCGCAAGGCCAAGTGGAACCTGCCGGGTGGGCGAGTCGAGCGTGGGGAAACCCCCAAGGCCGCGGCCTTGCGGGAAATGGCCGAGGAAACCGGGCTTGAGTTCAGCTCGCTGACGTTCGTCTCTACTTACCGGGAGGCGGCGGTCATCCATTTCATTTTCGAAGCGCGCAGGGCTGCGGCCAGAAAGCCACGCCCCTGCAACGAGATCGACGACTGCCGCTGGCTTTCGGTCAAGCAACTGTGCAAGCGGGATATACGGGCCCCGATCCGTTCGTTGCTCAAGCGTTGCGCCGCTGATCTGGAGCGCAAGTTGACGCTTCATTAGGTTGTCTAATCCTGGAGGAAGATGCCATGGCGCACCGTGAACGAGCAGAAGTCGAACGACTGGAGCAACGCCTGGCTGATGCCTATGCGGCGTATCGCAAGCATTTCGACTCCGCGCCTTATCCTGCCAGTGAGCAGGAGTGGGCCGAACTCAACCGTTACCGAAAAGCCGTCTCGCAGGCCAGTGCGGCCCTGGACACCTACTGTGCGGGGCCCGACGCTTAACGTGTCGCTAGGCCTTGCGCGCCTCACTGACGCGAAAGCGGATGTTGTCCAGATAGTGTGATTTGAGCTCGATGGCCAGGGGGCCGAGCACAGGGTTGGTCTTGAAGGGGGTCATCAGGTCTTCGACGATCTGCTGCACACTGGCCGTCGCCGCCGCCACGCTCGATGGCTCGCGCGGATCGAATTCAATCGCTTCCATGCGTTCGTCCAGTGCCTTGAGGATCGGCTGCGCGTTCCTGATTTGCGTGCGAATCACATCAACCGACGTTTCCATACTGACCTCCGTGTAATGGTGCTTGAAGGCTCTATTTTGCGGCTTTTAGGTCGCTTTTGAGCCTCTTGATGGCGCGATTGTACCTGCCAAATGCTTCAAAATCCGGTCAGGCGGCATTTTTTATCGAGCCCCCTGTCCATTACCGGTCGCCACGATCGGCGTCGCGTCAGCGTTTTTGGCAGGCATGCGGTGCGCCTGGTTGATGCAGCAACACGCCATACCACGGCCGTTGGATCAATACACTTATCTATCAAGGGCTTATCAGGAGCGTCAGACGCCTGAGCCCGCCGGGAGAGCGTGCGGGGGATAATAAATTCAGTGCAAGGGGGGTTGCCTGTATCAAGGTTTCTTGCGCCAGGCCGATAGCAGACATGGCACCTTGGTTAAGCAGCCGCTCGGGTATCGAAAGCTCACGAATAAAAACCAAAGAGGGCGTCCATGACCATCCTGCAGCGAGTAATCGGCGGTTTTGCGGTATTGGTGCTGTTGCTGTTGGCGATGGCGGGTATCAGTTATCAGAACACACGGTCCATCAGTGATCGCCTGACCGTGATCACCGGCCAGTCGGCGCCCCTGAGCCGCGCCGCCAGCGAGTTGTATGTGTACATTCTGCGCGCCAACCAGGCGCTGTTGGCCAACTTGATCAACGACGACCTGGCGCAGATCGATGCCGGTCAACAGCCGTTTGATGACAGCATTCGTCAATTCAATGACCTGCTGGGACGGACCGAGGCTTACATCGGTGATCGCGATGAACTGCGGTCCAGTCTCGCGCAGCAACGTCAGTCCGTGACGGTTTACGCCGAACAGGCCAAGGCCCTGATCGCCGTGCACCGCGCGCACGTCCAGCAAGAGGCGTTGAACCGGTTATTGCAACGCTACAGCACCGTGCAAGCCGCTCAGTTGACCCGTTACCTGCGTGATGACATTGCCCGCGCACGCAGTGAAGGCGCGCTCACGCAAGTCGCGGCCGCCGAACAGTTGTTGCTCGAAGTCAATAAAAGCTACGACAGCCTGGCCGCGCACGCTGCCACGCCGGACATCGGCGTGTTGCAGCGCGTGCTCAATCTGCAGGACGAAGTGATCACCACGCGCCTGCAGGCCATGACCGCAGTCGATCCACGGATCGGGCGGATCACCGGGGTCATGGTCAATCGCTTGCTGGCGGACCTGACGGCGACCGACGGGCTGTTTCGAGCCTATCAGGCACAAGCGCAGCTGGACGCCCAGGTGCTGCAGCAACGCCAGTCTGTCGAGACCACGTTGCAATCGACCCTGGCGCAGATCGGTCAATTCGGCGGCCAGGCGCTCGAGGTTGCCAATCAGGCCGGGGAGGCTGCCAATGCCACCATCGGCACCGGCCGTACCTGGCTGTTGCTCGCGTGTGTGCTGGCGGTGGTAGCGGCCGTGCTCATTGGCCTCTGGGTCGCCTTCAGCCTGCGCAGGCCGCTGGCCGCTTTCCGTGAGGTGCTCAAGCAACTGACCGGCGGCGATATGCGCGTCAGCTTCGATGTCAGCCGCCGGGATGAGTTTGGCGAGCTGGGCGGTTATCTGAATGAACTCACCGGAGCGTTGCGCACGATTTTCACCGAACTGATCCGCTCAGCCGAAGCCCTGGCCGTGACCGCAGGAAACAACGCCCTCAACAGCGAGCAGACCACCCGTGTGGTGGATGAGCAAAAGGACAAGCTGCAATCGGCCGCCTCGGCCATGACGCAAATGGAAAGCACGGTGGAGGAGGTTGCGCGACGCGCGCAGGACACACGCAAGGCCGTGGACGATACCCGCGACCTGACCGATGCCGTGCAAGAGCGGGTGTCTGAGACCATCGTCAACATTCGCCAGCAGGCAGAACAGGTCAACAAGGCCGCCGGGGTCACTGACGAGCTGCAACGCTATGGCCAGAGTATCGAGGGCATCGTCGTGGCGATCCGCGCCATCGCCGAGCAGACCAACCTGCTGGCCCTCAATGCGGCCATTGAAGCGGCTCGCGCCGGCGAGCAGGGGCGAGGCTTTGCTGTGGTGGCCGATGAAGTGCGCTCGCTGGCGGGTCGTACACAGGCCTCGACTGGGGAAATCCAGGAGGTGATCGGCAAGATGCAGGAAAAGATTCATTCGGTCGTGCAAGTGATGAATGAAAGCCAGGTGCAATCGAGCCAGTGCGTGACGCTGGCCTCGGGGGCCGGGGAGCTGCTGCTGTCGATGAGCGAGGCGGTCGGCACCATCCGTGACATGAACATCCAGATTGCCGCCGCCACCGAGCAACAGAGCGCAACCGTGCAGGACACCAGCCGCATGGTCATTCAGATCAACGATTCTGCCCAGCAGGCCGCTGACGGCGCCGAGCAGTCGGCGAGCAGCAGCCAGAGCCTGTCGAAGATGGCCAGTGTGCAGCGCGAGCTGCTCCAACAATTCAAAGTTTGACCCTTGGAGGTCAGAAAAATGAAAGCAGGGTCAATGCTCCTCCTGGGGTCAGTGCTTTTCATCACCGGCCTGGCACACGCCGCTACACCGCTGCTGGGTGTCGCCATGGCCAAGTACGATGACAACTTCCAGACGCTTCTGCGCAACAGCGTGCAGCAGCAGGCAGCCTCGTTGAATGCCGATGTCTTCATGGAGGACGGTCAGGACAACGCCGACTTGCAGATGAGGCAGTTCCGCAACCTGGTCACCTCCAGGGTGGACGCGATCATCGTGGCGACGGTCGACGATAAAAGCTCCGCGCAGATGATGAAGCTGGCTGACACGGCCAGGATCCCGCTGGTCTTCGTCAACCGCAGCCCGGCGCTGGAAAAACTGGCTACGCAAACCGCGTACGTCGGTTCCAACGAACTGGAGTCAGGCACGCTGCAAATGGAAGAGCTGGCGCGCCGTGCCGGCTACAAGGGCAACGTGGTCATTCTGGTAGGCGACCCCGGCAATGCCGCTTCGCGGATGCGCACCGAGGATGTTGAACACGTCGTCGCCAAGTACCCCGGCATGAAGATCGTGCAAAAAAAGGTCGCCAACTGGGAGCGTAACCAGGCCGCCACCGTGGTCAACGACTGGGTCAGGCAAGGCCTGGACTTCTCCATCATTGCCGCCAATAACGACGAAATGGCCATTGGCGCCATCATGGGTCTGGAGAAGGCCGGCAAGCAGGCCAAGGACTACCTGGTCGGTGGCATCGACGGTACACCTGATGGGCTGCAGCTGATGGCCAGCGGCAAACTGGCTGTCAGCGTCTTTCAGGATGCGGCAGGCCAGGCCAAGGGGGCCGTTGATGCAGCGCTTCGCCTGGCACAGGGTCAGCCATTGGAGGCCTCGTTGATCTGGGTGCCGTTCCAGTTGATCACGCCGGACAATCGGCATCAGTTCGAATGAAGCATTTGAGTGTCATGGCGCTTCGTAGTGAATGCGGGTGATGAACCAGACAGCTTCCCCGGTCGGGGTGGCGACCACCACTTCGTCGTCCTCCTGTTTTTTCAACAGCGCCCGGGCCATGGGGGAGTCAATCGAGATGTAGTCGTTGCGGCCGTGGATTTCGTCATAGCCCACGACCCTGAATCGCTTCTGGTCGCCTTGCTCGTTTTCGATCTCGACCCAGGCGCCGAAAAACACCCGGCCTTCCTGCTCGGGTGAGTAGTCGACCACTCTTATGTCTTCCAGGCGCTTGCGCAGGTAACGCACGCGCCGGTCGATTTCCCGAAGCAGCTTCTTGTTGTACTGATAATCGGCATTTTCGCTGCGGTCGCCCAGTGCTGCGGCCCAGCTGACTTTCTGGGTGATTTCCGGACGGTATACCCGCCATAGGTGATCCAGTTCGGCCTTGAGCATGTCGTGGCCTGCGCGGGTGATGATGTTGGTTGCCACGCGGTCTCCTTGAAATGTGTTTGTCGTTGCACCGGCTGTGCCCGGCAATATAGCGACCTTGGGCGAGTCAATGTGCATCAATCGCCGCACAAAAGGCACTGATGGTGCGCCTTCTGGATGACTGGCCTGTGACAACAGGCAGCGCCCATAACCCCGAATGGATATAAAACCGGCGCTCGGTTGATTTGCTCTCAGATAGCCATTACGGTGCCTGCGTAAACAGGTGTAAATCAGGCCATGCAGGAGCGTGCCGTTGAAAATCGTTCAAAAGATCAGCCTGGCGGCAGCCGGTGTGTTGTTCCTCACCACCGGCCTGTTGTCGTTCACGCAAATCAGCCAGGTGCGCGATTCGCTCTACAAGCAGACATCAGCCAGCATCAGCGAGTCGAGCAGCGCGCTGGCCCGGCAGATCGAGAACTGGCTCAACGCCAAGCTCAAGCTGATGGACCTGACGGTGCAGAACATCGCCAGCAACTACAGCCCCGAGCAGATCGAGCGCAGCATCAACAGCCCGGTGCTCAAAGATGAGTTCATCATGATCTTCGGCTCGCAGGCCAGCGACGGCAAGACCTTGAAGAACCTCGATTCCTGGCAGCCCAAGGCCGATTACGACGGCCGTACCCGGCCCTGGTATGCGCAGGGCAAGGCGGCCAGCCAGACGGTACTGACCGAGCCCTACATCGACACCACCAGCGGTGAAAACCTGATCTCGGCGGTCACGCCACTGCGTAACGGCGGACAACTCACCGGCGTGCTGGGCGGCGACCTGCGCCTCAAGACCGTGGTCGATGCGGTCAATACCCTGGACTTCAACGGTGCCGGCTATGCGTTTCTGCTCAGCAAGAGCGGTAACATTATTTCCCATCCCAAGGCCGACATGAACGGCAAGCCTTACAGCCAGTTGTTCGACGGCCAGCAGCCGGCGCTGACCGGTAACCTGCAGGAACTCAACGTGGGGGGCGATACCTTGCTGGTGTCCTTCACGCCGTTGTCGCAGTTGCGCGGGGCCGAGTGGTTCATCGGGGTGGTGCTTGACAAGCAGATCGTCATGGCCGAGGCCAACAGCCTGAGCTGGCGTGCTGCAGTGGCCACCTTGCTGGGGGTGATCATCAGCCTGGTCCTGCTGGGCTCGTTCATGCGTCACCTGCTCAAGCCGCTGGACCTGTTGCATCGCTCGATCAAGGAAGTGAACAGCGGCGGGGGCGACCTGACCCGGCGCCTGCCGACCCACGGCAATGACGAAGTGGCGATTGTCTCCAAGGAGTTCAACGACTTTCTGCAAAGCCTGCAGAACCTGGTCAGCCAGATTCTCGGTACCTCCAACCAGGTGCGCCAGAGCACGGCCCTGACCTCGCACGAAGCCAATCAGGCCGACAGCCGCTTGCAGCGCCAGTTGCAGGAGCTTGATCAACTGGCCACGGCCATGCAGGAAATGTCCTCGACCGCCGAAGACGTGGCACGCAACGCCCAGGTGGCCGCGCAGGCCGCGCTGGCGGCCAACCAGGAAGCCGAGAACGGCGAGCGGGTGGTGCTGCGTTCTACCGAGGCGATCAAGCACCTGGCCGCCGAGATGGAAGACACCGGCAGTGCCATTCTCGAACTGGCACGCCTGAGCGACAACATCGAGTCGATCCTGGCGGTGATCACCAGCATTGCCGAACAGACCAACCTGCTGGCACTCAACGCGGCCATCGAAGCGGCACGGGCCGGGGAGTCCGGCCGTGGCTTTGCCGTGGTGGCCGATGAAGTGCGCAGCCTGGCGTCGCGCACGCAAAAGTCGACCCAGGAGATCCGCCTGATGATCGAGCAGTTGCAGTCAGGCGTGCGCCAGGCCGAATCGCGCATGCAGACCAGCCGCGACAGCGCCAGCAAGACCGCCCAGGAGGCCGGTGCGGCCAACGACATGCTGGCGCGTATTCGCCAGGCGATCGTGCACATCAATGACATGAACACCCAGATCGCCACCGCCGCCGAAGAACAGAGCGCCACCACCGAGGAAATCAACCGCAATACCACCAACATTCGGGATATCAGCCACGAAGTGGCGGCCGGTGCCGAGGAGCAGGTGCGTCAATGCGGGTTGATGGGCGAGCAGGTGCAGCAGCAGAGTCAGTTGCTGGGACGGTTTAATGTGTAAGCGATTGTCGCCGCGGCATGTTTACCTGCACCATTGAACCCTTTTGCTGCTGCCGGGCACTAAGCTGCACTGCCTGGTAGCGGCTTTTCCCGCTGCCTGCCGATCCTGAGGATAATGATCCATGCGCCTGGCCCTTGCCGCTTTCGCCCTGTTGACTTCCATGACCGCCCTGGCCGACACCCCCATACAGCCGGTGGTGCGCTGGACCCTGCTCGATCAGCATGAACAGGCCTACACCCTGGACGACAAGGCGCAGGTTCTGCTGGTGGCGCGCAGCATGTCGGCTGCGCGCATGGTCAATGCCGCTTTCGAAGAGCAGGCACCAGGGTATCTGGAGGCGCGCCAAGTGATCTACGTCGCGGACATCGAGATGATGCCGTCGCTGATGAAACCGGTCATCATCCCGGCCATGCGCTCGGCCAAGTACCGCATCCTGCTCGACCAGGACGGCCGCGTGGCCGCCCGCTATGCCGGCGACCGTGACAGCGTGCAATGGCTGAAGCTGGACAAGGGTGTAGTCACCCAGGAAAAGCATTTCACCGACGCCGAAGGCCTGGGCAAGGCCGTTGCCGAACTGGCCCGCTAACCGATCATCCGCCGCGCTGTCGCTCCTACCGCTCTTTGCGCGATCCCTTATAGCCCACAGCATTCCACCGGGTGGCGAGTGGAACCTGGTCGACGGCGGCACCCTGGCCCACCCGTTTGCCGGTCGCAAGCCTGGCGCGCTGTAGGAGCGCGCTCTGCCCGCGACCGAGTGCGAAGCGCTCGCAGAAATCTATGAAACGCTGAAAATTTACGACTGCTGACGCAGCCGGTCGCCGGCAAGACGGATGGCCGCCCCCGCGCTCCTACAAGGCCGATTCAGCTGACGGTTACCTTGTTGAAGATCATTTGCAGGTAGCGCACCAGGTGCTGCTCGCCTTCGAAGGCGGCGTCCAGGTGTGCCTGGGCGGTGCGCAGGTGCTGGTGCAGTTGCTGGGTCACCTTGTGCGGGCCATAGAGCGAGATAAAGGTCGACTTGCCTTCGTCCTTGCCCTGGTCCTTGGCGTTGTCGGGGCTGCTGTCCTGCAGGTCGTCATACAGCTGGAAGGCCTGGCCCAGTTCCATCGCAAAGCCTTGCAGGGCCGTGCGCTTGTCGGCGCCGGCTTCACTGACCATCCAGGCCATGTCCATGATGGCGCTGAACAGCACGCCGGTCTTGAGCGTATTGGTGCAGGCGATCTGCTCGGCGGAGCGCTCACCCTGGCCTTCGCGCAGGTCCTGGAACTGCCCGCGTACCAGCCCTTGCATGCCCACCGCGTTGGCCAGCACCTCAACCAGTTGCGTGCGCGTGTCCGCTGGCAGGTCCTGGATCCCGGCCACCACGGCAAAAGCCCGGCTCAACAACGCCACCGCCGTGAGAATCGCCACGTCCTGGCCGAACTTGAGGTGCACGGTGGGGCGCCCGCGGCGCAGCCTGGCGTCGTCCATGCAGGGCATGTCGTCCAGCACCAGAGAGGCGGCGTGGACCATTTCTACCGCGCACCCCAGCTCCAGCGCCTGGCGGCCGCCCTGGCCCAGGCCTTCGGCGGCCAGCATCAGCAGGATAGGGCGCATGCGTTTGCCAGGGGCCAGCGTGCTTTCACGCATGGCCTGCACGATCAGGTCGCGTTCGTTACCACTTTCGGGAAGCAATTCATCCAGACGCTGCTCGACGCTTGCACGCACCGTTGCCAGGTGCTCTTTGAAGCCATTTTCTAGAGGTGTGCACGCTGGTGCTGGGGTCATGTCCGAATCCTGAATCGTGGCAGACAACCCTCGGGGGTCATCTTGGCAAAGGTTTTTGTCCGCTCGCTTCCGGGGACGGAACGACTGGCGTTCCCAGGTGCCTCAAGAGCAGCATCTTGTACGTAAGTTGTGCAAAGCAGTGTACCTTGTACAACTTTGATTCACATGTAGAGACAACGCTTCATTCGAAATGATTCCTGGGATACGCAACTGTCATGAATGAACACGATTTGAGTCGGCGCAAGGATGATCATCTGAATATCGTGCTCGACAGCCTGAACGATGCCCATGGCGTCGGCTCCGGACTGGAGGCGTTGCGGTTCGAGCATTGCGCATTGCCGGAACTGAGTCTGGACGAGATTGACCTGGGTAGCCATCTGCTTGGTATCTCTTTGCGTGCGCCGTTGCTGATCAGTTCCATGACCGGCGGGGCCCAGCGTTCCACGGCGATCAACCGGCACCTGGCCGAAGCGGCCCAGGCGCTGGGCATTGCCATGGGCGTGGGCTCGCAGCGCGTCGGCCTGCAAGGCGGCAGTGACCAGGGCCTGACGCGCGAACTGCGCCGCCTGGCGCCGGACATTGCGCTGCTGGGCAATCTGGGCGCGGCACAGTTGCTCGGTCCTGACGGCTTGGACCTGGCGCGCCGGGCCGTGGACAGCCTGCAGGCCGATGCCCTGATCATTCATTTGAACCCGTTGCAGGAAGCGGTGCAGGCCGAGGGCGACCGCCACTGGCGCGGCGTACTGGACGCCATTGCCCGCACTGTCGACAGCCTCGCAGTGCCGGTGGTGATCAAGGAAGTCGGCGCCGGTTTGTCGGCCCCGGTGGCCGTGGCACTGGCCGAGGCCGGCGTGCAGGCCATCGATGTGGCCGGGCAGGGCGGTACCAGTTGGGCGGCGGTCGAGGCTCATCGCGCGCGCACGGCGGCCGACCGTGAAGTGGCCATGGCGTTTGCCGACTGGGGCATTCCGACCGCCACCTGCGTGGTCAATGTGCGCCAGGCATTGCCTGACATCACGATCATCGCGTCCGGCGGCATCCGTAACGGCGTGGACGCGGCCAAGGCCCTGCACCTGGGCGCCGATCTGGTCGGCCAGGCGGCGGGCGTGTTGCAGGCGGCAACGGTTTCGACGCAAGCGGTCATCGACCACTTCGACATCGTCATCCGTCAGTTGCGCATTGCCTGTTTCTGCACCGGGTCTGCCAACCTTGCCGCCTTGCGCCAGGCGCGGCGGGTCGGTTCGTACCCTGCGGCGCCGTATCGTCCATGAGTCACTTCGGGGTCGTGGCACCGGCCTATTACAGTCACTTCCAGGTGTTTCAGGCGCTGGCCGCAACGCTGCTGGATCGCGGTCATCGGGTGACCTTCTTTCAGCAGGCCGACACCCGGGCCTGGCTGAGCGACCCGCGCATCGATTTTGTCACCCTGGGCGCGGTCAGCCACCCCATCGGCAGCCTGGCGGCAAGCCTGCGCCGGGCGGCCCGGCCAAGCCTGCCGCTGGGCCTGCGGCGCATCATCCAGGACCTGGCGGCCAGCACCGCCATGCTGGCCGCCGAGCTGCCCGGCGCCTTGCAGCAATGCCAGATCGATGCACTGTTGTGTGACCAGATGGAAGCCGCCGGAGGCCTGGTGGCCGAAGCGCTGGGGCTGCCGTTCGTGTCGGTGGCCTGTGCCTTGCCGATCAACCGCGAGCCGTCATTGCCCTTGCCGGTCATGCCGTTCGCCTATGGCACGGATGAGCGCAGCCTGCAGATGTACGAAGGCAGCCGTCGGGTACACGACTGGCTGATGCGCCCGCTGCGCCACACCCTCTGTGAGGTGGCGCAGCGGCTGGGCGTGCCGCCGCGCGAAGGCTTGCACGAATGCCTTTCGCCGCTGGCGCAGGTCAGCCAGACCCTTGAGGGCTTCGATTTTCCACGCCAGGCACTGCCGGCGCATTTTCATGCTGTCGGCCCCTTGCGCCTGCAGGCCCACGAAACGCCGGGCACCTGGCCGATCAAGGACCAGCGCCCGCTGGTCTTCGCCAGCCTGGGTACGCTGCAAGGCGACCGGGTGGGCATGTTCAAGCACATGGCCACGGCGTGCCGGCACCTGGATGCGCAACTTCTGGTGGCCCATTGCGGGGCGTTGAACACGGCTCAGGAAAGCGTGTTGCTGCGCTACGGCGCCACCTGGGTGACCGACTTTGCGCCCCAGCGCTGGGCACTGGAGCAAGCCGATGCAGTGATCACCCATGGCGGCCTGAACACGGTAATGGACGCCATTGCCGCGCACACCCCGATGCTGGTCATGCCCATCGCGTTCGACCAGCCGGGGGTGGCGGCCCGGGTCAGCTACCGGGGTATCGGCCTGGCACTGAGTCGCCGCGCCAGTGCGGCGCGCATCACCCGCAGCCTGACCCAGGTGTTGCAATTGCCGGGCGAGCCGTTGCAACGTCTGGCCACTGAACTCAAACACGCCGGTGGGGTGCGTCGCGCCGCCGATATCGTCGAGCAGGCCATTGCAACCAGGCAGCCTGTCATCACAAAGGAGGCAATCGTGTGACCTGGGATCTGATTCTGGCCGGCGCCGGACTGGCCAATGGACTGATTGCCCTGCGCCTGAAACAGGCGCGACCCGAACTGCGCGTGTTGTGCATCGAGCAGCGCAGCGAGCCGGGCGGCAACCACACCTGGTCGTTTCATGAGGGGGACCTGACCCCGGCCCAGCGACAATGGCTGGAGCCCCTGGTGGTCAAGACGTGGCCGGGCTACGACGTGCATTTTCCGCAGCGCTCGCGGCGCCTGAACAGCGGTTATGCCTCGATCACCTCCGAGCGTTTCGCCAGCGTGCTGCGCCAGGCCCTTGGCGAGGACCTGCGCACTGACTGCGGCATCCGCCAGCTCGGCGCTTGCCACGTGGTGCTCGACAGCGGCGAATGCCTGCAGGCCCGTGCCGTCATCGACGGCCGTGGCCTGCAACCCAGCGCTCACCTGGTGCTGGGCCAGCAGGCGTTTCTCGGCCAGTTGCTGCGCCTGCGCGAGCCGCACGGGCTGCAGGTGCCGATCATCATGGATGCGCGGGTGGCGCAAAGCGACGGCTATCGCTTCGTCTATGTCCTGCCATTCAGCGACGACACCGTGCTGATCGAAGACACCCATTACGTCGACCGGCCGCTGGCCTCGGCGGCACAACTGCGGCAGAACATCGCCGAGTACGCCAGCCAGCAGGGCTGGACGGTCAGCGAATGCCTGCGCGAAGAAACCGGCGTGCTGCCGATCACCCTGGCGGGTGACTTTGCCGCGTTCAAGGCCCAGACGCTCAAGCAGCCAGTGTCGGGCCTGCGCGCCGGACTGTTTCATTGCACCACCGGCTATTCGCTGCCGCATGCCGTGCAACTGGCCGACTGGATCGCCACACAGACCGAGCTGGACGCCGATACGCTGGCACGCGGCATTGCCCTGATGGCCGACCATCAATGGCAGCGCCAGGGCTTTTACCGCTTGCTCAATCGCATGTTGTTCCTGGCCGGGCGCGCCGATAATCGCTGGCAGGTCATGCAGCGGTTCTATGGCCTGCCCGAAGGGCTGATCGGCCGCTTTTATGCAGGCCGCAGCCATGTGTTCGACAAACTGCGCATCCTTTCCGGCAAACCTCCTGTCCCTGTGGGTGAGGCCATGCGCGCGGCGCTGCGCCACTCGCCCCGGCATTTCGAGAAGCATCCATGACTCAGGCAAAACAAGCAGTAGTGATTGGCGCAGGTTTCGGCGGGCTGGCCCTGGCGATCCGCCTGCAGGCGGGTGGCGTGCAGACCACGCTGCTGGAAAAGCGCGACAAGCCCGGTGGCCGGGCCTATGTCTACGAAGACCAGGGGTTTGTCTTCGATGCCGGCCCCACGGTGATCACCGACCCGAGTGCGATCGAAGAACTGTTTGCGGTGGCGAACAAGCCCATGGCCGATTACGTCGAGCTGTTGCCGGTGTCGCCGTTCTACCGCCTGTGCTGGGAGGACGGCACGCGGTTCGACTACGTCAATGACCAGGCTGGCCTGGACCGGCAGATCCATGCGCTCAACCCCAGGGACGTGGCCGGTTACCAGCGCTTTCTGGCGTATTCCAAGGCGGTGTTCGAAGAGGGTTATCTCAAGCTGGGCGCCGTGCCGTTCCTGACCTTTCGCGACATGATCCAGGCCGGGCCACAACTGGCGCGCCTTCAGGCCTGGCGCAGCGTGTACAGCAAGGTGGCGAGCTTCATCGAGGATGAGCGCCTGCGCCAGGCGTTTTCCTTTCACTCGTTGCTGGTGGGCGGCAACCCGTTTGCCACCTCATCGATCTACACCCTGATCCATGCGCTTGAACGCAAATGGGGCGTGTGGTTTCCCAAGGGCGGCACCGGCGCGCTGGTCAAGGGGTTGGTAAAACTGTTCGAGGACCTGGGCGGGCGGGTCGAGCTCAATGCCGACGTGGCCGGCATCGACGCCAGCGGCGGGCGGGTCACCGGTGTGCGCTGCAAGGACGGCCGGTACTGGGCAGCCGATTGCGTGGCCTCCAATGCCGACGTCATGCACACCTACGCCGACCTGCTGGGCCAGCACCCGCGCGGCCAGCAGGAAGGCAAGCGCCTGGCCGGCAAGCGCTTCAGCAACTCGCTGTTTGTCATCCACTTCGGCCTCAAGCGCCCGCAGCCGCAACTTCAGCACCATACGGTGTGCTTCGGGCCGCGCTATCGCGACCTGATCAACGAGATCTTTACCGGCGACCAGTTGGCCGAAGACTTCTCGCTGTACCTGCATGCCCCGTGCGTCACCGATCCGAGCCTGGCGCCGCCGGGTTGCTCCAGCCACTACGTACTGTCGCCGGTGCCGCACCTGGGCAATGCGCCGATCGACTGGAGCGTGGAAGGGCCGCGCTACCGCGACCGCATCTTCGATTACCTCGAAAAGCACTACATGCCCGGCCTGCGTGAAGACCTGGTCACCAGCCGCATCTTCACCCCGTTCGATTTTCGCGATGAGCTCAATGCGCACCTGGGCTCGGCTTTTTCGCTGGAGCCGGTGTTGCAGCAAAGCGCCTGGTTCCGCCCGCACAACCGTGATGCCAGCCTGAGCAACCTCTATCTGGTGGGCGCCGGTACGCACCCCGGGGCCGGCGTGCCAGGGGTGATCGGCTCGGCCAAGGCCACCGCCGGCCTGATGCTCGCCGAGGTGCATGCATGACTGCAGCGCTCGACGACCAGCGCCTGCTGGACCATGCCATTCAAAGCATCGAAGTGGGCTCCAAGAGCTTCGCCGCCGCCTCGCGGCTGTTCGATCCGGCGACCCGCAGCAGTGCGGTCATGCTGTATGCCTGGTGCCGGCATTGCGACGATGTGATCGACGGCCAGGAGGCCGGCCATGATGCCGTGGTGCTCAGCGAGCAAGAAGTGTATCGGCGCCTCGATTCACTGGTGGCCAACACCGAGGCGGTGTATGCCGGCCAGCCGGTCCAGGACCCGGCCTTTGCCGCGCTGCGCGAAGTGGTGCGCCGGCATGACCTGCGCCGCCAATATGCGCTGGAGCACCTGGCCGGTTTTGCCATGGACGTGCATGCCCGCGAGTACCGGCATATCAATGACACGCTGGAGTACTGCTACCACGTGGCCGGCGTCGTGGGCTTGATGATGGCCCAGGTGATGGGCGCTCGTGACGAGCCGACCCTGGACCGCGCCTGCGACCTGGGCATGGCCTTTCAGCTGACCAATATTGCCCGTGACATTGTCGAGGATGCCCGGGTCGCACGCTGCTACCTGCCGCAGGACTGGCTCGATGAACTGAACCTTCCGCGTGAGCAACTGGCCGACCCTGCGCATCGTCAGGGCCTGGCGGTGCTGGCGCAGCGCCTGGTCGACCTGGCCGAGCCGTTCTACCAGAGCGCGCAGGCCGGCCTGACCGCCTTGCCCTGGCGTTCGGCCTGGGCAGTGGCGACGGCCAGTGGGGTTTACCGCGAAATCGGCGTCAAGGTGCGCCAGCGCGGCGCGCAGGCCTGGGACACGCGGGTGTCGACCTCCAAGGCCGACAAGCTGCGGCTGGTCGCGCTCGGTGCCTGGCGCGCGCTCACTTCCCGGGGTCGGCAGTGGCCGGTGCGTTCGCCGGCGTTGTGGCAGCGTCCGCTTCAGCACGATTCAGCGGCCCGCCATGCAGGGCCCGCAGCTGCGCCTTGAGCGTGGCGGTCGAGGGCGCATAGAGAAAACCGAATGACACGCAGCGGTGCTGGCCGGCCACGGCATGGTGCATCAGGTGCGCCTGGTACAGGCGCTTGAGGTAACCGGAGCGCGGCACGTGGCGAAACGGCCAGCGCTGGTGCACCAGGCCGTCGTGGGCAATGAAGTACAACAGCCCGTAGGCGGTCATGCCGGCGCCGATCCATTCCAGCGGGTTCCAGCCCGCCGTGCCCAGGGCAATGAGCACGATGGCAAGAAGGGCGAACACCACCGCGTACAGGTCGTTCTTTTCGAACCAGCCGTGGCGCGGCTCATGGTGCGAGCGATGCCAGCCCCAGCCCCAGCCGTGCATGATGTATTTGTGGGCGTACCAGGCAAAGGCTTCCATGCCCACCAGCGTGGCGAGAAAGACCAGGGTGTTGAGGATCATGATGCGTAACCTGCGGTTGTTCTGCGCATGGGACTCCAGGGCCGCGTGGATGTTCTGTGCGGTTTCGTCAAAGCCTCGCGAAACCTCGTGCAGGGTACAGCAACCGGCCTGCCATCGGGCAGCAACCACCTTCTTTGAACCGTCGACCGGCAGTCGGGTCTTTGCTGGTAACGCTGATAACGGAGGTTTTCATGATCAAGGATGCAGTGCACAAGACCCTGGCCGTGCTGGCCTGCTCAAGCCTGCTGGCCGCTTGTGGCAGCCACAATAGCCCCTCGGCGGTCGATGCGCCGGGCACCGACAAGAAACCCCTCACCCAGGCCCTGGAAACCGGGGCCGACCTCATGCAGGCGCATCCGCCCATCGCAGCCCTCAATGCCTACCTGGACGGGTTCCACTTCTACAATGGCCATCCGCAGGCGCAGATGGAAGCGCATCACTACTGCTCGATCCTCAATGAAGAAGTGATCCAGTGCGTGATCTACGACGGCAACCTCAAGGACGCCAAGTTGATGGGCGTGGAATACATCATCAGCGCGAGGCTGTTTGCCAGCCTGCCGACCGAAGAAAAGCAGCTTTGGCACAGCCATGTGCATGAGGTGAAGTCCGGGCAGCTGATTGCCCCCGGCATTCCCGAGCCGGCCGAGCATGCCTTGATGCAGAAGCTGGTCGGCACCTACGGCAAGACCTGGCACACCTGGCACACCGACCAGCAGAAGACCCTGCCGCTGGGCGTGCCGCAATTGATGATGGGCTTTACCGCCGACGGCCAGATCGAGCCGGGCAGGGTGGCTGAACGTGACAAGCGCTTCGGCGTCGACAGCGAGGCGAAAAAGCGCGAGCGCCAGGACATTGCTGCCCCGGCCATCGACCCTGGGGCCGATGCCTGGCAGCGCGCCAAGGTGTTCCAGATTCCTGATCCCACCGGCAGTCATCGCCACGGGGCAACGCCCTGAGCATGCGCTACCCGACGACTCCCGACGGGCGCTATTTTGTGGTCCGGGAACGGCTGTGGCGTTGCAGCAACCCGGCGTTGCCCGACGCTCAGCGCCAGCACTGGGTCGATGAACTGATGGCTGCCCGCCGTGACGTTCGACGGGCCAAGACTCATGAAGACCCGGCCGGCTTGCGCAAGGCGCGCGCCCAGGTCGATGCCTGCAAGGTGCATCTGGGCGAGCGGGGGGCGGTGTGGTGGACCGATGGCGCGCCAGACTTCAATCGCTACAAGGTCCATAACACCCCGTATGCCGACTGGTATATCGCACTGACAGACGACTGAGCGGCGTACAGGGCACAGCGGTGATAGTGATCCCCGCCCCGAGGATGCTACCGTCAAACCCTTTGAGCCTGAGGAGTGATCATGCAAACGTCTGCCTGGAATGCCGATCCGCTGGTATGGGGACACGGTCCACGCACCTTCGAAGTGTTTCTCGAACCGACCTGCCCGTACTCGGTCAGGGCCTTCGGCAAGCTCAAGGCCCTACTGGCGCAGGCTGGCGAGGCGCGTATCACCGTCAAGGTGCGCTTGCAGTCGCAGCCGTGGCACATGTACTCGGGCGTGCTGGTGCGCTGCATCCTGGCGGCGTCCACGCTCGAAGGCGGCAAGGACACGGCCTGGACGGTGATGGCGGCTATTGCCGCGCACCGTGCTGAATTCGAGTTCGACCACCACGCCACCGGCCCCAACCGCGACGCCACGCCCAACGACATCATCGCCCGCCTGGAAGGCTACAGCGGCGTGAAGCTGAGCGAAGCATTCGACCAGCCGGAACTGGAGCACGCCATCAAATGGCATAGCAAATACGCCCGGCAGAACGGCATCCATGTGTCACCGACTTTCATGGTCGACGGCCTAGTGCAGCCCGACCTGGGCAGCGGCGACACGGTCGAACAGTGGATGGCCAAGGTCCTGTAGGAGCGCGCTTGCCGGAATGCCGGACCACCGCGACCGAGTGCGCAGCGCTCGCAAAATCTGCGAAACGCTACAAATTTACGACTGCTAACGCAGCCGGTCGCCGGCAAGCGGGCTCCTACAGCCCCCCAGCCCGGCGTCTTGTCCATCTACCCCTCGCGCAACACGCTCAGCGGGCTGGCGTTGAGCGCGCGGCGGGTGCCGTAGACGCCGGCGCCGCCCACCAGCAGGGCGCCGATCAGTGGCAGTACCAGCAGCCATGGGTGCGGCGACCATTGCAGGTCGAAGGCAAAGCGGTACAGGACGAAACTCACCAGCTCGCAGCCCAGCGCCGCCAGCAAGCCGCTGGCCGCGCCCAGCAGGCCGAACTCGATACGCCGCGACTTGATCAGCAAGGCTCGCCGGGCGCCCAGCGCCCGCAGCAAGGCGCCCTGGCGAATGCGCTCGTCCAGGGTGGCCTGCAAGCCGGAGAACAGCACCGCCACGCCTGCCGCGAGCACGAACAGCAACACGAACTGCACCGCCAGGGTCACCTGGTCGAGGATGCTGCGCACCTGCGCCAGCAGGGCTTCCACGCCCAGAATACTGATCGACGGGTAGGTCCTGGACAGTTCGACGATCTGCCGGTCATTGCCCGGCGCCACATAAAAGCTGGTCATGAAGGTGGTCGGCAGGTCAGTCAGGGTGCCGGGCTGGAAGATGATGAAGAAGTTCGGCTGGAACGTATCCCAGTTGACCTCGCGCAGGCTGCTGACCACGGTTTCGCGGGTCAGGCCGCCCACGGTGAAGCCCAGCCGGTCACCGAGCCTGATGCCCAGGCTGTCGGCCAGCTTGGCCTCCACCGACACCCTCGGCGCTGCATCGGCGGCGGCTGGCGCTTCGTTGGCCTGCCACCATTGGCCGGCGGTGATGGTATTGCCCTCCGGCATGTCGGCCGCCCAGGTCAGGTTCAGGTCGCGGCGGGTGGCGTTCTCGCCGCGTGAGTCCTTGGTCACGAACTCGTTGACCGGCTTGTCGTTGATGCTCACCAGGCGCCCCGGCACCACCGGGTACAACGGCGCCGAATGGCTGGACAGGCCGCTCAGGGTGCGAGCGAAATTATCCTTGTCCGCTGGCAGTACGTTGAGCACGAAGTAGTTGGGTGCATCTTCGGGCAGCTGGTTTTGCCAGGTGTCGAGCAATTCGCCGCGCAGCAGGGCGATCAGGCCCATCGCCAGCAGGATCAAGCCAAAGGCCAGGGATTGCCCGGCCGCCGCCAGTGGATGGCGCAGCAACTGGCCCAGCCCGAGGCGCCAGGCCAGCGGTGCCCCGGCCAGCAGGCGGCGCAGGCTGTTCAGGCCGGCCAGCAGCAGGGCACCGAAGACCAGGGCGGCAACGATGCCACCACCCAGCAGGGCAAAGGTCAGCACCAGGTCCAGGCTCAGGCGCCACATGATCAGGCCCAGCGCCATGATGGCGGCGCCGTACACCAGCCAGGAGCTGGCCGGCACCGGCAGCATGTCGCGGCGCAGTACACGCAATGGCGGCACCCGGCCCAGCGCAGCCAGCGGGGGCAGGGCAAAGCCGGCCAGCGCCACCAGCCCGGTGCCGATGCCCGCCAGGGCCGGCACGATGCCGCCGGGCGGCACGCTGGCAGGCAGCAGGCCCTGCAACAGGGCAAACAGCCCCAGTTGCGCCAGCCAGCCCAGCAGTGCACCGCTCAGGCTGGCGAGCAGGCCAATGATTGCCAATTGCAGGCTGAACAGCACCAGTGCTTCGCGCCGCGACAACCCCAGGCAGCGCAACAGCGCGCTGGCATCGAAGCGGCGTGCCGCAAAGCGTGTGGCCGACAACGCCACGGCGACGCCGGCCAGCAGCACGGCGACCAGGCTGGCCATGTTCAGGTAGCGCTCGGCCTTGCCCAGTGCGCCGCCGATCTGCTGGCTGCCGTCGCGGGCGTCCTTGATTTCCTGATGGGCCTGCAAGCCGGGCTCGATGGCCTTGCGATAGGCCGCCAGGGCTTCGGGCGGGCCGCTCCACATCTCGCGAAAGCTCACCCGACTGCCGGGTTGCACCACGCCGGTGGCTTCAAGGTCTTGCAGATTGATCATCACCCGCGGGGTCAGGCTGTAGAAATTGCCGGCCCGATCGGGTTCGTAGGTGAGGATGCGCGTCAGCTTCAAGGGCTTGGCGCCGACATCAATGGTGTCGCCGATCTTGAGATTGACCGCCGGCAGCAGGCGCGCCTCGGCCCAGGCTTCGCCCGGCGCAGGGCCGGCACCGGCCTGATCGGGCTGGTACAGGTCAGCGGCGCTCTTGAGCTCGCCGCGCAGCGGGTAAGCGTTGTCGACGGCCTTGATGCTCGACAGCTGGATGCCTTCGTCGGTGGCGATCACGCTGGAAAAAATCACGATACGGGCATGGCCCAGCTTGAGTTGTTCACCCGCCGCACGTTGCTCGGCGGTGGCGGGGCTGGAACCCTCCAGGATCAGGTCGGCACCGAGAAACTCGGTGGCGCGCAGCATCATGGCGGCGTTCAGGCGCGCGCCGAAGTAACCTATGGCGGTGCTGGCCGCCACCGCGACCAGCAAGGCAAAGAACAGCACCCGCAATTCACCGGCACGGGCATCACGTTGCAGTTGGCGGGTGGCGAGGCTGAACAGGCGTGACAAAGGCATGCGGGCCATCAAGGCTCCAGAGGGGCGATCTGGCGCCCGGCTTCAAGGCGGATCAGGCGACGGCAGCGCTGGGCGAGCCGCTCGTCATGGGTGACCAGCACCAGGGTCGTGTTGCGCTCCTTGTTCAGCTCGAACAACAGGTCGCTGATGCGCTCGCCGGTGTGACTGTCGAGGTTGCCGGTGGGCTCGTCGGCGAACAACACCGCAGGGTCGGCGGCAAAGGCGCGCGCGATGGCCACCCGTTGCTGCTCGCCGCCAGACAGCTGGCGCGGCGTGTGGGTCAGGCGCTTGCCCAGGCCGACCCGCTCCAGCAGAATGCGGGCGCGTTCGCGCGCGTCCTTGCGACCTTCAAGCTCCATGGGCAGCATGACGTTTTCCAGGGCATTGAGGCTGTCGAGCAGTTGGAACGACTGGAAAACAAAGCCCACATGTTCGGCGCGAACCCGGGCACGTTCGTCTTCATCGAGCTGGCTGAGGTTGTTGCCCGAGAGCATCACACTGCCGGCGCTGGGCAGGTCCAGCCCGGCAAGCAGGCCCAGCAGGGTCGATTTGCCTGAACCTGAGGCGCCGACAATGGCCAAAGAGTCGCCCTTGTTCAGTTCCAGAGAAAGTTCGTGCAGGATGGTCAGGTCACCTTCGGTGCTGGGGACCACTTTGCTGAGGCTTTGGGCACTGAGAATACTTTCACTCATGGAGAGTCCGATGCGTGCGTGGTTATTGAGTGCTGCCCTTGGTTTGCTGCTGCTGTCACAGGGCGCAATGGCGGGTACGGTATTGATCGTTGGCGATAGTATCAGCGCGGCTTTTGGCCTGGATACCCGTCAAGGCTGGGTCAGCCTGTTGCAACAGCGTATGCAGGAGCAGGGTTTCGACGATCAGGTGGTCAATGCCTCGATCAGTGGCGACACCAGTGCCGGGGGGTTGGCGCGGCTGCCGACGCTGCTTGCAGAGCATAAACCCGAACTGGTGGTGCTGGAGCTGGGAGGCAATGACGGCCTGCGCGGGCAGCAACCTGAACAATTGCAACAAAATCTTGCATCGATGATCGAGCAGTCGCAAAAGGCCGGTGCCAAGGTGCTGCTGCTGGGCATGCGCATCCCGCCCAACTACGGACCGCGCTATACCCAGGCGTTCGAGAAGGCCTACACCCGCCTGGCGGAGGAGAAAAAAGTCCCGTTTGTGCCGTTTTTTCTCGAAGGCGTGGCCGGCGTGCCAGGGATGATGCAGGACGATGGCCTGCATCCGGCGGCCGGTGCCCAGGGCGCATTGCTGGAAAATGTCTGGCCGACGCTGAAACCGCTGCTTTGAGGCTTTTCCGGGCGCACGCTTTCGGCTAAGGTTGCGCCCCCTTCACTGGAGCCCTTCATGCCGCCGCGCCCCGCCTGGTCCTTGTACGCCTACCAAATGATCGAACCGGACGAACAACTCGACCTGTTCGCCTGTCAGGAGGTCAAGGTTCACCTGATCGCTCGTCAACTGGTGCTGGGCGGCTCGGCCGACCGCACCCTGTGCGGCACGCTGTTGCCGGCCCAGCCGCGTCTGTTACAGGCCCAGCCACCAGTGTTGCAGGATGAACGGCTGTGCCCGCTGTGCAAGGCGATTCTCGATGCCCAGCGCCGGGGCATGAAGCCGATCTGGCCTGAGCTGTAAACGGCCTGACACGCTCGCACTTCCGCCCTTGTAGTGCTGGTGTACACTGCCTGTCTTCCCGTTCCCGTCTAGCCGAAGGATTCACCGGATGTTGTCGCGCATTCCTGTCGTTGCCCGCTGTCTGTCCCTGGTTGCAGTGTGGGCAGCCGGTTCTGCCCATGCCATGGAGCTGCCCCTGCCGCCGCCAGGCGAGGATATTGTCGGTCAGGAGCAGGTCATCGAGGCCAGTTACGAAGACACCTTCGCCGACCTGGGCACCCGCTATGGCCTGGGCTATCTGGAAATGATCGCCGCCAACCCCGGCGTGGATGCCTGGCTGCCAGGGGCTGGCACCCGGATCACCTTGCCGACCCGCTTCATCCTGCCGCCGGGCCCGCGCGAAGGCATCGTCATCAACCTGGCCGAGTACCGCTTGTACTACTACCCCAAGGGCAAGGACACGGTATACACCTACGCGCTGGGCATCGGTCGTGAAGGCTGGGGCTCGCCGATCGGAACCACCAAGGTGGTGGCCAAGACGCCGAATCCGACTTGGACCCCGCCGGCCTCGATCCGCGCCGAGCACGCCGCCGAAGGAGACATCCTGCCGACGGTGGTGCCGGCCGGACCTGACAACCCGCTGGGGCCGTTCAAGTTCGGCCTGGGCATGTCGGGGTACCTGATTCATGGCTCGAACAAGAAGTTCGGCATTGGCATGCGCACCAGCCATGGTTGCTTTCGCATGTATAACAACAACGTGCTGGAACTGGCCGACCTGGCGCCGGTGGGCACGCCGGTGCGGATCATCAACGAGCCTTACAAGTTCGGTGTCAGTGGCGGCAAGGTCTGGCTGGAGGCGCACACGCCGCTGGACGAGCAGGGCAACCCATCGGTGGTCGACAAGCACACGGCGGTGATCAACACCCTGCTCAAGCACGAAGGCCTGGCCGGTAGCATGCGCACCAACTGGGACACTGTACGCGATGTGGTTGCCGCCGAAGAGGGCATGCCGACGGAGATTGCCGTGCCGGTGGCCAGTGTTCCCAGCGCGGCGCCAGAGCAGCAGGTGGTCTGGTAGGAGCGCGCTTGCCGGAATGCCGGACCACCGAGACGGGCTGCGCAGCAGTCGTAAATTTTCAGCGTTTCACAGATTTCTGTGAGCGCTTTGCGCTCAATCGCGGTGGTCCGGCACTTCGGCAAGCCCCTCCCACACAAGCTCCCTCACGCAAGCCCCTTCCGCATAAGCTCCCGCGCACGGCAGCAGTCGACAGGCACAAAAAAGGCCGGCCCGCGCAAGCGGGTCGGCCTTTTTACAATCCCGAAGGGACTATTACTTGCGGCTTGCCTTGTCGAGCATGCGCAGGGCGCGCTCGTTGGCTTCGTCGGCAGTCTGCTGAGCTTTTTGAGCGGCAGCCAGCGCTTCGTCAGCCTTGCGATAGGCTTCGTCGGCACGGGCTTGCGAGCGAGCAGCGGCGTCTTCGGTAGCGGTCAGGCGAGCTTCGGTTTCTTTGGATACGCTGCTGCAGCCAGTGGCCAGAACAGCGGCCAGGGCCAGTGCAGAAAGTTTCAGAACGTTGTTCATCGTGTTCCCCTTCAAGGACTTTTCTTCAAATACGTCACCTCTCGAAGTGAGAAAATGACTGGCGTACATGGTACTCATTGTTTGTAGTAAGTAAACGGACGAAGCGCAAGATACGTGCAAAATTCTTGCGATTTAAAGTCTTCCGTCATACTTCTCAAGCGGATTGTTTGAAAAACCTCCACCGGGCTGCGGCCCCCTGCCAATACACCGTTTTATTTCCGATACATGACAGCGTACCGGGCAATCACCGTGACTTTGCCGGGGCGCGAGCGTCTCAATGGACAACTTCCGGGGTGCCCCGGTTCAATGTTGCCCCTGCCGATTTGATAATCCCGGCTTTTAAGCACGATGGCCCTTGAGCGTAGCCTGCCAGGGCGCCTACTATTTGAATGTGCTGTTTAGGGTAATCGGCCGTGCTGTTACCGGTGTCCAGTCAGGCACAGGGTGGCGTAGAGGTTCCTTCGCCGGAAAAACATCGGTAAGGTAGGGGTCCAATTCCAAGACCCGCTAGGAGTAATGATGAGCGAGGCGTTTTCCATCCAGCATGACCAGAAAGAGCATCGGTTTACCATTGATATCGATGGCCACCTGGCGTACCTGACCTACATGGATCTGGGTCAGCAAACCCTGGATTTTTATCGCACGTTCGTGCCCGACGCGCTGCGCGGTCGCGGCATTGCTGCCGCCCTGACCGAACAGGCACTGGCATTCGCGGATGCGGGCGGCTACAAGGTCATTCCTTCGTGCTCTTATGTCGAACGTTACATGGAGCGCCATCAGCGCCAGAGCGGGGTGCAGGACCTGCTCAGTTGAGCGTGCGCTGAATGAAAAACGCCGGGCATTGCCCGGCGTTTTCGTGTCTGGCTCAGGTCAACCGCGCTGGCGTGCCGGCAGTACATCCTTGAGCTTGGCGTGCATGCTGCGCAGGGTCTTCTCGGTGGCCTGCCAGTCGATGCAGGCATCGGTGACCGAGACGCCGTATTGCAACTCGGCCAGGTCCTTGGGAATCGACTGGGCGCCCCAGTTCAAGTGGCTTTCGACCATCAGGCCGATGATCGACTGGTTGCCTTCGAGAATCTGGTTGGCCACGTTCTCCATGACCAGCGGCTGCAGGGCCGGGTCCTTGTTGGAGTTGGCATGGCTGCAGTCGACCATGATATTGGGCACTACGCCAGCCTTGTTCAGGGCCTGCTCGCACAGCGCCACGCTGACCGAATCATAGTTGGGTTTGCCGTTGCCGCCACGCAGCACGACATGACCGTAGGCGTTGCCCTTGGTGGTGACGATCGAGACGCCGCCTTCCTGGTTGATGCCCAGGAAACGATGCGGCTTGGACACCGATTGCAGCGCATTGATGGCCACGGTCAGGCCGCCGTCGGTGCCGTTCTTGAAGCCGACGGCCGAGGACAGGCCCGAGGCCATTTCGCGGTGAGTCTGCGATTCAGTGGTGCGTGCGCCGATGGCCGACCAACTGATCAGGTCTTGCAGGTATTGCGGCGAGATCGGGTCGAGGGCTTCGGTGGCCGTCGGCAGGCCCATTTCGGCCAGGTCCAGCAGCAACTGGCGGCCGATGTGCAGGCCATCCTGGATCTTGAACGAGTCGTCCAGGTACGGGTCGTTGATCAGGCCTTTCCAGCCCACCGTCGTGCGCGGTTTTTCAAAGTACACGCGCATGACCAGATAAAGGGTGTCGGACACTTCGGCAGACAACGCCTTGAGACGCTCGGCATACTCCTTGGCGGCCTTGAGATCATGGATCGAGCAAGGCCCGACCACGATGAACAGGCGGTGGTCCTTGCCGTCGAGAATGTTGCGGATCACCTCGCGGCCCTCGCTCACCGTCCGCTGCGCCGAAGCGGTCAGGGGAATCTCGTGCTTGAGCATGTCAGGGGTGATCAGCGTCTCGTTGGAGGCGACGTTGAGGTCGTCAATCGGTAAATCGGCCATCGGGTTACTCATCTGGTCACGGTGACTGGCCGCCGGTGCAGGCTGTGCGGGCGGATCCAGCAGGTTTGCGCTGTGCGGGGTGCAGAACCTTAGCGCGTTAGCGCGTGTTTCGACAAGCTGGCGATGGTTCCCGATGGTCGGGGTTGCACACCGCCTGGCGTATAGTAATGCCGCTGGCCGCCCCCACAACCTGCCACAGGTACCCGCATGAGCGTCGCATTGGAGCAGTTGCAACTCACTGACCTGGACATCGACCAGCAACTGCTGGCCTTGCCGGGCCGTTCGCTGGTGCTGTTCACTGGAGAAGGCTGTGCCAGTTGCCGCTGGGCGCGCGAGCGCCTGCCGCTGATGGACCTGCCGCTGGAGCGCTTGTGCTGGGTGGATGCCGGTCGTAATGGCGGCGCGGTGCAACGTTATGAAGTCTTTCATTTGCCGGCCTTGTTCGCGGTGCGCGACGGCCGTTTCCAGGGGGCGATACGCTCAAGCCTTGATCGGCAAGCCCTGGTTCGCGTCATCACCCAGGCCTTTGAGCGCGAACCTGACGAGTTACCGTAAACGACCAGAAGGATGCGTATCACAATGACAGCAACCCCCCACGGCGGCACCGTCATGGCGTCAGGCAGCACCGACAAGTTGATCGTGGCCATCTCGTCACGGGCCTTGTTCGACCTTGAGGCCAGCCATGCGGTGTACTTGAGTCGCGGCGTCGAGGCTTACCGCCAGTACCAGATCGACCACGAAGATGAGTTGTTGCTGCCCGGCGAGGCGTATCTGCTGACCGAGAAACTGTTGAACCTCAATGCCCTGCTGGGCCGGGAGCGGGTGGAGGTGGTACTGGTCTCGCGCAACAGCGCCGACACCGGCCTGCGGGTGTTCAATTCGATCCAGCACTACGGGCTGGGCATCACCCGCGCGGCGTTCGTCGGCGGGCGCAGCCCGTATCCTTATCTGGCGGCGTTTGGCTGCCATCTGTTCTTGTCCACCCATGCCGAGGATGTGCGCAGCGCGCTGGAGGCCGGCTTTGCTGCCGCGACCATCCTGTGTGGCGGGGCGCGGCGCGATTTTGGCAGTGAATTGCGCATTGCCTTCGATGGTGACGCGGTGCTGTTTGCCGATGATTCCGAGCGGGTCTACCAGAGCGGCGGCCTGGCTGCGTTTCAGGCCAGCGAGCAGCAATCGGCCCGCGAGCCGCTGCGCGGGGGGCCGTTCAAACCGTTCCTGGCGGCGCTGAACCTGTTGCAGAGTGAATTCCCCGAGCATGCCTGCCCGGTGCGCACGGCCTTGGTGACCGCCCGCTCGGCACCGGCCCACGAGCGGGTGATTCGTACCCTGCGCGAATGGGATATCCGTCTGGACGAGTCGCTGTTTCTCGGCGGCTTGCAAAAAGCGGCCTTTCTGGAGGCGTTCGGGGCCGACATGTTCTTCGACGATCAGGCCGGGCACTGCGAGGGCGCCAGGCAGTTCGTGGCCACCGGGCATGTGCCGCATGGCATCAGCAACGAGCCAAAAACCTGAATCGACCGGCCGGTCAGTGCGCACGCCCGTCGCATTGGCGGGCACGCTGCTAAGCTCAAGCAATCTCCGCCAATCAGGCTGTTCGGGAGGTTGTATGGTTCGTTCGATGTTGTATGCCACAGACCTGGGTCTGTATGCGCCTTACGTGACGCAGCATGCCCTGGCACTGGCGCGAACCTTCAATGCCGGGTTGTACGTCATTCATGTGGTCGAGCCGCTGGGCGTGTTCGCCGAATCGGTCCTGCAGAGCTATCTGGGCGAGACAGCCGTGCATGAGTTGCATACCAAGGGCGTGAGTACATTCATGGAAGGCATAGAGCAACGGATGCTCGATGGATTTCGTGAGGAGTTGGGAGAAGCGCATCAGGACCTGGCATTGATCCGCATGGTACGCGTCGTTCAGGGTGATCCATGCAAGGTAATACTTGAGCAGGCACATGAACTGGCCGTCGATTTGCTGGTGCTGGGCAGTCACAGTCGCATGGTCGGCCAGGGTGCGCCTGTCGGACGCACCGCTGCCCGTGTTCTGCAGCACTGTGCGGTTCCGGTTTATATGGTGCCCATGATGCAGAGCAGACAGCGCGATCAGTAGGAAAAGAAGTCAAAATGGAACGTGCCATTATCGTGTAAAGATGATAAAAAGTTCTAGCTTTCTTCTTCTGACCATTGATACGGTTATATACCGTCGCTGATGCCCGACTACCTGGCTGAAAAGTCGACGAACGCCACTACGTTTCGGCGCCCGGTCTCGGGTCAATCTGCCTTGAGGGATATCTATGAAGCTTCAACAACTGCGCTACATCTGGGAAGTGGCGCACCACGACCTCAACGTTTCCGCGACGGCGCAGAGCCTGTATACCTCCCAGCCGGGCATCAGCAAGCAGATCCGTCTGCTTGAGGACGAACTGGGTGTCGAAGTGTTCGCCCGCAGCGGCAAGCACCTGACCCGCGTCACCCCGGCAGGCGAACGCATCATCACCACGGCCGGTGAAATCCTGCGCAAGGTCGAGAGCATCAAACAGATTGCCCAGGAATTCTCCAACGAGAAGAAGGGCACCCTGTCGATTGCCACCACGCACACCCAGGCACGTTATGCCTTGCCACCGATTATCAGCAGCTTCATCAAGCAATATCCGGATGTGGCCCTGCACATGCATCAGGGCTCGCCGATGCAGATTGCCGAAATGGCCTCCGATGGCACCGTCGACTTTGCCATCGCCACCGAGGCGCTGGAGCAGTTCGGCGACCTGATCATGATGCCGTGCTACCGCTGGAACCGTTGCGTGGTGGTGCCGCAAGGCCATCCGCTGACCAAGGTGCCCAAGCTGACCCTGGAATTGCTGGCCGAGTACCCGATCGTGACGTATGTCTTCGGTTTTACCGGGCGCTCCAAGCTGGACGAAGCCTTCAGCCACCGGGGCCTGGTGCCCAAGGTGGTGTTCACCGCCGCCGACGCCGACGTGATCAAGACCTACGTGCGCTTGAACCTGGGCGTCGGCATCGTCGCCCACATGGCGGTCGACGATGAGCTGGACAACGATCTGGTGGCCCTGGATGCCAGCCATCTGTTCGAGTCGAGCGTGACCAAGATCGCCTTCCGCCGCGGCACTTTCCTGCGCGGCTTCATGTGCGACTTCATCGAGAAATTCGCTCCACACCTGACCCGTGAGGTCATGGCCAAGGCGATTCACTGCCATAACAAACAGGAGCTTGAAGACCTGTTTGCCGACGTCGAACTGCCGGTGCATTGACAGCACTGCACGACGCTGTAGGACCGGCTTTGGCCGGGAACAGCAGCGACACTGTTCCCGGCTGAAGCCGTTCGCTGCCCCGTTGGTCCTGCGCTGCCGTTTTACCCTTTGGCAATCAGATTGCCGGCGTGCAGGCCGCATTCCTTCTGGGTGGCTTCTTCCCACCACCAGCGGCCTTCGCGTTCGTGCTGGTTGGGCAGGACCGGGCGGGTGCAAGGCTCGCAGCCGATGCTGATGAAGCCGCGCTCGTGCAGGCTGTTGTACGGCAGCTCCAGCATGCGGATATACCCCCAGACTTCCTCACTGGTCATCTGCGCCAGCGGGTTGAACTTGTACAGGGTCCGCTCGGGCGTCGAGAAGGCGCTGTCGATTTCCAGCGCCGCCACCTGGCTGCGCGTGCCGGGGCTCTGGTCGCGTCGCTGGCCGGTGGCCCAGGCCTTCACGGTACTGAGCTTGCGTCGCAGCGGTTCGATCTTGCGGATGCCGCAGCATTCGCCATGGCCGTCCTTGTAGAAGCTGAACAGGCCTTTTTCCTTGACGAATGGCTCAAGCCTTGTGTGGTCCGGTGAGACCAGTTCGATGGCGATGCCGTAGGTCTCGCGCACCTGGTCGATGAAACGGTAGGTTTCCGGGTGCAAGCGGCCGGTGTCAAGGCTGAACACCTTGACGTTCTTGTTGAGCTTCCAGGCCATGTCCACCAGCACCACGTCTTCGGCGCCGCTGAAGGAAATCCACAGGTCGTCGCCAAAATGGCTGAACGCCAGCTTGAGAATGTCCTGGGGGGATTTGTTTGCATACGTGGCCGCCAATTCGGCTACGTCGAAAGGTTGGCTCATCAGGTGTGTTCCTAAATACAGAAGGTGGCGCTTAAGCGCTCGTGGTGGCGGTCATGGTAACAAAATCCGTCTGCGTGTGAGCGCATCCTCCCGGCTTGCGCAACAGCGACCACAGCCCCTACAGTGCCGCTTCTTTTCGCCCGATCATGGAGTGTCCTGTGGAAATTGCCTGCCTCGACCTGGAAGGTGTTCTGGTTCCGGAAATCTGGATTGCCTTTGCCGAAAAAACCGGCATCGAGTCCCTGCGTGCCACCACCCGGGATATTCCCGACTACGATGTGCTGATGAAGCAGCGCCTGCGCATTCTCGACGAGCACGGCCTGAAGCTGGGCGACATCCAGGAAGTGATCGGCACCCTCACGCCGCTGGACGGCGCCATCGAGTTCGTCGACTGGCTGCGCGAGCGTTTCCAGGTGGTGATCCTGTCCGACACCTTCTATGAGTTCTCCCAGCCGTTGATGCGTCAACTGGGCTTTCCGACCCTGCTGTGCCACCGCCTGATCACCGACGAAACCGACCGGGTCACCAGCTATCAGTTGCGCCAGAAAGACCCCAAGCGTCAGTCGGTCCTGGCCTTCAAGAGCCTGTACTACCGCGTAATCGCCGCCGGTGATTCGTACAACGACACCACCATGCTGGGCGAAGCCGACGCCGGCATCCTGTTTCATGCCCCTGAGAACGTAATTCGCGAATTCCCGCAGTTTCCGGCGGTGCATACCTTCGAAGCGCTGAAAAAGGAATTCATCAAGGCTTCGAATCGCACGCTGAGCCTGTAACAGCGCTGCAACCGACCTGGCTCTGCGCGCTCCTACCGGGGTTCTTCAGCGTGCCGCTTTGGCGCGTTGTCAGTGAAACAGGGTAGGTTCTCATCAAACACAAAATAACTTGTTGATGTATTGGATATTACATTGACCCCTTGTAGGAGCGACCAGCGGTCGCGAATGTGCTCAGAGCAAGGTTCGCAAAGGCCGGTTCAAAGCTTCTCAAGCGTTTTCAGCAGCACGCCTACCTTGGTAAAGCACTCCTGGTACTCGGCCGCGCAGTCGGAGTCGGCAACAATGCCGCCTCCGGCCCAGCACGACACGGTTCCATCCTTGACCAGCAGGCTGCGGATGGCGATGGAGCTGTCCATCTCGCCGCGTACGTCGATGTACAGCAGCGAGCCGCAATAGATCGAGCGCCGGTACGGTTCCAGTTCGTCGATGATCTGCATGGCGCGGATCTTCGGCGCGCCGGTGATCGAGCCGCCAGGGAAGCTGCCGCCGATCAGGTCCAGTGCATCGCGCCCCGGTGCCAGCTCGCCGGTGATGCTGCTGACCAGGTGGTGCACGTTGGGGTAGCTTTCCAGGGCGAACAGCTCGGGCACCTTGACCGAGCCGATGCGGCAATTGCGGCCCATGTCGTTGCGCAGCAGGTCGACGATCATCAGGTTTTCGGCACGGTCCTTGGGGCTGTCGAGCAGTTCCCGAGCCAGGCGGGCATCCTCGGCAGCATCCTGGCCGCGCGGGCGTGTACCTTTGATCGGGCGGGTTTCAACCTGCTGGTCGCTGACCCTGACAAAGCGCTCCGGCGACAGGCTTACAAGCGCCTCATCATTGCCCAGTGCCAGATAACCGGCAAAGGGCGTGGGGCATGCGCCCCGCAAGGCCGTGTAGGCCGTCCACGGGGCGCCGCTGCAAGGAGCCTGGAAACGCTGGGTCAGGTTGACCTGATAACAGTCGCCGGCCTGGATATAGGCTTGCACACGGTCAAAGGCGTTGTGGTACTGCCCTGCATCGATGCTGGCGCCAAAGGCTGCCTGAAGCCTGAAGGGGCCTGCATCAGGGTGCCAGTCTGCTTCGAACAGGTGCTGCAAGCGCAGGCGCTCGACCTGGGGCAGCGACGGGTGAAACACCAGTTGGCTGGTGCGTTCCTGATGGTCGCTGACCAGTGCCCAGGCATACAGGCCCAGTTGCGCCTCGGGCAATGACAGGTCGTCGCGTGCCAGCGCCGGCAATGGCTCCAGGCGTCGGCCAAAATCATAACTCAGGTAGCCGATCAGGCCGCCGGCAAAGGGCAGGGTTACGCCCTCGGGCAACCGGGCCTCGCCCAGCAAGGCCAGGCTGTCGCGCAAGCGTTGCAGGAACTGGTTGCCACTTTCATGGGTATGAGCAGACAACTGTGCCACCGGCCAGGCGCTGAGCAGGTCATAGCGCCCGCGCTCGGCGGCTGGCCGCCCGCTGTCGAGCAGCACCGCGCCGGGTGCCTGGGCGATGCGCCCGAAATACGTGGCGGGGTCAGGTAAGTACGGCAAGGCATGCAGCGTGCAGGTTGGCATCGTCGACTACAGTGGCTACGAAATGACCGCCGATTGTAGTCAGCAATGCCCGTGCAGGACAGCCCTGCTCACGGGGCTGTTGCCATGACGAAACGGCAACAGACCCCGAGGCTGCCCCTGAGGCCTGGTGAAACTCGCGCCGGCCTGGGCCTGGTGACCTCAAGGGTTTTAAGGAGACAGTTCCATCTTTACGCAGCTCAGTTTGCCTTCTACTTGCTCATTGCCGTTTTTGCTGTCCAGCCTTACTCCGCCCGGATCCAGGATTGTACCCTCTGCCTGTCCGTGTGCCGTTTTAAGGCTGTAGGGGTGCTGCATGGTCGTGGGATTCCTGATGGTTTTTACCTTGAAATCAAAGTTTCCGTCGCCCACATCACAGTCTGGGTCGTCAAAGAATGATACGTACGACGCCGAAGGTACATTTTCCAGTTTGAAAAAATAGGCCTCGTCATTTGAACAATCGTAGTCGTCTTTTTGAAAGTTGACATTTTCGTCTTTGAAGTTAAACCTGCAGTTTTCCTTGAACTCGCCATTGTCTTGTTGTTTGTCATAAATGATCACTTGCCCAACGGCTGTCTGACTGGATACAGGGCGGGTTGCTTCACCCGATTCGGCGTCGTAAACCGGCGATTTACAGCCGCCGAGCACCAGGCTCGCTACGATTGTCGCGAGCGCTGTCTTGTACAGGCGTGTGCTGAGTTTCATCGTGATTCCTCCTTGAATCGCGGGCTCGCCGACTTTTTCGTCAAGCGGGTTTACTGTGTCGCCAGCAGGGCTGTCTTCAGCTTGGGTTTGACCATTTTCCGGTCTGTGCGCTTTCAGGCAACTAGCGATATTGCCAGTAGCAAGATCGCTGCGATTGCTTGAGGATCAGCAGGTTTGGGCGGGGAGCCAGGTCGCGCCGGGCCTGACAGGGGGTCAGGCGGTATGGGTGTGGCCAAACAGCTGCTGAACGAAGCGCACACGCTCGGCAGACGTTTGCTGCTCGCCATTGAGCGCCAGCTTTTCCAGGTGCGCTTCCACTGCCTGGGTGCGCAGTGTCAGCCCACAGTCATTGGCAATCTGGATATTCAGGCCGGGGCGGGCGTTGAGTTCCAGGATCAGCGGGCCCTTTTCCTGGTCCAGCACCATGTCCACGCCGATGTAGCCCAGGCCGCACAGCTCGTAGCACTCGGCGGCCAGCTTCATGAAGCCGTCCCAGTAGGGCAATTGCACGCCGTCCACCGCGTTGGCGGTGTCGGGGTGCTTGCTGATGATGCGGTTCAGCCAGGTGCCCTTGAGGGTGATGCCGGTGGCCAGGTCGACGCCCACGCCGATGGCGCCCTGGTGCAGGTTGGCCTTGCCGCCGGACTGGCGGGTCGGCAGGCGCAGCATGGCCATCACCGGGTAGCCCATCAGCACGATGATGCGGATGTCTGGCACGCCCTCGTAGCTGATGCTCTTGAAGATGGTGTCGGGAATCACCCGGTATTCGATCAGCGCCCGGTCGCGGTGGCCGCCCAGCGAATACAGGCCGGTAAGGATGCTGGAAATCTGGTGCTCGATCTCCGAGCGGCTGACCAGCCGCCCGGAAATGCTGCGAAAGTTGTCTTCGAAGCGGTCGGCAATGACCATGATGCCGTCGCCGCCCGCACCCTGGGCCGGCTTGATGACGAAGTCGTCACGGTCGCCGATGATGGCGTCGAGCTTGTCGATCTCCTTTTCCGTGGAAATCACTCCGTACATCTGCGGCACGTGGATGCCGGCAGCGATGGCACGCTCCTTGGTGATGATCTTGTCGTCGACGATCGGGTACAGGCTGCGCTTGTTGTACTTGAGCACGTAATCGGCATTACGCCGGTTGATGCCCATGATCCCCTTGGCTTCCAGCGCCTTCCAGGTCTTCCACCAGCCGATCATTGGGCGTCTTCCTTGAGGAAGGCGCGAAAGCGCACCAGCTCGGTCAGGCGGTAGCCGCGGTAGCGACCCATGGCCAGCATGAAGCCGACCAGCACCAGCAACACGGCCGGGAAGGTGAAGACGAAATAGGTCAGTTGCGGCACGGTCATGATCAGGTAGGCCAGCGAGGCCGCGAACAGCGTGCCGATGGCGACTTTCATGGCGTGGCTGGCGCCGCGCTCTTCCCAGGTGATCGACAGGCGCTCGATGGTCATGGTCAGGATCACCATCGGGAACAGCGACACCGACAGCCCGCGCTCCAGCCCCAGTTTATGGCTGAACAGGCTGATGGCGGCGATCAATACCACCACGAAGGTCAGCACCACCGACAGGCGCGGCAGCATCTGCAGCTTGAGGTGCTCAAGGTAGGAGCGCAGCGACAACCCCAGCGCGGTGATCACGGTAAACAGCAGGATGCCGAAGTCCAGTTGCGTCTCGCGAAAGGCCAGGGCGATCAGCACCGGGGTGAAGGTGCCCAGGGTCTGCAAGCCGATCAGGTTGCGCAGCACCAGGATGACCAGCACGCCGATCGGGATCATGACCATGATCATGAAGCTTTGCTGGGTCTGCAGCGGCAGGCCGTACAGCGAGTAGGACAAAAAGTCGGCGTCGGTGTTTTCGTCGGTCAGTTGCGCCAGGCGGATGGCGTTCATCTCGCTGTTGTTCAGGGTGAAATTGACCGTGGCCTTGCGCCCGCCGTCGACGGTGATCAGCGGCTCGTCACCGATCCACCACAGCATGCGGTCTTCCGGCAGCCCGGATTCACCGGTTTCAGGATTGAAATACAGCCATTCCTTGCCATTGAAGCTGCGCACCCATAGCTCCGGCACCTGCGGCTGGCCGGCTTCGAGCCGAATGGTGTGGACCTTTTCCATCGGCACATGGGCGATCGACAGCAGCAGGTCGGTGACCTGGGCCTTGCGCGCCGCCGAGCTGTCACCGCCCAGCAGCAGGCGGGCATTGTCATCGCTGGGGTTGTTGACGCGCTTGATGGCTTCGCTGATGAAGGTCTCGACATCGGCCGAGTGCTGGCGGATCGGCGCCAGCAAGGCATCGGCGGCGACCTTTTCGGCGCCTTCGACCGGCAGGCTGTCACGGAAGATCGGGCCTTTGGGCTTGGGTTTGTCGGCGCTGTAGCGCTTGGTCAGCACCAGGCGGTAATAGAGGGTCTGGTTGCCGTTGGCGCGGCGGGCCGACCAGGTGACCTTGCGGTTGCCGTCGACACGATTGACGCTGACGCCGTAGTTGTTGGAGATAAAGCTTTCATTGAGGCTGATGTAGTCCTGCGCCAGGGGCGGCACGAACATCTGCACCTTGACCGAATCCTTGGGGCTGGCGACGAATTCCACCTTGGCGTCGATGTTCCACAGGTCATCGGTCTCGTCTTCGGTCATCGGCATGCCGAGTACCAATACCTGCCAGAGCGTGATTGCCAGGCCCAGGGTCACCAGGATGGCGATCAGTACTTTCAGATGGAGGGTAAGCGCGCGCATGGGATTACTCTGCGTTTTGAGCGATGTTGTCGGTGCAGGCGGGCTTGCCGGCGGCATATTTCAGACTGGGGTCGACCAGCGCGTTGAAGCGCTTGAGGGCGTCGGCGCCAATCAAAAGCGGGTATTGGAAAGCACTGCGGTCGGTCAAGTTCACTTCCAGGGCATGTAAATCTTTGCCCAGGCACACCTCCAGGCGGATGACCGGGCGGGCGCTGTACAGCTGTTCGGGCGTGGCGCCCAGGTCATCAGCGCGGCGTTTGATCTTGCCGACCCGCACCAGCGGCCGCTCGATGGGGTGTGCATGCGCCTGGTCGATGGCCAGGTAAAAGCGCACCCAGGGTTGTCCGTCCCGGCGGAATTGTTCGATGTCCCGGGCGCTCAGGGAAGCGGTGCGCGCGCCAGTGTCCAGCTTGGCCGGGATTTCCACATCGATCTGGGGCAGGCGAGCGTATTCGTTCAGGCCGTAGACGGGTTTATCAGTGGCAAGGCAAGGCAGGGAGAACAGCAGCAGGCACGGCAGGGTAAAACGTTTCATGGAATTCTGGCGCGATGAGGGCAAACCGTGGGCCGGCGCAAGCCATGAGGCTGCCGGGTCGGTTCGCGGGTCGGGAAATCAATCGGGAGGGTGAAAAAGGCCGGCATTCTAGCATGCTGTCCTGGCGAGACCAGCCATGAAGCCTGTGATCGAGGGCAGGTGCATCGAATGAGAAAAAGTGATCGGCATTAGACGATTGTCGACAATCAGGCTTTTGGCTTTGACGGATATGGCGTTGATGGCTAGATTGTCGGGTATTCGCTGATTGAGGTGTCGACACTATGCTGGATGTCCTGGAGCCTGCACTGCCTGCCGGGCAAGAAACCGAAACACTTTCCGAGCACGTGTTCCGGCGTATCCAGGCGGCGATCGTCAAGGGCGAGATTGCCCCGGGCAGCAAGATTTCCGAGCCGGAGCTGGCGCGCACCTACGGCATCAGCCGCGGTCCGCTGCGCGAAGCCATTCACCGCCTGGAAGGCCAGCGGCTGGTGGTGCGCGTTCCGCACGTCGGGGCGCGGGTGGTGTCGCTGACTCACGCGCAGATGATCGAGCTGTACCAGATCCGCGAATCGCTCGAAGGGCTGGCCTGTCGTCTGGCGGCCGAGCGCATGACCGCCGAACAGATCGACGAGCTGCGCCGGGTGCTCGACACCCATGAGCGCGACGCAGCGTTCCAGGCCGGCATCGGTTATTACCAGCAGGAAGGCGATTTCGACTTTCATTACCAGATTATCCGGGGCAGCGGTAACCAGACCCTGAGCCAGATGCTCTGCGGCGAGTTGTACCAACTGGTGCGCATGTACCGCATCCAGTTCTCTTCCACGCCCAACCGCCCGCGCCAGGCCTTTGCCGAGCACCACCGTATTCTGGACGCCATCGCCGAGCGCGATGGCGAACTGGCCGAACTCCTGATGCGCCGCCATATCGGCGCCTCCCGACGCAATATCGAGCGCCATTACCAGGCGACTTCCGACCGAGGTGAAGCATGAGTCATCCCCACACAACCCCCGGCCAGCGCCTGCGCGAGGCCGTTGCCAGCGAGCACCCCTTGCAGGTGGTCGGCACCATCAACGCCAACCACGCACTGCTGGCCCAGCGCGCCGGCTTCAAGGCCATCTACCTGTCGGGCGGCGGTGTGGCCGCCGGCTCCCTGGGGCTGCCGGACCTGGGCATTTCCGGGCTGGAGGACGTGCTGGTCGATGTGCGACGCATCACCGATGTCTGCGAGTTGCCGCTGCTGGTGGATGCCGACACCGGCTTTGGTGCCTCGGCCTTCAACGTGGCGCGCACGGTACGCTCGATGATCAAGGCCGGCGCGGCGGGGATTCATATCGAGGACCAGGTCGGCGCCAAGCGCTGCGGCCACCGGCCCAACAAGGAGATTGTCTCGCAGCAGGAAATGGTCGACCGCATCAAGGCTGCCGTGGATGCGCGCACCGATTCGAGCTTTGTGATCATGGCGCGCACCGACGCGCTGGCGGTCGAAGGCCTGGACGCTGCGCTGGAGCGCGCCGCCGCCTGCATCGAGGCCGGGGCCGACATGGTCTTCCCCGAAGCCATTACCGAGCTGGGCATGTACAAGCAGTTCGCCAGCCGGGTCGGCGTGCCGATCCTGGCCAACATCACCGAATTCGGCGCCACGCCGCTGTTCACCGTCGAGCAACTGCGCGAGGCGGATGTGTCGCTGGTGCTCTACCCGCTGTCGGCGTTCCGGGCCATGAACAAGGCCGCCGAAAACGTCTTCACCGCCATTCGTCGCGACGGCACGCAGCAGAACGTGATCGACACCATGCAAACGCGCATGGAACTGTACGACGCCATCGATTACCACCGTTTCGAGCAGAGCCTCGACGCGCTGTTTAAAAAGGCTTGATCACCGTCCATTCGACGACTGTGATGATTCATTCCCAGACAAAACAGAGAACCGGAGAATGCAATGGCTGAAGCAAAAGTACTGAGTGGCGCCGGCCTGCGTGGCCAGGTGGCCGGCCAGACAGCCCTGTCGACCGTCGGTCAGGCCGGCGCCGGGCTGACCTACCGTGGTTACGACGTGCGTGAACTGGCCGCCGGCGCCAGTTTCGAGGAAGTCGCCTACCTGTTGCTCGATGGCGAACTGCCAAACCCGGCGCAGTTGAGCGACTACCAGCAGCGCCTCAAGGGCCTGCGCGACCTGCCGGCTGCGCTCAAGGAAGTGCTTGAACGCATCCCGGCCAGCACGCACCCAATGGATGTGATGCGCACCGGGGCGTCGATGCTCGGCACGCTGGAGCCCGAAGCCTCGTTCGCGCAACAGCGCGACGCCACCGACCGCCTGCTGGCGGCCTTTCCGGCGATCATGTGCTACTGGTACCGGTTCAGCCACGACGGCGTGCGCATCGAGTGCATGACCGACGAGGCCGACATTGCCGGGCACTTCCTGCACCTGTTGCTGGATAAGAGCCCCAGCGAGTTGCACCGCAAGGTGATGAACGTTTCGCTGATTTTGTACGCCGAGCACGAATTCAACGCTTCGACCTTCACCGCACGGGTCTGCGCCTCGACCCTGTCGGATTTGTATTCGTGCATCACCGCCGCGATCGGCACCCTGCGCGGGCCGCTGCACGGCGGCGCCAACGAGGCGGCCATGGCGATGATCCAGCGCTTTGCCTCGGCCGAAGAAGCGACGCAAGGCACGCTCGACATGCTGGCGCGCAAGGACAAGATCATGGGCTTTGGCCATGCGATCTACCGCGATTCGGACCCGCGCAACGAGGTGATCAAGGACTGGTCGCGGCAACTGGCCAGCGAAGCCGGCGACACTGTGTTGTTCCCGGTGTCCGAGGCCATCGACAAGGTCATGTGGGAGCAGAAGAAGCTGTTCCCCAATGCCGACTTCTACCATGCCTCGGCCTACCACTTCATGGGCATCCCGACCCAGTTGTTTACACCCATTTTCGTCTGTTCGCGGCTGACCGGCTGGGCGGCGCATGTGTTCGAGCAGCGTGCCAACAACCGCATCATCCGCCCGAGCGCCGAGTACACCGGTGTCGAGCAGCGCCCGTTCGTTGCCATCGACCAGCGCTGAACGGCGCGCCCGAATGGGGTGCCCGAACGGCGCGCCCGAACGGGATGCCCAACGGGGCAGGGAGGCCGTCCATGAGCCTCTCGCCCCTTCCTTGATGTCTACCGTGAACCGAGTCTGCAAACCATGAATGTCGACTACCGCAAGAATTTGCCCGGCACTGCGCTGGATTATTTCGATGCCCGCGAGGCGGTCGAGGCCCTGGCGCCGGGTGCCTGGGCGCGGCTGCCTTACACCTCGCGAGTGTTGGCCGAAAACCTGGTCCGTCGCTGCGCACCGGGCACGCTGAACGCATCGCTCGGCCAGTTGATCGAGCGCCGCCGCGACCTGGACTTTCCCTGGTTTCCGGCGCGGGTGGTGTGCCATGACATTCTGGGCCAGACCGCACTGGTCGACCTGGCCGGGCTGCGCGATGCCATTGCCGAGCAGGGCGGGGACCCGGCGCAGGTCAATCCGGTGGTGCCGGTGCAGTTGATCGTCGACCATTCGCTGGCGGTTGAATGCGGCGGCTACGACCCGCAGGCGTTCGAAAAGAACCGCGCCATCGAAGACCGGCGCAACGAAGACCGCTTCCATTTCATCGACTGGACCAAGAAGGCCTTCAAGAATGTCGAGGTGATCCCGCCGGGCAACGGCATCATGCACCAGATCAACCTGGAGAAAATGTCCCCGGTGATCCAGGTGCTTGAAGGCGTTGCCTTTCCCGACACTCTGGTCGGCACCGACAGCCACACCCCGCACGTCGATGCACTGGGTGTGATTGCCATCGGCGTCGGCGGCCTGGAAGCCGAAAACGTGATGCTCGGTCGCGCCTCGTGGATGCGCCTGCCGGACATCATCGGCGTCGAGCTGACCGGCAGCCGCCAGCCCGGCATCACCGCTACCGACGTGGTGCTGGCGCTGACCGAGTTCCTGCGCCAGCAGAAGGTGGTCGGGGCGTGGCTGGAGTTCTTTGGTGCCGGCGCCACCAGCCTGACTCTGGGCGATCGGGCGACCATCTCTAATATGGCGCCGGAATATGGCGCCACGGCGGCGATGTTCTCCATCGACGAACAGACTTTGGAGTATTTGCGACTGACCGGTCGTGAAGAGCCCCAGGTGCAGTTGGTGGAGCACTATGCGAAAACCCTGGGGTTGTGGTCCGACGACCTGGCCCAGGTCCGGTACGAGCGGGTCCTGAACTTCGACCTGTCCAGCGTGGTGCGCAACATGGCCGGGCCGTCCAACCCGCACGCCCGCGTGGCCACCACCGATCTGGCGGCCCGGGGCATTGCCGGGCCGTGGCAGCAAGTGCCCGGCCAGTTGCCCGATGGCGCGGTGATCATCGCGGCCATCACCAGTTGCACCAACACCAGCAACCCGCGCAACGTCATCGCCGCCGGCCTGCTGGCACGCAATGCCAATCGCCTGGGGCTGACCCGCAAGCCGTGGGTCAAGTCGTCGCTGGCGCCCGGCTCGAAAACCGTCGCGCTGTACCTGGATGAAGCCGGCCTGACGCCTGAGCTCGAAGCGCTGGGCTTTGGCGTGGTGGCCTTTGCCTGCACCACCTGCAATGGCATGTCTGGCGCGCTGGACCCGGTGATCCAGCAGGAAATCATCGACCGTGACCTGTACGCCACCGCCGTGCTGTCGGGCAACCGCAACTTCGACGGGCGCATTCACCCCTATGCCAGGCAGGCCTTTCTGGCCTCGCCACCGCTGGTGGTGGCCTATGCCATTGCCGGCACCATCCGCTTCGATATCGAGCAGGATGTGCTGGGCGTGGTGGATGGCCAGGAAATCCGGCTCAAGGACCTCTGGCCGTCCGACGAGGAAATCGACGCGGTGGTGCGCGCCTCGGTCAAGCCTGAGCAGTTTCGCCAGGTGTACATCCCGATGTTCGCCATCGAGGCCAATGAAGAGCAGGTCGAGCCGCTGTATGAATGGCGCCCGGCCAGTACCTATATTCGCCGCCCGCCCTACTGGGAAGGCGCGCTGGCCGGTGAACGCACGCTGCGGGGCATGCGCCCGCTGGCGGTGCTGCCGGACAACATCACCACCGATCACCTGTCGCCGTCCAATGCTATCCAGGCCAGCAGCGCCGCCGGTGAATACCTGGCGAAAATGGGCCTGCCCGAAGAAGACTTCAACTCCTATGCCACGCACCGGGGCGATCACCTGACCGCGCAACGCGCCACCTTTGCCAACCCGCAACTGGTCAACGAAATGGCGGTGGTCGATGGCCAGATCAGGAAGGGCTCGCTGACCCGCCTGGAGCCTGAGGGCCAGGTCACGCGCATGTGGGAAGCCATCGAAACCTACATGCAGCGCAAGCAGCCGCTGATCATCGTCGCCGGCGCCGATTACGGCCAGGGCTCATCCCGCGACTGGGCCGCCAAGGGCGTGCGCCTGGCCGGGGTCGAGGCCATCGTCGCCGAGGGTTTCGAGCGTATTCACCGCACCAACCTGGTGGGCATGGGCGTCTTGCCGCTGGAGTTCAAGCCGGGCACCACGCGCCTGACGCTGGGCATCGACGGCACTGAAGTGTTCGACGTAACCGGTGAGCGCACCCCCGGCGCGACCCTGAACCTGGTGATCCACCGCCGTAATGGGGAGCGCCTCGACGTGCCGGTGACCTGCCGTCTGGACACCGCCGAAGAGCTGTCGATCTACGAGGCCGGTGGCGTGCTGCAACGCTTCGCCCAGGATTTCCTGGCGGGCGCGGCGGTGTGACAGCCGACTCCACTTTGCAAGGAACCGATCCATGACCTACCCGGCACAACTCAGAATTCCCGCCACCTACATGCGCGGCGGCACCAGCAAAGGGGTGTTTTTCAATCTTGCTGACCTGCCTGAAGCAGCGCAGGTGCCGGGCCCGGCCCGCGATGCGCTGCTGCTGCGGGTCATTGGCAGCCCCGACCCCTATGAAAAGCAGATCGACGGCATGGGCGGGGCGACGTCCAGCACCAGCAAGACCGTGATTCTGTCGCGCAGTGCGCGTGAAGGCTTCGATGTCGACTACCTGTTCGGCCAGGTGGCCATCGACAAGCCCTTTGTCGACTGGAGCGGCAACTGCGGCAACCTGTCGGCTGCGGTCGGCGCCTTTGCCATCGCCAGCGGCCTGGTGGCGGCCGAGCGTATTCCCCGTGACGGCGTCGCGGTGGTGCGTATCTGGCAGGCCAATATCGGTAAGGCGATCATCGCCCATGTGCCGATCACGGCCGGGCAGGTGCAGGAAACCGGTGATTTCGAGCTGGATGGCGTGACCTTTCCGGCCGCCGAAGTGCGCCTGGAATTTCTTGATCCTGCGGCCGACGAGGAGGGCGGTGGCGGCTCGATGTTCCCCACCGGTCACCTGGTCGATGAACTGCAGGTGCCTGGCCTGGGCGCGCTCAAGGCCACGCTGATCAATGCCGGCATTCCCACGGTGTTTATCGAGGCCGCAGACCTGGGCTACAGCGGTCGCGAATTGCAGGGCGACATCAATGGCGACCCCAAGGCCCTGGCGTTGCTGGAGCGTATCCGCGCCGAAGGGGCGCTGCGCATGGGGCTGATCAAGACCCTGGATGAAGCCGCCCTGCGCCAGCACACGCCCAAGGTCGCCTTCGTGGCGGCGCCCGCCGATTATGTGGCGTCCAGTGGCAAGCCGGTGCAGGCCGGTGATATCGACCTGCTGGTACGGGCAGTGTCGATGGGCAAGCTGCACCACGCCATGATGGGCACCGCCGCCGTGGCCATTGGCACCGCCGCCGCGATTCCCGGCACCCTGGTCAACCGGGCGGCCGGCGGCGGCACGCGCAGCAGCGTGCGTTTCGGGCACCCGTCCGGCACCTTGCGCGTGGGCGCCGAAGCGCAGGCGGTGGACGGCCAGTGGCAGGTCACCAAGGCCATCATGAGTCGCAGTGCCCGGGTGCTGATGGAGGGCTGGGTGCGGGTCCCGCAATGACAGGGGGCCAGACTGGCGAAAGCGCCTTGACGGTAGCTGCGTGCCACTGCCGACCTTGGCAGGCTGAATCGGTTGGGTTACTTTGCTGCCCTTCGATAACGGCGCTTGGCAGGCCGACCCTCTGGGGCCGGGCTTGATCGAGTCGCTCCAGCGGCTTTGACAAGGATGGTTTCATGGACGAATCGACTCACCTGCCTCCGGCTGGCCGCTTGCTCACAGGCATTGAACTGGAGCAACTGATCGACCGGCTCGGCGAAGGGCTGGAGGCTGAAGGCGCCGACCCTGACGCGGTGTTGGCCGTGCTGCGCGAGCAACCCATGCGCGCCGATTCGCTGGACTCCATCGGACGCCTGCATTCGTTATGGATGCGGGTGGGGGATCCCCCTGCGGCCAGGGCCGTGCTCGAGCAGGACGGTGCCGCGTTGCTGGCCGCCATGCCGGCGCGCCGGCGCCCTGAGGTGCACCTCAACCTGCTGTTCATGCGCTTGCGCGTGGCCTGGTTCCTCGATGAAGTACCGGCCATGCTTGAGACCCTGACGGCAATGGGTGCCATGGTCCAGGAGCCCATCGAGTACGACCTGGAACGCTATCGAGGCTGGCGCACGCTCACCGACCTGGAAAATGACCGCCTTGAAGTGGCCCTCAAGTCCCTGGAGGTGCGTCATGTCATGGGTCGGGCCAACCCTGAACGTACGGCGCTCCAGGCCTGGGATGATGCCGACTACTATCAGCGCCAGGCCAGGGTCCTGGACCGCCATGACCTGCATCAACAGGCACGTGATGCCGCCCTGCAAGCCGTGGCGGCCCTGACCAACGCGGCCGACGACCAGCGCGTCGGTCTGGATGACTGGCGCTGGCTCAGCCATGCGCTGATCGAAATCGTGCCGTCGCACCTGGCGCTGTTCGAGCAACCCATCACCCGCCTGACTCAGGAGCAGTCCTTGCCTCGGCGTCGCGAGGTGCAGGTGCGCATGGCACGCCTGGCGGCACGCGCCCAGTATGCCCAGGGGCATCTGGCCCAGGCGCTGGAGACCGCCAAGGCGGCGTGCTTCAGCCTGGATGCCGTCGGTGGCGACAGCTTTCTGGGCTGGCACTTGCCATGGCTGATCGAGGCCGGGCAACTGGATGCCGCCGGCCAGCGGGCCTTCCAGCACATCTATGAACTGGACCATCAGTTGTGGCCGGGGCTACCGGCCTTGATCGCCCAGCGCTTGCAGGACCCCGACGACCAGCAGGTGTGGTGGCCGCTGTGCGTGCTGCGCGCCAGCGCCAGTGCCCAGGTCCTGGACGCATTCGTGGCAGCGTTGCCGGCGCGCTATACCATTGTCGACCCCCTGGATCCGCTGCTGGAGGCCCTGTATCAGTATGTGGCCGAGCCTGGGGCACCCGAGCAGGTCTTTGCCGTGGCCCGTGCCCGGGCGCAGCACCTGGCGCCCGAACATCCCTGGCTGATTCGCCTGACGGCGGTGCATGACGCGGCGGCAGGATTGATCGACCCGGCCACCGAGGTGGCCCTGCTGGAGCGGGCCATCGCACAAGGCCGGCTGGATGATGCAAACAGTGCTTTCAGCCTGTTCGAGGCGCGTGTGCGCACCCAGGGCCTGTTCGCCACCCTGCAGCAGCCACTGGTACCGCTGGCCAGCGGCATGGATGGCTACAACTATGCCGCGTTACTCAACGTGCTGGTGGACGCGCAGGCCGATACCTTGAGCGCCGAGGACTTCGACCCGGCCTATGACCGGTTGCGGGTGCTGCAAAAAGAGGCGTACGAACACGCCAGGGACGCCATGGAGCGTTACTTCGAGACCGGTACCGGGCATATCTTCGATGCCTGCGCGCACCTGTACTCGATGCTGTGCAACAACCTGGCGATCAACTACTGCCACTACAACAATCAGCGCCGCTACCACGAAGCGATCGAGCTGCATAACCGGGGCCTTGCCTGCAGCGCCTTTGCCGAGCATTACCAGTGCCTCTTGACCAACTACACTCGGCTGAACGATGACCAGGGCATTGTCGAGGCCGCCGAGCAGCTTTGGCATTTTGTCGCGGTCCATCCTTACAGCGGCCACAACCCGGACCGTTACATCGTCGATGTGGTGTTTGCCCTCAAGTCGCTCGGACGCAGCAATGAAAGCCTGATCTGGCTCGAGCGCCTGTTCGACTGGCAGCAGGAACAAGGCATCACCGACCAGGATCTGGACAGCCGCGCGCTGTACGTGCGCCTTGACGTCGCTCGCTGCTTGTCCGACACCCACCCCGACAATGCCCTGGGCCTGTGGTCGCGTTATGCACCGATGGTCGAGGCGTCAGGCCAGTCAGACCTGCATTACGTCGCCGGGGGTATCTTTCGTGGCCTGGAGCGTGACGATGAGGCCATTCATTATTTCCAGCGTGCCCTGGAACTGGCTGACCCCGAGCATGAGCGTCATGAGTACTGGAAGGCGCAAATCCAGGAGAGGATTGCCGAACTCACCGAGGTCGATGAGCCGGCCGTGAAAAAATGGTGGCAGGTATGGAAGTAGACACGCCGGCGCGCCGGCCTGTGTATGCCGCGCGCAATGCCCTCAATGCCGGCCAGCTCAAGGACGATATCGTCCGGCGCAGCCTGGCGCGCGGTGACGATGAGCCGGTGCGTGACTGGCTGTGCAATCATTTCTACCGCCATCTGGTGGGCAACTTCGAGCCTGCCAGGCACCTGCTGACCCTGGACGATGCCCGCGCGGTGCTGGGCGCCGAGCCGCTGCCGGCCTGGTTGCTGCAACGCTTCGACGAAACCGGGCAAGGTGATGACCGGGGCACTGCGCCGCTGGTCTGGATCGACCCCGCACAGCCCCATCTGTTGCAGCTCGAGGCCCGGCTGGTGGAGTTTCTGTCCTCGCGCCGGGGCACCGCGTTGCAAGGCAAGCTTGAGCGCATCAACTGCCCGCAGGCCTTGCAGTTGTGGGAGCAGGAACACGCAAAAATACAACTTCGCCTTGGCCAGGGCTGGCGCCAGAGCCAGCCTGCGGCGCTGCGCCTGGCGGTGTCCTGCGCCAGCCATACCCTTTTCGAGCTGCTACCGGACAGTGCCTGCCTGCGTCCTGAAATGGCGTTTGAAAGCTATGTGATGCGCCATTGCCTGGGGCAGTTTGCCAATCACCAGAGCCTGACCGGCGGCTACGGCCAGCATTACGCCGATGGGGTCGAACAAGGCCGGATGCGGGTGTTCAGCCTGCGTGATGCCCAGGGCCAGCCGCACATCACCATCAGCCTGATCGTGCGCAAGGACGGCGCCCTGACGGTCGACCAGGTCAAGGGCAAGCAGAACCGCCCGCCGGTTGCACGCTATTACCAGGACCTGTTGCAGTGCCTCGACGCTCTGGGCACCGACGATCATTCGCCTGACGATTGCATCGCCATCGGCATCGTGCGCACGCCCTCGGGCTGGCGCCTGCTTGAAGCCGTCAGCGATGCGGCCGACCAGACCCGTCTGGTGGCGCGTTACCCGCAACTGTTCAGGCGTTTGCAGGCGCCCAAGCCCATGGTGCAGTGGCTGGTGGCCGCCCGGCAGCCGGAGCTGGTCGCGCGAGGCGTGGGCCAGGCCGGTTCGGTCAGCTATGCCACCCGTCATCTGTGTGCCGAGGATACGAGTGAGGGCAACTACAGCACCGAGGGCGTTGCCTGGGTCGGGATGAGCCATGAACTGGCCCGGCAGATCAAGGCCGAGCAGGAGCGTGGGGCATGAATATCCTGCTGATCTGCATCGTGGTTGTCGTGTGCTGGTACTACTGGCGGCGCAATCGTGCTGCACCGGCCCCCAGTTTCTTCAGCCCGCGTCGCTACCGCGCCCTGAAGCTGGCTGAACCGATGCTGGTGGCGACGTCTATCAGTGGCTTCTTCGAGACCGACACCGTCAGCATGAGCGATGAGGGCCGGGCCTACTTGCGGGCGCCCCTGCTGCATCAGGTCGGCCTGCGCAACGATGCCACTGATGAACAGGCGCGTGAGCATCTGGACGCCACGCTTGAAAGGCAGTGGTATCGCCTGGACCTGGACAAGCTCAATGCCACTGATGACCCGCATGCGGCGATGGCCTTTGCCTGCGCGCGCGTCGCTTTCCTGATGCGTTGCGCCTTGCTGCTGGGCTGGATCGAACACGACCCGGCCTGGCGGGTGCTGTTGCTCAATGCACAGCGCGCGCAGGACTGTTTCGACAGCTGGGAAGCGTTCGGCCAGGCCTATCTGGCCGGGCGCCAGCAATGGGTGGCCGCCTTCAGGGCTGACAGCCTGGGCGGCCGTTTCGACCAGGCCGACCTGAACGGCCTGCTCGAACCCGCATCGGGTGGCTGGGCCAACCTGCCATGGAACGCGCTGCCGGCGCTCGATCCGGTTGCCCCGTAATGACGGGGCGGTAGTCAGAGCGCTGGACGTTGCAACCGGAACCACGCTTGCACCGAGGGGCGCTGGCATTGGCGCGTGGCGTAGTCGACCAGACCCTGCGGCACCGGATCGCCGTTGAGAATCAGGCGGTTGAGCATCAGCGCCAGGTCGACATCGGAAATCGACCACTGCCCGCACACATGTTCGCGACCGTCCTGCAGCAGGTGTTGCGCGGCGGCGATCAGCGTGTCGGCGGCCAACTGGCCATCGACCGACAAGGGCGCCTCGACTTTCTGGCCATAGAACACCACCAGCGTTGAGCGTTCGGCGCGGATCGCCAGCAGGTCGCTGCGTAGCCAGGCCTGCACCTGGCGGGCGCGGGCGCGTTGTTTCGGGTCTTGCGGGTACACCCGAACGTCGGGAAAAGCCTCGTCCAGGTACTCGGTAATGGCCGAGGATTCCGACAGCGCAAAGTCCCCATGGACCAGGGTCGGCACACGGCGGGTCAGTGACAGGGCTGCATAGTCTTCATGACGGTGCTCGGCCTGCTGCAGGTTGACCGGGAGCAGATCGAAGTCGAGGCCTTTTTCGCGCAGCACCACGAACGCCGACAGGGCATAGGGGCTGGTAAAACGGTCATCGACGTACAGGCGCAGCGGGGCGTTGCTCATGGGTGATCTCCTTATGCTGGAGCACTCAACCTACTTGAGCGGCGTCATGAAATAAAAGTCTGCCTGCGCATGGGCCCATTCCCTGCAGGAATACAAACGACCCGCCTGCCACCCTGGCGCTTGCCGCTTGCAGTCACTTGAACCGCCGCTCGACCCCTTTCTCGACCAGCACCTTGGCCGAGATTTCCTCGACCGAGAAGTGCGTGGAGTTCAGGTGCGCGATGTTCTCGCGGCGAAACAGGCTTTCCACTTCACGCACTTCGAATTCGCATTGGGCATAGCTGGCGTAGCGGCTGTTGGGCTTGCGCTCATGGCGAATGGCAGTCAGGCGGTCGGGGTCGATGGTCAGGCCGAACAGTTTGCTGCGGTGGTTCTTCAGCGCCGTCGGCAGTTGCAGGCGTTCCATGTCATCTTCGGTCAGCGGGTAGTTGGCCGCACGGATGCCGAACTGCATGGCCATGTACAGGCACGTCGGCGTCTTGCCGCAGCGCGACACGCCGACCAGGATAATGTCGGCCTTGTCGTAATAATGGGTGCGTGCGCCATCATCGTTGTCCAGGGCGAAGTTCACCGCCTCGATACGCTCCATGTAGTTGGAGTTGTGACCAATGGAATGGGATTTGCCCACCGAATACGAGGAGTGTGAACTAAGCTCTTGCTCGAGTGGCGCCAGAAAGGTCGAGAAGATATCGATCATGAAGCCGTTGGAGGTGGCCAGGATCTCGCGTATTTCCTGGTTGACGATGGTGTCGAAGATAATCGGTCGCACATCGTCGCGTTCGGCGGCCTGATTGATTTGTTGTACCATCGCCCGGGCTTTCTCGACGCTGTCGATGTAGGGCCGGGTGAACTTGCTGAACGCAATGTTTTCAAACTGCGCCAGCAGACTCTGTCCGAGTGTCTCGGCGGTGATACCGGTACCATCGGAAATGAAGAACGCGGATCGTTTCATTGGCGGCCCTGGCTTTAAGCGGATGACGATTCTTGGATATGATAGGCGCGCTTGCCGGCCTCATGGCCCGCATTCTCGCTTTTTCCAGGCCTGGGCCACAAGCGCCCGGGTACCACAGGGTACCTCTGGAAACGCAGGCAAGGCAGTCAGCGATGACAACGCAGGTCGTTTTCAGAGGCACCCATGAGCTTTTCCCAACAACGAACAATAGTTAGTGGAGAGATCACCTTGGTAGAGTACGTAGTTTCCCTCGACACGCTCGGCGTCCATGATGTGGAGCACGTGGGAGGCAAGAACGCATCCCTCGGCGAAATGATCAGCAACCTGGCAGGCGCTGGCGTTTCGGTACCTGGTGGCTTTGCCACCACGGCCCAGGCCTACCGTGATTTCCTTGAGCTCAGTGGTCTGAACGATCAGATCCACGCCGCCCTGGATGCGCTGGATGTCGATGATGTCAACGCCCTGGCCAAGACCGGCGCGCAGATTCGTCAGTGGATCATGGAAGCCGAGTTCCCCGAGCGTCTCAACGCCGAGATTCGCACCGCCTTCGAGCAATTGTCGGCCGGTAACCCGAACCTGGCCGTGGCCGTGCGTTCTTCCGCCACCGCCGAAGACCTGCCCGATGCTTCCTTTGCCGGCCAGCAGGAAACCTTCCTGAACATTCGCGGCGTGGACAATGTGATCCGCGCCACCAAGGAGGTCTTTGCCTCTTTGTTCAACGATCGTGCCATTTCCTACCGCGTACACCAGGGCTTCGACCACAAGCTGGTGGCCCTGTCGGCCGGCGTGCAGCGCATGGTGCGCTCCGAAACCGGCACTGCTGGCGTGATGTTCACCCTGGACACCGAGTCCGGTTTCCGTGATGTGGTGTTCATCACCGGTGCCTATGGCCTGGGCGAGACCGTGGTGCAGGGCGCCGTCAACCCAGACGAGTTCTACGTGCACAAGGACACCCTGACCGCCGGCCGCCCGGCCATCCTGCGCCGCAACCTGGGCAGCAAGGCGATCAAGATGATCTACGGCGACGAGGCCCGTGCCGGCAAATCGGTCAAGGTTGTCGACGTCGAGGCCGCCGAGCGCGCCCGCTTCTGCCTGACCGATGCTGAAGTCAATGAGCTGGCCAAGCAGGCCATCATCATCGAGAAGCACTACAAGGCCCCGATGGACATCGAGTGGGCCAAGGATGGCGACGACGGCAAGCTGTACATCGTCCAGGCCCGCCCTGAAACCGTGAAGAGCCGCAGCAACGCCAACGTCATGGAGCGCTACCTGCTCAAGGAAAAAGGCAGCGTGCTGGTCGAAGGTCGCGCCATCGGCCAGCGCATCGGCGCCGGCAAGGTGCGCATCATCAAGGACGTCTCGGAGATGGACAAGGTCCAGCCCGGCGACGTGCTGGTCTCGGACATGACCGACCCGGACTGGGAACCGGTGATGAAGCGCGCCAGCGCCATCGTCACCAACCGTGGCGGGCGTACCTGCCACGCGGCGATCATCGCCCGTGAGCTGGGCATTCCGGCGGTCGTGGGTTGCGGCAACGCCACCCAGCTGCTGCGCGACGGCCAGGGCGTGACCGTCTCCTGCGCCGAAGGCGACACCGGCTATATCTTCGAAGGCGAGCTGGGCTTCGACATCAAGACCAACTCGGTCGATGCCATGCCCGACCTGCCGTTCAAGATCATGATGAACGTCGGCAACCCCGACCGCGCTTTCGATTTTGCCCAGTTGCCCAACGCCGGTGTCGGCCTGGCGCGCCTGGAGTTCATCATCAACCGCATGATCGGCGTGCACCCCAAGGCGCTGCTCAATTACGACGGCCTGCCGCCGGACATCAAGGACAGCGTCGACAAGCGTATCGCCGGCTACAGCGATCCGGTCAGCTTCTATGTCGACAAGCTGGTCGAGGGGATCAGCACCCTGGCTGCGGCCTTCACCCCGAAAAAGGTCATCGTGCGCCTGTCGGACTTCAAGTCCAACGAGTACGCCAACCTGATCGGCGGCAAGCTGTACGAGCCCGAAGAGGAAAACCCGATGCTGGGCTTCCGCGGCGCTTCGCGCTACATCAGCGAAAACTTCCGCGACTGCTTCGAACTGGAATGCCGTGCCCTCAAGCGCGTGCGTGAAGACATGGGCCTGGCCAATGTCGAGATCATGGTGCCGTTCGTGCGCACCCTGGGCGAAGCCAGCCAGGTCATCGATCTGCTGGCAGCCAATGGCCTCAAGCGCGGTGAAAACGGCCTGCGCATCATCATGATGTGCGAACTGCCGTCCAACGCCATCCTGGCTGAAGAGTTCCTCGAGTACTTCGACGGCTTCTCGATCGGCTCCAACGACCTGACCCAGCTGACCCTGGGCCTGGACCGCGACTCGGGGGTCATCGCGCACCTGTTCGACGAGCGCAATCCGGCGGTCAAGAAGTTGCTGTCCAATGCCATCCAGGCCTGTAACAAGGCCGGCAAGTACATCGGCATCTGCGGCCAGGGTCCTTCGGACCACCCGGACCTGGCGCGCTGGCTGATGGAGCAGGGCATCGAGAGCGTTTCGCTCAACCCTGACTCGGTGCTCGAAACCTGGTTCTTCCTTGCCGAAGGCCAGGCACCCGCCTGATGTGATGCGATGACGTTCCGGGCCGTCTACACGGTTCGGGATGGTCGAGAAAGGCGGTTTCCTCCGGAGGCCGCCTTTTTTTATCCAGTCGTTTTGTGCCACTCAAGGGCCGGATGCCCTTGAACTCTTGATCAAGAACACTATGCAAAGCAGCAGCTCTCTTTTTCCCGTGGCGTTGATGAGCGCCGAACGTCGCGGCGATCTGGTCGAAGATGTCTACCGTCTCAAACCTGGCAACAGTCCCGATGCCACTGTCGAGCTGGCCGTCACCCGTCTTGGCCTGGTCGACCAGGCCCGGCCGCGCGGTGTGCCAGTGATTCTGCTGCATGGCAGTTTTTCCAATCGCCGCTTCTGGTACTCGCCCAAGGGCATTGGCCTGGGGCCTTATCTGGCGCGCGCCGGCTTTGATGTGTGGATCGCTGAAATGCGTGGGCACGGCCTGTCGGCACGCAACGCGACCTGGCGCACCAACAAGGTGGCCGATTACGCCCGTTACGACCTGCCGGTCATCGGCGCCTTCGTCAAGGAGCTGAGCGGGCAGGTGCCGCACTGGATCGGCCATTCGCTGGGCGGCACGACCCTGGCGGCAGCCCTGGGCGGCCAGTACCTGGGCGCCGGGGACGCTGCCTCCGTGGCGTTGTTCGGCAGCCAGGTCAGCCGCTATTACTGGCCGCTGAAGATCCCGCCGGTGCAGTGGGCGGGCCGCTTGTTGCTGCGCTCGTTCGAGCATATTTCCGGGCCGCGCTTCAAGCGTGGCCCAGAGGACGAACCGGTCGGCGTGGCCCTGGAGAGCATGCGCTGGCACAGCCTGTTCGGGCGTTTTGGCGAGCGTGACAACCACTGGTGGGCCGGCCTTGCCAATGTGTGCGTGCCGGTACTGGCGGTGGCCGCCGAAGGTGACCATCAGGACCCGCCCTGGGCCTGCCGCCTGCTGCTTGAACGCTTTGGTTCCGGGCAGCGCCAGTTTCTGTGCCTGGGGCGCCGCCAGGGTTTCAGCGAGGACTTCGATCATGTGCGCATGCTGGTCAGTGCGGCGGCGCAAGAACAGGTCTGGCCCCGGGTGCTCGACTGGTTGCAGCAGCGCCCGGTCGGCGAGCCATTGCCAGCGGCGGAGCCTGCACAGAGCGTGACAGCGCCGCTGTGACAGGCTTGCACAATGCCACCCGGCTGGGTACGTTCTCGGTCGGGCCATGGCCTTATGCCTGGCACCGGACCCCCGCCATTGACTGACAGGAGTTACCCCATGCACTACATCACCCCGGATCTGTGCGATGCCTATCCCGATGCGGTAACGGCGCTGGAACCGATGTTCAGCAACTTTGGCGGCCGCGACTCGTTCGGTGGCCAGATCGTCACGGTCAAATGCTTCGAAGACAACTCGCGGGTCAAGGAACTGGTGGGGCAGGACGGCAGGGGCAAAGTGCTGGTGGTCGACGGCGGCGGCTCGCTGCGCTGTGCACTGCTGGGCGATCTTTTGGCCGGCCAGGCCGCCAGCAACGGCTGGGAAGGGGTGCTGGTCTATGGCTGCATCCGTGACGTGGACATCATTGCCCAGACCGAGCTGGGCGTGCAGGCGCTGGCCAGCCACCCGATGCGCTCGGTACGGCGCAACGTGGGGGATGTCGATGTCCCCGTGACCTTTGCCGGCGTGACCTTCCATCCCGGCCACTATCTGTACGCCGATAACAACGGCGTGATCATTTCCGCCACCGCCCTGAGCCTGCCTGAGTAAGTGAAATTAGCGAATGTTTGACGAAGCCAACGCGCAGTGGGGGCTGGTCCATGCCCTGGTCCTGGATGGCAAGGGGGGCGCACGGCAATTGGCCCGCACCGAACTGGACGGCCTGCAGTTGCAGCCACAGGAAAGCCTGTGGCTGCACTGGGACCGCAGCCATCCGCAGACGCATGCCTGGCTGCGCAACGACAGCGGGCTGAGTGAATTCAGCTGCACCTTGTTGCTTGAAGAAAACACCCGGCCACGCCTGCTGGCCTTGCCGGACCAGGAGTTGCTGCTGTTCCTGCGCGGGGTCAACCTCAATCCCGGGGCCGAACCCGAAGACATGGTCTCGGTGCGCATCTTTGCCGCCGCCCAGCGCATCATTTCCTTGCGCCTGCGGCCCTTGCGCGCCACCGAAGAACTGATCGGCCTTCTGTTGGAAGGGCGCGGGCCCAGAACGGCCTCCGAGCTGATCCTGACCCTGTCGCAATTGCTGACAGACAAGCTCCAGGATCTGGTGGGCGAATTGACCGAGGCAGTGGACGAAGAAGAGGAGCGCAACGACGCCGACGAGTGCTATAGCCCCGATCACGGCCTGTTGCTGCAGACGCGCCGCAGGGCGGCCGGGCTGCGGCGCTTCCTGGCGCCCCAGCGCGATATCTTCGGTCAGCTGTCGCGCAGCCGCCTGACCTGGTTCGTCGATGACGACGTCGATTACTGGAACGAATTGAACAACAGCCTGACCCGTTACCTTGAAGAACTGGAGCTGACCCGCGAGCGCCTGGGCCTGCTGCTGGAGGCCGAGGACCGCCAGCTCAGGGAGCGGATGAACCGCACCATGTACCGTTTCGGCATCATCACCGGGATTTTCCTGCCCATGACCTTCCTGACCGGTCTGCTGGGCATCAATGTGGGCGGGATTCCCGGAGCTGACAGCGCCAACGGCTTCCTGATTGCCTGTGGCTTGATCGTGGCATTGGCCGTGGGGCAGTGGTGGCTGTTCAGGCGTTTGCGCTGGTTATGAAAAAAGTTTCATCTTTGCAGCAGGCAGCCGGGTGTGACTCGTTGGCCTGGGGCTGCGTCTTTCTGTGACATTGCGTGAGGTGGCAGATGCACGATCCGTTTGAAGAATCCCTGCGGGACATGCTCAAGGCATCGTCCTCCACCCGGGATGACGATGCCTGTCTGGGCCGCGTCCTGAAAACTGCCAACCGGCAGGTCGGCGCTGGCGTGCTGTTCGGCCTGCTGGGCCGCTGGACGCAAGCCATGATGATTGCCGTCAATAACGGCAGCGCCCACGTTGCCCCGGTTTCGCGTCGCAGCAAGTTGGCTGCGCGCCCTGTCGATAAGGCTGATTGAACATGGAATTGGACCTCTGGACCCAGAGTCTCGTGACTGCAATGACGGCATTGTGGACAAAAATCGCAAACTTCATCCCCAGCCTGTTCGGCGCGCTGGTGGTGGTGTTGCTGGGCTTCGTGGTGGCCAAGCTGCTCGACGCCCTGTTATCCAGGTTGCTGGCCAAGTTGGGCCTGGATCGTCTGATGAACGGTACCGGACTGACCAAGCTGATCAGCCGCGCCGGGGTCAAGGTGCCGATCTCGACATTGATCGGCAAGATTGTTTACTGGTTTGTGCTCTTGATTTTTCTGGTTTCTGCGGCAGAATCGCTCGGCTTGCAGCGAGTCTCGGCAACGCTGGACATGCTTGCGCTTTACTTGCCCAAGGTTTTTGGCGCCGCCCTGGTGTTGCTGGTCGGCGTGCTGCTGGCACAATTGGCCAATGGCCTGGTGCGCGGCGCGGCAGAAGGTGTGGGTGTCGACTACGCTGCGGGCCTGGGGCGCGTGGCGCAAGGCCTGGTGATTATCATCAGCCTCTCGGTGGCGATCAGTCAGCTTGAGGTCAAGACGGACCTGCTGAACCATGTGATCGTGATCGTGCTGATTACCGTAGGTCTGGCCGTCGCCCTGGCGATGGGGCTGGGCAGTCGGGAAATCGCCGGGCAGATCCTGGCAGGTATTTATGTACGTGAACTCTATCAGGTCGGCCAGAGTGTTCAGGTCGGCGATATCGAAGGGCAGATCGAAGAAATAGGGACGGTCAAGACCACGCTGTTGACCGATGATGGAGAGTTGGTGTCGTTTTCCAACCGGATTCTTCTCGAGCAGCGTGTTAGCAGCCGTTAAGCGGCTAACCTGCTAATCTGTGCCGCCACTCAATCGCCTGTTTGCAGGTGACGGCGGCCTTTGACCTGACTTTCGGCACGATTCGTTTTGAATAAACCCTCTCCGCTATCGCTGCGCTACGAACCCCATGAACTCTCTGACGAGGAGCTGGTTGCGCGCGCCCACGATGAGTTGTTTCATGTGACGCGTGCTTATGAGGAGCTGATGCGTCGCTACCAGCGGACTCTTTTTAACGTCTGTGCACGTTATTTGGGGAACGATCGCGACGCGGACGATGTCTGTCAGGAAGTGATGCTTAAGGTGCTGTATGGCCTGAAGAATTTCGAGGGTAAGTCGAAATTCAAAACCTGGCTGTACAGCATCACTTATAACGAATGCATCACTCAGTATCGAAAGGAACGGCGAAAGCGTCGCTTGATGGACGCGCTGAGTCTGGACCCGATCGAGGAAGCGACCGAAGACCGGACGCCTAAACCTGAAGAACGGGGCGGACTTGATCGCTGGCTTGTGCATGTGAACCCGATTGACCGTGAAATTCTGGTGCTACGTTTTGTCGCAGAGCTGGAGTTTCAGGAAATCGCAGACATCATGCACATGGGCTTGAGTGCAACGAAAATGCGCTACAAGCGGGCTTTGGATAAGCTGCGGGAGAAATTTGCAGGTAGTGCCGAAACTTAACCCGGCGCAAATACCTCTAACGAGCCGGCAGGTTCTGATAGACTTGCCACCGAGTTGTCCCTGTATTTCGGGGCTGCTTTACAATCACCAGATGGGGATTTAACGGATGAAACTGAAAAACACCTTGGGCTTGGCCATTGGTACAATCGTTGCCGCCACTTCGTTCGGCGCACTGGCTCAAGGCCAAGGCGCAGTCGAAATCGAAGGCTTCGCCAAAAAAGAATATTACGACAGCGCCCGCGACTTCAAAAACGACGGCAACCTGTTCGGTGGTTCGATTGGCTACTTCCTGACCGACGACGTCGAGCTGCGTCTGGGCTATGACGAAGTTCACAACGTCCGTGGCGAAGATGGCAAGAACATCAAGGGCTCCAACACTGCCCTGGACGCTCTGTACCACTTCAACAACCCAGGCGACATGCTGCGTCCTTACGTCTCCGCTGGTTTCTCTGACCAGAGCATCGGCCAGACCGGTCGTAGCGGCCGCAACGGTTCGACCTTCGCCAACGTTGGCGGCGGCGCCAAGCTGTACTTCACTGACAACTTCTACGCCCGTGCCGGCGTTGAAGCTCAGTACAACATCGACCAGGGCGACACCGAGTGGGCGCCAAGCGTCGGTATCGGTGTGAACTTCGGTGGCGGCAGCAAGCCAGCCGCAGCACCGGCTCCAACGCCAGTGGCTGAAGTGTGCTCCGACAGCGACAACGATGGCGTGTGCGACAACGTCGACAAGTGCCCAGACACCCCGGCCAACGTCACTGTTGACGCTGACGGCTGCCCGGCCGTTGCCGAAGTGGTTCGTGTCGAGCTGGACGTGAAGTTCGACTTCGACAAGGCCCAGGTCAAGCCTAACAGCTACGGCGACATCAAGAACCTGGCTGACTTCATGCAGCAGTACCCACAGACCACCACCACTGTTGAAGGTCACACTGACTCCGTCGGTACTGACGCTTACAACCAGAAGCTGTCGCAGCGTCGTGCTGACGCTGTCAAGCAAGTCCTGGTTAACCAGTACGGTGTAGGTTCCACCCGCGTCAACTCGGTTGGCTACGGCGAATCGCGTCCAGTTGCTGACAACGCTACCGAATCCGGCCGCGCTGTTAACCGTCGCGTAGAAGCTGAAGTAGAAGCCCAGGCCAAGTAATTAGCCTGCCTTCTGGCGGACAGGTGATCACGGTCACCTGATCTGCACTGAAAATGCCCCGTACCGCAAGGTACGGGGCATTTTTCGTTATGGCGTGATTACCAGCCGCCGCGACCGCCCGGCGGTCCGCTTAGCCTGCCACGGCGTGCAAGGTGGCGTCTGCATCCCCGGCAAGGCCAATGCTGCGGTAATTGGCGGCCCCTACCACCTCGCCAATCACCAGCACCGCAGGGCTCTTGAGGGCGAACGCCAAGGCGTCACGCTGCATGTCGCGCAAGGTGCTGCGGCACTCGCGCTGATGCGCCAATGAGGCGTTTTCGATCATGGCCACCGGCATGCTGGCGCCCATGCCACCGGCCAGCAGGCCATCGCGAATCTCATCCAGCCGGGCCACGCCCATGTACACCACCAGCGTGGTGCCGGTCTGCGCCAGTGCCGACCAGTTCAGGCTGCTGTCATCCTGTGTGTGTGCGGTGACCAGCGTGACGCCACGGCTGACCCCGCGCAGCGTCAGGGAAATATCGCACTGGGTGGCACCGGCCAGGCCGGCGGTGATGCCGTTGACCAGCTCCACGTCGATGCCGTGCTCCTTGAGCCATTGGGCTTCTTCACCACCACGGCCGAAGATGCACGGGTCACCGCCCTTGAGGCGCACCACGCATTTGCCCTGACGGGCATAGCGCAGCATCAGCCGGTGAATGAACGCTTGCGGCGTGGACCGGCAACCGCCGCGCTTGCCCACACGGATCACCCGTGCACCGGGGCTGTGCTCCAGCACCGCCGGATTGACCAGATCATCGATCATCACGATGTCGGCACTGTGCAGGGCACGCACAGCCTTAAGGGTCAACAGTTCAGGATCGCCGGGACCTGCGCCCACCAGCCAGACTTTTGCATTCATGGGTTTATTCCTCATTCAGGGACGGCGACAAGGTTGATCAGGCGTTTTATTTCCGGGACACAGGACCCGCATTGAGTGCCGCAGCCCAGTTGTTGTTTCAATTGGTCCAGGCACAAGCCACGCTCGATTCCGGCGCTGATGCTGCTCTGGCTGACGTTCTTGCAATTGCACACGATCGTGTCGCGGGTCTGCAGCGCGCTCTTGCCCGGCTCGTGGCTGATGGGCGCCAGCATCCAGCGCCGCAGCGGCTCGTCGGCGCGGCCTTCGAGCCACAGGTTCTGTAGCCAGTGCCGGGCCAGGGTTTCCCCCGCCAGGCGCACCGCTGTGATGCGGTTCTGGTCGATGCGCACGCGCTTGCCAATGCCGCGCCTGGAGTCGTCGTAGGCGATCACCGGGCCGTGGTCCAGATTCAGCAACCGGTCGAACTGTTCCAGCCAGGCGGCGTCGGGGGCCTGGGTATGGGCGGCACGGATCACCAGCGCCGGGCGCTCGCGACCGGCCAGGCTCAGGCTGGCGTAGGCAAACGCCTCGCACAAGGGGCGCAGCGCCTGCAGGTGGTTCTGCACGTCGCCTTCGATCAATGCAAACAAATGCCAGGGCAGAGCGGCCTTTTCGACTCGCACGCCGCTGTGCTTGAGTTCAGGCTGTCTGGAGAGCGGGTCACAAGCCGGCTGCGTGAGCAGGTTGACGCCGCCCTTGAGAAAACGATCGCCCCAGTGCATCGGCAACCAGGCATGCCCGGCCCTCAGGCTGTCATCGCAGGCGATAGGCACCACGAGCGCGCCGCGCCGGCTGTGCACGTGCACCAGGTCACCGTCTTCCAGGCCCTGGTGCTGCATGTCGTGCCGGTTCAAGCCCAGTATCGCTTCGCTCACATGGCCGAACAGCCGGGCGGCGGTGCCGGTGCGGCTCATGCCGTGCCATTGATCACGCAGCCGTCCGGTATTGAGGGTCAGGGGGTAATCGGCGTCGCGTTGCTCGTGCGCAGGGGCATAGGCCTGACAGATAAATCGGGCGCGGCCCGAGGTGGTCGGGAACCGGCCATCGGCATACAGGCGTGGCGTGCCGGTGCGAGCGCCTTCGGGAAATGGCCATTGTTGCGGACCCAACTGTTCAAGCAGGGCGCGGTCGATTCCGGTCATGTCCAGGTCGCGGCCGCGGGTCAGGCCCTTGAATTCGTCAAACAGCGATTGCGGCGTCGCAAAGTCAAATAAAGGGTCGCTGCCTGGGCGCAGACGCTGTTGCAGGCGCCGGGCAAAGTCCACGGTGATCGACCAGTCGGCCCGCGCCTGGCCGGGTGCGGGTATCGCCTTGCGCACGTTGGACAGGCGCCGTTCGGAGTTGGTCACGGTGCCTTCCTTCTCGCCCCAACTGGCGGCGGGCAGCAGCAGGTCGGCATACGCGGCGGTTTCGGTGGTACGAAAGGCTTCCTGCAACACCACGAAGGGGCAGTCGCTCAGCGCCTGGCGCACGGCGCTCTGGTCGGGCATCGACTGGGCAGGGTTGGTGCAGGCGATCCACAAGGCCTTGATCTTGCCGTTGCGCACCTGTTCGAACAGCTCAATGGCTGACAGGCCAGGGTTGGCCGGCAGCTCGGCGACATTCCAGTACGCGGCCACTTCGCGGCGATGCTCGGCATTACCAGCCTCGCGATGGCCGGGCAACAGGTTGGACAGGCTGCCCGTTTCCCGGCCGCCCATGGCATTGGGCTGGCCGGTCAGCGAGAAGGGGCCGGCGCCGGGGCGGCCGATCTGCCCGGTGGCCAGGTGCAGGTTGATCAGTGCGCTGTTCTTGGCACTGCCGGCGGTGGACTGGTTCAGGCCCATGCACCACAGCGACAGGAAGGCGGGTGCTTCCCCGATCAGCCGGGCGCAGGTGTGCAGGTCTTCGACACGGATGCCGCACACCTGGGCGACATGCTCGGGCGTGTAATCGTGCACCAGCGCCTGGAGCTCGCTGAAATCCTCGGTGTGGGCGTCGATAAAAGCCGTATCGAGATGTTTTTCCCTGATCAGCAGGTGCAGCAGGCCATGGAACAGCGCTACATCGCTACCGCCCTGGATGGCCAGGTGCAGGTCGGCCAGCTCGCACGTGTCGGTGCGCCGTGGGTCGACCACGATTATCTTCATGTCCGGGCGCCGGCTTCTGGCCTCTTCCAGGCGGCGAAACAGTACCGGGTGGGCGTAGGCCATGTTGCTGCCGACGATCAGCAGGGTATCGGCCAGTTCGATGTCCTGGTAATTGCACGGTGGCGCATCGGCGCCCAGGCTGCGCTTGTAGCCGACCACGGCCGAGGACATGCACAGCCGTGAATTGCTGTCGATGTTGTTGGTGCCGACCAGGGCCCGGGCCAGTTTGTTGAAGGCGTAGTAGTCCTCGGTCAGCAACTGGCCGGAAATGTAGAACGCGACGCTGTCCGGACCGTGTTCAGCGATGGCCTGGGCGAATACCCCTGTGGCGTGCTCCAGTGCCGTGTCCCAGTCGGTGGCGCTGCGCGGCAGGGCTTTGCCCAGGCGCAGTTCCGGGTACAGCGCCCGGCTGGACAGGTCCCCGGTCAAGTGCAGGCTTGAGCCTTTGCTGCACAGGCGGCCGAAGTTGGCCGGGTGCTGCGGGTCGCCACTGACGCCGTGAATGTGCAGGTCGTCATGCTCGATCAACACGCCGCAGCCCACCCCGCAATAGCAGCAGGTCGACGCGGTGGTGCGCAGTGGCCCCGAAGCGGGGGCGGGCAGTGGCAGGCTCAGGTCGGTCATGCGCTGGCCGCCTGTGCGCCGAACATCAAGTGCTGGCGAATGGCGTCGATGCGGCTGTTGGCGCGGATCTGCTCCATGTACCAGTTGCCATCGGCGGTGTCGCCATACAGGCAGGCGCCCACCAGCCTGTCGTCCTTGATCACCAGCTTCTTGTAGACACCGCTGAGCGGGTCGCAATAGGTGATGCACTCGGTGCCTTCACCGCCCAGAAAGTCACCGGCGGAAAACAGGTCGATGCCGGTGACCTTCAGCTTGGCCGAAGTGACCGAGCCTGGGTAGCGGGCAAAGCCCAGTTGCGCCAGGTGGTTGGCACAGACCCTGGCCTGTTCGAACAGCGGCGCAACCAGCCCATAGGCCACGCCGCGATGGCTGGCACATTCACCGATGGCATAGATGCGCGGGTCGAAGGTCTGCAGGGTGTCATTCACCAGAATCCCGCGGTTGCATGGCAATCCGCAGCCTTCAGCCAGGGCCGTTTCGGGACGGATGCCGGCGGCCATGACCACCAGGTCGGCGCCAAGCACCTGGCCGTCTTGCAGTTGCACGCTTTTTACCCGGCCCTGATCGTCACCGAACAGAGCCTGGGTATGAGCGTTCAGGCAAAAGCTCAAGTGGCGCTGCTCCAGGGCCTTTTGCAGCAAGCGACCGCTGGTCTGATCCAGTTGCCGCTCCAGCAGGCTCTGGCCGTGGTGCACGACGGTCACCTGCATGCCACGCAGGGCCAGGCCATTGGCCGCCTCCAGGCCCAGCAGACCGCCGCCGATGATCACCGCGCGCCGGTGGGTGTTGGCGGTGTCGATCATCTGGCGGGTGTCGGCAATGTCGCGGTAGCCGATCACGCCCTCCAGGTCGTTTCCGGGCACCGGCAGAATATAAGGCTTGGAGCCGGTGGCGATCAGCAGCCGATCATAGTGGGCCTCGGTGCCGTCGTCGGCGATCACCCGACGTTGCCGGCGATCGATCTTCACCACACGCCGGCCCAGGAACAGGCGGATAGCGTGCTCGCGGTACCAATTCAGGTCGTTGAGCACGATGTCGCCGAAACCCTGCTCGCCGGCCAGTACGGGCGACAGCATGATGCGGTTGTAGTTGGGGTGCGGCTCGGCGCCGAAGACGGTGATGTCATACAGGTCATCGCTGAGCTTGAGCAGCTCTTCAAGGGTGCGGACCCCGGCCATGCCGTTGCCGATCATTACCAGTTTGAGTTTTTTCATGGGCTCTGCGCCTCCGGGCCGGTTCGATAACGCGCAAACAAAAAAGGCGCCCCCGCCAGTTGCCTGACGAGGACGCCTTTGTCCGCTCCCGTATCACCGGGAAGTGCCGCCTCCGCCATTGAAGACCGCACGTTATGTGTGTTGAGCAAGGCTGATGCAGTGCTTGTGCCAACTTGCACAAAGCCCTGAAAACAGGGCGTTGGGCCGATGATGTTGGGGCTTGGGCGCACCGCATTGAGGCGTGGCGCACACAAGCGGGGCAGGCGTGCCTACGCCACCATCACAATGAACGCCACCAGGTTGCCCAGCAGCGACACCAGCGCCAGCGTACGCCAGACCTTGACCGGCTCGCGCTCCAGCCACGGTCGCGGGCGCGGGCTGACCGTGCGGTGTTCACCGTGTTCCAGTTCCAGCAGCCATTGTTCGGCGGTTTCGAAGCGTTGCTCCGGTTCGGCCTGCAAGGCGTGGGTCAACTGATCGTTGAGCCACTCGGGCAGGTCGGGCCGATAGCGGCTGGCTGGGATCGGCACCGTGAAACGCCGGTGCTGGAAGGCTTCGATCTCGCCGTACGGGTATTGCCCGGTGAGCAGGAAATACAAGGTGACTGCCACCGCATACAGGTCCTGGCGAGGCGTGGGATCGGCGCCCTGAAAGGCTTCCGGGGCGATGAAGCTGGGCGTGCCGGGCAGATCGCCGGGGCTGCGGCTGGACAGCCCCGGGCAAAATGCCAGGCCGAAATCCAGCACGCGCAGCTCGCCATCGTCACCCAGCAGCAGGTTCTCCGGCTTGATGTCGCGGTGGATGATATTGCGCCGGTGCAGCAAGCCGACGGCGCGCAACAGACGGGCCGCCAGGTCTTGCCATTGCACCAGTGGCAGCGGACCGGTGAGGGCAAACAGCGTGTCCAGCGTGTGCCCCGGGTACTGGCGCATCAGGTAGTACAGGTGCTGGCGCTCGGGCAGAGGGGGCGCTTCTGGAAAATGTCGCCCGGCCACCCGGCGCAGGAACCATTCCTCCAGCAGCAGTGCTTGCCCGGCGCCGTCTTCATCGGCGCGGCTGGCCGGCAGGGTCTTGAGCAGCCAGGGCTGGCCACTGTTGTCGCTGACCCGATACAGCAGCGACTGGCGCGACTGGGCCAGCACGCTTTGCACCTGCCAGCCTTCAAAGCGCTGGCCGGGCTTGAGCGGCGGCGGCAGCGGCCATTGCTGCAACTGGCGCAAGGTATCACCCAGGTCATCGTGGCCCAGGTGGTCGACCTGCACCAGCAGGGCGCTGGCATTGTCCTGGCTGCCGGCCAGGTGGGCGGCGCCGACCAGCGCCCTGGCACAGGCTTGCAGGTCGTCGGTGTCGCTCAGGATCGAACGGATGCCCGGGTCGCCCAGGGTGGCCCAGACGCCATCGCTGACCAGCAGCAGGCGTTCGCCTTCGCGCAGCTCGCCATCCAGGTAATCCATGACCACGTACTGATCCAGCCCCAGCGCGCGCTTGAGCACATGGTTCATGTCCGGCTGCTCCCAGACATGCTCCTCGCTGATGCGTTGCAGGTGGCCGGCGTGCCAGCGATACACCCGGCAATCGCCGACATGCGCCAGGGTAAAGCGCCGCCCGCGCAGCACCAGTGCGCTCAGTGTTGTCAGCAAGCCGTTGGCCAGCAGCCAGCGGTTCTGTGCCAGCAGCAGCTTGTCCAGCGCCTGGACGATGCTCCAAGTCTCAGGCGTAGCGTAGTAGTCCAGCGCCAGGGCCTGCAGGGTCGACTGCGCCGCCAGCGCGCCGTCGGCACACTGGCTGACCCCGTCGGCCAGCGCGAACAGATAGCCTTTGCTGGCCGCCAGTGCCGGCACCGGCGTGACCAGGCGCAGCGCATCCTGGTTCTCGCTGCGCGGGCCACTGGCGCTGAATTGCGCACAACTCAGTTGCAGGGTCATGCGCGGGGCTCAGACCCGGGCCGCGGTCACGGCGGCCGAACCCCAAGTGGTGCGCCAGCGGCGCTTGACGTTGAGCAGGCCGAACCAGGCCAGCACGGCCAGGCCGGCAAACAGCCACAGGCCCAACTGGTAGTCGCCGGTGTGCTGCTTGATGGTGCCCAGGCCTGCCGCCAGGAAAAAGCCGCCGATGCCGCCGGCCATGCCGATCAGCCCGGTCATGACGCCGATTTCCTTGCGAAAGCGCTGTGGCACCAACTGGAACACCGCGCCGTTGCCGGCGCCCAGGCCCAGCATGGCAGCCACGAACAGCGCCAGCGCCGCCCAGGAGCTGGGCAGGTTGAAGCCCACGGCGGCAATGCCGATGGCGGCGACCATGTACATCGCGGTCAGGGTGCGGATGCCACCGTAACGGTCAGCCAGCGCACCGCCCAGGGGACGCATCAGGCTGCCACCGAACACGCAGGCGGCGGTGTAGTAGCCGGCGGTGATCGGGCTCAGGCCGTACTGGTCATTGAAATAACCGGGCAGGGCGCTGGCCAGGCCGATGAAGCCGCCGAAGGTCACGCTGTAGAAGAACATGAACCACCAACTGTCGCGGTCGCCCAGCGCCTTGAAGTAGTCGGTCATGGACTTGGGCTTGCTGCGTTGCGGTGCGTTGCGAGCCATCAGGGTAAAGGCGATCAGGGTCAGCACCAGTGGAATCAGCGCCAGGCCGAACACGTTGCCCCAGCCGAAGCTGGCGGCCAGTACCGGGGCAATCAAGGCCGCCAGCACGGTGCCGGAGTTGCCGGCGCCGGCAATGCCCATGGCCTTGCCCTGGTGTTGCGGCGGGTACCACTGCGAGGCCAGCGGCAAGGCCACGGCAAAGGACGCACCGGCCATGCCCAGGAACAGGCCCAGCAGCAGCGCCTGCTCATAGGTGTGGATGCCCAGTTGCCAGGCCACGAACAGCGCCACGATGACGATGACCTGGCCGATGATGCCGGCGGTCTTGGGGGACAACTGGTCGGCCAGCATGCCCATCACGAAGCGCAGCACGGCGCCCGCCAGGATCGGGGTTGCGACCATCAGGCCGCGTTGCTGGGTGGTCAATTGCAGGTCGGCGGCAATCTGGACCGCCATGGGCCCGAGCAGGTACCAGACCATGAAGCTCAGGTCGAAGTACAAAAAGGCTGCAAAAAGGGTCGGTCTGTGCCCGGCCTTCCAGAAACTTGTATCCATTGCACACCTCATCATCTGCCAGAAGTAGGTCGTCGGGGTCATGGCCACGACGTGGAAGTTGTCGGTTCTCGGGGTGCGCACAGGACACGCCGGCGGCACCACCCCTCATCGCTGAGGCCAGAACGCAAAAGACGCCGCGTCTCGAGTTCGCTGCGCAGCGAAAGGAGAGGGCGACGTCTTTGTCGTATGTGTGGGGGCAACCGCCGTTGGCTACCTGCAGTAGGGATGTAGCAAGAGCCGGGCCATCTTGTGTTCAAGCCCCGTAGGAGCGGCTTGAGCCGCGAAAATACAGGCCTGGGGTGATCTTTTCCCGGCTGAAGCGGTTCGCCGCCTGGCCGGTTCTACAGGTCGAGGGACGCCTCATCAGGGCGCAATCGGCTGCTGGTGTGAGACGTTTCGGGTCATTTGCGGCGTTAGCCGAGCATTTCGCTCATGGCGATGATCTGTTCGGCCACCTGGATCAGTTTCTGCTGGCGGCTCATGGCCTGGCGGCGCATGAGGGTGTAGGCCTCTTCTTCGTTGCAATGCTTCATCTTCATCAAGAGGCCCTTGGCCAGTTCGATGCGTTTGCGCTCGGCCAGTTGCTGGTCGCGGGCCACCAGTTGTGCGCGCAGGGCCTGGTCACTTTCGAAGCGGGCCATGGCCACGTCCAGGATTGGTTGCAGGCGCTGGGCATGGATGCCTTCGACAATATAGGCACTGACCCCTGACTTGATCGCCTGGCGCATCACGCCGGGGTCATGTTCGTCGGTGAACATCACAATCGGCCGTGGCAGGTCGCGGGTGACCAGCACCACCTGCTCCATCACATCGCGGCCGGGTGATTCGGTGTCGATGAGGATCACGTCAGGGCGCAGGGCCTCGACCCGCGCCGGCAGGTCGATACTCAGGCCCGACTCGTCGATGACCTCGAAGCCGGCTTCGCTCAGGGCCGCTTTGAGACGCCCGACTTTCTTGGGGGTGTCATTGATCAGCAGGATTCTCAGCATCATCGCGTGCCTCTCAACGGGCGGCGATGGCGGGCGCGCCATCGATCCGCGAATGCAGGGAAAAACTGCGCGCGTAGCCGGCAGGGTCGCTGCCGTCCCAGATGCGTCCGTCGATCAACTGACTGCTGCGCAGTGGGCTTTGCGGCACCGCAATGCCCAGTGCCGCCGCGGCCTCGCGGTACAGCTCCAGCTGGTGAACACGACGGGCCACGGCCAGGTAGTCGGGGTCTTCACGCAACAGGCCCCAGCGGCGGAACTGGGTCATGAACCACATGCCGTCGGACAGCCACGGAAAAGTCACCTGGCCGTCATTGAACAGGCGCAGGGCGTGTGGATCCTGCCAGCTGTTGCCCAGCCCGTCCTGATAATGCCCCAGCAGGCGCGGTTCGATGCAGTCCAGCGGGGTGTCGAGGTAATCGGCGCCACTGAGCAATTGCGCGGTGCTGCGGCGGTTTTCCGTGCTTTGCTCGATAAAGCGGCTGGCTTCGAGCACCGCCATGGTCAAGGCGCGTGCAGTGTTGGGGTTCTGTTGGACAAATTCGCGGGTGCAGCCCAGTACCTTGCCGGGATGGTCGGGCCAGATCGACTGGCTGGTGGCCAGGGTAAAGCCCAGTTTCTGCTGCACGGCACTGGCGCCCCAGGGCTCGCCGACGCAGCAGCCATCGATGCGTCCGGCCTGCAGGTGCGCGACCATCAGCGGCGGCGGCACCACCACGCTGTCGACATCGTCAAGCGGGTGGATGCCCTGGCTGGCCAGCCAGTAATTGAGCCACATGGCATGGTTGCCAGTGGGGAAAGTCTGGGCAAAGGTCAGCTTTGCACCTCGATGGTGCGCGGTGCGCTCCAGTGCTTCAGGGCTGGTCACCCCGGCCTCTTGCAAGCCTCGCGACAGGTTGATGCACTGGCCGTTCTGGTTCAGGCCCATCAGGATGGCCATGTCGGCCGCGGCGCCACCGCTGATGCCCAGTTGCATGGCATAGATCAGGCCATACAGGCTGTGGGCGGCGTGCAACTGGCCGCTGACCAGGCGGTCGCGCAGGTTGGCCCAGGAGGCCTGGCGCTTGAGGTTGAGTGTCAGGCCGTAGGGCTGGGCAAATCCCTGTGTGGCCGCGACCACCAGCGAGGCGCAGTCGGTCAGGGCCATGAAGCCTATGTCAATGCTGTTCATTTCGGGGGCATCGCTGCCCGCCACCCAGTCCAGGGCATTGCTTGATCGTTGGTTCATGGGCTTTTCAGGTGTCCATAAAAAAGCGTCGCCGGGCCGACTGCTTGCGCAGCGAGCCACAACGACGCCAGTGTCGATGCCCAGCGGCGACGTTGCCGAGGGTGCTGAAGCGATTGAAGCAAGGCATGTGCCACCCTCCAGGTCAGGGGAGTTCTCGCTTAGCAGGCCATCGACCGTCTATAATCGCCGCCTGACTTCAGCCGCTCACGAGCCTTGCCCGCCCATGTACAACCTGGCCCGCCAGTTACTGTTCAAACTCTCCCCGGAAACCTCACATGACCTGTCCCTGGACCTGATCGGCGCCGGTGGCCGGCTGGGCCTCAACGGCCTGCTGAGCAAGGCGCCCGCGCAGTTGCCGGTCACCGTCATGGGCATCCGCTTCGCCAACCCGGTCGGCCTGGCCGCAGGCCTGGACAAGAACGGCACGGCCATCGACGGCTTTGCCCAACTCGGTTTCGGCTTTGTCGAGGTGGGCACCGTAACCCCGCGCCCGCAGCCAGGCAACCCCAAGCCGCGCCTGTTCCGCCTGCCGCAGGCACAGGGCATCATCAATCGCATGGGCTTCAACAACCTGGGCGTTGACCACCTGCTGTCGCGGGTCAAGGCCGCTCAATACCGGGGCGTGCTGGGCATCAACATCGGCAAGAACTTCGACACCCCGGTCGAGCGCGCGGTGGACGACTACCTGATCTGCCTGGACAAGGTCTATGACCATGCCAGCTACGTGACTGTCAACGTCAGCTCGCCCAATACCCCGGGCTTGCGCAGCCTGCAGTTCGGCGACTCGCTCAAGCAATTGCTCGATGCCCTGAGCGTGCGCCAGGAAGCGCTGACCCAGCAATACGGCAAGCGCGTGCCGTTGGCGATCAAGATTGCCCCGGACATGACCGACGAAGAAACCGTGCTGGTCGCCGGTGCCTTGCTCGACTCGGGCATGGATGCGGTGATCGCCACCAACACCACCCTGAGCCGTGAAGGCGTTGAGGGACTGTTGCACGCCAATGAGGCCGGTGGCCTGTCGGGCGCACCGGTGCGGGAAAAGAGCACCCACACGGTCAAGGTGCTGGCCGGTGAGCTGGCCGGGCGCCTGCCGATCATTGCCGCCGGGGGCATTACCGAAGGTCGTCATGCTGCCGAAAAAATCGAAGCGGGTGCCAGTCTGGTACAGATCTATTCGGGCTTCATCTACAAGGGGCCGGAGCTGATTCGCCAGTCGGTCGATGCCATCGCGGCCTTGCCGCGCCGCTGAGCAAGCGCGGGCATAAAAAAGGGGCTCCTTGAAAAAGGAGCCCCTGGGCCTGTGGCCCGCCGCCCGGTGGAGGCGGTGATTACGCTAATGCTAAAAGGGTCAAACAGAAATTTTGATGGACTGCTCGGAAGTTGATTACCTCATCCGACTGCGTGAAGTTCGTTGAGCCTGTGGATTCCCGCAGTGCCGGTCATACCGTCCCACTGGTCGCCGCGTCCTTCGCGCCAACCATTGATCCACGCCTGACGCACCGACGGCAGAGTAAATGGGCAAAGCTCACGGGATTTACCACTAACGCCGTATTGATATCCGCGCAAAAATGCTCTTTCCAACGGATCACGCTTAAGTCTTCTCATAGGGTGTTGCCCTCGTTTGTTGACTGTAATGTCCATGGACCTCATGTCGAGGTCTGACAGAAATCTTCTGCCATGTCTGCCCGCTGCCGGCGTCACGGGCGAGGTGCCATCACCGTTGCGGTGAAGGCCTGAGACGATTTCTAACCAATGCACGACACGCTGTGAATGATCGATTTGTCATAAGCGCGTCACATTTAGGTCTTAGCAGTGCTAAGGGTAAATGTGTTTCATCCGTGAATCAGGTAATAACCCAAGCACCGCAAGGAGTTGCGTAACAGGTGAGAGAATCTTGCGCTGATCGGTAATGGCTGAATGCTTTTAGTTTTTATTCGACGAAGGGTCGGAATGTGACTTCATATGTCTCTAATCTTCCGGCTCACTGAGCGGTGTGTAACACCCCGTTGAAGGAAATTTACACACTGTCGCGACAAGGCTCCTGATTGTCGCGATGGACCGGCACACGTTATGTGCCACGCAGGCGCTGTCTGAAAAGCGTCTGTCTTGAATCTGGCCGGGCAATGCGTTGCCCGCCGCTGACGGCTCAGGCCCTGGAATACATATGTCCGACCGCTACGAACTGTACCTCACCTGCCCCAAGGGCCTTGAAGGCCTGCTGATCGAGGAAGCCACCGGGCTGGGCCTGGAAGAGGCCCGGGAACACACTTCGGCCATTCGCGGCCTGGCCGACATGGAAACGGCCTACCGCTTGTGCCTGTGGTCACGCCTGGCCAACCGTGTGCTGCTGGTGCTCAAGCGTTTCCCGATGAGCAATGCCGAGGACCTGTACCACGGCGTGCTGGATGTCGAATGGCCCGAACACCTTGAGCCGGACGGCAGCATCGCCGTGGAATTCAGCGGTCATGGCTCGGGGATCGACAACACCCACTTTGGCGCCCTGAAGGTCAAGGACGCGATCGTCGACAAGTTGCGCACCCCCGATGGCCTGCGTCCTTCGGTGGACAAGATCAACCCGGACCTGCGCGTGCACCTGCGCCTGGACCGTGGCCAGGCCATCCTGTCGCTGGACCTTTCCGGTCACAGCCTGCACCAGCGCGGTTACCGCCTGCAGCAGGGCGCTGCGCCGTTGAAGGAAAACCTTGCCGCCGCGATCCTGATCCGCGCCGGCTGGCCACGCATTGCGGCCGAAGGCGGCGCACTGGCCGACCCGATGTGCGGCGTGGGCACCTTTCTGGTCGAGGCCGGCATGATTGCCGCCGACATCGCGCCCAATCTCAAGCGCGAGCGCTGGGGCTTCAGTGCCTGGTTGGGGCATGTGCCGGCGCTGTGGCGCAAGTTGCACGACGAAGCACTGGCCCGCGCCGAAGCGGGCCTGGCGAAAACGCCGGCCTGGATCCGCGGCTACGAGGCCGATCCACGGCTGATCCAGCCAGGGCGCAACAACATCGAGCGCGCCGGGCTGAGCGACTGGATCAAGGTCTATCAGGGCGAAGTCGGCACCTTCGAGCCGCGCACCGACCAGAACCAGAAAGGCCTGGTGATCTGCAACCCGCCCTACGGCGAGCGTCTTGGCGATGAGGCCAGCCTGTTGTACCTCTACCAGAATCTTGGCGAGCGGCTGCGACAGGCCTGCCTGGGCTGGGAGGCGGCGGTGTTTACCGGTGCCCCTGACCTGGGCAAGCGCATGGGCATTCGCAGTCACAAGCAATATGCATTCTGGAACGGCGCCTTGCCGTGCAAGCTGTTGCTGCTCAAGATCCAGCCCGATCAGTTCGTCACCGGCGAACGCCGCAGCCCCGAGCAGCGCCAGGCCGCACTTGAAGAGCCGGTACCGGCACGCAACGAAAGCATGCCGGCCCCGCTCGAGCAGGCCCGCCTGAGCGAAGGCGGGCAGATGTTCGCCAACCGCTTGCAGAAGAACCTCAAGCAATTGGGCAAGTGGGTGCGTCGCGAAGGCATCGAGTGCTACCGCGTCTACGATGCCGACATGCCCGAGTACGCCGTGGCCGTCGACCTGTACGGCGACTGGGTGCATGTGCAGGAATATGCCGCACCGAAGTCCATCGACCCGGCCAAGGCTTCGGCCCGGCTGTTCGATGCGCTGGCGGCCATTCCCCAGGCGCTGGGCATCGACAAGAGCCGTGTCGTGGTCAAGCGCCGTGAGCGCCAGAGCGGCACGCGCCAGTATGAGCGCCAGAGTGCGCAAGGCCAGTTCATCGAAGTCGGCGAGGGCGGTTTGCGCCTGTTGGTGAATCTCACCGACTACCTTGATACCGGCCTGTTCCTGGACCACCGGCCGATGCGCATGCGCATCCAGAAAGAGGCCGCCGGCAAGCGTTTCCTCAACCTGTTCTGCTACACCGCCACCGCCACAGTGCACGCGGCCAAGGGTGGCGCACGCAGCACCACCAGCGTCGACCTGTCGCGCACTTACCTGGACTGGGCACGCCGCAACCTGTCACTCAACGGTTTTTCCGAGAAAAACCGGCTGGAACAGGGCGATGTCATGGCCTGGTTGCGTGAATGCCGCGAAGAGTACGAGTTGATCTTCATCGACCCGCCGACCTTCTCCAACTCCAAGCGCATGGAAGGGGTGTTCGACGTGCAGCGTGACCAGGTCGAACTGATCGACTTGGCCATGGCTCGCCTGGCACCGGGCGGCGTGCTGTATTTCTCCAACAACTTCCGCAAGTTCGTCCTCGATGAACACATCGCCCAGCGCTATGTCGTCGAGGAAATCAGTGGCCAGACCATGGACCCTGACTTCTCGCGCAACGACCGGATTCACCGTGCCTGGAAAATCACCGTGCGCACGGCGTAGGCCCTTTGAAACCCCGTTCAGGACCGATCGGTCTTGAATGGGGCCTGCTGTCATGTGAATGCATCAATCGCAGTACAAAAGAGCAGGATGCTCTGGCAATCTCCTTGAAATCATTGGAGATTGCTCGATTTGTCCAGGTTACGGCTTTCATGGGCTAGGCAAATTAATGGCGAATAGCTATAACAGAGGCACGGCCAGCCGGACGCTCAATCTTCGTTGGCGTCACGAGTGTTGAGTATGGCTGCGAAACAACCCCGACCCCGGATACTCGGCTTTATCAACGAACAGGCATCGGCGTGGCTGGTTGCCGTGCTGGCGTTGTTGGCCGGGCTGGCGTTGACAGCGATGTTGGCACTGAACAATTACGAGCTCTACCAGCGCCAGTTGCGCCAGCGTTTCGACCTGCTGGCCAGTGAGCGCTTCATTCGCATCCAGGAGCGCCTGGACGGTCAATTGGGGCGGCTTGACAGCCTGCGCCGCTATTTCGTGTATTCCACTGACGTGACCCGTGCGGACTATGACGGCTTTGCCGCGCCGCTGCTGGAAGGCACCCGGGCCTATTCCTGGAGCCCGCGGGTCAGCGATGCCGAGCGCGCGACATTCGAGGCCGCTGCGCGCGCCGAGGGCCTGGTGGATTACGCCATCCGGGAAAAAAATGCCGACGGCATGCTGGTGGTTGCCGGGACGCACCCGGAGTATTACCCGGTCCTGTATACCCAGTCGTTGAGCCGCCTGCCGTTACCGCTGGGCTGGGATATCAATTCCGAGGCGGTGCGCCAGCAGACACTGGAACGTGCGCGGATGCTCGGTTCGATTGCCGCGACCCCGCGCATAGAGCTGGTGGGCCTGGAGCCTGAGCATGCCTATGGCGTACTGCTGGTGGCGCCGGTGTTCAGCCGTCAAGGCAGCGAAGGGGAGTGGGATTCGCAGCTGCGTGGCTATGCCATGGCGGTCATCAGCCTGGACGAACTGATGAGCGAGGGGCTGCCGACCCAGGACAACCTGGCGGTGACCATGCTGGACCTGGGTTCGCCCGCCGAACCGCAGTTGCTGTACCAGTCGAGCGTGCAGGCGGCGGCCGGTGATTTGCGGGCCAGCACCTTGCTGAACCTGGCCGATCGCGATTACCTGCTTGAGGTGCGGCCTACCGAGGCCTTTCTGCAAAGCAATCAGTCCATGGCCGGCAGCGTGATCGTGCTGGGCGGCCTGTTGAGCCTGATGCTCAGTGCATTGCTCTACAGCCTGATCGGCCAGCGTCAGCGCGCCTTGCTGCTGGTTGACCAGCGCACCGGTCAGTTACGCCTGCGCGAACAGCAGTTGCGTGTGACGCATGGGCAGTTGCGCAACGTACTGGATGCCGCCACCGAAGTCGCAATCATTGCCACTGATCTGAACGGCGTCATCAGCACCTTCAACGTGGGTGCCCACAAGATGCTCCACTACAGCGAGGCTGATGTGGTCGGCAAGTTCATGCTCAAGGATCTTCACGATCCGGCCGAGCTTGCCGAGCATGCCCGGCAACTGAGTGAGCACTACCAGCGGCCGGTTCCACTGGAGCAGGCCATGCTGATCGAGGCCACCGAACTGGGCAGCCACCCGGCCCGGGAATGGCTGTTCCGCCGCCGTGACGGCAGCACCCTGGCGGTCAACATGCTGGTCACGGCGGTGCGCGACGACCAGGATCAATGGATCGGCTACCTGGCGGTGTGCCTGGACATCACTGAACGCAAGCGTGTTCACGAAGCACTGGCCGCGCGGGACCGGTTGCTGGAGCGACTGGGCTCCCAGGTGCCTGGCGGGATTTATCAGTTGCAGCGCCTGACGAGCGGCCTGGCGCGCTTCAATTACATCAGTGTCGGTATGTGTGAGCTTTACGAGCTGACCGAGGCGCAGATCGTGGCCGACATCACTAACGTGCTGGAGCGTACCCATGTCGACGATCGTGCCCGGATGATGCGCGGCATGCGCGAAAGCAGCGATCAGTTCAAGCCGTGGCGCGAGGAGTACCGTATCGAGCTGCCCGAACGCGGCGTGCGCTGGGTGCGCGGCGAGGCAACGCCGGAACGCTTGCCTGATGGCAGCATTCTCTGGCATGGCTTCCTGAGCGACGTCACCGACATGAAGCGGGTGCAGGATGAATTGCGGGCCCTGTCGATCACCGATGTCCTGACCGGGGCCTACAACCGTCGTTACTTCCAGGAGCGTCTGCAGGCTGAGCTGCGCCGGGTCGAGCGCCACGGCGCAAGTCTGGCGGTGATCATGCTCGACATCGACAATTTCAAGCGTATCAACGACCAGCATGGCCATGCTGTAGGCGATGCCGTGCTGCTGGGGGTGTCACGCACGCTCACCCGGCGCTTGCGCGGCGAGGATGTGTTCTGCCGCCTGGGCGGCGAAGAATTCATCATCCTGTGCCCCGGCATTGATGGCCCGCAGGCCTGGCAACTGGCCGTTAACCTGTGGCAGATCCTGCGCAACCAGTCCATCGACGCGGTCGGCCAGGTAACCGCCAGCTTCGGCATTGCCTGCTCGCGCCCGGGTGAGGGCGCCGATGCCTTGTTGCTGCGTGCCGACTCAGGTGTCTATGCGGCCAAGCAGGCCGGGCGTGACCGGGTCGAACCCGAGCAGGCGTGAACGCCTAGCGCAAGGGTTGGGCGATCGACAGGGTGTCGTTGTTCAGCTTGGGCTGGCGGTACAGTTCGACCAGCACCTCGTCGAGGACCGATGAAGCGCCGAAAGGTCGTGGGTCGTTGAGGATGGCCACCACCGCCCAGGTGTTGCCGTTGCTGTCGCGGCTGTAGCCGGCGATGGCACGCACGGTATTGAGGGTACCGGTCTTGATATGGGCTTCGCCCAGCAACGGCGTACGCTTGAGGCGCTTGCGCATGGTGCCGTCCATGCCGGCCAGTGGCATGGAGCTGGTGAACTCGGCTGCATACGGGCTGCGCCAGGCGGCTTGCAGCAGGATGGCCATTTCCCGTGCACTGACCCGCTCGGCGCGCGACAGGCCCGAGCCGTTCTCCATCACCAGATGCGGTGCGGTAATGCCTTTTTTGGCCAGCCACTGGCGAATGACCCGCTGCGCGGCCTTGGCGTCGTCGCCGTCGGCCGTGGTGCGAAACTCCTGGCCCAGGCTCAGGAAGAGCTGCTGGGCCATGGTGTTGTTGCTGTACTTGTTGATGTCGCGGATGACTTCCACCAGGTCCGGGGAAAACGTGCGCGCCAACAGCTTGGCGCCGGACGGCACGCTGGCGACCCGGTCGCCGCCCTGGATACTGCCGCCCAGTTCCTGCCAGATGGCACGTACGGCACCGGCCGCGTAGGTCGGGTGATCGAGCAACGACAGGTAGGTCTGCGCATTGCAGCCCTTGGCCAGTTGCCCACTGACCACCACGGTCATGCTGCCGTCGGCCTGGGGTATGGGGTTGTAACGCACGTCATCGCCACACTGCTTGGCGGCGCTGGGCTTGACCTGGTTGTCGATACGAATGCTGGCAATGGGTGGTTCCACGGTGGTCAGCACGCGCCCGTCATCATTGCGGGTGACGAAGCGCAGGGCCTTGAGGTTGACCAGCAGCGAGTCGGGACGTACCAGGAACGGCTTGTTGTCGTCGTTGCCGTCGTCGTTGAACGCCGGTAACACCGGTTGCACGAAGTGGCTGCGGTCCAGTACCAGGTCGCCGGTCACCTGTTGCACGCCATTGGCGCGCAGGTCACGCATCAGCAACCAGAGCTTCTCCATGTTCAGCTTGGGGTCGCCGCCTCCCTTGAGGTACAGGTTGCCGCGCAGCACACCATTGCTCAGGGTGCCGTCGGTGAAGAATTCGGTTTTCCATTGGTGGGTGGGCCCCAGGATTTCCAGTGCCGCGTAGGTGGTGACCAGCTTCATGGTCGAGGCGGGGTTGACCGAGACATCGGCGTTGAACACGGTCGGGGTGCCCTGGCCATTGAGCGGCAGCATGACCAGTGACAGGGCATCGTCGGTCAGCTTGCTGGCCTTGAGGGCCTGCTGGACCTTGGGTGGCAGCGTAGTGTTGATTGTGGCCGCCTGGGCTTGAAGCGTTACAGGCGCAAGTAGTGTGACGAATAACAGAGGACGTAGAAGTCTGATCATCAATTAAAAACCTTGCAACAAAGATGAAAAACCAGAAGAGGGCAAGATGAACGCCCTCGATGACGATAAAGGCGCAGGGGTGATGAACTGGACGCGCCGTGACAGAGCGGCATTATGCCCCAAGCTGACGGGCCGTGCGGCATTGCAAGTGCGTTGTAGGGGGATTTTTATGGCTGCTAATTATGTAGGACAATTCTTGCGCTTTATCAGTACTCCGGGGCTTTACCGCTTTGATGGCGGACATTAACCGGCGTGATTGCTTGATGACTCTGATCTGTCTGCCGCGTAACGGGCTAAACGCCAGGCACAAAAAAGCCATCCTCAGGAGATGGCTTTTATGGCTGGCCGGCGACAGACGCCGTCAGCGCACTTCTGGAAACTACCTGCGTTGCCGACGCTGCGTCAAAAACAGGCTCGTGCGCGGCTTCGACCGCTACTCACCTGTTGGTGTGGAAGCACCATCGATATTGCGCAGACTGCCTCGCTTGCGTTTCCAGAGGCGCCCGTCCGGTACTCAGGCTGCCGAATTGATCGGCTTTTCCGGGTACCAGGCGTCGATCAGCGGGCTGACCTCGACCTTGATCACTTCGCTGCGGCCTTTGAGCCATGCTTCGACAATGGCACGTTGCTCTTCGGTGGCCGAGCCACGTTCGGCCAGGCACACCAGACCGTAGTCATCGCCGCCAACATAGTCGAGACCGTTGGCATCCATGGCTTCTTCGAGGAACGCGTCAAGGAAGGCATCGATGTCTTCATCGACCAGGTCTTCCTTGAATTCCAGGTTGAGCTCAAAACCCAACTCCTGGAACTCATCTACACACAGTTTCTTGCGCAGACGGCGGGAACGGTTAGTAGCCATGAAAAAATCCTCTTGGGTAAATACGGCGCGCAGTCTAACAGCTAAGTGACTGGCGCGTGTTACAGATTGCGCAGGTGTTCATCCAGTGCCTGCTCCAGCCTGTGCAAGGCCGCGTCCAGGGTGCGCTGACAATCCTTCAATTGCGAGGGAGTTGCCTGCCCGTTGCACGCCAGTTCCAGCGCATCGCAGGCGTTCACCACTTCGGTGGCGGCAATGATGCGGGCTGCCCCTTTGATGCGGTGGGCCATTTCACCAAGGCCCTGATAATTGCCAGCGTCCATCCGTTGCGCCAGTGCCTGTCGATCCTGTTGATTGCTGGATAGCAATTGCATCAGCAGCCGTCGGGTCATTTCAGTGTGCGCGCCGGTCAGTTGGTGAAGGCTGTCAGGGTTGAAGGGGGGCAGAGCGTGGCTGCCCGGGCGGACGCTATCGAATGAGGCCAGGTGTTCGCTCAGTGCGGTGAGGCCGATCGGCTTGAACAGGCAATCGTCCATGCCGGCATCACGGCAGCGCTGCACTTCCTCGGGCAGGGCGTTGGCGGTAAAGCCCCATATGACACAGGGCACGCGCTGTTCGGCGGCCTCACGCGCCCGGATGGCCCGGGTCAGTTCATAACCGTTCATCACCGGCATGTTGCAGTCGACCATCACCAGGTCGAAATCATGCCTGAGCCACGCCTGCAGGCCCTGTTCCCCTTGTTCGGCCACCTCGCTGCGGTGGCCGAGATACCCCAGTTGCTGGCTGAGCAGCAGGCGATTGGCCGGATGGTCATCGACCACCAGGATATACAGCCCGGTGTCCGGTGGTGTGATCGCCCGCACTGGCAGGGCCTGGCCGTGTGGCGCCTCGAGCAGCATCAGGTCCATGATCAGCGTGGCGCAGGTGCCCTGGCCTGGCTGGCTGTCCAGCGTCAGGCTGCCGCCCATCATCTGGCACAAGTGGCGACAGATCACCAGGCCCAGCCCTGCACCGCTGCGGGCCATCTGCCCCGAATTGTCAGCCTGGGCAAAGGGCTCGAACAGCCGTTGCAGGTCGGCGGCGGCAATGCCGATGCCGCTGTCGCGCACTGTCAGGGTCAGACGCTGATGCCCGGCGTGGGGGCTGGCATCGGCCTGCAGGTCGATACGGACCTCGCCGACCGGCGTGAACTTGATGGCATTGCTGACCAGGTTGGAAAGCACCTGCTTGAAGCGCAGCGGGTCAATGAGCACGTCAGTGTCGAGGCGTTCGTCCAGGTGCAGGTGCAGGTCGATGTTCTTCTGCCGTGCCAGACCGTCGAAGACCCTTACCACCGACTCGGTCAGTGGCCTCAGGTTGGCACGCTCCGGCGTCAGGGCCATGTGTCCGGACTCGATGCGGGCAATGTCGAGGATGTCACCGATCAGTTCCAGCAGGTCGCTGGCCGAGCTGTAGGCCACTTCGATGGCTGCACGGTCCAGATGACCCTGGTCGGCCCGTTTGAGGGCCAGCTCGAGCATGCCGATCACCGCATTCATGGGCGTACGGATTTCATGGCTCATGGTGGCCAGGAAGGTGCTCTTGGCCCGGTTGGCACTGTCTGCCTGTTCCTTGGCCGCCTGGAGTTCGTCGATCAGTTGCCGGCGATCGCTGATATCGATCCAGCCGCCAATGATGCCCTGGACATCACCGAGTGAGTCGCGAAACGGCAGTATCCAGTGGTAGATGGTCAGGCGCCGCTCGCCGATATGCAGGGTGCGGTCCAGAATCATGGGCGTGTCGGTGGCCATCACCTGCTGGTAGTCGGCTGCATATTCGGCCGCTTCGCCTGTATCGCTCAACACACCGCCGGTGACGCATTGATTGATAACGTCTTCGCGGGTCGCCGAGAAGGTGCGCAGGTAGCTGTCATTGCACATGCGCAGCAACCCTTCACGGTCGCGGACGTAGATCGGGTGTGGCGTGCCGTCGAGTAACGTGCTCATGAATTGCAGTTGGTCACCCAGCGCCCGCTCGGCCAGCCTGCGTTGGTGAATCTGCCGGCGCATCCAGGCATTCCAGACCAGCAGCGCGAGCAGTAACAGGCCTGCGCCGGCCACAATGCGGTAGATCAGGCGCTGATATTCGTGCCAGTTGACGCCGTTGGGGTTGTAGGTGCGCCAGCGTTCGTTGATAGCGGCCATGTCTTGTGGCGCGATGCCGGTCAGTGCCTTGTCGAGGATCGAGCGCAGCTCGACCGATTGTGCGGCGGTGGCCATGGCAATCAGCGCCGGTTGATCCCCCAGGGTCGCCGTGATACGCAGAAGTTGGGCAAGGCGCCCGGACGCCAGGGAATAATTGGCGCTGAGCAACGAAACCGCCGCACCGTCGACCCGCTCATCGGCCAGTAGCTCAAGCGCCTGCATCGGATTGTCGATGGGCACGATGACGATGTCGGGGTGTTGGCTGCGCAGCCAGGACAACAGTGGACTGTCCCGGGCCACGGCCAGGCGTTTGCCGTTCATTTGCAGCGGCCAGGCCGCCAGCGGGGCGTTGCGCCGGGTTACCAGCACAAAGGTGTTGTCCATCCAGGGACGGCTCAGGCCCAGCCGGGCTGCATGCTCGTCGCTGACCATCAGGGCACCGATCATGTCGGCTTGCCCCTGGTCGATCTGGCGCAGCATGTCACGGGTATCCGGTGAGCGCTGCACCTCGAAGCGCAGCCCGGTCCGCAGGCGTATCAGGTCGAGCAGGTCGGCGGTAATGCCGCGAAACTGGCCGTCCGCATCGAAAAAGGTCAGCGGCGCATGATTTTCGTTGACCACGATGCGGACCTGGGGGTGGGCAGCTATCCAGCGTTGTTCGCTCGGGCTGAGCGACAGGGAAGGACTGCCAGGCATCGGCTGGTCGTTTGTGCCCCAGCGCCTGGAGATTTCAAAACGGTCGGCCGGGGCAATCGCTTGCAGGGTCCGGTTGATGATTTCCAGCAGGCGGGTGTTATCGCTGTTCACGGCAAAACCGAAACCGTTGGCTTCGTGTTTGCCGAAGCTGGCCACCTGCACGTTGTTCAGATAGCCCTTGTTGATGATGTAGCGGGTGGAAACGGCATCGCCGATGAACACGTCGGCCTGGTCGAAGGCCACAGCGTTTATGGCGCTCTGGAATGACGGGTGGGTCTGGAGCGTTGCGCCCGGGTACATGGCCTGGATCTCGGTCGGTGGCAGGTAGTGATAGACCATGCTCAGGCGCATGCCCTTGAGGCCGTCGCTCAGCGAGCGGGTTTCTCCGGTGCGGGTCATCAGCACCGGCTGGTCGACGGCATAGGGGATGGACAGGCTGACGTTGCGCTCTTTGGCTTCGAAGCCGTTGGCACTGCCCAGCAGGTCGATCTGGCCCTGCCTGAGGGCTTCGATGGCCGCGTTGCGGCTCTCGAAGCGCTGGACTGCGATCCGCACCCCCAGTGCCTGGGCAACGATTCCGGCATAGTCGGCCGTCACCCCTTCGTAGTCACGGCCCGAAAGCGTCATGTCGAAGGGTGGGTAATCGGGGACAGAGGTGCCAAGGACCAGTGTTTGCCGGCTGCGTATCCATTGCCACTGTGCAGGGTCAAGCTTGACCTCGATGTGCGTCGGCCGTGAGCGCCCCAGCAGCTCAAGCGCAGGGGCGGCCATGACGCTGTTGTGCAGCGCGAGGGCCAGCAACAGGCCGGCGATCTGTTTGCAGCTGTTTTCAAGACACCTCGACATCCACTTCACTCACACCAATTCATTGCGTTTAGCCATCTCGATAAGTTCTACCAGCGTCTTGGTCCTGAGCTTTTGCATGAGACGGGTCTTGTAAGTACTGACGGTCTTGTTGCTGAGAAACATGCCCTTGGCAATTTCCTTGTTGGAGCGTCCCTGTGCAAACAGTTGCAATACCATCAATTCGCGATCATTGACGAGTTTGAACAGTTCGATTTCGCTGGGGTTGCCATTTTCGCCGGGTGGGGTATTGAGGGCCTGGCTCGGGAAGTAATTGTAGCCCGACAATACCGCCTTGACCGAACTGAGCAGCTCGCTGAGGTCTTCCTGCTTGCACACATAGCCGGCCGCCCCCGATTGCATGCAGCGAATGGCGAACAGGCTGGGGGTCTGCGAGGTGAGCACCAGGATTTTCGAGGGCAGCCCCATGGAGTTGAAGCGCGCCAGCACCTCCAGGCCATCGAGCTTGGGAATGCTGATGTCGAGAATGATCAGGTCGGGCATGCATTCACGCACCATTTGCATGGCATCGACGCCGTTATCGGTTTCACCGACCACTTCATAATTTTCGTTTTCAAGCAGCATGCGCACGGCCAGGCGAATAACAGGATGGTCGTCGATGATAAAAACTGAGTTCATAATTCAATCCATACAGACAGCGAAGAAAGCGCGCACATTAGCTCAGATGTTTGGCAAGTCACATGAATGAACAGGGTGGGTTGATGTATATAGGAAAGTTCCTACAAGAATTAACGTATCGGCGTACGTTATCGTCCAGGTCCGGAACGAATGTTTAACGCTGTGTGCGAATGGCCAGTATGTAATGGAAAGGGACAGGCAGGGCTCGTTTATTGTTTTAAGGAAAAATCCTACGTAAAAATACTTAGTTTCCTACTTGCGGATCAGGCTCGCAGTCGACGTGATTTTCAGCAGCCGGCGCGTTCAGCAAGTGCAGCAGGTCAGGCCCGTGCAGCGGCTTGCTCAGGCAACCCAACAGCGGCAGGCCGCGCTGCCGGGCTGATTGTTCCAGCCCTTGCAGTTGCTCGGTGTTCAGGCCGCTGAGGAGAATGGCCTGCCGGGCCAGCCCCTTGCGCCAGGCGTGATCAATCACCTCCAGGCCGCCGATGTCCGGCAGGCACTGGTCGCACAGCAACAGGTCGTAGGGTTCAGGGCTGCGTTCAAGCGCAGCGAAGGCCTCGGCGGCCGTGAGTGCCGGGGTCAGCAGGTAATAGCCCTGGTTATTGAGCAGGATCTGGGTGGCGATCAGTTGAAAAGGGTGGTCTTCGACCAGCAGGATCCGCAGGTTGTGCTTGAACATGGGGTCTTCCGGCAGGTTCAGGGAGGGCGAAAATGGCAGGCGCTGCCGTCAAGGCCTGGCCTGGCTTTGCGGGGCGCGGGTAGGGCGCAGAATGGGGGGATTATTCAGGAGCGCTTGTCCAGGCGGCGATAGGATCTTTCTGACAGGTGTGTAGGGTGTTTCCGAACTTGTGACGTGCTTTGAGGCGCAACGATGCAGGAAAATGCTGCATCGTTGCGCCATTGAGTCAGCGATGACCCGAGCCGCCGGTCATTTCCTGCGCCATCTCGCTGGCGTAGCTGTCGGTCATGCCGGCGATGAAGTCGATCATCCGCAAAAAGGCACTGTGCAGCGGCGCCTCCGGTGCCGGTGCGCTGCTGCCCAGTAGGTCGAGGATGCGCCGGTGCTTGAATGACGGCGTCCGGCCGCCAAACTGCTCCACGGCTGCGCCACAAAAGGCGTTGAGCAGCACTTCGAGGGTGGTGTAGGCGCCGATTTCGTGCAGGGTCTTGCGCTTGTCCTGGAAGATCTTCTTGCGTGCCATGTCCTTGGCACTGAGCACACAGCGTTTGGCCGGGCCGTGCATGTGCTCCACCAGGTCGCCCTCCAGGCTGCCATCGAGCAGGGCCTGCTGCTGGTTGACGAAGGCCCGGGCAGCGGCATTGGTCAGGTGTTCGATGGCCTTGCCACGCAGGATGGCCAGTTTGCGCCGCCGAGAGTCGTCAGGCCCCAGCTGCCGGTAGGTGTCAGGCAGGTCGTCACCGACCAGGTCCAGCAGCAGCGCCTCGACTTCAGCGTACTGCAACAGGTCCATTTCCAGGCCGTCTTCCAGGTCGATCAGGGCATAACAGATATCGTCGGCGGCCTCCATCAGGTACACCAGTGGGTGGCGGGCCCAGCGCTGGTCTTCGACTTGCGGGATGCCCAGCTTGTGGGCGATCTGCTCCAGCACCGGCAGTTCGCTCTGGTAGCAACCGAACTTGTGCTTCTTGTAGCCCAGCGAGTCGGCATGTCGCGCCGTCCAGGGGTACTTGAGGTAAGTGCCCAGGGTGGCGTAGGTCAGGCGCATGCCGCCGTCGAACTGGTGGTACTCCAGCTGGGTGAGCACCCGCAGGCCCTGGGCGTTGCCTTCGAAGTTGAGGAAGTCGTTGCGCTCGACCTCGCTCATGCCATCCAGCCAGCCGCGACCGGCTGCCTGCCTGAACCAGTTGCGGATCGCGTCTTCGCCTGAATGGCCGAATGGCGGGTTACCGATGTCATGGGCCAGGCACGCCGACTGCACGATCATTCCCAGGTCGCTTGGGTCACACCAGTCGGGCAGTTGCGAGCGCAGGGTTTCGCCCACCCGCATGCCCAGCGACCGGCCCACGCAGCTGACTTCCAGCGAGTGGGTCAGGCGGGTATGGATATGGTCGTTGCTCGACATCGGATGCACCTGGGTCTTGCGCCCCAGGCGGCGAAAGGCGCCGGAGAAGATAATCCGGTCATGGTCCTTGTGGAACGGGCTGCGGCCCAGCTCCTGGGGACTGTGCAGCGGTTTGCCGAGTCGTTCGCGGTTAAGCAGGGTCTGCCAATCCAAGGCCTTTGCTCCTGTGCGTGAAAGTTCTAGCTTCGACGTTCACACGCCTGGCTGCAAGCGCTGTCACCACCCGGCCGCATCAATGTCGATCAGCAGCAGGCGGCTGCCGGTGGCATAGAACTGCCCGGCGGTCATGCAGTATTGATTGGTGGTGGCATCGCGGTAAGTGGTAGACAGGATCAGGCGGCGCTCTTCCCAGCCTTCGGCAAGCAGGTGATAAAAATACGGTCGCCACGACCAGTTGTGGCCCAGGTAGCGCGCATCCGCCTGCCAGGCTCCATTGCGCCACTCCAGGTTCGGGGTCAGTTGTGTGCCGTGGCGGTCGCACTGGTAGAAGCGCAGCAGCCAGGGAAAGTCCTGTGGATGCGGCAGCGCGCTGACTGGCGCCTCATCCAGCGCCCAGCGTTGCAGCAGGCCCATCAGGCGGGCCAGTTGCTGGCGCAGGATCATCAGCCGCGCACGTTCGGCGACCTTTTGCAGCACGTAGCGATCACGCAGGGCGGCAAAGGTCGCTACGAAGGTGTCGGCGGCAAAGAAATGTTCCTGCGCGCGGGCAAACAGATAGCCCTGGACATAGCGCGCCCCGCATTCCAGCGCGAAATGCAGCTCGGCCTCGGTTTCCACGCCTTCGGCGATGATCCAGCAGCCGGTCTTCTCAGCCATCAGCGCCAGGGCCCGTACCACATCGCTGCTCGGGCCGCCGCGTGCGGCGGCCTGGAACAGGCGCATGTCGAGCTTGAGAATGTCCGGCTGCAAGGCCAGGACCCGGTCCAGTTGCGAATAGCCGGCGCCGAAATCGTCGATGGCGATGCGAGCCCCGGCCCTGCGGTAGCGCTCGACGACCTCGCCCAGGCGCTGGCTGTCACCGCTCAGCTCGGTGATCTCGAACACCACTCGCTGCGGCGCAACGCCGTGGCGCTCAAGCTGTTGCAGGCTGGGCAGGGGGTCGTCAGGTACGACGCTGCTGATCCAGCGTGGCGACATGTTCAGGCTCAAAAACCAGTCTGACGGGGCGTCATGCAGCCGGCTCAAGGCATGGTCGCGGATGACCCGGTCCAGTTGGCGCAGCGTATCGCCTGGCAGCGTCGGATCGTTGAACAGCGGGCCGACCGACTGCAGGTTGCCCTGCGCGTCGCGCAGTCGGCCCAAGGCTTCTATGCCGGCGATACGCCCCGTGGCGGTATCGATGAATGGCTGGAAGCAGGCAATGGGTTGCCCCTCGATCACGTAGTGCTCCTTAACAATTGACCGTGCACATAAAACAGCGCCCTGGGCATGGCCCAGGGCGCTGTTTTATGTGTGTTGCAAGATTGCAGCCAGAGCGCCGGGACAATCGGAACCGCAAGACCGGGCCCGGACGCCTCAGGGCTTGCGCATGCGGCTCTGGATCGCCATTTTGATCAGCGGCATCAGCGTCACGCTCAACCTGACCAGGCGGCTCAGGCCGCCCGCACGTGCCGGGGCGGCACGCTCGCGACCGGTGCCTTTGCCACTGAGAAACCCCAGCAGTGCCACCGCCCCGACTCCCCACAACGGGGCATGGCGAATACCCAGGGTGCCTGGCAGGTTATGGGCCATGCCACGTACCCGACGCAGGGGTTGCAGCATCTGGGTGGACTCGTGGCGGATTTCCTGGCGGTGCATCTCCATGCGCAGGCGGACCAGTGCCTTGCGCAACTCGCGCCGGGTATTGCCTTGATGTGATTTGGGTTCGCTCATGGCAGCAGTCGCTCACGGTCATTGGCCAGTTCTTCGAGCGTTGCGCTGAACGGCGACGACTCGTCGAAGATCGCCGCCCGCATGCGCAGGGCAAAGAACAGCAGGGCCAGGAAATAGAACACACACAAACCGATGATGCCTACCATGCGGTAACTGTCCCACAGCACGATCAGCACCAGGGCCGAGAGAGCGGTGAGCAGCAACAGGGCAAACACCAGCGCCAGGCCTGCGAACAGCAAGAGGTGGAGGGTACGCGCCTTCTGCTCCTGCAATTCGATGCCGAACAGCTCGATATGGCTATGCAGCAGACCGGCGAACGCAGCGCCCAGACGCCTTGGAGAGGGGCCTTGTGCCGCCTTTGCTGCGGCGGCTTCCGTTTCCGGATTCATGGCCTTAACGCCTGGAGGCCAGCAGGCCGATCAGGAACCCGGCACCGGCGGCGATGCCCACCGACTGCCAAGGATTGTTCTGCACGTAGTCTTCGGTGGCGATGACAGCCGCTTCACCACGCTGGCGCAAGGAATCTTCGGTCTGTTTCAGGGTTTCGCGAGCGCGCAGCAGGCTGTCCTTGATCTGTTCGCGCAGCAGGTCAGCCTGTTCACCGGCCAGCGAGGCCGTGTGGTCAAGCAGCTTTTCGGTATCGGCCACCAGAGTCTGGAAGTCGGCCAAAAGAATTTCCTGAGCGTTTTGAGGAGTACGGCGGGCCATGGTTTTCTCCGTGAAGTGCATGTAAGGGTTGAGAGTAGAGCGTTTCAAGGAAGGTTCATTTCGATTGCCATCAACGTGAAGCAGGGCACTGGTACAGCTTTTGCTTCGCAATGGTGCGTCGAGCGATGTAGCTGCGCCAATCGGGCGCGGCGTCGGGCCCATACCCTACGCCAAAACTCTAAAAACCGAGAAATATCCGAAGCCTTTTTCACTTCATGCCCCTGCTCGGGGCACTGCCGATGGACCGGGGTATCCGCGTATTGCGCCAGTTCGGTGCGTGCGGGTTGAAGAATGTATTGCTTTGGTGCTTTCCAGAACCTGCAGGTCTGCCTTCCCGATGGAAAATTTGCAAAGCGCCGTGGACACCCTGGTCCACGGATCCAACACTCTGTTCCTGCTGCTGGGCGCGGTCATGGTCCTGGCCATGCACGCCGGCTTTGCCTTCCTCGAAGTCGGCACCGTCCGCCAGAAGAACCAGGTCAATGCCTTGTCGAAGATCCTCAGTGATTTTGCCGTCTCGACCCTGGCCTATTTCTTCATCGGCTACTGGATTTCCTACGGTGTGACCTTCATGCAGCCGGCGGCGGTGCTCAATGCCGACCACGGCTATGGGCTGGTGAAGTTCTTCTTTTTGCTGACCTTTGCCGCGGCCATTCCGGCGATCATTTCCGGTGGCATTGCCGAGCGTGCGCGTTTCGTGCCACAGCTGTGCGCCACGGCGCTGATCGTGGCCTTTGTCTATCCGCTGTTCGAAGGCGTGGTGTGGAACGGCAACTACGGCTTGCAGGCCTGGTTGCAGGCGCGCTTCGGCGCCGGCTTCCATGACTTTGCAGGCTCCGTGGTGGTGCATGCCATGGGCGGCTGGCTGGCACTGGCGGCGGTGCTGCTGTTGGGACCGCGCAATGGTCGCTACCGCGACGGTCGCCTGGTGGCCTATCCACCCTCGAGCATTCCGTTTCTGGCCCTGGGCTCCTGGATCCTGATCGTCGGCTGGTTCGGTTTCAACGTGATGAGCGCCCAGACCTTGCCGGCGGTGAGCGGCCTGGTGGCGGTCAACTCGTTGATGGCCATGGTCGGCGGCACGGTGGCAGCCCTGCTGGTGGGGCGTAACGACCCGGGCTTTCTGCACAACGGTCCGCTGGCCGGACTGGTGGCGATCTGCGCCGGTTCCGACCTCATGCACCCGGTGGGTGCGCTGGTGACCGGTGTGATGGCCGGCGCGCTGTTCGTCTGGACCTTCACGGCCGCCCAGGTGCGCTGGAAAATCGACGATGTGCTGGGTGTCTGGCCCTTGCATGGCCTGTGTGGCGTGTGGGGTGGCATTGCCTGCGGCATTTTTGGCCAGCAAGCGTTGGGCGGACTGGGCGGTGTGAGCCTGATCAGCCAGTTGATCGGCACCGGCCTGGGCGTGGTGGTGGCACTGGTCGGCGGCTTTGCCGTCTACGGCGGGCTCAAGCTGATGGTCGGCCTGCGTTTGAACCAGGAAGAGGAGTACTACGGTGCCGATCTGTCGATTCACAAGATCGGCGCGGTCAGCCAGGACTGAAAAAACGGCCGGTGTTTTCGCTCAGCGCGCCCGGCCTTTTGCGAGATATGGATAGAGGTCTGCACGAACTGGATATTTCCGGCTTCCGGCCTCGTCCTACCATGGCCCCAATTGAACAATAACAATTGGAGGCCACAGGTCATGTCCCTCGGATCTGATTACCTGAATTCGCTGCTTCTGGAAGACAAGGAGCAGGGCATCTACCGCTGCAAGCGGGAGATGTTCACCGATCCGCGCCTGTTCGACCTGGAGATGAAGCACATCTTCGAAGGCAACTGGATCTACCTGGCCCACGAAAGCCAGATCCCCGACAAGAACGATTTTCTGACCACGCAGATCGGCCGTCAGCCGATCTTCATCGCCCGCAACAAGGACGGCGTGCTCAACGCCTTCCTCAACGCCTGCAGCCATCGCGGCGCGATGCTGTGCCGGCACAAGACCGGCAACAAGGCGTCCTACACCTGTCCGTTCCATGGCTGGACCTTCAACAACAGCGGCAAGCTGCTCAAGGTCAAGGACCCGGTGGACGCCGGCTACCCGGACAGCTTCAACTGTGAAGGCTCCCACGACCTGACCCGCGTGGCACGCTTCGAGTCGTACCGCGGCTTTCTGTTCGGCAGCCTGAACGCCGATGTCTTGCCGCTGGTCGAGCACCTGGGCGAGTCGGCCAAGATCATCGACATGATCGTCGACCAGTCGCCTGAGGGCCTGGAAGTGCTGCGCGGTTCCAGCAGCTACATCTACGAAGGCAACTGGAAGCTGACCGCCGAAAACGGCGCCGACGGCTACCACGTCAGTGCCGTGCACTGGAACTACGCTGCGACCCAGAACCAGCGCAAGCTGCGTGAAGCCGGCGAAGAAATCAAGACCATGAGCGCCGGCAGCTGGGGCAAGACCGGGGGCGGCTTCTATTCGTTCGACAAGGGCCACCTGCTGCTGTGGACGCGCTGGGCCAACCCCGAGGACCGTCCGGCCTTCGAGCGTCGCGACGAACTGGCGCGTGATTTCGGCCAGGCCCGCGCCGACTGGATGATCCAGAACTCGCGCAACCTGTGCCTGTACCCCAACGTCTACCTGATGGACCAGTTCAGCTCGCAGATCCGCATCGCGCGGCCGATCTCGGTGAGCCGGACCGAAATCACCATTTACTGCATCGCGCCCCGGGGCGAGAGCGCCGAGGCGCGGGCCAAGCGCATCCGCCAGTACGAAGACTTCTTCAACGTCAGTGGCATGGCCACCCCGGACGACCTGGAAGAGTTCCGCTCGTGCCAGACCGGCTACGGCGGCGGCACCGGCTGGAGCGACATGTCGCGCGGCGCCACGCACTGGATCGAAGGGGCGGACGCGGCGGCGCAGGAAATCGAGCTCAAGCCGCTGCTGTCCGGGGTGCGCACCGAGGACGAAGGCCTGTTCGTGCTGCAACACCAGTACTGGCAGCAGACCATGCTCAAGGCCCTGGCCGCCGAGCAGGCGGCCGCTGCCGAACAGACGCAGCAGACGCAGCAGACGCTGATCCCGGTGGAGGCTGTGCAATGACCATCACCTACGAAGCGGTGCGCGACTTTCTCTACCGTGAAGCACACCACCTGGACGACGCCGAGTGGGACCAGTGGCTGGAGCTGTACGCGCATGACGCGACCTTCTGGATGCCGGCCTGGGACGACAACGACACCCTGACCGAGAACCCGCAGACGGAAATCTCGCTGATCTGGTACGGCAACCGCGGCGGGCTGGAAGACCGGGTGTTCCGCATCAAGACCGAGCGCTCCAGCGCGACGATCCCCGACACGCGCACCTCGCACAACCTGAGCAACATCGAGGTGCTGGAGCAGGGCGATGGCATCGCCAGGGTGCGCTTCAACTGGCACACCCTGAGCTTTCGCTACAAGACGGTCGACAGCCACTTCGGCACCAGTTTCTACACCCTGGACATCCGTGGCGAACAGCCGCTGATCAAGGCCAAGAAGGTGGTGCTCAAGAACGACTATGTGCGTCAGGTCATCGACGTCTATCACATCTGAAGGTGCACCCATGAGCTTTCATATCGCGCTCAATTTCGAAGACGGGGTGACCCGTTTCATCGAGGCCATCGGCAGCGAAACCGTCGCCGATGCAGCCTATCGCCAGGGCATCAATATCCCGCTGGACTGCCGTGACGGCGCCTGCGGTACCTGCAAATGCTTTGCCGAGGCCGGTACCTACGACCTGGGCCAGGAATACATCGAGGATGCCCTGACCGAAGAAGAGGCCGCACAAGGCTATGTGTTGACCTGCCAGATGCGCGCCGCCAGCGATTGCGTGGTGCGCGTGCCGGCGTCATCGGCTGTGTGCAAGACCCGGCAAGCCAGCTTCGATGCCGTTGTCAGTGACGTTCGCTCGTTGTCTGCCAGCACGATTGCGCTGTCGATCAAGAGCGACGCGCTGGCTCGCCTGGCGTTCCTGCCGGGCCAGTACGTCAACCTGCAGATACCCGGCAGCGAGCAGACCCGCGCTTATTCGTTCAGCTCGCTGCAAAAGGGCGGCGAAGTCAGCTTTCTGGTGCGTAACGTGCCGGACGGCCTGATGAGTCGCTACCTGACCGAGGTGGCCAAGCCCGGTGATGCCATTCGCCTGACCGGTCCCCTGGGCAGCTTCTACCTGCGCGAGATCAAGCGGCCGTTGCTGCTGCTGGCCGGCGGCACAGGCCTGGCACCGTTTACCGCAATGCTGGAGAGAATCGCCGAGCAGGGCAGTGCTCACCCGGTGCACCTGATCTACGGGGTCACCCACGACTTCGACCTGGTAGCGCTGGAGAAACTTGAAGCCTTCGCGGCCCGGATTCCCGGCTTCACCTGGCGCGCCTGTGTGGCCAGCCCCGACAGCGCTCATCCGCACAAGGGCTATGTTACCCAGCACATCGAGCCGGCTCACCTCAATGAGGGCGAGGTGGACATCTACCTGTGCGGCCCGCCGCCGATGGTCGAGGCGGTTAGCGCCTACATGCGCGACCAGGGCCTGACGCCCAGTAACTTCTATTACGAGAAATTCGCGGCCAGCGCGGCCTGATCCCCAGCGTTTTATAGCGAGGTTGTCATGAGTACGAGATTTGCAGGCAAGGTGGTGGTGGTGACGGGCGCCGCGCAAGGGATCGGCCGCAGCGTGGCCGAACGCCTGGTGCAGGAAGGCGCGCAGGTGGTAGCGGTCGACCGCTCCGAACTGATTTTTGAAGTCAGCGCGGCACTGGGTGATGAATGGGTGCTGGCGCTGACGGCCGACCTTGAACAGTACGCCGACTGCAGCCGGGTCATGGCCGCCGCCGTCGAGCGCTTCGGGCGCCTGGACGTGCTGATCAACAACGTCGGTGGCACGATCTGGGCCAAGCCCTTCGAGCACTATGCCGAGCATGAAATCGAAGCCGAGGTGCGACGCTCGCTGTTTCCGACCCTGTGGTGCTGTCATGCGGCCTTGCCGTGGATGATCGAGCAGGGCAAGGGCGCGATCGTCAACGTGTCCTCGATTGCCACCCGCAGCATCAATCGGGTGCCCTATGGCGCGGCCAAGGGCGGGGTAAATGCCCTGACCGCCTGCCTGGCGTTCGAGAATGCCGAGCGAGGCATTCGCGTCAACGCCACCGCGCCGGGCGGCACCGAGGCGCCGCCCCGGCGCATCCCGCGCAACAGCGCCGAGCAGAGCCCGGACGAGAAGGTCTGGTATCAGCAGATCGTCGACCAGACCCTGCACAGCAGCCCGATGAAGCGCTACGGCACCATTGATGAACAGGTCGGACCGATCCTGTTCCTGGCCTCGGATGAAGCCGCCTACATCACGGGCGTGACCCTGCCGGTCGGCGGTGGCGACCTGGGTTGAGCCTCGGTGGTGGTTGTGCTGCTGCGCTCCCTGCGAGCCCGCCTTCAAGGCTGGCTCGTTTTTGCGTTTCACTGACCCATAACAATAACGAGAACCTTCATGCATTCATCCAGCCCACGCTTGCGCGTTGCCGCCTTGTTCCAGATCGGTGCGTTGTTGGCCTGCCTCACGATCACGGTGTATCCCCAGACCCTGGCCATCGGCTTGCCCATCGGCATCCTGGCCTTGTTGGCGGCGGGGTGGCTGTATCACTTCGACAAGGTCCGTACGGTGGAGGTGCGCGTCGAGATTCCGGTCGAGCCCGTGTCGTCACCGATCGCGGAGAGGGTCGCGACAGCCGATGCCCCCGAGCCGCTGCCGCTTGACCCGCGATTGCAGGGCAGCCTGGCCGAACTGACCCTGGCCATCGGCGACACCGAACAGGACATGCGCCTGGCCAACCAGATGGCGCGTGAGGCGGGCGGCAAGGTCAGCGCCAGTGCGCAGAGCATCCAGGCCTCGGCCAGGATCCTTGGTGACCTGGATAAGTCCATGGGCCAGCTGGCACATTCGTTCGATGAGCTGGGCGGGCAGTCAGTGCAGATCAGCGCGCTGGTGGGCAGCATTCAGGACATTGCCCGGCAGACCAACCTGCTGGCCTTGAACGCCGCCATCGAGGCCGCTCGTGCCGGCGAGCATGGGCGCGGCTTTGCCGTGGTGGCCGATGAAGTGCGCAATTTGTCCCGGCGTGTGACCGACTCCAGCGCACAGATTCACCAGATCGCGCAAAGCCTGGAGCGCACCGCTGATGAAGCGCGTGGCGGTATCGATCAACTGGGCGCCTCGGCCCGCAGCGGACTGGTGCAGTCGGATGAAGCCCTGCAATCGATGCAAAGCCTGCGCGAAGCGGCCGTGGCGCGCATGGAAATTGTCGAGCGGGTGATGGGCCGGCTGGCCGGGCAGCGAGCATTGACGGCGCAGGTCGAAGGGTTATTGAGCGACCGGGTGTCAGCCAGTGCATCGACCCTGGCCCCTGTTCGAGGTCATTGATTGATGGCGTGCGCATGATCTGGGTGGGCGCATTGGCATTGAAACCCAGGCATGCGCCCAGTCCTGATTCGCAGTGCGATGCAAGTTGTACGGCCGGGGCCGGGCAGGCCGAGGCGCGTCTTGCAAGGGATTGACATTCCTTGATCTGCCAATCACCATTCGCCTCAACTTGTTGGACAACCAACAACCAACAACTATAAAAACATCGGCCCAGTGCGCCCGGCGCACCACGCCGCCCAGGAGAGGATTCATGTCTCGTCCCCCTGACCACCTTGAGTCACCGTCACCGTGTGCAGCGCCCAGGCCGTTGTTGAAAGCGCCTTCGTTCAAGCTGCTGCCTGGTGCATGCGATACCCATGCCCACGTGATCAGTGCCGACCACGCCCGCTATCCGCTGGTGGCCGATCGCAGCTACACCCCTGCACCTGCGCCAGAACAGGCTTACCTGCAAATGCTGCACGCCATGGGCATGCAGCGCGGGGTGCTGGTGCAACCGAGCATCTACGGTACCGATAACCGCTACATGCTGGAGGTGCTGGAGCGCCACCAGGCCCGGCTACGCGGCGTCGCCGTGGTCGATGACCAGGTCAGCGATCAGATGTTGGAACATATGCATGTGTGCGGGGTGCGCGGGGTGCGCTTCAACGTGCTGTTCCGCGGCGGAGTGAACCTTGAACTGATGGAGCGCCTGGCCGCCCGGGTCGCCGAGCTGGGCTGGCATGTGCAGTTTCTGATCGACGTGCGGCAGCTCGAAGCGTTGCAGGCGCGCATGGCCAGGTTGCCGTGCCCGGTGGTCATTGATCACATGGGGCATTTTCCGGCCCATCGTGGTGTTCAGGAACCGGGCTTCGAGTTGTTACGGCGCAACGTGGCCGAGCGGGGCTGGTGGGTCAAGTTGTCGGGCATTTACCGGCTGAGCGATTCGCCGCCCGACTATGCCGACACCGATGCATTGGCTCAGGCCCTGATCGAGACGGCGCCGGAGCGAATGGTATGGGGCAGTGACTGGCCCCACGTGGCACTGCAACGCACACCTGACACCGGTGCCTTGCTGAACCGGTTGCCGTTGTGGGCGCCCGGCGAGCATCAGCGCAGGCAAATCCTGGTCGATAACCCGGCTGCCCTTTACGACTTTCGATAACAACAAAAGTGGCTGTACGCCAATGACGTGCGGACGGCGCGGAGAATAATAATGAGTTGGTTCAGCGAACTGAGTACGGTTGAAAGACGCACGTTCTATTCCGCTTTCGGCGGGTGGGCACTGGATGCCCTGGACTTCATGGTGTTTACCTTTGTCATCGCTTCGTTGATGACCTTGTGGAACATCGACAAGGGCTCGGTCGGGCTGTTGAGTACCGTGACCTTGCTGTTCTCGGCGGTGGGTGGCTGGGGCGCGGGCATCCTGGCCGACCGCTACGGGCGGGTGCGTCTGCTGCAGATCAGCATCCTGTGGTTTTCGATCTGCACGGTGCTGATCGGTTTCGCGCAGAACTTCGAGCAACTGTTTGTCCTTCGTGCCTTGCAGGGGCTGGGGTTCGGCGGCGAGTGGGCCGTGGGTTCGGTGCTGATCGGCGAGATGGTGCGTGCCCAGCATCGCGGCAAGGCCGTGGGCATCGTGCAGAGCGGCTGGGCCGTCGGCTGGGGTGGCGCGGCGTTGCTCTATACCGTGGCGTTCAGCGTGTTGCCCGAAGACCTGGCATGGCGTTCGTTGTTCTGGATCGGTGTCGTGCCGGCGCTGCTGGTGCTATATATCCGCAAATACGTGCCGGAGCCGGAAGTCTTCCAGCACACCCGCAAGCAGCAGCGCGAGTCAGGTGAGTCGGTGCCGTTCTGGCATATCTTCTCGCCGTCGCTGCTGCGCATCACCTTGCTGTCGGCGCTGTTGTGCATGGGCGTGCAGGGCGGCTATTACGCCATTACCACGTGGCTGCCGACCTACCTGAAGCTGGAAAAGGGCCTGTCGGTGTTCGGCACGGGCAGCTACCTGATGGTGGTGATCCTGGGGTCGTTCTGCGGCTACGTGTGCGGAGCCTTCCTGGCCGACCGCCTGGGACGGCGTCCGAATTTCATCATTTTCGCGGTGCTGTCGGCCATCAGCGTGTTCTGCTACATGCAGCTGGAACTGACCAATACACAAATGCTGATCCTGGGCTTTCCGCTTGGCTTTACTGCATCGGGTATCTACAGCGGCATGGGCGCCTTTCTGACCGAATTGTACCCCTCGGCGGTGCGGGCCAACGGCCAGGCGTTTTCCTATAACTTCGGCCGGGCCGTCGGTGCCCTGTTCCCGGGGCTGGTAGGCTACATCAGTGCCAAGTACAGCCTGGGCACGGCCATCGCGATGTTTGCCGGCGGCGCGTACTGCCTGGTGTTGCTGGTCACCTGTTTCCTGCCGGAGACCAAGGGCAAGCAGTTGCACTGATCGCACGGCTGTTTGTTAAAGTAACGCCCACGCATCGTACGATCCGTGGGCGTCTGGCGCCCGGGGTCGGCAACGGGCGCCCCGACTTTCGATGACAGAGCAGCATGACTATAAAAGCGATTGGCCGACGCGATCATTTTTCAATCGAGATATCCCGTTACCTGGAAGGTGAGATTCGCGACGGTCGATTGCGCCCCGGTGACCGTATCCCGACCGAGACCCGGCTGGCCGAATCCTTTGCAGTCAGCCGCAATGTCGTGCGTGAAGCGGTGGCCCGGCTCAAGTCCTCAGGGCTGGTGATCAGTCGTCAGGGGCTGGGTGCCTTTGTCGCCACGCAATCGAGCCAGAGCACGTTTCGTATCACCCAGGAAGACCTGGGCGACACCTCCAAGCTGCGTCAACTGTACGAGTTGCGCCTGGACCTGGAAGTCGCCGCGGCGAGCATGGCTGCCAGGCGACGTTCGCTCACCCAACTGGCCAGTATTGCCGCTGCCCTGGACACTCTGCGCGCCGGCATCAATGACGCCGGGTCCATTGTCGAGCACAGCCTGCAATTCAAGCGCGCCATTGCCGAGGCGACCGGCAACGAGTACTTCCGCAACTTCGTCATCTTTTTGTGCGGTCACGTGTTCGAGGCCGCCTCGCTCGAGCGGCGCCTGGTCAGCACCAGTGAGCTGGGGGAGGTGTTGCTGGCCGAGCATCAGGCGATTTTCGATGCCATCAAGCTGGGCGATCCTGACCTTGCGCGGCGTACGACATGGCAGCAGATCATCAACTCGGCCGAGCGCAACGGCTTGCGGGGCTTGCAAGGCTGGGAGGTGACGCGCATGAGTTCGCTGGGCGAAACCTATGCGCCGCCTTGTCCTGGTCCTGATCCTGCGCCGCGTGCGCTGGCCAGGGCGTTGCCGGCCGGGGCGTGTGATTGTCATTTCCATGTGTTCGGTGATGAGCAGGGCCAGGCCTTCACGCCCCATCGCTCCTATACGCCACCGCCAGCCTCGCTGCAGGCCTTCCGCAAGGTGCAAGAAACGCTGGGCCTGAGCCGCGGCGTGATTGTGCAGCCAAGCGTCTACGGCGCGGATAACACTACGACCCTGGCCGCATTGAAAGAGGCGGGCAGCGATTTTCGTGGCGTGGTGGTCATCGACGCCGATGCCGACCTGGATGCGCTGTGGGACATGCATCGCCTGGGCGTGCGGGGCGTGCGGGTGAACCTGATCTTCAAGAGCGGCGTGGAGGTGTCGGATGTCGCCGCCCTGGCTGAAAAGGTGGCCGTGCTCGGCTGGCATCTGCAACTGCTGATCGACATCACCGAGTTCGCCGACCTGTATGAAACCGTGAAAAGCCTGCCGGTCGATGTGGTGATCGATCATATGGGTCATATGCCGACCAGCACCGGGCTTGAGCATCCGGGCTTCATGGACCTTGTGCGCTTGTTGAAGGAGGGGCGCGCCTGGGTGAAGCTTTCCGGGGCTTATCGCTTCACGGCCTGCAACGACCAGCCCTACGATGATGTGACCCCGTACGCCAGGGCACTGGTTGCCGCCAATCCACAGCGGGTGCTGTGGGCCAGTGACTGGCCGCACCCGTGCATTCCGGTGCCGATGCCCAATGATGCAGACCTGCTGGAAATGCTCTTCGGCTGGGCCGATAACGATGATGCGCTGATCAAGCAGATCCTGGTGGACAATCCGGCGCAGCTCTACGGGTTCTGACCGACAACACCGGCGCCCATCCGCCGGGCGTCGGTGTTGCCGTCCCACTCAGAAAATATAATCAGTCGTCAAAAAGCTCGATTCACGATTACGAATGATCTCGCTGATCAGCGTCTTGTTGCCTTCCTGGAATTTGGTGGCCACCAGGGTCCGGATCGAAAACACCCGTAACGCATCGTGGACCGAAAGGGTGCCTTCGGCTGAGTTCTTGCGTCCGTTGAACGGATACTGGTCCGGGCCACGCTGGCACTGGGCATTGATATTGATGCGTCCGACCTGATTGGCGAAGGCGTCTACCAGCCGGCCCACTTGCGCCGAGTCGTTGCCGAAGATACTCAGTTGCTGGCCGAAGTCGGAGTCGAGTACGTAGTCGATCACCGTCTGCAGGTCGCGGTAGGCCACCACCGGCACCACAGGGCCGAACTGCTCCTCGTGGTAAACACGCATGTCGGCGGTCACCGGATACAGCACGGCTGGGTAGAAGAAGTTCTCCAGCACCTCGCCGCCGCCTTCGTTGACCACCCGGGCGCCTTTTTCCACCGCGTCGGCCACCAGACCTTGCAGGTAATCGGTCTTGCCCGGTTCCGGCAGCGGCGTCAGCGACACCCCTGGCTCCCACGGCATGCCGGGCTTGAGCTGGGCCAACCGGGCCTGGAATTTTTCCAGGAACGGCTCGACCACATCCTCATGCACGAACAGGATCTTCAGCGCCGTGCAGCGCTGGCCATTGAACGACAGGGCGCCGGTGACCGACTCGCTGACGGCATTGTCCAGATCGACATCCGGCAGCACGATGCCTGGGTTCTTGGCATCCAGCCCCAGGGCGGCGCGCAGGCGGTGCGGACGAGGGTGCAGCTTTTTCAGGTCGCTGGCAGCCTTGTTGGTGCCGATGAAGGCAAACACATCAATCTTGCCGGTGGCCATCAGGGCGCTGACCGTCTCGCGGCCGCGGCCGTAGATGACGTTGATCACGCCGGCCGGAAAGCTGTCGCGGAAGGCTTCGAGCAACGGCCGGATCAGCAGCACGCCGAACTTGGCCGGCTTGAACACCACGGTGTTGCCCATGATGAGTGCCGGAATCAGCGTAGTGAACGTTTCGTTGAGCGGGTAGTTGTACGGCCCCATGCACAAGGTGACGCCCAGCGGCACGCGACGGATCTGCCCCAGGGTGTCTTGTTCCAGCTCGAAGCGGCTGGAGCGCCGATCCAGCTCCTTGAGCGCGTTGATGGTGTCGACGATGTAGTCACAGGTGCGATCAAACTCCTTTTCCGAGTCCTTGAGGTTCTTGCCGATTTCCCACATCAACAGCTTGACCACCGCCTCGCGTTGCTCGCGCATACGCTTGAGGAAGGTTTCGACATGCTGAATACGCTCGACCACCCGCAGCGTCGGCCAGGCGCCCTGGCCTCGGTCATAGGCGCGCACCGCCGCGTCCAGGGCAGTCATCGCGGTGTCGGCATCCATCAGCGGCGTACTGCCCAACACCACCGGCTCCAGGGTGTCACCGTGGCGCAGGCTGATCGGGCTGCGCACCGGCGCCAAGGGGCCTGGCCAGGATTGCAGGCGACCATCGACCAGGTACTCGCGCTGCTCGATGGCAGGGCCCGGGCGCCAGGCTTCGGGAATCTGGTCGGCCTCGGGAAACAAGGATTCAAGACGATGACCCTGTGACATGAACTCACCTCACTGTGATGGATTGGAAAAACGGCCTTGAACACACTACGCCACCTGCCAGGGGCGATGAAACCCGAGGTCTTTGATTCGCCTGAATTTTTTTCGGTATTTTTCAGTGGTGGCGCTTGACTACCTCATTTAAATCAGTAAGATAGCCCTCATTCCGCGATAGCTCAGTTGGTAGAGCAAGTGACTGTTAATCACTGGGTCCCTGGTTCGAGTCCAGGTCGTGGAGCCAGAATTTTTAGATGTAAATCAAGGTCTTGCGCAGCTTTCGCCGACAATGAGACCAAATGACAGCGTGTACGTCATTTGGTCCTCGGAATGAGAGTGGTGCAAGGCCTTTTTTATGCCCGCTTGCAAAGGCGCATCGCCATCGTTTCAATCAACGGCGGACCGTTCAAAACCACGGTCACCGCCAATCTGGGCGCGTTCTGTGCCGACGCAAACATCTGAACCCTGCTGATTGACCTCGACACCCAGCCGTCGTTGTCGTCCTACTACCGTCTCGACCATGAAACATCGTAAGCGCTCCATAAACCCCACCGTGCTCAATATGGGTGGCGCGCTCAGCTAGGCGATGCAGGTGAGCAGTTCCACGGCAGCAAGGCTTCGTAGTCTTCAACCGATGTCGCCGTCGGTAGGCGTT
>NZ_UUIS01000040.1 GCF_900589395.1 Pseudomonas viridiflava
GCCCGGGCGTTCAATTCGCCGTAGCTCAGGTGCCGGCCCTCGAAGGTCAAGGCCACCGCCTGCGGGGCTCGCCGCACCTGCGCTTCGATCAGCTGGTGCAGGCAGACCGTGCGCGGGTATTCCACCGCCGTGGCGTTCCAGGCCTGCACGGTACGCTCGCGCTCCTGGCGGCTCAGCAGCGGCAGGTCGGCAATGCGCTGTGCGGGGTCGGCGACGATGGCCTGCAACAGGTTGACCCAGTGCTCACCCATGCGCGCGACGGTCGCCGGCTCGAACAGGTCCTGTGCATAGGTCAGGCTTGCTGACAGTCCGGTGGACGACTCGAAGACGTCGAGCGTCAGGTCGAACTGGGCGCTGCGGTTGGTGAGCCTCACCGGTTCGACAGTCAACCCGGCAAGCGCCAACGATCCGGTGGTGTGGGGCTGGGCCACCTGATGACTGAACATGACCTGGAAGATCGGGTTATGGCTCAGGCTGCGCTCTGGCTGCAACGCGTCTACCAAGTGTTCGAAAGGCAGGTCCTGGAAGGTCTGGGCATCCAGGGCATTGCGTTTGATCTGGCGCAGGAATTGGTCGAAGGTTGCCAGGCTGTCGACCTCGCCCTTGATCACTTGCGTATTGACGAAGAAACCCACCAGTTTCTTGGTCTCTCTACGGTTGCGATTGGCAACAGGTACGCCCACATGGATGACCGACTGACCGCTGTAGCGATGCAGCAACACCTGGAACGAGGCCAGCAGCAGCATGAACAGCGTCACCCCTTGCGTGGTGGCCAGCCTGGCCAGGGCCTGCGCCAGCGCAGGGCCCACATTCACATCGACTTGCGCACCGCGGTAGCTGAAAACCTGAGGGCGAGGAAAATCGTGAGGCAATGCCAGCACAGGTTGCTCAGCGCCCAGTTGCCCGGTCCAGTAATCGAGTTGACGCTGCTTTTCCCCGGCCTCCATCCAGCTACGCTGCCAGATGGCGTAATCGGCATAGTGAATCGGCAGCGGCTCAAGCACGACCTCCTGGCCCTGGCGGTAGCCGGCATACAGCTGCATCAGTTCATCGACCATGATCTGCATCGATACACCGTCAGAAATAATGTGGTGCTGGACCACCACCAGAACATGATCCTGCGGGCCCATTTGCAGCAGCGCGGCGCGCAGCAGCGGCCCCGCTTGCAGATCGAACGCTATGGCATTCTGCGCCTCGATGAATTGCCCGATGCGCACCGCCTGCGGTGCACTGCCTGGTTCATCGACACAGGTCTGCAACGCCCATGGCATGTCAGCAAGAATGTCCTGAAAAAGCGTTTCATCCTCATAGGCAAACCGTGTCCGCAGGCAGGCATGGCGTTGTATCAATCGCGTGAAGCTGCACTGCAAGGCGTCGATATCCAGCGCACCGCGCAACCGCAAGGCAGCGGTGATGTGGTAAGCGGTGCTGGAGGGGTCCATGTGCCAGAGGAACCACTGTCGCTCCTGCGCATGAGACAGCGCAGGCGGCGGCATGTCGGGATGCCACAGGTTCGGAACAGGCAGGTCGCCAAGTGAAAGTCCTTCCCGGGACATCTTCTGGTAGTACGCCTTGCGCTTGTCCAGCGGCAAGGCAACAAAGCGCTTGACCACGTTGAGTGCTGTTGCCTTTTCCATCAGTTGGACTCCACTTCCTCGAACATCATTTCCAGACGGTCGAGCGCATCGCCGTCCACACGTGTTGCGCACTGTTCTGCCTGCTCGACAAAATCACTCAATCGGGGGAACTGAAAGAGCAAGGCAATAGGCGTATTGATGTGCAGCTCGCTCTGGAGCTGGCCTTGCACCACCGCGACAAGCAGCGAATGCCCTCCACGCTCGAAGAAATTGTCGGCCAGGCCGACCTGGTCCACGCCAAGCGCAGCGGCCCAGATGGCCGCGATGCGTTTTTGGGTGTCGGTATGCGGCGCGACATAGGTCTCATGCATGAGCGCTGCGTCCAGGCCTGGCAAGGCTGTGCTGTCGAGCTTGCCGTTGTGGGTCAACGGCATGTGGTCAAGCAGTACGATCTGGGCTGGCACCATGTAATCGGGCAGTCGCTGACTCAATTGATGCTTGAGCGCGTGCATGAACTCGCGTTGCCGCTCAATGCTGCCACGGCCTGAGGCAGGCACCACATAACCGACCAGGACCGTCCCGGCGGAGCCCTCGCGGGCCATCACAGTCCCTTCGCCGACCCCTGGCAACGCCAGCAGGTGCGCGCGAACTTCGCCCAGCTCTATACGGAACCCCCTGATCTTGACCTGGTGATCGGCACGGGCGCGGTAATGCATCTCTCCACTCATCGCCTGGCAGGCCAGGTCGCCGCTGCGATAAAGGCGTCCGCCAACGGCTCCGAACGGGTCTGGAATGAAGCGCTCCGCCGTCAGGCCGGGACGCCGCAGATAACCACGGCTCAATCCGTCACGGCCGATGTACAGCTCACCTTGCACAGCACCGGCTACCGGATTGAGGCTGTCGTCCAGCAGGTACCAGGAAAGGTCCGGTATGACCTTTCCGATGGGACTGGTGCCGGCGCTGTCAAGATCGCTCAACCGCACCGGACGGTAGCTGACATGGACCGTGGTCTCGGTGATGCCATACATGTTGACCAGTCGTGGCGACTGGTCGCCATACCGTTCGAGCCAAGGCCGCAAGGTCGCCAGGTCAAGCGCCTCGCCACCGAAGATCACATACCGCAAGGCATGCACCGGGCGTTGATCCGGGCGTGCCAGCAGTGCGACCAGCTGGCTGAAGGCCGAGGGCGTCTGGTTCAGCACCGTGACACCTTCACGGCACAGTAACCGGTAGAAAGCGTCGGGTGTACGACAGGTGTCGTGCGGCACGATCAGCAGCCGGCCGCCATGGATGAGCGCACCGAACATTTCCCAGACCGAAAAATCGAAGGCATAGGAATGAAACAACGTCCAGGTGTCATCGGCACCGAACTGATACCAGCCCTGGGTAGATTCGAACAGACGCACCACATTGTGGTGGGTCAGCAGCGCGCCCTTGGGCCGGCCGGTGGAACCGGAGGTGTAGATCACATAGGCCAGGCTGGACGCACTCATGTCCACCTCGGGGTCCGCTTCGCTGTAGCCGGCCAGCCAATCGGCATCCGCGTCAAGCGCCAGCACCTCGACACCGGCCAGCGACGGCAGGTGCTCCAGCACCGCCCGTGTTCCCAGCAACAATTGCATGCCGCTGTCCTGGATCATGTAGTCCAGGCGCTCTGGCGGGTACTCCGGGTCCAGCGGCACGTAGGCACCGCCGGCCTTGAGGATCGCCAGCAGCCCGACCACCATGTCCAGGCTGCGCGGCAT